>NZ_JAIQYY010000016.1:0-140903 GCF_020181035.1 Streptomyces sp. CoH27
GTTGGCCAGCACGTTCAGGCGGCCGCGGTGGGCCATGCCGATGACGACCTCGTCCAGACGGGACTCGGCCGCCGAGTCGATCACCGCGTCGAGCAGCGGGATGACGGACTCGCCGCCCTCCAGGGAGAAGCGCTTCTGGCCGACGTACTTCGTCTGCAGGAAGGTCTCGAAGGCCTCCGCCGCGTTCAGCCGGCGCAGGATGCGCAGCTGCTCCTCGCGCTCCGGCTTGGCGTGCCGGCGCTCGACGCGGTCCTGGATCCACTTGCGCTGCTTGGGGTCCTGGATGTGCATGAACTCGATGCCGGTGGTGCGGCAGTACGAGTCGCGCAGCACGCCGAGGATGTCGCGCAGCTTCATCAGGGACTTGCCGGCGAAGCCGCCGACCGCGAACTCGCGCTCCAGGTCCCACAGGGTGAGCCCGTGCTCGGTGATGTCGAGGTCGGGGTGCTTGCGCTGCTTGTACTCCAGCGGGTCGGTGTCGGCCATGACGTGGCCGCGGACCCGGTAGGAGTGGATCAGCTCGAAGACCCGGGCGGCCTTGGTGACGTCGTCGTCGTGGCTGGCGTCGATGTCCCGCAGCCAGCGGACCGGCTCGTACGGAATCCGCAGGGCCTCGAAGATGTCGTCGTAGAAGCCGTTCTCGCCGAGGAGCAGGTTGGCGACGGAGCGCAGGAACTCGCCGGAGGCGGCACCCTGGATCACCCGGTGGTCGTAGGTCGACGTGAGCGTCATGACCTTCGAGATGCCGAGCTTGTTCAGGGTGTCCTGGCTGGTGCCCTGGAACTCCGCCGGGTAGTCCATGGAGCCGACGCCCATGATGACCGACTGGCCGGGCATGAGGCGCGGGACCGAGTGGACGGTGCCGAGGCCGCCGGGGTTGGTCAGGGAGACCGTGACACCGGTGAAGTCGTCCATCGTCAGCTTGCCGTCACGGGCGCGGCGGACGATGTCCTCGTAGGCCTGCCAGAACTCGAAGAAGTTCAGCGTCTCGGCCTTCTTGATGGCGGCCACGACGAGCTGGCGGTCGCCGTTGGGCTTCACCAGGTCGATGGCCAGGCCGAGGTTGACGTGGGCCGGCTTGATGAGGGTCGGCTTGCCGTCCTTCTCGCCGAACGACCAGTTCATCGCCGGCATGGCCTTGATGGCCTGCACCATCGCGTACCCGATCAGGTGCGTGAAGGAGATCTTCCCGCCGCGGGCGCGCTTGAGGTGGTTGTTGATGACGATGCGGTTGTCGAACAGCAGCTTCACCGGGACCGCGCGGACCGAGGTGGCCGTCGGCAGCTCCAGCGAGGCGTTCATGTTCTTGGCGACCGCGGCGGCCGGGCCGCGCAGCGTGATCAGCTCCGGGCCCTCGGGGGCCGCGGCGGCCGGTGCGGCCTTGGCGGCCGGTGCGGCGGCCGGCTTCGGCTGAGCGGGCGCCTGTGCGGGCTGCGCCGGCTTGGCCGGGGCCGGAGCCGCGGCCTGGGCCGCGGGAGCCGGTGCCGGGGCGGGGGCCGCGGCGGGCTTCGGAGCGGCCGGAGCCGGCGCTGCGGCGGCCTGCGGGGCAGGGGCCGCGGGCTGGGCCTGCGGGGCCGTGGTGGTGGTCCCTGCGGCCCCCGCGGCCGCAGTACCCGCCGGAGCCGGGGTGGCAGGTGCACCCGGCTTGTAATCGGCGAAGAAGTCCCACCAGGCACGGTCTACCGAATTCGGGTCCTGGAGGTACTGCTGATAGATCTCGTCGACGAGCCACTCGTTCGGACCGAACGCGGCAGCGGGGTTCTTCCCGGCCTGGTCGTCGGTGGAGACGCTCGGGTTACTGGGGGACTGTGGCGACACGGCGGCAACCGCCCTCTTCCGCTTCACAAGGTGATGGACAGCGGGAATAAAGGCTACGCCTCTGCGGCCGGGAAGGTCAGGTCGAGCAAGGTCATCGTCGCGTAAGTCACATCGGAAATCTTGTTTCAGGGCTTGATATGGCGGGAAACAAGCGTGGTTCCGCATGCGGGAAGGTGTGTGAGGGTGCACCGGCCCGGGCCCGGCGCGCCTTCGTTCGACGGGTGGCGCGGCCTTGTCCCTGATCACACGTGTCCAGCTGCGCCTGTGCGGCGCCGAGCAGCATGGATCTTGTGCTTCCGGTTCGGACTGTACGTCAACCAGGGAGGGAAGTCAGTCCCGGAAGGGTGACGATGATCCGGCAGCCGCGATCGGATTCGGCCACACCGATCCGGCCGCCGTGCAGATCCACCGCCCAGCGGGCGATCGCCAGCCCGAGCCCCGTACCGCCGTCGCTGCCCGGACCGTGCGGCCGGGTCACCGCGCCCCGGTTGAAACGCTCGAAGACCCGGTGCCACTCCGAGCGCGGAATGCCCGGACCCTCGTCCAGGACCTCCAGCTCCAGCGACTCCGGCTGCGGCCCGCGCCGCGCCTTCACCGTGACCCGGCCGTGCGGCGGGCTGTGCTTGACCGCGTTGTCGATCAGGTTGGCCACGACCTGGTGGATCCGCTCGGGGTCCGCGTGCGCGGTCAGCTCCGGCGGGGAGACGTCCAGGTGGAGGTGGACGTCGGTACGGGTGTGACTGCCGGAGCCGGAGGCGATGCCCGCCCGCGCCGAGGCGACCATGTTGGCCTCCTTCAGCACGCCCGACAGATACGGCCACACCTCGAAGCGCCGCATCTTCAGCGGTACGACGCCGTTGTCCAGCCGGGACAGGTCCAGCAGGGTCTCCACCAGCCGGCCGAGGCGCTCGGTCTGCTTCAGGGCCGTGCGCATGGTCTCCTGGTCGGCCTCGGTGACCCCGTCGACGATGTTCTCCAGCACCGCGCGCAGCCCGGCGATGGGCGTGCGCAGCTCATGGGAGACGTTCGCGACCAGTTCCTTGCGCTGCCGGTCCTGCGCCTCCAGCTCGTCGGCCATGACGTTGATCGTCTCGGCCAGGTCGCCCAGCTCGTCCCGGCGGTTCTCGCGCACGCGGCGCGTGTAGTCGCCCTGCGAGATCGACCGCGCCACGGTGTTCATCTCGTCCAGCGGCATGGTCAGCGAGTGCGCCACGAACTGCGTGATCAGCAGCGTGGCGATCATCGAGAAGACCGTGATGAAGCGCAGCTCGGTCTTGGTCTGCACCGCGATCATCGACAGGCCGGTGGTGATCAGCACCGAGATGACGACCAGCGCACCCAGCTTGGTCTTGATCGAGAACGGGCGTACGCCGCCCCAGGGCTCCTCGCCGAGGGCCCCGGGGTTCCTCTGTGCGGCCTGGCGCCCGTCGCCGCTCACGGGGTCGGCGTCTCCAGGGCGTAGCCCACGCCGTGCACCGTACGGATCCGCTCGGCGCCGATCTTCCGGCGCAGCGCCTTGATGTGGCTGTCGACCGTACGGGTGCCGGAGGCGTCCGCCCAGTCCCACACCTCGGCCAGCAGCTGCTCCCGGGAGAGCACCGCGCGCGGGGTGTTCGCCAGGCAGACCAGCAGGTCGAACTCGGTGGGCGTCAGATGGACGTCCTCGGACTTCACCCGGACCCGGCGCTGCGCGTGGTCGATCTCCAGCTCGCCGAGGCGCAGGATGCCGGAGCGGGGCGTGGTGGCGGCGAGGGCCGCCCGCTCCACGCGGCGCAGCAGCACGTGCACGCGTGCCGCCAGCTCGCGCATCGAGAACGGCTTGGTCATGTAGTCGTCCGCGCCGACCCCGAGACCGACCAGCATGTCCGTCTCGTCGTCCCGCGCGGTCAGCATCAGCACCGGCACCGGCCGCTGCGCCTGCACCCGCCGGCAGACCTCAAGGCCGTCGAAACCCGGCAGCATGATGTCGAGGATCAGCAGGTCGGGCTGCCAGGCCTCGGCCGTGTCGACCGCGGCCGGTCCGTCCATCGCGGTCTGCACGAGAAATCCCTCGGCACGAAGCCGGGCCGCGATGGCATCGACGATCGTGGGGTCGTCCTCGACGACCAGCACCCGGCGCTGGGCGCCCGGGGTGCTCGTCGCCGCGCCGCTCTGGGAGGTGTGTGTCTGCTCCATCGCCCGCCCCTGCTTGTTGCTTTCCGGAATCAGTGGGGTGATCCCATGTCTGCGTCCGACGCATGGTTGATCCGTTGAATGATCCGCGTCAGGGCAGCACCCTACGGGGATCCACCGCGCTGTCGCTATCCAGGTCGGACCGCGAGGTGCACGGCGTCCGGAACGCCCCGGGCAACCGGCACCTCTTCGGTACGCACCTGTTGGAACCCGGCATTCCACAAGCTTCCTTCAAATTCCGGAGAGGGCCGGGCCGACCACACGGCCAGCACCCCGCCCGGTCTCAACACCCTTGCGCAGGAAGCGAGTCCGGCCGCGGTGTACAGGCTCCCGTTGCCGTCCGTGACGGTCCAGCCCGGCCCGTTGTCGATGTCCAGACACAGCGCGTCGAACGTGTCCGATGTCTCACGGACGTACGACACAAGGTCTTCACACACGACTTCGGTGCGCGGATCGCCGAGCGCCCCGGCCGACACCTCCCCGAGCGGCCCGTCCCGGTGCCAGTCGACCACGGCCCGCTCGCGCTCCACGACGGTGATCCGCCCCCAGCGCCGATCCGCGACGGCGTGTGCCAGCGAGAACCCGACGCCGAGGCCCCCGATCAGCACCGACGGGTCCGGCCGCCCGTCCAGCGCGGCCGCCGCGGCCTCGACCAGCAGCCGTTCCGAACGGCCGTCCGAGGTGTCCATCAGGAAGCACCCGTTGGCGATGATCTGGAGCAGCGCCCCGTGCCGGCGCAGCACCACCTCGCCGTACGGCCCGTCCCGCCGGTCGAGAACCACGGGGGAGTCGACGGAGATGTCGTGGGCGGCAGTCATGCTTCCATCTTGCTTGAACGAGCCTTGTCGTTCACGGGAATTGCGGGTGACGGGGTGCCGTTCCCGGTGCGAGGCACCCGTTCGTGCGACGCGCGGCCCCGGGATGCGGACGCCGTCGCAGCGTGAGAGGTTGCTGTGAATCGGCTCGCGCGTGGCGTCGGTCATAGACACGCGGCCCGCCGAGCCCCAATGGTGGGCGCAACGGAAGGAGCGCCACATCGTGGAACGGACCGCGACGGGCCCTGCGACGGCCGCGTCCCCGCCCCTGACGGGCACGCCCCTGTCCGACGGCACCGCCGCCGTCCCGGCCCCCGCGCTCGCCGCCCTGCTGGACGGCATGCCCCGCCAGCGCGGCACCACGCCCCAGGCGCCGGCTCCCGTCCCCGTCGAGGTCCGTCCGAACCCGCTCGCCGCACGGCTGTTGCGCCTGCTGCCCACTCCGTCCGGCACGCCCTTCACCTTCGCCTACGCGTCCGTCCTGGCCGTCACCTCCGTGATCGCGGCCGTGGCCGACCCCGGGCTGATGAACACGCTCTACCAGGACTCCAGCACGGACGTCGCCCACCTGGTGCAGTCGCCCGCGGTGGTGCTCCTGGCGAGCGGGCTGTGGATCGCGGGCGGGATCCTCTCGCCGTACTCGGCCGCCTTCGTGCTGGTGCTCACCGCGCTGGAACGGCGGATAGGCGGAGCACGGGCAATCTGTGTCTTCCTCGCCGGGCACGTCCTGGCCACGCTGGCGACGGAGATCCCGGTGGGCCTGGCCGTCCTGGCCGGCCACCTCCCGGAGACCTCCCTGCACCGCCTGGACTACGGCATCAGCTTCGGCGTCGCCGCCAGCACCGGCGCCCTGGCCGGCCTCCTCCAGCCCTGGCTCCGCTGGCCCCTCCTCACCGTGTTCGCCGGCCTCCTCCTGAACGACCTGGCCGAGTTCGTGGACCCGATGACGGACTGGGGCCATCTGATCGCTCTGACCATAGGGGTCATGGGCTGGCCCGTGGTGCGCCGTTGGGCGCAGCCGATCTGACCCCCGCTCACCTGCGAGAACCTCTCGGTCATCCCCTGATCGCTCACAGCGAACAAGCATGGGGAACACCAGCCCCTGCCCAGAGGTTGAGTCGGCATAGCTCAAGTTGACTGCCGAAAGGGAGATCATGGCTGCTGAGTCCACGGCGTTCACGCTCGTCCTGCCCGTGCTGCCGCTCGACGACGAGGTCGTGCTGCCCGGGATGGTGGTTCCGCTGGACCTGAGCGATGCCGAGGTGCGAGCCGCGGTGGAGGCCGCGCAGGCCGCTGCCCGGTCGGCGCCCGGGAAGCCCAAGGTGCTGCTGGTGCCGCGCGTCGACGGCACGTACGCCAAGACCGGTGTGCTCGGTACGGTCGAGCAGGTCGGCCGGCTGGCCGACGGTGACCCGGGGGCTCTGATCCGCGGCCGCGGCCGGGTGCGGATCGGCGCCGGTACGACCGGCCCCGGCGCCGCCCTGTGGGTCGAGGGCGCGAGCATCGACGAGACCGTGCCGGACCCGCTGCCGGGCCAGGTCGCGGACCTCGTCAAGGAGTACAAGGCCCTCGCCACCAACTGGCTCAAGAAGCGCGGCGCCTGGCAGGTCGTGGACCGGGTCCAGGCGATCGAGGACGTCTCGGCACTGGCCGACAACTCCGGCTACTCGCCGTTCCTCACCATCGAACAGAAGGTCGAACTGCTGGAGACCGCCGACCCGGTCGCCCGGCTCAAGCTCGCCACGCAGGCGCTCCGCGACCACCTCGCCGAGCAGGACGTGGCCGAGACCATCGCCAAGGACGTCCAGGAGGGCGTCGACAAGCAGCAGCGCGAGTTCCTGCTGCGCCGTCAGCTGGAGGCCGTCCGCAAGGAACTGCGCGAACTGAACGGCGATGCCGAGGACGCGGGCGAGGAGTCCGACGACTACCGCGCCCGGGTCGAGGCCGCCGACCTGCCGGAGAAGGTCCGCGAGGCCGCGCTCAAGGAGGTCGACAAGCTGGAGCGGTCCAGCGACCAGTCGCCCGAGGGATCGTGGATCCGTACCTGGCTGGACACGGTGCTGGAGATGCCGTGGAACGAGCGCACCGAGGACGCGTACGACATCCAGGGCGCCAAGGCGATCCTGGACGCCGAGCACGCGGGCCTGGAGGACGTGAAGGAGCGCATCACCGAGTACCTGGCGGTGCGCAAGCGGCGCGGTGAGCGCGGCCTCGGCGTCATCGGCGGCCGGCGCGGCGGTGCCGTACTGGCGCTCGTCGGCCCGCCCGGCGTCGGCAAGACCTCGCTCGGCGAGTCCGTCGCGCACGCGATGGGGCGGAAGTTCGTCCGCGTCGCCCTCGGCGGCGTCCGTGACGAGGCCGAGGTCCGCGGCCACCGGCGTACGTACGTCGGCGCGCTGCCCGGCCGGATCGTGCGCGCGATCAAGGAGGCCGGTTCCATGAACCCGGTCGTCCTGCTCGACGAGATCGACAAGGTGGGCTCCGACTTCCGCGGCGACCCGGCCGCGGCCCTGCTGGAGGTGCTGGACCCCGCGCAGAACCACACCTTCCGGGACCACTACCTGGAGGTCGAGCTCGACCTGTCGGACGTGGTCTTCCTCGCCACCGCCAACGTCCTGGAGGCCATCCCGGAGGCGCTCGCCGACCGGATGGAGATCGTCCGGCTCGACGGCTACACCGAGGACGAGAAGGTCGTCATCGCCCGGGACCACCTGCTCCCGCGCCAGCTGGAGCGGGCCGGCCTGAACACGGACGAGGTCACGATCGACGAGGGCGCGCTGCGCAAGCTCGCCGGCGAGTACACCCGGGAAGCGGGCGTGCGCACCCTGGAGCGCTCGATCGCCCGTCTGCTCCGCAAGGTCGCGGCCCAGCACGAACTCGGCGAGCGGGAGCTGCCGTTCACCGTCCGGGACGAGGATCTGCGCGGTCTCCTCGGCCGTCCGCACCACGTGCCCGAGTCCGCCCAGGACCCGGCCGAGCGCCGTACGTCCGTGCCCGGCGTGGCGACGGGCCTCGCGGTCACCGGAGCGGGCGGAGACGTCCTCTTCGTGGAGGCGTCCCTGGCCGACCCGGAGACGGGCGCGGCGGGGCTGACCCTCACCGGTCAGCTGGGTGACGTGATGAAGGAGTCGGCGCAGATCGCGCTGAGCTTCCTGCGCAGTCACGGTGCCGAACTGGAGCTGCCGGTGGCCGACTTGAAGGACCGGGGTGTGCACATCCACTTCCCGGCGGGCGCGGTCCCGAAGGACGGCCCGAGCGCGGGCATCACCATGACGACGGCCCTCGCGTCCCTCCTCTCCGGCCGGCTGGTCCGCACGGACGTGGCGATGACCGGCGAGGTCTCGCTGACCGGCCGCGTGCTGCCGATCGGCGGGGTGAAGCAGAAGCTGCTCGCCGCCCAGCGTGCCGGGGTGACCACCGTGATCATCCCCAAGCGCAATGAACCCGACCTGGACGACGTCCCGGCCGAGGTGCTGGACAAGCTCGACGTCCACACCGTGACCGACGTCCGCCAGGTCCTGGAGCTGGCGCTCGCGCCCGCCGAGAACGGCGCGACGCCGCAGATTCCGGTCGCGGCGTGACGGACGCAGCCGGATAGCCGGAGGCCCGGGTCCCGTGAGGGAGGCCCGGGCCTTCGCCATGCGCCCTTGTGTCCCGGTGCGGTCGCCATGCCCGCATACCGGCACAGGTCGATAGAATTCAGGCGTGAGTTGGCCCCCCAAGAGCCCCTCCGGCCTGATCGGGGCCGAGATCGCGGGCTACCGGGTGGAGCGCGAGCTCGGCCGCGGTGGCATGGCCGTCGTCTACCGGGCCAGGGACCTGCGGCTCGGCCGGACGGTCGCGCTCAAGCTGCTCGCGCCCGAGTACACGCGCAACGAGGCCTTCCGCCGCCGTTTCGAGCAGGAGTCGCGGGTGGCCGCGGCCATCGAGCACCCGCACATCGTCCCCGTCTTCGAGGCCGGCGAGGCCGACGGGATCCTCTACATCGCCATGTGCCTCGTCGCCGGTCTGGACCTGCGCGCCCTGATCGACCGGGAGAGCCGCCTGCCGGTGCCCGCCGCGCTGCGCATCACGGCCCAGCTGGCCTCCGCGCTGGACGCGGCCCACGCCCGCGACCTCGTGCACCGGGACGTCAAGCCCGCCAACGTGCTGGTCGCCAAGGGCATCGACAGCGAGCACCCCGAGCACGTCTATCTCACCGACTTCGGGCTGGCGAAGAAGTCGCTGTCGCTCACCGGGTTCACCACCGCCGGCGAGTTCGTCGGCACCCTCGACTACGTGGCCCCCGAGCGGATCGCCGGGCGCCCGGTGGACGGCCGCGCCGACCTGTACAGCCTGGCCTGCGTGGTCCACGAGATGCTCGCGGGTGCCCCGCCCTTCCAGCGGGCGGACCACCTCGACCTGCTCTGGGCCCACCAGTACGACCCACCGCCGACCCTCACCGAGGAACGCCCCGACATCCCGGCGCTCGCCGCCGACGTCGTGCGCAAGGCCCTGGCCAAGGCGCCGGACGACCGGCACGACAGCTGCCTGGAGTTCGTCACGGCCCTGCGCGCGGCCCTCGCCGGCACCGGCCCCAGGGGCCGTACGCCGACCGTGGTGGACCGCGTTCCGCCACCGGAGCCGCCGTCCTGGGCCCGGCCCTTCCTCGCCTGAGACCACAGGATCTGCGGCGCGTCAAGTCCCGAGTCCTCGGAACGTGACCCATCTCTCCCGCTCGGGCCTACTTGAGGTACGGCCTCACCGCACAGGAAATGCGGAGGCACGGAGAACGGAAATCCTCTCCGGATTCCTCTCCGGAATTCCTCGTATCGAATGGGAGAAAAATCATGACTCGTAAGGTCCACACCCACAGCGAAGTCCGTCCGAAGCGCCGGGGCATCCGGCTGGCCACGCTCGCGGCCTCGGCCGCCCTGGTCACCGGAGGCGTCCTCATCCCTGTGTCCAGCGCGATGGCCGCCCCGATGCCCGCCTCGACCGTGGCCTTCGTCCATGGCGGAGGCGCCGGTGGTGCCGGTGGTGCCGGCGGCGGCGGTCTGATCGGCGGCGGTGGCGGGTCCGGCGGCTCCGGTGGCGGCAGCGTCCTCGGCGTCGGCGGGGACGGCGGCGCCGGCGGCGCGGGCGGCAACGGCGTCCTCTCCGGCGGTGGCGGCGGTGGCGGCGGTGGCGGCGGCGAAGGCGTCATCGGCGGCAACGGCGGCGGCGGCGGGGCCGGCGGCTCCGGCATCCTCTCCGGCGGTGGCGGCGGCAGCGGCGGCAGCGGCGGCGACGGCACCCTCTTCGGCGGCAACGGCGGCGGCGGCGGAAAGGGCGGCGACAGCGTCTTCCAGGGCGGCGCCGGCGGTGCCGGTGGCGCGGGTGGCCTGGGCGGCCTTCTCGGCGGCGCCGGCGGTGGCGGCGGGGCAGGAGGGTTCAGCATCTTCTGACCGTCCACGTCCTCGGACCGTCCACGGGGTGGGGGCCGTCCGGCCTCCACCCCCACCCGGAATCCCCTCTCTCACTCACCTCATCTCACCTTCTGATCGGAAACGGAGCCCACGATGTCCACCAGCCTCTGGCAGCGGCCCATCCTTCTCGCGGCGGCCTCCCTGGCAGTCGTCACCGTCACCGCGTGCGGCGCCCAGGCAGCCACCCACCCGGCCTCGGCCCCCACGGGCATCTCGGCCCTGGCCCACCAGTCCGACCACTGCGGAGAGGGCGGCGCTGGCGGCAAGGGCGGCGCGCCCGGCCAGCCGGGCCAGCCGGGCCAACCCGGCAAGCCAGGCTGCCTCTCGGTGCAGGACCTGCCCGACAAACCGAAGTCGGAACTCACGGACCTGGACAAGGCACGGATCGCGCTGAGCGTGCTGACCGGCCGGGTGACCCAGGCCGACGCGGCCAAGAAGTACAAGATCTCGGAAAAGGAGATCAGTACGTGGGAACGCCAGATTCTGAGCGGCGACTGGCTCGGTCTTCTGGATTCCTAGTAACCCGAAGATAAATGCCCCGAAGAGAAATACGGAGAAAGAGAAATCCCATGCGCAGGTACTCCTGGAAGTTCGGTCTCGGTCTCGCGGTCTCGACCGTGGTGATCGCCGGAGGCGCGATGACCCCGGCCGCGATGGCCGACACCGGTTCCTTCGGCGGAGGAGCGGGCAGCGGCTCGTCCGGCCTCAGCAGCGTCCATGTCGGCAACGGCAGCGTCCGCGTCGGTGACGGCATCTGTGCGGGCAACTGCAACGGCACCGTCAACGGCACCGCCGGATCCGACGGCGGCATCTGCGCAGGGCTCTGCAACGGCAGTGCCAACGGCGGCAACGGCACCGACGGCGCCGCGGGCCAGGACGGCACCAAGGGCGGCAACGGCGGGCTCTGCGTCGGCGTCTGCTCGGGCAGCGTCAACGGCGGCGCCGGCGGGAACGGCGGCAACGCAGTGGGCACGGGCGACGGCGGCAACGGCGGGCAGGGCGGGAGCGGCGGGATCTGCCTCGGCGTCGGCTGCGAGACGAGCGGTCAGGGCGGCCGGGGCGGCAACGGCGGCAATGGCTGAGTCACGCGGTGGGCCCGCAGGATCACTCGGTGGCCGCCGAGAGCGACTGCTCCGCCCACACCGTCTTGCCGACCCGGTCGTGCCGGGTGCCCCAGCGGTCGGCGAGCTGGGCGACCAGCAGCAGGCCCCGGCCGCCCTCGTCGAAGATGCGGGCGCGCCGCATGTGCGGCGTGGTGCCGCTGGCGTCGTACACCTCGCAGATCAGGTTCGCGTCCTGGTGGATCAGCCGGAGCTGGATGGGCGGGCGGCCGTAGCGGATGGCGTTGGTGACCAGCTCGCTGACCATCAGCTCGGTGGTGAAGGCGGCCTCCTCAAGCCCCCACACGGACAGCTGCTCGTCGGTGAGACGGCGGGCATGGGCGACCACGGTCGGGTCGTCCGGCAGCTCCCAGGCGACGACCCGGTCCTCGTGCAGGGCCCGGGTACGGGCGACGAGCAGGGCGATGTCGTCGTCCGGGCGGTGGCTGAGCAGCGCGGTGAGCACGTGGTCGCAGACCGAGTCCAGGGACTTCGCGGGCCGGCCGAGCGCGGCGAACATCTTGTCCAGCGCCTCGTCGATGTCGTGCTCGCGCGCCTCGAACAGCCCGTCGGTGTACAGGGCGAGCAGACTGCCCTCGGCGAGATCGGTCTCGCAGGCCTCGAAGGGCAGCCCGCCGAGTCCGAGCGGCGGCCCCGCGGGTACGTCGACGAAGCGGACGGCGCCGTCCGGGGTGACCACGGCGGGCGGTGGATGCCCGGCGCGGGCCAGGGTGCACCGGCGGGAGACCGGGTCGTAGACGGCGTACAGACAGGTGGTGCCGATGCCGCCGGCGGTGTCCCCGGCCGGGTCCGCGCTGCTCTCGTCGGCGGCGAGGCGCAGGACGAGGTCGTCGAGGTGGGTGAGCAGTTCGTCGGGCGGCAGGTCGACGTCGGCGAGCGTGCGGACCGCGGTGCGCAGCCGGCCCATGGTCGCCGAGGCGCGGATGCCGTGCCCGACCACGTCGCCGACCACCAGGGCGACCCGGGCGCCGGACAACGGGATCACGTCGAACCAGTCACCGCCCACCCCGGCCCGGGTGGCGGCGGGCAGATAACGGGTGGCGATCTCCAGGGCCGCCTGGTCGGGCAGGGTGTGCGGGAGCAGGCTGCGCTGCAGAGCCATCGTGGTGGTACGGGCCCGGGCGTGGTCGCGGGCCTGGCGGATGCCGGCGGCCGCCCGGGCCGTGCACTCCTGGGCCTGGCGCAGATCCTCCCGCCCGAACGGCTCCCGGTCGTGCCGCCGGCCGAACAGGGCCACGCCGAGCGCACCGCCCGGGGCCGCCAGCGGCACGGCCAGCAATGAGCCCACCCCGGCCGCCCGCACCCAGGCCGCACCGGGATCCACCGCCACCCAGCCGGCGACAGCCGGGTCCGCGGTGTCGAACACCAACGGCCGGCCCTCCAGCAGACACCGGGCGGCCGGGGACTCCACCGGACAGCCGACGGTCTCCCCGACCCCGGCGCCGCCGGCGTACCGTCCGACGTCCGGTACGCCGCACATGGCGACACGCCGCAACAGCACCGCCTCGGCGCGCCGCACGCTCTGCTCGCCCTCTCCGACCCCTGTGGCCCCCTCACCCTCTTCGGCGCCTGAAGCCTCACGTGCCTCACGTGCCCCTTCCGCCACCACCCCCTCCGTCTCCTCGGCCGGCGTGTCCAGCAGGTCGAGCACCATGGCGTCGGCGAGCGCGGGGACCGTGGTCTCGGCGAGTTCCTGGGCGGCCCGGGTCTGGTCCGGGGGCCGGCCGGCGGGTGTGTCGGTCGGGGTGGTCCCGGAGTCCTGGGCGGTGGCCGGGCGGGCGGAGAGGCAGATGGCCCGTACCCGGCCGCCGGCGTCCTTCAGGGGGGTGAGCACGGTGCTGCGGCCCAGTTCCGGGCCGAGCCGCAGCGCGATCTCCTGCGGCCGGCCGGACTCCAGCGCGCGCCGCATCGACCGGTCGGCCTCCTCGCTCGCGGCGCCGGGCATGATGTGCGGCAGCCGCAGCCCGCGCACCGCGGCCTCGGGCAGGGTGAGGGCGCGCTCCATCCGGCGGTTGGCGCGCACCAGGCGCAGCCCGGTGTCGAAGATGGCCAGCGGGAACGGGGACTGCAGGAACGTCCACTCCTCCAGCGGCTCGCCCCGCGGCGGCTGCGCCCGGGCCGGTACGGCGCTCACCACGAGCCAGTCGGTGACCCCGGTCTGCGAGGTGCGGCGATGGACGAGCACGCCCAGTTCCAGGAGCCGGCCGTCCCGGTGGCGCAGCGGGACGACACCGTTCCAGCGCTCCCGCCCGGCCAGCACCCGGCGGGCCGCTCCGCCCTCGGCGCCGAGCAGCGCGGTGGCGGGTCGGCCGACGACGGCGGGGGAGTCGTAGCCGAGCAGCCGCCGGGCCCCATCGCTCCAGCTCGTGAGGATGCCCTGCTCATCGATGGTGGCCGTGGCCGTATAGGTCTCCTGCCGCTCCCGCTCCCGCTCCTGTCGCTCCATCGCCGCTCATCCCGCCCTTGCTCGGCAGCCTCTCCTGACCAGGATCGTCCGGGGCGACGCAGAGCACCAACGCAGCGCTGTACGGACAAAGTGACCCCCGCCCGCGGGCAGGGGCCACCGGTGAACCGTCAGCCGTTGGCCAGGGCCTGCACCCGGTCCAGTGCGCCGTTGAACTTGTCGTGGTCGCCGACGGTCGGGCCGGAGGAGGTGTACTGCCACATCGTGTAGTACGACCAGCCGGCCGGCAGCGTCCCCGGGTCCGAGGCGTAGCGGGCGATCCACAGCGGGTTGTTCGCCGCGAAGCCGCCGTAGTTCCCGGTGCAGTCGCTCCACCAGCTGGTGGCCGTGTAGATCACGGCGTCCCGGCCGGTCAGCGACTTGTAGGTGTTCAGGAAGTCCGCGATCCAGCTGACCATCCCGCTCGCCGACTTGCCGTAGCACTCGGCGCCGTACGGGTTCCACTCGATGTCGAGCGCGCCCGGCAGGGTCTTGCCGTCCTTGGACCAGCCGCCGCCGTGGCCGACGAAGTAGCTCGCCTGGGTGGCGCCGCTCGTGGTGTCCGGGGTGGCGAAGTGATAGGCGCCGCGGATCATGCCGATGTTGTACGAGCCGTTGTACTGCTGGGCGAAGTACGGGTTCGTGTAGTACGTGCCTTCCGTGGCCTTGGTGTACGCCCAGCGCACCCCGCTGTTCCACAGGGTCGACCAGGCGACGTTGCCCTGGTAGCCGGCGACGTCCACGCCCTCGGTCTGGGTGACGGCGGTCGGGGCGGGGGTGCCGTGCCGGCCGTCGTGGGCGAGGACGCCCATGCCCATGTAGGCGGAACCTCGGCCGGGTGTCGTGGCTGCCTGGGCGGAGCTGAGGGGAAGGCTGAAGGAGAGGGCCGCGAGCAGCGCCGTGAGGAGGACGGCGACGGTGTGGGGGATGCGGACGGAGCCGGGTCTGTGCACGGGCATGACGTGCCTCCGGGGAGAGTGAGGTGGGGAGCAACAAACCTGTGGGCCAGAACCTGTGGGGGGTCGCGTCCACTGATGTGGGCATGCCATTCATTGCCTGATAAAGAAGCTACGCACGTAGATGACGGCGTGGGAAGGGGGTCCGGGCGCCGCCGTTGGTCTACGCCTGCGAAATACTTACGGAGCTGCGGCAATGACGGCCTTTGGCAGAAACTTTCAGATTCGCGAAACCGAGCAGGGGTGCTGACGTGCACGAGCACGGAAACGACGGCGCACACCGCGCCGCCGGGAAGATGACGCCCAGTGGTGCAGACCAGGAATTCCTGGCGCTGGAGCGGGAGTTGACCGTGCTCCTGCGGCGCGCCCGGGCCAACCAGGGCGAGATGGCCCGCGAGGTCCATCCCGACCTGGAGTCCTCCGCGTACGGCCTGCTCATCCGGCTGGACGAGCTGGGCGGGCAGCGGGCCACGGAGCTCGCCGCCTACATCGGCGTCGGCAAGGCCACCATGTCCCGCCAGCTGCGTGCCCTGGAGGAGCTGGGCCTGATCGCCCGCGAACCCGACCCCGCCGACGGCCGTGCCTGGCTCGTCACCCTCACCGACGAGGGCCGCGGCCGGGTCGGCAAGGTCCGCGAGGCCCGCCGCGCCCGCTACGTCAGCCAGCTCGCCCACTGGGACCGCCGCGAGGTCGCGGAACTGGCCCGGCTGCTGCACCAGTTGAACGGCGTCATGGAGAAGTAGGCACCCCCGAGGCACCTCCGAGGCACCTCCGAGGCGCAACCCCCGAGGCACCCCCGAGCGGCGGGCGGCTACAGCTCCACGTACACCACCGTCGCGTCGTCGTGCGTCTTGCTGCGCCGCAGGAACGCCCGCTGCTCGCTGTCCGCCGCCTCCAGCTCCCGCACCCGGTCCAGCAGCGAGCGGGCGCCCTCCTTCTCGACGATGTCGAACAGGGCCGTCCAGTCGCCCTCACGGAACTTCTCCGTCCAGCGGGTCGCCCCGTCCGTCAGCGCTGCCAGGGCGCGGACCTCGCCGCGCGGCACGGTGCCGGTGACCGCGCGGGCGGCCACCGCGGGGTCGGCGGCCGCCGTGAAGAAGCCGCCCTCCTTGTTGCGCAGGTTCGCGTCCACCAGGGCGTCGGTGGCGAGCGCGGAGCGCGGGAGCCGGGCCAGACGGTCGTCCAGGACCGGGGTGACCGTGCCGCCGGGGGCCTTCAGGAGCAGCGCGGAGTCGGACAGCACCAGGTACTCGACCGTGTCGGCGGCCCAGCGGGCCAGGGCCACGGTTGCCTGCGGGGTGCGCGGGTGAGAAAGGTCACAGGTGTCCGCGTGGGCTTCGGCGGTCCGGGCGAGGGCCCGTGAGAGAACCTCCGGGAGCGTCAGATCTCGTCTCGAAACGGTCAGTTCGGTCAGTGCGCCGCCGAGCCGTGCGGTGAACCAGGGGACGGAATGCAGACACCCCGTCTCACCCTGCGGCGGTGTCACCCCGTCCAGGACGATCACGCAACCGCCCTGTCCGGAAGCGGGTAGTCCGACACCGGCGAAGTCCTCGTTGGGGCGGTTGGCGTCGCCGGGGTCCGAAACGAGATCAGATCGCATTCAGCCAGTCTGCACGAGGTCTTCACAGCTTTCGCCAAAGGCTGGCAAGCGCCCTCGAATTGATACGACCTCGCAGGTCAGGCGCCTGCTTTGGGGGAGAATCCGCCATTCCGGGCGGGCGGCAGTGGCGAATACTGTCAAAGCATGCCGCGTGCGTCCAACCGGCGTGCCGCACAACAGGCGTGCACACGCCACTGGAACTTGCCCGCCAACTCCCCTCCGATGTTCACTCCTTCGGGTGGCGGGGTCAGGTGATGCACGACCACCACCCACCGGCGCTGGGAGGGTCGGGAACCGTACGAACCGGGTGTACGCACCACTTGGCACCGAGCTGACGGGGTGCCACCCGGGCCCCTGGGTAGACGAGTTCAGGAATGCGAGCACCGGTGCAGAAAAAGCGGCCTCGGCGCACAGGCAGGCAGACGGACCCCGTGGGGACCGCCCAGCAGACCCCCGTGGGCACCGGCCGTCCCACCCATGTGCGCACCCGGTTGATCGTCGCCGTCGCCGTGGTGGCCGCCGCCATCGCCGGTGCCGGGGCGCCTTCCCTGCTCACCGCATCCGGAAACGTCAGCGACTCCCAGGACCTGGTGACGCTGGCCGGCCGCACCCAGGACGCGCTCGCCCTCGCCCACTCGCTGGCCGATGAGCGCGACGAGGTCACCTCCTACATCGCGGCCGGACGCCCCAAGGCGAAGGCTCCCTCCGAGGACCGCAGCGTCCGCGTCGACCACCAGGTGGACGACCTGCGCGCCGACGCCGACACCCCGGCGAGCCTGCGCAGCGCACTCGACGGTATCGACGCCGTCCGCCAGGCCGCGCTCACCGGCCGGAGCACGGCCCTCCAGGCCCACCAGGCGTACTCGGCGACGATCACCGCCCTGCACCGGCTCGCCGAGCAGCTGGCCGAGCAGTCGCCCCCGCGGGCCGGCTCCGGCGCCCACGCGCTCGCCGAACTGGACACCGCCGTCCAGCAGTCGGCCGCCGCCCGCGGCCTGCTGCTGGCCGCGCTGAACGTGCCGGCCACCACCCGGACCGTCATCAACCCGGTCACCGGCCTGCCCACCACGATCTCCACCGTGACCGAGGCCGACCGCAAACAGCGCGACGCGCTCAGCGCCGCCGCCCAGCAGGCCCGGCTGCGCTCCGACGCGGCCCTCGCCGGCTTCCGCGAGACCGCCCCGCAGTCCGCCGTCGACTCCTACGACTCCACGGTCACCGGCTCCGACGTCAACTCGGCCGAGAAGTACCTGGCCGCCCTCACCGCCCAGCCCACCCTCACCGACAGCCAGCTCACCACCAGCACCAAGAAGCTGGACGCGGCCCTCTCCGCCCGGGTCGACCTGATGACCGGCGCGGAATCGGCCCTCTACGACCACCGCACCAAGGACCTGGCGAAGCTCCGGGACGACGACGTCACGGCGCTGGAGATCCGCATCGCCGTCCTCGGCGCGCTGATGCTGGTGGCGGTCGGCATCGCGACGGCCATGGCCCGTACGCTGACCCGCCCCCTGTCCGTCCTGCGCCGCGGCTCGGCCCGCCTGGCGGAGCCCGGGGACCCGGCGGCCCGGGAGCCGATCGCCTTCACCGGCCGCAACGACGAGTTCGCCCAGGTGGTCCGCTCGGTCAACGCCCTGCACGCGCACGCGGTGGCCCTGCGCGAGCAGACCGCCGCCGCCCATGAGCGGGTCGCCACACTGGAGACCGACCGCAAGCATCTGGTCGGCCAGCGCCAGAAGATGGCTGACGCCCGCGAGGCGCTCCGCACCGAACTGGCGGATTCCGCAGCCCAGTTGGAGCGGCTGCGCACCAGCATCAGCGGCACGTTCGTCAACCTGGCGCTGCGCACGCTGGGCCTGGTCGAGCGGCAACTGGCCGTCATCGAGGGCCTGGAGGAGCGCGAGCAGGACCCCGACCGGCTGGCCACCCTCTTCAAGCTCGACCACTTCGCCACGGTCATGCGCCGGCACAGCGAGAACCTCCTGGTCCTCGCCGGCACCGAGCATGTGCAGCAGCACCACGGCCCGGTCCCGCTGGTCGACGTCGTCCGCGCGGCGGTCAGCGAGATCGAGCGCTACGAACGCGTCCGCATCGCCTCCCTCCCGCCGCACGCCCACGTGGCCGGCTTCGCAGCCGACGACCTCTCCCACCTCCTGGCCGAGCTGATGGAGAACGCCACGTCGTTCTCCCCGCCGGACGTCCCGGTGGAGGTCTCCGGCTGGCTCCTGGAGAGCGGCGAAGTGATGCTCTCGGTCCAGGACGAGGGCATCGGCATGGCGACGGACCGCCTCGGCGTCCTCAACGGCCGCCTGGCCGACTTCGACCCCGAGTCCCACTACGACAACGAGGGCGAGACCGGTCTCGGCCTCGGCCTCTACGTCGTCGCCCGCCTCGCCCACCGCCACGGCGTGCGCGTGCAGCTGCGCGAGCAGAAGCAGGGCGGCATCGCGGCGGTGGTGGTCCTCCCCGCCACCCTCCTCACCGAGGCCCCGCCGATCGCGCTGCCCCCGCAGACCACGTCCATGAGCAGCACCGGCACGCTCTCCCTCCCGGGCGCCGACGCCGAGGTCAACTCCAACATCCTGCACGGCCGCACGAAGGGCACCGACCCACTGGTGGCCCTGGCGGAAGAGGCGGTACGGGCGGAAGCGGCGGCCACCGGCACCGACCCGGAGGCAGCCCGGTCCGCCACCGGCACCCCGGCCGCGGAGCCCGCTGCCGTAGGCGATCCCGTCGCCGTGCACGAGCAGGCCGCCCCGGCCGTCACCGAGCACACGGAGACCCGCCCGAAGGCCCCGGCGGAGACCTACGCCGAGACGACCATGGAGCTCCTGCTCCCGGACCTGACACAGGACCCTCCGCCCGCCGAAACGCCCGCAGCGCCCACCGCAACGGCAACGACAGCGCTTCCGCCGTCGCCCACGGACCCGGCGGCCGCCGACGGAGGGGACGCCGTACGGGCTGAGGCTCCGCAGGAACCCGCCGAGGCGGAGCGGCTCACGGCCAAGGGCCTCCCCAAGCGCACACCCAGGATCACCGCACCGGCCCAGGCCCCGCGCCAGCGGACCGGCTCTGTCGACGCGGAAGCGCTCCGCCGCAGGCTGGGCGGCTTCCGCAGCGGCGCCCAGGCCGGCTACCGCGCCGTAGCGGAGGAGATCGCAGAACGTACGGAAGACACCACGGGGGGCACTGTCGAGGAGGCAAGCAGTTGACCGCGCCCAGCACCTTCGGACTGAGCAGTGAGGCCCGCAACCTGCACTGGCTGTTGACCAACCTGGTGGAGGAAGTACCCGGCATCCAGTCCGTCGCCGTAGTGTCCTCGGACGGCCTGCTGCTGCTCTCGTCCGACCCCGCCCGCACCGCCGCATCCCGGGAGAAGCGCCCGGCGAAGGGCCCGAAGGGCTCCGCCGCCGACCTCGCCACCATCGTCTCCGGCATCGGCAGCCTGACCGTCGGCGCGGCCAAGCTGATGGAGTTCGGCGGGGTCAGGCACACGATGGTCGCCATGGAGGAGGGCAGCCTGTTCGTGATGTCCATCAGCGACGGCTCCCTGCTCGGCGTGCACGGCTCCGCCGAGTGCGACATGAGCGTGGTGGCGTACCACATGGCCCTGTTCGTCGGTCGCGCCGGTCACGTGCTGACCCCCGAACTCCGCAGCGAGCTGCGAAAATCCCTGGAAGCCGAGTCGACGGGGAGCACCCGATGAGCGGCACGCAGAAGAAACTCCCCATACGCGGCGGCGACCGCAAACCCGCCCGCGTCCGCCCCTACTCGCTCACCGGCGGCCGCACCCGCTTCGGCCACGTCCTCCTCGTGGAGACGTTCGTGGCCAGCACAGCGGCTCTCGACGCCCCCGAGGAGCGCAAGGAACTGACGAACGGCTCCCTCACCACCCGGGTCATGCCGGAGATGCGGGCCATCGTCGAACTGTGCCGCCGTATGCGCACGGTGGCCGAGATCGCCGCGCTGCTGAAGATGCCGCTCGGCGTGGTCCGCGTGCTCCTGAGCGACCTCGCGGACCAGGGAAAGATCCGTGTGTACGGCACCGGAACGGGTCACGGCACCGGCCGCCCGGACCGCGCTCTGCTGGAAAGGGTGCTGAGTGGACTCCGTCGTCTCTGACGCCGCCGCCTCCGCCTTCGGAGGCACCCCCCTCGTCGCCGGTTTCGCCGAGCCCGACGAGGACCTGAGGTCCTGGCAGACGGACCGTACGAGGGCCCCCATCGCGACGAAGATAGTCGTGGCGGGCGGCTTCGGCGTCGGCAAGACCACCCTGGTCACCGCCGTCTCGGAGATCACGCCTCTGCAGACCGAGGCGCTGATGACCGAGGCGAGCGAGGAGACCGACGACCTCTCCGCCACGCCGGGCAAGCTCACCACGACCGTGGCCATGGACTTCGGCCGCATCACGCTCGACGACGACCTGGTGCTCTACCTGTTCGGCACGCCGGGCCAGCAGCGGTTCTGGTTCATGTGGGACGACCTGGTGCGCGGCGCGATCGGCGCCGTCGTCATGGCCGACACCCGCCGCCTGAAGGACTGTTTCCCCGCGCTGGACTACTTCGAGAGCTGCGGACTGCCGTACGTCGTCGCCGTCAACCACTTCGACGACAGCGAGCTGTTCGAGCCGGAGGACGTACGGGAGGCGCTGACCATACCCGCGCACATCCCTGTCATGATCATGGATGCGCGACGGCGGATTTCGGCCATCGAGACATTGCTGGCCCTGGTCGGCCACGCGCTGGACGAAACCCCCGAGTAGTCCCCGAGCAGTACCCGTTAGGAGTCCTCACCCGCATGCGGAAGATACTCGTCGTCGGAGCCGGCCAGTCCGGACTCCAGCTCGCCCTCGGCCTCCAGTCGCACGGCTACGAGGTCACCCTGATGTCGAACCGGACCGCGGACGAGATCCGCACCGGCCGGGTCATGTCGACGCAGTGCATGTTCGACACGGCATTGCAGCACGAGCGCGATCTCCAGCTGAACTTCTGGGAGTCCCAGGCCCCGAAGATCGAAGGACTCGGCGTCTCCGTCGCCGCCCCCGGCTCGCACGACCCGGGCCCCACCCAGCGGGCCATCGACTGGGTGGGCAGGCTCGACGGGTACGCGCAGTCCGTCGACCAGCGGGTGAAGATGGCCGGCTGGATGGAGACCTTCGCACAGCGCGGCGGCCAGCTGGTCATCCACGGCGCGGCGGTCGGCGACCTCGACTACTTCTCCCGCGCCTACGACCTCGTCCTGGTCTCGGCCGGCAAGGGCGAGCTGGTCCAGATGTTCGGCCGCGACGCCTCCCGCTCCCCGTACAGCGAGCCGCAGCGCGCGCTGGCGGTGGCGTACGTCCACGGGCTGGGCCCGCGCCCGGAGCACCCGGAGTACGACGCGGTCCGCTGCAACCTCGTCCCGGGCGTGGGCGAGCTGTTCGTCATGCCGACGCTCACCACCTCCGGCCGCGCGGACATCCTGTTCTGGGAGGGCATACCCGGCGGCCCGCTCGACGTCTTCAACGGCGTCAAGGACCCGGCCGAGCATCTCTCCCTGACCCTGGAACTCATGGAGAAGTTCACGCCCTGGGAGTACGCGCGGGCGACGAAGGTCGAGCTGACGGACGCGGGCGGCACGCTGGCGGGCCGCTACGCCCCGACGGTCCGCAACCCCATCGGCCGGCTGCCGGGCGGCGGCCTGGTCCTCGGCGTGGCGGATGTCGTCGTCGCCAACGACCCGATCACCGGCCAGGGCTCCAACTCGGCGTCCAAGTGCGCCGCCGCGTACCTCGCCGCCATCCTCGAACACGGGGACAAGGAGTTCGACGAGGCCTGGATGCAGGCGGCCTTCGACCGCTACTGGAACACCGCCCAGCACGTCACCAAGTGGACCAACGCGATGCTGGCGCCCCCGCCGGAGCACATCCTGAACCTCATCGGCGCGGCCGGGCAGCTTCAGCCGGTGGCGGACCGCTTCGCCAACGCCTTCAACGACCCGGCGGACTTCGAGAACTTCTTCTACGAGCCGGAGAAGACGCAGGCCTACCTGGCCTCGGTGGCGGGAGCCTGATCCGGACGTACGGCACCGAGCACCGGGTACGACGCCAGGGGTGACACCTGGACGGCCGCGCCCGGTCTCGGCGCCTGCACGACCTTGCCGTCCCCGACGTACATCGCCACGTGCGTCGCGTCGGGGAAGTACACCACCAGGTCACCCGGGCGCAGCTCGCTCAGCGGGATCCGCTTCAGCCGCTGCCACTGCTCCTGACTCGTGCGCGGAATGGGCGTGCCCGCCCGGGACCAGGCCTGGGTGGTGAGGCCCGAGCAGTCGTAGGCGTCGGGGCCTGCCGCCCCCCACGCGTAGGGCTTGCCGATCTGGTCCATGGCCCAGCGGACCGCGCGCTCCCCGGCCGGGGAGGCGGCGCGGGCCGTGGGCAGGGCGCCCGCGGTGGCGAGCTTCTGCTGGGCCGCGGTGACGCTCTGCCGTTCCAGCGTGGCGATCGCCGCCAGCTGGGCCGGGCTGAGGCCGGCCAGCAGGCGTTCCACGCCGGCGAGCTTGCCCTGGACGTCGTCGTGCTGTTTCTTCTGCTGGCCGGTGAGTGTGAGCTGGGTGTCCAGGGCCTGGCGGGCGGCCCGGGCCAGGGCGTCCCTGCCCTTCTCCGTGGCGGTCAGCCGGGTCACCGTCCGGGCCCGTTCGCGCGCCAGCTCGCCGATGACGTGGCCCGCGTCCAGCGCGTGCTCCGGATCGGGGGCGAGCAGCAGCCGGACGTACGGCCCGAGGCCGCTGCTGCTCTGGTACTGCTGGCGGGCCAGTCGGCCGGCGTCGGCCCGGCTGTCCTGGAGGGCGAGCCGGGCGCGGGCCAGTTCGCCGTCGAGCCGGGACACCTCGGCGCGCTGCCGCGTCAGCTTCTCCGCGGTCGCGTTGTAGGTCTCCGTGGCCTGCTCGGTCTGGTGGTACAGCTGCTGAAGGTCCGTCAGCAGCTGGGCGACGGACCGCTGCGGGTCCGGTACGGCCGCGGCGGGTGCGGGCACGAGGACGGCCTGGGCCGCCACCGCCGTCGTACAGGCCAGGCGCAGAAGCATTCCTGACACGTCATCACCTCGGTGCGGAGAGGGGGCCCGACGGGCGGGCTGTTCGCCTCCTATCGCACCGCGATAATCGGATCATCCGTGTGGGGCGCGCGCTGGGCGTGGGCGGTTCGGTCCACGTCTGTCACTCGTTCGCGTCGTCCCGCCCGCCCGGCGGCGTGGCGGGCCGGCCGGCCGGCTTCGACCAGGGCCACCGGAGCTTGCCGCCGGAGACGTCGTCCGGGTCGTAGACGTACTTCCACCCCTGGATGAGCCCCAGCCGCTTGCTGTGCCCCCTCGGCACCCGGTGGTAGACCAGCACCGTCGGCGGGCCGCCGGCCGGGTCCGGGACGGGGATGCGGTACGTCTTCGGGGGGTGCCCGGTCGGGCCGACCATGACGGACAGCACACGACCGTCCATCGGGCCGCCCTCGAAGGGGGTGTCCTGGCTCTTCACGGGTTCAGTTTCGGCCATTCCCGGCGAGCGCGCCGACGAGGGCCGCCGTCTGCGGGTCCCGGCCCGCGGTGACGGTGAGCATGGCCACGAACTGGTCCACCAGCCAGTCGCGCAGCTCCTCGACCGGAGGCTGCTTGTCCTCGTCCAGCCAGATCAGGGAGGCCCCCTCGACGGCCGTGATCCACATCCGGACGGTCATCCGCAGCCGGGGGCCGGGCTCGGCGACGTCGAGATGCCGGTAGATGTGCTCGGCGGCGGCCCGGCGTACGCCGTCCACGGTGGCCGTGGTCCGTGACGTCTCCACCACACTGCCGCCCTGGAGCAGCGCGCTGAAGCCGGTGTCGTGTTCGTCGACGAAGGCCAGATAGCGGTCCAGGGCCCGGGACAGCCGGCGCAGCAGCGGCCCCTGAAGGGGCTCGTCGAAGCACTGCCGCAGCTCTTCGGCGGCCGACCGCAGCGCGGCCTCGTACAGCTGCTGCTTGCCGCCCGGGAAGTACCGGTACACCAGCGGCCGCGACACTCCGGCCGCCTCCGCCACGTCGTCCAGCGACACGTCCTCGGGGGCGCGGTGCGCGAAGAGGGTGAGCGCGGCGGCGAGGAGCTGGCTGCGCCGCTCCTCGACACTGAGCCGACGGTAGGCGGGGGTGGCGGCCGGGGTCATGGCCGTCAGCCTAATCGCTCCGCTCGGGGGGGGTCGTCCTTTGTCCGCCGACTCGTTGTGGCTGGTCGAGCCCACACGGCGAGCCGCATATCGATACAGCCCCGCGCCTCTTCAGGTCGGCATGCTCCCGCTACGCCAGCAGCCCCGACGACCTCCACAGCCGCCGCCCCGCCCCCCGCAGCACCCCGATGTCGTCCAGGAAGTCCGTCAGCCGCTTCGCCCCCGTCTGCATGACCTCCCGCCGATGCCCGCTCGCCTTCACCTGGGCCATGGCCTCCCGCTTGTCCAGCCCGACGTTCGTGTACACCTCAGGATTGACGAAGGCGACCGAGAAGACGCGGGCGAACTCGCCCGAGGTGACCCGGGTGAACTCCTGGGACCACTTCGGGGCGGTCAGCATCTGGCGGCGCAGTTCCTCGCGGGCGTACCGGACGTGGCGGGCCTCCTCGACCACGTGGATGCGGGTGACGCCACGGATGAGGGGCTGGACGCGCTCGTCCGGGAAGGTGAGGCGCTGCATCCAGTCGAGGACCTCCTCACCGAGCAGGGTCGCGGTGAAGGAACCGGGGGTGGTGGAGATGGTCTTGAAGACGCGGCCCAGGTTCTGGTGGGCCCGGCTCACCGGGTACCAGGGCGTGCCGCCGTGGGAGATCAGCCGGGCGAACATCTTCGAGTGCCGGCACTCGTCCTCGATCTCGGTCAGCGCGTAGCGGACGTGCGCGCTCGTCGCGGCCTTGTCGTAGATGTGCCGGACGAGGAGCTGCATCAGGATGATCTCGAACCAGATGCCGAGCGAGGCCAGCGCCGCCGCCTCGTGCTGGGAGAGCAGGATCCGCTGGTCCTCGCTCATCCGCTGCCACATCGGCGTGCCGTACAGCGACACCAGCTCCGGCGGCCAGAACCACTTGCCCTCCTCGAAGGGCGCGTCCCAGTCCAGCTCCTTGTCCGGGTCGAAGGAGTGCTTGGCGGAGGAGACGAGCAGTCGTTCGGCCACCTGTTCCCGGTCCTTGAGCAGGCCGAGCGCGTCGCGCAGGCCGTCCAGCGCGTCCGCTTCCGTCAGCGTCGTCATGGCTCCCTCACCTCGTTACCGGGGGTACGTCGTCCTTGCCCTTATGAGACTGCTTGTCAGCAAGGCCGTCAATCCCTTGCACATGACTTGTTGACCGCGCGTCTACATGTGAGCCTGCGGGGTATGCCGACCCAAGACCTGTACGCCAACGACCCCGGTGACCACCTCTGGCAGGTGCCCGCGAGCGGCGCGGCCCGGTTCAACTGGGAGTACGACGACGGCCGCGACCGGCTGCTCGCCCTGTACCAGAAGGGCAAGGACAAGCAGTGGGACGGGCAGAAGCGCATCGACTGGGACCTGGAGGTCGATCCGTACGACGCGCTCGGCACCCCCGAGGAGTCCATGACCCTGTACGGCACGCCGTACTGGGACAAGATGAGCGACAAGGACAAGGGCGAGCTGCGCCGGCACTTCGCCTCCTGGCAGTTCAGCCAGTTCCTGCACGGCGAGCAGGGCGCGATGATCTGCGCGGCGCGGATCGTGGAGTCGGTGCCCGACCTGGACGCCAAGTTCTACTCCGCGACCCAGACCATGGACGAGGCCCGGCATGCCGAGATCTACGGCCGGTTCCTGCACGAGAAGATCGGGCTCGTCTATCCCATCAACGACAACTTGCAGTCCCTGCTCGGCGACACGCTCCGGGACAGCCGGTGGGACATGCCGTACCTGGGCATGCAGGTGCTCATCGAGGGGCTCGCGCTGGCCGCGTTCGGGATGATCCGGGACACCACGAACAAGCCGCTGCCCAAGCAGATCCTGGCCTACGTCATGCAGGACGAGGCCCGGCACGTGGCCTTCGGCCGGATGGCACTCAGGGACTACTACAAGCAGCTCACCGACGCCGAACTGCGCGAGCGCGAGGAGTTCGTCATCGAGGGCTGCTATCTGATGCGCGACCGGCTGCGGGGCGAGGAGGTGCTGGAGAACTTCGGCATCCCCAGGGCCGAGGCGGAGGTGCTGAGCGAGCGCTCCGAGTTCCTCCAGCTCTTCCGCAAGCTGCTGTTCAGCCGGATCGTGCCCTGCGTCAAGGACATCGGTCTGTGGGGCAAGCGGCTCCAGCAGGCCTACCTCGACATGGGCGTCTTCGACCTGGGTGACGCCAACCTGGACCTGCTCATGGCCCAGGACGAGGAACTGGCCGACCAGCTGGACGCGGAGCGCTTCGCCGCCGAGGAGCGGGAGCGGGTGGCGGAGGTGCAGGAGGCCGTCGAGGCGGGGGCCGCCGAGGGCTGAGCATCCCGGTGGCGGTGGCGGTGGCGGTGGCGGTGGCGGTGGCGGCACCTTCACCCAGGTGCAGTAGCGTGCTGGCGTGTCCATGCCTCCACCACCGCAGCAGCCGCAGCCGCCGTACGGGCCGCCGCAGCAGCCGCCGTACGGGCAGCAGCCGCCCTACGGTCAGCAGTCCCCGTACGACCAGCAGCCGCCCTACGGTCAGCAGTCCCCGTACGGCCCGCCGCAGGCTGCCCCCGGCCCGTACGGCTCCCCGTACCCGCAAGCCCAGCCGTACCCGCCGCAGCCCTACCCGGCGTGGGGCGCGCCGCCCATGGCCGCGCCGCCGAAGAAGCGCCGGGTCGGGCTGATCCTGGGGATCGTGGGCGGTGCCGTCACGCTGGTCGTCGTGGGGCTCATTCTGCTCGGCGCGGTGGTCAGCAGCGGCTTCCCCGAGGCGAAGAACAAGCTCGTCCTCCCGAAGACGCTGGTCGGCGGGAGGTTCCAGCTCGCCCAGGACCTCTCCGACACCGAGGGCAAGAAGATCGAGGACGAGGCCGACGGGGCCTGGGACGCCAAGGACGTCCACGCCGTGGTCGCCACCTACCGCCAGGGTGGTGACGCGACCCAGGGCAGCCTGGTGGTGTCGGGCATGTACGGCCGCTTCAAGAACACCGACGAGGCCCGCGACAACATGCTGAAGGGCGCCTCCCAGGCGGACGGCGTGACGGTGGCCGTGGCACGGAAGGACTTCTCGCAGAGCGGCGAGCCCACGGTCAGCTGTGAGGTGCTGACGCAGAAGAAGCTCGGCGAGTCCGTGACCTACCCCATGTGCGCCTGGAACGACGGCAACACGGGGGCCGCCGTCGGATCGGTCACCCCCAAGTCGGCCACGCAGAACCCGTCCGACGTGGACCTCGCGATGTACGCGAAGCTCACCCTCCAGGTCCGCTCGGAGATGATCAAGCCGATCGGCTGACCGCCGCGCTCTCCTGCGGCGCCGGGAACGGCGCACGGAACGTGAAGGCGTACGGCGTCGCGCCGTGCGCCCTCAGGCGCAGCAGCCGGTCCTCCGCCTCGGCGACCGTCGGGCGGTGGCCGGCCGGCACCCACCACAGCACGGCCGTCGCCTCCTGAAGCTTCTCGAACCATTCACGCCGACGGGACAGCAACTCCCGGTGCCGGCCCTGGTACATGAACGCCGTCAGCGCGTTGGTGTCCCGCCACGTCGACATGTTGATGATCAGCCACTCGTCACCGAGGACCGGGATGTCGGTGGCGTTGCCGGAGTCGCTCTGCAGCCGCCAGACGAACCCGTCCGCGGCGTCCGCCACCGCGTTCACCGGGTCGAGCGCGTCGACGAAGTACGTCAACTGGGGCGAGTCCAGAGGGAACTTGAGGCGGGCGATGTTGACCTGGGCGAGTTCGTACGCGGCGGAGGTCTGCGTCATGACCGAACGGTAGGTCGGCCCCGCCGGGACCGGTACCCCCCGTCTCACAGACCGAGCACCGCCCGCATCACGTCCCGGGCGATCGGCGCCGCGTCCCCGCCGCCGCTGATCTCGCCCCGGTCCGCCGAGGCGTCCTCCACCACCACCGCGACCGCCACCCGCGGCTCCAGGGTGCCGTCGGCCTGCGCCCAGGAGACGAACCAGGCGTACGGCACACCGGAGTTGCCGACGCCGTGCTGTGCGGTGCCGGTCTTGCCGCCGACCAGGGCGCCGGGGATGGCCGCCCGGGTGCCGGTGCCCTCCCGGACGACGTCCGTCATCAGCTCCTTCAGCCGCGTGGCCGTCGACGGGTTCATCACCTGCCGCACCGGATGCACCCCGCTCCCGGCGACCGTCTCCCCACTGTGCCGGGTGGTCCGCTCCACCAGGTACGGCGAGCGCAGCTGCCCGCCGTTCGCGACGGCCGCCGCGACCATCGCCATCTGCAACGGCGTGGCCCGCGTGTTGTACTGCCCGATCGAGGACAGCGCCAGCTGCGCCCGGTCCAGGTGCGGGTCGAAGGTGCTGGGCGCGACGGCGAACGGGATGCGCAGCCCGGCATCGTTGAACCCGAAGGCCTGCGCCGTGCCGACCATGGCCCGCGCCCCGACGTCCACGCCGAGCTTGGCGAACACCGTGTTGCAGGACCACTCGAAGGCGTCCCGCAGCGAGGTGTCGCGGCAGCCGTCGGCCTCGTTGGTCAGCCGGGTGACGGTGCCCGGCAGCCGGTAGGGGTCGGGGGAGTCGGTGCGTTCGTCCAGGTCGGTGACCACGCCCGCGTCCAGCGCTGCCGCCGCGGTGACCACCTTGAACGTCGAGCCCGGCGGATAGGTCTGCCGCACCGCCCGGTTGAGCATCGGCTTCTCCGGGTCGTGGTTGAGCCGCTCCCACGCCGAGGTCACCGCCTCCTCGTTGCCGGACAGCTGCCCGGGGTCGTACGACGGGCTCGACACCAGCGCCAGGATCCGGCCCGTGGCCGGTTCGATCGCGGCGACCGCGCCCTTGCGCCCGGCGAGCCCCCGGTACGCCGCCTCCTGCGCGGCCCGGTTCAGGGTCGTGACGACGTTCCCGGCCGGACTGGGCCGGCGCGTCAGGTCGTTCCACAGCGGCAGCACCGACAGCATCGGATCGGTGCCGGAGAGCACCCCGTCCCCGGCGTGCTCCAGGAACGTGGTGCCGTACCGCTGGGAGGAGAAGCCGGTCACCGGGGCGTACAACGGGCCGTCCTTGTAAGCCCGTTCGTAGCGCAGCTGCTCGCCGGTGTCGGTGGATCCGGTGACCGGCTCGTCGCCGACCAGGATGTCGCCGCGCGGCTGGCCGTAACGGGCGATCGTGGCACGGCGGTTGGCCGGATTGCCGTCGTACACGCCCGACTCCACCACCTGCACCCGGGCCGCGTTGACCAGCAGGGCGGCGAGCAGCAGCGCGCAGAACGCGCACGCGTGCCGGATGTACCGGGCCATGGGCCGCCCGCCCTCGGGCAAGCCGCCGAAGTCGCCGTGGTCGCGATGGTCCCTCACGGGGCCTCCCGCCCGTCGTACTGGCTGCGCGCCGAGTCGCTCACCCGGATCAGCAGCGCCACGATGGCCCAGTTGGTCACCACCGAGGAGCCGCCCTGGGCGAGGAACGGCATCGCCATGCCGGTCAGCGGGATCAGCCCGGTCACCCCGCCGGCGATCACGAACACCTGGAGCGCCAGGAGCGCGGCGAGCCCGACGGCCAGGAGCCGGCCGAACGGCTCGCGCAGCGCGAGGCCCGCCCGGAAGCCGCGCTCCACCAGCAGCGCGTACAGCAGGACGATCGCCGCGAGCCCGGCGAGCCCCAGCTCCTCGCCCGCCGTGGCCAGGATGAAGTCCGACTTCACCGCGAAGCCGATCAGCACGGAGTGTCCCAGCCCGAGCCCGGTCCCCAGCACCCCGCCGGCCGCGAACGCGAACAGCGACTGGGAGAGCTGGTTGGGCCCGATCCCGGCGTCGATCGTGTGGAACGGGTGCAGCCAGTCCTCGATCCGCCCGCCCACATGCGGCTCGAACCGGCCGACGGCCCAGGCGCCCAGCACCGCCAGCAGCAGCCCGACCGCGATCCATCCGGTGCGTCCGGTGGCGACGTACAGCAGGACGACGAACAGCCCGAAGAACAGCAGCGAGGTGCCCAGATCCCGCTCCAGGACCAGGACGCCCACGCTCAGCAGCCAGGTGGTGACGATCGGCCCGAGCACCCGCCCGGTCGGGAACTGCAAGCGCCACAGCCGGCGGCCGGTGTACGCGAGCGCGTTGCGGTTGGCGGCCAGATAAGCGGCGTAGAACACCGCGAGCAGCACCTTCGCGAACTCGCCCGGCTGGATGGAGAATCCGGCGAGCCGGATCCAGATGCGGGCGCCGTTGACGGCCGGGAAGAGGATCGGCAGCGCCAGCAGGGCGAGCGCGGCGGCCACGCACACGTACGCGTACCGCTGGAGCACCCGGTGGTCGCGCAGCAGCAGCACGACGACGATGAACAGCCCGGCCCCGAGCGTGGACCACACCAGCTGGGCCGGGGCCGCGCGGTTGCCCGGTGTCTCCAGGTCCAGCCGGTAGATCAGGACCAGGCCGATCCCGTTGAGCAGCACCCCGATCGGCAGCGGCAGCGGATCGGCGTACGGCGCCCGCAGCCGTACGGCGAGATGCGCGGCCAGGGCGAGCACCCCGAGCCCGGCGCCGTAGCCGGCGGCGCCGGGCGGAACGGTACCGGTCCGCGCGAGCCCCACCGCGCAGTAGCCGTACACGGACAGCAGGACGGCCAGCACGATCAGGGCGAGTTCGATGCCACGGCGCCGGGGGAGACGTACGACGGGTGCGGGAGCCTGCCCCGCCGCCAGGGTGGTTCCGGCCTTGGTCATGCCCGGAACCTACCTAAATGGGACGCCTTGTGGGCCATGGGCGCGCCCCGAAGGAACGCGGGGCTGTGTTCGAGCTCTACCGCTCCTCGTCCACCGGCAGGATCAGCGTGGCAACGGCCCCGCCGTCCAGCGCGTTGGCGAACACCAGCCGCGCCCCCAGCACCTCCGCCTGCCCCAGGGCGATGGTCAGCCCCAGCCCGTGCCCCGTGGCCCCGCCCTCCGTACGGAACCGCTGCGGCCCGTGCGCCACCAGGTACCCCGGATACCCGCTCCCGTGGTCCCGTACGGTCACCACGGGCCCGTCCACCGTCAGGACCACCGGAGGGGCCCCGTGCTTGTGCGCGTTGGCCACCAGATTCCCCAGCACCCGCTCCAGCCGCCGCCGGTCGGTCTCCACCCGCGCGCCCCGGACGATCCGCACCTCCGTGTCGGTGCCCGACGCCCGCACCACCCGCCGGGCCAGCGCCCCCAGTTCCTCGGTGCCCACGGCCGGCTTCTCCCGGCCGGTGTCCAGCCGGGAGATCTCCAGCAGGTCCTCGGTGAGCGTGCGCAGCGCCGCCACCCGGTCCCGCACCAGCTCCGTCGGCCGGCCCGGCGGCAGCAGCTCCGCCGCCGCGTGCAGCCCGGTCAGCGGGGTGCGCAGCTCGTGCGCCACGTCCGCGGTGAACCGCTGCTCGCTCAGCAGCTTGCTCTGCAGAGTGGAGGCCATGGTGTCCAGGGCCGCCGCGACCGCGGCCACCTCGTCCTGCGGCCGGGACGGATCCCTGGTCAGCGGATCGTCCACGCGCGCGTCCAGGTCACCCGTGCTGATCCGCCGGGCCACACGCGCGGTGGCGTGCAGCCGGCGGGTCACCCGGGTCACCGCGAACACGCCGACCAGCACCGTCACCCCGATCGCGAGGCCCGACGACCACAGGATCGAGTTGTCGAGGCCGGCGATGGTGCGGGCCTGCTGGGAGTAGTCGACCTCCACGGCCAGCGCCCGGCGCCCGGCCACCGGGCCCGCCGCCCACATGGTGGGGCGCCCGTTGTGCGTGGAGACGATCGTGCCGCGCTGACCGGACGCCGCCAGCGTCCGCAGCGCGGGCGGCAGCCCCTCGGGGTCGACCCCGGCGCCCGGCAGCAGCGTGTCCCCGGCCTCGTACGCCTCGGTGGCGTCCGCGAGGCGGGACAGGGCCTGGTGGCGGGCCTGGTCGACCGTCTGGTTGGTCACCGAGACATGCACCAGGACGCCGAGCAGCGCGGCCAGCGCGCAGCACATCACCGTGATGAACACGGCAGCCTTCACGGCGAGCGGCCCGGCCCACCCTGGCAGACCGGGCTTCACGGGTTGCCCGCCGGGGAGGGGTACGCCGGGGACGCGGACGGGGACGCGGACGGCTTCTGGGCCTTGCGGCCGTCACCGGTGTGCAGATACTCGTCGCGGGAGAACACCATCGCGCGCTGCCCCGGATCCCACACCCAGGTCGTGCGGTACTCGTAGCCGGAGACGTCCGCCGGCGAGCGCTCGATCAGCGACCGGCCGGCCAGCTCCACCCCGAGGATCGCGTCGTTGTCGGCCAGCACCTGCACCAGCCGGTGCTTCTCGACGGTGTAGACCCGTACCGCCGTCTGGTTGGTCGGGTAGAGCCGGAAGCCGAGCGTGAGATCCTCCCGGCCGTCGCCCGTCAGGTCCCGGTAGTACGGCGTCAGCAGCGGGCAGCGCGCCGTGTCGCCGCCGGCCCGGCAGTCCTTCAGCCGGTCCACGGTCGCGTGGTACGCCCCCTTGGAGCCGTAGTCGTCCGGCTCGGCCTTGATCTCCGCCTCCACCACGGCCACCGGGTCCACCTTGCGGATGTCGTCACCGGGGACCTTGACGCCCTTGACGACCGACCGGGTCGCCACGGCGTAGGGGTAGGCCGGGCTGGAGGCCGGCCGCAGGTCGGGCCAGAGCCTGGCGGGGCTGATCGCGGTCGGGGTCGGCCCGGCCGCCTGAAGTCCGCCCCGGTCGCCACAGCCCGCGGCCGTCACCGACAGCAGGGCGACGGCGGCCGCGGTGAGGGCGGTACGCAGGGGACGGCGGGCTGGCACGGGGCTCCTGGGGCGTCGGGGTCTGTTCGGGATCCCGTACACCTTATGCGTAGTACGGAATGGTCGTAGTTTCGTAGTTTCCGAGGAAAGTCTTTTTTGTGCCGCCGAGGCGGCGCTGGGAGAGAGGCTACTCGGCCAGTTCCTCCAGCAGTCGGACGGTCGGCAGTCCCGCGCGCAGGTACTCCACGAACAGCTCGTTGTGCAGCGCCCACGCCGAGCGCCGGGCCCGGATCAGCTGGATCGCCTCGTCCGGGGAGGCGTGGCCGCGCTGCACCAGGGCGTGCGCGATGAGCAGGCCGGACCGGTTGTACCCGTGGTAACAGCGCACGAGCACCCGGCGCCCGGCGTCCAGCGCCTCGTTCACCGCACGGGCCAGCCGCATCACCCCGGCGAGCTGGGTCCCGTCCAGCGGGCCGTCCGGGATGGGCCACACGTGGTGCTCGACGCCCGGATCGGGCCCGTACCCCGGTAGTCGCAGCAGTGTCTGCACCACATCGAACTCGCCGTGCACGACGACCGGCTCCACCCGCCCGGAACGGCCCCGGAACTCATGCCCGCCCATCCACAGGCCCGGCACGATCTCGCTCCACGGACGCTCCGGAGGCGGTACGTCGGGCTGCCTTCCGCGGATCCGCAACGGCGCCTCCCCAACTCCCCCTCGCAGGGCCGTTCTCCAAGGTAACCGCTCTTGCCCCGGGAGCACCCCGCCTGTTCCCATGGACGAGGGGTGATGGCGCATGAACGCACTGCGCGTGGTGCCGGCCTATCGGCACGGCCGGGAACGGCTGTACGTCTGCCGCCCGGACGGCAGCAACGTCGCCTGGTACGACCGGGAGACGGGCCGGGTGAACCTGCTCGGCGAGGACAGCAGGGACGACGTACTCCAGGCCCTGAAACCCTTCCTGACCGGCCCGGTGACCGTGGGCCCGCCCCCGGTTCCGACCCCCGCCGAACTGGCCCGGCTGACCCTGCACCCGGACGACGACCTGGCGCCCAACCGCCCCGGCGAGGCCCTGCTCGTCGCCCTCGACCGCGACCCCGGACATGCCCACCGGCTGCGCCCCGACCCGCGCCGCCGCGCCCTGGCCGCCGAGCAGACCGTCGGCCAGGCCCTGGACGCCCTGGAGGGCGCCGGCTGGCACACCCTGCACTCCATAGCGCTGCCCGGCGGCGACCGCATCCACCACCTGCTGCTCGGCCCCGGCGGCCTGTTCGCCGTCCACGCCCTGTACGCCCGCAAGAGCCGCGTCCTGGTCGCCGACCCCATGGTCACCGTGGGCCGCCGCGAGCCCGAGCCCCTTCTGCGCCGGCTGCGCGCGGACGCCGACCGCGCCTCCTACGCCCTGACCGCCGAGGTCCGCCCGGTCCTGGCCCTGGCGGGCCCCGCCGAGGTGACCGTCACGGGCCGGCCACGCGCGGTCCGGATCCTCCAGGACACCGGGCTGGCGGACCTGGCCCGGCTCGGCGGGGTGCTGAAGCCGGCGGACGTGGAGGCCCTGCACGGGATGGCGCGGGACCGGAACACGTGGGGGAGGGTGTAGGAGGCGTAGGAGGGGACTGGATCCGGGTCAGGGGAGGGGCGCAGCCGTCTCCGGGTTCAGCAGGGGCGCCATCAGGTCCCCGTGATCCTGGAGGCGGGGGGCCATGTCACCGGCCTGGAACTCCAGCTGCCCGGCGCTGCGGCAGTCCGCGATCTCCTCCCAGGTGACCGGGGCGGACACGTAGGGGTACGGGCGGGCGCGCAGCGTGTAGGGCGTGGCCGTGGTCTTGCGCGCGGCGTTCTGGCTCCAGTCGACGAACACCTTCCCCGGCCGCAGGCTCTTCGCCATCCGGTGCACGACGAGCCGGGGCAGCGCCCGCTCGGCCTCCACGGCGAGTGCCTTGGCGTACTCGCTGGCCCGCTCGGGGGACGCGCCGCGCACGGCCGCCAGCAGATGCAGCCCCTTCGACCCGGCCGTCTTCGGATACGCCTCGATCCCGTCCGCCGCGAGCCGCTCCCGCAGCCACAGGGCCACCTCACAGCACTGGACGACGGTCGCGGGCGGTCCGGGGTCGAGGTCGAAGACCAGCCGGTCGGCCCGCTCGGGGTCCTGCACCCGCCACTGATGCGTATGAAACTCGGTGACGAGATTGGCAGCCCAGACGAGACTGGCCAGATCCTGTACGACGACCATCCGGGCCGGCCCCTCCGACCGCGGGACCTCCGCGGTGGTGACCCACTCGGGCGTACCCGGCGGCACGTTCTTGGCGAAGAACAGCTGCCCTTCGGGGCCGTCGGGATAACGCAGGAAGGAAACGGCCCGGTCCCGCAAGTGCGGCAGCAGCACGCCGGCGCCGGTCACGTAGTAGTGCACCAGCTCCGCCTTGGTGAAGCCGGTCTGCGGATACAGCACCTTCTCCAGGTTGCTGAGCGCGACCCGCCGCCCCTCCACCTCCGTGATAGGCGTCATAGGATGACAATCCCAGAGAAACGGGCGAAAACGGTGTAATTGGCAGAGGAAGGGTGGGTGCGGCACGTGCGGTCGATATGGAACGGAGCGATCTCCTTCGGTCTCGTCAGCATCCCGATCAAGCTGGTGAACGCCACGGAGAGCCACGCGATCTCCTTCCGCCAGATCCACACCGAGGACGGCGGCCGCATCCGCTACCGCAAGTTCTGCGAACTGGAGGACCGGGAGGTCGGCGGCGAGGAGATCGGCAAGGGGTACGAGGACGCGGACGGCACGATCATCCCGATCACCGACGAGGACCTCTCCCACCTCCCCATCCCCACCGCCCGCACGATCGAGATCGTGGCCTTCGTGCCGGCCGACCGGATCGACCCGCTCCAGATGGACGCGGCGTACTACCTGGCGGCGAGCGGAGCCCCGGCGGCGAAGCCGTACACCCTGCTCCGGGAGGCCCTGAAGCGCAGCAACAAGGTGGCCATCGCGAAGTACGCCCTGCGCGGCCGCGAACGCCTCGGCATGCTGCGCGTGGTCGACGACGCCATCGCCATGCACGGCCTGCTCTGGCCGGACGAGGTCCGCGCACCGCAGGGTGTGGCCCCGGAGGTCGACGTCACCATCCGCGACAAGGAGCTGGACCTCGCGGACGCCCTGATGGACACCCTCGGCGAGGTGGACCTGGCGGACCTGCACGACGAGTACCGGGAGGCGGTGGAGGAGGTCATCGCCGCGAAGGCCGCCGGCGAGGCCCCGCCCGAGGCTCCGGCCCCGGCCCCGGGAGGCAAGGTCCTGGACCTGATGGCGGCCCTGGAGAACAGCGTCCGGGCGGCGAAGGAGTCCCGCGGCGAGGTGCCCCCCGGCGGCGAGGCCGAGGTGACACGGCTGCCGAGGAAGACGGCGGCGACGAAGAAGACGGCTGCCGCCAAGAAGACGACGGCGGCGAAGAAGACGACGGCGAAGAAGACGGCGGCCAAGACGGCCAAGTCGGTGGCCAAGGCTGGGGAGAAGAAGACGGCGACGAAGAAGGCTGCGGCACGCAAGCGGACGGCTTGAGGGGGAGCGCCTCGACGGTCGGGCAGGGATGCTGATGTACGCCGCCGTCCGGCCTCGTTGATGACGCTCCTATAGACCGTCAAGCGGTCTGTGTGAGTGGTTTCGGTGTGTGGTGGGGACGGGTGAGGTGCCCGTAGACCTCGCGGGCGATGAAGCGTTTGAGGCAGCGGAGGATGTCCTTCTTGGACAGGCCTTCGGCAGTTCGGCGGGCGACGTAGTTCTGGGTCCGCTGGTCGTAGCGCATGCGGACCAGAGCGATCATGTGGAGTGCGTGGTTGGCCCCGCGGTCGCCGCCGCGGTTGAGGCGGTGCCGGTTGGTGCGGCCCGAGCTGGCCTGGATGGGGGCTGCCGCGCACAGGTGCGCGAACGATGCTTCCGAGGTGAGCCGCTCGGGGTTGTCGCCGGCGGCGATCAGGAGCTGGGCGGCGGTCTCGATGCCCACTCCAGGCAGCGCGACCAGCGCGGGTGCGGCTTCGAACACCAGTGACTTCAGCTCGGCGTCGGCATCGGCGATCTCCTCGGTGAGGTATTGATGGCGGCGGGCCAGACGCCGTAGGGCGATCCTGACTGCGCAGGCCGGATCGCGGGTGTCCGCGCCTGGCCGGGACCGTGACAGCTGCTTGATCAGTTCGGCGGGGGCCAGGGCACGCAGCCGCTCACGGACCTCACCTGGCGCTGTGATGATGAGGGTGCGGATCTGGTTGATGATCTGTGTGCGGGCCTTGACGGCCGAGCGGCGGACCACTCGCAAGGCGCGGCGCGCCCGGGTGACTCCTGAGAAGGCCGGGGTCATGGCGGGGGCGAGTCGCCGCGTTCCGGGGCTTCGCCGCGAGGAAGTCGCGATCTCAGCCGGATTGAGCGTGGACTACTACATCCGTCTGGAACGCGGACGGGCGGCCAACGCCTCTGAAGCAGTGTTGGAGGCCGTAGCCCGGGCCTTGTGGCTGGATGACGTCGAACGTGCCCACCTGTTCAACCTTGCCAGGCCGCAGTCCGTGGCCAGAGTGAGCAGGCCCGCCGTTCCCGGGCGAGTGCGGCCCGGTGTGTACGCACTGCTTGAGGTGCTTCGGGATACTCCTGCCATGATTCTGGGCGATCGTCTGGACGTCCTTGCCCTTAATCGGATGGCTCGTGCGATGTTTGTCGATTTCGACGCCATGCCGGCGCGCGAGCGCAATTTGGCGCGATTCATATTTCTCGACCCTGCGGCGCGTGAACTGTTTGCCGACTGGGGCAATGCCGCTCGCATGATCGTCACAGGTTTGCATCTCTATGCGGGGCGACATCCGAACGACCCGCAACTCGCCGAGCTGATTCATCAGCTGTCGGTCACGGACAGGGATTTTCGCGGGTGGTGGGCTGCTCACGATGTGGAGGATTTCGCCCATGGCACCAGGCATTACCGGCACCCCCTGCTCGGTGAAGTCACCTTGGACTACGAAAACCTCACCTTTCCTTGTGACCCGGGCCAGTGGTTGTTCGTAAGTACAGCCCAACCCGGCTCGCCGTCTTCCGAAGCCTTGCGGATCCTCGCCGGCTGGATCGGCGACTGGACACCTCGGCACATGCCGGTTCGGCAAGCAGTTCCGGACAGCTGTCTGACCGTCAGCTCCAAGTCCACCATGGAAAGGGGTGACGCCAAGACTTGCTTGGGGTTGGAACGGGCTCGGACGGTGTCAATGCCTGCACCTTCGTCTACTTTTCGCCGCCTTGCATGCCACGGGTGACCGGGCGTGCGGCAGCATGTCCCCACTCCCCAGCCTGGCGAAATGCCGTCTGTTTCCCTGCCGGCACCAAAGGCAGCCTTTTAGGCGTGGCCTCATCCTTATCAGGTCGATCGCAGGTATCTGCTGGCTCGACCAAACGCCCCCTACCTCAGCCGATCGTTCACTGACATCCGGCTTCGGCCGCTGCCGTTCGCGCTTGTTGGTGTCAGCCGTTGGTGTCAGTCAGTGCACGCGGTCTCAACAGGGATGTCCCATCCGGCGCCCACGGTTCTTGCTTTTTGGTATGTACGCCGGTCCGAAATGATCCGAGATCACCCTCCGCGATCGCTCCCCAAGATTTGTGCCAGAGCCGAGACCTGACAGCGGTTGTCCGTCAGCGGAGACAGCACCCGCTGTTGCCGCGAATCAGGAGCCAATGTGCTGCACCAGCGTCAACCCGCCCGCCCGCCCGACTCGTCCGGTCGGGCGGGCCGTCTCTCGTCGCGGGTTGGTCCGATTGATCGGATATACCGGTGAGTCACGCCGGGACGTTCCGGGCGGCGGCAGAGCCGAGGTTATGAATGCGTCACCTGACCATCCATGAGTATCAACCTCAGGAGCCACACGATGCGCCCCATCAGAGCAGCCTGTCTCGGCACGGCCACTGCGCTGGTCGGCCTTCTCGCCTGCGCCCCTGTCGAGGCCGCCGCGATGGACACCGGTTCCGCCCACGCCAAGGGCGGACACCGGGTCATCACACTCATCGGCGTGCTCAAGGAGCAGACGCGCTTCCCCGTCAACCCAGGCGGCATCCCCGCCACCCAGGGCGATCGAACCGTCGTCCGCTCGGACCTCCTCGACCAAAACCGCAAGAAGGTCGGCGAGACCGGCGGCACCTGCACCACCACCCGGGCCGTCGACGGCGGAGCGGAGGAGTGCACCGTGACCTACACCCTCCCGGGCGGCCAGCTCTCCGCGCAGGGGATGGTCTTCGGCATCCTCACCCAGGGCCGCCCGACGACCCCTCCCCCTCCCTTCGACAACGCGATCACTGGCGGCACCGGGAAATTCGACCGTGCTCGTGGCCAGATCCACGCCGAAACGATCGCTCCGAACACGAGGCGCTTCACGATCGACCTCGACTGACCCACCCTGCCCCCGCCCGGTGAGAAGGCCGGCGGGGGCTCCTTTGCATGACGCAGCTCTCGGCAGCCCGATCCCAGACGTCGCCGCGTACGGCATGGCCGGCCCCCGTTAACCCGCCTCCGCACCAACAGCACCCGGCTGTTTGCGGCAACTTCAATTGGCCCCACTCCGGCAAGTTGTTTTGGCCCCGCCCCGAACGAGTGGGTTCCCTGGCCGTGAAGAGGGGGCGGAGGGGCAGCGTGAAGTGCATCGGATCCGGACTGGACGACGGGCCCCAGCAGCCGGCCGGACCACAGGATCTCGACCCGTGTTCGATCCGAGACCGACGGATTCTCCGATCTGTGGTGGACGACGAGGACGGGCATCGGCACGACCGACGGAGAACGGCTCGTGCCTGACCGGGCCGAGGCGGCGCGCTGTATGGGCGTCGGCCTCGGTTCTTGAAGCGGGCCGGGTCAGCTTGTTCTTGGCCGTTGGTGGTGAAGGCCAGGCGGATGCGTTGCAGTGTCCGTCAGCTCGCCACGTCCGCTCACGTGATCGGCCACGAACCGGGCCTCATGCAGCCGTGGCCGTCTGCGTCTTGGCCTCACGGACCCCGCGCAGGGCGCCGGACCAGGCGATCACCTGGTCGAGCATGTCGCCTACGGCGGTGTCGAGGCCTTCCTGGGGGACGAAGGTGCCGGTGTGGAACGAGGGGTGTGTCGAGATGGTGGGCTGGGCACGGACCGTGGCCACCTGGAGTTCGGCGAGGACGAGCCGCAGCGCCTCGGCGGCCCGGGCCCCGGCGACCCAGCCGCCGTAGCTGATGATCCCGGCAGCCTTGTCGTTCCACTCCCGGTAGACGTAGTCCAAGGCGTTCTTCAGGGCTCCGGGGTAGGAGCGGTTGTACTCGGGGACGAGGAATACGTAGCCGTCGAAGCTGTCAATGAGTGCGCCCCAGGCACGGGTGTGGTCGTGCTGGTACTGCTGGAGGTTCGGGTTGCCGGGCTCGTCGAGGTTGCCGAGATTGTGGTCGGCGAGGTCGATGAGTTCGTAGTCGGCGCCGCCGTGGGCGCGGGCGGCCTCCAGTGCCCAGGCGGCGATCTGGCCGCCGCGGCGGCCGGGGCGGGTGCTTCCGAGGATGACTGCGATGCGAAGTGGCATGGTCTTCCTTCCGGGAGAGTTGTCACATCAACTCTAGATCGGAGAGAGTTGAAGTGACAACTCCGCTGGTCGCGATATCCTCGGCGACATGACGGAGACGCGATCGCTGGAACCCGAGGAGTGGGAGTTCTGGGATACCTGGATGCGCGCGCAGCGCCTGCTCACCAGGGAGCTGGAGCGTGGTCTGCAGCGTGACTGCGACATCTCGAAGGCCGAGTTCAGCGTGCTGGTGACGCTGTGGAGGGCTACGGGCCGCGAGATGCGTGTCGGCGAGCTCTCCGAGTCACTCGACTGGGACAAGAGCCGCGTCTCACATCAGCTGACGCGCATGGAAAAGCGCGGCTTCGTCAAGCGCACCCAGTACGGGGCCGATGGTCGCCGCGCGGGGGTCGGGCTGACCGCCGAGGGCCGCCGCGCCGCGCAGAGCGCCATTCTCGTGCATGCCGAGAACATCCGCCGCCACTTCTTCGGCTCGCTCACTGCCGAGCAGGCGGCGGTCATCCGGGCATGGAGCGAGCAAGTAGTCGACCGCATCGAGCCGCGCTGCGGCGATACCGCCGGCGACGGCGCGTCTTAGAGGTTTTCAGGGCAGCGACCCAGAACGCCTCATGGATGGCTGAGAAGGATCCCTCGGCCCGCGCGGCGGCCAGCGCGGTCGACCCGGCCATGGCGCCCGGCTTGACCAGCAAGATCTCCAGGTAGTGGTCCAGCACATCGCGATATCCGTAGCGTTTGGTCAGCCGCGGATGCCGGGCGACGACGTTCCGGCGCTCGAACACCAGCAGCTCGTTGCCCCGCAGCAGAACGCGTACGCGTTCTCCGATGAAGCGGGCGGGCACCGAGTAGTGGCACTGGCGGACAGTGATCCGACTGGCGCGGTCGACCTTCGGAGTCAGCGTGATGCCGCACTCGAAGTCCTCGGTCGGCAGCGGCGCCAGTTCCTCCGCTGGTACGGATGCTCCGCGAGCACATCAAGGAGTTCGGCACCGCGGAGGATGGTCGGCTGTTCGCCAGTGAGCGGGGCAACGTCGTAGCGGCGTCCTCGTACTCCCGTGCGTGGGGAAGCAAGCCCGCGCGCTGGCGTTCCCGCCCCAACAGGTCTCCTCCGTCTTGGCGGCCCGTCCGTACGACCTCCGGCACGCGGGTGTCTCCCAGTGGCTCAACTCCGGCGTACCCGCTCCGGAGGCGGCGGCTCGCGCCGGCCACTCGGTCGACGTCCTGCTGAAGATCTACGCCAAGTGCATCGACGGCCAGGAGGAGGAGATGAACGACCGGATCTTGAAGGGGCTGGGGGAGGAGGACGTGTAAATGCCAGCCATGTGACCACTGCATGGTCTGGTCGAGTTACCGAGGGAGCCCCGGAGAGATCTGGGGCTCCCTCGGCGTTACTGCACGTCCGAAGAAGCGATGGTGATGAACTGCTCCAGGGCCTCTCGTGCCTGTGCACCAAGGGCACTCAGCTCTGTCTTGTCGTCTGCCTTGTGCAAGCTGGATGTGAGGTCGTAGGCATTTTGCGCGGTGTCGATCAGCGTCTGCGCGCTCGCTATGAGCTGGACTCGGAACAGCGAGTGGAGGGCGGTCCCGCGAAGCCGGTAGGCCTCTGTGCGAGCTGCGATGAACGCGGAGCCGTCTGGGTCCTCGTTCTTGCGGTGCCAGCGATCTTGTTGGCTGCGTCGGAACTCTGTCAGCGCTCCGGCGAAGTCGCTGTACACGGTCATCCGATCCGCGCGGAGTTGCTGTTGAGCTGCGAACACTCGGTCGTGTGCAGACGCTTTGCGCTGGAATGCGTGCGTCACAGCGGAGCCCAGCAGCGTTCCGACGATCGCGATTAAGGCCGAGAGGACACCATCCACAGGAGCAGAACATCACAAGATCGTCTGCGTGCCCAGGTGTTTGATGAGACTCGCTCGAAAGCTCTCGATAGTCGGCGTGACCTGCAGAGACGCACCCCAAGATCATTACGCGGTCATTACGTGATCATTGTCATGGGGCTGCGTCTGACCGCATCCGCCTGCACATGCAACAAGACCCCGCACCCAGCTAACTCGCTGGTGGCGGGGTCTTTAGGCACTTCACTCGAAGTGCCCCCGGCAGGATTCGAACCTGCGCACACGGCTCCGGAGGCCGTTGCTCTATCCCCTGAGCTACGGGGGCGTGTCGGCGGCTTGAGCTGTTGCTCGCGGCGACGGGTAGAACATTAGCAGGTCCGGCGGGATGATCAGGAACCTGATTTCCCGGGGCGCGGTGGAACGGGTCCCCTGTACGGGGCGGAAGTGGGGAAAACCCGGACGCGGTGGCGGGGCCGGACCTACTCTCGACGTGTGCCAGGCGCCTCGGGTCGGGTGCTTGTTGTGGACGACAACAAGGTCATCCGGCAGCTGATCAGGGTCAACCTCGAACTGGAAGGGCTTGAGGTCGTGACCGCGGCCGATGGTGCCGAGTGCCTGGACGTGGTGCATCAGGTGCGGCCCGACGTCGTGACGCTCGATGTCGTCATGCCCCGGCTGGACGGCCTGCGCACCGCCGCCCGGCTCCGCGCCGATCCCCGTACGCACCATCTGCCCGTCGCCATCATCAGCGCGTGCACCCAGTACGAGGTCGAGAGCGGCCTCGACCTCGGCGTGGACGCCTTCCTCGCCAAGCCCTTCGAACCGGCCGAACTGGTCCGGCTCGTCAAGCGGCTCATCCAGCGCTCGGACAGGCACGAGGGAGAAGGGAGCGAGGGGCATCGGGGTGGTGGCGAGGGCGGGCAGGGAGATGACGGGGACGGTGGGGACGGGGAGGGAGAAGGGGACTGCGGCGGAGCCGGCGGCGGCTACGCCGATGGTGTTTCCGGCCGGCTCTCCTACGGCGGCTAGCGAGCGGCTCCTGTGCGGTGGCCGAGCACGGCTCTCCGGCGGTGGCCGAGTGCGGCTCTCCTGCGGTGGTCGAGCACGGTTCTCCTGCGGTGGTCGAGCACGGCTCCCGTGCGGTGGCCGAGTGCGGCTCTCCTGCGGTGGCCGAGCACGGTTCTCCTGCGGTGGTCGAGCACGGCTCCCGTGCGGTGGCCGAGTGTGGCTCTCCCGTGGCAGGAACTCCACGCACCCGCCGCCCGTCCCACAGTGAGAACCCCTTCGCCTACCCACCCCCTTCCTCCCCTACGCTTGTCCCGTGACCCCCGTCGAGTTGTCCCGCACCGTCCTGCATGCGGTGCGTCGTGCTGTCGATGACGGGGAGCTGCGTGTGACCGTGCCCGAGCGGGCCGTGGTGACCGAGCCGGGGCCCGGGGGGTGCGGGGACTACGCCACCACCATCGCCCTTCAGCTCGCCCGGCCGGCCGGACAGCCGCCGCGGCGGGTCGCCGAGATCCTGGTGCCCCGGCTCGCCGACGCCGACGGCATCCGTGAGGTTGTCGTCACCGGCCCCGGATTCCTCAACATCACCCTCGCCGAGCAGGCACAGGCCGATCTCGTCACCACCGTCGTCAAGGAGATCCGTGCCCGCGGCGCCGCCTACGGGCACGGGGACGCCCTCGCGGGGCAGGTCGTCGCGCTGCGGGTGCCGTACGAGGTCCGGGCCGAGGTCGTCGCCGACGCCGTCGTACGGCTCGTGGCCGCCCAGGGCGGGCGGGCCACCGTCGAGCACGCCGAGCCCGTCAATCTGCGGCCCGTGCCCGCCCCGGAGGACCCCGCCCCGCTCGGACCCGACGCCGCCCAGTGGGCCCTGCTCCACCCCGCCCCGCACGACCGGCCCCGGATCACCGCCGATCACCTCGTCCAGCGGGAGGGCAATCCGCTGTTCCGGGTGCGGTACGCCCACGCCCGCGTCCGCTCTGTCAGCCGCAACGCCGCTCGCCTGGGCTTCACCGCCGAGCCCGGCCCGATCGCCGCAGGTCCAGGCCCGGTCATTCCTGGTTCCCGTCCGATCGCTGCCAGTTCAGGTCGAGTCGCCTCCGGTTCCGGTCCGCTCGCCGCCGACTCCGGGCCCAGCACCGCCGGCTCCGGGCCCTTCACCGCCGGCTCCGGTCCGATCGTCCCCGGTTCCGGTCCGCTCGCCGCCGGCTCCAGCCCGCTCACCCCCGCCAACAGCGCCACCCCCACAACCACCCCCGTCCCTGCGCTCCTCACCCCCCTCGCCGACCACCCCCGTATCCTCGCCGCGGCCGCCACCCACCGTGCCCCGGACCGGCTTGCCCGGCATCTCGTCACCGTCGCCGATGCCGTGCTGGCCTTTCTGCCCTCCGTGCTGCCCTGTGGCGAGGAGAAACCCTCGGCCGCCCACCGCGCCCGGCTCGCCCTCGCCGAAGCCGCCGGGACGGTGCTGGCCGGTGGCCTGTCCCTGCTCGGCATCGACGCACCCGAACACCTCTAGGGCTGCGCCCCGGAGAGAGACAGAGAGTCTGAGAGTCACCGTCATGAGCCGTTCCGCCCACCCCGCCGGGCCCCGTCACGCCGATGTCCTGTCCGAGGGGCACTACTCCGCGCCGCCCGCCGATCTCAACGTCCTCGACCCCAAGGTCTGGGCCCAGACCGTCACGCGGGACGCCGACGGGGTCGTCACCGTCGGCGGTGTCGACGTCAACCGGCTCGCCGAGCAGTTCGGCACGCCCGCCTACATCCTCGACGAGGCCGACTTCCGGGCCCGCGCGCGCGCCTGGCGCGGTGCCTTCGGGCCCGACGCCGATGTGTTCTACGCCGGCAAGGCGTTCCTCTCCCGTGCCGTCGTCCGGTGGCTGGAGCAGGAGGGGCTGAATCTGGACGTCTGCTCCGGGGGCGAGCTGGCCACCGCTCTGTCCGCCGGGATGCCCGCCGAGCGCATCGCCTTCCACGGCAACAACAAGTCCAAGGACGAGATCCACCGCGCCATAGAGGCCGGTGTCGGGCGGATCGTGCTCGACTCCTTCCAGGAGATCGTGCGGGTCGCCCACATCGCGCAGTCCCTCGGCAAGCGGCAGAAGGTCCAGATCCGGATCACCGTCGGCGTCGAGGCGCACACGCACGAGTTCATCGCCACCGCCCACGAGGACCAGAAGTTCGGGATTCCGCTGGCCGGGGGGCAGGCTGCGGAAGCCGTGCGGCGGGCGCTTCAGCTCGACGGGCTCGAACTCATCGGCATCCACTCCCACATCGGGTCGCAGATCTTCGACATGTCCGGCTTCGAGGTCGCCGCTCATCGCGTCGTCGGGCTGCTCAAGGACATTCGCGACGAGCACGGGGTCGAGCTGCCCGAGATCGATCTCGGGGGCGGGCTCGGCATCGCCTACACCAGCGACGACGATCCGCGTGAGCCGCACGAGATCGCCAAGGCGCTGACGGAGATCGTGACGCGCGAGTGCGAGGCCGCCCGGCTGCGGACGCCCCGCATCTCCGTCGAGCCCGGCCGGGCCATCGTCGGCCCCACCGCCTTCACGCTCTACGAGGTCGGCACGGTCAAGCCGCTCGACGGGCTGCGGACCTATGTGTCCGTCGACGGCGGCATGTCCGACAACATCCGGACCGCGCTGTACGACGCCGAGTACAGCGTCGCCCTCGTGTCCCGCACCTCCGACGCCGAGCCCATGCTCGCCCGCGTGGTCGGCAAGCACTGCGAGAGCGGGGACATCGTGGTCAAGGACGCGTTCCTGCCCGCCGACCTGGCGCCGGGGGATCTCATCGCCGTACCGGCCACGGGCGCGTACTGCCGGTCCATGGCCAGCAACTACAACCATGTGCCGCGGCCGCCCGTCGTCGCCGTGAAGGACGGCGACGCCCGGGTGATCGTCCGGCGTGAGACGGAGGAGGACCTCCTGCGTCTCGACGTCGGGTAGCCGTGACCCGCCGAACGGGGCTGGAAGATCTCCTGTCGCCCAGCCCCGTACAAATGAAATTCATGTCTCACGATCCGGACCAAGGGTAGAAACTCCCGTCCGGTGAGTGAGACTGGTCCAACCGTAGACGGTGAGAGGAAACGAGGTCGGATGATGCGTACGCGTCCGCTGAAGGTGGCGCTGCTGGGCTGTGGGGTTGTCGGCTCAGAGGTGGCGCGCATCATGACGACGCACGCCGACGACCTCGCCCAGAGGATCGGCGCCCCGGTGGAGCTCGCCGGGGTCGCCGTACGGCGCCCGAGCAAGGTGCGCGAGGGCATTCCCGCGGACCTCGTCACCACCGACGCCACCGCCCTCGTCAAACGGGGGGACATCGATGTGGTGGTCGAGGTCATCGGGGGGATCGAGCCCGCTCGGACTCTCATCACCGCCGCCTTCGAGCACGGCGCCTCCGTCGTCTCCGCCAACAAGGCGCTGCTCGCCCAGGACGGTGCCGCCCTGCACGCCGCCGCCGAGGAGCACGGCCGCGACCTGTACTACGAGGCCGCCGTCGCCGGTGCCATCCCGCTGATCCGCCCGCTGCGCGAGTCCCTAGCCGGTGACAAGGTCAACCGGGTGCTCGGCATCGTCAACGGCACCACCAACTTCATCCTCGACAAGATGGACAACACGGGGGCGGGCTACCAGGAAGCCCTCGACGAGGCCACCGCGCTCGGGTACGCGGAGGCCGACCCGACCGCCGACGTCGAGGGGTTCGACGCCGCCGCCAAGGCCGCCATCCTCGCCGGGATCGCCTTCCACACGCGCGTGCGCCTCGACGACGTCTACCGCGAGGGCATGACCGAGGTCACCGCCGCCGACTTCCGCTCGGCGAAGGAGATGGGCTGCACCATCAAGCTGCTCGCCATCTGTGAGCGGGCGGCGGACGGCGGCTCCGTCACCGCGCGCGTGCACCCCGCCATGATTCCGCTGAGCCACCCGCTCGCCTCCGTGCGCGGCGCGTACAACGCCGTGTTCGTGGAGAGCGACGCCGCCGGCCAGCTCATGTTCTACGGCCCGGGCGCGGGCGGTTCGCCCACCGCCTCCGCCGTGCTCGGCGACCTCGTCGCCGTCTGCCGCAACCGGCTCAACGGCGCAACGGGGCCCGGTGAGTCGGCGTACGCCGCCCTGCCGGTCTCGCCCATGGGCGAGGTCGTCACGCGCTACCACATCAGCCTCGACGTCGCGGACAAACCGGGTGTGCTCGCCCAGGTCGCCACCGTCTTCGCCGAGCACGGCGTGTCGATCGACACGGTGCGCCAGCAGGGCAAGGACGGCGAGGCCTCCCTCGTCGTCGTCACCCACCGGGCGTCCGACGCCTCCCTCACCGGGACCGTCGAGGCGCTGCGCAAGCTCGACACCGTGCGGGGTGTCGCCAGCATCATGCGGGTTGAAGGAGAGTAACCAGCAATGACCCACCAGTGGCGCGGAATCATCGAGGAGTACCGGGACCGGCTGCCGGTCTCCGACACCACGCCGGTCGTGACGCTCCGCGAGGGCGGCACGCCGCTCGTGCCCGCGCAGGTGCTCTCCGAGCGCACGGGCTGTGCGGTCCACCTGAAGGTCGAGGGGGCCAACCCCACCGGCTCCTTCAAGGACCGCGGCATGACCATGGCCATCAGCAAGGCCAAGGAGGACGGGGCCAAGGCCGTCATCTGTGCCTCCACGGGCAACACGTCCGCCTCCGCCGCCGCCTACGCGGTGCGCGCGGGCATGGTTTCGGCCGTGCTCGTGCCGCAGGGCAAGATCGCCCTCGGCAAGATGGGCCAGGCCCTCGTGCACGGCGCGAAGATCCTCCAGGTCGACGGCAACTTCGACGACTGCCTCACGCTCGCTCGCGAGCTGAGCGAGAACTACCCGGTGGCGCTGGTCAATTCGGTCAATCCGGTGCGGATCGAGGGTCAGAAGACGGCCGCCTTCGAGATCGTGGACATGCTCGGCGACGCGCCCGACATCCACGTCCTCCCGGTCGGCAACGCGGGCAACATCACGGCCTACTGGAAGGGCTACAAGGAGTACGCCGCCGACGGCATCGCCGCGAAGACCCCTCGAATGTGGGGTTTCCAGGCCTCGGGAAGTGCTCCGATCGTCCGTGGAGAGGTGGTCAAGGATCCCTCGACCATCGCCACCGCCATCCGTATCGGCAACCCGGCTTCGTGGCAGTACGCACTGGCGGCCCGCGACGAGTCCGGCGGTGTCATCGACGAGGTGACGGACCGTGAAATCCTGCGCGCCTACCGGCTGTTGGCCGCACAGGAGGGCGTCTTCGTGGAGCCCGCCTCCGCCGCCTCCGTGGCCGGTCTGCTGAAGGCCGCCGAGCAGGGCAAGGTCGACCCGGGGCAGACCATCGTCTGCACCGTCACCGGAAACGGCCTGAAGGACCCCGACTGGGCCGTCGCCGGCGCCCCGCAGCCGGTCACCGTCCCGGTCGACGCGGCCACCGCCGCCGAGCGCCTCGGCCTCGCGTAGATCCTGGTGAAACCCTGACAGGGTGCACAGGGGGCTTACGACACGCATCGTGCGCCTCCTGTGCGCCCTATGTCGCCACAGAACCTTCCTTCGATAGGCTGTACCGAACTCGCCCCTCGCATATGCCTGCGCATATGGGTGTCGTCGCGCCGTCTGCGCGGCCAGCGGGTCTCCACGCACGTATCGAATGTCATCGAATGTCTTCGACAGTCACGCAGCTCAAGGAGAGTCAACGAGCGATGGCCGGTCCAGCGTTCCGCGCCGCCGCCGTCCGGGTGCGCGTTCCCGCCACCAGCGCCAATCTCGGGCCGGGCTTCGACGCCCTCGGCCTCGCGCTGGGGCTCTACGACGACGTGGTCGTCCGGGTGGCCGACTCCGGGCTGCACATCGACATCGCGGGTGAGGGCAGCGAGACCCTCCCGCGTGACGAGAGCCACCTCCTCGTCCGCTCCCTGCGCACCGCCTTCGACCTGCTGGGCGGACAGCCCCGCGGCCTGGAGATCGTCTGCGCCAACCGCATCCCGCACGGCCGTGGCCTCGGTTCCTCCTCCGCCGCCATCTGCGCCGGCATCGTCGCCGCCCGCGCCGTGACCATAGGCGGCGAGGCCAGGCTCGACGACGCCGCCCTCCTGGAGCTGGCCACCGAGATCGAGGGCCACCCGGACAACGTGGCCGCCTGCCTGCTCGGCGGTTTCACGCTGTCCTGGATGGAGGCCGGCGCCGCCCGGGCGATCAGGATGGAGCCGAACGGTTCCATCGTTCCGGTGGTTTTCGTGCCCGGAAAGCCGGTCCTGACCGAGACCGCGCGCGGCCTGCTCCCGCGCACCGTGCCGCACGTGGACGCCGCCGCCAACGCGGGCCGCGCCGCCCTGCTCGTCGAGGCCCTCACCCGGCGCCCCGAGCTGCTGCTGCCGGCCACCGAGGACCGCCTCCACCAGGAGTACCGCGCCCCGGCCATGCCGGAGAGCGCCGCGCTGGTGGAGCGGCTGCGCGCCGACGGCATCCCGGCCGTCATCTCGGGCGCCGGACCCACTGTCATGGCCCTCGCCGACGCCGGCACCGCCGACAAGGTGCAGGCCCTGGCGGGCGCCGACTGGGCCGCCAACCGGCTGAGCCTGGACGTGCAGGGCGCGAGCGTACTGCCGCTCGCGACCTCCGGTGCCGAATCCGGCATCGGCTCCGGCGCCGACTGACCGCACACGGTTGCCGGATTTGGAGAGGGGGAATGTTTGTTGGATCCGGTAGTGTTAACCTCAAGTCTGCACCCGACCCCACCATGGCGAGGTGCCTCGTGTCCCCGTCCGGGACAGACATTCTTCCGGGAGCCTCCCACGCCACTCCGTGTTCCTTGCGCCGTACCTGGGCAGTACGTCGTATGCGGGCACTGAGCGGGCCGCCGGGCACGCTTCGGAATCGGTGCTACCACGCCACGTGACACTGGGTGCCACGGCTCGCGGAAGCGCCAGTCACCAGCAAATTCTCTTCCGCCGCTTTGGCGGACCACCGCCCCGGCGCGGTTCACAGAAGACAGGACCGTAGCCGGACAGCACAACCGGTCGCCGAGCCAGACAGGCCGACGTCCGCTCCAGGGAAGGACCCTTCGTGAGCGACACCACCGATCTGATGGGCGCACGTGTCGAGGAGACCGCTGCCGCGCCCGCCACGGACGCCTCCGCGCCTGCCACCGGTGCCGGCTCCCGGCGGCGCCGCGGTACCGGCCTTGAGGGCATGGTGCTGGCCGAGCTGCAGCAGGTCGCCTCGGGCCTCGGCATCAGGGGCACCGCGCGGATGCGCAAGAGCCAGCTGATCGAGGTCATCAAGGAGGCGCAGGCCGCCGGGGGCGCCGCCCCCAAGGCCGAGGCCGCCACCGAGACCAAGCCCAAGCGCCGCGCCACCTCCAAGGCCCGTACGGGTGAGGCCGCCGACGGCGAGAAGAAGGCCGAGGCTCCGGCCGAGAAGGCCGTGGCCCAGCAGCAGATCGAGATTCCCGGCCAACCGGCCTCCGACGACGCCCCCGTCGAGCGCCGTCGCCGCCGTGCCACCGCCGAGGCCGGCAGCCCCGCCGCGAGCAGCGCCGAGACGGTCGCCGCCGAGGCGAAGGCCGAGGTCAGGACGGAGGCCCCGGCCCAGCAGCCGCAGGGCGACGCCGGTGACGGCGAGGGCCGTGGCCGCCGTGACCGCCGTGAGCGCGGCCGCGACCGTGACCGGCGCGGCAAGGGCGACGACCAGCAGGGCCAGGGCGGCCGTCAGGACCGCCAGCAGCAGGGCGGCCAGCAGCAGGGCGGCGGCCGTCAGGACCGCCAGCGGGACAACGCTCCGCAGGACGACGACGACTTCGAGGGCGGTCGCCGGGGCCGTCGCGGGCGCTACCGCGACCGCCGTGGCCGCCGTGGCCGCGACGAGTTCGGTGCGAACGAGCCGCAGCTCGCCGAGGACGACGTCCTGATCCCCGTCGCGGGCATCCTGGACATCCTCGACAACTACGCCTTCATCCGGACCTCCGGCTACCTGCCGGGTCCGAACGACGTGTACGTCTCCCTCGCCCAGGTCCGCAAGAACGGTCTGCGCAAGGGTGACCACGTCACCGGTGCGGTCCGCCAGCCGAAGGAGGGCGAGCGCCGCGAGAAGTTCAATGCGCTGGTCCGCCTCGACTCCGTCAACGGCATGGCGCCCGAACACGGCCGTGGCCGCCCGGAGTTCAACAAGCTGACCCCGCTCTACCCGCAGGACCGCCTCCGCCTGGAGACGGACCCGGGCGTGCTGACCACCCGCATCATCGACCTCGTCTCGCCCATCGGTAAGGGCCAGCGCGGTCTGATCGTGGCCCCGCCGAAGACCGGCAAGACCATGATCATGCAGGCGATCGCCAACGCGATCACGCACAACAACCCCGAGTGCCACCTGATGGTCGTCCTCGTCGACGAGCGTCCGGAAGAGGTCACCGACATGCAGCGGTCGGTCAAGGGCGAGGTCATCTCCTCGACCTTCGACCGCCCGGCCGAGGACCACACCACGGTCGCCGAGCTGGCCATCGAGCGCGCCAAGCGCCTCGTGGAGCTGGGTCACGACGTGGTCGTCCTGCTGGACTCCATCACGCGTCTGGGCCGCGCCTACAACCTGGCGGCGCCGGCCTCCGGCCGCATCCTGTCCGGTGGTGTCGACTCGACGGCCCTGTACCCGCCGAAGCGCTTCTTCGGTGCGGCCCGCAACATCGAGGACGGCGGCTCGCTGACCATCCTCGCCACCGCCCTGGTGGACACCGGGTCCCGCATGGACGAGGTGATCTTCGAAGAGTTCAAGGGCACCGGCAACATGGAGCTCAAGCTCGACCGGAAGCTCGCCGACAAGCGCATCTTCCCGGCGGTGGACGTCGACGCGTCCGGTACGCGTAAGGAAGAGATCCTGCTCGGCGCCGAGGAGCTGGGCATCGTCTGGAAGCTGCGCCGCGTGCTGCACGCGCTGGACCAGCAGCAGGCGATCGAGCTTCTCCTCGACAAGATGAAGCAGACCAAGTCGAACGTCGAGTTCCTGATGCAGATCCAGAAGACGACGCCCACTCCGGGCAACGGGGACTAATACCCGCGGCTGGTGCAAGCGCGTCGGAAAGGTCACAACCGAGATCTCTGACACAAGGGTCTCGGTTGCGGCCCACCAGGAATGACTACACAGAGTGCCCATCGCCGTACGCGATGGGCACTTTGCGTTGTGCAACTCTTTCCCGAGTTTCTCCGTCTGACCGTACGGGGCGACGATGGAGCGGTGACGACCGCCCGACCCTGAAAGCAGGGGGTAACCGACCGACGAGACCTAGGAGCGATGTGTCCGCCGAGAGCACCCCGGAGCCCGTCATACCCGAGCCGGCGGGGACAGCCCCCCGCCCAGGCCGCGGGCGCCGCCGCAAGGCCCCCGGCAAGGGCCGCAAGGCGCTGCGCGTGGCGGCCTGGACCGCGGCGGGCGTGGTCGTCCTGGGCGGCACCGGCGCCGCATACGTGTACTTCAAGCTCAACGGCAACATCCACAGCGTCGACATCAACCAGGCCCTCGGCGCCGACCGGCCCACGAAGATCGACAACGGCTCCCAGAACATCCTGGTCCTCGGCTCGGACAGCCGCTCCGGCTCCAACAAGAAGCTCGGCGGCGGCACCGACGACGGCAGTGCCCGCTCGGACACGGCGATGATCGTCCACGTCTACGAGGGCCACAAGAAGGCCAGTGTGGTCTCCATCCCCCGGGACACCCTGGTCGACCGCCCCGCGTGCACCGACACGAGCGGCACCACGCACCCCGCCGCGTCCGGCTCGATGTTCAACGAGGCCTACTCCACCAGCGGCGCGGCCTGTGCCGTGAAGACCGTCGAGTCCCTCACCGGCATCCGCATGGATCACTATCTGGAGGTCGACTTCCAGGGCTTCCAGAAGCTCATCGACGACCTCGGCGGCGTCCCGGTCACCACGACCAGGAACATCGACGACCCGCAGAGCCACCTGACCCTCCGGGCCGGCACCCACACCCTCGACGGCGAGCAGGCCCTCGGTCTGGTCCGCACCCGGCACGGCGTCGGCGACGGCTCCGACCTGGGCCGCATCCAGCTCCAGCAGGCCTTCGTCAAGGCCCTGATCAACCAGGTCGAGCACGTCGGTGTGTTCAGCAACCCCAAGAAGCTGTACGACCTGGCCGACACCGCCACCAAGGCCGTCACCACCGACTCCGACCTGGGCTCGGTCAACTCCCTCATCGACTTCGCCAACGGCCTCAAGGGCATCGGCCCGAAGAACATGAGCATGATCACGATGCCGGTCCAGTACGACCCGGCCGACCCCAACCGAGTGATCATGGAACCCGCCAAGGCCCACCTGGTGTGGAACGCCCTCAAGAACGACCAGCAGATCCCGAAGTCGGCCACGACGGGTACGGCCACGGGTGAAGCCAAGGGCGTCGTGACCAGCTGAGGCTCCTCGGGGAATAGGCGACAGCGGCCCCCGGTTTTGGGGGATGGCCCCAGTCCTGGCAGACTGGTACGTCGGCTCCGGTTCACGCTCCCGCACCCCGCGGCGGCGACCCGGCGCCCTCCCGAAACCTAGGAGACACCTTGAAGCGCGAGATCCACCCCGAGTACGTCGAGACGCAGGTCAGCTGCACCTGTGGCGCGTCGTTCACCACCCGTAGCACGATCACGAGCGGCACCATCCGCGCCGAGGTCTGCTCCGAGTGCCACCCGTTCTACACGGGCAAGCAGAAGATCCTCGACACCGGTGGCCGTGTGGCCCGCTTCGAGGCCCGCTTCGGCAAGGCTGCCGGCTCCAAGAAGTAGCGAGCCCCATTTCGCCGGTCCACGGCCACACCCCGACCGGGGTGTGCCCGGGACCGGCGTTTTTGGTCGCCCGCCCTTCCCTTCACCGCAGTACAGGAGCCGAAAGATGTTCGAGGCCGTCCAGGAACTCGTCGTCGAGCACGCCGATCTGGAGACGAAGCTCGCCGACCCGTCGGTCCACGCCGACCAGGCGAACGCGCGCAAGCTGAACAAGCGCTACGCCGAGCTGACCCCGATCGTCACCACGTACCGCTCCTGGAAGCAGTCGGGCGACGACATCGAGACCGCGCGCGAGCTGGCCGCCGACGACCCCGACTTCGCCGCCGAGGTCAAGGACCTGGAGAAGCAGCGCGAGGAGCTGACCGAGAAGCTCCGTCTGCTGCTCGTCCCGCGTGACCCGAGTGACGACAAGGACGTCATTCTGGAGATCAAGGCCGGCGCCGGCGGTGACGAGTCGGCGCTGTTCGCCGGCGACCTGCTGCGCATGTACCTGCGCTACGCCGAGCGCGTCGGCTGGAAGACCGAGATCATCGACGCCACCGAGTCCGAGCTGGGCGGCTACAAGGACGTCCAGGTCGCCGTGAAGACCAAGGGCGGCCAGGGTGCCACCGAGCCCGGTCAGGGTGTGTGGGCCCGGCTGAAGTACGAGGGCGGTGTGCACCGCGTGCAGCGCGTGCCGGCGACCGAGTCGCAGGGCCGTATCCACACCTCCGCCGCCGGTGTCCTCGTCACGCCCGAGGCCGAGGAGGTGGACGTGGAGATCAACCCGAACGACCTCCGCATCGACGTCTACCGCTCCTCCGGTCCCGGTGGCCAGTCCGTCAACACCACCGACTCCGCCGTGCGCATCACGCACCTGCCGACCGGGGTCGTGGCCTCCTGCCAGAACGAGAAGAGCCAGCTGCAGAACAAGGAGCAGGCCCTGCGTATCCTGCGCTCCAGGCTGCTCGCCATGGCGCAGGAGGAGGCCGAGCGCGAGGCCGCCGACGCCCGCCGCAGCCAGGTCCGCACCGTCGACCGCTCCGAGAAGATCCGCACCTACAACTTCCCGGAGAACCGCATCTCGGACCACCGCGTCGGCTTCAAGGCGTACAACCTGGACCAGGTCCTGGACGGCGACCTCGACGCGGTGATCCAGGCCTGCGTCGACGCCGACTCGGCGGCGAAGCTGGCAGCTGCATAAAGGCACACAGGCACCACCCAGTACGACACGGAGGACTCGCGTGAACCTGCTGCTCGCGGAGGTGGCCCAGGCCACCCAGCGGCTGGCCGACGCCGGCGTGCCCTCGCCGCGCAACGACGCGGAGGAGCTGGCCGCGTTCGTGCACGGGGTGAAGCGCGGCCAGCTGCACTCCGTGAAGGACGCCGACTTCGACGCCCGGTACTGGGAGGTCATCGCCCGGCGCGAGCAGCGCGAGCCGCTCCAGCACATCACCGGGCGGGCCTACTTCCGGTATCTGGAACTCCAGGTCGGGCCCGGGGTGTTCGTGCCGCGTCCGGAGACCGAGTCCGTGGTCGGGTGGGCCATAGACGCCGTGCGCGCCATGGACGTCGTCGAGCCGTGCATCGTCGACCTGTGCACCGGCTCCGGCGCCATCGCGCTCGCCCTCGCCCAGGAGGTGCCGCGTTCCCGGGTGCACGCCGTGGAGCTGTCCGAGGACGCCCTGGTGTGGACCCGCAAGAACATGGCGGGGTCGAGGGTGGACCTGCGGCAGGGGAACGCCCTGGACGCCTTCCCCGACCTCGACGGCCAGGTCGACCTGGTGATCTCCAACCCGCCGTACATCCCGCTCACGGAGTGGGAGTACGTCGCCCCCGAGGCCCGTGACTACGACCCGGAGCTGGCCCTGTTCTCCGGTGAGGACGGCCTCGACCTGATCCGTGGCATCGAGCGCACCGCACACCGGCTGCTCCGCCCGGGCGGGGTCGTCGTCATCGAGCACGCCGACACCCAGGGCGGCCAGGTGCCGTGGATCTTCACCGAGGAGCGGGGCTGGGCCGACGCGGCCGACCACCCCGACCTCAACAACCGCCCCCGGTTCGCGACCGCCCGCAAGGCGTTGCCGTGACCACCCCGACGGCAGTGATTTCTGAAGTCCCGCATTTCGTGTACTTCGTGTACGAGGAGGCCCGCTAGATGGCACGGCGATACGACACCAACGACGCGACCGACCGCGTGACGGGTCTGCGTGAGGCCGCGTCCGCCATCCGCCGGGGCGAGCTGGTGGTGCTGCCGACCGACACGGTGTACGGCATCGGCGCCGACGCCTTCTCCTCGGAGGCCGTCGGTGACCTGCTGGAGGCAAAGGGCCGGGGCCGCAACATGCCCAGCCCTGTCCTCATCGGCTCCCCGAACACCCTGCACGGCCTGGTCACGGACTTCTCCGAGCTGGCCTGGGAGCTGGTCGACGCGTTCTGGCCGGGCGCCCTGACGCTGGTCGCCAAGCACCAGCCGTCCCTCCAGTGGGACCTGGGCGACACGCGCGGCACGGTGGCCGTCCGGATGCCCCTCCACCCCGTCGCGATCGAACTGCTCACCGAGGTCGGTCCGATGGCCGTGTCCTCGGCGAACCTCACCGGGCACCCGGCGCCGGAGGACTGCGACGCCGCCCAGGAGATGCTCGGCGACTCCGTCTCCGTCTACCTCGACGGCGGCCCGACCCCCGGCATCGTGCCGTCGTCCATCGTGGACGTCACCCGTGACGTGCCCGTGCTGCTGCGCGAGGGCGCGATCTCGGCGGAGGAGCTGCGGAAGGTCGTACCTGACCTTGAGGTGGCGAATTGACGGCCCCTGAGGCGGGGCGTGGCATAGGCATCGGGGAGCGTGTCGAGCGCATCGCCGAAGAGACGACGACCTTCGGCTTTCCGCGCGACACCTTCCGCATCCTCCACGTCAGCACCGGCAACGTGTGCCGCTCGCCCATCACCGAGCGGCTGACCCGCCATTTCGTCGCGGAGCGGCTCGGTGTGCTCGGCGGCGGGCTGATCGTGGAGAGCGCGGGCACCTGGGGCCACGAGGGCGCGCCGATGGAGACCAACGCGGAGACGGTCCTGGCCGAGTTCGGCGCGGATGCCTCCGGCTTTTTCGGCCGGGAGCTTCTTGACGAGCACGTCATCATGGCCGACCTGGTCCTGACCGCCACCCGCGACCACCGCGCCCAGGTGATTTCGATGGGTCACTCGGCGGGCCTGCGCACCTTCACCCTGAAGGAGTTCACCCGCCTGGTCCGCGCCATAGACCCCACGACCCTCCCCCCGCTGGAGGACGGCGTGGTGATGCGTGCCCGCGCCCTGGTCCGTGCGGCCGCCGCTCTACGCGGGTGGCTTCTGGCCCCGACGGTGGAGGCGGACGAGGTGTACGACCCGTACGGGGCTCCGCTGACGTTCTTCCGGTCGGTGGGGGACGAGATACATCAGGCGTTGGATCCCGTGGTGACTGCGCTGACGGGTGTGGCTGCGCGGGCCTGATGTGCTGCGGGCCGGTCTGGGCTGCCGGTCGGAGGCCGGCGCAGCGGCTCGATGCCGGGAGGCCCGCCAGGGCCGAGCGAGCGCGAGAGGCGCGTCAAGGATCGGGCTCCCGTGGTGACTGCGCTGACGGGTGTGGCTGCGCGGGCTTGATGTGCTGCGGGCCGGTCTGGGTCGCCGGTCGGAGGCCGGCGCAGCGGCTCGATGCCGGGAGGCCCGCCAGGGCCGAGCGAGCGCGAGAGGCGCGTCGGGGATGGGGCTCAGCCACGGCGGAGTCGCAGTCGGCGTCACGGCAGTACCTCCCGCGTTGTGTCGCGTCCCGGCTACCGGGCGTCCCGCACATCGCGGGCCTACATTGGGGTTACGTCACCGTCGACCGCCCGGGAGCCCGCCATGTCGGTCACGCATCCCCTTGAGACCGACGTCCTGCGGGAACAGGACCCCGAGCTGGCCGAGATCCTTCTCGGTGAGCTGCGCCGGCAGTCGACCTCGCTCCAGCTGATCGCCGCCGAGAACTTCACCTCGCCCGCCGTGCTGGCCGCGCTCGGCTCGGCGCTCGCCAACAAGTACGCCGAGGGGTATCCCGGCGCCCGGCATCACGGCGGCTGCGAACTGGTCGACGTCGCCGAGCGGCTCGCCGTGGAGCGGGCCAAGGCGCTGTTCGGCGCCGCGCACGCGAACGTCCAGGCCCACTCCGGCTCCTCGGCCGTCCTGGCCGCCTACGCCGCCCTGCTGCGCCCCGGCGACACCGTCCTCGCCCTCGGCCTGCACTACGGCGGCCACCTCACCCACGGCTCGCCCGCGAACTTCTCCGGCCGCTGGTTCGACTTCGTGGGCTACGGCGTCGACGCGGAGACCGGGCTCATGGATCACGACCAGGTACGACATCTGGCGCGTAATCACCGGCCGAAGGCGATCGTGTGCGGCTCCATCGCCTACCCCCGCCACATCGACTACGCCTTCTTCCGCGAGGTCGCCGACGAGGTCGGGGCCTATCTGATCGCCGACGCCGCGCATCCGATCGGCCTGGTCGCCGGGGGAGCGGCGCCCAACCCGGTGCCGTACGCCGATGTCGTGTGCGCGACCACCCACAAGGTGCTGCGCGGGCCGCGCGGCGGGATGATCCTGTGCGGTTCTCCCGAGCTGGCCGAGCGGATCGACCGCGCTGTGTTTCCGTTCACACAGGGCGGCGCCCAGATGCACACCATCGCCGCCAAGGCCGTCGCGTTCGGCGAGGCGGCAACACCGGCGTTCGCCGTGTACGCCCATCAGGTGGTCGCCAATGCGCGGGCGCTGGCGGCGCTGCTGGAGGCGGAGGGGTTCGTCGTCACCACCGGCGGCACCGACACCCATCTGATCACCGTCGATCCCGCCCCGCTCGGCGTGGACGGCCGCACCGCGCGCGGCCGGCTCGCCGCCGCCGGGATCGTGCTGGACTGCTGTGTGCTGCCGCACGGCGACGCTCGCGGCCTGCGCCTGGGTACGGCCGCCGTGACCACGCAGGGCATGGGAGAGGCGGAGATGCGGCGGATCGCGGCTCTGCTCGCGGCGGTGCTGCGGGGCGAGACCGACCCGGCCGGGGCGCGGGACGACGTGCGCGATCTCACCGTCGGTTTTCCGCCTTATCCGGGCTGAACGGGGGCAGGCGCCGTCCCGTAGACCTCAATGTGGCCCGTGGTGCACAGCCACACATGCAACCATCGTGGCTACCCGGAAGTCCCCATCCATATACGTCCATCGCTAGGGTGTGGGGCTGTGATGGCCAGCGAGACCTGTGGGGAAGCCTGTGCGTGAATACCTGCTGACGCTCTGCGTCACGGCCGCGGTGACGTACCTGCTGACAGGGCCGGTGCGGAAGTTCGCGATCGTGGCCGGGGCGATGCCGGAGATCCGGGCCCGTGACGTGCACCGGGAACCCACTCCGCGCCTCGGCGGTATCGCCATGTTCTTCGGCCTGTGCGCGGGCCTGCTGGTCGCGGACCACCTGACCAACCTCAACGAGGTCTTCACGAAGTCGAACGAGCCCCGGGCCCTGCTCTCCGGCGCGGCCCTGATCTGGCTGATCGGCGTCCTGGACGACAAGTTCGAGATCGACGCGCTGATCAAGCTGGGCGGCCAGATGATCGCCGCGGGCGTGATGGTCATGCAGGGTCTGACGATCCTGTGGCTGCCCGTCCCCGGCGTCGGCAACGTGGCGCTGACCCAATGGCAGGGCACCCTGCTGACCGTCGCCCTGGTCGTCATCACGATCAACGCCGTGAACTTCGTCGACGGCCTCGACGGCCTCGCGGCCGGCATGGTCTGCATCGCGGCGGGCGCGTTCTTCCTGTACGCCTACCGGATCTGGTATTCGTACGGCATCGAGGCCGCCGCCCCGGCGACGCTCTTCGCGGCCATCCTGATGGGCATGTGCCTGGGCTTCCTGCCGCACAACATGCACCCCGCGCGGATCTTCATGGGCGACTCGGGCTCGATGCTGATCGGTCTGGTGCTGGCGGCGGGCGCGATCTCCATCACGGGACAGATGGACCCGGACGCGCTGGGCCTGTACGTGGGTTCCGAGCGGGCCGCGGTGCACGCGACGGTCCCGGTCTACATCCCTCTCCTCCTCCCGCTGACGATCATCGCCGTACCGGCCGCGGACCTGGTGCTGGCCATCGTCCGCCGCACCTGGCGCGGCCAGTCGCCGTTCGCCGCCGACCGCGGCCATCTCCACCACCGGCTGCTGGAGATCGGCCACTCGCACAGCCGGGCCGTGCTGATCATGTACTTCTGGTCGGCCCTGATCGCCTTCGGCGCCCTCGCGTACTCGGTGAACTCTGCGTCGATGTGGATCGTGCTCGGAGTGGTGTTCCTCAGCACGGTCGGCCTGGTCCTGCTGCTGCTCCCGCGCTTCACCCCGCGCGTCCCGGTCTGGGCGCAGGCCTTCGTGCCGCCGCGCTACCGCCGGCGCCGCCGGAAGGCCGCCGCCGAGGCGGCCATGGCTCAGGCGAGCGTGGCGCAGGCGGCGGAGGCGCCCTGTGGGGCGGAGGAAACCGAGGGACGGGCGCGGATCACGGCCGGTGTCTCAGGCGTCAACGGGGCGACCGCCATTGGCGCTCGTTCGCGTTTTGTTGATCGTCATTGAGACGCTCAAGGTAAGAATCAGACGAGAGCATTGCCAACTCGTGGGGGAGCAAAGTCCCCTAATACCAGACAAGTGGGCGCGGTTTTTGCACAGACGCGCACTGTCACTCTCATGTGTGACGGCAAGCACACCTATCGAGTAAAGACCTCATCAAATAGTTTGTGATACGGTTCACGAGAACCCCGGATAGGGCCGAAGGACCGTAGTGCGACGGTCCATCGGTGTGAGGTCTCGATCACTCAGCCCGGGACTACGCTCGTCCATGACGACACCCTGCCCCCCTTGTGAAAGCGGAGTTGCCGCCATGCCGTCCAATGACGCCCGGAACCTTCTGCGGATCGCTGTGCCCACAGCGGTCGCAGGTGCGATCGCCGTCGCCGTGAGCGCCGCGGTCGCGGGGGGCAAGGGTGCGCTCGGCGCGGCCGTCGGCACGGTCCTGGCCATTCTGTTCATGGGAATCGGCCTCTACGTGCTCCAGTGGACGGCAAAAACGCTCCCGCAGCTGTTCCAGATGATGGGCCTGTTGCTCTATGTGGCCCAGCTGCTGCTCCTCCTGATCTTCGTCGCTGTTTTCAAGGACACCTCTCTCTTCAATCCGAGGACGTTCGCCGCGTCGCTCGTCGTCGCGACCGTCGTATGGATGGCCGCGCAGGCTCGTGCGCACATGAAGGCCAAGATCTTCTACGTCGACCCGGACTCCGCGAAGAGTGAGAAGCCCGAGAAGACAGGGCCGAAGCCGTGAGGAGTAGGGGCGGGATAAAGGCTTGTGAGATCTCCTGCTATCGTCCGGTGCCAACTGCGGCATCGCGGGCGCGGGCACCTGAGCTGACGCCTGCTCAATGGCGAGGCTCGAAGCCCCCCAGCCGCCCCCACATCCGTAACACCAGTCCGGTGCCGATCCGCGGCCCTGTGCCGCGCCGACACAACGAGGTTGCCGTACCTATGCGTCACGCCGAAGGAGCCCGTGGTGAGTGCTGACCAGACCCAGCTCGCCTTTGACTGGAGTTGTCGGATCATGTCCGACAACGGGTGTGGCTTCCCGGCCCCGGGCCTGAACTCGTTCCTGTTCAAGCCGCTCTTCACCGTCGGGGGCTTCGAGTTCAACAAGGTGATGCTGCTCGCGCTCGTCACCACGCTGCTCGTCATCACCTTCTTCTCGGCCGCGTTCGGCAAGGCCAAGGTCGTCCCGGGCAAGCTCCAGATGATCGGCGAGGCCGGCTACGACTTCGTGCGCCGCGGCATCGTGTACGAGACCCTCGGCAAGCGCGAGGGCGAGAAGTGGGTGCCGCTCATGGTCTCCCTCTTCTTCTTCGTCTGGATCATGAACATCTGGTCCGTGATCCCGCTGGCGCAGTTCCCGGTGTCCTCGGTCATCGCCTTCCCGATGGTCCTGGCCGCGATCGTCTACATCACCTGGGTCGCGCTCACCTTCAAGAAGCACGGCTTCGTCGGCTTCTTCAAGAACGTCACGGGCTACGACAAGTCGCTCGGCGCGGTGCTGCCCCTCGTCATGGTCATCGAGTTCTTCTCGAACCTGCTGGTCCGCCCGTTCACGCACGCGGTGCGACTCTTCGCCAACATGTTCGCCGGTCACCTGATGCTGGTCATGTTCACCGTGGCCTCCTGGTACCTGCTGAACAGCTGGCTGGTCGTGGGCGCCGGCGTCTCCTTCGTGATGACGATGGCCATGATCCTCTTCGAGCTCTTCGTCCAGGCCGTCCAGGCGTACGTCTTCGTGCTGCTGGCCTGCTCCTACATTCAGGGCGCTCTCGCCGAGCACCACTGAGCCGAACCACCCGCCCCAAATCCCAGTCGTCCGGTGGCCAACCCCCACCGGTCCGTAAAAGAGAAGGAAGAAACGGCATGTCCGCTGCCATCGACCTCGCCGCCGGCGTCTCCGGTTCCCTCGGTTCCATCGGCTACGGCCTCGCGGCCATCGGCCCCGGCATCGGCGTCGGCATCATCTTCGGTAACGGCACCCAGGCCCTCGCCCGCCAGCCCGAGGCCGCCGGTCTGATCCGCGCCAACCAGATCCTGGGCTTCGCCTTCTGTGAGGCGCTCGCCCTCATCGGCATCGTTATGCCGTTCGTGTTCGGTCGGTAATCAAACCCCCACCGACACGTTTCGACGAAAGGCACTGATGTGATCGCCAACCTGGCACAGCTGGCGGCCGAGGAGACGAAGCAGAACCCGCTCGTCCCCGCCGGCCCCGAGCTGCTCATCGGCACCATCGCCTTCGCCATCGTGTTCTTCTTCTTCTGGAAGAAGCTGCTTCCGAACATCAACAAGGTTCTGGAGGAGCGCCGCGCGGCGATCGAAGGCGGTATCGAAGAGGCCGACGCCATGAAGGTCGAGGCCCAGAGCGTCCTTGAGCAGTACAAGGCCCAGCTCGCCGAGGCCCGGCACGAGGCCGCGCGCCTGCGCCAGGAGGCGCAGGAGCAGGGTGCCACGCTCATCGCCGAGATGCGGGCCGAGGGCCAGCGGCAGCGCGAGGAGATCGTCGCCGCCGGTCACGCTCAGATCGCGGCCGACCGCAAGGCCGCCGCGCAGACGCTGCGTCAGGACGTGGGCAAGCTCGCCACCGAACTGGCCGGCAAGCTCGTCGGCGAGTCCCTTGAGGACCACGCCCGCCAGAGCCGTGTGATCGACCGCTTCCTCGACGAGCTTGAGGAGAAGGCCGAGGCCACGCGATGAACGGAGCGAGCCGCGAGGCCCTGGCTGCCGCACGTGAGCGTCTCGACGCGCTGACGGACTCCACGTCCGTGGACGCCGCATCGCTCGCCGACGAGCTGGCGGCCGTCACCGCGCTGCTCGACCGCGAGGCCGGCCTGCGCCGGGTCCTCACCGACCCGGCGCAGCCCGCGGAGGCCAAGGCGGAACTGGTCCAGCGCCTGATCGGCGGCCAGGTCAGCGGTCCCACCGCCGACCTGGTGTCCGGGACGGCCCGCGCCCGCTGGTCGCAGTCCCGCGACCTGGTGGACGCGCTGGAGGAGCTGGCGGACATCGCCGACCTCACCGCCGCGGAGAAGACGGGCACGCTGGACGACGTGGAGGACGAGCTGTTCCGGTTCGGCCGGATCGTCTCCTCCAGCACCGAGCTGCGCGCCGCGCTGACCGACCGCGCCGCCGGCAAGGCCGCCCGGACCGAGCTGCTGCACCGCCTGCTGGGCGGCCGCGCCCAGCCCGGCACCGAGCGTCTGGTCACGCGCCTTGTGACCGCGCCGCGTGGACGTAGCCTGGAAGCGGGACTGGAGTCCCTGTCCAAGCTGGCTGCCGAGCGCCGGGACCGCATGGTCGCCGTCGTCACCTCGGCGGTGCCGCTGAGCGACGGCCAGAAGCAGCGCCTCGGCGCCGCCCTCGCCAAGCTCTACGGCCGTCGGATGCACCTCAACCTGGACGTGGACCCCGAGGTCGTCGGCGGTATCCGGGTGCAGGTCGGTGACGAGGTCATCAACGGCTCGATCGCGGACCGGTTGGAAGACGCCGAGCGTCGCATGGCGAGCTGAGCACCGCTCGGCACTCGGCACAAGCAGCGAATAAAGCAGTACGTACTTACGGCCCTGGTTGGGCCGTGCAGAGGATTCACCTCTTAACGGGGGGAGTCCCCCATCCCCCCAAGTGAAACTTCGGGCCCAACAAGGAGAGCAGGGAACCCAGATGGCGGAGCTCACGATCCGGCCGGAGGAGATCCGGGACGCGCTGGAGCACTTCGTCCAGTCGTACAAGCCGGACGCGGCCTCGCGCGAGGAGGTCGGCACCGTCACCTTCGCCGGTGACGGCATCGCGAAGGTCGAGGGCCTGCCCTCGGCCATGGCCAACGAACTGCTGAAGTTCGAGGACGGCACCCTCGGCCTCGCCCTCAACCTTGAGGAGCGCGAGATCGGTGCCATCGTCCTCGGTGAGTTCAGCGGCATCGAGGAGGGTCAGCCGGTGCAGCGCACCGGTGAGGTCCTCTCCGTCGCGGTCGGCGAGGGCTACCTCGGCCGTGTCGTCGACCCGCTCGGCAACCCGATCGACGGCCTCGGCGAGATCGACACCGAGGGCCGCCGCGCCCTTGAGCTGCAGGCCCCCACGGTCATGCAGCGCAAGTCGGTGCACGAGCCGATGGAGACCGGCTACAAGGCCGTCGACGCCATGACCCCGGTCGGCCGCGGCCAGCGTCAGCTGATCATCGGTGACCGTCAGACCGGCAAGACCGCGCTGGCCGTCGACACGATCATCAACCAGCGGGACAACTGGCGCTCGGGCGACCCGAACAAGCAGGTCCGCTGCATCTACGTCGCCATCGGCCAGAAGGGCTCCACCATCGCCGGCGTGCGCCGCGCGCTGGAGGAGAACGGCGCCCTGGAGTACACGACCATCGTCGCCGCTCCGGCGTCCGACCCGGCCGGCTTCAAGTACCTGGCGCCGTACACCGGTTCCGCCATCGGCCAGCACTGGATGTACCAGGGCAAGCACGTCCTGATCGTCTTCGACGACCTGTCGAAGCAGGCCGACGCCTACCGTGCCGTCTCCCTGCTGCTGCGCCGCCCGCCGGGCCGTGAGGCCTACCCGGGTGACGTCTTCTACCTGCACTCCCGGCTGCTGGAGCGCTGCGCCAAGCTCTCCGACGACATGGGTGCCGGTTCGATGACCGGTCTGCCGATCGTCGAGACCAAGGCCAACGACGTCTCGGCGTTCATCCCGACCAACGTCATCTCCATCACCGACGGCCAGTGCTTCCTGGAGTCCGACCTGTTCAACGCCGGTCAGCGTCCGGCCCTGAACGTCGGTATCTCGGTCTCCCGTGTGGGTGGCGACGCCCAGCACAAGGCCATGAAGCAGGTCTCCGGCCGGCTCCGCGTCGACCTGGCCCAGTACCGTGAGCTGGAGGCGTTCGCCGCCTTCGGTTCCGACCTGGACGCCGCGTCGAAGGCGCAGCTGGAGCGCGGTCAGCGCATGGTCGAGCTGCTCAAGCAGGGGCAGTACCAGCCCATGGCCACCGAGGACCAGGTCGTCTCCGTCTGGGCCGGCACCACCGGCAAGATGGACGACGTTCCGGTCGCCGACATCCGCCGCTTCGAGCAGGAGCTGCTGGACTACCTGCACCGCAAGGAGCAGGGCCTCATGACCTCCATCAAGGAGGGCGGCAAGATGTCCGACGACACCCTCACGGCCGTCGCCGACGCGATCGCGGAGTTCAAGAAGCAGTTCGAGACCTCCGACGGCAAGCTGCTCGGCGAGGACACCCCGGCCGCCGCCGCCAAGTGACGTAAGGAAGGGACCTGACTCATGGGAGCCCAGCTCCGGGTCTACAAGCGTCGCATCCGATCCGTCACCGCGACCAAGAAGATCACCAAGGCGATGGAGATGATCGCCGCCTCGCGTGTCGTCAAGGCACAGCGCAAGGTGGCGGCCTCCACGCCGTACGCGACCGAGCTCACCCGGGCCGTCGCGGCGGTCGCCCAGGGGTCGAACACCAAGCACCCGCTGACGACGGAGGCGGAGAACCCGACCCGGGCCGCGGTCCTGCTCCTGACGAGCGACCGCGGTCTGGCCGGCGCCTTCAACTCCAACGCCATCAAGACGGCCGAGCGGCTCACCGAGCAGCTTGAGCGGGAAGGCAAGGAGGTCGACGTCTACATCGTCGGCCGCCGTGGTGTCGCCCACTACAACTTCCGTGAGCGGAAGATCGCCCAGTCGTGGGCCGGCTTCACCGACGAGCCGACGTACGCGGACGCCAAGAAGGTCGCCGCGCCGCTGATCGAGGCGATCGAGAAGGACACGGCGGCCGGCGGTGTGGACGAACTCCACATCGTCTACACCGAGTTCGTCTCGATGCTGGTGCAGTCGGCGACCGGCGACCGGCTGCTGCCGCTGAGCTTGGACGAGGTGGCGGAGGAGGCGGCCCCCAAGGGTGAGATCCTTCCGCTGTACGACTTCGAGCCGTCGGCGGAGGACGTCCTCGACGCCCTGCTGCCGCGGTACGTCGAGAGCCGTATCTACAACGCGCTGCTGCAGTCGGCCGCTTCGAAGCACGCCGCCACCCGGCGGGCGATGAAGTCGGCCACCGACAACGCCGGTGAGCTGATCGAGAAGCTCACTCGACTTGCCAACCAGGCCCGCCAGGCCGAAATCACCCAGGAAATCAGCGAGATCGTCGGTGGCGCCAACGCCCTGGCCGACGCGACCGCGGGGAGTGACTACTAATGACCACCACTGCTGAGCCGACCGCTGAGGCTGGCGTGGCCACTGGCCGCGTCGCTCGGGTCATCGGCCCGGTCGTCGACGTGGAGTTCCCCGTCGACGCGATGCCGGACATCTACAACGCCCTGCACGTCGAGGTCTCCGACCCGGCCGACGCGGGCAAGAAGAAGACGCTGACCCTGGAGGTCGCCCAGCACCTGGGTGACGGCCTGGTCCGCGCGATCTCCATGCAGCCCACCGACGGCCTGGTCCGCCAGGCCACGGTGGTGAACACCGGCAACGGCATCACCGTCCCCGTCGGTGACGTCACCAAGGGCCGCGTGTTCAACACCCTGGGTCACGTGCTCAACGACGAGCAGTCCTCCGTCGAGGGCGCCGAGCGCTGGGCGATCCACCGCAAGGCCCCGGCCTTCGACCAGCTTGAGTCGAAGACCGAGATGTTCGAGACGGGTCTGAAGGTCGTCGACCTGCTCACCCCGTACGTCAAGGGCGGAAAGATCGGTCTGTTCGGCGGCGCCGGCGTCGGCAAGACCGTTCTGATCCAGGAAATGATCATGCGTGTGGCGAAGCTGCACGAGGGTGTGTCGGTCTTCGCGGGTGTGGGCGAGCGCACCCGTGAGGGCAACGACCTGATGCAGGAGATGGAGGAGGCCGGCGTTCTGGACAAGACCGCGCTGGTCTTCGGCCAGATGGACGAGCCGCCGGGCACCCGTCTGCGCGTGGCGCTGGCCGGTCTGACGATGGCGGAGTACTTCCGTGACGTCCAGAAGCAGGACGTGCTGTTCTTCATCGACAACATCTTCCGCTTCACCCAGGCCGGTTCCGAGGTGTCGACCCTGCTCGGCCGTATGCCCTCCGCGGTGGGTTACCAGCCGAACCTGGCCGACGAGATGGGCGTCCTGCAGGAGCGCATCACCTCGACCCGTGGTCACTCGATCACCTCGATGCAGGCGATCTACGTCCCCGCGGACGACCTGACCGACCCGGCGCCGGCCACCACCTTCGCCCACCTCGACGCGACGACGGTGCTCTCCCGTCCGATCTCCGAGAAGGGCATCTACCCGGCCGTGGACCCGCTGGACTCCACGTCCCGGATCCTGGACCCGCGGTACATCGCGCAGGACCACTACAACGCGGCCATGCGCGTGAAGAACATCCTGCAGAAGTACAAGGACCTCCAGGACATCATCGCGATCCTCGGTATCGACGAGCTCGGCGAGGAGGACAAGCTCGTCGTCCACCGTGCCCGTCGCGTCGAGCGGTTCCTGTCCCAGAACACCCACGCCGCCAAGCAGTTCACCGGCGTGGACGGTTCGGACGTGCCGCTGGAGGAGTCGATCGCGGCGTTCAACGCCATCTGCGACGGTGAGTTCGACCACTTCCCGGAGCAGGCGTTCTTCATGTGCGGTGGTCTTGAGGACCTGAAGAAGAACGCGAAGGAGCTGGGCGTCTCCTGAGCCTCGTGCTCGCTGGAGGGGGCGGGGCGCGTCCCGCCCCCTCCGCCACGCCCACTAGAATTGACCCCAACACCCGGCAGAACCGCCGGGTGGTGACCCGAGGAGCCACCCTTGGCTGCTGAGCTGCACGTCGAGCTGGTCGCCGCCGACCGCCAGGTCTGGTCCGGCGAGGCCACCCTGGTCGTCGCGCGCACCACGTCCGGCGACATCGGCGTCATGCCCGGTCACCAGCCGCTGCTCGGTGTGCTGGAGTCGGGCCCGGTGACCATCCGTACGAGTGAAGGTGGAACGGTCGTCGCCGCGGTGCACGGCGGTTTCATCTCGTTCGCGGACAACAAGCTGTCGTTGCTGGCCGAGATCGCCGAGCTGTCGGACGAGATCGATGTCCAGCGCACGGAGCGGGAGCTGGAGCGCGCGAAGGCGGAGGGCGACGCCGCCGCCGAGCGTCGCGCAGACGTCCGCCTGCGTGCCGCGGCTGAGGTAGATGTGGGTGTTTTTTCCGTTCCATTACCTAGGAGACGAGGAGGTCGGTGTCGATGGTCCTCGCTCTGACTGTGGTCGCGATCGTGGTCGCGCTCGTGGTGGTGGGACTGTTCCTGTTCGGGCTGCGCCGCAGACTGATCCAGCGCTCCGGTGGCACCTTCGACTGTTCCCTGCGCTGGGACGTGGCCGAGAAACCGGACGCGAACGGCAAGGGCTGGTCCTACGGCGTCGCCCGCTACAACGGCGACCGCATCGAGTGGTACCGCGTCTTCTCCTACGCCGTCCGCCCGCGCCGCACCCTGGAGCGCGCCGCCATCGAGGTGGCCGGGCGCCGGCTCCCCGAGGGCGAGGAGGAGCTGGCGCTGCTCTCCGACGCGGTGGTCCTCGCCTGTACGCATCGGGGCACGCGCCTTGAACTCGCCATGAGCGAAGACGCGCTGACCGGATTCCTCGCGTGGCTGGAGGCAGCCCCGCCCGGTCAGCGCGTCAACGTCGCTTAGGGCATCTACAGGTTGCTGCTGATGGCGTTCACCAGTTCACCGTTGCTGGTGTCGCCGCTGAACTCCCAGAAGAACGCGCCGCCGAGCCCCTGGGACTTGGCCCAGCTCATCTTCCCGGCGATGGTCGACGGGGTGTCGTACGACCACCAGTTGCTGCCGCAGTGCGCGTACGCGGTGCCCGCGACGGTGCCGGTGACCGGGCAGGACGTCTTGAGGACCTTGTAGTCCTCGATGCCCTGCTCGTACGTGCCCGCCGCCGGGCCCGTGGCCGTGCCGCCCGGGGCGTCCTGGGTGACACCGGTCCAGCCGCGGCCGTAGAAGCCGATGCCGATGAGCAGCTTGGACGCGGGGACGCCGATCGACTTGTACTTGGCGATCGCGTCGGCCGTGTCGAAGCCGGCCTTCGGGATGCCTGAGTACGAGGTGAGCGGGGAGTGCGGGGCGGTCGGGCCCTGCGCGTCCCAGGCGCCGAAGAAGTCGTACGACATCACGTTGTACCAGTTGACGTAACTCGCGGCGCCGGCGTAGTCGGCGGTCTCGATCTTGCCGCCGGCCGAGCCGTCGGCGGTGACCGCGGCCGTGACCAGCTTGCCGCTGCCGAACTTGGCGCGCAGCGCGGCCATCACGTTCTTGAAGGCCGCGGCCCCGCTGGTGTCGCAGGACAGCCCGCAGGCGTTCGGGTACTCCCAGTCGATGTCGATGCCGTCGAAGACGTCGGCCCAGCGCGGGTCGTTGACCAGGTTGTAGCAGGAGTCGGCGAACGCGGTGGGGTTGGCCGCTGCCTGGGCGAAGCCGCCGGACCAGGTCCAGCCGCCGAAGGACCACAGCACCTTCAGGTTCGGGTACTTGGCCTTCAGCTCGCGCAGCTGGTTGAAGTTGCCGGCCAGCGGCTGGTCCCAGGTGTCCGCGACGCCGCTGACCGACTGGTCGGCGGTGAACGTCTTCTGGTAGTCGGCGTAGGCGTCACCGATCGCGCACTGGCCGTTCGTCACGTTGCCGAAGGCGTAGTTGATGTGCGTGATCTTCGCGGCGGAGCCGGACGTCACCAGGTTCTTGACCTGGTAGTTGCGGCCGTAGATGCCCCACTCGGTGAAGTAGCCGAGCTTGACCTTGTCGCCGGTGCTCGGGGGAGTGGTGCCGCCGCCGGTGGTGTGGACGGCGACGGCACCGCTGACCGGGCCGGTCTGGCCGGCGGTGTCGCGGGCCTGGACGGTGTAGGAGTAGTCGGTGCCGGCGGTCAGGCCGGTGTCGGTGTACGAGGTGGCCGTCACGGTGGAGACGACCTTGCCGTCGCGCAGGACGTCGTAGTTCTTGACGCCCTTGTCGTCGGTGGCCGCGCCCCAGCTGAGCTGCACCGAGGTGTCGGTGATGTTCGAGGCGGCCGGAGTGCCGGGGGCGCTCGGCGGGTTGTCACCGGGGACCGTCGTACCACCGTCGCAACTGCCGCCGTTGAGGGTGCAGTTGGACGGTGATCCCGGGCCCGCGCCGTTGAAGCCGAAGGAGACCGAGGCACCCGGGGCGATGGTGCCGTTGTAGGACTTGTTCTTGGCGGTCCAGTGGGTGCCGGAGCTGGTGACGTCCGCGTCCCAGGCGGAGGTGACCGACGTACCGGAGGGGTAGTCCCACTCGACGGTCCAGGAACTGATGCTGCTGGTACCGGTGTTCTTGATGGTCCACTGGCCGCCGAAGCCGGTGCCCCAGTCGCTCGTCTTGGTGAAGCTCGCGGTCGCGGCGGTCGTCGCGGCCTGGGCGTGACCGGCGAGTCCGGCGAGTCCGGCCAGGGGGAGGAGCAGGGTCGCGAACCCCGCCGCGGCTCGGTGTCTGAAGCGCATGGTGCGCCTCCCTTGTGAGGGGGTGGGTGTCAGGGGCATGACTGAGCCTTCACGCCCGGAGTGCTGCGAGCGTAGAAAGGTCTGGACCATCGGTCAATAGGTCTGGACCACTTGGCTGTTGCCCGCAACGCACGACGGCTGGACCCCGAGCCGGGATCCAGCCGTCGTTGACACCGTGGTGGCCTGCCGTGCGCAGGAGGCGGGCGTCAGACGGCCTCCGGCTGCCATGCCATCAGGTCCCCGTCCGCCGCGAACAGCCGGGGAGCGAGCACCTTCAGATGGGCCGGCGGCTGCCGGCGCGCGGGCACCAGAGCCAGGGTCCGGATCCCGTCGCCCTCCGCCTGCTCGCCGTCCTCGAATCCCGCGAACCGGTAGGCGATCTCCATCATCCGATTGCGCTCGGTGCGCCGGAAGGCGGCCGTCAGCCCGGTGCCCGCCAGGGCCGCCTCGTCGGTGAGCCAGCGCAGCAGGGCCGCGCCGACGCCGAAGGACACCACACGGCAGGAGGTGGCGAGCAGCTTGATGTGGAAGGCCTCCGGCCGCCGCTCCAGCAGGATCACCCCGATGGCACCGTGCGGGCCGAACCGGTCCGTGAGCGAGGTGACCAGCACCTCGTGCCGTTCGTCCGTGAGCAGGGCGCGCAGTGTCTCGTCCGAGTAGTGCACCCCGGTCGCGTTCATCTGGCTGGTGCGCAGTGTGAGTTCCTCCACCCGCGCGATGTCCTCCTCGCTCGCCCGGTGGATGGTCAGCTCCAGGCCGAGCGTGCGCAGGAACTCCTCGTCCGTGCCGGTGTGTTCGGACCGCTCGGTCTCCCGACGGAAGCCCGCCTGGTACATCCGCCGGCGGTTGCGGGCGTCCGCCGTCACCATCGCCGGCGAGAAGTCCGGCCTGGCCGGCAGCTCCAGAACGTCCTCGGCGGTGTAGCAGCGGACCTCGGGCAGATGGTGGGCGACCTCCGCACGTTCGGCCGGCTGGTCGTCGACGAACGCGATGGTCGTCAGGGCGAAGTTCAACCGGTCGGCGATCGCGCGCACGGACGCCGACTTCGGGCCCCAGTTGATCTGCGGCAGCACGAAGTACTCCGCGAGGCCGAGCTTCTCCAGCCGCTCCCAGGCGTGGTCGTGGTCGTTCCGGCTGGCGACGGACTGCAGGATGCCCCGGGCGTCCAGTTCGCGCACCACCGCACGCACCGCCGCAGGCACGTCCACCTCGCCGTCCTCCAGCAGAGTGCCCTGCCACAGGGTGTTGTCCAGATCCCAGACCAGGCACTTGACGGTCGGCTGCTGCATCACACCTCCCACAGGGTCACCGTCCACGCCGCGACCGGACTGTTGCTGAGCACCAGCACATACGCACCCCGCTCCAGCTCGCCGAGGGCGAGCAGCCGGTCCAGGTTCAGCACCACGTCCATCGGGCCGAGGTGCCCGTAGTCGGCGAGGTGCGTCGCGCACACCGGGTGGATCGGCAGGCCCAGGCTGACCCGGTAGAAGTCGAACGCGCTCGCGGTGACGTTCTGCATCAGGGTGGCCGCCACGTCCGCCTTGGTGATGCCGGCGTCGGCCAGCACCTCGTCGACCATGCGGTCCAGCCGCTTACGGCTGTGCATGGCCAGCTCGAAGGAGTACCGGTCGTTGTCGGCGCACTCCTCGTGCCACTCGGACCACGGCCGTGCCTTGTAGTCCACCCGGAACAGGTCGTGGAAGGAGCTGTCGGCCTCCATGCGGTGCGCGCGCAGCACGGGGCGGCCGCCGCGCACCAGGGTCATGGCGAAGGCGCCGTCCCCGATCACGGTGACGGGCCGGCGCACTCGGTCGGCGGCGGTGGGGCGGCTGCCGTAGGTGAGGAGCACGCTCCGGCGGCCCGGGTCGCCGAGCAGCAGATCGCGGGCCAGTCCCCAGGCGGCCGAGGAACCGGCGCAGCCCAGGCCGTCCACCGTGAACGGGAAGACGCCCGTCAGCCCGGCCAGATGGGCAATCTTGCCCGCGTCGGAGCCGATCAGCACATCCGGGGCGCGGGAGGCGATGTGCACCATCAGGTCCGGGCTGTTCGGCAGTGCGGCGAGCAGTTCCCGGCAGGCGCGCGCGGCCAGTTCGGTGGGCTCGGTGTCCGGGAAGACGCCCACCGTCTTCACCCCGGCCTGCTCGGCGAACTTCAGCTCCTCCTCGCTGAGCCGGGACAGCTCGGGCAGGTCGACGACGGCGGTGCGGTCCTCGGGCAGCAGACAGTGCACCGCGCCGATGCCGATCTCGTCGGGTCCGTTGGTCATGCCGCGTCCTCCAGCGCTCGCTCCGCGAGGATGAGCTGGCAGAGCTCCTCGCTGCCTTCGATGATCTGCATCAGCTTGGCGTCCCGGTACGCACGGGCCACCGTCTCGCCGTCCCGGGCGCCGGCGGAGGCGAGGACCTGTACGGCCGTGGCGGCGGCCCGTGCCGCTCCGCCCGCGGCGACGTGCTTGGCGAGCACGGCGGCGGTCGACAGGTCCGGGGCGTGGCTGTCCCAGCGGTCGGAGGCGTCCTCGCAGACCCGGGTCGCCGTCTGCTCGGCCACGTACAGCTCGGCCAGATGCCGGGCGACCAGCTGGTGCTGCGCCAGCGGCTTGCCGAACTGCTCCCGGTCGCGGGCGTGGGCCGCGGCCGCCCGCAGACAGGCGCGGATGATGCCGACGCAGCCCCAGGCCACGGACATCCGCCCGGAGGTGAGGGCGATGGTGGTGAGCAGGCCGAGGGGCAGACCGGTTCCGGACAGCACACTGGAGGCGGGCAGGCGTACGTCGTCCAGGAGGACGTCGGCGTGCCCGGCCGCGCGGCAGCCGAGGGCGTCGCGCACCGGGCGCAGGCCGACCCCGGGGGCCCGCGTCGGGACGAGTACGGCCGCGGCACCGTCCCGGTAGCGGCCGAAGACGACCACGACATCGGCGTAGGCGGCGGCGGTGGACCACACCTTGTGGCCGGTGACGACCACGCTGTCGCCGTCGTCCTTGACCGTGGTGGCGATCGCCGACAGGTCGCTGCCCGCCTGGGGTTCGCTGAAGGCCACGGCGGCCAGTTCGCCCCCGGTGAGCCGGGCCAGCTCGCGGGAGCGCTGCTCGCGGGTGCCGAACCGCTGGACGGTCCAGGCGGCCATGCCCTGGGAGGTCATCACGCTCCGCAGTGAGCTGCACAGACTGCCCGCGTGGGCGGTCAGTTCGCCGCCCTCCCGGCTGGAGAGCCCGCGTCCGCCGTACTCCCGGGGCACCTGGGCGCACAGCACACCGGCGGCCCCGAGCTCCCGCAGGACCGGCTCCGGGATGGCCCCCTCGGTGTCCCAGGCCGCGGCCCGGTCACCGATCGCCGCGGTGACGAGTGCGGCCGGCTCCTCACTCACCGCTGCCGGCCAGGCGCAGCACGAGGGCGGTCATGGTCCGCACCGTGCGGAAGTTGTCGATCCGCAGGTCGGGGCCCTCCACGGCGACGCCGAAGGTCTTCTCGATGTGCACCACCAGCTCCATCGCGAACATGGAGGACACGCCGCCGGTGTCGAACAGGTCGGTGTCGGCGTCCCACGAGGTCCGGGTGTGCTCCTCAAGGAAACGCGTGAGGTCGGCCGCCACCTGCTCTGCGGTGATCCCGCGGTCCGTTGTGGACTCGCTCATGTCCTGTTCCTCTCAGGGTTTCTTGTGGGCCAGGGTGAGGCCGTCCGCCACGGCCAGCAGGGAGATGTCCACGCGGTCGTCGTCGCGCAGCCGGGCGTTGAGTTCGCGGATGGCCCGGGTGTCCGCGTCCTGGGCGGTCGGGTCGGTGACCCGTCCGAAGAACAGCGTGTTGTCGAGGACCAGCAGACCGCCCGGGCGCAGCAGCGTCAGGCACTGCTCGTAGTAGCGCGGGTAGTTGGCCTTGTCCGCGTCGATGAAGGCCAGGTCGAAGCTGCCGGTGCCGTGCTCGGCCGTGAGCCGGTCGAGGCTCTCGGCGGCGTCGGCGAGCCTGAGGTCGATCCGGCCGGCCACGTCGGCGCGCTGCCAGTAGCGGGCCGCGATGCGGGTCCAGCGCTCGGCGTTGTCCAGGGTGACCAGGGTGCCGTCCGGGGGCAGGGCGCGGGCCATGCACAGGCTGCTGTAGCCGGTGAAGGTGCCGATCTCCAGAACGCTGCGGGCGCCGGTGAGCCGGACCAGCAGGGCGAGGAACTGGGCCTCCTCGGGATGCACGAGCATCGCCTGGAGCATCGGCATCCCGGCGGTCTCCGCGCGCAGGTCGCGCAGCACGTCGTCGTCGCGCAGCGAGACCTCGCGCACGTAGGCGTGCAGCCGCTCGTCCAGGGTGAGCTGACCGGCCATCAGGACCGCACGCCCGCGGTGTACGTGTAGAAGCCGCGGCCGCTCTTACGGCCGTGCTCGCCGTCCCGCACCTTGCGCAGCAGCAGCTCGCAGGGGCGGCAGCCCTCGTCGCCGGTGCGCCGGTGCAGCACCCACAGGGAGTCCACGAGATTGTCCAGGCCGATCAGGTCGGCGGTGCGCAGCGGGCCGGTGCGGTGGCCGAGGCAGTCCTGCATCAGGGTGTCCACGTCCTCGGCGGTGGCCTGCTCCGACTCCACGATGCGGGCCGCGTCGTTGATCATCCGGTGCAGCAGCCGGCTGGTGACGAAGCCCGGTGCGTCGGCGACGTGCACCCCCTTGCGCCCCAGGGCGCCGAGCAGCCGGGCCACGCCGTCCAGCGCCGGCTGTCCGGTGCGCGGGCCGCGGACGACCTCCACGGTGCCGATCAGATAGGAGGGGTTCATGAAGTGGACCCCGATGAGCTTCTCGGGGTGGGGGATCCGGTCGGCCAGCTCGTCCACCGGGATGGAGGAGGTGTTGGTGACCAGCACGGTACCCGGGCCGGTGAGCCGGTCGATCTCGACGAGCGCCGCGGCCTTGGTCTCGGCGTCCTCGGTGACCGCCTCGATCACCGCGTCCGCCCCCTGGCAGTCGGCGACCGCGGCGGTGACCGTCAGCCCGCCCGGCGCGTCGGCGGGGCGCACCCCCATGAGCTGGGCCGTACGCAGCTCGTGCTCGATCCTCGTCCGGGCGCCGGCCCGTCGGGCGGGGTCCGTCTCGACGAGGACCACATCCACGCCCCTGCCGAGTGCCAGCGTCGTGATGCTGACTCCCATCACTCCGGCTCCCAGTACGGCAAGCCGCACTGCCGGCTGTTGTTCTGTCACCGCGCGTACCTCCCCCACCCCTCGGGTGGGCATCGATGGGTCGTTCGCTCGGGCAATTGGTCTGGACTGGAGTTCGTCCGCCGGTTCCGGTCGCGCCCGGGGCGGCCGGACGCGGAATCCGGAGGGATCACCGGGAAGCGGCGGAACACGGGCCGCCGCCGCGTGGCCGGCCCGGACCGCTCGGGCCGGCGGCCGGAAAGCCGCGGCATGCGGCGGGCGGGTTTTACGCGTGGTCCGGTGGGGAATGCGGCGGGCCGGCCGATGGCCGGATCTGTTGCACTAAAGCGCCACGGTCCTCCCCCTGGATCATCCGCACAGCGACCGTAACACCATAGGTCGCTCCTCGGGCAGGTCGCAATTGGCGGCCGCGGCCGGTGACGGGTGAGCGGTCGCGGTCGGTGTCGTCGGCACCTTGTGCCGCTCGAAGACGGGTTCCGAGATGTCGGATTTCTCGGGCAATGGACGGGGATTAACGAGGGTTAAGCGGCTGTCCGAAGATTTTCGGTGTGGCGTGAAAGCATCGCCGCGGCCGTGCGGCCGAGGGGTCGAAGGTGAACTCCGTTCAGCCCTTGCGTGGCCTGTGACCTGGCCGAATTCGGCTGCTTCGAGGACGGCGGAGGGGAGTGTTCCGGAAACCGGCACCCTTGCCCGCCGTGAATCGGAGGTGTTACGGTCCAGTGGAAGTGAAGATCGAACGGGGGATCGATGTATCGCGTGATTCAGTCTGGTTGAAATTTCTCCTATGTAGCGCGCCCACCCTTCGCGTGTCTCTTTCCGCGAGGCAGTCCGGTGGGGTGCTGTTGCCTGCCCTATTGCGGCCCCTACTTGCCTCTATTCACGGCCTCCCGCATTTCTTTCCAAGAATTCAGGAAGTGTTTCTCGCGCTCAGGCGGGCGTAACCGAATCCGGTGTCGCGCGGCGCGAGGACGGTAGCCACAAGCCATTCGGACAAGGCGAAGGTCAATGGACGACAAGCGCGCACTTCTGCTGAAACTGCTGGCCTCCGTGCAGCAGACCGCCGCCCCCGGGGCCGAGGTCGAGGGCATCGCCGTCATCGGGCTGGCCGGGCGGTTTCCCGGCGCGGCCACAGCGGAGGACCTCTGGCGCAATGTGCTGCACGGTCGCAACTGCATCGGCGAGGTGCCCGCGGACCGCTGGGCGGCGGACGAGCACTACCACCCCGACGGCGCGGACGGCCGCAGTTACAGCAAGTGGGCCGGGTGGCTGGCGGACGTCGACCGGTTCGACCCCCTGCTCTTCCAGATCTCGCCCTCCGACGCGGAGGAGATGGACCCCCAGGAGCGGCTCTTCCTCGAAACCGCCTGGGCGACCGCCGAGGACGCCGGATACGCGCCGCGCGGCCTGGCCGGAACCGGACCGGTCGGTGTCTTCGCCGGCGTGATGAACAACGACTACGAATGGCTGGCCGGGCGGGCCGACGCCTTCGGCCTGCGCACCAACGCCCGCGCCCCGCACTGGTCGATCAGCAACCGGGTGTCGTACGCGCTGGACCTGCGCGGCCCCAGCATGACGGTGGACACCGCCTGCTCCGCCTCGCTCACCGCGATCCACCTGGCCTGCGAGAGCCTGCGCCGGGGCGAGTGCCGGACGGCCCTCGCGGGCGGGGTGAACCTCATCCTCCATCCCGAGCACCTGGGCATGCTGGCGGACCGTCGGATGATCTCGCGGGGCGACCGGTGCCGCAGCTTCGGCGCCCACGCGGACGGATTCGTCGACGGCGAGGGCGTCGGCGCGGTCCTGCTCAAGCCGCTGCGCGCGGCCGAGGCGGACGGCGACCGGATCTACGCCGTGCTGAAGGGCTCCGCGATCAACTCCGGCGGGCGGACCAGCGGTTACACCGTGCCCAGCCCCCAGGCGCAGGCCGAGGTCATCCGGGCGGCACTGCGCCGGTCCGGCGTCGACCCGCGCACCGTCACCTACGTCGAGGCCCACGGCACAGGCACCCCGCTCGGCGACCCCATCGAGATCGCCGGGCTGCGCGACGGGCTGCTCGGCGCCGGCCCGGCCGAGGACCGGCCCGCGTGTGCCATCGGCTCGGTCAAGTCCAACATCGGCCACCTGGAGTCCGCCGCCGGCATCGCCGGACTCGCCAAGGTCCTGATGCAGCTGCGGCACGGCATGCTGCCGCCGTCCCTGCACTCGGCACGGCTCAACCCGGACATCGACCTGTCCGGAACCCCCTTCCGTGTGCAGCAGGAGGCCGCGCCCTGGCCGCGCCCGGTGCTGCGGGACGACGACGGGCGGGAGCGGGAGTTCCCGCGCCGCGCCGGCATCAGCTCCTTCGGCGGCGGAGGCGCCAACGCCCACCTGATCGTCGAGGAGTACCGGGGCGAGCCGGCCGCCGCCCCCGAGCACGACGGCCCGGAACTCGTCGTGCTCTCCGCCCTCGACGAGGAACGGCTGCGCACCTACGCCGGGCAGCTCGCCGACTTCCTCGACGGCCGCCCGGCCGACGGCATGTCCCTCGCGCAGAGCGCGCGCACGGCCGCCGAGGTGCTGCGGGTACGGCCGCAGGACCTGGACCCGGACACCCCGCTCGCGGACTACGGCTGCTCGCCCGCCCAACTCGCCGTGCTCAGCGAACGGCTGGGGCTGGAGCGGACCGTCCCCGGTACGGCGTCGCTGCGCGACCTGGCGCCCGGCGCGGCGGTGGACCTCGCCCTCGCCGACGTCGCCCACACCCTGCGCGTGGGCCGCGAGCAGCTCGACGTGCGGCTCGCCTTCCCGGCGCGGGACCTCGCCGAACTGCGCACGGTGCTGCGGGCCGTGGCCCGGGGCACGGAGACCGGCGTGGAGCTGCACGACGCCGGGGCCGCCCGCCGCACCGCGGAGCCGGACGCCGACGAACGCCTCGCCCGCGCCCTCGCCGACGGCGACCTGCGCACGGCGGCCCGGCTGTGGACCCACGGCGCACGCGCCCCCTGGCCCGTCACCGGCGCCCGCCGGGTGGGCCTGCCGACGTATCCCTTCGCCCGCGGGCGCTACTGGCTGCCCGTACCCGACGCCGCACGCCTCGCCGCGCCGACGGCCTTGCACACACGGTCCGGGACGGAGACGGCCACGCAGGCACCGGCCGCGCCCGCAGGCACCGACGTGGGCGAGCGGGTGGCGGTAGCGGCGTCTTCGGTACGGGCAGGCGTGGTACGCGCGACAGTGCCGGCTGACGCCGGGCAGGCCGTGGGTGGGCCTGCAGCGGGGGTGTCCGCGGGGGTTGATGTGCGGCAGGCCGTGGCGGGGCCCGGGGCCTTGGCGGGGGCAGGGGTGGGCCCGGTGGCCGTAGCGGACGATGCCGGGCAGGACGTGGCCGTGGACGCCTCCTCGGAGGGGCGGCGGGAGATGCGGGTGCTGCAGCCGGTGTGGTGTCCCGAGGAGCTGACGTCGGCCGGGGTGGCCGGGCCGGACCGGGGGGCGGTGGCCGTACTCACCGGTGGGGAGCCCGGCGCGCTGGCCGAGGCTCTGCTCCGCCGTCACCCCGGGGCGCGGCTGATCCGGCTGGACCGTGACGATCCGGCCGTGCTGCTGACCGAACCCGTGGCGCACCTGTACCACCTGGGCGCCATGCGCCGCCCAGGCGACCTGGACACCGGGGTGCGCGACGGCGTGCTCGCGCTGTTCGCCACCCAGGCGGCCGCCGCGCGGCTCACCGTGGTCACCGAGGGCGCCCACCAGGACACCCCGTCCGCAGCGGCCCTGCTCGGCTTCGTCCAGGTGCTCGCCGCGGAACGGCCCGACCTGGACATCACCTGCGTCGACGTGCAGGACACCGACCCCGGGCAGGCGCTCGCCGCGATCCTCGCCGAGCCCGCCCACCCGGCCGGCCGTGCGGTACTGCTGCGCGGCGGCCGGCGGTACGTACGGCAGCTCGTGGACAGCCCGCTGCCCCGGCCCGACCGCTCCCCCTACCGCCAGGGCGGGACGTATCTGCTGCTGGGCGGCACCGGCGGCATCGGGCGGGTGCTGTCCGAGGACCTCGCCCGCCGGTTCCGCGCCAACCTGGTCTGGATCAGCCGCGGCGCCCTGGGGCCCGAGCAGCAGCGGTCCATCGCCCGCGTGCGGGAGGCCGGCGGCGAGGTCCTCCACCTGACGGCCGACGCCGCCGACCCCGGTGCGCTGCGCGCGGCCGTGGCGAAGGCCAGGGAGCACTTCGGCGCGCTGCACGGGGTCTTCCACACGGCCATGACGTTCAACGCCAGCACCCTCGCCGAACTCGACGCCGCCGGACTGCGCGCCGCACTGGCCGCCAAGGTGGACGGCTCGGTCGCCCTGGCCGAGGCCCTGGACGGCGAACCCCTGGACTTCCTCGTCTTCTTCAGCTCGGTCGGCTCCTTCGTCAGCGCCGCGGGCAACGCCGCCTATGTGGCCGCGAGCGCCTTCCAGGACGCCTACGGCCGGCAGCTCGCCGCCACGCGCCCGTACCCGGTGCACGTCGTGAACTGGGGCTACTGGGGGCAGGTCGGCTCCGGCGCGCAGCCGGGCCTGCGGGAGGTGTTCCAGCGGGCCGACATCGACGCCTTCCCGGTGCACGAGGGGCTCGACGCCCTGGAGCGGGTCCTGGTGCACGGCCCGGTGCAGATCCTGCCGATCCGGGCCGGCCGGCGTGCCCTGGAGGCCCTGGGGTACCGCCCGTCGGAGCTGGCCCGCCGTCTGGGCCGCCCCGCACCGGCCGACCCCGGCGCCACCGCCGTACTGCGCGGCTACGACCGGCTCGCCGCCCTGTGCGACCGGGCCCTGCTCGGCGTCTACCGGCGGATGGGAGCCCCGCTGCGGCCGGGCGAGCGGCACGACGTGGCCGCCCTGGCCGACCGGCTCGGCATCCTGCCCAAGTACCGCCGGCTGCACCGGGCCCTGCTGAACGTCCTCGCCGACGCCGGCCAGGTGGCCGTGCGCGGTGACGCGGTGGAGGTGCTGCCGGCCGCGGACGGCGGCGGCCCGGACGACTGGGAGCGGGAACTCGACGGCATCGCCGCCGACCACCCGGACATCGCGGCCACGGTCACGCTCACCCGGCTGTTCCTGCGCAGCTACCCCGAGGTGCTGCGCGGCGAGGTCGGCGCCACCGAAGTCATGTTCCCGGACGCCTCGATGGACCTGGTCCAGGACTTCTACCGGGGCAACCCGCTCACGGACTCCTTCAACGAACTGGTCGCCCACGCCGTCGCCGAGTACGCGCGCCCGCGCCTGTCCGGACCGGCCCGCACCGAGCGGCTGCGCGTGGTGGAACTCGGCGCCGGTACGGGCGCGACGACCGAGCGGGTCCTGCCCGTGCTCCGCGAGGTTCCCGGCGCCGAGTACGTCTTCACGGACATCTCGCCGCAGTTCCTGGACGCGGCGGAGCAGCGGTTCGCGGACACCTTCCCGTTCGTCGTCTTCCGTACCCTGAACCTCGAACGGCCGTTGGCAGACCAGGGGTTCACGCCCGGCATGGCGGACGTCGTCGTCGCCACCAACGTGGTGCACGCCACCTCGGACCTGCGCCGCACCCTGCGTACCGCCCGGGAGCTGCTGCGCCCCGGCGGCCGGCTGGTGCTCAACGAGCTGACGGCGGTGCGCAGCAGCATCACCGTCACCGGTGGTGTCCTGGAGGGCTGGTGGGCGTTCACCGACGCCGGCCTGCGCATACCGGACGCCCCGCTCGCCGCGGCGGCGACCTGGCAGCGCCTGGTGCTGGAGGAAGGATTCGCCGACGCCGCCGTCCTGGACCGCGGCCTTCCCCTCGGCCAGCACGTGATCGTCGCGCAGACCGCCGAGCTCACCGCCCCGGCGGACCCGGCACCGGCCGCTCCCGCCACCCGGCCGGCCCCGTCGGCCGCCCGGCCGGCCGGCGGCACCCTGCTGCCGAGGCTCGCGGAGATCGTGGAACGCACGCTGAAGCTGGAGGCGTCCCTCGACACCGAACGGCCGCTGTCCGACTACGGCTTCGACTCGCTGAGCGGGATGAAGGTCGCGGCGGCGATCGAGGAGAGCCTGGGAATCCGCGTCCCGCTGCGCGACCTGCTCCTCCACCCCACCCTGCGTGACCTGGCCGACTCCCTGGAACCGCCGACGGCCTCCGACCCCACCTCGGCGCCCCCCGCGTCCGCGTCCGCCGCCGAAGTGCAGGCTCCGGGGCTTGCGTCCGACACGGCCTCGCAGCCTTCCGCGCCGGTGCCTGGCGCCGAAGTGCAGGCCTTCGCGTCCGCGTCCGCCGCCGTGGAGCAGGCTCCCGGGCCGGCGTCCGGCGCTGCCCCGCAGCTTCCCGCGCCCGCGCCCGGTGCCGAAGTGCAGGCCGTCGTCCGGGAGTTCCCGCTCTCGGCCGGGCAGCGTGCGCTCGCTGTGATCGAGGGCACCCGCCCCGGCACGTACGCCTACAACCTGCCGCTGGCGTTCCGGCTGGAGCCGGACACCGATCTCGCCGTCCTGCAGGCGGCACTGCAGGCCCTGGTCGACCGGCACGAGCAGCTGCGGGCCCGGGTGACCGGTGACCGGCAGCGGATCGAGCCGGGGCTGCGGCTGCCGTTCACCCACCGGCGGCTGGACACGGACGAGGAGGCGGCGCTCCGGGAGGAGGCGCGGCTGCTCGCCCGGGAACCCTTCGATCTGGCGGCCGGGCCGCTGGTGCGGGCCGCCGTCCTCACCCCGCCCGACGGCCGGCACGTACTGGTGCTGGTCTTCCATCACATCGTCTTCGACGGCGTCTCCATCGCCGTCTTCCTGCGGGAACTGTCCGCCTTCTACCGGGGAACACCTCCGGCCGGGCACCCCGAGCGCTCGTACGCCGACTTCGTCGCCTGGCAGCAGCGGCTGGCCGCCTCCGAACGCGGCGAGCGGCTGCGCGCGTACTGGCTGCGGCGCCTGGCGGGGGACCGCCCCGAGCTGCGGTTCCCCTGGGACCGGCCGCGGCCCGCCGTGCCCGGCGGACGCGGCGCGTCCGTCGAGGGGCGGCTCGACGGCTCCCTCGTCCGCCGGGCCAAGCGGCTCGCCGACGAGGAGGGCACCTCCCTCTTCTGTGTGCTGCTCGCGGCGTACACGGCGCTGCTGCACCGCTACTGCGGACAGGACCGCCTCGACGTCGGCACCCCGGTCACCGGGCGGCCCTCGCCCGAATACGCCGACGTGGTCGGCTACTTCGTGAACATGGTCGTCCTGCGCTGCGACATCGCGCCCGAGCAGGACTTCCGCAGCCTGCTGCGCTCGGTGCGCGACACCGTCCTCGACGCGCTGGAGCACGGCGACCACCCGCTGCTCACGCTCGCCCAGGACCTGCGCGCCCAGCGCCTGTTCGACACCGCCTTCTACTTCCAGAACTGGGCGGACACCGGCACCGGCACCGCGCCCGTGACCGGCGTCTTCCCGGGCGTGCACCAGGAGGGCGAGTTCGATCTCACCCTGGAGGTGGTGGAGGAGCAGGACGGTGCCCGCTACTGCCTGAAGTACGACCCCGACCTCCTCGACGAGGACACAGCGCGGCGCTTCGGCGCGCACTTCGAGGCGCTGGCCGGTGCCGCGCTCGCCGAGCCCGGCGCCACGCTCGACCGGCTGTCCCTGCGCACGCCCGCGGAGCGCCGCCGCGACGGCGAGCAGGTGCGGCGGGCGCGCCGCACCTGGCCCGCGGACGCCCTCCTGCCGGAGCTGTTCGCCGCCCAGGCCCGGCGCACCCCGGACGCGGTGGCCGCGAGTGACGCCGGCACCGAGCTGACGTACCGCCGGCTGCTGGAGCGCGTCGAGGAGCTGGCGGCCCGGCTGCGCCGGCACGGCGTGCGGCCGGGGCGCACCGTGGGCGTGCTGGTCGACCGGTCCGTGGACATGCTCGCCGCGCTGCTCGGCGTGCTCACGGCGGGCGGCGCGTATGTGCCGCTGGACCCCGGCTACCCGGAGGACCGGCTGCGCTACATGGCCGAGGACGCCGGACTGCACCTGCTGCTCACCGGCTCCGGCACCCAGCCCCCGCTCGGGGTCCCCGTGCTGCGGCTCGACGAGCCCGCCGAGGAGACGTCCGCGCCCACCGTCGGCCCCGACGCCGAGGCCGGCCCCGCCGTCCGCTCTCGCGGTCCGGTCCCCGACGACCCCGCGTACGTGATCTACACATCGGGCTCCACAGGCCGCCCCAAGGGCGTCCAGGTGCCGCACCGCGCGCTGGCCAACCTCCTGCTGTCGACGGCCGAGGAACCCGGTCTGTCGGCCGGCGACCACCTGCTCGCGCTCACCACCGTCTGCTTCGACATCGCGGCCCTCGAACTGTTCCTGCCCCTGATCACCGGTGCCCGGGTGGAGATCGTGCCCGCCGAGGTGGCCCGCGACGGCGTGCTGCTGCGCCGCCTGCTGGAGAACAGCCCCGCCACCGTCATGCAGGCCACGCCCGCCACCTGGAAGATGCTGCTCGCGGCCGGCTGGCGCGGCAGCCCCGGGCTGAAGGCGCTGTGCGGGGGAGAGGCGCTGGACCAGGACACCGCCGAGCGGCTGCTCGCCCGGACGGGCGAGGTGTGGAACATGTTCGGGCCGACGGAGACCACCATCTGGTCGTCCGTGGGCCGGCTCGTCCCCGGCGAGCGCGTCACGATCGGCCACCCGATCGCCAACACCACCCTGCACGTGCTGGACGCCCGCCGCCGGCCGGTCCCCACGGGCGTGCCGGGCGAGCTGTACATCGGGGGCGCCGGGCTCGCCACCGGCTACCTGGGCCGGCCCGAGCTGACCGAGGAACGGTTCGTCACCGTGGACGGAGAACGCCGCTACCGCACCGGGGACCTGGTGCGCGCACTCCCGGACGGCCGGATCGAGTACCTCGGCCGGCTCGACACCCAGGTGAAGGTGCGCGGCTTCCGGATCGAACCGGGCGAGGTGGAGGCGGTGCTGCGGGCCCGGCCCGGGGTGCGCGAGGCCGCGGTGGTCTCCCGCCCGGTCGGCGGCGACAACGCGCTGTACGCCTTCGTCGTACCGGCGGACGACGCGCCCCTGCCACGCCGCGAGGACCTCGGCACCTGGCTGCCCGACTATCTCGTCCCCGACGTACTGGTGTCCGTGCCGGCCCTGCCGTACACGCTCAACGGGAAGGTGGACCGCGGCACACTCCGCGACGCACCGCTGGAGCGGCTGCGCGCGGCCCAGCAGCCCGAACGTCCCGCCGCCCCCGCCGCCCCTGCCTTCGCCCGCCCGGTGCCGACCGGGGCCCGGACGCCCGCGATCGGCGCACACGACCTGGCCCGGCTCGTCGCCGAGCTCCTCGACATGGACGCCGAGCAGGTGGCGTACGACGTCCCGCTGGGCGAACTCGGCATGAACTCGGTGAGCTTCACCGCGCTCAGCACCCGGCTCACCGAGCAGTACGGCGTCGAGGTGCTGCCCACGCTGTTCTACCGCCACCCGACCGTCGCGGCAGTCGCGGCCCACCTCGCCACGGACACCCAGGCCCCCGGGAACCAGCCGGCCGCCCTGGAGTCCGTCGGCGCCACGAGCGTCGGGGACGTCTCCGGGGCCCCGCTGCCGGTGGGCGGGTCCGGCAGCCCGGGTTCGCCGGACGGTGCCGTCCGTGACATCGCGATCGTCGGGATGGCCGCCCGGTTGCCCGGGTCGGCCGATCTGGCGGAGTTCTGGGACCACCTGGTCCAGGGGCACGACCTGGTCGGGGAGATTCCGGCCGAGCGCTGGGACTGGCGTGCGCACGCGGACGTGTCCCGGTCGCGCTGGGGCGGCTTCGTGTCGGGCGTGGACCGGTTCGACGCCGCCTTCTTCGGCATCTCGCCGCGCGAGGCGGAGCTGATGGACCCGCAGCAGCGGCTGTTGCTGGAGGTGGTGTGGTCCGCCCTGGAGGACGCCGGGTACCGGCCCTGCGACCTGCGCGGCCGCCGGGTCGGCGTCTTCATCGGCACCACGAACTCCGACTACGCCCAGCTCCAGCGGGCCACCGGACATGCGGTCGAGGCCCACAGCCTCACCGGAGCCGCGCAGTCCGTCATCCCGAACCGGATCTCCTATGTGCTCGACCTGCGCGGCCCCAGCCTCGCCGTGGACACCGCCTGCTCCAGCTCGCTCACGGCCGTGCACCAGGCCGTCACGGCGCTGCGCGACGGCAGCTGCGACCTGGCGATCGCGGGCGGCGTCAGCCTGATCCTCGACCCCGGCCTGTACGCCGCGCTCAGCCGGGGCGAGATGCTCAGCCCCGACGGGCGCTGCAAGGCCTTCGACGCCTCCGCCAACGGCTATGTGCGCGGCGAGGGAGTCGGCGTCGTCGTCCTGCGCGACCTCGCCGCCGCCCGCCGCGACGGCGACCGGGTGGCGGCGGTCGTCAAGGCGACCGCGGTCAACCACGGCGGCCGTACCACCTCGCTGACCGCGCCCAACCCGGACGCCCAGGCCGACCTGCTGGAACGGGCCTACCGGGCCGCGGGAGTCGACCCCGGCACCGTCGGCTACATCGAGGCGCACGGCACCGGCACCGAGCTGGGCGACCCCATCGAGGTCACCGGTCTGACCGAGGCGTTCAGCCGGCTCGGCCGGACCGCGCGGCCCGGCGCACCGGTGTGCGGGATCGGCTCGGTGAAGACCAACATCGGCCATCTGGAGGCCGCCGCGGGCATCGCCGGGCTGCTCAAGGTGGTTCTGGCACTGCGCCATCGCACCCTGCCCGCCAGCCTCCACTTCCGGGAGCGCAACCCGTACGTCCGCCTGGACGAGAGCCCGTTCGAGGTGGTCGACAGCACTCGTCCCTGGCCCGCCCCGACGGACACGGACGGCAGGCCCCAGCCGCGCCGGGCCGGGGTCAGTTCGTTCGGCTTCGGCGGCGCCGGCGCCCACGTCGTCCTCGAAGAGGCCCCGGGCACCCCGGACACCCTGGACACCCCGGGCGGTGGTGCCGAGGACCAGCCGGAGCGCGAGGACCTCTACGTCCTGTCCGCCCGCACCGAGCGCGCCCTGCGCGAACGGGCCCGCCGGCTGGCCGCGTTCGTCCGCCGGGAGCGGCCCGCGCTCGCCGACGTCGCCCACACCCTGCGCGTCGGACGCGAGGGCATGCCCGAGCGGATCGCCTTCGTCGCCCGCGACCGGGCCGGACTGCTCCGGGTCCTGGACGCCTGCGCCGAGGGCCGGACCGAGCCCGGTGTGCTGCGCGGCGACGCCCGCACCGCGCGGCGCGGTACCTCGGCCGTCTCCGGCACCGCCTGGCGGGACTTCGTCCGCGCGCTCGCCACCGAGCGCGACCTGCCTGCCCTGGCCGAGCTGTGGACCGAGGGCGAGGACATCGACTGGTCCGCGCTGCCGCCCGCCCGCCGGATCGCCCTGCCCGCCTACCCGTTCGAGCCCGTACGGCACTGGCTCGACGCCCCAGGGGACGCGGCGGCGCGGCACACCGCGGACGACGAGGGCGGTCTGCTGGACGAGAACGTCTCGACGTTCGGCAGCACGGCCTTCGTCCGGCGCCTCACCGGCACCGAGTTCTATCTGACCGACCACCGGGTGGGCGACGATCTGGTCCTGCCCGGCGTGCTGTACCTGGAACTGGCCCGGCAGGCGGGCGAGCGCGCCCACGGCCGGGCCCGCGTCCGGCGCGTCGAGGACGTCGTATGGGCCGCCCCGCTCACCCTGCCGCCCGGCCGGCATCAGGAGCTGCGGGTGACGGTGGCACCGTCCGGGGAGTTCGAGATCGCCGGCGAACACCCGCACGCGCACGGACGGCTGGTCCTCGATGACCTCGACGAGCGGGAAGCCGGCGGGACCGGCGCTCCCGCACCGCTCGACGTGGCCGCGCTGCGCGCGCGGTGCCGGGACAGCCGTACCCCCGAGGAGTGCTACGCCCGCTTCACCGGCGTGGGCTTCCACTACGGCCCCGCCTTCCGGGTCCTCACGGAGCTGCGGCTCGGCGACGGCGAGGCGCTGGCCGTGCTGCGCCGGCCCGGCCTCGCCCAGCGGTTCGCCTTCCACCCCTCCCTGCTGGACGGCGCCCTGCAGACGGCCGGCTGGCTGGCCGACGGCTCCACGCCCCAGCTGCCCTACGCGATCGGTGCCGTACGGCTGTTCGCACCGGACCCGGCCGCCGACTGGCCGGAGATCTGCCTGGTGCACGCCGTGGCCGGGGAACGGGGTCCGGACGGGCAGGCGTTCGACATCACCCTGGCTGCCGAGGACGGCACCCCGCTGGCGCGGATCGAGCGGTTCGTGCTGCGGCCCGTACCCGGCGGCGCCCGGCAGACGCACGCCTTCGAACCGGTGTGGCAGGAGGCGGCGGACGAACCCGCCACGGCGCACGGCGAGGTGACCCGGCTGGTGATCCTCGGCACCGGGGACGGCCGCGCCGAGGCGCTGCAGGCGGAACTGGCCGCCCTGGCACCGGAGTGGGACATCCGCACCGGTGACCCGGAGGGCGCCTCGCACCTGGTGCACCTGGCCGGCGGGAGCGACCTCGACGAGGCGCTGCACAGCGGCTTCCACCGCGCCCTGGCCGTGTGCCGCGCCCGGATCGCCGGACGCGGCGGAGCGCTGCGCTATCTGTACGTGCACGACGACGAGCCCGGCGCGACCGGCGCCGCCCACGCCGCCCTGGACGCCTTCGCCCGGTCGGTCGGACAGGAACACCCCGGGATCCGGATGAGCGTGGTGGCCCGCACCGGCGGCACCGGTTCCCCGCGCGACCTCGCCGGACTGGTCCGTGCCGAGCTGCTCTCCGGCGCCCGGCCGGAGCTGCGCCGGGACGGCCGGCGCCGCCTGACCCGGGCCTGGCGCCCGCTGGATCTGCCCGCTCCGGCCGTCTCGCCGTTCGCCCGCGAGGGCGCCCACCTGATCACCGGGGGGTCGGGCCGGCTCGGGCTGCACGTCGCCCGCCGTATCGCGGCCCGGCATCCCGGCGCCGGGATCGTGCTGGTCAGCCGGTCGGAACCGGCCGGCCCGCTGCCGGACGGCTGGCTGCACGTGCGGGCCGACGTCACCGTGCCCGCCGACGTGGCACGGGCGGTGCGCGCCGCCCGGGACCGGTTCGGGCGGGTGGCCGGTGTGGTGCACGCCGCCGGGACCCTGCGCGACGCCCTGCTCCTGCACAAGAGCGACGCGGACGCCGAGGCCGTGCTCGCGCCGAAGGTGCGCGGCACGGTGCTGCTCGACGAGGCGACCCGCGGCGACGAGCCCGGCTACTTCGTCGTGTTCGGCTCCACCGCGGCTGTGTTCGGCAACACCGGGCAGACCGACTACGCCTTCGCCAACAGCTTCCTCGCCCACTACCTCCAGCGCCGTCCGGGCCCCGGCCTGGCCGTCGACTGGTCGCTGTGGCAGGACGGGGGCATGACCCTCGGTGCCGAGGGCCGGCGCGCGATGCGCCGCGCGTTCGGCATGGAGCCGCTGCGCACCGAAGCGGCCCTCGACGCGCTGGAGGCCGCCCTGGCCCGGGGCACGACCCGGGTCCTGCTCACCGCGGGCGACGCTGCACGGATCGGCGCGGCCCTGCGGCGCGCGGACGCCGCCCCGGAGCCCGTACCGCCGGCCCCGGCTGCCGCACCCGCCGCACCCGCCGAACCGGCCGAGTCCGGCGGGGACCTGCGGGCGGGCGCGGTGGAGTTCCTGCGCCGGCTGCTCGCCCAGGAACTGAAGACCGCGGCGGAGGACATCGCCGAGGACGAGCCGTTCGACCACTACGGCGTGGACTCGCTGCTGGTGCTCAGCCTGACGCGGCGGCTGGAGGAGCACTTCGGGCCGCTGCCGAAGACGCTGTTCTTCGAGTACGTCACCACCCGCGAACTCGCCGGCCACCTGGCCGAGGAGCACGCCGAACCGCTGCGGGCGCTGCTGGGCGCCGACCGGGCGGGCGAACCGGCCCCCGCCGCGCCTGTCGCCCGTGCGCTCCCTGCCGAGGCCCCGCGTACCGCGACCGTGCAAGCAGCCATACCCTCCCGCCACGACCGCGACGACATCGTGATCGTCGGTGTGGCCGGCCGCTACCCCGAGGCCGACGACCTCGGGGAGTTCTGGCGGAACCTCAGGGCGGGCCGGGACTGCGTCGAGGAGGTGCCGCGCGAGCGCTGGGACCACGACCGGTTCTACGACCCCGACCCGGACACCCCGGGCAAGACCTACGGCAAGTGGGGCGGCTGGCTGTCCGACGTCGAGTCCTTCGACCCGATGTTCTTCCGCATGTCCAAGGCGGAGGCCGACCACATCGACCCGCAGGAGCGGCTGTTCCTGCAGACCGTCTGGCACCTGCTGGAGGACGCCGGCACCTCCCGGGCCGCCCTGTCCGACCGCCGCACCGGCGTCTTCGTGGGACTCATGTACGGCCACTACCAGCTGTACGGCGTCGAGGAGGCGCTGCGCGGCACCGGTGCCGCCACCTCCTCGTCGTACGCGTCGGTGGCCAACCGGGTGTCGTACTTCTACGGCTTCGACGGGCCCAGCATCGCCCTCGACACCATGTGCTCGTCCTCGCTGACCGCGCTGCACCTGGCCTGCGCCGCCATCCGGGCCGGCGACTGCGATGTCGCGGTGGCCGGCGGGGTCAACGTCTCCAGCCATCCGCTGAAGTACCTGCAACTGGCCAAGGGCGGCTTTCTGTCCACCGACGGCAGGTGCCGCAGCTTCGGCGCGGACGGCGACGGCTACGTGCCCGCCGAGGGGGTGGGCGCGGTACTGCTCAAGCGCCGGTCCGCCGCGGAGGCGGACGGCGACCGGATCCTCGCCGTGGTTCGGGCCTCGGCCGTCAACCACGGCGGCGCCGGCAAGGGCTACAGCGTGCCCAATCCGCGGGCGCAGGCCGTGGTCATCGGCGACGCGCTCGACCGGGCCGGGCTGACCCCCGCCGAACTGGACTACCTGGAGGCGCACGGCACGGGCACCGCGCTCGGCGACCCGGTCGAGATCGCCGGCCTGGCACGCGCCTTCAAGGGACACGACCTGCGGGACGTGCGCATCCCGATCGGTTCGGTGAAGTCCGTCATCGGACACGCCGAGGCCGCCGCGGGCATGGCCGCCCTCACCAAGGTGCTGCTGCAGCTGCGCCACGGCGAGCTGGTGCCGTCCCTGCACGCCGAACGCCTCAACCCCGAACTCGGGCTGGACGCCACCCCCTTCCACATCCAGCGCGACCTCGCCCCGTGGGCGCCGCGCCGCGATGCGACGGGCCGCCCGCTGCCCCGCACCGCGGCCGTCAGCGCCTTCGGGGCGGGCGGGAGCAACGCCCACGTGATCCTGGAGGAGTACGTGCCGACCGAGCAGGCCGACCGCGACGAGGCACCGTACGTGTGCGTGCTGTCCGCGAAGGACGCGGACCGCCTCACCGCGTACACCGAGCGCATCGCCGGGTTCCTGCGCGGCGAGGGGCGGGACACGCCGCCCGGCCGGCTGGCTCGTACCCTGCAGAGCCGCGAACCCATGCCCCACCGGCTGGCCGTCGTCTTCGACACCGTCGACGACCTGCTGAAGGCGCTGGACGCGCAGCTCTCCGGCGCCGCCTCGCCCCAGGTCCGCACCGGGGTCGCCGTACGCCCGGCAGCGCCTCCGGCCGACCGCACCCCGCACGAGCTGGCCGCCGCCTGGGTGCGCGGCTCGGACGTGCACTGGCCGCAGGACGGGCCCCCCGTCGCCGTACCCGGCTATCCCTTCGCCCGGGAGCGCTGCTGGGTGCCCGCCGCTGCGTCGGTGCGTGCCGCGTCGGTGCGGGCCGCGGCCGTGGTGCCTCCGCTGCCGGAGGGTGAGCTGGTCCACGAGACGGTGCTGTCCGCGCGGACGCCGGTCATCGCCGGGCACCGGGTGCAGGGCCGCGCGCTGCTGCCCGCCCTGGCCTACTGCGACCTGGTCGCGCGGGTCTTCGCCGAGCACGGACTTCCCGTGGACCGCCTCACCCTGCGCGACCTGACGGTGGTGCAGCCGCTGGACACGACGGACGCGCCGGTGACCGCGCGGATCCACTGCGCCCCGGCCGGGTCCGGCCGCTGGCGGGTCACCGTCACCGACGGCCTCGGCGGCGTCCGCGCCACCGCCGAGGCCGTCGCGGGCGACCCGTCGCACTTCACCGGCCGGCTCACCACCCGGCCGCACGGCCCGGCGCGTCCGCTGTCCGAGGTGTACGACCGGGACGCGGCGAACGGGCAGGTGTACTCGGGCGCGGTACGCGCCGAGGGGTCGTTCCGGCAGGACGCCGGGCAGCTGGTCGCCGACCTCGCCGCCCCGCCCGGTGACGGCCACCTGGCCCACCCGGCGCTGCTGCTCGGTGCCGCGGTCGCGGCCGGCGCGCTGCTGGACACCGAGGGCCGGGCCTATCTGCCGTTGCACATCGCCTCGTTCCGCACCGCCGGACCGCTGACCGGGCGCCGCACGGTCCGGGTCCGCCGGGACGCGGTGGAGCGGCGGGGCGAGATCATCCGGCTGTCGCTGGACTTCTTCGACGAGGAGGGACGTCAGGTGGCCGAGCTGTCGGGCCTGTCGAGCAAGGCCGTGCGGTCCACGCCGACCGGGCCCGCGGGCGCCGCCGGCCAGGGGAGCGCACCGGGTACGGGCGAGGCGGGGACGGACCCCGCCGGGACCGTCGGCGTGGCCGAGGACCTGCTGCGCGGGCTGCTCGCCGACGCCCTGGGCCGCGAGCCGCGGGAGATCCCGGTCACCGCGGGCTACTACGAGCTCGGGCTGGAATCCGTACAGGTCCTCGCCCTCGTGGAGGACCTCGGGACGGCCCTCGGCCGCACCCTCCCGCCGACGCTCCTGTTCGAATTCCCCACCGTCCGTGATCTGGCGGTCCATCTGGCAGGGGAGTACTCCGACAGCCTCCCGACGACCGCCGCTCCGGCTCCGGCTCCGGCTTCGGCCTCCGACCCGGGCCCGGCTCCGGCCTCCGACCCGGGCCCGGCTCCGGCCTCCGACCCGGGCCCGGCCCCGGTCTCCGGGCTGGACCGGCTGCGCGCGGGTGTGGTCGTGCCGCCTGCGGTGGTGCCGGGGCTGTTGTCGGCCGAGGAGTTGGACCTGCTCGTCGCCGGGCAGGTGTTCGGTCGGTTGAGCGTGGCCGGGGCGTTCGCCGATGGGGCGGTGACGACCCTTGCGCGGCTCGCAGACCGGCTGTCCGTGCAGGACGCCTACCGGCGCTGGCTGGAGGAGGCGGTCCGGATGCTCACCGCGGCCGGACTGCTCCGGGCGCACGCGGACGGCACGCTGGAACCGGTGGCCCACGGCGCGTACGACGACTCCGGCTGGCGCGCGGTCCGCGAGCGCTGCGCCGCCGACCCGTACTGGAACGCCCAGCTCTCCCTGGTGGAGGAGTGCGTCGACCGGCTGCCCGAGATCCTCTCGGGCGCGCTGGCCGCGACCGACGTCCTCTTCCCGGGCGGCTCCATGGCCAAGCTCACCGCCGTGTACCAGGGCAACCCGGTCGCCGACCGGCTCAACGAGGTCGTGGCCGAGGTGACGGCCACGGCGGTACGGCAGCGCCGGGCGGCCGAGCCCACGCAGCCCGTGCGCCTCGCCGAGGTCGGGGCCGGCACCGGCGGGACCACCGCCGTCGTCCTGCCCAGGCTGGACGCGGACGCCGCCCACCTCGCGTACTGGTACACCGACCTGTCCCCGGCCTTCCTGGACCAGGCCGAACGCCGGTTCGGCGCCGGACGGCCGTATCTGCGCTACGGCCGCTGGGACGTGGAGCAGCCCGGCGCGGGCGAGCGGCTCACCGGCGGCGGGCTGGACGTGATCGTGGCCACCAACGTGCTGCACGCCACCAGCGACATCCGTCGGGTGCTCGGCAACCTCGCCGCCGCGCTGCGGCCGGGCGGGCTGCTGGTGGTCAACGAGATCACCCGCAAGTCGGCCGTGCTCACCCTGACCTTCGGACTGCTGGACGGCTGGTGGCGCTACGACGACAGCGAGGTCCGCACTCCGGGCGCGCCGATCCTGACCGGCGCACGCTGGCAGGAGGTGCTGCGGGACGCCGGGTTCGCCGAGGTCTGGCGGCCGGTGGCCGAACCCGACGCGTTCGGCGAGGTGTTCGTGGCCCAGCGGCTCGACGAGACCGCGCCGCCGCCCGGTACGCGCCTGCTGGGCCGTACCTGGGAGCCGGCCGGCACCCGTCCCGGCCGGGCCCCGGCAGCAGTGGCCGTCCTGGGCCCGGCGGATCCCGCGCGGCGGCTGGCCGCCGGTCTGCCGGGTGCCGTGGCGGTCGGGTCCGCCGCCGAGCTGGACGACCGGTTCGACGCCCTCGTCGACCTGGGCGGGACCGACCTGGACCAATGGCTGCCCGCGCTGCAGCGGATGGCCGGCCGGCCGGCCACGCTGCTCGGCGTCGGCACCGGTGACGCCCGCGCCGGGCTGTACCGGATGCTGGGCCACGAGTACCGCCGGCTGCGCTCCCGCTATCTGGAGGCCGACCCCGCCGATCCGCGGCTTGCCGGGCTGGTCGCCCGCGAACTGGCCGACACCGGCGACGAGGTGGAGGTCACGTACCTGGACGGCGTGCGGCACCGGGCCGCCCTGACCGAGCTGCCCGCCGCCCCCGGCGCCCCCGTCCGGTTCCCCGCCGACGAGGTCCTGCTGATCACCGGCGGCACCCGGGGCATCGGGCTCGCGCTGGCCGGGCACGCGGTGGACCGGTGGGGCGCCCGCACCGTGGTGCTGACGGGCCGTGAGCAGCTCCCGCCGCAGGAGGAGTGGGACCGGTACGACGACGCAACGCCGCTCGGGCGCAAGCTGGGCGCGCTGCGCGCCCTGGAGCGCGAACTGGCGGGGAAGGGCGGCCGGTTGCGGGTGCTCTCGCTGCCGCTGGGCACGGACACCGCGGCGGTCGCCGGGGCGCTGGCGCGGCTGCGCCGGGACCTCGGGCCGATCGGCGGCGTTCTGCACGCGGCGGGGCTGGTGGACCGAGACAACCTGGCCTTCGTCGGCAAGCCGGTCGACGCCGTGCGCGCGGTGCTGGCGCCCAAGACGGCCGGAGTGGACGCCCTCGTCGACGCCGTGGCCGGTGAACCCCTGCGGTTCTTCGTGCTGTTCTCGTCGGTGGCCTCGCTGGTGCCCGCCGCCGCGGTCGGGCAGAGCGACTACGCCATGGCCAACGCCCACCTCGACGCGGTGGCCCGGCGGCGGCCGCACGGGCTGCCCCTGGTGAGCGTCGCCTGGCCCAGCTGGCAGGGCGTCGGCATGGGCACGGAGCGGCCGGGACCGGGTTACCGGGCGACCGGCCTCGGCGAACTCTCCGCCGAGCAGGGGCTGCGGCTGCTCGACCACATCCTGGCCACCGGCGCCGGACCGGTGGTCCTGCCGGCCGTCGTCGACGAGCGCTGGAGCCCGCGCCTGCTGACCACGCGGGCCGGCGACGGCGCCGTACCGGACGCGCAGGCCACCAGGCCCGCCGCCGGGACGGCGGGCGCACCGGCGCTCACCGGTGACCTGGCGAGCGCCCGCGCGGCCGCCGCCTCCTGGATCCTGGACCAGCTCGCCGAACTGGTCGGTTACGACCGCGAGCGCCTCTCGGCCGACGTGCCGATCGCCGACTACGGCACCGACTCGATCATGACCGTGCAGATCCTGCGCCGGGTCGGGGACCGGCTCGGTGTCGAGCCGGCGCCGGACGCCCTGGTGGAACAGCCCTCCGTGGACGCCTTCACCACCTGGCTGGCCACCTCCCACGGCCCCGAACTGCTCACGGCCTTCGGCCCCGCCGCGGGCACGCTGTCCGCGTCCGCGACGGGCGGGCCGTCCGTGTCCGTCGCGGGTGGGTCGTCCGTGTCTGCCATGGGTGAGCCGTCCGCGTCCGCCGCGGGCGATCTGTCCGCCTCCGCCCTGGGTGAGCGGCCCGTGTCCGTCGCGGGTGGGGCGTCCGCGTCCGCCCTGGGGGAGCCGTCCGCGTCCGCCACGGGTGAGCTGTCCGTCTTCGCCGCGGGTGAGCCGTCCGGCTTCGGTGCCGGCCGGGTGGTTGCCGCCGACGGGGCCGTGGGGGGTGGCCGGGGCGTGGCCGCCGTGTCCGAGGGGGCCGGTGACGGTGCGTCGGATCACGAGGCCGGGGACATCGCCGTGATCGGCATGTCCGGCCGCTTCCCCGGTGCCCCCGACCTCGACGGCTACTGGCGGCTGCTCGCGGAGGGACGGTCGGCGCTGGGACCGGTGCCCCCGGGGCGCTGGCGTGACGGTGAGGGGCTCATGGCGGGCCTGCTCGACCTCGACGGGTTCGACCCGGCCCACTTCCATCTCTCCGACGCGGACGCCACCGCGATGGACCCGCAGGCGCTGCTCCTGCTGGAGGAGACGCTGTTCGCCCTGTGCGACGCCGGGTACCGGCCCGAGGAGGTCAAGGGCCGTGACATCGGCGTCTACGTCGGCGGCCGCAGCCGGCACCACCCGAGCCGGACCGTGCTGGACCGCAGCCGCAACCCGGTGGTGGCGATCGGCCAGAACTACCTCGCCGCCAACCTGTCGCACCACTTCGACCTGCGCGGCCCCGGCGTGGTGGTGGACACCGCCTGCTCCTCGGCGCTCGTGGCGCTCCAGCAGGCCGTCCAGGCGCTGCGCTCGGGCGACATCGAGGCGGCCGTGGTCGCCGGGGTGGGCCTGCTGCCCGACGCGGGCGGCCACCGGTTGTTCGGCCGCCGGGGACTGCTCAACACCGGACCGGAGTTCCATGTCTTCGACCGCCGGGCCGGCGGCCTGACCCCGGCCGAGGGCGTCGGTGTGCTGCTGCTGCGGCCGCTGGCCGCGGCCCGCGCCGCCGGGGACCGTGTACACGCGGTGATCAAGGCGGTCGCCGTCAACAACGACGGCCGCACCGCCGGGCCGGCCACCCCCAACCCGGCCGCACAGCGCTCCGTCATGCTCCGCGCGCTGTCCCGGGCCGGGGTCCGTCCCGAGGACGTGACGCACATCGAGACCAACGCGGCCGGGTCCGCCGTACCCGACCTGATCGAACTCAAGGCGATCGCCGATGTCTACCGCCCCGTCGGCACCGCTTCCGCCCCCTGCTACCTGGGCTCGGTCAAGCCGAACATCGGGCACCCCCAGTGCGCGGAGGGCGTGGCCGGGCTGATCAAGACCGTGCTGATGCTGCGCAACCGGCGCATCACGCCCTTCCTCAGCGGCGAACAGCCACCCGAGCACTTCGACTTCGACGCCGTACCCCTGCGGTTCGCGCGGGCGGCGCTGCCCTGGCCCGACGGCGCGCCGCTGATCGCGGCCGTGTCCAGCTTCGCCGACGGCGGCACCAACGCCCATGCCGTGCTGGCCGGTTACGACGGCCCGGCCGGGCGGCGACCGCTGGAGCGCCCGCAGCTGCGGCGGCGCCGGCTGCCCGCCGCGCACGTCGAGCGGTTCGCCGTCATCGGCATGGCCGGGCACTACCCGGGCGCGGCCGGCCTGGCCGCCTTCTGGGAGAACCTCAAGGCGGGCCGCGACACGGTGCGCGAGGTGCCGGCCGAACGCTGGGCGGACCCCGCCGGCGACGGAACGTCGTGCTGGGGCGGATTCCTGGACGATGTCGACCGGTTCGACGCCGCGTTCTTCCGGATCTCCCCGCAGGAGGCGGAGATCACCGATCCGCAGGAGCGCTGGTTCCTGCGGACCTGCTGGGAGGCGATCGAGGACGCCGGCTACACCCCGGCCGGCCTCGCCGCGGCCAGGGGCGCGCACCGCCGCCGCGCGGTCGGTGTCTTCGCGGGCGCGATGCACAAGGACTACACGCTCGTCGGGGCCGAGGCGGCCACGCCGGTGCCGCTCAGCCTGAACCAGGGCCAGATCGCCAACCGGGTCTCCTTCGTCTGCGACTTCCACGGCCCGAGCCTGACCGTGGACACCCTGTGCTCCTCGTCGCTGACCGCGGTCCACCTCGCCGTGCAGAGCCTGCGGCGCGGCGAGTGCGACGTAGCGATCGCCGGAGGCGTCAACCTCTCGCTGCATCCGGGGAAGTACCGCACCTACGGCATGGTCGGCATGCACTCCTCCGACGGGCGCTGCCGCTCCTTCGGCGAGGGCGGTGACGGTTATGTCTCCGCCGAGGGCGTGGGCGCGGTCGTCCTGAAGCCCCTCGCCGACGCGGAGGCCGACGGGGACCACATCTACGCGGTGGTCAGCGGGTCCGCCGTCAACCACGTGGGCGCCGTCAGCGGATTCAGCGTGCCGAGCCCGGTCGGGCAGGCCGATGTCATCGCCGCCGCCCTCGCCGACGCCGGCGCCGACGCCCGCTCCATCGGCTACGTCGAGGCGCACGGCACCGGCACCGCGCTGGGCGACCCGGTGGAGGTGCGCGGACTGGTCACCGCGTTCGCGCGGGGCACCCGGGACACCGGGTTCTGCGCGCTCGGCTCGGTGAAGTCGAACATCGGCCACGCCGAGTCCGCCGCCGGGATCGCCGGACTGACCAAGGTGGCGCTGCAGTTGCACCACCGCACACTCGTGCCCTCGCTGCACGCAGAGACCCCGAACCGGCTGCTCGACCTCGACAGCACACCGTTCCGGTTGCAGCGGGAGACGGCCGACTGGCCGGCCCCGCCCGAGGGGCCGCGGCGGGCGGGGCTCAGCTCGTTCGGCGCGACCGGGGCGGGTGCGCATCTCGTCCTGGAGGAGTACGTCCCGGCCGAGCGGCCCGCCGCCCGCCCGGCGTCCCCCGCCGAGCCGGACCGGCCGGTGGTGGTGCCGCTCTCGGCCCGCGACGAGGACCGGCTGCGCGAGATGGCCGCGCGGCTGCGGGACACGCTGGCCGCTCCCGGCGCCCCGTCCCTGGCCGACACCGCCCACACGCTCCAGGTGGGCCGCACCGAGTTCCCCGTACGCGTGGCATTCGTCGAGCACGACACCGAGCGGCTGCTGGCACGCCTGGACGACTTCGCCCGGCACGGGATCCGCCCCGGCCTGTCCGGCACCCCCCTGCACGACACGGCCCGCCACTGGACCGAGGGCACCCCCACCGTCTGGCCCGCCCCGGCCCACCCCCACCGGGTGAGCCTCCCCACGTACCCCTTCACGGGCGCCCGCTACTGGGTACCCGCCCCGGCCCCCGTCCCGGTCCACGGCCCGGCTACGGCCACCACGGCACCCGGGGAGGCGGAGGGGAACCCGCCGACGAGCACGGGGACCGAGGGACACACGACAGGGACGGCGGGGGAGTGGCGCAGGCCGGCGTCCGCGTCGGCGGTGTCCGACCCGGCTGTGGCAGTGCCCGCGGCGGCGGAATGGCGTCGACCGGCGGCCGTCGTCGTAGGCGGCGAGCCCGGCGTGGTGGGCAGTGTGCCGGAGGTGGTTCCGGTGGTGCCGCCTGCCGGGTTGCTGAGTGTGCCGCGGTGGGTGGAGGCGGCATCCGCGGGCGGTGGTTCCGGCGGGGGCGGGCGGGTGCTGGTTCTCGCCGATGCGGGCGGAGGCCCGTTGGCCGAGGCCCTGGTCCGGCACCACCGGCAGGCCGGTGCCGAGGTGGCCGTGCGGTCGCTGGACGGGCCGTACGACGTCGCCGGCGGCAGGCCGGACCGCGTGCACGTGGTGGTCGGGAACGACGCCGCGCATGCCGGAACCGGAACCGGTGCGAGTGCCGAGTCGGCGGTGCTCCGGCTGGTCCGGGCGTTGGCCGACGGCGCGCCCGACGGGCGTACGGACCTGTTCCTGGTCACCCACGACACGCACTCGGTGGCCGGCGAACCGAGCGGCACCCGAGGGGCGGGGCTGGCGGGGCTGGCGTACTTCCTGGCCCGGGACGGCCGCCGGTTCGCCGTCCGCAACCTGGACGTCTCGGCCGCCGACCTGACCGGCCCCGACGCCCCCGCAGCGCTGGCCGCCGCCGTCGCCGCCGAACCCGCGGCCGGCGACGGCGAACTGATCGCGCTGCGCGGCGGACGCCGCCACCGGCAGCAGGTCCGGCCGGTCACCCCTGCCGAGGCGGCCGACCCGGCGCTCGCGGGCATCCGCCCCGGCGGCCACTACGTCGTCGTCGGCGGCACCGGCTTCGTCGGCCGGACCATCGGCCGCCACCTCGTCGACCGCTACGACGCCAAGGTCGTCTTCGTCGGGCGCCGCGCGGCGGACGACCCCGCCGTGCGCGCCGCCCTGGCCGACGGCCGGATCGGCTACGTCCGCGGCGACGTCACGGACGCGCGGCAGGCCCGGGAGGCGCTGGACGCGGCCCGGGGGCTGCTCGGCGACATCCACGGGGTGCTGTTCGCCGGCGCCACGCGGATCACCGGGGCACCGGTGGGTGTGGCCGAGCTCGGCGAGGAGGAGTTCCGCGCGCACTTCGACGTCAAGGCCGTGGGCGCCCGCCATGTGTTCGAGGCCGTCGCGGACCAGCCGCTGGACTTCCTGTGCTACTTCTCCTCCGCGCAGGCCTTCGCGTTCGGCGGTGCGGGCACCCACCCCGCGTACGCGGCCGGTATCACCTACGCCGACGCCTTCACCCGCGCCGTGGGCCGTACCGCCCGCTTCCCCGTCGGCGTCGTCAACTGGGGAGCCTGGCGGTCCTCCTTCGGTGAAGCGGCCCGGAACTTCCCGATGCTGGGCTTCCTTGCGGACGACGAGGGCGCGGCCTGCTTCGACACCGCCGTACGCCTGCTGCGGGCCGGCCGGCACCGCCAGGTCGTCGCCATGCGGGCGCCCGCCGGCCGCGCGGGCGACCCGGCCGGCACCGGCCGCGGCGAGGCCGCCGCACCGGCCGGTGCCCCCCGCCCGGCACCGGCCGCGGCGGACCGGCGGCCGGGGATCGAGCGGCTGCTGGTGGAGCGGCTCGCGCGGACGCTGCGGGTGACGCCCGGCGAGCTGTCGCCCTCGGTGGCCTTCGCCGACCTCGGGGTCGACTCCATCACCGGCGCCGCCTTCGTCACGGAGATCGCCGAGGAGCTGGGCGTCGACGTGAACGCCGGCGCGTTGTACGAGTTCCCGTCCGTCGAACGGCTCTCCGGCCACCTCGCCGAGCTGTCCGCCGCCCGGGAGCCCGACCCGCCGACGGGGGACGCCACCCCCGCGGGCGCCGCACAGGACGCGCCGCCCGGCGCCGCCGGAACCGAGGTTCCGGCGGACCTGATCGCGAGATTGGAAGCACGTTTCGCGGCCGGCGAGCTGTCCGCCACGGAAGTGCTGGACCTGCTCGATGCAGAGCTGGCCACGAAGGAGCGACGATGAGCAGCAGCACGAACGTCCGGGACATCCTCGACGGGTACGCCCGAGGAGCCGTCGACGCCGCGCAGGCGCGCAGCCTGCTGGCCGCCGGCCGCCCGGCTCCGGCCGCCGAACCCCCGCCCGCCGGCCCGGACCCCGCCCGGCCGCTGGACATCGCGGTGATCGGCATGGCCGGTCAGTTCCCCGGGGCGCCCGACATCCGCACCCTGTGGCACAACCTCACCGAGGGCCTGGTCTCCTACGGGGAGCTGCCGGAGCATTACCGCGCGGGCGACGGCCCCGGTACCTACCGCTGGGGCGGAGCGCTCGCCGAACGGGACTGCTTCGACCCGGAGTTCTTCGGCATCCGGCCGCACGAGGCCGACCTGATGAGCCATCACCAGCGGCTGCTGCTCCAGGAGAGCTGGCACGCCCTGGAGGACGCCGCACTGGACCCCAGGGCGCTGGCCGGTTCGCGCACCGGCCTCTTCATCGGCGCCGAACCCACCGGCTACCCGCACGAGTCGTTCGTCGGCGCCTCGGACGCGCTCGTGGCGTCGCGGCTGTCGTACTTCCTCGACCTGCGCGGCAGCGCCCTGGTGGTCAACACGGCCTGCTCCTCCTCCCTGGCCGCCGTGCACCTCGCCTGCCAGAGCCTGCGCTCCGGCGAGTCCTCCCTCGCCCTGGCCGGCGGCGTCAACGCGGGCCTGGACGCGCGCGGCCTCGACGTGCTCGTCGACAGCGGCGCCATGTCGCCCACCGGCGCCTGCCGCACCTTCGACGCCGACGCCGACGGCACGGTCTACTCCGAGGCGGTCGCGGTCGTCGTCCTCAAGCGGCTGGCGGACGCGGTGGCCGACGGCGACCACGTCTACGGCGTGATCAGGGCGACCGGCCTGAACCAGGACGGGGCCAGCAACGGCATCACCGCGCCGAACGGCGCCGCGCAGGAGGACCTGGTCCTCGACGTCTACCGGAGCCACGGCATCCAGGCCGAGCGCATCGGATACGTCGAGGCACACGGCACCGGCACCGCCCTCGGCGACCCGGTCGAGGCCAACGCGCTGGTGCGGGCCTTCCGGAAGCTGACGGACGCCCGCGGCTTCTGCACCGTCGGCAGCGTCAAGTCGTACATCGGGCACACCGGCGCGCCCGCGGGCGTGGTCGGCCTGATCAAGGTGCTGCTGTCCATGCGGTACGGCCTGCTGCCCGGCATGCCCACGCTGCGCCGCCTCAACCCGCTGATCGGCTTCGCGGACTCCGCGTTCGTGCCCGACCAGGAGCCCCGGCCCTGGCGGTCGTCCACCGGGGCTCCGCTGATGGCCGCCGTCAACTCCTTCGGACACAGCGGGACCAACGCCCACCTGGTGGTCGAGCAGTACGTGCCGGCCGCCGCGTCGCCCGCAGAGGACGACGGCGCCGCGCACCTGGTCCCGCTGTCCGCGCTCGACACCGGTCGGCTGCGCGCCCTGGCCCGCGCCCTGGCGGACCACCTGGCCACGCCACCGGCTCCCGGGCCCGCCCCGCGCCCCGCGGCCGGCGAGCGGATGCGCGCGGTGGTCGCGGAGGTCCTGGACGTCGCCGCGCAGGACGTCGCCCTCGACGAGCGGCTGAACTCCTACGGCGTCCTGCCGGAGCAACTCGCCAGGATCGCCGACGCACTGGAGACGGCCACCGGCTTCCGGCCGGACGCGGGCGCGCTGCACGAGGGCACCACGGTCGCCGAGCTGAGCAGGCTGGCGGCTGAGCACATCGCCGAGCACACGGCGGCCGACGGGCCGGCCGGCGCCCCGGCCGAACGCGAGCCGGGCGGCGGTGCCACCGTGCCCCGCCCGCCGCGGCTCGCCGACATCGCCCGCACCTTGCAGCTGGGCCGGGCGGCGCTGCCGGTACGGGCCGCCCTCGTGGTGCGGGACCTCGACGAGCTGGGCGCCGGGCTGCGGGCCCTCGCCGACGGCCGGGAGCTGCCGGCCAACTGCTGGATCGGCGAGGCCGGCCGGCCCGGCGACGTGATCCGGCTGTTCGACGAGGACGAGCTGCGCGAGGCCGTGGACAAGTGGCTGGACCGGGGCAAGCTCGCCCGGGTCGCCGAACTCTGGGTCAGCGGAGGCCCGGTCGACTGGCGCCGCCTGTACGGTGCCGGCCCGGTTCCCCGTATCCCTCTGCCGGGCTACCCCTTCGCCCGACACCACCACGGCCTCGCCACCACCGCCCCGGCCCCGCTGCCGGCGTCCACCCCCGCCGACGACTCCGCACCGGGCAAGCTCGCGGCCGCGACAGGATCCGCGTCCAGGCCGGCCGCGCCCACCGAGCCCACGCCCGTCGCCGCCTCGGCAGCGGTCGCGGAGAACTCCGTGCAGGGCGCGGCGGAGTCCGCCGAGGAATCGGCAACGGGCACGTCCGGGGCCGTGGCGGCCACCGGGACCGTCACCGGGACCGGCGTCGGGCAGCCGTCCGTACCCGCGCAGGGACGACCGGCCGAACGGCCCGCCATGCCGGACGCGGTCGCGACCGCGTCCGTCGGCGTGCCCGAGCGGCTCGACCGGGCGATGGCGGAGCGGCTGGTCCGGATGGCCGCCGATCTGGTCGGAGTGCCGGCGGACACGGTCGACGCCCGCGAGCAGCTCGACCGCTACGGCATCGACTCCGTCACCCGTACCCGCCTCAACCACCAGCTCTCCGAGGCGTTCCCGGACGCCTCCCGGACGCTGTTCTTCGAGTACCCGAAGGCCGAAGGCGTGGCCGCCCACCTGGCCGAGCGGTTCCCCGGCGCCTGCCGTACCTTCCTCGGCTGGGACGGCACCGGGTCCGAGCCGGCCATGTCCGTTCCCGCGCAGGCGGTGGCCGTCGTACCCGAACCCGCCCCGGCGGGCACCGGCGCGGCGGTGCCCGCCGGGTCCGGGCCCACGGCCCCCGGGGCGGTCCCCGTACCGTCCGCCCCCAGGCAGGAGCAGGAGCAGGAGCCGGAGGGCGCCGACGACCTGGACGGCATCGCCGTCATCGGGATGAGCGGGCGTTTCCCCGGTGCCGCCGATCTCGACGGCTACTGGTCGCTGCTCATGGAGGGCCGCACCGCCGTCACCGAGATCCCGGCCGCCCGCTGGGACTGGCGCGAGCACTACGACCCGCGGCCCGAGGGCGCCGACTTCGTCCGCAAGAGCCACTCCAAGTGGGGTGCCTTCCTGGACGGATTCGACGCGTTCGACCCGGAGCTGTTCCGGTTCACCGAGCAGGAGGCGCGCAACACCGACCCGCAGGTGCGCCTCTTCCTCCAGGAGTGCTGGAAGGCCCTGGAGGACGCGGGCTACGCCCCCTCCAAGCTGCCGGCCGAGACCCGCGGCCGTATCGGGGTCTTCGCGGGCGGCGCCAAGCACGGCTTCCAGCGCCTGGGTTCCGAAGGCCGGCTGGAGATGCCCCGCACCTCCTTCGGCGACATGGTGAACCGGGTCTCCTTCCAGTTCGACCTCGGCGGGCCGAGCGAGGCCGTCGACACCGCCTGCTCCTCGGCCCTGGTCGCCCTGCACCAGGCCGTGGAGAACCTGCGCCGCGGCCGCTGCGACATGGCCCTGGCCGGAGCGGTGAACCTGTATCTGCATCCGTCGACGTACGTCGAACTCGCCACGGTCGGCCTGCTGTCGGGCCGTTCCGACTGCGCGTCCTTCGGCAGCGAGGCGAGCGGCATCGTCCCGGGCGAGGGCGTGGCGGCGGTCGTGCTCAAGCCGCTGCGCGCCGCCCTGCGCGACGGCGACCCGGTGCGGGCCGTGATCCGCGGCAGCGCCGTCAACCACAACGGCCGGACCATCGGGTTCACCAGCCCCAGCGCCCAGCGGCAGGCCGAGGTGATCCGCGAGGCGCTGCGCGACGCCCGCGTCGACGCGCGCACCGTCAGCTACGTCGAGGCCACCGCCAACGGGTCGGAGATCGGCGACGCGGTGGAGATGACGGCCCTCACCCAGGCGTTCACCGACCGGGACGGGACCCGCGGCACCTACCGGGTCGGCTCGCTGAAGCCCAACATCGGCCACGCGGAGGCGGCCTCCGGCATGGCCCAGCTGTTCAAGGTGGTCCTGGCCCTCCAGCACCGCACACTGCCGCCGACGCGGTTGCCCGAGGAGTTCAACCCGGCCATCGACTTCGACCGGCTGCCCTTCGAGCTGTCCGGCGCACCCGCACCGTGGGAGCCGGTCGTCGTGGACGGCGTCACCGTGCCGCGCCGGGCGGGCATCACCGGCATCGGCGGCGGCGGGACCAACGCCCACCTCGTCGTCGAGGAGGCGCCCGCGCCCGCCCCGGCGCCCGCACCGGGCCCGCGCGGCCCGGTGCTGGTGACCCTGTCGGCGCACACCGAGGAACGCCTCGCCGCCCATGTCGACCAGTGGCTGGAGTTCCTGCGGCGGCGTCCGGCCGCCGGTCTGGCCGCGATCGCCCGTACCCTGCAGGTCGGTCGCACCGATCTCACCCACCGGCTGGCCGTGGTCGCCTCCGGTGCGGAGGAGCTGACCGGCCATCTGACACGCTGGCGGCGCGGTCGTCCGGGGGACGCCGTCGTCACGGGGACCGCCGGGCGGGTGGACCCCGCAGCCGTCGAGGCGGCCCTGGACGCGGGCGATCTGCACGCCCTGGCCGGGCTGTGGGTGCGGGGCGCGGCGGTCGACTGGGACCGGCTGTACCCGGACGGCGCCCCCGGCCGCGTGCCCGGTCTGCCCACCTACCCCTTCGAGAACCGCCGCTGCTGGATCGCCCCCACCGCCCCGGCGCCCGCACCAGCTGTCACCGCACCGTCCGCGGCGGCCGTACCCGCGCCCGGCACCGCCGGCGTGCTCGCCTCCCGGACCCCCGCGGAGCCGCCGGCCGGGCACCCATTGCTCAGCTCGGCCGTGCCCCTCGCCGACGGCGGGGTCGCGTACACCGGTGAGATCTCGCTGGACACCCACCCCTGGATCGCCGACCACACCGTCTCCGGCACGGTGCTGTTCCCCGGCACCGGATTCGTCGAGGCCGCGCTGTACGCCGGACGCGACCTGGGCTGTACCGAGGTGGAGGAGCTGACCCTGGAGGCGCCGCTGGCGATGCCCCGGGCCGACCGGGTGCTGCTCCAGGTCGTCGTACGGCCGCCCGACGGCGGCGGCAGCCGCGCCGTCGAGGTGCACTCGCGTCCCGCGCGGCCGCAGACCGGTGCCGAACCGGAGTGGACACGGCACGCCACCGGCACGCTGGGTACCGGTGCCGCCGGGCCGGACCTCGACTTCACCGCCTGGCCCCCCGAGGGCGCCGAACCGCTGCCCGTCGACGGCTACTACGACACCATGGCCGCCGCGGGATACGCCTACGGCCCCTCCTTCCGTGCCCTGCGGGCCGTCTGGCGGCGTGGCGACGAGGTGTTCGCCGAGGCCGAGGCGGCCGACGCCCAGGACGCCGGCCGCTACGGACTGCACCCGGCCCTGCTGGACTCGGCCCTGCACGCCATGGGATTCGGTGAGTTCGTGCGCGGCGGCGGCGGACTGCTGCCGTTCTCCTGGAGCGGCTGGCGGCAGGCCGGCCGGGGCGCGGCCACCGTGCGGATCCGGCTCACCGCGGCCGGCACCGACGCCGTCCGCGCCCAGATCGCCGACGGGTCCGGGCGGCCGGTGGCGGCGCTCGACTCGCTGGTGCTGCGGCCCGTCGCGGGCGAGAAGCGGACCGGTCCCGCCCCCATGCCCGACGGCCTGTTCGAGCTCGACTGGACCGTGCTGGACACGGCCGGGCACACGCCGGGGCGGTGGAGTGTGGCCGGTCCCGACGACCTCGGCCTGGCCCCGGCGCTGCGTCGCGCGGGTGTGGAGGTGTCCGAACTGCCCGGCGGCACGGGGCTGATGTCCCTGGCCGCCGGCGGACCGGCGGACGATCTGCCGGCCGCGCTGCGCGAGGCCACCGCACGGGCGCTGACCGAGACGCAGCGGCTGCTGGCCGACGACACGCGCGGCGCGGATCGCCTGGTTGTGATCACGCGCGGGGCGGTCGCCACCCGGGCCGGCGAGGACGTCACCGACCTGGTGCACGCCCCCGTCTGGGGCCTGCTGCGGGCGGCCCAGGCGGAGCACCCCGACCGGCTGCTGCTGGTCGACACGGACGACACGGACGCCTCGCTCGCCGCGCTGCCCGTGGCGGTGGCCGCCGCCACGGCCGCCGAGGAGTCGCAGCTCGCGCTCCGCGCCGGTGAGGCACGCGTGCCCCGGCTGGCCCGGCTGGGCACCGACGGTGCCCTGGTGCCGCCGTCCGACGGGGGCGCCTGGCGGCTGGACACGGTCGGCGCCGGAACGCTGGAGAACCTCGCTCTGGTGCCGTGGGCGGCCGCCGACGCGCCGCCCGCGCCGGGACAGCTGCGCATCGAGGTGCGCGCCGCGGGCCTGAACTTCCGTGACGTGCTCGGCGCGCTGGGCATGTACCCGGGTGACCTGACCCTGGGTGCCGAGGGCGCGGGCGTGGTCACCGCCGTGGGCCCGTCGGTCGAGGGGTTCCGTGTCGGAGACCGGGTCATGGGCGTGTTCCCGAGCGGTCTCGGCCCGGTGTGCGTGGCCGACGCCCGCACGGTCGCGCCCGTCCCGGACGGCTGGACCTTCGAGCAGGCCGCCGCCGTCCCGGTCGCGTTCGTCACCGCGTACTACGGCCTCGTCGACGTCGGCGGACTGGGGGCCGGGGAGTCCGTGCTCGTGCACGCCGCCGCGGGCGGTGTCGGCATGGCCGCGGTCCAGCTCGCCCGGCACCTGGGCGCCGAGGTGTTCGCAACCGCGAGCGAGGGCAAGTGGGACGCCGTACGGGAGCTCGGGGTGCCCGAGGACCGCCTGGCCTCCTCACGCGACCTGGGCTTCGCCGACCGGTTCCTGGAGACGACCGGGGGCCGCGGTGTGGACGTGGTCCTGGACTCGCTCGCCCGGGAGTACGTCGACGCCTCGCTGCGGCTGCTGCCGCGCGGCGGCCGGTTCGTCGAGATGGGCAAGACCGACATCCGCGACCCCCAGGAGGTGGCCACCGCGCACTTCGGCGTCCGCTACCGCGCCTTCGACGTGGTCGACGCCGGACCGCAGCGCATCGGCGAGATCCTCCGGGAGATTCTCGGCCTGTTCCGGCAGGGTGTCCTCACCCATCTGCCCCGGACCCGCTGGGACCTGCGGCGGGCGCCCGAGGCGTTCCGGTTCATGAGTCAGGCCCGGCACATCGGCAAGATCGTGCTGACGGTGCCGCGCCGCCCGGACCCGGACCGTACGGTGCTGATCACCGGCGGCACCGGTGTGCTGGGCGGGATGCTCGCCCGGCACCTCGTGACCGAGCGCGGCGCCCGGCATCTGGTGCTGCTCAGCCGGCGCGGCCTTGACGACCCGTCGGCGGCCGGGCTGGCCCGGGAACTCACCGCCGCCGGCGCCGAGGTGACGGTGGTGGCGTGCGACGTGGCCGACCGCGAGCGGCTGCGCCGGGTCCTGGACGCCCTGCCTCCGGAGCATCCGCTCGGCACCGTGGTGCACACCGCCGGCGCGCTCGACGACGGGGTCTTCGACGCGATGACGCCCGAGCGGCTGGCCACCGTGCTGCGGCCCAAGGCGGAAGGGGCGCTGAATCTGCACGAGCTGACCCGGGAGCGGGACCTCGACGCCTTCGTACTCTTCTCCGGCGCGGCCGGCGTGCTGGGCAACCCGGGGCAGTCCAACTACGCGGCGGCGAGCTGCTTCCTGGACGCGCTGGCCCAGCACCGCCGGGCCCACGGGCTGCCCGGCACGTCGCTGGCCTGGGGTTACTGGGAGCAGGCGACCGGCCTGACCCGGCATCTCACCGAGGGCGACACCGGGCGGATGGCCCGCGGTGGCCTGCTGCCCATGTCCAGCCGGCAGGGGTTCGAGCTGTTCGACGCGGCGTGCGGTGCCGACATGCCGCTGCAGGTTCCCATGCGGCTGGACCTCGGCGCGCTGGCCGCCCAGGCCGACGCCGGCGAGGGACACCCGCTGCACCGCGGTCTGGTCCGCACCGCGCGGCGCCCCGTGTCCGCCCCGCGGGAGAGCGCGCCCGGCCTGCTCGCCGGGGCCTCGGAGGAGGAACGGCGGGCGGCGCTGCTGGACCTGGTGTGCGACGAGGTGGCGGCCGTGCTGAACGCCGACCCGGCCGCCGTCGGCCCCGGCACCGGGTTCGTGGAGCTCGGCCTGGACAGTCTGACCGCGGTCGAGCTGCGCAACCGGCTGAACCGGGCCACCGGCCTGCGGCTGCCCGTCACCCTGGTCTTCGACCACCCTTCCCCGGGCCCCCTCGCCGACCACCTGGCCGACCGCCTCACCCGCACCCCCCGCCGGACCACCCCGCCCGCCGACCTCTCGACCGCCACGGGGACCCCGGCAACCAGCGGGACCCTGGCAACCACCGGGACTCGGGCGACCACGGGGACGATGGCGATCGCCGGGACCTCGGCAACCCATGAGCCGTCCGCGGCTGCCGGGACTGCCGTGCTCCAGGAGCCTTCCGGGACTCCGGTGGCGCCTGAGTCACCGTCAACTATCGGGGATCCGAGAGCTGCCGGCTCCTCGGCCGACGCCGGTGCTCCGGCGCCCCGTGAGTTGTCGGCGGTTGCCGGGGCTGCCCTGAACCCCGCGCCCTCCGGGACTCCGGCTACCCCTGCACCCCCGACAACCGCCGGGACCCCGACACCCCCCGAACGCCCCGTAACTCCCGGGACCCCCATGCTCCCCGCAGCCGGGACCCGCGCCCCCCACGCCCGTCCCGCAGTGCGTCGGGCCCTGTTGCGTGGGGAGGACCTCGATCGCGTCGGTGCCGTACTGGAATTCGGGTGTCGTGACACCGAGGGGCTGACGGAACTCGCCCGGCTCCACGGTGAGCTGGTGGTGCATGGGGTCACGGGGGACAAGGAGCTCGTCGACCTGGGCGCCCGTGAGCTGAGCGAGCGGGGGCTGGGCGACCGGGTGGAGCTGATCGTGGCGGACGAGACGCTCGATCCCGTACCGGGCGTCTACGACGTGGTGTTCGCCGTGCACGGCTGCGTCCGGGCGCGGGACAAGCGGACGCTGTTCGCCCGCCTGGACGCGGCCGTCGTGGACGGCGGCGCACTGCTGCTCGCCGACTTCGTGTGCACCCTGAGCGGCGACCTCGTGGACGAGCGGGCCGGGATCGCCGTACCGACCGCGCAGGCCTGGGCCGAGCAGTTCGCCCGCAACCGGTTCGTGATCGACGAGGTGACCTCGTACGACCTCACACACCCCGACCCCGACCTCGCCGGACCGCTGCGGCAGGGCTGGGTCGTCCACCGCCTGTTCCGGCTGCGGAAGCAGTCCTCCGTCACGCCCGAGGAACGGCTCCGGCTGAACCTGGCACACCTCGCCGACCCCGCCGCGCCCGCGCGCGACACCCGGAACTAGAAGGAGCAGTCGATTCAATGTCGCCCCACGTCAAGCAGGCGCTGACGGACATCGCGGCCCAGGTCCTCGACGTCTCCGCCGCCCAGGCGGCCACGGCCGACCTGCGCGGACTCGATGCCGGTACGGCCGTACGGATGACCGAGGCGGTCAACGGCCGCTTCGGCACCGCCCTGCCCACCAGCGCGGTCACCGCGGCGGACGATCTCGACGCCCTCGCCGTACGCGTCGAGGCCCAGCTCGCCGCCCAGGAGCCCGCCGACGCGGTCGCCGTGATCGGCATGCACTGCCGTACGGCCGGTGCCGACGACCCCGACCAGCTGTGGGAGGTGATCCGCGAGGGCCGGGACCGCACCACCGAGGTGACGGACCCGGTCGCGCTGGCGCTGTTCCGCGAGCACTTCCCGGACGCCGCGCCGCCGCGCTACGGCGCCATGGCCGGCACCGAGCTGTTCGACCCGGCCTTCTTCCGCATCTCCCCGCGTGAGGCCGCGGCGATGGACGCCGCACAGCGCGTCCTGCTCGAATCCTCCTACCACGCGCTGGAGGACGCGGCGCTGGACGCCTCCACCCTGCAGGGCCGCGCGGTCGCCACGATCGTCGGCAGCACGGGTCTCGCGCCGCAGGCCGAGTACTCGGCGCACGCTCTGATGGGCGCGGACACCAGCATCATGGCCGCCCGGCTCGCCTACCACCTCGACCTCGCCGGGCCCGCGCTGACCGTGGACACCGCCTGCTCCTCGTCCCTGGTCGCCGTGGACATCGCCCGCCGCCTGCTGCTGTCCGGCGAGGCCGACCTGGCGCTGGCCGGCGGCGTGTACGTGGCCAACCACCCCGGCACCTTCGTCACCATGGAGGCGCTCGGCACGGTGTCGCCGAACCGCTCGTGCCGCCCCTTCGACGCCGACGCCGACGGCATGCTGCTCGGCGAGGGCGTGGGCGTGGTCGTCCTGAAGCGGCTGTCGGACGCTGTGCGCGACCACGACCGGATCCTCGGCGTGATCCGGGGCAGCGGCACCAACCAGGACGGCCGCACCTCCGGCATCACCTCACCCAGCTCCAGCGCCCAGCGCGACCTGCTGCGCGCCGTCTACCGCCGGGCCGGGATCGGGATGGACCGCCTCGGCTACATCGAGGCACACGGCACCGGCACCAGCCTGGGCGACCCCATCGAGGTGCAGGGCCTCATCGAGGCGTTCGAGGAGTTCACCGACCGCCGGGAGTTCTGCGCCCTGGGCTCGGTCAAGGCCAACATCGGCCACACCATGGGTGCCGCCGGCGTCCTCGGCCTGATCAAGGTGCTGCTGTGCCTGCGGCACGCCAAGCTGCCGCCCGCCGCCAACTTCCGCACCGAGAACAAGCACGCCGACTTCGCCGGCGCCCCCGTACGGGTCAGTCGCGAGCTCGCCGACTGGACGGCCGACGACGGCGCGCCCCGGCTCGCCGGGGTCAGCTCCTTCGGGTACAGCGGCACCAACGCGCATGTGATCGTCGAGGAGTACCCGGAGCCGGTGCGCCGTACCGGGTCCCGGCGCAGGCGGCAGCTGGTGCCGCTGTCGGCCCGCGGCGAGGAGCAACTGCGCGCCAAGGCGGGGGCGCTGGCGGCCCGGCTCAGGAGCGGCGGCCTCGGCGACGCCGACCTGCCGGACCTCGCCCACACCCTCCAGGTGGGCCGGGAGGCGTTCGCCCAGCGACTCGCGGTGTGCGCCGGCAGTGCCGGTGAACTCGCCGACCGGCTGGCGGAGTTCGCCGCGGACGGCAGCACCGGGCCGTTCGTGCACCGGGGCGAGGCGCCCGAGCGGCGCGGCCGCGGCCGCGAGGACCGGCCCGCCGGCCGGGACCTGGACGCCCTCGCCGCGGCCTGGGTCACCGGGGCCGACGTGGACTGGGCCCGCCTGCACACCGGCACCGTCCCGCGCCGCATCGGGCTGCCGCCCCACCCGTTCGAACGGGAGGCCTTCCCGCACGTCTGGGCCCAGGGCACTCCCGGCGCCCCCACGCCAGCGGGCACGGTCGGCGCCGTCGAGGCTCCCGGCGCGGACGGCGCCGTACCGTCCGTCCTGTCGGCTCTCGACGCGGCGGCCGACGCCCAGCTGCGGGACGACCCCAAGTCCGGCGACCTTGAGGCCGCGCACCGCTCCGAGGTGATGGTCCGCGAGCTCGCCACGGTCTGCCGCACCCTGCTGTTCGCCTCCCTGCGCCGCATGGACGCCTTCGCCGCGGCCGGCGAACGCCATCGGCCCGAGGAGCTGGCACGGCGACTGGACGTCGTACCCGAGTACCGCCCGCTGTTCCGGGAGCTGCTCGCCGTCCTCACCGACGCGGGCCTGCTGCGCACGGAGGGGGACGACCTGGTCACCACCGGCCGGGTCACCGGGCCCGACGTCCTGGACTGGACCCCGGAGCAGGTGGCGGCCGTCACCGACGAGGTCGTCGCCCGCTACCCGGAGATGGCGGGCTACGCCCGGCTGCTCACGCTGTGCCTGGCGGACCTGCCCGAGGTGCTGACCGGGCGGCGCAAGGCGCACGAGGTCCTCTTCCCGGACGGCTCGTTCGACGCCGTCGAAGCCGTCTACCACAGCGACCACGACACCAACGGCCTGGTCGCCCGGCTGGTCGCCGAGTACGTCCGGGCCCGCCGGGCCGCCGATCCGGGGGCCTCCGTGTCGGTCCTGGAGATCGGTGCGGGCACCGGCGGCACCACCGCCAAGGTGCTGCCCGCCCTGGACGGCGCCGGCGGCGATCTCGCCTACGTCTACACCGACATCTCCCGCGGCTTCACCCAGTACGGCCGCAGCCGGTACGGCGCCGACCACCCCTACGTCGACTTCCGGCCCCTCGACATCGAGCAGCCGCCCGCCGGCCAGGGCTTCGCACCCGGCACCCACGACGTCGTGCTGGCCTGCAACGTCCTGCACGCCACCCGGCGGATCGACGACACGCTCGCCCACGCCCGGCAGCTGCTGCGCCCCGGCGGTGTGCTGATCGTGCTGGAGACCACCCGCAAGCAGGACTTCTTCACGCTCACCTTCGGCCTGATGAGCGGCTGGTGGGCGGCCGAGGACGACGGCCGGATCCCCGGGTCCCCGCTGCTGAGCGTGCCGCTGTGGCGGCAGGCCCTGGAGCGGTCCGGTTTCCGCGGGGTGCGCAGCCTGTCGCCCGCCCCGGTGCGCGAGGACCGGGCGTTCCAGGCGGTGGTGCTCGCGGAGAAGGAGGGCGCCATGCCTGCGGCCACGGTTCCGGTGACCGCCGAGCCGGTCGCCCCGGTCGCCGAACCCGCCGTCGAACCCGCCGCAGCTCCCGCTGCCGAGGCCACCGCCGAAGCCGCCGTCCAGGCCGCCGCCGGTGCGGACGGCGAAGCCGCCTTCGGCAGCCCGCTGCAGCAGCGGGTCGCCGCCGCCTGGCAGGAGGTGCTGGGCCTGGCGTCCGTCCGGCCGGACGACGACTTCCAGGAGGTGGGCGGCGACTCGATCATGCTGACCCAGATCATCTCCCGCCTCAAGAGCGGCTTCCCGGTCGAACTCGACCTCGGCGAACTGTTCCAGGCCCGCACCCTCGCGGACATGGCCGGCCTGCTGGAGGCCGAACTCATCGACAAGATCGACCAGTTGCCGGACGACGCGGTGAACACCCTGCTGGCGTGAGCGACGCACACCCCGTACGACCGAGAGGAGCCCTTCCCGCCATGTCCCACGACGACGCGCTCGCGTCCCGCAAGGCGCAGCTGTCCCCGCAGAAGCAGGCCCTGCTGCGGAAGCTGAGCGGTGCGGCGCGCCCGGAGGCGGAGACCACGGCCGGTCTGTCCGCGCAGAAGCAGGCCCTGCTGCGCAAGCTGACCGGTGCGGCGGCCCGTGAGGCGGGTGCCGGCGGTATCCCGCGCCGCCCGGCCGGCGTCCGGCCGGCCCTGTCGTTCGCCCAGCGCAGGCTGTGGTTCCTCGACCAGATGGTGCCGGGCAGCCCGGCGTACAACGTGCCGATGAGCTTCCGCGTGCGCGGGCCGCTGCGCCGCGAGGTGCTGGAGCGGGCGGTGCGGGAAGTCGTACGCCGGCACGAGGCGCTGCGCACCCGGCTGCCCAGCGAGGACGGCGAACCCTGGCAGGAGGTCCTGGACGAGCTGCACATCCCGGTGGAGCTGGTGGACCTCGGTGCCGAGCCGTCCCGGCTGGACGCCCTGGTGTTCGAGGAGGCCCGCCGCCCGTTCGACCTCGCGGCCGGCCCGCTGCTGCGGGTCACGCTGTACCGGCTCGCCCCCGAGCTGCACGTGGTTCTCCTCAACGCCCACCACGTCGTGGTCGACGGCTGGTCGCTGGGGCTGTTCTGGCAGGAGCTGTTCACCCTCTGCCAGGCCTTCGCCGCCGGCCGGCCCTCGCCCCTGCCCGAACTGCGGGTGCAGTACCCCGACTTCGCCGTCTGGCAGCGGGAGTACATGGCGGGGGAGCGGCTGGAGACCCAGCTCTCCTACTGGCGCGAGCAGCTCGGCGACGGCACCGAGAACCTGGAACTGCCGCTCGACCGCCCCAGGCCGCCGGTGCAGACCTTCTCCGGCGGCGACCTCCGCGTCGTCTACCCGGGCTCCCTGCGCGACGAGCTGCTCGCCCTGTGCCGGCGCGAGGGCGTCAGCCTGTTCGTCGTCCTGCTCGGCGCGCTGAACGTGCTGCTGCACCGCTGCACCGGCCAGACCGGCATCCCGGTGGGGTCCCCGGTGACCAACCGCACCCACGTGGACATCGAGCCGCTCATCGGCATGTTCGTCAACACCCTCGTGTACCGCACGGACCTGACCGGCGATCCCGACTTCCACGAGGTGCTGCGCCGGGTGCAGGACGTCGTCAACGGTGCCCAGCAGCACCAGGAGGTGCCGTTCGAGGTCCTGGTCGACGCGCTGCGGCCGGAGCGCTATCTGTCCCAGAACCCGCTGTTCCAGGTCTGCTTCAACTTCCTGCCCGCCCGCCCGCTGCAGACCGGATCCGAACTCGTCATCGAGGCGATCGAGGGCGTACGCAACGCCACGTCCAAGTTCGACCTGTGGATCAGCGTCGTCGACCGCTCCGACGAACTGCTGGTCGAGGTCGAGTACAACGCCGACGTGTTCGGCCCGGACACCGTCCGGCGGCTGATGGACGCCTACCGGGTGGTGCTGGCCTCGGCGATCGCCGAACCCGGGCGCCGCGTCTCCGAGCTGGAGATCCTCTCCGACGCCGAGCGCCGCAGGATCGTCGAGGAGTGGAACGACACCGCCCGCGACTTCGAGGGCGCGGACCGCTGTCTGCACGAGCTGATCGCCGAGCAGGCCGCGCGCACCCCCGACGCCACCGCGCTCGTCCTCGACGGGGAGCGGATCGGGTACGGCGAACTCGACGCGCGGGCCGGACGGCTCGCCCGCTGGCTGCGCCGGCACGGAGCGGGCCCGGAGCGGTTCGTCGCCGTGTGCGCCGAGCGCTCCGCGGAGCTGGTCGTCGCCCTGCTCGGCGTGCTGAAGTCGGGCGCCGCCTATGTGCCGCTGGACCCCGAGTACCCGGTGGAGCGGCTGGAGTTCATGCTGGCGGACACGGCCCCCGCGATCCTGCTCACCCAGGAGCATCTGCGCGGCCGGCTGCCGCACACCGACGCCACCGTCCTCGCCCTCGACACCGGCTGGGAGTCCACGGCCGACGCGGCGGGCGACCCGCTGCCCGCGGACGCGGACCCGGACACCCTGGCCTACATGATCTACACCTCCGGGTCGACCGGCCGGCCCAAGGGGGTGCTGAACACCCACCGCGGCATCGTCAACCGGCTGCTGTGGATGCAGGACCGCTACCGCCTCGACGGCACGGACCGCGTGCTGCAGAAGACGCCGTGCAGCTTCGACGTGTCGGTGTGGGAGTTCTTCTGGCCGCTCATGACCGGTGCCACGCTGGTGCTCGCCCGGCCCGGGGAGCACCGGGACCCGGCCGCCCTGGCCGCCGTGATGCGCCGCGAGGGCATCACCACGGCCCACTTCGTGCCGTCCATGCTGCAGGTCTTCCTGGAGCAGGACGGCCTGGCGGAGAGCTGCGCCCGGCTGCGCCGGGTGGTGTGCAGCGGAGAGGCCCTGCCGTTCAGCCTGCAGGAGCGGTTCTTCGCCCGGCTGCCGCACTCCGGACTGCACAACCTGTACGGGCCGACCGAGGCCGCCGTCGACGTGACCGCGTGGCAGTGCGTGCCCGGTGACGAACGCGGCATCGTGCCCATCGGCCGCCCCATCGCCAACACCCGGACGCTGGTGCTGGACCAGCACCTCAACCCGGTCCCCGTCGGCGTCGTCGGCGAACTCCACATCGGCGGTGTGCAGGTGGCCCGCGGCTACCACAACCGGCCCGAACTGACCGAGGAACGCTTCGTGCCCGACCCGTTCGGCGCCCCCGGCGACCGGCTGTACAAGACCGGCGACCTGGCGCGGCTGCTGCCGGACGGAGCGATCGAGTACCGCGGTCGGGCCGACTTCCAGGTCAAGGTCCGCGGCATCCGGATCGAGCCCGGAGAGGTCGAGGCCGTACTCACCCGGCACCCGGAGGTACGCGAGGCCGCCGTCGTCGCCCGTGACGACGAACGCTCCCCGGACCGCAAGCAGCTGGTCGCCTACGTCGTCCCCGCCCCCCGCCCCGCCGACGGCGCGGCGGAGCCGGCCGAGCCCGCCACCGGCCAGGTCGACACCTGGGCGGCCGTGTTCGACGAGGCCTACGGCAAGGGCGAGGGGGAACACGCCGCCGACTTCAACATCACCAGCTGGAACAGCAGTTACACCGGCGAGCCGCTGCCCGCCGAGGAGATGCGGGAGTGGGTCGAGGGCACGGTCGCACGCATCCTCGCCCTCAAGCCCCGGCGGGTGCTGGAGGTCGGCTGCGGCACGGGCCTGCTGCTGTCCCGCATCGCCCCCCACTGCGAGGCCTACCACGGCACCGACATCTCCGCCGCCGCCCTGGACTTCGTCCGCACGAGGCTGCTCGCCGACCGCCCCGACCTGGCCGGCGTCACCCTGTCCCGGAGCGCCGCGGACGCCATCGCCGATCTGCCCGCCGGGCCGTACGACGTGGTGATCCTCAACTCCGTCGTCCAGTACTTCCCCGACGCCGGCTATCTGCGCACGGTCCTGGACCAGGCCGTGGCCGCCGTCGGCGACGAGGGTGCCGTCTTCGTCGGCGACGTGCGCAACCTGGCCCTGCTGGAGACCTTCCACACCGACGTGGAACTGCACCGCGCCCCGGCCAAGCTCACCGCCGCCCGGCTGCGCGCCCGGGTCGCCCGGCAGCTCAGGCAGGAGCAGGAACTGCTGGTCCACCCCGCCTTCTTCACCACCCTGCCCCTGGACCACCCGCGGATCGGCGCGGCGGACGTGGAGCTGCGCCGCGGTGTCCACCACAACGAGCTGACCCGCTACCGCTACGACGCGATCCTCCACGTCGGCGCGCGGCCGGCCGATGCCGCCGAGGCCGACGTCCTCGACTGGCAGCCCGGCTGCGGCCCGGAGACGATCCGCGACCGGCTCACCGCCGGGCGGCCGGAATCCCTTGCCCTGCTCGGCGTACCCAACGCCCGGCTGGCCGCGGCCCGTCACAAGCGGCGGGCGCTGTCCGCCAAGGATCCGCAGGAACTGGTCGGCGAGCTGCTGCGCGACCCGGTCCCCGGCCCCGACGCCGGCGTCGACCCCGAGCACTGGTGGCAACTCGGCGAGGAGACCGGGTACCAGGTGCGGGTGTCGTGGCTGCCGGAGGCGACCGACGGCAGCTACGCCGTGCTGTTCAGCCGCACCGGCACCCACCGGCTGCCCCTGCCGCGGCACCGGCCCGAACCCCCGGCCAACGACCCGGCCTTCCAGCGCCGGGCCGCCGAGCTGGCGCGCGAGCTGCGCCGGCATCTCAAGGACCGGCTGCCGGACTACATGGTCCCGGCCGCCGTCATGCCCCTGCGTGCCCTCCCGGTCGGCGTCAACGGCAAACTCGACCGCGACGCGCTGCCCCCGGTGGACTTCGGCGACGCACAGGGCTCCGCCGACGCGCCGGCCACGCCCACCGAAAGGGTGCTGGCCGAGCTGTGGGCCGAGGTGCTGGGCGTCGACGAGGTCGGCGTGCACACCAACTTCTTCGAACTCGGCGGCGACTCGATCCACACCATCCATGTCGTGGCCAAGGCCCGCGCCCGGGGCTTCGAACTCACCCCGCAGATGGTCTTCCAGCAGGGCACGATCGCCGCCCTGGCCGCCGGCCTGGACGAGGCCACCACCGGTACGTCGGCGGTCGGCACGGCTGCCACCGGCACGACCGCCACCGGCGACGCGGCCGCCCGCATCGCGCAGGCCGCCGCCCCCGACAGCCCGCCGGCCGGGCCGGGCGTCTCCGACGTGGTCGAGGTGTATCCGCTCTCCCCGTTCCAGCGCTGGGCCCTGAAGGAGTGGCGCGCCCACCCCGATCCGGGCCTGTTCCTGGTGCACCGGCTGCAGATCCTGCGGCTGCCCGAGATCGACAGGGACCTGTTCACCGACAGCCTGCGCCGTGTGATCGAGGAGTTCCCGCTGATGCGGACCAGCTTCCGCTGGGCGGACGGCGCGGAGCCGGCACAGGCCGTGCACGCGACGGCGGAGCCGGAGGCCGTGTTCGCCGACTGGCGGGGCCTCGCGGAGGAGGAGCAGAACGCCCGGCTGGAACAGCACCTGCGCGCCGACCGCGAGCGGGGCGTCGACCTGGGCACGCCGAGCGGCCTGCGCTACCTCCTGGCCCAGCTGGACACCGACACCGCCCTGGTCGTGGTCAGTCTCAACTACTTCTGCCTGGACGGCTGGAGCTACGAGATCGTCACCGACCGCCTCCAGGAGCTGCTGGACGCCGGTGCCGCCGGACGGCGCCCGGCCCCGCCCGCCGAGCGCCTGCCGTTCCGCGACTTCGTCGAGGCCGCCCGCGCCCAGGACCCGGCCCCGGCCGAACGCCACTGGCGGCAGGCGCTGCGCGGACTCACCCGGCCCTTCTCGCTCTCCCGCGGCCTGCGCCGCCGGCTGCCCTCGGCACCGGCCGAGAGCGGGTACGCCCGCCAGGTGATCACGCTGGACCCGGCGGCCATGCTGTCCCTGCGGCAGCTCGCCCAGCGCCACCGGCTGTCGCTCAACGCGCTGTTCCAGGGCGCCTGGGCGCTGACCAACGCCGCCCTGGCCGACAGCGACGACGTCGTCCACGGCGTACTCACGACCGGACGGTCCGCGCCGCTCGCCGACCCGGAGGCCCTGGCCGGCATGGTCGGGCCCGCGTTCAGCATCCTGCCGCTGCGCACCCGGGTGCGGGCCGGACAGGACGCCGCGGAGTTCCTGCGCACGCTCTTCGCGAGCCTGGTCGAGACGGGCGGCCACGAGACCCTCTCCCTGGACGCCGTACTCGCCCTGAGCGAGCTGCCCGAGGGCGCGCTGCCCTGCGAGAGCTACGTGGTCTTCCAGAACGTCGGCGTGGACTCCATGGAACGCTCCGGGACCGCCTTCTTCGTCTCCAAGATGGGCTTCCCGCTGCGGCTGGACGTCTTCCCGACCAACACCACCACCGTGCACCTGTCGTACTACCGCGATGTGATCCCGGACGCCGGGGCGCGCCGCCTGCTCACCGGGCTGCGCGCGGTGCTCGCGGCCATGACCGACGGCCTGGACCGTCCGGTCGAGGCGCTCCTCGACGCGGCGCGGGCGGACGGACCGGCCCCGGCGGGCCTGGAGGTCTTCCACGAGGGCCGGTTCCGCGTCGGCGACGTCCGGCGGCAGCAGGAAGGGGACCGCGGGTGACGCCGAAGGTCGTCTTCCAGTTCTCCGGCCAGGGATCCCAGTACCGCCGCATGGGCCTCGGCCTGTACCGCGGCGAGCCCGTGTTCCGCGACACCCTGGACCGGCTCGATGCCGTCGCCCGGGACGAACTCGGGGTGTCCGTACGGGACGAGATGTACGACGAGCGGCGCAGGACCGAGCCGTTCGACGACATCCGCTTCACCCACCCGGCCATCGTCATGGTGGAACTCGCCCTGACCGACACCCTCATCCACCACGGCATCGAACCCGACCTGCTGCTCGGCGCCAGCCTGGGCGAGTTCACGGCGGCCGCGGTGGCGGGCGCGCTGGACGCCGAGCAGTGCCTGCGCCTGGTGGTGCGCCAGGCGCGGCGGCTGCGGTCGGCGCGCTCCGGCGGGATGCTCGCCGTCCTCGCCGACGCCGATCTGCACCAGCGGGTGCCGGTGCTGCGTGAGCGCACCGAGATCGCCGCCCGCAACTACCCCGGCCACTTCGTCGTCGCCGGCACCGAGGACGCCCTCGACGCGGCGGAGGACGAGCTGCGGCTGCGGGATGTGGTCTGCCACCGGGTGCCGGTCGCCTACCCGTTCCACTCGTCCCTCATGGACGACGGCGAAGCGGCGTTCCGGGACCTCATGGCCGAGGCCGACTTCCGGCCGCCGCGGCTGCCCGTGATCTCCTGCGTCACCGGCGCGCAGGTCGACCGGCTCTCGGCCGATCACCTCTGGAACGCCGGCCGCCGGCCCATCGAGTACGCCGCCACGCTCACCGCGCTGGAGCGCCGCGGCCCGCACCACTACCTCGATCTCGGACCGTCCGGAACCCTCCACAACTTCGTCCGCGGCGGCCTGCCGGACGGCTCGCGCTCCCGGTCGTACGCGCTGCTCAGCCCGCTGGCCGACGACGCGCGGCAACTGGCCGCCGCACGCGCCGCGTTCCCCGCCCGGCGCCGCACCCACCTCGCAGCCAAGGACACCGCCATGAAGGTCTACGGATTCCCCGGTCAGGGCAGCCAGGCCAAGGGCATGGGCAGGAACCTCTTCGACGAGTTCCCCGACGAGACGGCGACCGCCGACCGGGTGCTCGGCTACTCGATCCGGGAACTGTGCCTGGAGGACCCGCGCCGCGAGCTGAAGCTCACCCGGTTCACCCAGCCGGCGCTGTACGTGGTGTCCGCGCTGACCTGGCTGCACCGGCTGCGCGAGGATCCCCGGCCGCCGGACTACCTGATCGGGCACAGCCTGGGCGAGTACGGCGCGCTGTTCGCCGCGGGCGCCTTCGACTTCGAGACCGGCCTGCGGCTGGTGCGGTGGCGCGGCGAGCTGATGAGCCGGGCCGGCGGCGGACGGATGGCGGCGGTACTGGGCTGCGAGCTGGACCGGGTGGAGCGGGCGCTGGCCGAGCACGGGCTGACCGGGCTGGACATCGCCAACCACAACGCCCCCACCCAGTTCGTGCTGGCCGGCCCCACGGAGGAGATCGACCGGGCCAAGTCCGTCTTCGAGTCCCTGGGCGCCCACTACCTCACCCTCAACGTCAGCGCCCCCTTCCACTCCCGCGCCATGCGCCCGGTGGCCGACGAGTTCGCCTCCTACCTGGACGGCTTCACCCTGCGCGATCCGGACGTCCCGGTCATCGCCAACGTCGACGCCCGCCCCTACGGGCCCGGTGAGGTACGGGACAAGCTGATCCGCCAGATCCACTCGCCGGTGCTGTGGACCGACTCGGTGCGCTATCTGATGGGCCACGGCGACTTCGATTTCGAGGAACTGGGCCCCGGCTCGGTCCTGCGCAAACTGGTCACCCGCATCACCACGGAGGCCCCCGCCCACCGGACCACCCCGGGGCACCCCGCGCCGGCCCTCCCGGCACGGGAGCCCGTCCGGGCCGCAGCACACTCCGTGACGGACACTGCGGCGGACAGTGCGGCGGCGGAGCCCCTGCGGCACCGTCCCGCGCAGACACCTCCGGCGACCGCCCCCGCCGGGGAACCGTTGCTGGACCACCCTGCCGGAGAGCCGTTTCCGGGCCGCCCGGCCGGGGAGACGGTGCCGAACCGCCCCGCAGGGGAGCCGTTGCCGTCCCGTCCCGCCGTAGAGGTGGTCCGTGCTCCCCGTGCCGTCCCGGCGGCCGTGGTCGACGCCGTCCCGGCCGGTACCGAGGCACCGCGTGACCCCGCGGCCGCACCGGCTCCGTCTCTGGCCGACCCGGGCCTGTCTGTGGCCGCACCGGCTCCGTCTTCGGCCGACCCGGGCCCGTCTCCGTCCGACCTGGGCCTGTCTGTGGCCGCACCGGCTCCGTCTTCGGCCGACCCGGGTCTGTCTTCGGCCGTACCGGGCCCGTCTCCGGTCGTACCGGCTCCGTCCCCGGACGCACCGGTCGTGCGGCCGACCCCGCACCAGCCCCCCGTGCCGGCCGGGGTGCGGGGTGGGACGCTGGGGGCTGCGTCGTTCCGGGACCGGTACGGGTTGCGCTACGCCTACCTCGCCGGGTCCATGTACGGCGGTGTCTCGGGGCCGGAGCTGCTGACCCGGCTGGCCAAGGCCGGTGCGATGGGGTGTTACGGCACCGGCGGGGTGCCCCTGGCCGAGGTGGAAGGACAACTGGCGGAGCTGCGCGGGCAGTTGGGTGCCGACGGGGCGTTCGGAGTGAATCTGCTGCACACGCCGGCCGACCCCGGGCGGGAGTCGGCGCTCGTGGACCTGTTCCTGCGCGCCGGGGTCCGTACCGTGGAGGCCTCCGGATTTCTGCGGATCACCCCGGCACTGGTGCGCTACCGGCTCACCGGCGGCCGGGTGCTGGCCAAGGTGTCCAGCACCGACATGGCCGCCGCCTTCCTCGCCCCGCCGCCCCGCCCGCTGGTCGAGCGCCTGGTGGCCGAGGGCCGTGTGGATGCCCGGGACGCCGAGCGCCGGGCCGGCCTGCCCATGGCCGACGACCTCGTCGTCGAGGTCGGATCCGCCTGGTTCGACGACGCGGTCGGCAGCCTGGCCGCCCTGCTGCCCGCGGTGCTCCGGCTGCGCGACGAGCGCGCCGGAACCGGACCACGGGTGCACGTCGGCGCGGCCGGCGGCATCGGCACCCCGGAGGCCGCGGCCGCCGCGTTCATGATGGGTGCCGACTTCCTGCTGACCGGCTCCGTCAACCAGTGCACCCCGCAGGCCGCCACCAGCGCCGAGGTCAAGGACCTGCTCCAGCGGCTCGACCCGCACGACGTGGCCCTCACCCCGTCCCCGGAGATGTTCGAACTCGGCATGCGGGTGCGGGCGGTCAGGCGCGGGGTGTTCCTCCCGGCCCGCGCCGCCAAGCTGCACGACCTGTGGGCCCGGTACGACTCCTACGAGGACATCGACGAGCCGACCCGCCGCCGGCTGGAGGACGGCTTCCTGCCCGGGGCGTCCGCCGCGGTCGCGACGCAGGCGGGCGGCGACGCCAAGGCGCGGATGGCCGCGGCCTTCCGGTCGTACCTGGACCACGGGTTCGACCTGGCCCGGCGCGGCGAGCCCGGCCGGCGGGTCGACTACCTCGTCTACTGCGGGCCCGCGATGGGCGCGTTCAACGCCTGGGTGGCCGGCACGGACCTCGCCCCCTGGCAGGCGCGGGACGTCGACACGATCGCCGAGCGCCTGCTGGCCGAGACCGCGGATCTGCTCCGCAGGCGGGCGTCCGCCTTCCTGGGCCCGTGAGGCCCGTGGCGGTACCTGCACCCCGCCCGCCGGACGACGACACCGGCACCCGTAACGACAGTTCGCACAACGAGGGAAGAGGAACGAGCGTGGCTTCGCACGACGGCACCGAGGGAACCGACGGCGTCGGCGGCACGGACGCGACGGAAGCGACGGACGCGACCGACGCGGCGGACGCGGCGGACGCCGACATCGCCATCGTCGGGATGGCGGGGCGGTTCCCGGGCGCCGGCAGCGTGGAGGAGTTCTGGGACCTGCTCCGCGAGGGACGCGAGGGCCTCACCCGGTTCACCCCGCAGGACCTCGCCCCCGGCATCCCGGCGGCCCTCAGCACCGACCCCGCGTACGTCCCGGCGCACGGCGTGCTGCCCGACGTCGACCTGTTCGACACCGCGTTCTTCGAGCTGACTCCCGCCGAGGCCGAGGTCACCGACCCCCAGCACCGGCTGTTCCTGGAGACCTGTCACGCCGCACTGGAGAACGCGGGCTGGGACCCCTCCCGCTACGACGGCCTGATCAGCGTCTACGGCGGGGCCGCCATCAACACCTACCTCCAGCAGAACGTCCTGCCCGCCATCGATCAGACCGCGACCTCGGACCACTTCAGGGTCATGGTCGGCAACGACAAGGACTTCCTGGCCACCCGGGTCAGCTACAAGCTGGGCCTGCGCGGCCCGAGTTACAGCGTGCAGACGGCCTGCTCCACCTCGCTGGTCGCCATCCACCTGGCCTGCCAGGGCCTGATCAACGGCGAGTGCGACATGGCGCTCGCGGGCGGCGTCACCGTCAAACTCCCGCAGCGGCGCGGCTACCTGTACGAGGAGGGCGCGATCCTGTCCCCGGACGGCCGGGTCCGCACCTTCGACGCCGACGCCGGCGGGACCGTGCTCGGCAACGGCGTCGGCGTCGTGGTGCTCAAGCCGCTCGCCGACGCCCTCGCCGACGGCGACACCGTGTACGCCGTCATCAAGGCCACCGCCACCAACAACGACGGCTCGGCGAAGGTGAGTTACTCCGCCCCGAGCAAGGAGGGGCAGGCCGCCGTCATCGCCGAGGCCCACGCCGTCGCCGGAGTGGACCCGCGGACCATCACCTACGTCGAGGCACACGGCACCGCCACCCGGCTCGGCGACCCCGTGGAGGTCTCCGCGCTCACCGACGCGTTCCGCAGGGCGGGCGACGACACCGGCTTCTGCGCCATCGGATCGCTGAAGTCCAACGTCGGCCACCTCGACGCGGCGGCGGGCGTGGCCGGGGTCATCAAGACGGCGCTCATGCTCCGCCATCGCTCACTGGTGCCGAGCCTCAACTTCGAGCGGCCCAACCCCGCCATCGACTTCGCCGCGTCCCCGTTCTACGTCAGCACCGACACCCGGCCCTGGGAGTGCGAGGGTCCCCGGCGCGCCGGCGTCAGCTCCTTCGGCATCGGCGGCACCAACGCCCACGCGGTCCTGGAGGAGGCCCCCGAGCCGACGGCGGCGGACCCCTCTCCGAGGGACGCCGAACTGCTCGTCCTGTCCGCCCGGACGCCCACGGCGCTGGACACCCTCACCGACCGGCTGGCCGACCACCTGGCGGCGCATCCCGGCGCCCCGCTCGCGGACGTCGCCCACACCCTGGCCGTGGGCCGCCGCCCGCACCGGTACCGGCGCACGGTGATCTGCCGGGACACCGCAGAAGCCGTACGTCTGCTGCGTGAACGGACCGAGCCCGGCTGCCGTACCGGAGAGGCCGGCCCCCGGTCCGCCGGCACCCGCCACATCCCCGACCGCAGCCTGCCCGGGGACCGGCTCCTGGAGACCGTCCGCGACGCCTGGCTCGGCGGCGCGGACATCGACTGGGCGGTCTTCTACGAAGGGGAGCGCCGCCGCAGGGTGCCGCTGCCCACCTACCCCTTCGAGGGCCGGCGCGTATGGCTGGAGCCCCCCGCCCCGGCGCCCGCGCCCTCCGGCGGGCACCCGCTGCTCGGCGCCAACACCTCCACGCTCGCCGAGCACCGCTACGACACGGCGTTGACCGGCACCGAGTTCTATCTCGCCGAGCACCGGGTGGGCGGGGAACCGGTCATGCCGGCCGTGGCCTATCTGGAGATGGCCCGCGCGGCCGGCGCGCTCTCCCTGCCGCCGGGCCCCCTGCGGCTGAGCCGGGTCTCCTTCGAGGCCCCGCTGTCCTTCGCCGCGGGCCCCCGCACCGTACGGCTGCTGCTCACCCCGCACGGGGACGGCGCCCGCTTCACCGTCACCGCCCGCCCGGCCGACGCTCAGCCGGCGGCCGGTGAGGAGGAGATCCACGCCCGCGGCGAGCTCACCCCGGCCCCCGGCGACCGCCCCGCGAACCTCGACGCGGACGCCCTCCTGCGACGCTGCCCCGACACCCTCGCCGGACCGGAGCTGTACGACCTGCTGCGCGCCCACGGACTGGACTACGGCCCGTCGATGCGGGCCGTCCGCGAACTGCGCCGGGGCACCGGCGAGGCCGTCGGCGAGCTCGTCCTGCCCGACACCCCCGCCGCCCGCGCCGCACACGGTCCGGAAGCCGGCTTCGCGCTCCACCCGGCACTGCTCGACGGCGCCCTGCACACCGTCGTGGGACTGCTCGCCGCCCGCGAGGAACCCGGCACCCGCTTCCTGCCGCTCGCGCTGGGCGCCCTGGAGGTGGGCGCACCGCTGCCGCAGCGCTGCCTGGCCCATGTCGAGCTGCCCGCCCAGCGCACCGGGACCAAACAGGTCAAGGCGGACGTCACCGTGACCGACCCGGACGGCGTCGTCGTGGCCCGGCTGCGGGAGCTGTCGGTACGCACCGTGCGCGACGAGCACCGGCCTCCCGCCACGGCCCTGTTCCGGGCGGCGTGGACAGCGGCCGACGAGACAGCCGCGGCGGACAGGACAGGGGTGGACGAGCCCGCGCCCGGCGGCCCGCTGCTGCTGCTCGCGCACGAGCCGGAGCGGCGTGCCGAAATGGTCGCCGCCCTGCGCGCGGTCGGCGCCGGCGATCCCGACGTGATCCTCGTGACCCCCGGTACCGCGTTCACCCGCGTCGACGACGGGCACTACACCGTCGGCCCCGCCGCCCAGGCCGACTACACCGCACTGCTGGACGGGCTCGGTGACGGCCGCCGGCCCACCGCCGTCCTGCACACCTGGTGTCACACCGACGCCCCCGCGGACCCGCTCGCCGCCACCGCCGCCGACCAGGGCCCGCGCTCCGTCGTCGCCCTCACCAAGGCCCTGCTGGAACGCCGCGGCACCGCCCCTACCGGGGTGCTGATCGCCCATCGCACGGACGACGCCGGCGCCGACCCGGCCCCCGCCGCCCTGGCCGGCTTCGGCCGCGGCGTCACCCAGGAGAACCCCCGGCTGACCTTCACCCTGGTCGGCCTGGACGCCGGCACCCCGGCCGGGCCGGCCCTGGCGGCCGAACTGGCCCGTACGGCCGAGGGCGAGCGCGAGGTCCGCCACCGCGGCGGCGTCCGCCTGGTCCGCCGCCACCGGCGGGCAGCGGCGCCCGCCGCCGAGACCGCCCCGGCCTTCCGGGACGGAGCCGTGTACGTGATCACCGGCGGGACCGGCCCGCTCGGCCTGGCCGTGGCCCAGCACATCGCGGCCGGCACCCGCGCCCGGCTGGAACTCCTCGCGCGCGGCGAACCGGGCGCGGACGCGCTGCGCACCATCGAGCGGATCCGCGCCGCCGGCAGCACGGTCACCGTCCGGCGGGCGGACGTCACCGACCCGGACGCGCTGGGCGAGGCCCTGGCGGCGGTGCGGGCCGAGCACGGGCCGGTGCGCGGGGTGGTCCACGCGGCCGGGCTGCTCGGCGACTCCTTCCTGCTGCGCAAGAGCTGGGCGGAGTTCGCCGAGGTGATCCGTCCCAAGACGGACGGCACTGTGCACCTGGACCGCCTGACCGCCGACGACCCGCTGGACTTCTTCGTCTGCTTCTCCTCGATCGCCGGTGTCTTCGGCAACGCCGGGCAGAGCGACTACGGCTACGCCAACGCCTTCCTGGACGCCTTCGCCGAGCGCCGGGCGGAACTCGTCACCGCCGGCCACCGCCGGGGACTGAGCCTGTCCCTGGCCTGGCCGCTGTGGCAGGACGGCGGCATGCGCCAGAGTGAGGAGGCGGCCCGCGCGCTCGCCCACCGGCTCGGCCTCGCCGCCCTGCCCACGGCCGACGCCCTGGCCGCCCTCACCGATGCGCTGGCCGGGCCCGCCGGGGCCGTCCTCGTCGGCCACGGCGACCTGGCGCGGATCTCCGCCGCGCTGGAGCCCGTTCCCGCCCGCCCCCGCACCGCCGAGGACACCCCGCCGCAGCCGTCCGTCCCGCCACGGGAGGAGTCCGGCGTCCGGCCGTCCGCCCCGGTGCCCGCCGAGTGGGCGACGTCCTGGCTGCGCCGGCTGCTCGCCCGGGAGACCAAGCTGGACCCCGCGGAGCTCGACCCCGAGGTGCCGTTCGACCGGTACGGCATCGACTCGCTCGTCATCACCCGGCTCAACACCGAGCTGGAACGGCACTTCGAGGACCTGCCGAAGACCCTGTTCTTCGAATACACGACCTTGGAGGAGCTGGCCGGCCACTTCATCACGGAGTACGGCCCCCGGCTGGCCGAGCTGGCCGCCGCGGAAGCCGCACCGCAGCCCCCCGCCGAGGCCCGCGCGCCGCACCACCCGGAGACCCCGCACCACCCTCAGACCCAGAGGACCCTGGAGACCCCGAAGGCCTTCGGGAGTCCGCAGTCCCAGGGGAACCCGGGGGACGCCGACGGGCTCGCCGACGGGATCGCCGTCATCGGGCTCGCCGGCCGCTACCCTCTCGCGGACGACCTCGACGAGTTCTGGGAGAACCTCGCCGCCGGACGCGACTGCGTCACCGAGATCCCGGCGGACCGCTGGGACCACGACCGCTACTTCCACCCCGACCCCTCGGCCACCGGCCGCGCCTTCGGGAAGTGGGGCGGATTCGTGCGCGACGTCGACCGCTTCGACCCGCTGTTCTTCGGCATCGCGCCGCGCGAGGCGGAACTGATGGACCCGCAGGAGCGGCTGTTCCTGCAGAATGCCTGGCACGTCGTCGAGGACGCCGGCTACCGGCGGGCCGACCTGTCCGGGCGCCGCGTCGGCGTCTTCGTCGGCGTCATGTACGGCGAGTACCAGCTCTACGGCGCCGCCGACGCCGAGCGAGGCGGCATCCGCGTCACCGGCTCCTCCTTCGCCTCGATCGCCAACCGGGTGTCGTACACCCTGGGCCTGACGGGGCCGAGCATCGCCCTCGACACCATGTGCTCGTCGTCCCTCACCGCGATCCACCTGGCCTGTGACAGCCTGGCCCGCGGGGAGAGCGAACTCGCCCTGGCGGGCGGGGTGAACCTGTCCCTGCACCCGTACAAGTACGTCTTCCTCAGCCAGGGCCGGTTCCTGTCCACCGACGGCCGCTGCCGCGCCTTCGGCGCCGACGGCTCCGGGTACGTCCCCGGTGAGGGCGTCGGCGCGGTGCTGCTGAAGCCGCTGTCCGCGGCGATCCGGGACGGCGACCACATCCACGGCGTCATCCGCGGCCACGCCGTCAACCACGGCGGGCGTACCAACGGATACACCGTGCCCAGCCCGAAAGCCCAGGCCGACACGATCGAACGGGCCCTGCGCGCGGCCGGTCTCGCACCGTCCGACATCGACTACCTGGAGGCGCACGGCACCGGCACCGCGCTCGGCGACCCGATCGAGATCGCCGGACTGACCAAGGTGTTCGGCAGCGCGGGCCCGGACCGCGAGCAGCGGCCGATCGGCTCGGTGAAGTCCGCCGTCGGCCACCTGGAGTCGGCCGCCGGGATCGCCGGACTGACCAAGGTGCTGCTCCAGTTCCGGCACGACCGGCTCGTGCCTTCGCTGCACGCCGACGAGCCGAACCCGAACATCGACTTCTCCCGCTCGCCCTTCCGGGTGCAGCGCACCGCCGCCGACTGGCCGCGGCACGAGGGAACCGACGGCCCCGCGCCGCGCCGCGCCGGCCTCAGCTCCTTCGGCGCGGGGGGCGCCAACGCCCACCTCGTCGTCGAGGAACACCTCGACCGCCCGCAGCGCACCGACGTGCCCGTCGCCGAGCAGCGCTTCCGCGGACCGCTGGTCTTCCCGCTGTCCGCGCGCGACCCCGAACGCCTGCGCGCCTACGCCGCCCGGCTCGCCGACTTCGCCGAGCGTGCCCGGGTACGGGCCGCCGACCTGGCCCACACCCTCCAGACGGGTCGCGAGGCCATGGAGGAGCGGCTCGTGATCGTCGCCGAGAACGGCGCCCAACTCCTGCGCGCCCTACGTGAGGGGGCCGTGGCCCGCCGGGACGGTGAGCCGGCCCTGGTCCGCCGGGACGGCGACGCGGCCTCGGTCCGTCGGGACGGTGACGCGGAGCTGGTCGGCCCGTACGGTGCGGGGGTCTCGGGCCGTCGGGGCGGCGACGCGGGGCCGGTCGTCGAGCGGCTCGTGGCGCAGTGGCTGCGTGAGGGCAAGGCCGACTGGAGTCTGTTGCCGGACGGTGGCGAGGGCCGGCCACGGCGTATCCCCGCCCCGCTGTACCCGTTCGCCCGCGAGCGCTACTGGGTGCCCGCGGCCGACCGCACCGATCCCACGGCGCGGCGCCCGCACCCGCTCATCGACGCCAACGAGTCCACGCTCGACGAGGTCCGCTTCCGGCGTACCTTCCGTGCCGACGAGCCCCTGATCCGCGATCACCTCATCGAGGGCCGGCTGCTGCTGGCCGGCACCGTCTGCCTGGAGCTGGCCCGCGCCGCGGCCCGGCTCGCCGGCCTCGGCCGGCCGGACGCCGTGCGGGACGTGCTGTGGGGGCGGCCCGTGGAGCTCGCCGGGGACTCCCGCGACGTGTACGTGACGCTGAGCCGCGCCACCGGCGACCGGGGCACGGCCGGCGAGCTGTCCTTCACCGTGTGGACCCACGACGACGGCGACGACCGCACCGTGCATGTGCGCGGCACCGTGTCGGCCGTACCCGAAGACGGCCCCGCAGGCGCCCCCGGTGACGGCGCCCCCGGCGCCCCAGCCGACCTCACGGCGCTGCGCGCGGCCTGGCCGGAGCGCGTGGACCGTGCCGCCGTCCAGCGCGCCTACCACGACGCCGGCTTCGCCTACGGCCCCTCCTTCGAGGTCATCGACGCCGTGCACCGGGGGACCGGCGGCGCGCTCGTCCGGCTGACCCTGCCCGGACCGGGCCCGGCCACCGGCACCGCCGAGGCCGAACTGCTGTCGCCCGCCCTGCTGGACGGCGCCCTGCGTGCCTGCCACTGGGCCGATGCCGAACCGCCGGGCCGGGGCGGTCAGCTGGCCGTGCCGTTCAGTCTCGACGCGCTGCGCATCGCGGCCCCGGGTCGGCCGCTGCCCCGCTCCTGCTGGGCGTACGCCGTCCCCACCGGCGGCACCGGTACGGCGTCCCAGCCGCGCCGGTTCGACGTGCGGATCGTCGACGACCACGGCCATGAGCTGCTCAGCCTGACCGGCTTCGGCGGCCGGCTGCTCCCCACGGCCGGGGCGGAGACCACCGCCGCACCGGCCACCGGGTCCTCCGTGCCGCCCGCCGACCCCTTCTTCTACCGGCAGGAGTGGGCGGACCGGGCGCCGGAGCCCGCCCGGTCCGCGGCCGCGGACACCGTCCTCGTGCTCGACGGCACCGGAACGACCGCGGCCGCGCTGGCCGCCGCCGCCCCGGCCCGGCGGATCGTCGAGGTGCGCCCCGGGACGGAGTTCGAGCGGACCGCGCCCGACCGGTTCACCGTCGTCCCGGAGCGGACCGAGGACTACGAGCGGATCCTGCGCGAGCTGAACCCGGACGGCGTCCGTGCCCTGGACGTCGTCCACCTCTGGGGCCTGCACTCCGAGCCCGCCCGCTACGGCACCGACGCCGCGGACGACACGGCCCGAGCCGCCCTCGACCGTGCCCTCGCCCTCGGCGTCGGCTCCCTGCGCGCGCTCGTCCGCGCGGTCGGCGCCCTCCGGCCCGCCGCACGGGTGCGATGCGCCTACGTCGTGGAGGAAGCGGAGGAATCCGCGGGCGGAGTCCGGCCCGACCAGGAGGCCGCAGCCGGCTTCGCCGCGTCGGTCACGGCCGTCGTACCCGGGTGCGAGCTGTTCACGGTCACCTGTGCGGACGGTCTGGCCCGTTCGCCCGGCCTGGCCGAGCTGCTGACGCAGGAGCTGGACCGGGGCGGCCGCACCGCCGGCCTGGAGGTGCGCCGCTCGCGGTCCGGGCGTCAGGTGCGGGTGCTGCGCCGGGTGACCGGTGCCGGGGAGGCCGGGACGGCACCCGAGGGCCTGCCGCTCAAGACCGGCGGCACCTATCTCGTCACCGGCGGGACCGGCGGCATCGGCCTGACGCTGGCGCGTCACCTGGCCGCGGCGCACCGGGCACGGCTGGTGCTGGTCAGCCGCTCGGCCGACCGCCCCGAGGCGCGGGCCGCCGCCGAGGAACTGACCACCCTGGGCGCGACCGTGCTGCTGGCCGCCGCCGACGCCGCCGACGCCGAGGGCATGCGGGCGGTGCTGGACCGGGCCAAGGAGCGGTTCGGCCACCTGGACGGCGTCTTCCACCTGGCGGGCGCGGCCGACCGGGGCACCGTGCTCACCCTGGAGCCGGGCCGCTTCGCCGAGCTGCTCGCCGCCAAGGCGCACGGCGTCCGGCTGCTGGACGCGCTCACCGCCGACGAGCCGCTCGACCTGTTCGTGGTGTTCTCCTCCCTCGCCTCGGTGGTCGGCGACTTCGGAGCCTGCGCCTACGCGGCCGCCAACCGCTTCCTCGACTCCTACGCCGAGCTGCGCGCCGCCCGGGTCCGGGCCGGGCTGGCCCGGGGCCGCACGCTCGCCCTGGCCTGGCCGCTGTGGCAGGCGGGCGGCGTGGACGAACTGCTGAGCGAGACGGAGCTGGCCGGGTTCCGGCGGCGGACCGGGATGCGCGCGTTCACCGGGGACGAAGGCATCCTCGCCCTGGAACGGGCCGCCGGCACCGGACTGGTCCGGGTGGCGCCCGCCCTCGGCGACCCGGCCACCGTCGACCAAGCCCTGACCGGGCACCCGGATCTCCCCGGCCCGGACCCGGAGCTCCCCGGCCCGGACCCGGCGGAGCCGGAACGCACCGGGGCCGCCGCGGCAGAGCTTGCCTCCGGCACTCTCACCCGGCTCGGCGACCACCTGCGCGACCTGCTGGCGCGGGTGCTCGGCCTCGCGGCGCACCGCATCGACCCCCGGACCCCGCTAGAGGCCTACGGCCTGGAGTCCGTCCTCGTCATGGAGGTCAACCAGCTGCTGGAACGGGACTTCCCCGGCGTGCGCGGCACCGTGCTGTTCGAGTACCGCACGGTGCAGGAACTGGCCGGGCACCTGCTGAGCGACCACGCCGAGGACGTACGACGGCTGTTTCCCACCCCCGGCACCCCGCAGGGGCACACCGCTCCACGACCCGCCCACGAGCACCCCACGCCCGTGCCGGACAAAACCGAGGCCAAGGCCGAGGGCAAGGCCAAGGCCAAGGCCGAGGGCAAGGCCGAGGGCAAGGCCGACGACATCGCGATCATCGGGATCAGCGGCCGCTACCCGGACGCGCGCGACCTGGACGAGTTCTGGGAGAACCTGCTCCAGGGCCGCGACTCGGTCACCGAGGTCCCCCGGGAGCGCTGGGACGCGGACGCCGTGTTCCACGCCGACGCCTCGGTGCCCGGCACCAGTTACGGCCGCTGGGGCGGATTCCTCGACGACGTCGACCGCTTCGACTCTCTCTTCTTCCGCATCCCGCCCGCGCAGGCCAAGCTGATGGACCCGCAGGAACGGCTGTTCCTGGAGGCCTCGTGGTCGGCGCTGGAGAACGCGGGCTACCCGCCCTCCCGGCTGCCGCGCCCCCGCCACGGCGGCCAGGGCCACGACGTCGGCGTCTTCGCCGGTGTCATGTGGGGCGACTACGCCCAGCTGGCCGCCGAGGAGTCGGTCCGGGGCAACCACCACGCCGTCCTGGCCAACCGCTCCTCCGTCGCCAACCAGGTGTCGTACTTCTGCGACTTCCGCGGCCCGAGCGTCGTCGTCGACACCGCCTGTTCTTCCTCCCTGGTCGCCCTGCACCAGGCGTGCGAGAGCCTGCGCCGCGGTGAGTGCCGGTACGCGCTGGCCGGCGGGGTCAACGTCTCCGTGCACCCGCTGAAGTACCAGCACCTGAGCCGGATGCGCATGCTCTCCACCGACGGCCGGTGCCGCTCGTTCGGCGCGGGCGGCAGCGGCTACGTGCCCGGCGAGGGCGTGGGCGTCGTCCTGCTCAAGCGGCTGTCGGAGGCCGTCGCCGACGGCGATCACATCCACGCCGTGATCAAGGCGACCGCGGTCAACCACGGCGGCCGCACCAGCGGCTACACGGTGCCCAACCCGCAGGCCCAGCAGGCGCTGATCGAGGAGGCCCTGGAGCGGGCCGGCATCGACCCGGCCACCGTCGGCTGTGTCGAGGCGCACGGCACCGGCACCGCCCTGGGCGACCCGATCGAGCACACGGCCCTGCGGCAGGCGTTCGCCGACGCGCCGGACACCGTGGGGGTGCGCGCGCTGGGCTCGGTCAAGTCCAACATCGGCCATCTGGAGGGCGCCGCCGGTATCGCCGGAGTCACCAAGGCCGTGCTCCAGCTGGCGCACGGCCGGCTGGTCCCCTCCCTGCACGCCGACGAGCTCAACCCCGTCATCGACTTCTCCCGCTCCGCCTTCCGCGTCCAGCGCGAGGCGGCCGACTGGCCCCGGCCGACGGCCCGGACCGACGCAGGACCGGTGGAACTGCCCCGGCGGGCGAGCGTCAGCTCCTTCGGCGCGGGCGGCACCAACGCCCATGTGATCCTGGAGGAGTACCGGGCTCCGGCCGAGGCGACTCGCGCCGCGCCGTCCGACAGTGAGGAACTGCTGGTGCTCTCGGCGCGCACCGCGGAGCGGCTGCGGGTCTACGCCGGCGACCTGGCGACGTACCTGCACCGGGCCCGGCCGCGCCTCGCCGACGTCGGCCACACCCTGCGGGCCGGCCGGGAACCGCTGCCCGAGCGGCTGGCCTTCCTGGCGTCCGGCACCGCCGACGCCGTCGAGAAGCTCGCCGCCTTCGCCCGCGGCGAGACCGGCTCCTGGGCCGTCCTCGGCACCGCCGAGCAACACGCGTCGATCGCCGACGTGTTCACCGAGGGCGCGGGCCCCGGCTTCCTGCGCACCCTGGCCGCCGACGGCGACCACACCCGCCTGGCCCGACTCTGGGTCTCCGGCGCCTTCGACACCTGGCACCCCCTGAACCTGAGCCCCGGCCCACACCACACGGTGCCGCTGCCGAGCTATCCCTTCGAACACGTACGACACTGGCTGCCACTGCCGGACAGGGCCGGGACGTCGGACACCACCCGCACCCCGGCCCCCGGCACCGCAGCCCCCGGCCCGGCACCGGCGGCAGACCTGTCGGCCGGGGCCTCCGCCGCCGTATCCGCCGGGGCCCCCGCCCTCGTATCCGCAGGCCCACCCACCGCCGCAGCCGCTGCCGAGAGTCCGGAAGGCCGCCAGGAAGGGCCACGGCACGAGTCCGCCGCAGGACCCGCCGAACGGCGGAGCCTGTGGCTGGCGGGGGAGGAGCCGGTCGTACGGGACCATGTGGTCGGCGGGCGGCGCGTTCTGCCGGGCGTCGGGCACCTCGACCTCGTCGCCGCGGCCCTGGACGGGCGGACCGCGTACGTCTTCCAGGAGGTGCGCTGGCTGTCTCCGGTCGTCGTCGAGGGCGACGGCACCCGCCTCGCCCTCGACCTGCGGCCCGGTGCCGAGGACGGGCGGCAGGGCTGCACCTACCGGCTGCACGCGGCCGACGGCGAGCGGACGTACTCGACGGGCCGGGTACTCCCGGCCGCCCCGGCCCCTTGCGCTCCGCTGGAGGCGGAGCGGATCCGTGCCGCATCGCCCCGCGAGGTGAGCGGTGCCGACCTCTACGCCGGACTCGGCCGCCAGGGGCTGCCGTACGGGCCGTACTTCCAGCGCGTGGAGCGGGCGTGGACCGGCGCCGGCGGCGCGCTCGCCCGGCTGCTGCCGCCCCGCGCCTGCCCCGACGGCGCCGGGCACGCCAACCTGCGCCCTGGCATGCTCGACGCGGCCCTGCACCCGCTGTCCGTGCTGCTCCCCGAGACCGACGGCGAGCGGCGGCCGCTGCTGCCGTTCGCCGCCGACACCGTCGAGGTGCACGGCCCGGTCCCGGCCACCGGCTGGTCGTACGTCCGCGACCTGGGCGGCCACCGCTACGACGTCACCCTCGCCGACGACACCGGACAGGTCCGCGTACGCATCCTCGGTCTCGCCCTGCGCGAGCTGCGGCGGGACGGGCACACCGCCGCCGCGCACGCGCCGGGCACCGACTTCCGGCCCCGCTGGATCTCCGCGCCGCGGCCCGCCCCGGACCCGGACGAGGCCGCCCCGCGCGCGGTGCTCACCGTCGCCCCGCCGGAGGCCGCCGCGCTGGCCGACGCGCTGGAGCGGGAGCATCCGCACGCCGAGCACACACGGCTGACGATCGGCGCCGACGGGCTGGACGAGGGCGACGTGCGCACGGCGCTGGACCGCGCCGCGCACACCGACCTGGTGTACTTCCTCGCCGTCGGCGGCGAGGCGGGGCTGCCCGCCACCGCCACCCGGATGGACGCCGACCGCGACCGCACCGTCGTCTCCCTCCACCGGCTGCTGCGCGGCCTGGAACAGGCCGGCTTCCTGGACCGCCCGCTGCGCCTGAAGGCCGTCACCGGCGACGGCTTCCCGCTCGGGGACCATGATCCGGTACGGCCCTGGGCCGCCGGGCCGGCCGGACTGTGCGAGGTGGCGGCCAAGGAGTTCCCGCGGCTGCGCACAGCCTGCCTGGATGTGCGCGGCACCGAGGCCGTGCAGCGGGCCGCGGACATCGCGGCCGAGCCGACGGCGTCCCGGGCCCGCCCGGTGTCGCTGCGCGGCGGCGTACGGCGCGTCCGGGTCCTGGAGGGGGTGGAGCTTCCCGAGGCCCCCACACGCTTCCGCGACCAGGGCGTGTACCTGGTGATCGGCGGGCTCGGGGTGCTCGGCCGGGACACCGCCCGGTACCTGGCCCGTACCCACCGGGCCCGGCTGGTGCTGGTCGGCAGGAGCCCGCTCGACGACGAGCGGCGGGCGGAACTGGCGGCCATCGGGGAACTGGGCGGTCAGGTCCGCTACGTGGCCTGCGACGCGGCCGACCCCGTCGCGCTGCGCCGCGCGGTCGACACCGCCAAGGACGTCTTCGGAGCGCTCCACGGAGTGATCCACTCGGCGATGGTGCTGGCGGACGAGCCGATCCGCACCCTGCCGGAGCGGCGGCTGCGCAGCGCCCTGACGGCCAAGGCGGACACGCTCTGGAGCACCTTCCAGGCGGTCCACGGCGAGCCGCTCGACTTCGTGCTGCTGTACTCCTCCGCGGTCACCCTGGAGGGCAACCACGGCCAGGCCGGATACGCGGCGGGCTGCCATGTCGCCGACGCCTGCGCCCTGGCCGCGGCCCGCACCGTGCCGTACCCCGTGCGGATCGTCCACTGGGGCTACTGGCACGGCGGCGGCGACGCGCACCGGGATCGGGTGCTGGGCCGCCTGGCCGCGGCGGGCATCGAGCCGATCCGCGCCGCGGAGGGCATGGCGGCCGTGGAGCGCGTGCTCAGCGGCACCGCAGCGCAGACCCTCGTGCTGAAGGCCGCGCCGGGGATCCTCGAAGGCCTGGGCGCCGACCCGCACACCGTGCTGCGGCCCCAGCCCGTACGGCCCGCCGTGGCCCTGGGAAGCCCCGGGGCCGGCCCCGCCGACGGAACGGACGGGCCCGCGGCCCCGTCGGTACCCGCCGCCACGGAGCGGCTCGCCCGCCGGCTGCTGGTCGGTGCCCTGCGGCGGATGGGTGTCCTGCACGCGCCGGGGGAGCGGTACACCCATGACGGGCTGCGGTCCCGGCTCGGCATCGCCGAGGGCCGGGAGCGGCTGCTCGGCCTCCTCGTCGACGTGCTGCTGCGCGGCGGCTGGCTGCGTACGGAGGCCGACGGCACGCTGGTGACCACCGACGCGCTGCACGAGGACCCCGAGCTGCGCCGCTGCCTCGCCGACCCCGAGGCCGCCACCCGGGAACTGACGGACCGTCACCCCGAGGCGCTGCCCGTCGCCACCCTCCTGCTGCGCTGCGTCGAGGCGCTGCCCGAGGTGCTGACCGGCCGGCGCGGTCACCTGGACGTGCTCTTCCCGGGCGGCTCCCTCGACCTGGTCGAGGCCGTCTACCAGAGCGACCCGGTGGCCGACCGCTGCAACGACCAGGTCGCCGACACCGTGCTGGCCTACGTCCAGGAGCGCCGCCGACGGGATCCCGCGGCCCACGTGCGCATCCTGGAGGTCGGCGCCGGCACCGGCGGGACCAGTGAGCGCGTGCTGCGCCAGCTGTCCGACGCCGGGCTCGGCGACCACCTCACCTACGTCTGCACCGACGTGTCCGAGGGCTTCGTCCGGCACGGCCGCCGGCGGTTCGCCGAGGCCCACCCGTACGCCGAGTTCCGCGTGCTCGACATCGAACGCGACCCGGTCGCACAGGACTTCGCCCCGGGCGGCTGCGACCTCGTCCTCGCGTCCAACGTGCTGCACGCCACCCGCCGGATCCACCGCACCCTGGCCCACGTCAAGCGGCTGCTGGGCACGCACGGCGTCCTGGTGGTCAACGAGGGCGTCGAACTGCAGGACCAGATGTCCCTGGTGTTCGGGCTGACGGACGGCTGGTGGCTGTTCGAGGACGCGGAGCACCGGCTGCCCGGATCCCCGCTGCTGAGCCTCGGCGGATGGTACGACGTGCTGGCCGAGCTGGGCTTCGGCCGGGTCACCGCGCACCGCCCGCCGGGCGGCGACGGGGGGCCCGCGCACCAGCGGGTGCTGGTGGCGCACAGCGACGGTCTCGTCCCGTCGGCACCGGCAGCGGCACCCCCGTCCGGTCCCGCCGGTCCCGCCGTACTGGCCGAGCCCGAGCGGCCCATGGCGGCGGCAATCGGCCGGCCGGCGCCCGCCGCACCGGTGGAGCGTACGGTCCGCTCCGTCTTCGCCCAGGTCCTGGAGATGCCCGAGCACCTCCTGGACCCCCGGGCCACCTTCGACAACTACGGCGTCGACTCCCTCGTCGCGCTGACGCTGACGAAGGAACTGGAACCGCACTTCGGGCCGCTTCCGGCGACTCTGCTGTTCGAGCACATCACCATCGAGCGGCTGGCCGCCTTCCTCGCGCCCCGCGCCACCACGGCCACGGCCACGACCACCACGACCACGACCACCACGACCGCCGACGCCCCGCCGCCCGCCCGGCAGGAGACGGCGTCCGACGGGCTGGAGGCCCTCGTCCAGGGCCTGTCCGACGAAGACGTGGACCGCCTGCTGCGCGAACTGAGCACCGCCCTGCGTACCGACGAGGAGCAGCGATGACACCGTCCTCCACCGCGCCCTTCACCGCCGTCCTGATCGGCGAGGAACCGCTTCTCGCCGAGTGCGGGGACCTGCTGTCGGCGCGGGGCCACCACATCGTCGCCGTGGTGGCCGGCGACAGCGGGCTGCGCCAGTGGGCGGCCCGCGCCGGGCTGTCCGTGATCGACCCCGGCCGCGGCCTGGCCGGCCGGCTGCGTCCGCTGCGCTTCGACCACCTCTTCAGCATCACCAACCTGCGGATGCTCCCGGAGGAGGTCCTGGCGCTGCCCGAACGCCTCGCCGTGAACTTCCACGACGCCCTGCTGCCGCGCCATGCCGGTCTGCACGCGACCAGCTGGGCGCTCCTGGAGGGCGCCGAGCGGCACGGGGTGACCTGGCACGTCATGGAGCGCGCGGCGGACACCGGCGACATCCTCAAGCAGCGCGAGGTGACCGTCGGCGCGGACGACACCGCCTACGCGCTCGACCTGCGGTGCTACGAGGCCGCCGCGGCCTCCTTCGCCGAGCTGGTGGACGAGCTGGCCGCCGGGACCGAGGCGCGCACCCCGCAGGACTTCGCGCTGCGCACGTACCACGGGGCCCACGACGGCCCGCCGCGCGGCGGCCTGATCTCCTGGGACCGGCCGGCCCGCGAGCTGGACGCGCTGGTGCGGGCCACCACGTTCGGCCCGCACCACCGCAACTCCTTCGGGCTGGCCCTGCTGGTCCTGGGCGAGCGGCTGCTGGCCGTCCGGGCGGCCACGGTCCTCGACCGCGCCTCCTCGCTGCCGCCCGGCACGGTGGTCGAGGTGACGGACGACGCCGTGATCGTGGCCACCACGGACCGGGACGTACGGCTGACCGACCTGGCCGACGCGGACCGGGGCCCCTGCCGCCCGGCGGAGTCGGGCATCCACCCGGGCGACAGATTCACCCAGGTCGACGACGCCCGCGCCGACCAGTGGGCAGCCACCGCCCGAGCCGCCCGCCCCCACGAACCCCACTGGACCCACCACCTGACCACCC
>NZ_JAIQYY010000016.1:141007-207961 GCF_020181035.1 Streptomyces sp. CoH27
GTCCGCGCCCGGCCACCCCCGTCGCCCCGGGGGCGTCCTTCCCGGCCCCGCCGTCCTCATCCACCACGCCCTCGGCCACCCCCGTCGCCCCGCCGCCGGCCCTCCCGATCCCACCGTCCTCGTCCACCACGCCCTCGGCCACCGCCCCGCCCCCGACCCCCCAACCGGCCACCCCCCTCACCCCACCCCCTGCCACGGCCCAGTGCGCCGTGCCCGGCACCATCGCCGGGCTCGCTCCCGAGGCGGCCATCGCTCGGGTGCTGGCTGCGGTGCTGGTCTTTCTGGGGCGGGTGTCGGGGGAGGACGGCGGGTTCGACGTCGGGCTGCGTCGGCCGCAGGAGTCCTGGGCCGACGCAGGGGTGCCTGGGCCGCTGGAGCCGCTGGTTCCCTTCGCCGTCCCGGAGCTCGCCGATGACGACACGCTCGCCGGACTGGCGGACGGTGTCGCCCGGCGGCTGGCCGACCTGGCGCGCCGGCACGCCCCCCTGCGTGGGCTGGCCCTGCGCGAGCCCCGGCTGAGCGGGCGGTGGACCGGGGCGTACCCGGTCGTGATCGATCTGTCCGCCCACGACGGCAGCGGGCCCGCCCCCGTGCCGGACGGCACCCGGCTCGTCGTACGGCTCGGCGGGAACGGTGAGCCGGTGCGCGCGGTGGAGTTCGCCTCGTCCGAGCCGTCGTCGGGCGCATGGGTGCGCGAACTCGCCACCCGCTTCGGGAGTTTGCTGGCCGATGCCGGGGAGCGGCCCGAGGAGCCCGCCCACCGGCTGCGGCTGCTGACCGCCGACGAGCGGCGCAGGGTCCTGGACACCTGGAACGACACGGCGGCCGACTATCCGCGGGACCGCTGTGTCCACCAGCTCGTCGACGACGTCGCCCGCCGCCGTCCCGACGCGCCCGCCGTCCTGGCCGGGACCACCGAGCTGACCTACGGTGAACTCCGGCGCCGCAGCACCCGGCTGGCCGCGCGGCTGGCCCGGCAGGGCGCCGGCCCCGGCACCCTGGTCGGCGTGTATCTGCACCGCACCGCGGACCTGCTCACCGGCCTGCTCGCGGTGCTCAGGACCGGTGCCGCGTACGTACCGCTGGACCCGCTCTACCCGCGGGAGCGCATCCGCTACATGACCGAGGACTCGCAGGCCGTCCTCGTGCTCACCGAGTCGGCACTCGCACCGGACCTGGCCGGGGACTGCCCCGCACCGCTGCTCCTGCTCGACACGCCGGACTCCGCGCCGGACCAGGACGCCACCGCTGCCGCCGCCCCCGCCCCCGACCGGGCGAGTGCCGACGCACCCGCCTACGTGATCTACACCTCCGGCTCCACCGGCCGCCCCAAGGGCGTGCGGGTCGGCCACCGGGCGCTGACCAACCTGCTGTGCGCCATGGCGCGCACCACAGGCTTCACCGGCACGGACACCCTGCTGGCCGTCACCACGGCCTGCTTCGACATCGCGGCCCTGGAGCTGTTCCTGCCCCTGGTGACCGGCGGCCGGGTTCGGGTGGCCCCGGCCGAGGCCGCCGCCGACGGCTTCGCCCTGCGCGAGCTGGTCGAGCGGACCGCGCCCACCGTCATGCAGGCCACCCCGGTCACCTGGCGCATGCTCATCGGCGCGGGCTGGCCGGGCAGCCCCGGACTGACCGTGCTGTGCGGCGGCGAGGCCCTGCCCGCCGACCTGGCCGACGCCCTGGTCACCCGCGCCCGCCGGGTGTGGAACGTCTACGGGCCCACCGAGACCACCATCTGGTCCTCGGCCGACGGCGTGACGGCCGGACAGCCCGTCACGATCGGCCGCCCGCTGGCCAACACACGCATGTACGTCCTCGACCGGCACCTGGCGCCCGTCCCGCCGGGCACCCCCGGGGAGCTGTACATCGGCGGCGACGGCGTGGCCGACGGATACCACCGGCGGCCGGAGCTCACCGCCGAGCGGTTCCTCGACGACCCCTTCCGGCCCGGCCGCGTCTACCGCACCGGCGACCTGGTACGGCACCTGCCCGACGGACGCCTGGAATATCTGCGCCGGGCCGACGGCCAGGTCAAACTGAACGGCTTCCGCATCGAGACCGGTGAGATCGAGGCCGTCCTGCGGGACGACCCGCGCATCGGTGACGCGGCGGTCGTCGTCCACCGGGACGCCGACGGCGGCGGCAGCCTCGTCGCCTACGTCGTCCCGGCGGCGGGGCACGACTGCCCCCCGGCCGCCGAACTGCGCACCCGCGCCGCCGCCCGCCTGCCCGCCTACATGCTGCCCGGCGCCGTCGTACCGCTGCCGCGGCTGCCGCGCACCCCCAACGGAAAGCTCGACCGCAGGGCACTGCCCGCGCCCGGGGCGGGCCCGGTCGCCGTACCGGCCGGTGCCCTGCCCGAGGGCGGCCCGGAGGAACGGATCGCCGCGGTCTGGCAGGACGTGCTCGGCGTCCCGTCGGTGCCCGTCGACGTCAACTTCTTCGAGGCGGGCGGGGACTCGCTGCGGCTGACCCGGGTCGTGGCCCGGATCCGGGCGGACCTGGGCCACGAGGTGAGCCGGCTGGACATGCTCCGGTACCCGACCGTGCGGGCCCTGGCCCGCCACCTCGCCGACGGCGCAGGCGGCGCCGGCGACGCCGTACCGGCGGTGCCGCGGGCGCGGGCGGACGGCCGCGGCCGCGCGCTGCTGGCCCAGCGCCGGCGCCGGGCCGGTACCGACCGGTGAGCCCGGCCGCCCACCCCACCACACGAACCAAGGGAGACACCATGCAACCCACCGCCGCGCGCTGCCGGATCTGCTCACTCGGTGAGGGACACCCCGGAGTCGTCCTCGACGAGGACCAGGTGTGCAACCTGTGCAACCTGAACGTCGCCGGGGAACTCCTCGACAACTACCGCTACACCAACCAGGTCTTCACCGAGTTCCAGCAGGCGCCACCCAACCCGGCGGGCGACCACGACTGCCTGTTCATGTACAGCGGCGGCAAGGACAGCACCTACATGCTGGACAAGTTCGTCAACGAGTACGGCAAGCGGACCCTCGCCTACACCTTCGACGTCCCGTTCGAGAGCAGCCACGCGGCCCGCAACATCCAGCTGGCCCGCGAGAAGCTGCCCGCCACCTTCGTCTTCGACTCGGACGACGACAACATCAAGAAGATGATGCGGGACGTCTTCAACCGGCCCCGGCCGGGCAAGCCCGGCGCGTACCTGGACGAGAAGCTGCCGTGCGTGTCCTGCCGTACCTTCTTCGTCATCCGGGCGATCCTGTACGCCTTCCGCGAGCGCATCCCGTACATCGTGCTGTGCGCCGACCCGCAGCAGATCCTCACCATGGAGTCCAACGTCCGCGAGGTCGTGCGCGGCTTCTACCGCACCTTCGGCCCGGAGTTGGCGAGCGAGCTGTTCGACGGGGCGATCGAGGACGTCCTGTTCGCCGAGGACGACGAACTCCCCAAGATCGTCTTCCCGTTCATCGCGCTGCGCCACGAGTACGACCCCGAGCGGATGGTGCGCGAACTGAAGGAGAAGGGGCTGTACGAGTCCTCCCCGATGGAGACCCACTGCACCCTGTTCCCGCTGCTGAACTACTACTCCTTCAAGAACTGGGGCTGCATGTTCTACAAGCTCAACGCGTCGAGCTATGTGCGCGCGGTCCATCGCAACGAGAACTACGACCGGTCGACGTTCAGCATCAGGTTCCCCCGGTCGCTCGATCTGCCGGACGTCGAGGACCGGCTGGGCCGGGTGGTGATGGAGATCGCCGCCGGCACGGGTGACCGCGAGGAGCACCGGGCGGCCCTCGTGGACCTCTTCATGCGGATGGATGCCACCGAGGACGCGGCGGGTTTCGTGGCGGAGTCATTCCTGGACATGCGCAAGGTCGCCGCGGATCTCGGAATCAAGGTCGGTTGAGGGGAAGGCTGAGGGAAAGACAGTGAACGCACAGGACATACGGACCGAGGGCACGCCACAGCCGGAGGCGGGCGGTGAGACCAGGGAGTCCGACATCGCCGTCATCGGCATGGCGTGCCGGTTCCCGGGCGCCGACACCCCGGAGCGGTTCTGGGAGGTGCTCACCGAGGGCCGCGAGACCCTCACCTACTTCTCCGACGAGGAGCTGCGCGCGGCCGGCGTGAGCGACGCGCGCTTGAGCAACCCGCGCTATGTGAAGGCCGGCCAGATCGTGGCCGGGGCCGACCGGTTCGACGCCGGCCTGTTCGGCATCACCCGCGACGAGGCCGAACTGATCGACCCGCAGCAGCGGCAGATCCTGGAGTGCGCCGTCGAGGCACTGGACCAGGCCGGCTACGACCCGGAGCGCACCGAGGAGCGCATCGGTGTCTACGCGGGCGTCGGCATGAACACCTACCTGCTGCACAACCTGGCGGAACGGCACCGTACGGCGTCCTCGGTGGACCGCTACCGGATGATGGTCGCCAACGACAAGGACTTCACCGCCACCCGCGTCTCGTACAAGCTCGACCTGCGCGGCCCGGCCCTGTCGGTGAACACCGCCTGCTCCACCTCCCTGGTGGCCGTGCACCAGGCCTGTCTGGCGCTGCTGTCCGGCGACTGCGGCATGGCCCTGGTGGGCGCCGCGCACCTCCAGGCCGAGCAGCGCGAGGGATACCTCCACCACGACGGGATGATCTTCTCGCCCGACGGTCACTGCCGGGCCTTCGACGCCAAGGCGCAGGGCACGGTGATCGGCAACGGCGTGGGCGTGGTGGTGCTCAAGCGGCTGACCGACGCGCTGGCGGACGGCGACTGGATCCACGCCGTCATCAAGGGCACCGCCGTGAACAACGACGGCTCGGCCAAGACCGGCTTCACCGCGCCCAGCATCGATGGACAGGCCACGGTCGTCGCCGACGCCCAGGAGATCGCCGACGTCCCGGCCGCGACGATCTCCTACGTCGAGGCGCACGGCACCGCCACCCCGCTCGGCGACCCGGTCGAGATCGCCGCGCTCAACCAGGCGTTCACCCGTGCGGGCACCCGGCCGCCGGCCGGTTCCTGCGCGATCGGCTCGGTCAAGACCAACGTGGGCCACCTGGACACCGCCGCGGGCATGGCCGGCCTGATCAAGACGATCCTGATGCTCCGGCACCGCACGCTCGTCCCCAGCCTCCACTTCGAGTCCGCCAACCCCGAGATCGACTTCGCGGCCGGCCCCTTCTACGTCAACACCGAGACCAGGCCGTGGCCGGCCGGGGCGAGCCCGCGCCGGGCCGGAGTCAGCTCCTTCGGCGTGGGCGGCACCAACGCCCACATCGTCCTGGAGGAGCCACCCGCCCAGGCCGCCCGCCCCGAGGCCCCGGCCGCCGGTCCGCGGCTGCTCGTCCTGTCGGCCCGCACCCCGGCCGCTCTCGACACGGCGACCGCGCGTCTGGCCCGGCAGCTGCGCCAGGACCGGGGCCTCGAACTGACCGACGTGGCCCAGACGCTGGCCCTGGGCCGCCGGATCCACGCCCACCGGCGGGCGCTGGTCGCCACCGGCACGCGGGACGCGGCGCTCGCCCTCGCCCTCGGCGACGACAGCCGGGTGCTCACGTCGGTGACGGACGGCCCGCGTCCGGTCCTGCTGCTCGACGCCGGCGCCATCGCCTCCCGGGAGCACGCCGAGGACCTCCAGGAGCGGGTGCCGGCCTTCCGGGAGCACCTCGCGCACTGCGCCGAGCGTTTCGGCCTCCCCGACACCGCCGCCCTGCTCGCGGCGGGCGACGCGCGGGCGGCCTTCGCGGTGCAGTACGCCACCCTGCGCACGCTCACCGGGTGGGGCGTGCGGGCGGCGGTGTCCGTCACCGGCGCCGACGCCCTGCCCGAACCGGCTCGCACCCTGCTGACGGACGCCGACCTGCCGCAGCCCGGTGCCGCGGAGGCCGGGGCCGCCCTGCCGCTCCTGCCGACCGGCGGCACCGGGACGGAGTTCCTGCTGGGACTGCTGGCCCGGCTGTGGACGGCGGGCGAGGACGTCGACTGGTCGGCGGTGTACGACGGCGAGCCCGTGCGCCGGGTGCCGCTGCCCCCGTACGCCTTCGACCACGAGCGCTACTGGATCGAGCCGGACGGCGCCGCCGACCGGCCCGCCCCGGCCGCCGCCGGCCGGCTGGGCGAGCGGGTGGCGGATGCCCCCGACGCGGAGAAGGCCACGCTGATCACGGAGTTCGTCCAGCGGGAGATCGCGACGGTGCTCGGCACCGCCGATCCCCTCGACGTGGACCTCGACGGCAACCTGTTCGACATGGGGCTGGACTCGCTCATCCTGATCGAGGTGATCGCCACGCTCGGCGACGAACTCGATCACGAGGTGCGGACCTCGGCGTTCGTGGAGTTCCCGACGGTACGGTCCTTCGTCGCCGCGCTCGGCGAGGAGATGGGCTTCGCCCAGGACGACACGGCACGGCCGGGTGCGGGCGACGGCCAGGGCCGCGTCTCCCGCCGCGCCCAGCGGGCGGCCGCCCGCCGGGCCGGAGCCTGACCGATGCCGTGGGGGAGGGAACGAGGGTGGGCACGAGACTGACCGGAGCCGCCGAGTGCCATGTCTGGCTGGCCCCGGCCGTCGCGGATCCGGTGCTGCTGGACCTCCTCGACCCCGCCGAACGGGACCGCGTCCGGGGCCTGCTCCGCGAGGAGGCCCGGACGCTGTCCACCGCCGCCCACGCCCTGCTCCGCCTGGTCCTGGCGGCACACACCGGCGCGCAGCCGTGGCGGATCCGGCTGGCCCGGACCTGTCGCGGCTGCGGCGGCGCGCACGGCAAACCCCGTCTCGCGGACCCGCCCGCGGACCTGGAGTTCTCCCTCTCCCACTGCGCCGGCCTGGTCGCCGTGGCCGTCACCTCCGGCCGCCCCGTCGGGGTGGACGTCGAGGCCGTCGGCGACCTGTCCGGCGACCGCGCCCTGCTGCCCCACAGGGTGCTGTCCGAGGCCGAGCGAGATGCGTTCGCGGTCCTTCCCGAGCCCCACGCCCCGGCCGCGTTCACCCGCTACTGGGCCCGCAAGGAAGCCCTGTTGAAGGCCACCGGCGACGGCCTGCTGGTGAACCCGGCCGACCTCACGGTGAGCGCCCCCGACACACCGGCCGCCCTGCTCCACTGGCGCGGCCGCCCGGCCCCCCACCCCCCGCTCCCGCTCGCCGACGTGCCGGCGGGCCCGGACCACCGGTGCGCCGTCGCCTTCGTCGGCCCGCACCCGCCCGGCTTCCGGATGGTGGCCCATCGGCTCGGATCCGTCCGCGACGCGGCCGCCGGGTCCCTCACACCGCCAGCTCCCGGGCCAGCATGGCCGCCTGAACCCGGCTGCGCAGCCCCAGCTTGGCCAGCAACCGGCTGACGTGGGTCTTCACGGTGCCCTCCGCCATGTCCAGGCGGGCCGCGATCTCCGCGTTCGACAGGCCCTGCCCGAGGCAGGACAGCACCTCGCGCTCGCGGCGGGTCAGCCCGTCCAGCACGGCCGGGTCGGCGTCCGGCTCCCGCGTCGGGGCCGCCGCGAACTCGGCGAGCAGCCGCCGGGTCACGGCCGGCGCGACGATCCCCTCCCCGCCGGCCACCGTCCGCACGGCCGTCAGCAGCTCCCTGGCCTCGGCGCTCTTCAGCAGAAACCCCGCCGCCCCGGCCCGCAGCGCCCCGAACACATACGCGTCCAGGTCGAAGGAGGTCAGCACCAGCACGTCCGCGAGCTCCTCCGCGACGATCGCCCGGGTCGCCGACACCCCGTCGAGCAGCGGCATCTGCACATCCATCAGCACCAGGTCGGGCCGCAGCTCCCGGGCCAGCGCGACCGCCCGCTCACCGTCCCCGGCCTCCCCGACCACCTCGATGTCGGGCGCGCTGCGCAGGATCAGGACGAGCCCGGCGCGGACGGCGGACTGGTCCTCGGCGACCAGGACGCGGATCATCAGGGGGTCTCTCCTTCGGTGAGCGGAAGATCGGCGCGTACCTCCCACAGCTGCCCCCGCGGTCCGGCCTCGAAGCGCCCGCCGAGCAGCGCGGCCCGCTCCCGCATCCCGGTCAGGCCGGAACCCGAGCCGGGGGCGCGGGAGCCGTCACCGGCCCGGTAGGCGTTGGTCACACGCACCCGCAAGGTGCCGTCGTCCTGCCGCAGTGCCACCTCGACGGGCCCCTCGGCCGCGTGCTTGAGGGCGTTGGTCAGCGACTCCTGCACGATCCGGTACGCGGCCAGCTCGACCGGCGCGGGCACCCGGCTGTGCCCGTCCGCCAGGCGGACGTCCAGGCCGTTGGCGCGGGCGCCCTTGACGAGCGTGGCCACTCCGTCGAGCGTCGGCGTCACGGCGGGCTCCACATCCCCGCTGCTGTCGCGGAGGATGCCGATCAGCCGCCGCATCTCGGCCAGCCCCTCGACGCTGTTCTCCCGGATGACGGCGAGGGCGTCCCGCGAGGTCTGCGGATCGTCCAGCGACAGCGCGGCCGTGGAGTGAATGGCGATCGCGGACAGGTGGTTGGCGACCATGTCGTGCAACTCCCGTGCCATCCGGGCCCGTTCGGCGGTGACCGCCTGGGTGCGGTCCATCTCGGCCAGCAGCGCGGTCTGTTCGGCGCGCAGCCGGGCCGCCTCGGCGGCGTCCCGGTGGTTGCGCACCACCCAGCCGGTCGCGGCCGGCGCGAACGAGAGGATGCCGATGCCGACACCGATCAGCAGTGCGTGGGCGTCGCGGAGCAGGGCTGCCGGGACGACACCGCCGAGGACGGTGAGCATGCAGGTGATCCAGCAGATCCGGCGGGCGGAGGCGAGGCTGCCGTACAGGACGGCCGCGTACACCAGGTCGGTGTACAGGATGACGGTGACGACGTTGCCCTGGGTGACCGTGTCCAGGGTCAGGGCGAGCGTGCCGATGAACAGGCCGACGCGCGGCGTTGAGCGGCGCAGCGGTTCGCAGGCCGCCGTCACCACCAGCGGCAGCAGCGGCGCCCAGGCCGGGTGCCACAGCACCAGCGGGTCGGCGACCACACGCGGATGGATCCCGAGCGCCCAGAGCACCATCCCGCCGAGCAGCCCGCCCACGGCGATGCGCAGGTCGTCGCGGTGGGGGCGGGAGAGCGCTCGTGCCATGCCCCCATCCAACACGCTCGCCGCCGCGTCCGACTGCTCCTGCGGAAGGGTCCCGGACTGCGACTTTCGCTTACGGCGACCTCGCCCGCGCCCACCGCGTGGATGCGGGCAAGCTCGTCGTCCTCGTCGCCGAGGTCGGGCACCGACGGGAGACCTACCGCCGCCTCTGACCCGGTTGCCGAGGGTCGTACGCTGGCCCGGCGGTGAGGAGGGCGTATGGGTGACAGGGTCGGGGCGGTGCTGGTCGTCGACGACGATGCGGCGATCCGGCGGTCGCTGGAGCGGGGGCTCAGGCTCAGCGGGTTCGGGGTGCGGACCGCCGCCGGCGGGGCCGAGGCGCTGGCGGCGATCGAGGACAGTCCGCCCGACGTGCTCGTCCTCGACGTCTCCATGCCCGGGATGAGCGGTATCGAGGTGTGCACGCGGCTGCGGGGCGAGGGGCGGGATCTGCCCGTGCTGATGCTGTCCGCGCTCGACGAGACCGCCGACCGGATCGCCGGGCTCCAGGCGGGCGGTGACGACTATCTGGTCAAGCCCTTCGCTTTGCAGGAGCTGGTGCTGCGGTTGCATGCCCTGCTGAGGCGCCGCCCGCCCGCCGGACGGGAGATGCTGCGGGTGGCGGGGCTGACCATCGATCCGGGCGCCCGTACCGCCGCGCGCGACGGCGTCCCGCTGGAGCTGACCCGGCGCGAGTTCGAGCTGCTGGAGGTCCTCGCCCGTAACGCCGGGCTCGTCCTCACCCGCGACCAGCTGCTGGAACGGGTCTGGGGCTACGACTTCGACGTGCGCACCGACACCGTCGACACCTTCGTCAGCTACCTGCGGCGCAAACTGGAGGCGGAGCGACGCCCCCGGCTGATCCACACCGTGCGGGGCGTCGGCTTCGTACTGAGAGAACCCCGGGACACACCGTGAGACTCTCCGCCCGTATCGGCCTCGCCGTCGGCTGCACCGTCCCGCTGCTGGTGCTGGCCGGCGGCTGGCTGCTGCTGCACCTGGTCGCCCAGGATCTGCGCCGGGCCGAGGACCAGCACCTGGGCCGGCGCGCGACCGCCGTCGCCCCGGACGCCCGAGCCCTGCTGCGGGCCGCCGCGAACGGCCGCCCCAAGGCCGCCGACACCCGCGAACGGCAGCTCTTCGACGCGGCCCTCGACGTCGGCGTACGCGTCGTCGGCCCGGACGGGACCTTCAGCGGCGGCCCGCAGCCCGGACCCGCGGCGGCGCTGCCCGACCGCACATCCGGATTCGTCGCCGTACGCGCCGACGGCCGCACCTGGCGGGCCCTGGCCCGGCCGGTGCACGCCGGTACGGTCACCGGCACGCTGTGGCTGTTCTCGCCCGACACCGCCGCCCGGGTCCAGATCCCGCTCGTCCGCCGCCGGGTGATCGCCACCGCCCTGCTCGCGGCCCCCGTCTCCGGCCTGCTCGCCTGGGGCCTGGCCGCCGGGGCGAGCGCGCCGCTGCGCCGGCTCACCCGCCGTACCGCCGGACTCGACCCGCGCACCAGCGGCGCCCGGCTCGGGCAGTGGCGGACCGGAGTGGTCGAGGTCGACGAACTGGCGGCCACCGTACGCACCGTCCTCGCCCGCTACGACGAACAGGCCGCGCGCACCGCCGAGGCCCTGGACACCGCACGCTCCTTCTCCTCCGCCGCCGCCCACGAACTGCGCACCCCGCTGATGAGCATGGGCACCAACCTCGACATCCTGGCCGGGCATCCGGACCTGCCCGCAGCCGAGCGCGCCGAGGTCGTGACCGACCTGCGCCACGAACACGCCCGGCTTCTGGGCCTGTTGGTGATGCTCCGGGAACTGGGGCGGGGCGATCTGGTGGAGGCGGAGGCGTTCCGGGCCGTCGACCTCGCCGACACCGCCGACGCGGCCGTGGCCGAGGCCCGGCATCGCGCCCCCGATGCCGAGATCACCCTGGACGCGGCACCCGGGCTCACCGTGCACGGCTGGGAGCCGGGACTGCGGCTCCTGCTGGACAACCTGCTGGCCAACGCCCTCGCCCACGGCCGGGACGCGCAGGGCCGGGCGGTGGTGCGGGTGGGGGTGACGGGCGGTGCCGGAGAGATGCTGGTGACGGTGGACGATCAGGGGCCCGGCGTTCCGGCCGACGCCCGCGCCCGGATCTTCGAGCGGTTCCAGCGGGGCCCGGACAGCGCGGGTTCCGGCCTCGGCCTCACCCTCGTCGCCCAGCAGGCGGCGCTGCACCGGGGGAGTGTCACCGTCACGGACGGGCCGGACGGCACCGGCGCCCGCTTCGTCGTACGGCTGCCCCGCGGCGGCGGCGAGCTGCCCGGCCCTCCCGGCCGGCGGGACTGGCTGATCGGTACAGCCGGGGCAAACCGGTCACAGAGTTTCCCCAAAGACCCTGCCTAGCCTCCGGCACGGACGGACGGCCGACCGCGGCCGCCCGGAACCGAACGGAAGTGAACGGAGAGGCAGATGTACGGACGACGACGCACGCGCACGCTGCTCGCGGGGCTCGCCGTGACGGCCGTCCTGGCGGGCGGCGCGGCGGGGACGGCGGCCGCGGCCGACAGCACCCCCAAGCCGGCGCCCACCGGTGACGGGGCCCACGGGCTGTGCAAGCGGGTGCCGAAGATCGACCGCCGGATCGAGCGGGCCCTGAAGCGGCTGGAGGCGGGACCGGGCACGCGCGGCTCGATCGCCCGGCTGGAGAAGCGCGTCGACAACGCGAAGAAGGCGGGCCACACCGCGATCGCCACCTATCTCCAGGACCGGCTGAACTTCCGCAAGTCGCTGGTCACGAACTTGCAGCAGCGGCAGAAGGACCTCGCGGCCGTCTCCACCTGGTGCAAGGACAACGCCGCCGGCAAGGCGGCGGCGAGCTGATGCGGGCCCGGCACGCCGTGCTGCCGGCGGTGGCGCTGCTCGTGGCGCTCACCGCGGGCTGCGCGCACCACGACAGCGCGTCCCCGAAGGCTCCGGCCCCCTCCGGCACGCCCTCGGGATACGCGCAGATGCAGCAGAAGGTGAACGCGGCCGAGTCCGCCGCAGCAGCGGCCGACAGCGACGCGAAGAGCACGGCGGACCGGTGACCCGGCGGGGAGCGCGGGTACTGCTCAGCGCTCCCCGCCCGGCACCCACAGGACATCCCCGGTCTCCTGGTTGGCCGTCCGCGCCAAGATGAACAGCAGGTCGGACAGGCGGTTGAGGTAGGTGGCCGTCAGGGGGTTCATCGTGTCGGCGTGGGCCTCCAGGGCCACCCAGGTGGAGCGCTCGGCCCGGCGTACGACCGTGCAGGCCTGGTGGAGCAGGGCCGCGCCCGGGGTGCCGCCGGGGAGGATGAAGGAGCGGAGCTTCTCCAGCCGCTCGTTGAAGCGGTCGCAGTCCGCCTCCAGCCGGTCGATGTAGAACTGCTCGACTCTGAGCGGCGGGAACTTCGGATTCTCCACCACCGGCGTCGACAGATCCGCGCCCACGTCGAACAGGTCGTTCTGGACGCGGGTGAGCACCTGGACGATCTCCGCCGCCAGGCCGCCCAGCGCGATCGCGGTGCCGATGACGGCGTTGGCCTCGTTGGCGTCCGCGTAGGCGGAGATGCGGAGGTCCGTCTTGGGCACCCGGCTCATGTCACCGAGGCTGGTGGTGCCCTGGTCGCCGGTCCGGGTGTAGATACGCGTCAGATTGACCATGTGACCAGCCTAGTTACGCTCCGGCCGTCCGGAAGACCCGTGTGCCCACCGTCACCGCGAGCGCCGCGAAGCCGACGGCGACGAGGACGCCGTAGAGCATGTGCGCGGTGGCGTAGTGGCCCACGTACGCGTCGCGTACCGCGTCGACCAGATAGCGGAACGGCACGAAGTGCGAGAGCACGTCCAGCCAGCCGGGGGCCAGGGTCATCGGGAGCATCAGGCCGGAAAGCAGCATCGACGGCATCGACACCATGTTGATCAGCGGGCTCCTGCGGGGTTGGGAACTGCTGTCCGCCGACTGCGGATGAGCACGTTCTGGGGTGCATGAGTGAGCGCCCTGGCCGCGGGACTCGCAATCCCTGAAGTTGAATGTGTGTTCGCCCATCGAATGCGTAACCTCTGCCGGTGGCGGTCGTTGGGTGTGGTGACGGGATGTTCGACTGACGCGGGGACGGGGGTGAGGGCATGGGCGGACTGCGGGAGATGGCGGCGCCGTTCGTCGTCCTGGGGCCCTCCGGGGTGGCGGTCCGCACCCGGCTCAAGGACCTGACCGCCGAGGACGAGGAGGTATTGCGCCTGGTCGGTGATCTGCTCGGGATCCTCGCCTGCCGCGACCTCAAAGCGCGGTGCGCGGCGGGGCTGGACCATGACAGCGAGCGGTGGGCCGAGCGTAAGCGTGTGCTGACGCGGGAGTCCTCCTCCCGGTGGGCCGGGTCGATCACGAAGGCCTCCCACGATCAGTGGGCGCTCGCCCGGCGTGGTCGGCTCGCCCACATCCACAGCCTGGAAGCCGGGATCGCCACGATCAAGCACCGCCTCTCCTTGCCGGTCGGGGAGAAGGGCTCGAAGAAGGCGCCGGGCGGTTACCGCAGCAGGCGGGAGTGGCACGCCAAAGCGCGCCGCCTGCACGTGCTGGCCGACCGGCTGGCTGCCGCGCGGGCGGAGTGGCGGGCCGGGGTCGTGCGGGTGGTGCGCGGCGGGAAGAGGCTGCTGAACACCCGCCACCACCTGGAAGCCGCCGATCTCAGCGAGGAGCGGTGGCGTGCGCGGTGGCAGGCCGAGCGCCGCTTCCTCGCGGCGGACGGCGAGTCCGGCAAGCGGTTCGGCAACGAGACCATCCGTGTCACCCCCGACGGCGAGGTGGGCATCAAGCTCCCGGCCCCTTTGGCGCACCTGGCCAACGCCCCGCACGGGCGGTACGTGCTCGCCGCGAGGGTGGCGTTCGCACACCGGGGTGAGCAGTGGGCCGACCGCGTCGCAGCGAACCGGGCGGTCGCCTACCGCATCCACGAAGACACGACGCGCGGCCGCTGGTACCTGACCGCGTCGTGGACGATTCCCCCGGTCAAGACCGTCCCCCTGGCGGCGGCCCGCGCGAACGGGCTGGTCGGCGTGGACACCAACGCCGACCACCTCGCCGCCTGGCGCCTCGACACCCACGGCAACCCCGTCGGCGAGCCCCACCGGTTCTTCTTCGACCTGTCCGGCACCGCAGCCCATCGCGACGCCCAGGTCCGCCACGCCCTGATCCGGCTGCTGCACTGGGCCAAACGCCACGGGCTGTCCATCGCGGTCGAGGACCTCGACTTCCAGGCGGAGAAGACCCGCGAGAAGCACGGCCGCCGCAAGAAGTTCCGCAAGCTGATCTCCGGCATGCCGGTGTCCAGGCTTCGGGCCCGGCTGGTGTCCATGGCGGCCGAACTCGGCATCCCCGTGATCGCCGTCGACCCCGCCTACACCTCCAAGTGGGGCGCCCAGCACTGGCAGAAACCTCTCACCACCAATACTCGCAAGACCACCCGCCACGACGCTGCCGCCGTGGCGATCGGCAGGCGCGCCCTGGGGCACCCGATCCGGCGACGGACGGCACCGCCCCTGCACGACCGGAGTGATCGTGCAGGGCATCGGACCGTCCAGGCCAGACCGGGTTTCCCAGGGCGTGAGGGAAACCGCCCCCGCGTCCCCGGACCACGGACACGATCCGTGCGCGCCGGACGCGGAGCGAACGCGGTGGACCAGGACGCCCAACACCGTTCGGGACGTCCGGCTGAGCACGAGTCCTGGCAACAGGACTCACTCCCGCTCAGTCCCTAGGAACGGTGCGGACCGTCATCCCCAGCGCGGACGACAGCGAGGCCAGGGAGAGGGCCAGCAGGGTGACGAAGGCGAAGCCGATCAGGATGCCGGCCAGGGGTGCGCGCAGGCCCATCACCAGCGCGGCCAGCACCAGCAGCACCGCCTGGAAGACGAAGACCGTGGCATCGCACAGCACCCGCCCGAGCAGGAGGGCGACCGGGTCCTCACGTACGCGAAGCGCGCATCCGACTCGCCCAAGCAGACTTAGTGGAACGTTCCGCTCTGGACGGCGGCGACGAACGCCGTCCAGGGGGCGGGGGCGAAGAGGAGAGCGGGGCGGTCGGGGGCCTTGCTGTCACGGACGGGGACGGCGGAGGGGATGGTGTCGGAGACTTCGAGGCAGGCGCCGCCGTCGGGGTTGCTGTAGCTGCTCTTGCGCCAGTGGGCGGTGGCCAGCAGGTCGTCGGAGACTTCGAGGCACTCGCCGCCGTCGGGGTTGCTGTAGCTGCTCTTGCGCCAGGTCACGCCGCTCAGGTCGATGGATCGCACGGCACTTCCTCCAACATCCGCAGGATGAACTTCCGCGACTCGGCCGGGTTCAACGCCTGGTCGCGCATCGCATCGTACGCACGTTGCAGCTTCTCAACTGCGGCGTTTTCTTCGATCAGTTCGCCTCGGTGCGCGTTCTCCGTGTACGCCACCGTAGTGCCGTCCGTCAGCCGAAGGAACATGACGGCGGTACTGACCAAGCCATGCATACCGGCGCTGTTCGGCAGCACCTGCAACGTGATGTTCGGGCGCTCCGACGCCTCCAGGAGATACTCCAACTGCTCCCGCCACGCACCCGCGTCACGCAGCGGCGTGCGCAGCACCGTCTCGGCGATGAGCGCGCGGAAGGGCGGCGCGTTTTTGCCCTCCAGCAGCATCCGCCGGCCGCTGCGAGCCGCCACCTGCTGGTCCAGTTCCTCGTCCTTGTAGCCACCGAGGGTGAGCACCTCGCGTGCGTAGGCATCCGTCTGCAACAGGCCCGGAAGGATGCTCACCCCGAAGTGCCAGAGACTCATCGCCTCCGCTTCCAGCATCATGTACCGCCTGTACTGCTGCTTGAACTGCGCCGGATCCCCCAGCGCCATCTCCCACATCGCCAGCAACAACCCAGGCGTGCCATAGAACTGATCCAGCGCCTCCGCCACCTCCGGGCTCCCCAGCGTCTCCCCGCTCTCCAGCTTCGCGAAGAGCGACGGATCCCAGCCCACCGCCTCCGCCAGCGCCCGCAGGCTCAAGCCCCGTGCCGTGCGCAGCCGGCGGAGCTCCTCCGCGTAACGCCGCCTGGGCTCCTGGCTGCGGCCGGTGACCACCCTTCGCGCCGGCATGGCACACCCCCGAAACTCACGTGTAGCGATATGAACACGCAGCGTATCGAACGGGATCATGATCAGCGTGCCGTTTCCGTCCAGAAGGAGTGGAGCAGGTGGGCGAGGGAGCGGCAGAAGGCCGGGGTCTGGCCGGTGACGTACGGGATCGTTTCCGCGAGGTCGAGGCCGCACAGCCGGGCGAGCACCACGACGTCCATCTGGTCGAGGGGCAGGCGGGCGATGGCGTCGAAGAGGTCCACCAGGTCGGGCAGGACGACGAAGTGGCCCGGGACGCTCTCGTGGACCTCGCCGGTGGAGAAGACGGCGGGCCGCAGGTCCGGGTGACCGTCGCGGCGGGCGGCGCCGGCCAGGACGCGGGCGCGCAGCAGACGCCAGGCGTGGCGGCGGAGGTTCTCCTCGCCGGTCGCGGTCCCCCAGGACAGCCAGAGCACGTCGAAGGTCTCGGCGACCGCGCTGCGGGCGCGGTCGTCGGTCTGGAGGAACGCGCGCGCGTAGGAGGCGTAGGCGGCGCGCACGCTCTCGGTGAAGGCCTGGTAGGGCAGGGGCGGGGTCTCCGGCTCGCAGGCGACCTGCTGGAGGCACTGCCGGATCCATCCGGGGTCCTTGCCCGCTTCGCGCGCCGCCGCGCTCCACAGGCGCCGCATCGGCTGAACCGGCAGGCCGAGCGTGCGAATCACGCTGAAGGTGATCTCCCAGGCGGGGTAGTAGCCGTTGCCGCGCAGGAGTTCGCTGATCCGTGTCTTGGAGAAGCCGGAGCGGTCCGCGACGTCGTCCAGGGTCAGACCGCGGGAGAAGACGGCGTCGCGCACCGGCTCCAGCCACGCCCGGTGCGTGCGGCCGGCGGTCTCGGAGATGGGGCCCGGCTTGCGGCCCCGCCGGCCGGCGGTCCGCCCCGCGGGCGGCTGTTCGGTACGGGTCGCCCGGGTCATCGGGGCGGCTCCGTACCGTCGCCGGCGGCGGGGTCGGGGCCGCCGGGCGTGTGGGATCCGCCGGTCCCGGCGGGCGTACGCGAGCCCTCGGGGCCGGTCAGGGCCTGGACGATCTGCTGCACGAGCAGGCCCAGGGACGGGAGCAGGGTGGCCACGGCGGCGACCTGTCCCAGCACGGCCATCACCGTGCTCCATGCGAGGACCGTCACCAGGACGGCGACGGTCACCACCTTCTTACTCGACATCACACATCGATTCCGTGAGCAGAACAGAGTCCAACTGCCCACCTGAAGAGCATTGTTGAGGCTCCATGAGGAGGGGGAGGTCAGGATGACCCGGCTATGGCCCACCACGCCACGTGATCGGAGGGTTACGGAACAATGCCGCGAAAGAGCCGGGCCTCGCTACCTCGCGCCACCCGGTGCGCGGGGCGCAAACCGCCTGTGATGCAACTCATTGAGGAGCAAAGCCGCTTCTGGGTACGACGGGCCCGCTCGGGTGCCGCGTACCGCTGCCGGTGTGATGTCCGCCCATTGAGACGTGACGCGCGTTACTAACCAGTCACACAGCGGCTCCAGAGCGCTATGGTCCGCCGGAGAAGCAGACTTGGAGCGCTTTCAAGGGAGTCGTCAGTGGCACGGAAGCTCGCCGTCATCGGAGCCGGTCTCATGGGATCCGGCATCGCTCAGGTCGCCGCGCAGGCGGGCTGGGACGTCGTCATGCGCGATGTCACCGACGAGGCACTGAAGCGTGGCACCGACGGCATCAAGGCCTCGTACGACAAGTTCGTGAGCAAGGGGAAGCTGGCGGCGGCGGACGCCGAGGCCGCCCTCGGTCGCATCACCCCGACCACCGAGCTGGACGCCGCCGCCGACGCCGACATCGTCGTCGAGGCCGTCTTCGAGAAGCTGGAGGTCAAGCACGAGATCTTCCGCGCGCTCGACAAGATCGTGCGCCCGGAGGCCGTGCTCGCCTCCAACACCTCCGCCATCCCGATCACCAAGATCGCGGCGGCCACCGAGCACCCCGAGCGCGTCGTCGGCGTCCACTTCTTCTCGCCGGTGCCGATGATGCAGCTCGTCGAGCTGGTCCGCGGGTACAAGACCAGCGACGAAACCCTCGCCACCGCGCGGGAGTTCGCCGAGTCCGTCGGCAAGACCTGCATCGTCGTCAACCGGGACGTCGCCGGGTTCGTCACCACCCGGCTCATCTCCGCGCTCGTCGTCGAGGCCACCAAGCTCTACGAGTCCGGGGTCGCGACGGCCGAGGACATCGACCTCGCCTGCAAGCTGGGCTTCGGCCACGCCATGGGCCCGCTCGCCACCGCCGACCTCACCGGCGTCGACATCCTGCTGCACGCCACCGGCAACATCTACACGGAGTCCCAGGACGAGAAGTTCGCCCCGCCGGAGCTGATGCGCCGGATGGTGGATGCCGGTGACATCGGCCGCAAGAGCGGGCAGGGCTTCTACAAGTACTGAGCACCCTCTGTACGGAAATCCGCCGGAACTCACCCCCGGGAGTATCACTCCCCGGGGTGAATTCGGTATCGGTTCGCTTACAAGCAGCAACCGCACCGCCACTCGCACAGTCAACAACGAGTACGCCAACCGCACTCAACGGGGAGCGCATATGCACATCAGGGGCGACCATGCCGAGCTGGTCGTCGGGGGCCGCCTCGACGTCCGCAGCGCGGCGGACGCCCGTACGGCCCTGCACTCGGCAGTCGATCACGGCGTCGGCGACCTGGTGCTCGACCTGTCCGAACTGGACTCCTGGGACGCCACCGGACTCGGGGTGATCATGGGTGCCCATCGGCGGGCCGGCCGCTGCGGGCGCCGTCTGGTGCTGCGCGGTGTCCCGCCGCAGATGCAGCGCCTGCTGGTGGCCACCCGGCTGCACCGCATCCTGGCCATCGAGGGGGGCATCGGACTGGAGTCACTGCCCCGCGTGTGAACTGCCCCGCGTGTGATCCGCCGTGCGGGCGGGATCCGTGCGCAGGGCGGGACAGGCCAAGGGCAATCCACACCGGACCGTGACGTCTCGGGCCGCACGGCACCCCACCCTGTCGGAGATACTGAGCCAAGGTTTAGGGTTCGGTCGCCCGCTGCCTCGCAACCCTCGACCGAGCGGGCCCGGACCAGAAGCGACAGCGCGTGTGCGACAAGGCCGGGGGAGGGGCCTTCAGTCACGGGCACACGACGCTTTTGGGGGGCTTGAACCCATGGAACCCAGGGAACCCATCGACCCGATCGATCAGGGACCCGAAGGGCACGGCCACACGTCCGGCCGCCGCCCGCCCCGGGAATCCCTCACCTCCGACTTCGGCCCGGGCGCGCCCGCGCTCGCCCGCACGGCGCGGCTCGTCGCCGGTGATCTGCTGCTCACCGTCAACCCGGTCGACGGCAGCGAGATAGAGCCCTGCCCGCCGGCCGAGCGGCCCGGCGGTCCCCGTAAGCGGACGGCCGCCGAGCGCGCCGAGACCGAGCGGGCCGCCAGGCCTCCCGCGCCGGCCGGCCCCGCCCAGCCCGCGCCGTCCCTGCTGGAGCGCCAGGACGAACGCGAGCGCCTGGTCCGGCTGCTGGCCCGGGGCCGCTCCGTACGGCTCACCGGCCCCGGCGGCTCCGGCCGCACCGCCCTGCTCGACCTGGTCGCCGAGGACTGCGAGGACCTCGCCCCCGACGGCGTGGTCCGGCTCTCCGGCTTCCACCGCACCGCCGGCGACCTGCTGCACGACCTCTTCCACGCCGTCTACGACGCCCCCGGCCACCGCCCCGCACGGGAGGAGCTGCACGCGCTCGTCGCCGAGATCGGCGCGGTCGTCGTCCTGGACGACATCGAGTTCGGCGGCGCCGCCCTGGACGAACTCCTCGACGTCGCCCGCGAGTGCGCGTTCCTGATCGGCGCCACTCCCGAGGTGCCCGCGCCGGCCGCCCAGTCCGCCGTCGAGGAGGTCTTCCTCGGCGGCCTCGACCGGGCCGGCGGCGTGGAGATCCTGGAGCGGACCGTCGGCCGCGTCCTCACCGAGGAGGAGGCCAACTGGGCGGGCGACCTGTGGTTCGAGTCCGAGGGCCTGCCCCTGCGCTTCGTCCAGGCCGGCGCCCTGCTCCGGCAGCGCGACGAGCTGCGGGCCGGCGCGGGCGCCGTGGACGAGTACGGCGTCTTCGAGGACGTACCCCCGCCGGTGGAGATCCCCCTGGTGCCGGAGGACGACGTCCCCCTGCCGTCCCTCGGCGAGGCCGCCGCGCCCGCCCCGCTGCTCGCCTCCCGGCTCAGCGCCTCCGCCCGTGCCACCCTGCGCTTCGCGGTCGCCCTCGGCGGTGAGGTGCCGCACCAGGCGCATCTGCCGGCGCTGGTCGGTGACACCCACGCCGACGCCGCGCTCGGCGAGCTGGCGGGCTGCGGGCTGGTCTCGCCGGTCGGCTCCCGCTACCGGCTCGCGACCGGGGTGCAGACCCAGCTGGAGGCCGCCGGGTACGCCGACGACGCCCCGGCCCAGGCGCGCGCCGCGGCCGAGCACTACGCCTGGTGGTCCGGGCACCCCTCGGTGACCCCCGAGCGGGTGAGCGCGGAGGCGGACGCGGTGCTGGCCGCGCTGGCCGCCGTGGTCCCGCAGACGTCGGTTCCGGCTGACGGCGAGGAGAGCATCGCCGTACGACTGGCCCGTACGGCCGCGCCCGCCTTCGCCGCGGGACTCCACTGGGGTGCGTGGGAGCGTGCGCTGCGCTCCGGCGCGGAGGCCTCCCGGCAGACCGGCGAGGTCCACGAACAGGCATATTTCCACCACGAGTTGGGTGTCCTGGCGCTGTGCACCGACCAGCTGGACCGGGCCCGCGCGGAGCTGGAGGCGTCCATCGGGCTGCGCGGGGCGCTCGCCGACAAGCGGGGCACCGTCGCCGGGCGCCGGGCGCTCGCGCTGGTCGCCGACCGCTCCGGCGAGCTGCCCGGGGTCACAGTGACGGCGGGGGAGGAGCTGCCGGAGATACGGCACGAGGAGTCGGCCCCGCCGCCGTACGCTCCGCTGGGCGAGGCACTGGTGACCCAGCGGATCCCGGCCGCCGCGGCGCAGGGCGGCGGCATCCGCCGGCTGGCCCGCCGCAACATGGTGGCGGCCGGTTCGGGGGCGCTGCTGGCGGCCGTCCTCGGCACGGTGGTGACGCTGGGCATGACGTCCCACGAGAACGACGGCAAGAACCCCGCCGGCAAGGTCGACGTCAACCCCTCGGTCAGCCAGGGCACGGGCGACGGCACCCTGGGCGCGGACCCGAACCAGAGCACCGGCGGCACGACGGGCGGGGCGACCGGCCGGCCGAGGGCCGGGGGCACGGGCGGCACGCCGGGCGGCTCGACCCCGTCGACGGACCCGGCACGCCCGTCGGAGAGCATCAGCCCGACCGGCTCCGGCACGACGTCGCCCTCGCCGACCAAGCCCTCGGGGTCGTCCGGTTCGAGCGGCGGCTCGACGGGTGGCAGCGGTACGGGCGGGAGCACCGGCGGTACCTCGACGGGTGGCTCGACCGGCGGCACCGGCACGACCGGGGGCACCGGCGGTACCTCGACGGGCGGGGGCACAGGCTCCACCGGCGGCTCCACGACGACCGGCGGAGGGAGCTCGACCGGCGGCACCGGCACGACCGGGGGCACCGGGGGTACCTCGACGGGCGGGGGCACAGGCTCCACCGGCGGCTCCACGACGACCGGCGGAGGGAGCTCGACCGGCGGCACCGGCACGACCGGGGGCACCGGCGGTACCTCGACGGGCGGCTCCACCGGCAGCACCGGCACGGGGGGCTCCACGGGCACGACGGCCGGCACCGCGACGAGCAGCGCACCGGCTTCCCAGAGCGCGCCGCAGTCCTCTCCCACAGTGGCCTGACGCTCCTCCGCCGCCCGCCTTCGTCCGAACGAAGGGGGCGGCGGAGGACACGACCCGCTAGAAGAGGCGGAGCTTGTCGTCCTCGATGCCCCGCAGCGCGTTGTAGTCCAGGATCTGGCAGTCGATGCCGCGGTCGGTGGCGAGGACGCGGGCCTGGGGCTTGATCTCCTGGGCGGCGAAGACGCCACGGACCGGGGCGAGGTGGGGGTCGCGGTTCAACAGGTCGAGGTAGCGGGTGAGTTGCTCCACGCCGTCGATCTCGCCCCGGCGCTTGATCTCCACCGCCACCGTCTGGCCGTCCGCGTCCCGGCACAGGATGTCCACCGGGCCGATGGCCGTCATGTACTCGCGGCGGATCAGCGTGTAGCCCTCGCCGAGCGTCTCGATGCGGTCGGCGAGCAGCTCCTGCAAGTGTGCTTCCACGCCGTCCTTGATCAGACCCGGATCCACGCCGAGTTCGTGCGAGGAGTCGTGGAGGATCTCCTCCATCGTGATGATCAGTTTCTCGCCCGCTTTGTTGACGACCGTCCAGACGCCCTCGTCCTCGTCGCTGCCTTCCTTCAGTGTGCAGGGCGGCGACATCCAGTTGAGGGGCTTGTAGGCCCGGTCGTCCGCGTGGATGGAGACGCTGCCGTCCGCCTTGACCAGGATCAGGCGGGGTGCCGAGGGCAGGTGGGCGGTGAGCCGGCCGGCGTAGTCGACCGAGCATCGGGCAATGACGAGACGCATGGTCGGCAACGCTACTCGACGCGCGCCGGTGCATGCGATGCGCCCGTCCTGCTCCCTGTGTATCGCCCCAATTGTCCCTGGAAACTCTTGTTCATCCCTGGTCGATCCATGGCCGATTGTGTTTCAGAGCGGACCGTTCCATATACGCATTCTGCTGGTGTGGTCACCGACGGTTGCCTACCGTAGGGAACGTGAGGTCGCGGCGTATGTACTGAGCGTGTTCGACATCGCGAACTCCCTTACCTGTCCGGCAACCCCTGCTCCCCGCGGGGGTGCGAGAGGAGAACCCATGTCGCTCGACGTCTCACCGGCCCTACTCGAACAGGCCGAGCGAGGCGAGGTCGACGAAGCTGAATTCGTCGACTGCGTCCGGACCTCCCTGCCTTACGCATGGGAGATGATCAGCTCCCTGGTGGCGCGGCTGAAGGTCGACGGCGGTCCGTTCGCCGACAACCTGACGCCCCCGCCGGACGAGCAGGCACGCGGTCAGCTGTTGCGTGCGCTCGCGAGTGACGCCATTCGCGGCGCGCTGCAGCGGCACTTCGGTGTGCGTCTCGCCTTCCAGAACTGCCACCGGGTCGCGGTGTTCCCGCTGGACCCGGCCGCGGACGAGACGCTGGCCCGCTTCACGTCGGTGCGCAGCCAGTTGCTGAACCAGTCGCCGGAGCTTCGGGACTGCTGACCCTACGGGAGCAAGTGAGGCGCTTGCTTGCCGCTCCACTCGCGGGAGGTGCATTCAGTGCTGGGGCGGCAAGCCCCCCAGGTGGCTTGCGCGCGGGCCGGCCGGGTCAGCGCAGCTGAGGCAGCACCTCGGCGCCCAGCCGCCGGAGGTTCTCCTCGGTCGCGGCGAGATCGCCCGAGCCTTCCACGAGGAGGGCGAAACGGGAGATTCCGGTGCGCTCGGAGGTGGCCGCGAGCCGGTCGGCGGCCAGCCGCGGCGTGCCCACCGGGTGCAGCCCGCAGAGCAGCTCGGTGTAGGCGTGCGGATCGCGCATCGCGCGCACCCGGCCGTCGACCGTCACATGCGCTTCCAGGCCCTGCTTCAGCCAGCCCGGCATCGCCTTCAGCAGGGTCTCCACCGCGTCCGTGCGCCGGTCCGCGAGCTGGCACACCCCGGCCGAGACATGGGCGGCGTCCACGATCTCCTCGCCCGGCCGGCCCGCCGCGAGGGCGTAGCGCCGCCACATGGCGACCATCTCGGCCTTCTCCTCGTCCCCGACGTGCATGCCGAGCAGCATCGGCAGCCCGCGCTCGGCGGCCAGCCGTACGCTCGCCGGGGAGGTGCAGGCGACGACGACCTCGGGCCCGGGCGTCTCCGTCAGACCGTCCGCGGGGCGGGGTACGACCGGCACCTCGCGAAACCGGAACCGCTCCCCGTCGGCCCCCACGCGGGGCTCCCGGAGCCAGCGCAGCAGCAGATCGAGTGACTCCGGGAAACCGTGTTCGTACGCCTGGAGTCCCGCGCCGAACACCTCCAGATCCACCCAGGGCCCACCGCGGCCCACGCCCAGCGTGAACCGGCCGCCGCTCGTCAGATGCAGCAGCGCGGCCTGCTCGCCGAGGGCCACCGGGTGCGCGGTGGGCAGTACGCTGACTGCCGTACCGACGCGGACACGTTGGGTACGGCCGAGCAGATACGCGGCCAGCGTGACCGCGGACGGGCACGTGCCGTACGGCACGAAGTGGTGCTCGGCCAGCCAGACCGCGTCCAGCCCGGCCTCCTCGGCGACCTCCGCGGAGCGGACCGCCCGGTGCAGGGCTTCTCCCGGACCCTGGCCCGGGAACTGGGCGCCCAGCACAAAGCTTCCTACGTACATCGCATTTCCTGCTTCCTTGGCTCCGGCTCGGAGCTCCCCCACTCGGCATAACCGTCTGACACGTGCCCAGGACACGGCCTGGCGGAGAGATTTGCGGATTGTCTTCAGAATGAAGGGCCCCGGAGGGGGACTTGGGCGAGTTTGTGCCCTTCGCGTACCCCGCCTTGCGGCGCGTACGCTGGACGAAGCCCGTGTTTCCTGTATAGCCCCGAGAGGTGTCCCGTGTCCCCGCGTCGCAACCGACCGAAGGCAGCCGGATCGTCGGGCCGGAGCGCCGAGGACGACAGCGCCGGCCGGTACGGCGGCTGGCAGTCGTCCGAGAGCTGGCAGGGCGAGGACTGGAGCGTGCGCCATGTCGCCGGGGCGAGCGCGCAGGGCAAGACCTACCGCTGCCCCGGCTGCGACCAGCTGATCCCCTCCGGCGTCCCGCACGTGGTGGCCTGGCCGGAACATGCGGGCGTCGACGACCGCCGCCACTGGCACAAGGCCTGCTGGAACGCGAAGGACCGCCGCACCACGAGGGCGCAGCGGTCCAGGAACGGGCCGAGGTTCTAGGCCAGCCCTTGTCTGTCGGTCCGGTCGGTCGTCGAGACAGTCCCGCACGAGCGACGGCGGATCAGGATCTTGACCGCGGCCGTCAGCGAGGCTTCACCTGCCGGTCGCCCTGCCAGGTCTCCGACGTGAGTGTGGCCGGCCCGCCGTTGGCCAGTCCCTTGTAGGTGACGGTACGGGCCGGGCCCAGCTCGCGGGCGAGCTGTTCCGAAAGGTCCCTCCCCTCGCGGAAGAGGCGCTGCCATTCGTCGTCGTGCCTGTCCTCCTCCTGGTATGGAAGGTCCAGTTCCAACGTCTTGTCGATCTGCCGTACCCATGCCTTGAAGGCGGTGACGAGGTCGTCGGGGAGATGCAGGCCGGCGGCGGGGTCGTCGGGGGCGAAGTACCCGGACGCCTCGGCACGCAAGGGGTCCATCCCCGCTTCACCCTCCACGGTGATGTCGAGCGGGTGCGGCGGGTTGGCGTGAGTGTCGGCCGTCCAGTGGAACCGGTCGCAACCCCAGCAAACGAACTTCTCGTCCTGGTGCTGTTCGTCCCAGTAGCGCACCACCCAACGGGGGCCGAGAAACCTCGCCGCCCTCCGGGCGATCTCCAGTCCCCGCTTGACGTGCTTGCGCAACGCCGGCCGGGACGCGAAGCCGCCGTCGGCGAAGGACTGTGCCCACTCGGTCAGGGACCGGCCGGCTCCCGCGCGGATGAAGAGGTGTTCAGGGTTCCCGTCAGTCATGCCACATTCGCTCCCACCCTTGACGTAGCCGTGTTCGAACCGGACGAGTCCCGTCGGCGACTTGGCATACGGGAACTCCATGATCCAGCCGTTCAGCTCCGCCGGATCAGTTGCTCGGCCTGGAGGAGGTGGAACTCGCCGTATCCGAACCGCTGAGCGATGGCCTCGCACTGGGCGTACTGCTCCTCGGTGAGGGGCAGGGCCAGTTCCGTCAGAGCCCGCAGGAACAGGCGGAACCCCAGGTCGGGGTCTGCCCAGGTGACGGCCTGCTCCGTACGACCGCGAGCGGATATCCCAGCCGCTCGGCCAGGCCGAGGAACCGGTCGTAGCGTTCCTTCCCGATCTCCATGCGGGACGCCTTCAGCGCCTGCAGGAAAGGACGGAAGCCGAGATCGGCGTGGGCCTGGACGACGATCTGCTCCAGGCCGACGTCCAGGCCCGGAGCTGCGGCCTCCAGGCCGGCGGCGTGATCCTCGCTCTCCGCCACGACCGCCCGGCTCAACTCCGCGTCCCGCAGCGGGCGTACCGGCGGCGGGATACGCGTAAATAGCATGAAGAAACCCCGCCAGGTACTACCTGCCGGGGTTTCGACCTCATCGATCTGCCGAGATCATTCCTGGCCCAGGGCAGCTCGCAGGTAGGTGATCAGATCACCGGTCGGCACTTCGACCCAGTCCGCCCCGGGTACCCCGGGGCGGATGACCTCATAACGCTCTGCGTCCGGCTCGTACACCAGGACCTGACGGCTCGCTCCGTCGAACAGATCCACACACAGGCGGACGGCACCGTGCGAGATCGTCGGGAACATATGCCGTAGTACCTCGTCTGCCTGGAGGCGACGCAGAAGGTTCCATTGCCTCCGGTGAAATTCGGTCGACAGAAGGTCGGCCCACTGCAAAGAAGTGGGCTCTCCCCTCTCGATCGCCCTGGCGAACTCATCGAGCTCCAGGAACGTGAATCTCGCTGCCAACTCGTCGAGCGGTACGCCTTCCCGCCATGCGACGACCGCCTCCACGAGCAACCCGAAGTCGTCCGTCGAGCCGATCTCCCAATTGAACCCGGGAACGTCCCAGAGGATCCCGGGAATATGAACACGCACCCGGAACAGTCGCTCCTCGGTCGCGGGAACGACTGACACGGTGCCCCTTGCCGTCTCGATACCGATAATTTCGTCGGTAGGCGAGGGAACTGGCCAGATTTCACCCATTCCCAGGTTCGCGGCCTTTTTCATCGCCGCTACAAGGCCGCCCGCAGCGGTCACGTCCGGGTACAGGTCTTTCCGGTGGGTATCCACGGTCGACTCCTCAGCAGTGACAGTAACCGATGACCGAACCCCTCACAGGGCTAAGGTCTCCCTTCAACACCGATAGATCCGGCATAGATGTCGGGGCATCCAGCACCATGGCTCCATCTGGACCCGACGGGGAATAGAACTTGACCGATTCCCACGTGCGTTGACCATTGGCGAGGGCCCTCGCGATCATGGACATCTCGTAGTCCGTGGCACGTCCGGCCTCACCGGCCGTCAGGCCACGCTGGGCAGCTTCTATGAAGGTTCCCTCGTTGGCCAGTCCCGTCATGTTGATGTGCAGCGTCACGCTCGGGTCTGCGATGGCCATTTCCGCAATACGGGCGAAGTCCCTCGGGGACACGTTGGAGAAGGTGGTGAACTTGTTCTCGGGCAGTGCGGCCCACTCGTCGAGTTTCCCACCCCTCTGCCACCCCAACGCCACCTTGCAGTTGTGGACTAGGACCGGAGTGGCACCCGCCAGCACGAAGAACGTGTGCAGGTCGTCGACCGTGAGGTCGTAGACCCTGCGCGGAGTCAGGCCCGAGCGGTCGAGGAGGGCGGTCACCGCGTGGACGGAGCCGTCCGGGGTGCGCAGGCGGTCGCCGACGTGCAGATCGGAAACCAGCGTCCACCCTCGGTCCACCACGTAGAACCTGTGGCCGGTGGTGCTGGCCAGCCTCCCCCCGTCAGCAACGGTGATGTCCACCAGCCGCTTGGTGTCGTGCTTGAAGGTGTCGGTGACCTGCCGGGGCTGCAACTGGCCGGTGGCCGGATCCATGGCCTCGACTCGGTCCCCCACACCCACCTGGCTGATGGGCCGGTGTGAGCCGTCCGCCATGAGCACCTCGGTGGTGCCGGGGAAGCTGTTGGTCCGGCAGGCGGTCCGCAACTCCTCGGAGAGGTTCGCCGAGCGCTCGATACCTGCCAGCGCCCCTGCGTCGACGTCCAGCGTGCGCAGCGCCTTCAGTGCGTCGGCGACTCCGATGCCGGTACGCATGGAGGCGTCCACTGCCTTGACAGCGTCGGCGAGCGCGGCCAGAGGCTTCTCAAGTGGGACGAACATGGCAGCGGTCCAGGCGCACGCCGTCGCCGACCCGTGGAAGCACTTGATGGCGTCGCCGAGGATCACGTCGTACAGGACGCTGCCGAGGGTGTCACCGAAGAGGTTCTGCCAGCCCAGGCGGGTGATTTGACCAGCGGTGAAGTGGTGCTCCCAGTCGACGTCCTCGGCCGTCACCGTTTTGCGGTCGAGCCACTGCCACGCCGCTTTCGGGCAGCCGGCAGCGGTGGCGAGGGCGGTGTCGTCGGCGCACAGGTAGAAGTCGACGACCAGCTTGGCGTTGACCTTGTATGCAACGTCGCAGCCTTGGAGAGTGAGCGCGCAGTTCTTGGTCTGCTTCCCGGAGAGAATCTCCGACTTCACTTCGTCGATGACGTAGAAGACGCCGCCGGTGCCAGTACCGGCACCCGTGGAGACCTGCTTGTTGGCAGCCTCCTGTTCGGTGCGGTCGGCCGCGTCTTGGGCTTCCTTGGCGTACTTGGCGGCGTCCTTGGCGGCTTGTTCGGCCTCGGTTGCCGCCGCGTCGGCGCGGTCGGCGGCGGCGCGGGCGTCCTTGGCGTCCTGTTCGGCCTGGGCGGCTGCGCTGCGGGCGGCGGCGGCGTCGAGTGCGGCGGCGTCGGCTGAGGCGCGGGCGTCCTTGGCGTAGCCCTCGGCGTTGCCGGCGGCGGTGTCGGCGGCTGCTGCGTCGTCGGCGGCTTGTTTGTCGTAGTCGATGGTGCGGGCCAGGGATGCCGATGCGGCTGCTGCGGCCTTGGCGGCGTCGGCGGCGTAGCCGAGTGCCTCCTTGGAGTAGGTGCGGGCGTCGGCGGCGTACTGGGCGGCGTTGGCGGCGTGCTGGTAGGCCTCCTTGGCGTCGCCCTTGGCCTGGTCGGCGAGGTTCTTGGCCGCGTCCGCTTCCGCTTGGGCGTTCTTGGCGTGGGCGTCGGCGACGGCCTGCTGCTGGTCGGCGATGGACTTGGAGGCCTGTCCGGTCAGGACGACCAGGCCTGCGGCGGAGTCGGTGTCGGCGTACGCGGAGCCGAGCTGGATCGCGTCGTTGGCCGGATTGGCGACCTGCTCAGCTGCCTTGCCCGCGTCCACGGCGGCCTGGGCGGTGACGTGCGCGTAGCCCGCCGCCTTCGCCGAGGCTGCGAGTGCCTTGCCGGCCTCGGTGTTGGCCGCGTCGGCCTGGGACTTGGCGTCCTTGGCGTGCGCTTCGGCCTCGTCGGCGAGTTTGACGGCCGTCTTGGCTTCGGTGGCGGCGTCCTGGGAGGCCTTGATGGCGTCGGCTGCGGCGCTGGTGGCGGTCTTGACCGCCGCGTCCGCCTTCAGCTTGTCCGCCTGGGCTGCGTCGGCGTCGGAGCGGGCGCGTTTGGCGGCTGCTTCGGCACGGGTGGCGGCTGCGTCGGCGTCGGCTGCGGCCTGGGTGGCGGCGTCGGCGTCGGCGCGGGCGTTCTTCGCCGCGGTCTCGGCGTCGTCGGCGGCCTTGTCCGCGTCGTTGGCGGCGTTGCGGGCGGCGGTCGCGGCGTCCCCGGAGTCGACCTTGTCGGCGTAGGCGTCCTTGGCGTCGGCCTTGGCGCGGGCGGCGTCGGCCTTCTGCTCGGCGTCCCAGGCGTCGTCGCGTTTGGCCTTGGCCTTGTCGCGGGCGGTGTTGGCGTCGTCGCGTTTGCTCTCGGCGGTCTTCTCGGCGGCGTCGGCCTTGTCCTTGGCGTCCTTGGCCTTGGCCGCCTGGTCCTGGGCGGCGGTCTTGTCGGCCGCGGCCTCGGCCTGCTTGGCCGCCGCCGTCTCCTTCTCGGCCTTGGCGGTCTTCTCCTGGGCCTCGGCGTCGAGCCGCTTGGCGTGGGCGTCGGCGGCGGCCGCCTTCGCATCGCCCTCGGCCTTCAGAGCGACGGCGAGCTTGGACTCCGCGGTCTCCTTGTCCGCCTTGGCGTTGTCACGATGGACCTTCGCCGCATCCGCCGCGGCCTTGGCCTGCTCCTCGGCGGCCTTCGCGGCCTCCTTGCGGAACTCCGCCTTCGCCTGCGCCGCCTGGGCCAGCGCCCGCTGCGCGATGGTGGCGCTGTCACCGGCAGAGGCGCGGGTCGCGGCCTCGGCCGTCTCACCGGCCTTCTCCAGCGCCGTCAGCGCGGCCACCGCACCCCGGGTCACCTGCGCCTTCTGCTGGCCCACCAGCAGGCCACGACCCCGCGGCGCACCAGCCGCGTCCGCGATGCCGTACGCGGCCTGAAGCGCGGTGTCGGAGCTGGTCCCGGCCTTCTGCGCCGCCGCCAACTGGCCCTGGAGCACGGCGAGCTGCTTCTTCGCGCCCGCCTGCGCGGCTGAGACACCGGCAGTGGCCTTCGTGAATTGGGCCTTGTCCGGGTAGTCCAGCTTGCCGTCACCGTCATGTCCCTGCGGGACGATACGGATCTTCTGCGCGTCGGTGCCGTTGCACGTGTACAGCTGGGTGTCGTTGCCGTTGGTGAACGTGTGCAGGTCCAGGCACTTGTTCGTGGCGGCGTTGCGCAGCTCACCGGCGGCGCGGACGTCGAACTGCCACTGCTGCGGCGCGCTGCCGTTGCACGTCCAGAGCTGGATCTTCGTGCCGTTGGCGTTGTTGCCGCCCGCGACGTCCAGGCACTTGCGCGCGTTGGTGTTGTAGAGGGAGTAGCCGCCGTCGTAGGAGCCCCACAGCTTCCACTCCTGGGCGGCGCTGTTGTTGCAGGTGTAGATCTGCACCGGGGTGCCGTTGGCCGTCCCGCTGCCCTGGACGTCCAGGCACTTGCCCTTGGCCGCCTCGACCCTCATCACCAGCGAGGAGTCACCGATCCAGCCGATGCCGCCCGGGGACCAGTAGTCCTGCCAGCGGGTGAGGTGGTCGGCGACCCAGGAGTGCCCCAGCATGTCGCTGAGCGCCTTCGCGCCCTTGGCCAGGGCGTCGACGGCGGTCTTGTTCGCGTCCAGGATCTGGTTGCGCTGGGTGGCCTGGGAGGAGACCTCCTGCTGCCACTCGCCGGCCGCGGTGGAGGTGACGTCCCCGAGTACGCTGTCGGGGTCCAGCGGGTCACGCCAACCGCACGCGGCGAAGCGGGACTTCACGTCCTCCACCGCGATGCGGTACTCCGGCGTGCCCGGCTGCGGAGCGGTACGCGGGAAACCACCGGAGGACAGGAAGATCCGCGCGTCGTCCGCGCCCGCGTTCGTGGCCGGGCCGCCGTGCATCCACTGGAACGCGTTGTGCTCGGCCAGCGCCCGGTTCCACTCCTGCTGGGTTGTTCCGGTCGGGTCCGGGTCCTTGCCGTAGAGCGGGTTGCCGATGGTGTCGACGGCCTTCAGGGTCGCGTCGTCGGACTTGGGAGTGTCGTCCTGGTAGAAGTCGTAGTCGTTCATCCAGAACCGGTCGGCGACCCACTTGCTCAGACCGGTCTGGTTGTAGAAGCTCTGCTCACCGTCGGGCGGCCAGTGGAACGCGGCGTCCGTGAACCCGCCAGGGGTCACCAGGCCGTCGAGAGGCTTCTTCCATCCCTCCCGCTGAGCAGCCAGATCGTCCATCTGCTTGCTCGCCGCGTCCCGGTCCTTCTGGTACGCGACGGCCAGCGGAGTCTTCTCCCAGTGGTCCCGGTTGGCCAGGACATGGAGTTTGTCGGCGGGCTGGTTGAGGCCGTCCTGCGCGGTCGCGGCCATCGACGGCCCGCCCAGTCGCAGTACGTCGGCCATCAGGCACTGGTCCTGCCGCAACTGCTCGGCAGCCGTGTCCTGATACCAGGGGTAGGAATCGTCCACCGGCTTGGCGTGGGGCGGGGTCGACCCCGGGCGCACCGCGAGCCCCGCCACAACGGCCAGCGCGGCCACGGAGGTTATGGCGGAGGTGAACTTCCCTGGTCTTCGTGATCCGCGCAGGCGGAACCAAGGCTTGGAGCGCAAAAGAGCGTCCCTTTCTTCCTCAGGGGGTGCGCCGGGCGGAGGCCGACGGTCTGGGAGCAGAGAGCGCTCTTACTGGATGGCGCGTACGGACGGCCGGTACGACGGCATGGTGAAGCAACCCCTCCCCGTGAGCGACGGTGTTCCCCCGGTCGCTGAGTGATGTGCGTGCGCGCTCGGACGCGGATTGGTCATGATCCGGTCATGCGCGGCTTTACCTTACGCATACACGGGTGGGCTCGTACAGAAGGTTATGGATTTTCTGTGCGCCTCCTGTGTGCAGGAGTGGGTCCGACGGTGAAACACGAAGGCCCCCCGTCGGCGTCATACGCCCGGGAGGCCCTCGGTCGGTCAAGCGGTCGGACTTGTCAGGCTCACACGTCCCGCTTCTGCAGCAGCGCGAAGGCGCCGGCGTACGCGGCCGCCGTCAGGGCCAGCATGATCCACAGCGGGTCCCAGCCGGTCGGGCCGGAGCCGCTCAGGGTGTTGTCGTAGAAGACGCCCAGCTGGCTCGGGATGGAGTACTTGAACAGGAACTCCTGCACCGAGTGCAGCGAGGACGTGGCCATGAACAGCGCGATGACCAGCGGCGCGAGCACCGCGCCGATCATGATCGTGATGCCGCCGGCGGAGTGCCGGATCATCGAGCCGACGAGCAGCGAGAGCAGCCCGAGCAACGCGATGTAGAGGCTGACGCCGACGGTGTCCTTCAGCCAGTCACTCCCAGAGGGCGTGCGGGCGCCGGTGCCGCTCAGCATGGACGCGTGGATCATGCCGACGAAGGCGGACGCGACCAGCGTGACGACGAAGGCCACGGTGAAGAACACGATCGACTTGGCTGCGAGGATCCGGGTCCGGCTCGGGCACGCGGTCATCGTCGTACGGATCATGCCGGTGCCGTACTCCGAGGCCGTGGTCAGCACGCCGAGCGTGATGATGCACATGCTGCCGAGCAGCAGGCCGAAGAAGCCGAAGGTGAGCGGGTTCTGGCCGTCCATGTTGGAGCTGTCGGCGTGGGCCTTGACCAAGGCGCCGGTCAGCAGGCCGATGCCGACGACGAGCAGCACGAACACGCCGAGCGTCCACATCGTCGACCGCACCGACTTGATCTTCGTCCACTCCGAGGCGAGCGCGTGCCCGAGGTGGGTGCGCACGACGGGGATCGGCGAGGTGTATCCGGGGTACGACCCGCCGGGCGCCGCCTGCCATGCGGGCGCGGCGGCGGGGGCCTGCGGCATCGGGGGCTGGTGCGTGCTCATCGGGCGTCCTCGGGCTTGGTCAGGTCGGCGGGTGCGGGTGCGGGAGCGGGGGTTCCGGCGGCGGGGGCCGGCGCCGGTGCCGGTGCCGGGGGAGCGGCGGGGGCTGCTGGGGCCGCGCCCGGTACCTGGCTCTGCGGAGGTTGAGGGGCGGCGACCGGCGGCTGGGCTTGCGGAGGCTGCGGGGCGGCGACCGGCGGCTGGCCCTGCGGAGCAGCCTGCGGGGCCGCCTGGGCGTACGGGTTGGCGGCCGGGGTTCCCGGGGCGCCGTACGGTCCCGGCTGGCCGGCGCCGTACGGGCCGGCGGGAGCCGCAGGACCCGCGCCCGGCGCCTGACCCGCACCCGCCACCTGGCCCGCCCCCGGCGCCTGGCCGACGCCGTACGGGCCGGAGACGGTGGGCTGGGGCGGCGGTGGGGCGTACCAGCCGGGCTGGCCCTGGCCGGGGACCGGCATGGGGGGCTGGGCGCCCGGCGGCAGCGGCTGCTGGAGGCCCGCCTTCTGGTCGACCGTGGAGCGGTAGTCCACGGCGGCCTGCGTCATCCGCATGTACGCCTCCTCCAGCGAGGCCTGGTGCGGCGACAGCTCCCAGAGGCGTACGTCCGCCTCGTGCGCCAGGTCGCTGATGCGGGGGAGCGGGAGGCCCGTCACCCGGAGCGCGCCGTCCTGTTCCGGCAGGACGTGGCCGCCCGCCTCGGTCAGGGCCGAGGTGAGCTTCTCGCGGAGCTGCGGCTCGGTGTCGGGGGTGCGGACGCGCGCGAAGTCGGCGGAGTTGGCCGAGATGAAGTCCTTCACGCTCATGTCGGCGAGCAGCTGACCGCGCCCGATCACGATGAGGTGGTCGGCGGTCAGCGCCATCTCGCTCATGAGGTGCGAGGAGACGAAGACCGTACGGCCCTCCGCCGCGAGCGCCTTCATCAGGTTGCGGACCCAGAGGATGCCCTCGGGGTCGAGGCCGTTGACCGGCTCGTCGAAGAGGAGCACCTGCGGGTCGCCGAGCAGCGCGGCCGCGATACCGAGGCGCTGGCCCATGCCGAGCGAGAAGCCCTTGGAGCGCTTCTTGGCCACGCCCTGGAGACCGACGACCCCGAGCACCTCGTCCACGCGCCGGGCCGGGATGCCCGACAGCTGCGCGAGGCTCAGCAGGTGGTTGCGCGCGGACCGCCCGCCGTGCACGGCCTTGGCGTCCAGCAACGCGCCGACCTGACGGGCCGCGTTGGGCAGTTTGCGGTAGGGGTAGCCGCCGATGGTCACCGTGCCGGACGACGGGTTGTCCAGCCCGAGGATCATCCGCATCGTCGTCGACTTGCCCGAGCCGTTCGGCCCGAGGAAGCCGGTCACGGCTCCGGGCCGCACCTGGAAGGAAAGGTTGTGCACGGCGGTCTTGTCGCCGTAGTGCTTCGTCAGGCCTACAGCCTCGATCATGCTCCGCACCCATCAAAAGGTTCAGGACAGCAGGGCACCCACGCCCCCGTAAGGGTTAGGAGGATATCGAGTGGCTGACGGTTCCGCCCAAAAGAAAGTAAAGCCCAGGCGTTACGCAGCGTAGGGAATCCGTCTACTGAGCGTCCTATTGGGCGTCCCGGCGCTTCAGCAGCACATACCCGCCGGCCAGCGCGGCGATCACCCACAGCACCATGATCCCGAGCCCGCCCCACGGCCCGTACGGCCGGTCGTCGCCGATCCTCGGCACCACCTCCATGATCCGGCTGCCCGCCTGGTCCGGCAGGAACCGGCCGATCTTCTTCGTCGCGTCGACGTTGCCGAGGATGGTGGAGATCAGGAAGAAGAACGGCATCAGGATGCCGAGCGAGAGCATCGGCGAGCGCAGCATCGCGGCGACCCCCATGGAGAACACCGCGATCAGCGTCATGTACAGCCCGCCGCCGACCACCGCGCGCAGTACCCCGGGGTCCCCGAGGTGCGCCCGGTACGGCCCGAGCATCGCCTGCCCGAGGAAGAACGCGGCGAAGCTCGTCGCCATGCCCACGACCAGCGCGAGCGCGGCGGCCACCGCGACCTTGCTGAACAGGAAGGTGCCCCGGCGCGGCACGGCGGCCAGCGAGACCCGGATCATGCCGGTGCTGTACTCGTTCGACACGACCAGCACCCCGAACACGATCACGGCGAGCTGGCCCAGCGTCATGCCCGCGAAGCTGACGCGGGTGGGGTCGAAGGAGAGCCGGTCCTGGACCGGCATCCGGTCGAACTGGCTCCTCGACAGCGCGGAGATGAGCATCCCGAGCGCGATCGTGACCACCACCGCCAGCGACAGTGTCCACACCGTCGACGCCACCGACCGGATCTTCGTCCACTCCGACTGGATCACCCGTACGGCCGTCATGGCTCACACCCCCTTCCAGTCGGCGCCCCAGTCCTGCGGGGCGGGGCCCGGGCCGGCCTGCGCGTGGTACTCCACCGTCTCCGCCGTGAGCCGCATGAACGCCTCCTCCAGCGAGGCCTGCTGGATGCTCAGCTCGTGCAGCACGATCCCGTGCCGCGCCGCCAGCTCGCCGATCTGCTCCGCCTTGCCGCCGTCCACCTCCAGCGCGCCTCCGCCCGCCTCGACGACGGTGATCCCGGCCTCGTGCAGGATGTCCAGCAGCTCTTCCCGCTGGGGCGAGCGGATCCGCACGTACGACCGTGAGTTCTGCCGGATGAACTCGGCCATGGAGGTGTCCGCGAGCAGCCGTCCCTGCCCGATGACCACGAGGTGATCGGCGGTCAGCGCCATCTCGCTCATCAGATGGCTCGAAACGAACACGGTCCGGCCCTGTGCGGCCAGCGACTTCATCAGGTTCCGGATCCAGTGGATGCCCTCGGGGTCGAGCCCGTTGACCGGCTCGTCGAACATCAGGATCCGCGGGTCGCCGAGCAGCGCCGCGGCGATACCGAGCCGCTGCCCCATGCCGTACGAGAATCCCTTGGCCTTCTTCCTCGCCACGGCCGTGAGCCCCACGGTCTCCAGCACCTCACCCACCCGGTGCTTCGGGATCCCGTTGCTCTGCGCGAGACAGAGGAGATGGTTGTAGGCGCTCCGGCCGCCGTGCACGGCCTTCGCGTCCAGCAGCGCCCCGATGTACGTCAGCGGGTCCGCCAGCTGGTCGTAGTGCTTGCCGTCGATCCGGACATCGCCGGCGGTGGGGTGGTCCAGCCCGAGGATCATCCGCATCGTGGTGGACTTCCCGGCCCCGTTGGGCCCGAGGAACCCGGTCACGATGCCCGGCCGGACGGCGAAGGTGAGCCCGTCGACGGCCAGCTTCTCGCCGTACCGCTTGGTCAGGCCCGCCAGCTCGATCATGCGGCCACGCTAAGACGAGCCGAAGCCCCCTGCCACCGGAGTGGAAGAGGGCTTCGGTCTCTTCAGCGACCGTCGAGCACAGGTGTCACCGGGTCTGCTGCGCCGGCACCCCACGAGAGATGGGCTCGTCGTCGGTCGTGGTCCCCGCGGCAGCGACCGCCGCGCCGGTCAGCGTCGCCAGCATCTCGCGCACGTTCGTCAGCTGGGCGTTGATGCTGTCGCGGCGGTTGGTCAGCGCGGCGAGCTCGCGCTCGGATTCCGAGCGGATGCGGTCGGCCTTGGCGTTGGCGTCGGCCACGATGTCCTCGGCCTGGCGCTGGGCCGTCTCCACCGTCTGGCGGGCGCGGCGCTCGGCGTCGGTGCGCAGCTTCTCCGCCTCCAGGCGCAGCTGCTCGGCGCGGTGCTCGATCTCCGCCAGCCGCTTCTCGGCCTTCTGCTGACGCGAGGCCAGGTCGCGCTCGGACTGCTCGCGGCGCTTGGCCAGGTTCGTCTCGAAGTCGGCGGCGGCCTGCGCGGCCTTGGCGCGGGTCTCCTCGAAGAGGGCGTCCGCCTCCTCGCGCTTGGACTGCGCGTCCTTCTGCGCCTCGGCACGCAGCTGGGAGGCGTCGGCCTTGGCCTTCTCGACGATCCGGACGCCCTCGTCCTCGGCCTTGGCCTTGCGCTCGGCGGCGTAGGACTCGGCGTCGTTGCGGACCTGCTGGGCCGCCGACTCGGCGAGGTCGCGGTGCTGTTCGGCCGCCCGCCGGGCCTCCTCACGCAGCTCCTTGGCCTCTTCCTCGGCCAGGCGCAGGATCTTCTCGACCCGCGCGCCGAGACCCGCGTACGACGGCTCGGCGTCGGTGACCTGGGCCTGGGCGTTCTGCGTTTCGAGGTGGAGCTCCTCGATGCGCTTCTCCAGGGCGGTGATCCGGGCGAGAGCGCTGTCACGGTCGGAGACGAGCTTGGAGATACGTTCGTCCACCTGAGCGCGGTCGTACCCACGCCGCACAAGCTCGAAGCCGTAGGGGGAAGTGTCGCTCATGGGGTTCCTGTCGAATGAGACCGGTGAGGTGATAGGTGGAATCCTAGGGGCCGAAGCGGTGTGTCATCACGCGGATACGTGTTTGATCTGGAGAATGAGACCCCTTTTGGGTGGCTGACGGCCGGACGGCTGGCCAAGGACTCGGGCAAAGCCCCCAGACGTTACCGGAACGCCGCGCTCCCGTTACCCGTCTGACGGCTTGCCACCCGAACGAGGGGCGCCGACCGTCGCACCCGCCTTGACTCCGCCGTCCTTGCCGGCCGAGGGGGCCTCGAAGGACTCCAATGCCTCCAGCACGTCCTGGACACGGGAGATCTCGGCGTTGATGTCCTCGCGCCGGCGCACCAGGATCTCCAGCTCGCGCTTGCCCTCCTCGACCGTGCGCCGGGCCTCCCGGATCGCCTCGGCCTTCAGCTCCTCGGCCTCCTTGACCAGGCTGGCCTTCTTCTGCTCGGCCTCCTTCAGGAGCCCCTCCGCCTTCTTGACGGCGGCGATACGCACCTTGCCCGCCTCGGAGTTGGCGTCCGACACCAGCTCCTTGGCCTTGGCCTCGGCCTTGGCCAGCTGCTCCTCGGCGGCCTTGATGAGCGCGTCGCAGCGGTCGCCGGTGGACTTCATCGTCTCGGCCACCTCGCGGCGGGCCCGCTCGTGCAGTTCCTCGATCTCGGTCGTGATGCGGTCGCGCAGCTCCTCCGCGCGCTCCCTTATCGCGGTCGCGTCCCGGCGGGCGCCCACCAGCAGCTCGTCCGCGTCCGTCCGGGCCTTCTCCACCCGGGAGTTGCCCTCGACGGTCGCCTCGGAGACGATCCGCTCGGCCTCGCTGCGGGCCGCGCCCACCATCGTGTCGGCCTGCGCCTCCGCGTCCGCCGTCGTCTTCAGCGCCTGCTCCTGCGCCTCGGTGAGCAGCTTGTCGACCTCGGCCGTGGTCTCCGTGATGAGCGTGTCGACCTGCTCGGCCGCCTCCGAACGCCGCTTGTTGGCCTCCTTGCGAGCCTCGTCCAGGGTCCGCTCGGCCTCCTCGCGCGCGGAGCTGACGAGCCGTTCGGCCGCCGCCTCCGCGTCCGCCCGGAGCTGCTCGGACTCGGCCCGCATCCGCTCGGCGTGCTGCTGGGCCGAGCCGACCGTCTCGGCGGCCTCGGCGCGCAGCCGCTCCGCCTCGTCGGTGGCCTCTCTGACCAGCTGCTCGGCGTTCGCCACCGCCTCCGCACGGACCCGCTCGGCCTCGGCGGCCGTCTCGTTCTGGAGCCGCTCGGCCTCGTTGCGGGCCTCGGTGATGAGGGTGTCGGCCTGGGTGGCCGCGTCGGAGCGGATGCGGTTGGCGTCCTCGCGGGCCTCCGCGCGGGCGCGGGCCGCCGCCTCGCCGGCCTCGGCGAGCGTCTCCGACGCCTCCGTACGGATCCGCTCCGCCTCCGCGGCCGTCTCCGACTGGAGCCGCTCGGCCTCGGCGAGCGCCTCCGTGCGCACCCGGTCGGCCTCCGCGATCGTCTCGTTCTGGAGCCGCTCAGCCTCGCTCCGGGCCTCGGTGATGAGGGTGTCGGCCTGGGTGGCCGCGTCGGAGCGGATGCGGTTGGCGTCCTCGCGGGCGTCCGCCCGGGTACGGGCCGCCGCCTGGTCGGCCTCGGCGAGCGCGTCGGAGGCCTCGGTGCGCACCCGCTGGGCGTACTCGCCCGCATCCGCGCGCAGCCGCTCGGACTCGGCGATCGCCTCCGCGACCGTACGCTCGGCCAGCGCCTTGGCGGCCTCCGTCTCCTCGGCCGTCTCGCGGCGGATACGACTCGCGTCCTCGCTCGCCCGCTCGCGCTCGGCGTAGGCGTCGGCGCGGACCCGGTCCGCCTCCTCCTCGGCCTCCCGCCTGGTGCGGTCCGCCGCGTGTTCGGCGGCCGAGCGCAGCCCGGCGATCTCCTCCTGCGCCTGCTCGTGCAGCCCGGCGACCGAGTCCCGCACCTGCTGGGCGTGCTGCTCGGCGGCGGAGACCATCTCGCCGGCGCGCCGGTCGGCCTCCTCCACCAGCCGGATCGCCTCGGCCTGCGCGTCCTCGACCCGCTTGCGGGCGGAGGCCAGCAGCTCCTCGCTCTGCTCGCGGGCCCGCAGCCGCTCCTGGTCGGCTTCCTCGCGGGCGGAGCCCAGGGTCTCCTCGGCCTCGCGACGGCGCCGGACGGCCTCCTCCTGCGCGGCGGCCAGCGTCTCGGACGCCTCGGCGGCGAGCCGCTCGGCGGCGGCCTGCGCCTCCGCGCGCACCCGGTCGGCGGTCTCCTGCGCCTCGGTCCTCAGCCGCTCGGCCTCGGCGGCGGCCTCGGAACGCAGCCGTACGGCGACGGACTCACCCTCGGCGCGGGAGGCGGACGCGTCGGCCGCGGCCTCGGTGCGCAGCCGGTCGGCCTCCTCGGCGGCCTGCTGCTGGAGCATGCGGATCCGCTCGGCGGCCTCCGCGCGCAGCCGCTCGGACTCCTCCGAGGTCTCCCGGCGGATCCGCGCAGCCTCCTCGCGGGCCTCGGCCAGCGCCTGCTCGGCCGACGCGAGCCGCTCCTGCGCCTCGGTCTGCAGCCGGGTCAGCTCACCGGCGGCCTCGGCGCGGCGGGCCTCTATGGCGCGCTCGGTCTCCTCGCGCAGCTCGCGCGCGGCGGTCTCGGCGGCCGTACGGACCGTCTCGGCCTGCTCCTCGGCCTCGGTGCGCAGCCGCTCGGCCTCCGCACGGCCGCGCTCCAGGGTCTCGTCGGCCTGCCGGCGCAAGCTCGTGGCCCGCTCGATGGCCTCGGTGCGGACCTTCTCGCTGTCCGCGGTCGCGCTCTTACGCAGCTCGTCCGCATCCGCCTTGGCCTTGGCCAGCAGCTCCTCGGCGGACTTGGCGCCCTCCTCGATCTGCGCGACCGCCTCGCGGCGGGCCTCGGCACGGATCGACTCGCCCTCGGCGACCGCGTCGGCGCGCAGCTGTTCGGCCTCGCCGCGCAGCCGGCGGGCCTCCTCCTGCAGCTCGACCGTCTTGGCGCGGTACTCCTTGGTGTCGTCCTTCGCCGCGCCCTTGAGCTGCTCGGCGATGTCGTGCGCCTCGGCGCGCAGCCGGTCCGCCTCGGCCTCGGCCTCGGTGCGGATCCGCTCGGCCTCCTCGGCGGCGGCCTTGGTGGTGTTCTTGGCCTCCTCCGAGGCCTTGTTGAGGACGTCCTCGGCGGTCTTGGCCGCCTTGCCCAGCTGGGTCGCCGTCTCCTCGGCGGTGATCGTACGGGCCTTCTCGCCGGCCTCGGTGACGATCTTCTCGGCCTCGGCGCGGGCGTCCGCGACCAGCTGCTCGGCCTCGGACCGGGTGGTCTCGGCCTCCTTGGTGGCCTCCTCGACCAGCCGGGCGACCTGCTCCTTCGCCGTACGCGTGCGTGCCTCGCCCGCCGCCTCGGCACTCGACAGGGTCTTGGCGGCGGCCTGCTCGGCCTCGCTGACCAGCTTCTCCGCCTCGGCCTGCGCCTTGCGCAGCGCTTCCTCGGCCGCCGCCATCCGCTCCTCGGCGGCCCGGCTCAGCTCGGCGGCCTGCCGGCGGGCGGCGTCCGACTCGCTCGCGGTGCTGGTGCGCAGCTGCTCGGCGTGGTCGGTGGCCTCCTGGGCCTGCGTGGACGCCGCGTTCAGCAGCCGCTCGGCGTCCGTACGGGCCCGGCGCAGGATCTGCTCGGCCTCCGCGCGCGCCGCCTCGGCGTCGTTCTGCAGCCGCTGCCGGGCCTCCTCGGTCAGCCGCTCGGCCTCCGCGCGGGCGGCGGCCATCGCCTGCTCGGCCTCCGCGCGGGACTCGTCGAGGAGCCGGCGGGCCTGCGACTCGGTGCGGGCACGCAGCTGCTCGGCCCACGCCACGTTCTCGTTGACGTGCGACTCGACCGTGGCGCGGCGCTCGGCCAGCTCCTGGTCGAGCTGCTGGCGCCGGTTCACCGCCTCCTGGTGCAGCTCGGCCTGGAGCCGGGCGGCCTGCTCGGCGTGCTCCTGGAGGATCCGCTGGGTCTGCGCCCGGGCCTCCGCGGCCATCCGCTCCGCGTCCTGGCGCAGCTGGTCGGCCTGGATCTGGGCATTACGCAGCAACTGCTCGGCCTGGTAGCCGATGTCACCGCCGTCGAAGGCGGGCCGGGTCATGAGGGTGCGGCGCGCCTCGTGCAGCTTGGCGCGCAGCACCTCGACCTGGTAGCCGAGGTCCTCGGCGTGCTGGATCGCCTTCTCCCGCTCGGTCCTCAGCCGCTTCATCTCGGCCTCGAACCGAGAGAGGTGGTCGACGTCAGCCGCCGGCTCTCGCTCCTGGCTCTCGTAGCCCCGCACTGCGCGGTCCCATCCGTCCCCTGGTCGGCTTCTACAACGAGCCCCGTCCATCCGCCGAACGGGGCCCCCGGGGAATGGTGTCAGACTGGCGGCGGAGCACGGGCTGCTGCCCCGACGCTCGTCCCCCGAAACCCGGACCCCGGCATACGGTCGCCCTGGGATGAGCGACGACCGCCCCCAACCCTACCGGCCCTTATGTACGGGGGTCAGTGCTCAGGGGACTCAACCGGGGCCGAAGTGACCAGTTCTGTCAGGACCCCGTGGCAATCCTTGGGGTGCAGGAAGGTGATCCGGGACCCCATCGAGCCGCGCCGGGGCTCGTCGTAGAGCACCCGTACGCCCTTCTCGCGGATGTCCGCGGCGTCGCCGTCCACGTCCGCCGTGCCGAAGGCGATGTGGTGGACGCCCTCCCCGTTCTTCGCGAGCCACTTGCCGACCGCGGAGTCCTCGCGGGTCGGCTCCAGCAGCTGGAGGTAGGAGGCGCCGCCGTCCGACGTCTCGTTGATCTTGAGCATGGCCTCGCGCACGCCCTGTTCCTCGTTGACCTCGGTGTGGAACACCTCGAAGCCGTATGTGGCCCGGTAGAACTCGACGGTCGCGTCGAGGTCGTGGCAGGCGATCCCGATGTGGTCGATTCGCGTCAGCATGGATTCAGTGCAGCGCTCGGCGGATGGTTACGCAACGTGCGCGCGATCACACCGACGGCCCGATGACGGCACGGAGTGCCACTCAGTACATTCGAAGTAAACCCTCGTTCACTCCTCGGCTGTGCAGGCCGGTAAGGGGATCGCAGCTCATGCCTTCTGGAACGACCAGCTCTGTGATCGTCGCGGGCGCGCGCACGCCCATGGGACGACTCCTGGGCTCCCTCAAGTCCTTCAGCGCGGCCGACCTCGGCGGCTTCGCGATCAAGGCCGCCCTCGACCGTGCGGGGATCGGTGGCGACCAGGTGCAGTACGTGATCATGGGCCAGGTGCTCCAGGCCGGCGCGGGCCAGATCCCGGCACGTCAGGCGGCGGTCAAGGCCGGCATCCCGATGAACGTCCCGGCGCTCACCATCAACAAGGTGTGCCTGTCCGGCCTCGACGCCATCGCGCTCGCCGACCAGCTGATCCGCGCGGGTGAGTTCGACATCGTGGTGGCCGGCGGCCAGGAGTCCATGACCAACGCCCCGCACCTGCTGCCGAAGTCCCGCGAGGGCTTCAAGTACGGCGCCGTCGAGATGCTCGACGCGATGGCCTACGACGGCCTGACCGACCCGTGGGAGAACATCCCGATGGGCCAGTCCACCGAGAAGCACAACGCGCGCCTCGGCATCGGCCGCGAGGAGCAGGACGCGGTGGCCGCCCTGTCCCACCAGCGGGCCGCCGCCGCGCAGAAGAACGGCCTGTTCGAGGCCGAGATCACCCCCGTGGAGATCCCGCAGCGCAAGGGCGAGCCCGTCCTGTTCAGCAAGGACGAGGGCATCCGCGCCGAGACCACCGCAGAGTCCCTGGGCAAGCTGCGCCCGGCGTTCACGAAGGACGGCACGATCACGGCCGGCACCTCCTCGCAGATCTCGGACGGTGCGGCGGCTGTGGTCGTGATGAGCAAGGCCAAGGCCGAGGAGCTGGGCCTTGAGTGGCTCGCCGAGATCGGCGCGCACGGCAATGTGGCCGGCCCCGACAACAGCCTGCAGTCGCAGCCCTCGAACGCGATCCAGCACGCCCTGAAGAAGGACGGCCTGGACGTCTCCGACCTGGATCTCATCGAGATCAACGAGGCCTTCGCCGCGGTCGCCGTGCAGTCAATGAAGGACCTCGGCGTGTCCACGGAAAAGGTGAACGTCAACGGCGGCGCGATCGCGCTGGGCCACCCGATCGGCATGTCCGGCGCCCGTCTCGTGCTCCACCTGGCGCTCGAACTCAAGCGGCGCGGCGGTGGCGTCGGCGCGGCCGCGCTGTGCGGTGGCGGCGGCCAGGGCGACGCCCTGATCGTGCGCGTGCCGAAGGCCTGAGTTCCCCTTTACGTCGCTGAAGTGAACGGAGCTGTGTGATGCAGGACGTCTCCTCTCTGGTGGCCCAGGCCAGGGACGGCCGGCCGCGGGCCGTGGCCCGGCTGATCTCCCTGGTGGAGGGGGCGTCCCCGCAGCTCAGGGAGGTCATGGCGGCACTGGCCCCGCTGACCGGAAACGCCTATGTGGTGGGCCTGACGGGCTCGCCGGGCGTCGGCAAGTCGACCTCCACCTCCGCGCTCGTCACGGCGTATCGCAAACAGGGCAAACGGGTCGGCGTCCTGGCCGTCGACCCGTCGTCCCCGTTCTCCGGCGGCGCCCTGCTCGGCGACCGCGTCCGCATGTCCGACCACGCCTCCGACCCCGGGGTCTACATCCGCTCGATGGCCACCCGCGGCCACCTGGGCGGCCTGGCCTGGGCGGCCCCGCAGGCGATCCGGGTGCTGGATGCGGCGGGCTGCGACGTGATCCTCGTCGAGACGGTCGGCGTCGGCCAGTCGGAGGTGGAGATCGCCTCCCAGGCGGACACCAGCGTGGTGCTGCTGGCCCCCGGCATGGGCGACGGCATCCAGGCGGCCAAGGCGGGCATCCTGGAGATCGGCGACGTGTACGTCGTCAACAAGGCCGACCGGGACGGCGCCGACGCCACGGCCCGCGAGCTCAACCACATGCTGGGCCTGGGCGAGGCCCGGGGCCCCGGCGACTGGCGTCCGCCGATCGTGAAGACGGTGGCGGCCCGCGCGGAAGGCGTCGACGAGGTCGTGGAGGCCCTGGAGAAGCACCGCGCGTGGATGGAGGAGCACGGGGTGCTGACCGAGCGCCGCCGGGCCCGCGCCGCCCGCGAGGTGGAGACCATCGCGGTCACGGCGCTGCGCGAGCGCATCGGCGACCTGCACGGCGACCGCCGCCTCAGCGCCCTCGCGGAGCGCATCGTCGCGGGCGAACTGGACCCGTATCGTGCGGCGGACCAGCTGGTGGCGGGCCTCACGCAGGGCTGAGGGACCGCCGGCCGGCCGATCCCGAGCCAGGCTCAGGGGCGCCCCCGCTGCCCCCTCAGGTGCTGGGCGATCGGCTTGAGGGCCTTGTCCAGTTCCGTCAGTGCCTCCGGCGACAGCAGATCGATGAAGTGCCGTCGCACGGAGGCGACATGATGTGGCGCCACCTTCCTCATCGTCTCCATGCCGTGCTCGGTCAGTACGGCGTACAGCCCCCGGCGGTCGGACTCGCAGTTCTCGCGGCGCACGAGATTCGCGTTCTCCATCCGCGTGATCTGGTGCGAGAGCCGGCTCTTGGACTGCATGGTCGCGGAGGCGAGATCGCTCATCCGCATCCGTACGTCGTCCGACTCGGACAGGTTCACGAGGATCTCGTAGTCGTTCATCGTCAGGCCGAACGGCTGCAGATCCTTCTCCAGCTGGTACGTCAACAGCCTGTTGACCTCCAGGTGGGTGCGCCAGGCGCACTGCTCCGCATCGGTCAGCCAGCGCGTGGCCGTCTCGGTCTCCATGAATGAAGTCTACCTAAGAAGTTGAATGACGAACTACTTCGGATGATGTGACAGTGCGCACGCGTTCGACGTCACACTCCGCAGACTACCGCTCACAGCCCGAAGCGACGCTGGAGGTCGCCGAGCTGTCCGGGAAGGCGCGGTGCCCCGGATGATTGCGGACCGTGGCCGCCCGGACCCGGAGTGCCACCCCCGGGTACCCCCGGTTCGGATGGCACAACCCCCGTCGCAACCTCGCCCATGAGGCTCTCCGAGGACTGCAGAAGCACCGTTCCGGCGCCCACGAACTCGAACTGGTGCTCCTCCCCGGACACCCCGCCGAAGCCCGTCATCGCACGTAGACCGCCTAGTACACCCGTCAGATAACCGTGGTCGTAGTGATGGCACGGTGACGGGCAGTCGGCCCACCCGACGAGGGCCTGCGGATCGACCCGGATCGGAGGTTCCATGAACACCACCGGACCGTTAGATGCGGCGACAAACTTGCCGGTTCCGATAAGGGTCAGAAAACCCGGCACGATCGATTGCTTCAGCGCGAGACTTGGCTGAAAAGCGAGCAGGTTGCCCGAGCGAATGGTCAAGTTCCCGTCGTCCAGGTCATAGGAATTGACGTCGAAGGCCCGGTCGGCGAGCAGCATCTTGCCCGAGCCGTGCGCCACGACCCAGTCGCTCGCGTGCAGTGGCGAATGGAACGAGGTGCGGACAAGTCGGTCGAGTCGCCCGTGCCCGATCCCGTTGAACTCGATCGCCCCGTAATAGGCGATCATCTTCCCCTTCTGCAGGAACCACTCACCGCTCTTGAGCTCCACGCAGAACGTGTACCTGTTCACGTTGTCGTCGGCGGGCAGCGTCATCGGGTCGTACACCACAGGGGCACCGGGGGCCGGGTACGTGCTCACAGCTTCTCCTCCGATGCCTGGACGAACACCGTGCCGCTGCCGCTCAGCTCCAGCTGGAAGGCCTCGCCGGAGCCCCGGCCCACCATCTCGCGCCAGCCGAGCGCGGCCGACAGTCTGTTGCGGACCTCGCCGTGATGGGCGACGTACGCCTGCGGGTCGACATGGACCGGGTGCTGCGGGGTGATCGGGATCTCGAAGACCCCGCCGTGCGCCATCACGGCGACCGAGCCCTGCCCCTGGAGCGTGGTGGTGAACAGGCCCTGCCCGGTGACCTGACCCCGGACCAGGCCCATCACCCCGCCCTGCGAGCCCATGAACATCGTCCCCTGCCGCAGCGTGCCCTCGAAGGCCAGCAGCCGGTCCGCCTCGACGTACAGGGTGTCGCCCGTGAGCTGGATGACGTGGACGTGGTGGCCGCCGTGCCCGAAGAAGACGGTTCCGCTGCCCTCCACCGTCATCAGCGGGGTCGCCTCGCCCGTCACCCGGCGCCCGAGCATGGACATCAGCCCGCCCTGGCCGCCCTGGATGTTCGGCGTGAAGGACACGTCCCCCTTGTAGGCGAGCATCGCCCCGCGCTGGCTGAACAGCCGCTGCCCCGGCACCACGGTCGCCTCGACCATCTTGGAGTTGATCTCCCGGAACGCCATCTCTACAGATCCCCCGCGATCGTGTTCCGCTCGCTCGGCTGCACATAGACCAGTCCGTCGCCCTCGAACCGGATCTGGAAGGCCTCGCCCCCGCCCTCCCCGAGGAACGTGCGGAACGTCACACCGGACTGGAAGGACTGCCGGACACTGCCCTGATGGGCGATGTACGCCCCCGGGTCCACGATCAGCGGGTACTGCGGGCTCACGCGCAGGACCACCGCCGGGCCGTCGGACATGATGGCCGCCTGCCCGTGCCCCTCGACCGTCGTCGTGAACAGGCCGTTGCCCTGCGAGGCGCCCCGCAGCCCCGTGAACGTCGTCCCGGTCCGCAGCCCGGCGTCGGTCGCGAGCAGATTGCTCGACTCCACGTACAGCTTGTCCCCCTGGAGGCTCACCAGGTTGATCTCCGAGGCCCGGTCGGCGAACCAGCACGTCCCATGCCCCTTCACCTCCATCACCGTCATCTGCTCACCGGTGAGCCGGCGGGTCACCATCCCCCGCAGGCCCTCACCGCCACCCGTCAGCTTCTTGAAGGACATCTGCCCGTCGTACGCGACCATCGAGCCGTTCTTCGCCTTCACGGCGTCCCCGGTCATGTCGACGGCGAGCACCCTGCTGCCTTGAAGTCGGAACATCGCCACGCAGCGAAAGTAGCGGCGGCGCGGGTGGACGGAACAGGGCCCATAGGTGGACACCGACCCTGAGCGGACCCCTACGGGCAGCGTTTGCCACAATGGCCGGACGTTTGTGCTTCCGTTCACAAAGCGGATCACACAGCGCTCGCGCCGTCAGCGACTCTCCCACCGAAGGTGACCCGTGGACCTCAAGACAGCCTCCGCCATCCGCCGCCTCCGTCTGATCTCCGTACCGGAAGGCATCTCCTGGATCATCCTGGCGGCCTGCACCGTCATCAAGTACACGGTCGACAGCGGCTTCGACGTCGCTCCGGTGCTGGGCCCGATCCACGGCGTGCTGTTCGTTCTCTACGTCCTGTTCTGGGCGGACGCCTGGAACCGCACCAAGTGGAACAAGGGCAAGGCCGCCCTCTACTTCGCCTACTCGGTCATCCCCGGTGGCGGATTCATCATCGAGCGCACGCTGCGCCGCGAGGCCGAGGACGCCGTCATCGCGGCCCGCGCCCGCAAGGAAGGGGTCGTGAACGCATGATCGTCGCCTTCTCCGTGACGCCCCTCGGCGTCGGCGAGGACGTGGGGGAGTACGTCGCCGACGCCGTCCGCGTGGTCCGCGAGTCGGGGCTGCCCAACCGCACCGACGCCATGTTCACCTCGATCGAGGGCGAGTCGTGGGACGAGGTCATGGACGTCGTCAAGCGCGCCGTCGCCGCCGTCGAGGAGCGCGCCCCGCGCGTGTCGCTCGTCCTCAAGGCCGACATCCGGCCCGGCGTGACCGACGGCCTGACCTCCAAGGTCGAGACGGTCGAACGGCACCTCGCCGGCTAGCCGGACCCTCGTTTTGAGCGGTCGCCCACGCCGATGTACGTTTCCCGGTCGATGCTTTGATCGATCATTCGAAGCACGTTCTGACCTGGGGGAACATCATGAGTCTCAGCAACCGTTTGCTGCTGGGGCCGCTGAGCGGCTGGGCGACCGCCTGGACCCTCGACCGGCAGCGGCTGTGGCGGGAGCGGGGCATCACCCCTGAGCGCGCCCTGGCCAACTGGGTCGCGGAGCTGGTGGTGCGCGCGACGGTCCTCACCCTGTGCGTGACCGGGCTGGGACAGGAGTCGCTGCTCCGCCTGTTCGGGCCGTACGCGGACACCGTGGCCTATCCGTGTCCGCTGCTGATGGTCGTCGCCGTGTACCTCGCCCTCTTCAAGGCGCCGCTCGCGGGAACGCCCGCCGCCCGGCGCCGTTCGCGCCCGGACGACGTTCAGTCCCCGGAAGCCAGCGCCACCCCCAGCGGCGTCCTCTCGTACAGCACCTGATGGCCGTACCGCCGCGCCGTCAGCAGGCCCGCGTCCCGCAGGACCGTCAGGTGGGACGACACCGACGACGCGGCCAGGCCCAGCCGGTGGGCCAGCGCCGTCGTGGTCGCCGGTTCGGCCAGGGCGGTCAGGATCCCGGCCCGGTTGCGGCCCAGCAGCCGTACCAGTGACGCGGCCGTGCGCGCGCCCGGCTCCGTCCACAGGCCCGCCAGGCCCCGCGCCGGATAGACCACGGTGGGCTGCCACGGCGGCTCGAAGCCGGTGATCACATCGGGCCAGGAGAACACGCTCGGCATCAGCACCAGGCCCTGGCCGGCCAGGTCACGGGCATACTCCGTGCGCAGGGCCAGCGTCAGCGTGCGGCCGTCCCAGGACAGCCTCGGGTCCAGCTCCGGCAGCAGCGTGCCCAGGCCCACCTCGGCCAGCCGCCGTGAGTGGAAGGCCACGTCCGCCTCCAGCAGCGCCCGCAGCCGCGGCCAGTCCGGCTCGACCAGCACCTGCCAGGCCTCCTCCATGGCGTCCGCCAGCTCCGCGATCATCCGCGCCGGATCCGCCAGCCAGGCCCGCCCGCGCCGTGACTCAAGCGCGCCCGGGGTACAGGCCAGCGACAGCGCGGTGTCCTCGCGGGCGGCCTGCGGGTCGGACGTCCGTACGGCCGCGATCTCCTCCTCGAACGTGGCGGCCGGACCTATCGGCGGCGGCCCCAGCCAGTCGGGGGAGTGCCCCCGGCGGGGCATCAGCAGCCACAGCGCAGCCAGGTCGAGCCCTGCCGCCGCCTCCCGGATACGGCGCAGCCAGGGCGCGTGATAGCCGTGCCGGTCCGGCCGCTTGAGGGTGCGTACGGCCTCCTGCGTCTCCCACATCGGCGAGATCGCGAACCGGCAGCGCAGGAAGTCCTCGTCGCCGAAGTGCAGAAGTGACGGCATGAACACCCCCTGAACATTCGGCTGGACCCGAAACTCTAGGGCCCCGCCCGCCTCCCGGGCACGCTCCTCGCATGTCCGCACCACCGCAGACGGCCCCGGCGCCCGCCGGTTACGGCCGTGTCTTCGCCGTGCCCGAGTTCCGGGCCGTCTTCGCCGCCCACGTACTGTCCATGCTCGGCGTGATCGTCAGCGAGATCGCCCTGTCCGTCCTCGTCTACGACCTCACCCGCTCGCCCCTGCTCAGTGCGCTCACCTTCGCCCTGGGCTTCCTGCCGTACGCCGTCGGCGGCACCGTGCTCGCGCCCCTCGCCGACCGCTTCCCGGCCCGGCGCGTGCTGGTCGGCTGCGATCTGGTGTGCGCGGGCTGCGCGGCCGTGATGACCGTCCCCGGCACCGGGATCGGCGTGCTGCTCGCGCTGCGCTGCGCTCTCGCGGTCGTCTCCCCGGTGTTCGCCGGCACCCGGATGGCCACCCTCGCCGACGTCCTCGGCGACGGCGATCTGTTCGTGCTCGGCCGCTCTCTGCTGCGGATCGTCGCCCAGAGCTCCCTGCTCGTCGGCTACGGCCTCGGCGGGCTGCTCCTCACCGTCCTCGCCCCCCGCCACGCCCTCCTCATCACCGTCGGCACCTTCCTCGCCTCCGCCGCCCTGCTCCGCTGCGGCACCCGCCACCGCCCGGCCCGCAGCCGGTACGACGCCTCCGGCCCCGCGCCCGGTCTGCGCCGGCTCCTCGCCGACCGGCGGATCCGCGTCCTGCTCCTGCTGTTCTGGATCCCGGCCGCCTTTTCCGTCGTACCCGAGGCGCTGGCCGCGCCGTACGCCGACGTGCTCGGCAGCGGATCCGCCGGGCTCGGGCTGCTGATGTGTGCGCTGCCCGTCGGTACGGTGGCCGGCGAGCTGTTCGCCGGGGCGCGGCTGAGGCCCGTGACACGCGAACGCGTGGCGCTCCCGCTCGTCTGCCTCGCCCTCCTGCCCTACCTCGGCTACGCCCTGCGCCCCGGGCTCGTCGCGTCCCTGCTGCTCCTGGTGGTGTCCGGGGCGGGGTCGGCGTACACCCTGGGCCTGGACCAGTGGTTCGTGCGGGCCGTGCCGGAGGAGCAGCGCGGGCGGGCCATGACCCTGCTCAGCGCCGGGCTGATGACCGTCCAGGGCGTGGGCATGACGCTGGCAGGGGTGGCGGCTCAGGCGGTGGGGGTGCGGGCCGCGGTCGCCGGTGCCGGGGCGGCCGGGGCGCTGTGCTGCTGCGCGCTGGCCGTCGCTGCCCGGGCGACCGAGGGGCAGGAGGTGGCCGAGGGGCGAGAGGCGACCGGCGAGGAACGGGAGGCGACCGATCGGCGAGACGGGGCTGACCGGTATATGACCGGCGGGTAGGGTCTGATGACGTGCCGAAGCCTCTCAGCCTTCCGTTCGACCCCATCGCCCGCGCCGACGAGCTCTGGAAGCAGCGCTGGGGAAACGTGCCGTCCATGGCCGCGATCACCTCGATCATGCGGGCCCAGCAGATCCTGCTGGCCGAGGTGGACGCGGTCGTCAAGCCGTACGGACTCACGTTCGCGCGCTACGAGGCCCTGGTGCTGCTCACCTTCTCCAAGGCCGGTGAGCTGCCGATGTCCAAGATCGGTGAACGGCTCATGGTCCATCCCACGTCCGTGACGAACACCGTGGACCGCCTGGTGAAGTCCGGTCTGGTGGCCCGGCGGCCCAATCCCAACGACGGCCGGGGCACGCTCGCCGTGATCACCGACAAGGGCCGTGAGGTGGTCGACGCGGCCACCCGCGACCTGATGGCCATGGACTTCGGGCTGGGCGTCTACGACGCGGAGGAGTGCACGGAGATCTTCGCGATGCTCCGTCCGCTGCGGATCGCGGCGCACGATTTCGAGGAGGAGTAGGCTCTGCCTGGGTCAGCAGGCTGGTCTCCGCTGCTGCGGAGGTGATCCGAGCGTCCTGACACGCTGGCGCGTAAGGGCGTAGTGGTCCCCGCCGTCGCGGGGGTTTTTCGGGCGGTTACGCTCGATCGCATGAAACGAAGCGTGCTGACCCGCTACCGCGTCATGGCCTACACCACCGGTGTCCTCCTGGTACTGCTGTGCCTGAGCATGATCGCGAAGTACGGGCTGGACATCAGCGGTGCCGCCGACGTCACCCGGGTCGTCGCCATCGCCCACGGCTGGCTGTACGTCGTCTACCTGGTCGTCGCCTTCGACCTGGGCTCCAAGGCCAAGATGCCGGTCGGCCGGCAGCTGTGGGTCCTGCTGGCCGGGACGATTCCCACCGCTGCTTTCTTCGTCGAGCGCAGGATCAGCCGCGAGCTGGAGGCCAAGGTCGCCGGCCAGGTCCCGGCCGCCGCGAAGGCCTGAGACACCGGGCGACCCCACCGCCGTACGCGTGCGTACGGCGGTCTGCCATCGACATTTACTAGGACGTCCAAGTAAATTCGGGGGTATGGACGCTCACGCCATCGAGGAGGGCCGCCGCCGCTGGCAGGCCCGCTACGACGCGGCCCGCAAGCGGGACGCAGATTTCACCACGCTCTCCGGCGACCCCGTGGAGCCGGTGTACGGGCCCCGACCGGGCGACACGTACGAGGGATTCGAGCGGATCGGCTGGCCCGGGGAGTACCCCTTCACCCGCGGGCTCCATCCGACCGGCTACCGCGGCCGTACCTGGACGATCCGGCAGTTCGCCGGGTTCGGCAACGCCGAGCAGACCAATGAGCGGTACAAGATGATCCTCGGCAACGGCGGTGGCGGGCTCTCCGTCGCCTTCGACATGCCGACGCTCATGGGCCGCGACTCCGACGACCCGCGCTCGCTCGGCGAGGTCGGGCACTGCGGGGTCGCCATCGACTCCGCCGCCGACATGGAGGTCCTGTTCAAGGACATCCCGCTCGGTGACGTCACGACCTCCATGACCATCAGCGGGCCCGCCGTACCCGTCTTCTGCATGTACCTGGTCGCCGCCGAGCGCCAGGGCGTGGACCCGTCGGTCCTCAACGGCACGCTCCAGACCGACATCTTCAAGGAGTACATCGCGCAGAAGGAGTGGCTCTTCCAGCCCGAGCCCCATCTTCGCCTGATCGGCGACCTCATGGAGTACTGCGCGGCCGGCATCCCCGCCTACAAGCCGCTGTCCGTCTCCGGCTACCACATCCGCGAGGCGGGCGCGACGGCCGCGCAGGAGCTGGCGTACACGCTCGCGGACGGGTTCGGGTACGTCGAGCTGGGGCTCAGCCGCGGCCTGGACGTGGACGTGTTCGCGCCGGGCCTGTCCTTCTTCTTCGACGCGCACGTGGACTTCTTCGAGGAGATCGCCAAGTTCCGTGCGGCCCGGCGCATCTGGGCACGGTGGATGCGGGACGTGTACGGGGCGAAGTCCGAGAAGGCCCAGTGGCTGCGCTTCCACACGCAGACGGCCGGTGTCTCGCTGACCGCGCAGCAGCCGTACAACAACGTGGTGCGTACGGCCGTGGAGGCGCTGGCGGCCGTGCTCGGCGGGACCAACTCGCTGCACACCAACGCCCTGGACGAGACCCTCGCGCTGCCGAGCGAGCAGGCCGCGGAGATCGCGCTGCGCACGCAGCAGGTGCTGATGGAGGAGACCGGCGTCGCCAACGTGGCGGATCCGCTGGGGGGTTCGTGGTTCGTCGAGCAGCTGACGGACCGGATCGAGGCGGACGCGGAGAAGATCTTCGACCAGATCAAGGAGCGGGGGCTTCGGGCTCACCCGGACGGGCGTCACCCGATCGGGCCGATCACTTCCGGGATCCTGCGCGGGATCGAGGACGGCTGGTTCACCGGCGAGATCGCCGAGTCCGCCTTCCGCTACCAGCAGGCGCTGGAGAAGGGCGACAAGCGGGTCGTGGGCGTCAACGTCCACACCGGCTCGGTCACCGGGGACCTGGAGATCCTGCGGGTCAGCCATGAGGTGGAGCGGGAGCAGGTGCGGGTGCTCGGGGCCCGGAAGGCGGCGCGGGACGAAGCCGCGGTGCGCTCCGCGCTGGACGCCCTGCTGGGTGCGGCCCGGTCGGGCGGCAACATGATCGAGCCGATGCTGGACGCCGTACGCGCCGAGGCGACGCTGGGCGAGATCTGCGGGGTGCTGCGGGACGAATGGGGGGTCTACACGGAGCCGGCGGGCTTCTGAGCGAGGTCAGGCGGACGAGGCCAGGCCACCCAGCAGCACGCGCGTGAAGCTGCGTACCCACTCCTCGTCCGCCGCCTTGCCGCTCACCAGGGTGCGGTGCACCACCGCGCCCGCCACCACGTCGAAGATGAGGTCCACCGTGCGGGCGGCCTCCCGCGGATCGGGTTCCGGCGGGAGTTCGCCCCGTTTCTGTGCCCGCGCGCGGCCCTGGAGGACCAGCCGCATCTGGCGCTGCACGATGGAGCGGCGGATGCGCTCGCGCAGGGCGTCGTCGCGGGTGGCCTCGGCGACCACCGCCATCAGGCCGCTCTTGGCCTCCGGGCGGGCGAGGATCGCCGCGAACTGCAGGACGACGCCCTCGATGTCGGCGGCCAGGCTGCCGCGGTCGGGCAGTTCCAGCTCGTCGAAGAGTTCCGCCACCGCGTCGACCACGAGTTCGTTCTTGCCGGCCCAGCGGCGGTAGAGGGTCGTCTTCGCAACCCCCGCCCGGGTCGCCACGTCTCCCAGCGTGAGCTTGGACCAGCCCAGCTCCACCAGTGCCTCCCGGGTCGCGGCCAGGATCGCGGCGTCCGCGGCGGCGCTGCGCGGGCGCCCGGTACGGCTGGCGGGGGTGCGGCTCTGCATCCCCCGACCATAACCGGCGGGTCCTGTGGTGTCGTGAGGGAGATCACCGGGGCGTGGTGTCGCGCGGGGTTCCCATGGCATTACGCTACGAGTCGTAGCGAAAGCTCGTGACGGACGTACACGGGCGCGATCACGAGGCGTGGGGTGGGGACCCGGCGCCCCGGCGCACGACTTTTTCATTCAGGGGCGGGAACGGGGGAGGATAGACGCATGCAGCCACGGAACATGTCCATGAGCGGCGTCGTCGACCTCGCCGCGGTGAAGGCGGCCCAGGAGGCCAAGGCCAAGGCCGAGCAGACGCGCGCCGAAGCCGCCCGGCAGGGCGGTACGGGGGCCGTCGCCCCGGCCGATCTCGTCATCGACGTCGACGAGGCCGGATTCGAGCGGGACGTCCTTCAGCGCTCCGCCGAGGTTCCCGTCGTCATCGACTTCTGGGCCGAGTGGTGTCAGCCCTGCAAGCAGCTGAGCCCGGTCCTGGAGCGGCTGGCCGTCGAGTACAACGGGCGCTTCCTCCTCGCCAAGATCGACGTCGACGCCAACCAGATGCTGATGCAGCAGTTCGGGGTGCAGGGCATCCCGGCGGTGTTCGCCGTCGTCGCCGGGCAGGCGCTGCCGCTGTTCCAGGGCGCGGCCGGCGAGCAGCAGATCCGGCAGACCCTGGACCAGCTGGTGCAGGTCGCGGAGCAGCGGTTCGGGCTCACCGGCCTGACGGTCGACCCGGACGCCCAGCCGGGCCAGGCGGCACCCGCGCAGGAGCAGGCGGGGCCGTACGACGCGGCGCTGAACGCCGCCGCCGACGCCCTGGACGCCGGTGACCTGGCCGGCGCGGTGCAGGCCTACAGGAACGTGCTGGCCGACGACCCGGCCCACCCCGAGGCCAAGCTCGGCCTGGCGCAGGCCGAGCTGCTGCAGCGGGTCCAGGGCTTCGACCCGCAGAAGGTGCGCCAGGAGGCCGCCGACAAGCCGGCCGACGCCGACGCGCAGATCGCCGCCGCCGACCTGGATCTGGTCGGCGGGCATGTCGAGGACGCCTTCGGACGCCTGATCGACGCCGTGCGGCGCACAGCGGGCGACGACCGCGACCGGGTGCGGGTGCGGCTGCTGGAGCTGTTCGAGGTCGTGGGCCCCGACGACCCGCGGGTGGTCGGGGCGCGCCGGGCGCTGGCGCGGGCGCTGTTCTGACCAGTCACTAAACGCCACGGCTTGTGATGCCGGGGTGAAAGATTTGCCGACGAGACGTCAGGGCGGCAGCGCTTTACCAAATCTTGGTAATCGCGGGTGCTGTTACTCCGAGTAAATCAGGGCCGTTGATCTGTCTGGTTTCGTCCAGTGATCAACGGCTTTGCTCTGCCCAGAGTTGCCACCGTGCGTCGCACTCCGAGATCGGTCGGTCGTCCTCCGGTTATCCGGCCGTTACTACCCAGTAACGAAGCCCCTTGTGTCCGGGCCGAGAATGCACCACGATCGGCGACGCTCGGTCCATTCCCGTACCCCGACAGCCGGTCGGGTCGCGGGAGAATCTGGGTCCCCACCGAGCAGAGCCGGCGGCAGTGGCGCCGGCTCTTGGGCAGGGGGGTCTTCGCCGGCCGGCGAAGCCTGTCCAGCAAGGTTGTGCGTGATGCGTGTCAGGCGCGACCAGTGGTTGTCGCTCGGGGGTGATCGCCGGTGATCGAGGTGCGGTTCGCGCCTGACGAGCGCAGGCGCTCCCCTTCCGAGGACGTAGCACTTCTCCCATCCCTGCCCGGCTGAGCCGCTGTCGGTGGCGATTCCGAGCCAGGAGATGTACGTCCGAGAAGGAGGAAATATGGAGTCCCAGGTGCGTGGCGGGACCAGATGGAAGCGGTTCGCTGTGGTCATGGTGCCCAGCGTCGCCGCGACGGCCGCGATAGGTGTCGCCCTCGCGCAGGGCGCTCTCGCAGCTTCGTTCAGCGTTTCGGGTCAGCAGTTCAAGGTCACGGCGGACTCGCTCGAAGGCAACGGCTTCATGCAGTACGGGGCCGTCGACTCGGGCTACACGCTCGCCGGTGACAAGACGGTCCGCCCGGTGGCGGTCTCGGCGTTCAACGACGCGACCATCACCAACCTGTGCCAGTCGGTGGTCACCCCGGACGTCCCGATCTTCGGGAAGGTCAGCCTGATCCTCAAGGCGGGTGGCAACGGCAAGCCGGTCGAGGCCAGCAAGCTGTACATCGACCTTGACGACCTCACGGCCGACGCGACGTTCAGCAACATCAACATCGGTGTCGCCGCCGTGGACTCGCACAAGGGTCCGGGGATCAAGCAGGGCGACAAGACGAACCCGTACGGGTTCGCCCAGGAGGCGGACCACGCCTCGCTGACCGGTGTGAAGCAGACGGCGTGGGCCACCACGGCAGGAACCTTCAAGCTCAGCGGTCTGCACATGTCGATCTCGACGGATGCCAAGGAGTGCTACTAAGCACTCTGTGACGGGCGGGGGAGCCGACGGCGCCCCCGCCCGTTCCCTCATCGGCCGTGCGCCTTCACGCGCGGCACACATCACCACCACAGCAACGCCGCACCAGGGAGCTGTTTTCCATGAGCGCCGAGACTCCTGCCGCCGCACCTGGCCAGTTCACCCGCCGGAGGCTGCAGTTCCGCGCCTGGCGGGGCACCCGACCGTTCTGGGCCGGGCTGTTCGTCGTGTTCGGCGGCTTTCTCATCCTGTACTTCCCGTACGCACACCTGCACCTGGGCCACCTCACGATGACGATGGGGACACCCGGCGGCTCCAGTTCCCTGATCATCGGTGTGCTGCTCATCGTGCTCGGCATCACCCTCTGGTTCCAGCAGCACGTTCGGGTCTTCGCGGGCGTCGCGTCGATTCTGCTGGCGCTGGTGTCCATTCCGATGTCCAACATCGGCGGCTTCATCGTCGGCTTCCTGTTCTCGATGATCGGTGGGGCGATGGCCATCGCCTGGGCGCCTGGCAAGCAGCAGGAGCCGCAGCCGCCGGCCGAGGCGGCGTCGAGCGAGGGCGGCGCGCCGCAGGCCGCGGCGCTGCGGGAGCCGTACGAGGGCGCGGTGGGGGAGCCGAACGACCTGTCAGGAACGAACCCGGCCAACGGGGCGAACGGGAGGCACAGTGCCGGCTGACGAGGTGACCCGCGGGACCGATGTGGACGGGTCCCGCGCGAGAACCGGGCCCCGCCACGCGGCCCCCAGAAAGCCGCTGTTCACCAGGTTCCACATGCCGGCCGGCAAGGCGATAGCGTCAGTGGCGATGCCGACCGCGGTGCTGATGGGCATGGGCTTCACGTCCTCGCTGGCGCTCGCCGCCGGCAACGGCAGCAGCCCGTCCCCGTCGAAGAGCCTGTCGGCCGCCGAGTACAAGGACTGCGTCAAGCAGCTGGACGGCAGCAAGGACAGCTCGTCCTCGCCGTCGCCGTCCGCCTCGCCGAGCGCGTCCGACTCGGCGACGCCGTCGCCCTCGGCGAGCACCGGCGCGAAGGACGGCAAGGACACGGGCACCGGCTCGTCCTCTTCGTCGGATTCAGGTTCCGGCGACAAGGCGACCCCGACCCCGACCGCGACCTCCGGCTCGTCCGGCTCGGGTTCCGGCTCCGGCTCCTCGGGTGCGGGCAGCGGTACGGCCACGCCGTCGCCGTCGCCCTCCGCGTCCAAGAGCGGCGGCGGGCTGCTGGGCACCATCGGCGACACGCTCGGCGGCCTCCTCGGCGGCGACTCCAGCAGCTCCGCGACGAGCCCCACGCCGTCCGCGAGCCCGTCGGCGAGCGCGTCCCATGACGCGTCGTCCCCGTCGGCCTCGTCGGCGTCCGGGTCCTCGGGGTCCAAGCTGACCGACACCGTCAAGGACACCGTCTCCCACACCGGCAAGACGGTCACGGACACGGTGAAGAAGACCACCGACACGGTCTCCAAGACGGCTGGGGACGCCACCAAGGCGGTCAAGGACGCGGCCGGATCGGCCACCCCGAGCCCGTCCGCGAGCTCCTCCGCCCCGGCGACCGACTGCCCGGCGGCCACGACCGATACGAGCGGCGTCGACAACAAGGTGCCGGTGGCGGACGACCCCTGGTACCTCAACGCCAGCTCGCTGCTGCTCAAGGGCGCCGACTACCAGGGCATCGTCGAGGTGAAGAAGGCCGACGGCACCACGAAGAAGGTGCTGAAGTACGTCATCTCCGCCGGCACTGACATCGGGGACCTGCACCAGACGGTGAAGGACACACTGTCGGGCAAGACCTACCACGTGCAGGCGGCCAAGGGGTCGACGTCCACCATCACCGGCGGCTCCACGACGATGTACACGGAGAGCATCTCGGGCAACCTGTTCGGACTGATCCCGGTGACGTTCAGCCCCGACAGCCCGCCCCCGCTGAACATCCCGCTGATCTACTTCACCAACGTGAAGGTGGTCCAGGCGGCCCAGTTCGGCGGCAACCTGCACGTGCCCGGCATGCACGTGTACACGACCGACAACTGACCGGTCGCACAAGCCCGTTCGGGAGCCGCACCACAGGGGCCCCGCCGAGGACACGGCGGGGCCCCTTCCTTTTCCCGAGGCCGCCCGAGCCGGTGCGAGGCCGAGTACGAGCTGATGGGCGTGGGCGCCGAAGGGAGGCCGGATGATCGCCTTGTACGGCTGATCACCGCCGCCCATCCGGAACCGGGCGGCAACGCATGGCTGCGGGAGACGGTGGGGGCACGACCGACATGATCCGCCAGACCCACTGAGGGCGCCCCCTGCCACAGGGGGCGCCCTCAGTGCCGTACGACTGCCTCACGGCGACGCTCAGCTGCTCTTGTTGCCCAGGTGGTGGACGCGCAGCATGTTGGTCGTGCCGGGGACGCCGGGGGGCGAGCCGGCGGTGATGATCACCGTGTCACCCGCGTCGAAGCGGCCCAGCTTGGCCACCTCCTGGTCCACCAGGTCGACCATCTCGTCGGTGGTGTTGACGAACGGCACGACGTGGGACTCCACGCCCCAGCTGAGGGTGAGCTGGTTGCGGGTGGCCTCGTCCGTGGTGAAGGCGACGATCGGCTGGACCGCGCGGTAGCGGGACAGGCGGCGCGCGGTGTCACCGGACTGGGTGAAGGCGATCAGGCCCTTGCCGCCGAGGAAGTCCGCGATCTCGCACGCGGCACGCGCGACCGAACCACCCTGGGTGCGCGGCTTCTTGCCCGGCACCAGCGGCTGCAGGCCCTTGGAGAGCAGCTCTTGCTCGGCCGCCTGGACGATCTTCGACATCGTCTTGACCGTCTCGACCGGGTAGGCGCCCACCGACGACTCGGCGCTCAGCATGACCGCGTCGGCGCCGTCCAGGATCGCGTTGGCCACGTCGGAGGCCTCGGCGCGGGTCGGGCGGGAGTTGGTGATCATCGACTCCATCATCTGGGTCGCCACGATCACCGGCTTGGCGTTGCGCCGGCACAGCTCGATCAGGCGCTTCTGCACCATGGGGACCTTTTCGAGCGGGTACTCCACGGCCAGGTCGCCACGGGCCACCATGACGGCGTCGAACGCCGCGACGACGTCCTCCATGTTCTGCACCGCCTGCGGCTTCTCCACCTTGGCGATCACCGGGACCCGGCGGCCCTCCTCGTCCATCACCCGGTGGACGTCGGCGACGTCCTTGGCGTCCCGGACGAAGGACAGCGCGACCATGTCGCAGCCCATGCGGAGGGCGAAGCGCAGGTCCTCGACGTCCTTCTCGCTCAGCGCCGGCACGTTGACGGCCGCGCCGGGCAGGTTGATGCCCTTGTGGTCGGAGACGACACCGCCCTCGATGACGATCGTCTTGACCCGGGCGCCCTCGACGTCCAGGACCTTCAGCTCGACGTTGCCGTCGTTGATGAGGATCTGGTCGCCGCGCGAGACGTCGCCCGGCAGCCCCTTGTACGTCGTACCGCAGATGTGCTTGTCGCCCGGGACGTCCTCGGTCGTGATGACGAACTCGTCACCGCGCTCCAGCTCGACCGGACCCTCGGCGAAGGTCTCCAGACGGATCTTCGGGCCCTGAAGGTCGGCGAGGACACCGATGGGCCGGCCGGTCTCCTTGGACGCGGCCCGGACGCGGTCGTACCGCGCCTGGTGCTCGGCGTGGGTGCCGTGGCTGAAGTTGAACCGGGCCACATTCATGCCGGCCTCGATCATCGAGACGAGCATCTCGTGGGTGTCGACCGCGGGGCCGAGAGTACAGACGATTTTCGAACGGCGCATGGGGGCGATCCTATCGGTTTGTTTCGCTACGGAATATTCCGTCTGGCGGAAGATACAAATGAGTGGGACACCGCTCAGGTGCTATTCAGTTGTTCTTTCCGACCAGTGCGTAGGTCTGGGTCGCGATCTCCAGTTCTTCATCCGTCGGCACCACCGCGACGGCGACACGCGCATCCTTCGGAGAGATCAGTCTGGCCTCGTCCGCTCGCACCGCGTTCAGCTCCGGGTCGACCGCCGGACCCAGCCCCTCCAGGCCCGCGATCGCGGCCTCGCGCACCGGCGCCGCGTTCTCGCCGACGCCGGCCGTGAACGCGATCGCGTCCACCGTGCCCAGCACGGCGTAATACGCGCCGATGTACTTCTTGAGCCGGTGAATGTAAATGTCGAAGGCGAGCGCCGCCTCTTCGTCGCCCTCGTCGATCCGGCGGCGGATCTCGCGCATGTCGTTGTCCCCGCACAGGCCGAAGAGACCGCTCCTCTTGTTGAGAAGAGTGTCGATCTCGTCCATGGACATTCCGCCAACGCGCGCCAAATGGAAGATGACGGCCGGGTCCAGATCGCCGGACCGCGTGCCCATCACGAGCCCCTCCAGCGGGGTGAGCCCCATCGAGGTGTCCACGCACCGGCCCTTCTCGACCGCGGAGGCCGAGGCGCCGTTGCCCAGGTGCAGCACGATCACGTTCACCTCGGACGGGTCCTTGCCCAGCAGCCGCGCGGTCTCCCGCGAGACGTAGGCGTGCGAGGTGCCGTGGAAGCCGTAGCGGCGGATGCGGTGCCGGTCGGCGATCTTCGGGTCGATCGCGTAGCGCGCCGCGGACTCCGGCATCGTCGTGTGGAACGCGGTGTCGAAGACGGCGACCTGGGGCAGGTCGGGGCGCAGCGCCCGGGCGGTGCGGATGCCGGTCAGGTTGGCCGGGTTGTGCAGCGGGGCGACCGGGATCAGGCGCTCGACCTCGGCGAGCACCTCGTCGTCGATCACGGTCGGCTCGGTGAAGAACATTCCGCCGTGCACCACCCGGTGCCCGATGGCGGCCAGCTCCGGCGAGTCCAGGCCCAGGCCGTCCCGGCCCAGCTCCGCGGCGACCGCCTTGAGCGCGGCGTCGTGGTCGGCGATGGGCCCCGTGTGCTCACGGGTCTCGCCGGTGGACAGGCAGGTGTGCTTGAGCCGGGAGGTCTGCTCGCCGATGCGCTCCACCAGGCCGACGGCGAGCCGGGCGGTGTCGCTCATGTCGAGCAGCTGGTACTTCACGGACGAGGAGCCGGAGTTGAGGACGAGGACACGGGTCGCGGTCACGGTGATGGTCATGCTCTCTGTGGTCAGTTGGCGGGCGTCTGGGCCTGGATGGCGGTGATGGCGACGGTGTTGACGATGTCCTGGACGAGCGCGCCCCGGGACAGGTCGTTGACCGGCTTGCGCAGACCCTGGAGGACCGGGCCGACGGCGATCGCGCCGGCCGAGCGCTGCACGGCCTTGTACGTGTTGTTGCCGGTGTTGAGGTCCGGGAAGATCAGCACCGTCGCCTGACCGGCGACATCGGACTCCGGCAGCTTGGTCGCCGCGACCGACGGCTCCACGGCCGCGTCGTACTGGATCGGCCCCTCGATCTTCAGGTCCGGCCGCCGCGAGCGCGCCAGCTCGGTCGCCTCGCGCACCTTGTCGACGTCGGCGCCCGAGCCGGATGTTCCCGTGGAGTACGACAGCATCGCGATCCGCGGCTCCACCCCGAACTGCGCCGCCGTACCCGCCGACTGGATCGCGATGTCCGCGAGCGCCTGCGCATTCGGGTCCGGATTGACCGCGCAGTCGCCGTAGACCAGCACCTTGTCGGCGAGGCACATGAAGAAGACGGACGAGACGATCGACGACTCGGGCTTGGTCTTGATGATCTCGAAGGCCGGCCGGATGGTGGCGGCCGTGGAGTGCACGGAGCCGGAGACCATGCCGTCGGCCAGACCCTCCTGGACCATCAGGGTGCCGAAGTAGTTGACGTCCGATACGACGTCGTAGGCCAGCTCGACCGTCACGCCCTTGTGGGCCCGCAGCTGGGCGTACTTCTCGGCGAAGGCGTCGCGCAGCTCGCTGGTGGCCGGGTCGATCAGCTGGGTGTCGCCGAGGTCGATGCCGAGGTCGGCGGCCTTCTTGCGGATCTGGTCCTCGGGACCGAGCAGGGTCAGGTCGCACACGCCCCGGCGCAGCAGCACCTCGGCCGCGTGCAGCACCCGCTCCTCGGTGCCCTCGGGCAGGACGACCCGGCGCTTGTCGGAGCGGGCCTGCTCCAGCAGCTTGTGCTCGAACATCATCGGGGTGACCCGGTCGGTGCTGGGCGCGCTCACCCGCGCGGCCAGCTCGGCGGTGTCGGCGTACCGCTCGAACAGGCCGAGCGCGGTCTCCGCCTTGCGCGGGGTCGCCGCGTTCAGCTTGCCCTCCAGCGAGAACAGCTGCTCGGCGGTGGGGAAGCTGGTGCCACTGACGGAGAGCACCGGGGTGCCCGGGGCGAGGCGGGCGGCGAGGGTGAGGATCTCGTCGCGCGGGACCTCGTTCAGGGTGAGCAGCACACCGGCGATCGGCGGGGTGCCGGCGCTGTGCGCGGCGAGCGAGCCGACGACCAGGTCGGCGCGGTCGCCCGGAGTGACGACCAGGCAGCCGGGGGTCAGCGCGGCCAGCAGGTTCGGCAGCATGGCACCGCCGAAGACGAAGTCCAGCGCGTCCCGGGCGAGCCCGGAGTCGTCGCCGAGCAGCACCTTCGCGCCGAGGGTGTGGGCGATCTGGGAGACGGTCGGCGCGGACAGCGCGGGCTCGTCGGGGACGACGTAGCAGGGCACCGGCAGCCGGTTCGTGAGCCGCCCCGCGATCTCGTCACGGTCCTCGCGGGCCACCCGGTTGGTGACCATCGCGAGCACGTCGCAGCCGAGGCCGTCGTAGGCGCGGTAGGCGTTGCGCGTCTCGGCGAGGACGGACTCGGCGGTCTGCTTACGGCCCCCGACCACCGGGATCACGGAGGCGCCGAACTCGTTGGCGAGGCGGGCGTTCAGCGACAGCTCGTCGGGGAGCTGGGTGTCGGCGAAGTCGGTGCCGAGGACGAGGACGACGTCGTAGTCCCGGGCCACCAGGTGGAAGCGGTCGACGAGCGCGGAGACCAGCTCGTCGGTGCCCTGCTCGGCCTGGAGCGCGGAGGCCTCGTGGTAGTCCATGCCGTAGACGGTGGCCGGATCCTGGGACAGCCGGTAGCGCGACCGCAGCAGCTCGAACATCCGGTCGGGGCGGTCGTGGACGAGCGGACGGAAGACCCCCACCCGGTCGACCTGCCGGGTCAGGAGCTCCATGACTCCCAGCTCCACGACCTGGCGGCCGTCACCGCGGTCGATCCCGGTCACGTACACGCTGCGCGTCACGCGTCCACTCCGTTCCTCATGTCATATGCCTGATTGATCTGGAAGGTCGCCTCTACGGCACATCTATGGCATAAAAATCGCCCACCAAGGTGAGCAGAACCCTCTTGACAATACCCCTGGTGCCGGATAAGGCGCCCGTCAAGTAGCTCGGTGCCCCTGCGGACGTGGAACAATCGGGACTGGCTCACCGGCACCGACAGCGAGCAGGAGACACAGCACGATGCGCATCGGAGTTCTCACCGCAGGCGGCGACTGCCCCGGCCTGAACGCCGTGATCCGTTCGGTCGTGCACCGGGCCGTGACGGCGTACGGCGACGAGGTCATCGGCTTCGAGGACGGCTACCGCGGTCTGCTCGACCGCCACTACCGCTCCCTCGACCTGGACGCGGTCAGCGGCATCCTGGCCCGCGGCGGCACCATCCTCGGCTCCTCCCGGCTGGAGCGCGACCGGCTGCGCGAGGCCTGCGAGGGAGCTGCCGACATGGTCGAGGAGTTCGGCATCGACGCGCTGATCCCGATCGGCGGCGAGGGCACGCTGACGGCGGCACGCATGCTGAGTGACGCGGGCCTGCCGGTGGTCGGCGTCCCCAAGACGATCGACAACGACATCTCCTCCACGGACCGCACCTTCGGCTTCGACACGGCGGTCGGCGTCGCGACCGAGGCGATGGACCGCCTGAAGACCACCGCCGAGTCCCACCAGCGGGTGATGGTCGTCGAGGTCATGGGCCGGCACGCCGGCTGGATCGCCCTGGAGTCCGGCATGGCCGCCGGCGCCCACGGCATCTGCCTGCCCGAGCGTCCCTTCGACCCCGCCGACCTGGTCAAGATGGTCGAGGAGCGCTTCGCCCGCGGCAAGAAGTTCGCCGTCATCTGCGTCGCCGAGGGCGCCCACCCCGCCGAGGGCACGATGGACTACGGCAAGGGCGAGATCGACCAGTACGGCCACGAACGCTTCCAGGGCATCGGCACCGCGCTGGCGTACGAGCTGGAGCGGCGCCTCGGCAAGGAGGCCAAGCCGGTCATCCTCGGCCACGTCCAGCGCGGCGGCGTCCCCACCGCGTACGACCGCGTCCTCGCCACCCGCTTCGGCTGGCACGCCGTCGAGGCCGCGCACCGCGGCGAGTTCGGCAAGATGACCGCGCTGCGCGGCACCGACATCGTGATGGTGCCGCTCGCGGAGGCGGTCACCGAGCTGAAGACGGTCCCGAAGGACCGGATGGACGAGGCGGAGTCGGTCTTCTGACCGGCCCTGTTCAACCGGTCCGGCTTTCCACGGCCTGCCAGAAGTTCTCGACGATCCGGTCGAGGAAGTCCTTGCCGGACTCGCTCGCGCCGCTGCTGCCGCCGCCCCAGCTGAGGGTGGCGGCCATGTGGCCCTGATAGTCCTGGTGCAGCGCCTGGAGAACCGCCTCCAGGACACCCTTGTCCAGCGGGGCCAGCTTCAGCACCGGCCGCACATAGGCCTGCCAGCGGGTGGTCACCGCGCTGTGCAGCAACTCGGCGAGCTTCGCCTCCCGGCCCGTGACGGTCACGAAGTCCGGCAGGGCCAGGCCGAGTACCTCGGCCAGCGCGGCCGACTGGCGCTCGTTGCCCCGCCACTGCCCGCTCTCCTCCATCCGCAGATACCCGGCCAGGTCCGTGCCGACGGCCCGGGCCACGTCCTCCGGCGCGATCCCGCGCGCGATGCGATGCTCGCGCAGGGTCCGGGGCCGGCCGATGAGCTCCCCCGGAGAACACCACAACACCCCCGCGAGGGCGGTGAGTTCGGGGCTGCTCGGGGAGGCGATACCGCGCTCCCAGGCGATCACGAGGTCGGGCGTGACGTACGGCAGGCCGTACGAGGCCCGCATGCCGTAGGCGACATGCTCGGGACCCATGCCGAGCGCGGCACGCAGCCTGCGGGCGGCCAGGGCGTTGAACGGAGGAGCTGAAGGGTGGCGCACTCGGACAAGCTAGGGGCGGCGACGGCGGATGGCTACGGTCTGTTCGGCCAGGATCACGGATTGTCGGAACGTACAGTTCCGGCCGTTCGGTATGCAAGCAGCGCAAAGGAGCGCGAGGGAATGTAACGGACGGAACACCTCTTCCCGCTACCCCTTGACCGCCCCGCCCAGCGCGAACCCGCCCCCCAGTCGCCGCGCCACCAGCACGTACAGCAGGATCACGGGCGTCGAGTAGATCACGGAGAACGCGGCGAGCTGGCCGTACGCCACCATGCCCCGGTTGCCGAAGAAGTCGTTGATGCTGACCGAGGCCGGCATCTGGTCCGGGCTGAGCAGCAGCATGAACGGCACGAAGAAGTTCCCCCACATGACCACGAACGAGAACACGGTGACGACGGCGACCCCCGGCCCCATCAGCGGCAGCACGATCCGCACCAGGGACTGCAGCGAGGACGCCCCGTCCGTCCAGGCCGCCTCCTCCAGCTCCTTCGGCACGCCGTCCATGAAGTTTTTCATCAGCCAGATGGCGAAGGGGAGTTGGGAGGCGGCGAAGAACAGGATGGTGCCCTGGAGGGTGTCGATGAGATTCACCCGGACGAACAGCGCGTACACCGGGACCATGATCGCGGTGATCGGCAGGCTGGTCGCGAACAGGATCGTCAGCAGGAACGGCCGGTTGAGGCGGGAACGGAACCGGGAGAGCGGGTACGCGGCGAGGGCGGCGCAGACGACGGTCAGCGCGGTGGCGCCGCCGCACAGGATCAGGCTGTTGAGCAGCGGGGTGTAGGTGATGTCCGGGGTCAGTACGGCACGGAAGTTGGCCGTCGTGAGCCCGTCCGGGACGTGGACCCGC
>NZ_JAIQYY010000016.1:208066-232806 GCF_020181035.1 Streptomyces sp. CoH27
CGGCATCGGCGGCGAGCTGGCGGGAGGTGCGCTGACGAGGCATCTTCTGTCTCACACCTCCGTCCGCAGCAGACGCAGATAGACGACGGAGAACAGCGACCCGACGAGCAGCAGAAGCAGCGCGACGGCGGTGCCGTACCCGATCATGCTGTTCTGGAAGGCCTGTTCGTACATGAAGAGGGGGAGGGTCTGGCTCTTGTTGCCGGGCCCGCCCCGGGTCATCACCCAGATCAGCCCGAAGACGGACAGCGTCTGGAGGGTGTTGAGCATGAGGTTGGTGGCGATGGACCGGCGGATCATCGGCAGCGTGATGTGCCACATCCGCCGCCACCCGCCGGCCCCGTCGACCTCGGCGGCCTCCGTGATCTCGGCGGGTATCTCGTCCAGCGCGGCCGAATAGACGAGCATCGAGAACGCCGTACCGCGCCAGACGTTGGCGAAGGACACGGCGAGGACGGGCAGCGTGAACAGCCAGTTCTGACGCGGCAGATGGAGCCAGTCCAGGATGGCGTTCAAGGTCCCCTCCCGCCGGAAGAAGGCGTACAGCAGAAACCCGGCCACGACTTCCGGCAGCACCCAGGCGGTCACGACCACCCCACCGGTGAGCGTCCGCACCGGCTTCGAGGCCCGTTTCATCAGCGCCGCGAGGGCGAGGCCCAGGGTGTTCTGCCCGACGAGCGAGGACAGCACGGTGAAGACGAGGGTCAGCCATACGGCGTTGAGGAACTCGCTGTCCCGGAAGGCCCGCCGGAAGTTGTCGAACCCGACGAACGAGGCGTGCGCCTGACCCGTCAACTGCAGGTCGGTGAAGGCGATGTAGACGCAGTAGGCGATGGGGCCGGCGAGGAAAAGGAGGATGAGGACGACGGCGGGGGTGAGGGGGAGCGCCCGGGTGACCCGGCGGTACGGCTTCACCTCCGGACCACTTGGCCGCCGGTGACGTCCTTGAGGGTCGAGTCGTACGTACTCGACGCCTTCTGCGCGGACGAGTCACCGGTGGTCACGCTCTCCATCGCCTCCTGGATGGCGGTCGACACCTTCGGATACGCCGGATACGCGGGCCGGTAGTGGGTCGTGGCCACCAGGTCGGTGAAGAACTTGATGCCGGGCTGGGCGGTGGCGTACGAGGGGTCGGCGGCGACGTCCTTGCGCACGGAGATCCCGGAGTTGGCGATGTACCACTTCTTGGCGTTCGCCTCGGTCTGCATCGTCCTGATGAAGTCGAAGGCGAGGTCGGGGTGGCCGGCCTTGGCCGGGATCGCCCAGGTCCAGCCGCCGGACATGCTCACCTTGCCGGGCGCCTGGCCGGCTTGCGTCGGCATGTAGGCGAGGCCGAGTTGCTTGGACCAGTCCGGCCAGTCACGCCCGCTGCCCGGGAGCCAGGTCTGCGGCAGCCAGGAGCCGTCGAGGTCGATGCCGAGCTTGCCCTGGGGGAGCAGCTCGCCCATGACGGTGGTGGCGTAATTGGGATCGAGGGCGTCTGAAACGTCGGGCCCGAGCTTCTCCTTGTAGACGGTCTCGACGAACTTCAGCGAGTCCGTGAACCCCTGGCTCCCGGTGATCCACTTCTTGCTGCCGCCGTCGTACAGGGGATCGGACTTTCCGTCCCCAGTCCCGTAGAGCAGCATCTCCATGGTCTGCATGGTGGAGCGCTCACCCGCCGGTTTGCCGGTGTAGACGTTGAGCGGGGTGACGCCGGGGACCTTCTGCTTGATGGTGCGGGCGGCGGTGAGGATGTCGTCCCAGCTCTTCGGCTGCCAGTCCATCGGCAGCCCGGCCTGCTTGAAGACCCGCTTGTCGAACCACAGCCCTCGGGTGTCGGTCCCGTCCGGCACGCCGTACGTCTTCCCGTCCTGCCCCTGGGCTGCGGCCTTGGCGGTGTCGATGAACTGCCCCCAGTCCGGCCACTTGGCGAGATAGGGATCGAGGGGCTTCAAGTACCCGCTGGTGATGTCGGAGTTGATGAGGAAGGTGTCCTCGTAGACCAGGTCCGGCGCGGTTCTCGGCGAGCGCATCATCTGCTGGAGCTTGGTGTAGTACTCCGAGTCCGGGGCCTTGATGGGGACGAGCTCGACCTTCTTCCCCGGGTACTTCTTCTCGAACTCCTTCTTGATCCCGGTCAGATAGGTGTCCATGACCTTGACCGAGTTGTCCATCGACTGCTTGTAGGACACCTTGACCGTGTTCGGACTGCTCCCGGATCCGCTTCCGCAGGCGGTGAGGGCCGTTGCGGCGAGGGCGGCGGTGAGGAGGGCGGAGAGGGCGGCGGTGGGGCGCACGGGCATGACCTCCTGCGGGCGCACGTGGGGGTGGCCTTGGGTGGTTGCCGTGTGAAGGTAAGAGCGGTGGTCTAGTCAGGTCAATGGACGTGCGCGGGATTGGAAGATACGGCGGGCTACGGCAGGGGGCTACAGGAGGTGGTCCGCCTCGCCGGACTTGATGGCGCGGATGAGGGCGCGGAGGGCTTCTTGGGTGTCGGTGAGGGGGTGGGCTTCTTGGCCGGCGACGGCGATGTAGGCGCCTGTGGTGTCGGTGCCTATGCGGAAGCAGTTGTTGCCTTTGGTGCCGAGTCCAGTTGCGCGGTGTCCAGCTGGGGAACGGCGCCATACGAGTGGGCATTCGGGGAGGCGCGGGAGCCCGGGGGTGGGACGCGGATGTGGGCGGTGGTGCCTTGGCGGGGGGCTCGGGGGTATGCGGGGGATGGGGTGAGGGTGTGAGTTAGTCCGGTTGCTCGGACAGCTTGACGGCGCGGGCGCGGGCTTCGGCGGCTTCTGCGGGGGCGTTGGCGCGGGTGTAGGCGTCGGCGGACTGGAGGTAGGCGGCGCGGGCTTCGGCGGGGCGGCGGGCGATCTCGTGGGCGATGGCCAGGTTGCGAAGGGTGCCCCCTTCGCCGTACGAGTCCTCGAACTCACGTTGGATTTCAAGAGACTTGCCATAAGCCTTAACCGCTTCCTCCACCCGGCCCGCCTGCTTCAGGGCGACGCCGAGGTTGTTCCACGCCTTGCCCTGGCGATGCCGATCTCCGGCATCCTGGAACAGGTCGCGGGCGCGGGTGTGGGCGTCGATCGCCTCCTCCACCCGGCCCGCCCGTCGCAGGGTGATGCCGAGGTTGTTCCACGCGCTGGCCTCTCGATGGCGGTTTCCGGCAGCCTGATGCAGCTCGCAGGCATGGGCGATGGCGTCGATCGCCTCCTCCATCCGGCCCACCTGCCACAGGGCGGTGCCGAGGTTGTTCCACGTGCTGGCCTCTCGGCGGCGGTCTCCGACGGCCTGCAAGAGGTCGCGGGCGCGGGTGTGGGCGTCGATCGCCTCCCTCACTCGGCCCGCTTCCCGCAGGGCGAAGCCGAGGCTGTCCGACGCTATCGCCTCGTGGAGGCCGTTTCCGGCGCGGCGGGCAGCGTCGCGCGCGAGCTCCATGACGACGATCCAGTCGTCGAAATACCGACGCCAAGACAGGTACTCCCGCAAAGACCAAGCCAGCCGCACTGCCGCGTCCGCGAACCGCCCCTCCTGCGCCCACCCCACCGCCGCCACCAGGCCCGCCCGCTCGCCATCCAGCCATGCCAGCGCGTGCGCCCGATCCCCGAACCGCTCCGGCTCCTCCATCCCCGGGAGCCAACGCAATCGGCGATTAGCTGCATCCGCCCACTGGCGGTAGAAGCCCAGAACCCGCTCCCGCGCCCCCTCCCCCTCCTCCCGCAGCGCCGCGTCTTCTGCCATCACCCCCGCGCCGAACCCGCGCACCAGGTCATGCACCCGCCACCGCACGGCCGAACCCGGCCCGCCGTTGGGGCGCACTGTCGTCACGAGGTGCGCGGCAGCCAACTCCTCCAGCAGCGACAGCACGGTCTCTCCGCTGAGGTCGGCCAAGGCGGCGATCGCCTCCGTACCCGTCTCCGCTCCCGGAGCGAGACAGAGCAGACGGAGCAAACGTGCCTGATCATCCGGCAGTCGGCGATACGACGTCTCCAGCACAGGCCGCAGCACCAGCGACCGCCCGTACAGATCCGTGCCCGGACTGCCCTGGTCCAGGACGGCGATCGCGTCCCCGGTGTCGCGGATCTCGGCCACCAGTGAGGCGATGTCCCGATGCCGGCGCCTCCGCAGCATTCCCGCCGCGATCTGCAACGCAAGGGGCAAGTCGCCGCATAGGTCAGCCAGTTCGCGTAACGAGTCCGGCTCGGACGCGGCGCGTTCGTCGCGCTCGTCAGTCTCCTGCAATGCCCGCGTCACCAGAGCGACTGAGTCGTCCGGATCAAGCGTCTCAAGGTCGATGAGCCGTACCGGAAGGGAATCAGGGCGGTCCCGCGAGGTGATGAGCACCCGATGGCGGTCCGTGCCTGGTAGCAGCGGCAGGTACTGCGACGGATCCGACGCGTTGTCCAGGATCAGTAGCATCCGATCTGGGCGCTCGGCGAGCAGTGCCCGGTACACGTCGTACTGCCGCTCCGCCGTCGGCGGCAGATCCCGGTCCCGTACGCCGAGCGCGTCGAGCAGCGCCAGTACCGCCTGGTCAGCCATCACCGGATCCTCGTCGTACCCCCGCAGATCCACGAACAGAGTCCCACCCGGAAACCAGCCCTCCGCACACGCCCGATGCGCCGCTTCCACCGCCAGCGCGGTCTTGCCGATGCCGCCCATGCCGGTGACGGCGAAGATGAGCAGCGGAAGTGCGGCCGAGTCGTCCTCCTCGGGTGCGAGGTGCGGAAGCAGGCGGTCCAGTTCCGCCGAGCGGCCGGTGAACCCCAGCGGGCGGGGCGGCAGGGTGGCACTCGCGCGCGGGACCGGGCCGTGAACGGTGGCCTTACCCCTGCCTGCCGCCTCCGACCTGCTTTCCCGTGACGGGCCCGTAGAAGACCCCGCCCCGGAAGTCGATGTGGTCACCCCCGTCACCCCTGTAGCCCCCTTGGGGCCCCTCCTCGGAGTCGGCGGAACCTCGACCCCGCGGCAGGTGCTTACGCAGCACCGCCACCGTCACCACGGCCGCCTGCGCCGCCGCCAGCTTCTGGGAGCCGCCCGCGTCGGCCAGAGCCTTCGCCGCGTTCGCGTGGTCGCTGACACCCCGGATGACGAGGGCGTCCAGCTGGCCGGCGAACCGGGCCGCGTTGGCCGCCCCCGACCCCTCCATCTCGATCGCCCCGGCGTCGTTGTAGTGCGACTCGATGAACCGGGCGAGGTCGGACTCGGAGTCGGCGAGCACCACGTCACCGGTGGCGATCGGCGCGAAGTGGACCTCCACGTCCTCCAGATCCCGCGCCGCCGAACGCGCCGCCTGCTCCAGCGCGTGCGAGCTGGGCAGGGCCTTGGGGCGGACCTTGAAGCCCTCGCTCGTCTGCTTACCGCCGTGGATCTCGTACACCTGGGTGCCGACCACGACGTCACCGATCCCGATGCCGCCCTTCAGGCCGCCGGCTACACCCACGAAGAACACGGCCTGCGGCTTCAGCCAGTCGATGAGCTGCGTGGCGAGTGCTGCCGCCCGCTCGGCGCCTACGCCCAGCTCGCTGAGCGCCACCTGCCAGCGGCTGCCGGGCAGCAGGCCGACCTCGACACGCGTCCCGTTGTGATGGACCCGTTCCTCGCGGTCCTCGACGTACGGGCGCACCGCCGCGTATTCCAACGCGAGTGCGGTGAGGATCAGAACGGTGGGCTGGGTCTCCGGCACACTCATAAAGTACTGCCGGGGGAAGGGGATGCAGTGCCGGAACGAGACGTCACCGTGGGACAGTTGCTGCTCACCGAGTACCAGACGCTCAAGGACGAGCAGAAGACACGGATCGGGTTCCGGGACAATCTGCTGTACGTCACTCTCACCGTCGTCGCCGCCGTGATCGCCGCCGCCGCCCAGGCCAAGCAGCCATCGATGCTGCTGGCGCTGCCGCCGGTGTGTGTCGTGCTCGGATGGACGTACGTCGTGAACGATCAGAAGATTTCGGCGATCGGGGCGTACGTACGGGACGACCTCGGTCCGCGGCTCACCCGACTCGCCGCCGCCCCCAATGCCTCGGCGGTCTCGGTCTTTCGCTGGGAGACGGAGCACCGCACCGACGCACGCCGCAGGTCGCGCAAGGCCATTCAGTGCGCGGTGGACCTGACCGCCTTCTGCGTGGTGCCCTTGGCGGCCCTCGTGGTGTTCTGGGCGGCGGGGGACGGCGGTGGGCTGCTCGTCGCGGTCTCCGTGCTTGAGGGGCTGGCGGTGGTCGGCCTCGGTGTGCAGGTCATGTTGTACGCGGGATTCGCCTCCTCGGAGGGGCAATTGGCGTAGCGTACGGGTGTTGGGCGATTTCGGGCAGGCTGCACGGTGCACGGCGAACACAGCGACCACATCTCTGGCGATGATCACATCGATTTCCGGGACGCCGTGTTCATCGGTCCCGTCACCGGGAAGACCGAGCACCACCACAGCCACCATCATCACCACGGCGCCGCTCCCACCGCCCTTGAATCCCTACCGGCCACGCCGTCCGGCTTCACCGGTCGCGAGCCGGAACTGCGTGTGCTCCTCGACGCCCTTGACCCCCGCGCGCCGGACGCATCAACAGCCGTTCTCGTCACAGCCGTCTCGGGCCTCGGCGGCGTCGGCAAGACCGCGCTCGCACTGGCGGCGGCGCACGAGGCTCGCGCGAGGGGGTGGTTTCCCGGCGGCGCCCTCTTCGTCGACCTGCACGGCTATGAGGACACTCCCGCCACAGCGGACCTTGCCCTTCAGGCACTGCTCCGGGCACTGGGCGTGGCCCCCGCCCACCTTCCTGCGGACGCAGAGGAACGCGGCGCTTTGTACCGCACGGAGCTGGCGGGCATTGCCCGGAATCGAGGTTCCCTCCTCCTGCTCGCGGACAACGCCTCCTCCGCCGACCAGGTCCGACCGTTGCTTCCTGGTTGCTCCGGGCATCGCGTCCTCGCCACCTCCCGGCACCGGCTTCCCGCGCTGGGCGCACGCCTTCTGCCGCTCGGGGAACTGCCGGTGGAGGCCGCTGTCGGTCTGCTCGACCGTGCGCTCCGAGGGGCGGACCCCGCTGACACGCGGATCGCGGACGACCCCCAGTCGGCTGCCCTGCTGGCCGAGCTGTGCGGTCGGCTACCACTGGCGCTGAACATCGCCGCCGCGCTGCTGTCCACCGACCCGGGTGCTCCGGTGCACGAACTCGTCACCGAACTGACTGAAGCGCAGAGCCGCATTGACTGCCTGAACGATGGCGAACGCAGCGTGCGTCTCACCTTCGACCTCTCCTACCGAAGGCTGCCCGAAGCAGAGGCGCGTCTGCTGCGCCTCTTTGCCCTGCTGCCGGGTACGGAGTCAGGGTTGGCCGTGGTCGAGGCTCTCCAAGGGAAGCGGAACCGTACGGCGCGGGGGCTGCTGGCCGCCCTTGAACGGGCGCATCTGGTGGAGAGGGGAAGCCGTCGGGGGCGGTGGAGGCTGCACGATCTCGTCCGGGAGTACGCCGCGGGCAAGGCGACGGCGAAGGAGCGCGAAGCGGCCAGGGCGCGGGTGATGTCCTTCTACCTGGAACGGGCTCGGGCGGCGGACGCGTATGTGAGTACAAGTCCTGACAGGCCCCCGTCGTGGAGCATTCGAATCAATCCGTTCCGCGACCGGGAGGAGGCCCTTGCCTGGCTTGACGAGGAGCGTCAGAACCTGGTGGCGGCCACCCGCTGGGCCACCGATCCGCGCGTCGCCGCCGACGTCTTGCGGCTTGCCCACCGCCTCTTTGAGTATCTCCGCCTTCGCCGCTATTTCGACGACGACGTCGCCGTCAACCGCGCCGCCCAGACCGCCGCGCGGCGGACCGGCAACAAGTGCGGTGAGGCTGAGGCCTGCAACAGGACGGGAACCTCGCTGCGGAACACCGGGCGGGTATGGGAGGCGATCGAGGCGCATGACCAGGCCAGCCGTCTCTTCTTGGCCATCGGGCACGACCGCGGCGCGGCTCAGGCGGCATGCAACGTGGGCACCACGCTCGGCGACGTCGGGCGGTTCGACGATTCCATCCGCGTTCTCACTGAGGCTCTCGGCTTCTTCCAGCGCAGTGGATACCGGCATGACGAGGCGGGTGTACGGACCAACCTGGCGGTGATCCTTCGCAAGTGCGGCAGAGCGAAGGAGGCGGCCGAGACCGTCAGGCGGGCCATCGACCTCTACCGCGAGACGGGTGATCAGCTCCGTGAGAGCTACGCCCGGCACGGCTACGGACTTGCGCTCGACGCGTGTGGGAAATCGCGTGAAGCGGTGGCTGCCTGTCTTGATGCCCTAGCTGTGGCAGAGGAGTACGGGGACCGGCACGGTGCCGCAAAGACCCTCTACGCTCTCGGCCTGATCCATGACGGCGCCGGTGAACCGGAGCGGGCGCGGTCGTACTGGCTGCGTGCTGCCGAGGCTTACGACGGTGCGGGCGACGCCCGGAACGCGGCTCGTGCCCGACGCGTTGCCGGTATGGTGCCACGCTGCTGAAAGCCCCCGCCCCTCACCGCCCCTGCGCCACCCACCGATACACCAACTCCGGCCGCCCCACCTGCCCGTACAGCGGACTCCGGGCGGCCCGCCCTGCCTCCACCAGATGTTCCAGGTAACGGCGTGCGGTGATCCGCGAGATGCCCACCGCCTCCGCCAGCCCTGCCGCCGTAAGTCCCGCCTCCGCCTCTCGCAGAGCTGACGTCACCCGCTCCAGAGTCGGCCCGCTCAACCCCTTCGGCAGCGCCGCGGGCGACGGCGCACGGAGGGAGGCGAGTGCGCGGTCGACCTCGTCCTGGCCGCTCGCCTCGCCGACCGCCGCGTGGAACTCGGCGTAGCGGACCAGGCGGTCCCTCAGGGTCGCGAAGGTGAAGGGCTTCAGGACGTACTGGACGACCCCCAGTGAGACCCCCTCCCGCACCACCGCCAGGTCCCGCGCCGACGTCACCGCTATCACGTCCGCGTGATGGCCGGCCGCGCGCAGGGAGCGGGCGAACTGGAGCCCGTGCACGTCGGGGAGGTGGAGGTCCAGGAGCAGCAGGTCCACCGGCGTACGGTCCAGCACGCGCCGCGCCTCCGCGCCCGTGTGTGCCTTGCCGACCGCGACGAAGCCCGGCACCCGGCCGACGTACATCACATGGGCGTCGGCGGCCACCGGGTCGTCCTCGACCACCAGCACTCTGATCGCCGGTGCATCCGTCATGTCGCGCCGCCTCCCGGCACCGGGGAAGCCGTGCGCGACGGCAACCGCACCTCGAACACCGCTCCACCCTCCTCGCCGCCCGTCACGGTCAGGCTGCCCTCGTGGCGGGCCACCGCCTGCCGGACCAGGGCCAGCCCGAGCCCCCGCCCGCCGGGCCCGGCCGGCTTGGTGGAGAACCCCCGCTGGAATACCAGGTCGGCATGGGTGGGGTCGACACCGGGGCCGGTGTCGGCCACCCGCAGGACCACCTCGCCGGCCGGGGCGTACGCCGTCACCGTCACCCGGGCCCCGATGCTGCCCTGCGCCGCGTCGACCGCGTTGTCGATCAGGTTGCCGAGGATGGTGACCAGGTCGCGGGAGGAGAGGTCCTCCGGGAGGACGCCGTCGTCCAGGCGGCTGTCCGGGGAGACCACCAGTTCCACGCCCCGCTCGTTGGCCTGGGCCGTCTTGCCCAGCAGCAGGGCGGCCAGCACCGGTTCGCTCACCGCCGCCACCACCTGGTCGGTCAGGGCCTGCGCCAGTTCCAGCTCGGCCGTGGCGAACTCCACCGCCTCCTCGGCCCGGCCCAGTTCGATCAGGGACACCACGGTGTGGAGGCGGTTGGCGGCTTCGTGCGCCTGCGAGCGCAGGGCCTGGGTGAAGCCCCGCTCGGAGTCCAACTCGCCTGTCAGCGCCTGGAGTTCGGTTACGTCTCGGAGGGTGACGACCGTGCCCCGGCGCTCGCCTCCCGACACCGGGGAGGTGTTCACCACCAGCACCCGCGACGCCGTCAGGTGCACCTCGTCCACGCGGGGCTCGGAGGACAGCAGCGCGCCCGTCAGCGGGCCCGGCAGGCCCAGGTCCGCGACCGAGCGGCCGATCACCTCGTCCTCGGTGCCCACGCCCAGCAGCTCCCGGCCGCCGTCGTTGATCAGCGCCACCCTGTACTGCCCGTCCAGCATCAGCAGGCCCTCGCGGACCGCGTGCAGCGCCGCCTGGTGGTAGTCGTGCATCCGGCTCAGCTCGGTGGCGTTCATGCCGTGGGTGTGGCGGCGGAGGCGGGCGTTGACGACGTACGTGCCGACCGCGCCCAGCAGCAGCGTGCCGTCGGCGACCCCGAGCAGCGCTGTGACCTGGCCCCGGACCCGTTCGCTGATCGCTTCCACCTTGATCCCGGCGCTGACCAGGCCGATGACCCGGCCGCCGTCCTCGACCGGGGTCACCGCGCGCACGGACGGGCCGAGCGTGCCGGTGTAGGTCTCGGTGAAGGTGTGGCCGTGCACGGCGGGGTCGATACGGCCGAGGAAGCGCTTGCCGATCTGGTGAGGGTCGGGGTGGGTCCAGCGGATGCCGTCCGTGTTCATGATCGTCACGAAGTCGACGCCCGCGTCCCGGGTGACCTGCAACGCGTACGGCTCCAGGGCGGCTGAGGGGTCCGTGGTGCGGATCGCCGCGCGCACCGAGGGGGCGTCCGCGATCGACCGGGCCACGGCCGTGACCTGGCGCACCGCGGCGTCCTCGGCCTGTCGCTGGTCGCTGACGTAGGTGAACAGCGCGTACCCGGCCACGACCAGCGCTATCAGCACGGCCTGCATGGCGAAGAGCTGGCCGGCCAGGCTGCGGGGTCGGGGGAGGCGGGGAACGCGCATGTCAGCAGTGTGCCTCTCCGGTTAAGCGTGAACTAAATGAACGGAAGGGTGACCACCCTCACAGGGCGGGAGATAGTCCAGGCATCCCCCACAACCCCCGGACGTGAGCCGCACGCCGGTGATGCCGACGAAGACGTCAAGGAGGGCAGCCGTGGCCGCCAGCACCCCCGATACGGCACCTGCCGTGCCCCGCGTGAAGCGGGACCGCACCCATTACCTGTACATCGCCGTGATCGCGGCCGTCGTGCTCGGCATCGCCGTGGGGCTCATCTGGCCCGACGCGGGCGTCCAGCTGAAGCCGCTCGGTACGGGTTTCGTGAACCTGATCAAGATGATGATCTCGCCGATCATCTTCTGCACCATCGTGCTCGGCATCGGCTCCGTCCGGAAGGCCGCCAAGGTCGGCGCCGTCGGCGGTATCGCCCTCGGCTACTTCCTCGTGATGTCGCTGGTCGCGCTCGCGATCGGCCTCGTCGTCGGCAACGTGCTCCACCCGGGTGACGGGCTGCACCTGACCAAGGCGCTCAAGGCGACCGGGCACGCCCAGGTGTCCCCCGACGCGCTGCCGCCTGTCGACTTCGTTCTGTCGATCATTCCCAAGACGTTCGTCTCCGCCTTCACCGAGGGCCAGGTCCTCCAGACGCTGCTCGTGGCCCTGCTCGCCGGGTTCGCCCTCCAGGCCATGGGCCCGGTCGGGCAGCCGGTGCTGCGCGGCGTCGAGCACATCCAGCGGCTCGTCTTCCGCATCCTGTCGATGGTCATGTGGCTCGCGCCGCTCGGTGCCTTCGGCGCCATCGCGGCCGTGACCGGCTCGGCCGGCATCGACGCGCTCAAGAGCCTCGCCGTGCTGATGCTCGGCTTCTACATCACCTGCGTCCTGTTCGTCTTCGTGGTGCTCGGCGCGATCCTGCGGCTCGTCTCGGGGCTGAACATCTTCTCGCTGTGCAAGTACCTGGGCCGCGAGTTCCTGCTGATCCTGTCCACCTCCTCCTCCGAGTCCGCGCTGCCGCGGCTCATCGCGAAGATGGAGCACCTGGGGGTCAGCAAGCCGGTCGTCGGTATCACCGTGCCGACCGGGTACTCGTTCAACCTCGACGGCACGATGATCTACATGACCATGGCGTCGCTGTACATCGCCGACGCGCTGGGTACGCCGATGTCGATCGGTGAGCAGATCCCGCTGCTGCTCTTCCTGCTGCTGGCGTCCAAGGGCGCGGCGGGCGTCAGCGGCGCCGGCCTGGCGACCCTGGCCGGTGGCCTGCAGTCGCACAAGCCCGCGCTGGTCGACGGCGTCGGCCTGATCGTCGGCATCGACCGCTTCATGAGCGAGGCCCGCGCCCTGACCAACTTCGCGGGCAACGCGGTGGCGACGGTGCTCGTGGGCACGTGGACCAAGGAGATCGACAAGGAGCGGGTGCGCAGCGTGCTCGCCGGTGAGCTGCCGTTCGACGAGACGACGCTGCTGGACGAGCACCAGGGGACGGTCACCGAGGTCCCCGAGCAGCGGGAAGAGGCGCTGGCCAAGGCCTGACCCCGACCCCGTAGTGAGACTCCGGATGTCCGGCCCCGCCTGAACCCGGGCCGGGCATCCGGGACCGCCGCCGGGCGGCTGAGGATCCCCCCGTACCTCAGCCGCCCGGCCTCTTTCGTCCCAGGACGTCTACGCACTCACCCTGGCCACCAGCGCGGTGGCCGTCGAGGCGGGCATGCCCGCCGCGGTCAGCACCGTGACCGTGGCGGAGCGGCCCGCCTCTTCTGCTGGGAGGAGGCCGTCGTTCACCGCCTCCGTGACCGCGAACAGCAGCTGCTCGTGGACGTAGGCGAGTGCCGGGGCGGGCAGCGGTGAGCTGAACACGCCCTCCTTCAGACCCTGCTCCAGGACCCGGATCTTGTTCGCGCGCAGCGGGGCGAGGCGTTCGCGGATGCCCTGGACGGTGACCGTGCGCTGGGCCAGGCCGACCAGCAGCCGGTAGCGGTCGGCGATCTCCCACACCGCGAGCACCGACCGGGCCACCGCCTCCGCCGGGTCCCTGACCCCCTCCCGGGCCCCCGCGTCCGCGTCCGTCAGCGCCGCCACGGCCCCGTCGACGAGCGTGCTGATCAGCGCCTCACGGCTGGGGAAGTGGCCGTACACCGTCCGCCGTACGACTCCCGCGGCGCGCGCGATCTGGTCCATGGAGGCGTCGGGATCGCGCAGCAGTTCCGCGAGGGCGACGTCGAGGATGCGGCGCCGGTTGGCGTCGGCGCGGCTGCTGTTACCCGTGGTCATGGGAGTCATTCTGCATGCCCTGCCGCTTCCTCCATCGACTTGCACAGTGCTGTGCAACGACGTACATTGCACATGGTTGTGCAATTGCACGCCACTGTGCAAATCTGCACCGCACCTGCCGTCGCGATCCGAGGAAGGCGACCCCTGCCATGCGACTCGTCATGACCGAACCGGTCGAGAAGATGGAGCGCCCGTACGCCCGGCGCTGGTGGGCACTGCTCGTGCTCTGCCTGAGCCTGCTGATCATCGTGATGGCGAACACCGCGCTCACGGTCGCCGCGCCCGACATGACGAAGGACCTCGGCCTCTCCAGCGCCGACCTCCAGTGGGTCATCGACGGCTACACCGTGCCGTACGCCGCGCTGATGCTGCTGCTCGGCGCGATCGGCGACAAGTACAGCCGGCGCGGCGCGCTCGTCCTCGGACTGCTGGTCTTCGGCGGCGGAGCCGTCTTCGGCTCCCTCGCCGACAGCGCGGCCACCGTCATCGCGGCCCGCGCCGTGATGGGCGTCGGCGCCGCGCTGATCATGCCCGCCACGCTCTCCCTGCTCGCCGCGACCTTCCCGCGCGAGGAACGGGCCAAGGCGATCGTCCTGTGGACGGCCACGGCAGGCCTCGCCATCGCCGCCGGCCCGGTCGTCGCGGGCGCGCTGCTGCGCGACCACGGCTGGTCCTCGACCTTCCTGATCAACGTGCCCGTCGCGGCCGTGGCGATCGTCGCCGCCTTCGTGCTCATCCCGCCGTCCAAGGCGGGCCACCACGATCGCATCGACTACGTGGGCGGCCTGCTCTCCGTGATCTGGACCGGCTCCCTCGTCTACATGATCATCGAGGGCCCGCACTTCGGCTGGCACGCGAAGGCCATCACCGCGGCGGTCGTGGCGGGCGCGGGCCTGGTGGCCTTCGTCGTCTGGGAGCTGCGCCACCCGCGGCCCATCCTGGACGTCCGCCGCTTCGCAGGCCGCCGCTTCGCGGGCTCCAACCTCGCCGTCGCCCTGTTCTTCCTCGCCGTCTTCGGCGCCTTCTACTACCTCACCCAGCACCTCCAGTTCGTCCTCGGCTACGACGCCCTGCAGACCGGCGTACGGATGCTGCCGCTGGCCGGCGCGGTCTTCGTCGGCTCGGCCGTCACCGGGTTCCTGACCCCGCGCGTCGGCATGAAGTGGACGGTCACCGCGGGCATGGTCGGCGGCACCACGGCTCTCGCCCTGCTGACCCGCATCGACGCGGCCTCGACGTACGGCGACTTCGTGGCCCCCCTGATCATCCTGGGCCTCGCCATCGGCCTGGCGCTCTCGCCCTGCACCGACGCCATCATGGGCGCCTTCCCGGAGTCCGAGCTGGGCGTCGGCGGCGCGGTCAACGACACCTCCCTGGAACTGGGCGGTTCCCTCGGCATCGCCATCCTCGGCTCGCTGCTCGCGACGTCGTACGGCAACCACCTGAGCGACGCCACGGCGGGCAGCAAGCTCCCGGCGAACGTCCTGGAGACGGCGAAGGACTCCGTCGGCGCCGGATACGCGGTCGCCCAGGGCATCGGCGACAAGGCGCACGCACTGGCCGCACAGGCGGCACAGGCCAAGGACCCGCACCAGGCCGCCCAGCTCAAGCAGCAGGCCGCCGAACTGGCCGCCGGCGCCCACCGGATGGCCGACGCGGTCGGCTCCTCCTTCTCCGACGCCGTCGCCCACACCAGCCTCGTCGGGGCGGTCGTCCTCGGCATCGGCACGCTCCTCGTGGCGTTCCTGCTCCCGCGCCGTGAAGCCCCGGTGCCGGAGGTGAAGGAGGTGAAGGAGGAGGAGAAGGAACTGGCGGAGAGCGCGGCCGGCTGACCCTCCTCACCCTCATCCGCTAACGTGCCGCTCCGGATGAACCGGAACGGCACGTCGGCGCATGACGTCAGTACGTGCAGTACATGCAGTACGTGTATGGGAGGCACGGGGGATGAAGATCGACTGGGACCGGCGGACCTGCGCGCGCAAGGGCCATGTGACCTACGCGCCCGACGACCCCCGGCTGCGTCTGCGGCTGCACGCCGAGACCGCGCTCGGGGAGGTCTGGCGCTGCCTGCGCTGCGGTGACTTCGTGCTGGGCGAGCCGCACGGGTCCGGCCCGGCCGCCGAGGCGCCGCTCGTGCCGCGCGGCAAGGTGCTGCGGGACCTGTTCATCCTGCGCTTCCTGTCGGTCGAGCGGGCGGTGCGCGGGGTGTTCATCGTGCTCGTCGCCGTGGCGGTGTGGAAGTTCAGCAACAGCCAGGACGCCGTGCGCCGCCTGTTCAACCAGAACCTGGACGTGTTCCGCCCGGTGTTCAAGCACTTCCACTACGACCTCGACCACTCACCGGTCGTCGGCTCCATCCAGAAGGCGTTCGGCTACAAGCACTCCACACTCGTCCTGGTCGCCGCCCTGCTGCTGGCCTACGCCCTGATCGAGCTGGTCGAGGCGGTCGGCCTCTGGTACGCCAAGCGCTGGGCGGAGTACCTGACGGTGGTGGCGACGGCCGCCTTCCTCCCCCTGGAGATCTACGAGCTGACCGAGAAGGTCAGCTACCTGAAGATCGTCACCCTGGTGCTGAACATCCTCGCCGTGCTCTACATCGCCGTGGCCAAGCGCCTCTTCGGCCTCCGCGGCGGCCGCAGGGCCTTCGAGGAGGAGCGGCAGAGCGCGTCGCTGATGGAGGTGGAGGAGTCGGCGGGCGTCCCCGTCTGACGCCCGCCGAGAGGTCGGCACCGCTTGCCTTGACGCCGACGTCACCCCGTACGGTCGTAGGCATGCGAATCGGCGAGCTGGCCGCACGGGCCGGGACCACGACCCGCACCCTGCGCTACTACGAGTCCCGCGGGCTGCTGCCCGCCCGGCGCGACGGCAACGGACACCGCGCCTACGACGAGGCCGACCTGCGGCTGCTGGAGCAGATCCGGACGCTGCGGGACTTCGGGTTCGAGCTGGAGGAGACGCGGCCCTTCGTGGACTGCCTACGTGCCGGGCACCCGGAGGGCGACTCCTGCCCGGCCTCGCTCGCGGTCTACCGGCGCAAGCTGGCCGAGCTGGACGCGCTCATCGGGCAGCTCCAGGCGGCGCGGGAGACGGTCGCGGGGCAGTTGGCGCGGGCCGAGGAGGCGCGGGACGCGCTGGCCGCCGAGGCGCTGGTTCCGGGGGGTCCGGAACCCGTGTGCGAACTGGGAGGGCCTGCGCGATGAGCTTGGTGAGCGGACTGGCAGAGGTGACGGACGCCGATTTCGCGACGGAGGTGAAAGGCTCGGAACTTCCGGTGCTGGTGCAGTTCACCGCCGACTGGTGCGGGCCGTGCCGGCAGCTCGCGCCGGTGCTGAAGGACATCGCCTTCGAGGAGGGCGACCGGCTGAAGATCGTGCAACTGGACGTGGACCGCAATCCGGAGACGACCGTTGCCTACGGCGTGCTGTCGACGCCGACGCTGATGGTCTTCCGGGACGGTGAGCCGGTGTGGTCGATGGTGGGCGCCCGGCCCAAGCGGCGGCTGCTGGAGGAGCTGGCCGACGTGCTGTAAAACAAGGCCGCCCAGCAAAAATCCCCTGAGCAATTGCGCTCGGGGGATTTCTGTGCGTATATTCAGTGGTTCGCGACTTCAATGGGATTGGGTCGCTGAGAAGTTCACTGAGCAGAGTATATCCGGGCGGGAGCGGAATTGTCAAACACCGAATTTCCGGACGATGAATTGAAGCGCGAGCAGGAATTCATCGACGGACTGTACGCGCGCGTGGACGTACTGCGCGGCGAGACCGAGACCTCGGTCACCGACGCGCTCGCCCAGGGGGACAAGCCCATGCAGGCCCGGCTGGAGCGGGACATCCTGGTCGCCGAGCGCTCGGGGCTGCTCGCCGCCCTGAACGCCGTCGACGGCTCGCTCTGCTTCGGCCGGATCGACCTGGCCGACGGCACCGCCCACCACATCGGCCGGATCGGGCTGCGCGAGGACGACGCCGAGCACACCCCGGTGCTCATCGACTGGCGGGCCGACGTCGCCCGCCCGTTCTACCTGGCCACCGGGCACACCCCGATGGGCCTGCGCCGCCGCCGGCACATCACCACCGAGGGCCGCGCCGTGACCTCGCTGCACGACGAGATCCTCGACCTCGGCGACGCCACCCGCACCGGGTACGAGGAACACGACGCCGACGCCGTGCTGCTGGCCGCGCTGAACTCGGCGCGCACCGGCCGCATGAGCGACATCGTGCAGACCATCCAGGCCGAGCAGGACGAGATCATCCGGGCGCCGTACCGCGGGGTGCTCGTCGTCGAGGGCGGGCCGGGCACCGGGAAGACGGCCGTCGCGCTGCACCGCGCCGCCTACCTCCTCTACGAGTACCGCGAGCTGCTCGCCCGCCGGGCCGTGCTGATCGTCGGCCCCAACCCGGCCTTCCTCGGCTACATCGGCGAGGTGCTGCCCTCCCTCGGCGAGACCGGGGTGCTGCTCGCCACGATCGGCGAGCTGTTCCCCGGCGTGAAGGCGACCGCCGCCGACACCCCCGAGGCCGCCGCCGTGAAGGGCCGCGCCGACATGGCCGACGCACTCGCCGCCGCCGTGCGCGACCGCCAGGCCCTGCCCGACCCGGTGATCGCCATCGAGCACGACCGCGAGGTGCTGATGCTCGACGACGGTCTGGTCTCCGTCGCCCGCGAACGCACCCGCGCCGCCAAACTGCCGCACAACGCGGCCCGCGAGTACTTCGAGGGGCACATCCTCAACACCCTCACCGAGCTGTACGCCGAACGCGTCGGCACCGACCCGTACGACGGCAGCAGCCTGCTCGACGCCTCCGACATCACCCAGATCCGCGACGAACTCGCCGAGAACCCCGAAGTCTGGTCCGCCATCGACCAGTTGTGGCCCAGGATCACCCCACGGCGGCTGGTCGCCGACTTCCTCGCCGAGCCGGAGGGGTACGTCGGCGACGCGGACGCGGCCGCCATCCGCCGCCCGGTGACCCGCGCCTGGACCGTCGCCGACGTCCCCCTGCTGGACGAGGCGGCCGAACTCCTCGGTGAGGACGACCGGGTGGCGCGGGCGCGGGCCGACCGCGAGCGCGAGACGCAGATCGCCTACGCGCAGGGCGTGCTGGACGTGTCGTACGCCTCCCGGACCTACGAGTTCGAGGACAGGCACGACGACGAGTCCGAGGTGCTGTCGGCCCACGACATCATCGACGCCGAACGCTTCGCCGAGCGGCAGGAGGAGGCGGACCACCGCAGTGCCGCCGAGCGGGCCGCGGCCGACCGGACCTGGGCGTTCGGGCACATCATCGTGGACGAGGCGCAGGAGCTGTCGCCGATGGCCTGGCGGCTGCTGATGCGGCGCAGCCCGACCCGCTCGATGACCCTGGTCGGCGACCCGGCCCAGACGGCGGAGGCAGCGGGCGTGGGTTCCTGGGCGGACATCCTCGCCCCCTACGTCGAGGACCGCTGGGAGCACACCCGGCTCGGCGTCAACTACCGCACCCCGGCCGAGATCATGGAGCTGGCCGCGGCCGTCGTACGCGCCGAGAACCCCGGCTTCGAGCCGCCGAGCTCGGTGCGCTCGACGGGCGTACGGCCGTGGGTGCGCCAGGCCGCCGGCGACCTGCCCGGTGCGGTCGCCGAGGCGGTCGCCGAACTCACCCCGGCCGAAGGCCGACTGGCGGTGATCGCGCCGCGCGACCTGCACCGCGCGCTCGCCGCCCGCCTGGACGGGGTGACGGCGGGCGCGGAACCCGACCTCACCCGGACCGTCGTCCTCCTCGACCCTCGCCAGTCCAAGGGCCTGGAGTTCGACTCGGTCCTGGTGGTGGAGCCGGCCCGGTACGGCACGAGTGACCTGTACGTCGCCCTCACCCGGGCCACGCAGCGGCTGGCCGTGCTGTACACGGACGGTCTGCCCGAGGCGCTCAAGCCGGCCGCAGCCACACCGTAGCCAGCGGTGGCAGGGTCAGCCGGATGCTCGCGGGGTGGCCGTGCAGGCCCTGCGGCTCCGGCTTGACCACGTCCGGGCGGGCGGCGCCGCTGCCGCCGTAGCGGGCCGCGTCGGTGTCGAGGACCTGTACCCAGGCCGGTACGTCCTCCGGGACACCGAGGCGGTAGTCCTCGCGCACCACCGGCGAGAAGTGGGAGACCGCGAGCAGCGGGGTGCCGTCGGCATCGAACCGGAGGAACGCGAAGACGTTGTCGTCGGCCGCGTCCCCAGTGATCCATCTGAAGCCCGCCGGGTCGGTGTCCCGCTGCCACAGCGCCGGGGTCGCGCGGTACAGCGTGTTCAGGTCCCGGACCAGGTCCCGTACACCCCGGTGGTCGGCCGCGGCGCCGTAGGACGGGTCGAGCAGCCACCAGTCGGGGCCGTGCGCCTCGGACCACTCGGCGCCCTGGGCGAACTCCTGGCCCATGAAGAGGAGTTGCTTGCCGGGGTGGGCCCACATGAAGCCGAGGTAGGCCCGGTGGTTGGCGCGCTGCTGCCACCAGTCGCCGGGCATCTTCGACACCAGGGACCGTTTGCCGTGCACGACCTCGTCGTGGGAGATCGGCAGGACGTAGTTCTCGCTGTACGCGTACACCATCGAGAACGTCATCTCGTGGTGGTGGTACTTGCGGTGGACCGGCTCGTGGGCCAGGTACGCCAGCGAGTCGTGCATCCAGCCCATGTTCCACTTCAGCCCGAAGCCCAGCCCGCCGGTGTCCGTCGCCCGGGTCACCCCGTCCCAGGCCGTGGACTCCTCCGCGATGGTGACGACCCCGGGACAGCGGCGGTACACCGTGGCGTTCATCTCCTGCAGGAACGCCACCGCGTCCAGGTTCTCCCGGCCGCCGTGCTCGTTCGGGGTCCACTGGCCCGGCTCGCGCGAGTAGTCCAGGTACAGCATCGAGGCCACCGCGTCCACGCGCAGCCCGTCGATGTGGAACTCCTCGCACCAGTACACGGCGTTCGCCACCAGGAAGTTGCGCACCTCCCGGCGGCCGAAGTCGAATTCCAGCGTCCCCCAGTCGGGATGCGCGGCCCGCAGCGGATCGTGATGCTCGTACAGCGGGCGCCCGTCGAACTCGGCCAGCGCCCAGTCGTCCCGCGGGAAGTGCGCCGGCACCCAGTCCATCAGCACACCGATCCCGGCCTGGTGCAGCCGGTCCACCAGGTACCGGAAGTCGTCCGGGGTGCCGAGGCGGGCCGTGGGGGCGTAGAAGCCGGTGACCTGGTAGCCCCAGGAACCGCCGAAGGGGTGCTCGGCGACCGGCATCAGCTCGACGTGCGTGAAGCCCGTCTCCGTGACGTACGCGGGAAGCTGCTCGGCGAGCTGCCGGTACGTCAGCCCAGGACGCCACGAGGGGAGATGGACCTCGTACACGGAGAACGGCGCCTCGTGCACCGGCGTGTCCCCCCGGCGCGCCATCCACTCCCCGTCGGCCCACACATGGTGCGAGGCCGTCACGACCGACGCGGTCGCGGGCGGGGCCTCCGTACGGCGGGCCAGCGGGTCGGCGCGCAGCGTGCGGGAGCCGTCCGGGCGGGTGATCTCGAACTTGTACAGCTCGCCCTCGCCGATCCCCGGCACGAACAGCTCCCACACCCCCGAGGAGCCCAGCGAGCGCATCGGATGCGCGGTGCCGTCCCAGAAGTTGAAGCCGCCCGCGAGCCGTACCCCGCGTGCGTCCGGCGCCCACACCGCGAACCGGGTGCCGGACACGCCCTGATGCTCCTCGACATGCGCGCCGAGCGCCCGCCACAGCTGCTCGTGCCGGCCCTCACCGATCAGATGCAGGTCCAGCTCGCCCAGCGTGGGCAGGAAACGGTAGGCGTCCTCGGTGTCCTGGACCGCCCCCTCGTACGCCACGAGCAGCCGGTAGCCGGGGACCTGGTCGAGTGGGAGCAGTCCGGAGAAGAAGCCGTCCCCGTCGTCGTGCAGCCCGGCCCGCAGCTCGCCGGTGACGACGGTGACGGACCGCGCGTACGGCCGGAACGCGCGGAAGACGACCCCTCCGGGGACGCGGTGGGCGCCCAGGACGGCGTGCGGGTCGTGGTGGGTGCCGTGCAGCAGCCGTGCGCGGTCACCGGCGTCCAGGCCGCCGGCGGACGTGGTCGACGTGTCGGTCACGGACGAGCCTCCTGGTCGGGCGCGGCGAGGCGGGCGATCGCCGAGAGCGGTACGGGGAGCCAGTCGGGGCGGTGGCGGGCCTCGTAGACGGCCTCGTAGACCGCCTTGTCGGTCTCGTAGGCCCGCAGCAGCTCCGCGTCGGCGCGCGGATCGTGCCCGGACACCTCGGCGTACCCGGCGCAGTACGCGGCACGGCACCCGTGTGCCCAGTCCGGTGCGGGCGGGGTCACGGAACGGGCCGCGTAGTCGAAGGAGCGCAGCATGCCGGCGATGTCCCGCACCGGCGGCTGCGGCAGGCGCCGTTCGGCGAGCGGGCGGGCCGGTTCGCCCTCGAAGTCGATGAGCGACCACTGCCCGTCCGCCGAGCGCAGACACTGCCCGAGGTGCAGATCGCCGTGGATCCGCTGGGCGGTGCGGGTGTCGCCCTCGGCGGCCAGGCGGTACAGCGCGGCATAGGCCTGGCGCAGCCCGGTGGCGTACGGCCGCAAGCCCGGGACCGCCTGTACGGCCGCCTCCAGCCGCGCGATCATGCCGTCGGCCAGCCCCTGAAGCTGAACATGGCCGAGAGTGACCGTCGGCAGGGCACGGGCGAGCGCGGTGTGCACCTCGGCGGTGGCCCGGCCCAGCTCCCGCGCCTCGGCGGCGAAGTCCTCGCCCTTGGCCAGCTCGCGCAGCGCCAGCTCCCAGCCGTCGGCGCCGCCGCGCACATAGGGCTGGAGCACGGCGAGGACGTACGGCTCCCGGCCGGTCTCGGCGTACGCCCACGCGGTCGGCGCGGGCACCCGGGGGCAGCCCTCGCGGGCCAGCGCGAGCGGGAGCTCCAGGTCGGGATTGACGCCGGTCACGACCCGGCGCAACAGCTTCAGGATGAACGTATCTCCGTAGACCACCGAGGAGTTGGACTGCTCGGCGGTCATCAGCCGGGCCACCAGGTCCGTACGTATCTCCTGGCCCGGGTCCCGCTCGAAGCGCAGCCCGCCGATGCGGGCCTGCGTGCGCAGGGCCTCCAGGAGCACCTCGGCGGGCCGGGGGTCGTACAGAGCCTCGTACACCGTGCGTCCGGCGAGCGGCCCCTGGGTCACATGTCCGATCAGCGCGGGCGCCAGCCGGGGCGGGAGCGCCTCGCGCACACCTATGAGGAACTGGTAGCAGTCGCCGGGACCCGGGACGCCGGTCTGGTGGACGCGCAGCAGCAGGTGGTACAGGCCGAGCCGGCCGTCGGGCGGGAGCAGTTCGGTGACGGCCACGGGCGTGAACCCGGTGACCGGCCGCCCCTTGCCCGCGAACCACCGCTGCCTCGGCAGCCAGGTGCGCAACAAGGGGTCGAGGGAGGCGATGAGGGGGGTGTTGCGGCCGTAGGGGGTGACCGTCTCCGCCATGGGCGTCACGTCCTTTCCCCGGGTCGTCGGGGGGCGGGGTGTTCCTGATGCGTGCCCCGGGCGGGGCGGCGGAAACACGCCACCGCCCCGCCGGCGGGGTGCTACGCCGCGTTTCGGCGCAGCCGGAACCAGTAGAAGCCGTGCCCCGCGAGGGTGAGCAGGTACGGCAGGGCGCCGATCGCCGGGAAGCGGACCCCGCCGAACAGCTCGACCGGGTGCCGCCCGCTGAACCGGCTCAGGTCCAGCTCGGTGGGCTGGGCGAACCGCGAGAAGTTGTGGACGCACAGCACGACGTCGTCCCCGCCGTCCTCGGACACCGGGGCCTCCCGCAGGAAGGCGAGCACCGCCGGGTTGGAGGACTGGAGTTCGTTGTAGGTGCCCAGTCCGAAGGCGGGATTCTGCTTGCGGATCTCGATCATGCGGCGGGTCCAGTGCAGCAGCGACGACGGCGAGGACATCGCGGCTTCCACGTTGGTGACCTGGTAGCCGTAGACGGGGTCCATGATCGTCGGCAGGAAGAGTCGTCCGGGGTCGCTGGACGAGAAGCCGGCGTTGCGGTCGGGGGTCCACTGCATGGGGGTGCGGACGGCGTCACGGTCGCCGAGCCAGATGTTGTCGCCCATGCCGATCTCGTCGCCGTAGTAGAGGATCGGCGAGCCGGGCAGGGACAGCAGGAGCGCGGTGAACAGCTCGATCTGGTTGCGGTCGTTGTCGAGGAGGGGCGCGAGGCGCCGCCGGATCCCGATGTTGGCGCGCATCCGTGGGTCCTTGGCGTATTCGGCCCACATGTAGTCGCGCTCTTCGTCGGTGACCATTTCGAGGGTCAGCTCGTCGTGGTTGCGCAGGAAGATGCCCCACTGGCAGTTCGCGGGGATCGCCGGGGTCTTGGCGAGGATCTCGGAGACCGGGTAGCGGGATTCCCGCCGTACGGCCATGAAGATGCGTGGCATGACGGGGAAGTGGAACGCCATGTGGCACTCGTCGCCGCCGGAGCTGTAGTCCCCGAAGTAGTCGACCACGTCCTCCGGCCACTGGTTGGCCTCCGCCAGCAGCACGGTGTCCGGGTACTGGGTGTCGATCTCCTTGCGCACCCGCTTCAGGAACTCATGGGTCGCCGGCAGGTTCTCGCAGTTGGTGCCCTCCTGCTGGTACAGGTACGGCACGGCGTCCAGCCGGAACCCGTCGATGCCGAGATCCAGCCAGAACTTCAGCGCGGAGATCATCTCCTCCTGCACGGCCGGGTTCTCGTAGTTCAGATCCGGCTGGTGCGAGAAGAAGCGGTGCCAGTAGTACTGCTTGCGTACGGGGTCGTACGTCCAGTTGGAGGCCTCGGTGTCGACGAAGATGATCCGGGCGCCGGGGAACTGCTTGTCGTCGTCGGCCCAGACGTAGTAGTCGCCGTACGGACCGTCCGGGTCGCGCCTCGACTCCTGGAACCACGGGTGCTGGTCGCTGGTGTGGTTCATGACGAAGTCGATGATGACGCGCATGCCGCGCTGGTGGGCGGCGTCGACGAACTCCACGAAGTCGGCGAGGTCACCGAACTCCGGGAGGACGGCGGTGTAGTCGGAGACGTCGTAACCGCCGTCCCGGAGCGGTGACTTGAAGAACGGTGGAAGCCACAGGCAGTCCACGCCGAGCCACTGCAGATAGTCGAGCTTGGCGGTCAGGCCCTTCAGGTCGCCGATGCCGTCGCCGTTGCTGTCCTGGAAGGAGCGGACCAGGACCTCGTAGAAGACGGCGCGTTTGAACCACTCCGGGTCCCGGTCTTTGGCGGGAGTGTCCTCGAAGGTGTCCGGGACGGGCTCATTGACGCTCATATGGTGGGTGACCCTCCGATCTGCGGGGTGGACGGTCGCAGGACGTGGAAGATATGCGCGGGCCGAAGACCCGGTTCGAGGCGCACGTAGTTGGTCCTGCCCCAGTAGTAGGTCTCGCCGGTGAGCTCGTCGCGCACCGGCACGGACTCGTGCCAGTCCAGGCCGAGTCGCGGCATGTCCAACGAGACCGTTGCCTCCTGGGTGTGGTGGGGGTCGAGGTTGGCGACGACCAGAACCGTGTTCGACCCGTTCCGCTTCGAGTAGGCGATCACCGCGTCCTGGTCGGCGTGGTGGAAGTGCAGATCGCGTAGTTGGCGCAGGGCGGGGTGGTTGCGGCGGATGGTGTTCAGCCGGGTGATGAGCGGGGCGATGCTGCGGCCCTCGCGCTCGGCGGCCGCC
>NZ_JAIQYY010000017.1:0-203236 GCF_020181035.1 Streptomyces sp. CoH27
GCCGTATACGCCGACCCGGACCGGGACGCGCTGCACGTCCGCGCGGCCGACGAGGCGTTCGCCCTGGGCGGTGACACACCGGCGACCAGCTACCTGGACATCGAGAAGGTCCTGAACGCTGCGCGCGAGTCCGGTGCGGACGCGATCCACCCCGGCTACGGCTTCCTGTCGGAGAATGCCGACTTCGCGCAGGCGGTGCTGGACGCGGGCCTGGTCTGGATCGGCCCGCCGCCGCAGGCGATCCGTGACCTGGGTGACAAGGTCGCCGCCCGGCACATCGCCCAGCGTGCCGGCGCCCCGCTGGTGGCCGGTACCCCGGATCCCGTCTCCGGTGCCGAGGAGGTCGTGGCGTTCGCCGAGCAGCACGGCCTGCCGATCGCGATCAAGGCGGCCTTCGGTGGTGGCGGGCGTGGCCTGAAGGTCGCCCGCACCCTGGAGGAGGTCCCGGAGCTGTACGAGTCGGCGGTCCGCGAGGCCGTGGCGGCCTTCGGCCGCGGCGAGTGCTTCGTGGAGCGCTACCTGGACCGTCCCCGGCACGTGGAGACCCAGTGCCTGGCGGACAAGCACGGCAACGTGGTCGTCGTATCCACGCGTGACTGCTCGCTGCAGCGCCGCCACCAGAAGCTGGTCGAGGAGGCCCCGGCGCCGTTCCTGACCGACGAGCAGATCGCCGAGCTGTACCGCGCCTCGAAGGCCATCCTGCGGGAGGCCGGCTACGAGGGCGCGGGCACCTGCGAGTTCCTGGTCGGCCAGGACGGCACGATCTCCTTCCTGGAGGTCAACACCCGCCTGCAGGTGGAGCACCCGGTGACCGAGGAGGTCGCCGGCATCGACCTGGTCCGCGAGATGTTCCGCATCGCCGACGGCGAGGAACTGGGCTACGACGACCCGCCCCTGCGCGGCCACTCCTTCGAGTTCCGCATCAACGGCGAGGACCCGGGCCGCAACTTCCTGCCGGCCCCCGGCACGGTGACGAGGTTCGACGCCCCCTCGGGCCCCGGTGTCCGTCTGGACGCGGGCGTGGAGTCCGGCAGCGTGATCGGCCCGGCGTGGGACTCCCTGCTGGCCAAGCTGATCGTGACCGGCCGTACCCGCGAGGAGGCCCTTCAGCGGGCCGCGCGCGCCCTGGACGAGTTCCAGGTCGAGGGCATGGCCACCGCCATCCCCTTCCACCGCGCGGTCGTCAAGGACCCGGCGTTCGCCCCCGAACTCACCGGCTCGGACGGCCCCTTCACGGTCCACACCCGCTGGATCGAGACCGAGTTCGTCAACGAGATCAAGCCCTTCGNTCACCGGCTCGGACGGCCCCTTCACGGTCCACACCCGCTGGATCGAGACCGAGTTCGTCAACGAGATCAAGCCCTTCGCCGCCCCCGCCGACACCGAGGCGGAGGAGGAGACCGGCCGTGAGACGGTCGTCGTCGAGGTGGGCGGCAAGCGCCTGGAGGTCTCCCTCCCCTCGTCCCTCGGCATGTCCCTGGCCCGCACCGGCCTCGCGGCGGGCGCCAAGCCCAAGCGCCGCGCGGCCAAGAAGTCCGGCCCGGTGGCCTCCGGCGACACCCTCGCCTCCCCGATGCAGGGCACGATCGTCAAGATCGCGGTCGAGGAGGGCCAGGAGGTCAACGAGGGCGACCTGATCGTCGTCCTGGAGGCCATGAAGATGGAACAGCCCCTGAACGCCCACAAGGCGGGCACCATCAAGGGCCTGAACGCCGAGGTCGGCGCCTCCATCACGTCGGGCGCGGCGATCTGCGAGATCAAGGACTGACGGCAAGAGTCTGAGCGACGCCCGGTGGACCGACTGCTTCGGTCTGCCGGGCATCAGCTTTTCAAGCTCGTCCGGGGCAGCCGACTCAGGGGCGCGGGGCTGTGTCTGATCTGCGGCTCGGCCGCGTGGGCGCGACCAGCCGCACAGCACCCGCACCCGCCCGACGACCCCAAGCCCTACGGCGAACAGGCACTCTCAACGCCGGCGCAAATCAGCGACGCGCCCCCGCTCCGCCCCCGCCGGCTGCTCCCCCAGCACCCCGCGCAACCCGCCTCCAGGAACCCCCCGCCTAGGCCCCGGCAGGGACGCGCGCCGTGCCGGGGCCTGCTCACCCCCCGGAGGGGCCCCGTTCGCCCCGGCCACAGCGATCTGCACCCCTTGGTCGGCAAGGGCCTGCAACTCCGTGCCGGCGCGGTCGTCATGGGCCGGAGGCTCGTCGGTGACCAGCCGGGTGATGAGATCCGTCGGCACGGTCTGGAACATCGTGTCCGTGCCGAGCTTGGAGTGGTCGGCGAGGACCACGACCTCCGCGGCGGCCTGCACGAGCGCCCGGTCGACGGACGCCGAGAGCATGTTGGACGTGGAGAGCCCCCGTTCGGCGGTGAGCCCGCTCCCGGACAGGAAGGCCTTGGACACGCGCAGCCCCTGCAAGGACTGCTCCGCGCCGGAGCCGACGAGGGCGTAGTTGGAGCCGCGCAGGGTGCCGCCGGTCATCACGACCTCGACCCGGTTGGCATGGGCCAACGCCTGTGCGACCAGAAGGGAGTTGGTGACGACCGTCAGGCCGGGCACCCGCGCGAGCCGGCGAGCCAGCTCCTGCGTGGTGGTACCCGCCCCGACGACGATGGCCTCGCCCTCTTCGACGAATCCCGCCGCGAGGTCGGCGATGGCCGTCTTCTCGGCGGTCGCGAGATGGGACTTCTGCGGGAAGCCGGACTCTCGCGTGAACCCGCCCGGCAGTACCGCACCGCCATGCCGGCGGTCGAGGAGTCCTTCGGCCTCCAGTGCCCGCACGTCCCGCCGTACGGTCACTTCGGAGGTCTGGACGACGCGGGCGAGCTCACGGAGCGACACGGCACCGTTCGCTCGCACCATTTCGAGGATCAATTGGCGACGTTCAGCAGCGAACACGAAACTGACAGTAACCCCAGCGACCGTCTGCTTTCAGCAGTTTGCGCCGAATAACAGAAGTTGTTCGCATGGCGGGGCGGGAAGTGGTATAGGACCTATCCGCCCCGACTATGCCGTACGCACGGGCGACAACTCCCCGTGACCAGCGGGAAGTCGGAACCGGCCGTCAGGCCTCCGCGCTCGCCTTGCGCGTGTGGAGCTGCCTGGCCACCTCCGCGATCGACCCCGAAAGGGAGGGGTACACGGTGAACGCGTTCGCGATCTGTTCGACCGTCAGATTGTTGTCGACGGCGATCGAGATGGGGTGAATCAGTTCCGAGGCGCGCGGCGCCACGACCACGCCGCCGACGACGATGCCCGTACCCGGCCGGCAGAAGATCTTGACGAAGCCGTCGCGGATGCCCTGCATCTTGGCGCGCGGGTTGCGCAGCAGCGGGAGCTTGACGACCCTCGCGTCGATCTTGCCCGCGTCCACGTCCGCCTGCGTGTAGCCGACGGTCGCGATCTCGGGGTCGGTGAAGACGTTGGAGGAGACCGTCTTGAGGTTCAGCGGGGCCACCGCGTCGCCGAGGAAGTGGTACATGGCGATACGTCCCTGCATGGCGGCGACGGACGCGAGGGCGAAGACACCGGTCACGTCACCGGCCGCGTAAACGCCGGGGGCGGTGGTCCTGGAGACCTTGTCGGTCCAGATGTGCCCGGACTCGCGCACCTTGACGCCGGCCTCCTCCAGCCCCAGCCCGGCGCTGTTCGGAATGGCGCCGACCGCCATCAGGCAGTGCGAGCCGCTGATGACCCGGCCGTCGGCCAGCGTCACCTCGACCCGGTCGCCGACGCGCTTGGCGGACTGGGCGCGGGAGCGGGCCATGACGTTCATGCCACGGCGCCGGAAGACGTCCTCCAGCACGGCGGCCGCGTCCGGGTCCTCACCCGGCAGCACGCGGTCCCGGGACGAGACGAGCGTGACCTTGGATCCCAGCGCCTGATACGCGCCGGCGAACTCGGCGCCGGTCACACCGGAGCCGACCACGATGAGCTCCTCGGGCAGCTCGGTGAGGTCGTAGACCTGGGTCCAGTTCAGGATGCGCTCGCCGTCGGGCTGGGCGTCGGGCAGCTCGCGGGGGTGACCACCGGTCGCGAGGAGGACGGCGTCGGCGGTGAGGGTCTCCTCGGTGCCGTCGGCGGCGGTGACGACGACCTTCCGGGACCCGTCGAGGGCCTGCATGCCCTCCAGCCGGCCACGTCCGCGCATGACCCGGGCGCCGGCGCGCGTGACGGAGGCGGTGATGTCGTGCGACTGGGCGAGGGCCAGCCGCTTCACCCGGCGGTTGACCTTCCCCAGGTCCACGCCGACCACCCGGGCCGCCTGCTCCAGCGGCGGGGTGTCGTCGGCGACGATGATGCCGAGCTCTTCGTACGACGAGTCGAAGGTCGTCATGACCTCGGCCGTAGCGATTAGGGTCTTCGACGGCACGCAGTCGGTCAGCACCGACGCTCCGCCCAGACCGTCGCAGTCGACGACGGTCACCTCCGCGCCGAGCTGAGCGGCCACCAGCGCCGCTTCATATCCGCCGGGTCCGCCACCGATGATCACGATCCGAGTCACGTACTCCATTGTCCCGCACGCTTCAAGGTGCTACTGCCCCGGGGGCGCACGGGAGTGTCCGCGGAGCTTCCCGGGGCACGAGTGACGGACGTTCCTCCCGTCGCGCCCTGCCGTACTCTCTCTCCATGTCGCTCTATGCCGCGTACGCCGGCAACCTCGACGCCCGGCTGATGTCCCGCCGCGCCCCGCACTCCCCGCTGCGCGCCACGGGCTGGCTGAACGGCTGGCGGCTGACGTTCGGCGGTGAGCAGCTGGGCTGGGAGGGCGCGCTGGCGACCCTTGTCGAGGAGCCGCTCGCGCAGGTCTTCGTCGCCCTGTACGACATCGCACCCATGGACGAGGAGTCGCTGGACCGGTGGGTGGGCGTGGGCCTCGGCATCTACCGGCGCGCACGCGTGCGCGTGCACACCCTGGACGGCGAGGAGCCGGCCTGGGCGTACGTCCTCGACGGTTACGAGGGCGGCCTGCCCTCGGCGCGCTATCTGGGCGAGATCGCGGACGCGGCGGAATCGGCGGGCGCACCGCACGACTACGTGATGGAACTCCGCAAGCGCCCCTGCTGAGCATGAGGGAGTGCGCCCCTGCCGGCCACAGCGGACTCACAGCTGCCGCCTATAACCCCAGCTGCTCCCAGCTGTCCCTCGTGTCGCTGCTTTCGTCGGAAACGACAAGACAACGATCGCCATCCCGTGACGTCTGTCATCTACGCGCGTAGGCGAAGAGGAGCTACCCTCGTCGGCGTGAACGCATCTCTTCTTCCGGACGACATCCAGGGCGACCCGTACGCCGCCGCCGACGCCGCCGCCGCGCGCCTGCGCGAACTCACCGGCGCCGAGACCCACGACGTCGCCCTCGTGATGGGCTCCGGCTGGGCTCCGGCCGTCGACGCCCTGGGCACCCCCGACGCCGAGTTCCAGGTCACCGAGCTGCCCGGCTTCCCGCCGCCGGCCGTCGAGGGGCACGGCGGCAAGATCCGCTCGTACTCCTTCGGTGACAAGCGCGCCCTGGTCTTCCTGGGCCGCACGCACTACTACGAGGGCCGTGGCGTGGCGGCCGTCGCCCACGGCGTCCGTACCGCCGTGGCGGCCGGCTGCAAGACGGTGGTCCTCACCAACGGCTGCGGCGGCCTGCGCGAGGGCATGCGCCCCGGCCAGCCGGTCCTGATCAGCGACCACATCAACCTGACGGCGACCTCCCCGATCGTCGGCGCGAACTTCGTCGACCTGACGGACCTCTACTCCCCCCGCCTGCGCGCCCTGTGCAAGGAGATCGACCCGACGCTGGAGGAGGGCGTGTACGCCCAGTTCCCCGGCCCGCACTACGAGACCCCGGCCGAGATCCGCATGGCCCGTGTCATCGGCGCGGACCTGGTCGGCATGTCCACGGTCCTGGAGGCCATCGCCGCCCGCGAGGCCGGCGCCGAGGTCCTCGGCATCTCCCTGGTCACCAACCTGGCCGCCGGCATGACCGGCGAACCCCTCAACCACGAGGAGGTCCTCCAGGCGGGCCGCGACTCCGCCGCACGGATGGGGGAGCTGCTGGGCCGGGTGCTGGGCAAGCTGTAAACGGGTGGGCAGACGGGGGTCCGGGGGCGGACCCCCCAGCAATGACGAGGAGAGGTTGATCCCAAGGTGCACGACGATCTCATCAGCAAGGCCAAGGCCTGGCTCGCCGAGGACCCCGACCAGGAGACTCGCGACGAACTGGCCAAGCTGATCGACGCCGGTGACGTGAACGAACTGTCGGCCCGGTTCTCCGGCACCCTCCAGTTCGGCACCGCCGGCCTGCGAGGCGAACTCGGCGCGGGCCCGATGCGCATGAACCGCAGCGTCGTCATCCGCGCCGCCGCCGGCCTCGCCGCGTACCTCAAGAAGCAGGAGCCCCTCCACGAGGAAAAGGGGGCCGGCCTCGTCGTCATCGGCTACGACGCCCGCCACAAGTCCGCCGACTTCGCCCGGGACACCGCCGCCGTGATGACCGGCGCCGGGCTGCGCGCGGCGGTCCTCCCCCGCCCGCTCCCCACCCCTGTCCTCGCCTTCGCCATACGGCATCTCGGCGCGGTCGCGGGCGTGGAGGTCACCGCCAGCCACAACCCGCCCCGGGACAACGGCTACAAGGTCTACCTCGGCGACGGCTCCCAGATCGTGCCGCCCGCCGACGCGGAGATCGCCGCCGAGATCGACGCGATCGCGAGCCTGCACGACGTACCGCGTCCGGAGTCCGGCTGGGAAACCCTGGACGAGTCGGTCCTGAACGCCTACCTGGCCCGTACGGACGCCGTACTGGCCCCCGGCTCCCCGCGCACCGCCCGCACGGTCTACACGGCGATGCACGGCGTCGGCAAGGATGTCCTGCTGGCCGCGTTCGCCCGGGCCGGCTTCCCGGAGCCGGTGCTGGTGGCCGAGCAGGCCGACCCCGACCCGGACTTCCCGACGGTCGCCTTCCCGAACCCGGAGGAGCCGGGCGCGATGGACCTGGCGTTCGCCCAGGCCCGCGCCACGGACCCGGACCTGGTCATCGCCAACGACCCCGACGCCGACCGCTGCGCGGTGGCCGTCAGGGACGGCGCCGACTGGCGGATGCTGCGCGGCGACGAGGTCGGCGCGCTGCTCGCCGCGCACCTGGTCCGCCGGGGCGCGACCGGTGTGTTCGCCGAGTCGATCGTCTCCTCCTCCCTCCTCGGCCGCATCGCCGAGAAGGCGGGCCTGCCCTACGAGGAGACCCTGACCGGCTTCAAGTGGATCGCCCGCGTGGACGGCCTGCGCTACGGCTACGAGGAGGCCCTCGGCTACTGCGTGGACCCCGAGGGCGTGCGCGACAAGGACGGCATCACGGCGGCGCTCCTGATCACGGAGCTGGCCTCGCTGCTGAAGTCGGAGAACCGCACCCTCCTGGACCTCCTCGACGACCTCGCCGTGGAGCACGGCCTGCACGCCACGGACCAGCTCTCGGTCCGCGTCCAGGACCTGTCCCTGATCGCCGACGCCATGCGCCGCCTGCGCGAACAGCCGCCGACGGAGCTGGCCGGCCTGCCGATCACCCGGTCCGAGGACCTGACCCGGGGCACGGAGCAGCTGCCTCCCACGGACGGCCTGCGCTACACGCTGGACGGCGCCCGGGTGATCGTCCGCCCGAGCGGCACCGAGCCCAAGCTGAAGTGCTACCTGGAGGTCGTCGTACCGGTCGCCGGCCACGCCGGCCTCCCCGCCGCCCACGCCCGCGCGACGGAGCTCCTCGCCGCGATCAAGCGGGACCTGTCGGCAGCCGCCGGCATCTGATCCGTACGACGAGAGGGGGTGCCCCGGCGTCCGGGGCACCCCCTCTCACACCTACGGGCACCGGCCTCCCCCACGGCGGCCCGACTCACCCCGTGACGTACAGAATCGCCAGCAGCACCGCACCCGCCACCGCCGGCGCGAGCACCTCGTACGCCCAGCGCACGCTGATCTCCCCCTGCGCCGACTCCGCCTCCCCGCGCCGCTCCAGCAGCTCGCGCAGGTCGTCCATGGCCTGGTCGGTCTCCGCGCGGGTCGGGCCGGTCGAGAGAGCGGAGCCGGAGCCGGTGCCGAGGCCGCCCAGGCCGCCGAAGCCGTGCCCCCCGGGGCGGCTGCCACGGGCCGCGTCCGCAGCCGCGCGCGCCCTGCGCGTCTGGGCCTTCTTGCGGGCCCGCAGCGAGACCGGCAGGGCCCACAGCTGGTACTTGCCGCCCGCCTTGACGACGACCTCGTTGGAGTAGCCGGAGCGCAGCGAGGCGATCTCGCCCCAGGGCAGGCTGATCACGCGGAAGGGGTTGCGGATCCGCAGCCGGTCCTCGCCGGCGAAGACCGCCGGGCGCAGGGTGAAGGCGACCACCAGCGGCACGGCCAGGATCATCCCGGCGAGCGCCAGCCACGGCGTACGGCCGTGTCCCCTGAACAGGGCGTCGAAGCCCAGCCAGGCCATGACGGCGAGCAGCAGCACGCCGCCCACGAGCGCCATGGGCGAGCGGTAGATCCGGTCCTTCGTGACGGGCGACGCGGGTGACTGGTGGTCCGGGGTCGTCATGGCCCCGATTCTGCACGACACCACCACCGGCGGCTCACGTACCCCGACGGCCGGTGCTCATCCGTGACCCCGGGGTGAGAGATGAGCAGCCGGAGGGACCCAGGGGTATACATCCGCTACGCGCGTAGATATGCTCGTCTGGTGACCATGCCCTCTACCGCACCCACAGCACACGCGCTCGCCGACGTCACCGCGTCCGACAGCACGCTGCGCCGCTTCCTGCACGGGCTGCCCGGCGTCGACGCGGTCGGCCTGGAGGCGCGGGCCGCGTCTCTCGGCACCCGTTCCATCAAGACCACCGCGAAGGCGTACGCCATCGACCTCGCCATCTCGATGGTCGACCTGACGACGCTGGAAGGCGCGGACACCCCGGGCAAGGTCCGGGCGCTCGGCGCCAAGGCGGTCCATCCCGACCCCACGGACCGGACGACCCCGACCACGGCGGCCGTCTGCGTCTATCCCGATATGGTGGCCGTCGCCAAGGAGGCCGTCGCCGGCTCCGGCGTCAAGGTCGCCTCCGTCGCCACCGCCTTCCCGGCCGGCCGTGCCGCCCTCGACGTGAAGCTGGCCGACGTCCACGAGGCCGTCGCCGCCGGCGCCGACGAGATCGACATGGTCATCGACCGGGGCGCGTTCCTCGCTGGCAAGTACCTGAAGGTGTACGACGAGATCGTCGCCGTGAAGCAGGCCTGCGGCGACACCGCCCGGCTGAAGGTCATCTTCGAGACCGGCGAGCTGTCCACGTACGACAACATCCGCCGCGCCTCCTGGCTCGGCATGCTCGCGGGCGCCGACTTCATCAAGACCTCCACCGGCAAGGTCGCGGTCAACGCGACCCCCGCCAACACCCTCCTGATGCTGGAGGCCGTACGGGACTTCCGCGCCCAGACCGGCGTCCGGGTCGGCGTGAAGCCGGCCGGCGGCATCCGGACCAGCAAGGACGCGATCAAGTTCCTGGTCCTGGTCAACGAGACCGCGGGCGAGGACTGGCTGGACAACCACTGGTTCCGCTTCGGCGCCTCCTCGCTCCTGAACGACCTGCTGATGCAGCGTCAGAAGCTGGCCACCGGCCGCTACTCCGGCCCCGACTACGTGACGGTGGACTGATCACCATGGCATCCGCATTCGAGTACGCACCCGCGCCCGAGTCCCGCTCGGTCGTCGACATCGCCCCCTCCTACGGCCTGTTCATCGACGGCGAGTTCGCGGAGGCCGCCGACGGCAAGGTGTTCAAGACCGTCAGCCCGTCGACCGAAGAGGTCCTCTCCGAGGTCGCCCAGGCCGGTGAGGCGGACGTGGACCGCGCCGTCAAGGCCGCCCGCAAGGCGTTCGAGAAGTGGTCCGCGCTGCCGGGCTCCGAGCGTGCCAAGTACCTGTTCCGCATCGCCCGGATCATCCAGGAGCGCAGCCGTGAGCTGGCCGTCCTGGAGACGCTGGACAACGGCAAGCCGATCAAGGAGACCCGGGACGCCGACCTGCCCCTGGTGGCGGCCCACTTCTTCTACTACGCGGGCTGGGCCGACAAGCTGGACCACGCGGGCTTCGGCGCGAACCCGCGGCCGCTGGGCGTGGCGGGCCAGGTCATCCCCTGGAACTTCCCCCTCCTGATGCTGGCCTGGAAGATCGCCCCGGCGCTGGCGACGGGCAACACGGTCGTCCTGAAGCCGGCCGAGACGACCCCTCTGTCGGCGTTGTTCTTCGCGGACATCTGCCGCCAGGCGGGCCTGCCCAAGGGTGTCGTCAACATCCTTCCGGGCTACGGCGACGCGGGCGCGGCCCTCGTGGCGCACCCGGACGTGAACAAGGTCGCCTTCACCGGCTCCACGGCCGTCGGCAAGGAGATCGCCCGCACGGTCGCGGGCACGCAGAAGAAGCTCACCCTCGAACTGGGCGGCAAGGGCGCCAACATCGTCTTCGACGACGCCCCCGTCGACCAGGCCGTCGAGGGCATCGTCACCGGCATCTTCTTCAACCAGGGCCAGGTCTGCTGCGCGGGCAGCCGTCTGCTGGTCCAGGAGTCGATCCAGGACGAGCTGCTCGACGCTCTGAAGCGCAGGCTCTCCACCCTCCGTCTCGGCGACCCGCTGGACAAGAACACCGACATCGGCGCGATCAACTCCGCCGAGCAGCTGGCCCGGATCACCGCACTGGCCGAGCAGGGCGAGGCGGAGGGCGCCGAGCGCTGGTCCCCTGCGTGCGAACTCCCGGAGAGCGGCTACTGGTTCGCCCCGACGCTCTTCACGAACGTCACCCAGGCGCACACCATCGCCCGCGACGAGATCTTCGGCCCGGTGCTGTCCGTCCTCTCCTTCCGCACCCCGGACGAGGCGGTCGCCAAGGCGAACAACACGCAGTACGGCCTGTCCGCGGGCATCTGGACCGAGAAGGGCTCGCGGATCCTGGCGGTGGCGAGCAAGCTCCGCGCGGGAGTGATCTGGTCCAACACGTTCAACAAGTTCGACCCGACCTCGCCGTTCGGCGGTTACAAGGAGTCGGGCTTCGGCCGCGAGGGCGGCCGCCACGGCCTGGAGGCGTACCTCGATGTCTGACCGTTTGAGCGTCTTCAAGACCTACAAGCTGTACGTCGGCGGGAAGTTCCCGCGTTCCGAGAGCGGCCGGGTGTACGAGGTGACGGACTCCAAGGGCAACTGGCTGGCCAACGCTCCGCAGTCCTCCCGCAAGGACGCCCGGGACGCGGTCGTGGCCGCGCGCAAGGCGTTCGGCGGCTGGTCCGGCGCGACGGCCTACAACCGGGGCCAGGTCCTCTACCGCGTCGCGGAGATGCTGGAGGGCCGCAAGGACCAGTTCGTGCGCGAGGTCGCCGACGCCGAGGGCCTGTCCAAGTCGAAGGCGGCGGCGGTCGTGGACGCGACCATCGACCGCTGGGTCTGGTACGCCGGCTGGACCGACAAGATCGCCCAGGTGATCGGCGGCGCCAACCCGGTCGCAGGTCCGTTCTTCAACCTCTCCTCGCCGGAGCCGACGGGTGTGGTGGCTGTCGTGGCCCCGCAGGAGTCGTCGTTCCTGGGCCTGGTCTCGGCCGTCGCCCCGGTGATCGCCACCGGCAACACGGCGGTCGTGATCGCGAGCGAGAAGTCCCCGCTCCCCGCCCTCTCCCTGGGTGAGGTCCTGGCCACCTCCGACGTCCCCGGCGGTGTCGTCAACGTCCTGTCCGGCCGTACGGCGGAGCTCGCGGCTCCGCTGGCCGCGCACCAGGACGTCAACGCGATCGACCTCGCGGGCGCGGACGAGGTGCTCGCGAAGGAGCTGGAGGTCGCCGCGGCCGACAACCTCAAGCGCGTCCTGCGTCCACAGGCTGTGGATCACTTCGAGACGCCCGGGATCGAGCGGATGACGGCGTTCCTGGAGACGAAGACCGTGTGGCATCCGACGGGGTCGCTGGGCGCGTCCGGGTCGTCGTACTGACGGAGGGGGCGCGGGAGCCGCGTGCTGAACGCAGCCCTGCGCCCCTTTCGGGGGCGCTTCAGTGGCCCAGAACCCCGAGAACCTGCCCCACCCCCGGCACCGCCCCCAGCGACCGCGCCCCCGTCACCGGTGCCGTCAGCATCTGCGAAGCGACCGGCTTGAAGTCGGCGACCTGTGTGCCCACGCCGTTGTCCAGGGGGTCAACGCCCGTGCCCGCCAGTGGATTCGGCTTCAGGCCCGCCACCGGGCCGGTGACGTGGCCGACCGTTCCCGTCAGGACCGTCAGGCCCGCCTCCGGGTCGGTCTTGCCGAGTGAGGTCGGGCGCCACGGCACCTCCACCAGCTGGGCGGCGGAGTCCGCGTGGGCCGTCGCCGCGCCCGCGCCCAGGGCCGCTCCGGCGGTCGCGAGGGCGATCAGGGCGCGCTGCGCGACGGGGTGCTGAGGGGTGGTCTGTCGGGCCATCGCTGGTGCCGCCTTCTGGTGCGCAGGGTAACGCTGTCGACACGTAGGGTAGTTGAGGCGGGAGTCACGCTCAAAAGCCGACCCGCGGGGTCGGCAGGACGCCCCCCATGCGTCAAACTGGTGTTCCGTGAGCATTCATCCTCCGGTCCCCGCCCGTGTCGTGCTGCTGTGCGGTCCCTCGGGTTCGGGCAAGTCACTCGTCGCCGCCCGTTCCGGGCTTCCCGTGCTGCGCCTCGACGACTTCTACAAGGAGGGTGACGACCCGACCCTGCCGCTGGTGGCGGGCAGTTCGGACATCGACTGGGACCATCCTGAGTCGTGGGACGCGGACGTCGCGATCGAGGCCATAGCCCGGCTGTGCGCCACGGGCTCGACGCCGGTGCCGGTGTACGACATCGCGCTGAGCGCCCGTACCGGCGAGGACACGCTCGACATCGGCCGTACCCCGCTGTTCATCGCCGAAGGCATCTTCGCGGCGGAGATCGTCGAGCGCGTCCGCGAACGGGGCCTGCTCGCCGACGCGCTGTGCCTGAGCCGCGGCCCGCTCACCACCTTCCGGCGCCGCTTCACGCGGGACCTGAAGGAGGGCCGCAAGTCGGTGCCGTTCCTGCTGCGGCGCGGCTGGCGGCTGATGCGGTCGGAGCGGTCGATCGTCGCCCGCCAGGTCTCGCTGGGTGCGCATCCGTGCGATCGCGACGAGGCGCTGGGCCGGCTGGCGGCAGCGGCGGCGGGACGGCAGACGCGGCAGCAGACGGCGGCGTAACCGCCGTACGGAAACGCAAAGCGGGACTGGAGAGGCCCCCCAGCCTTCCAGTCCCGCTTCCTGCTCCCCCGTTTTCCCCCGTGTTCCCCCCTCGGGCCACCCCCCAGTGGCACCCCTCCACCCTCAGGCGACCAGCTCGCCGAAGGCGTTCTCCTCGTCACGGCCGAAGCTGAGGACCTCGTCCTCGCGCAGCCGGCGCAGCGAGCGCCAGATGCTGGACTTGACCGTGCCGACGCTGATGTCGAGGATCTCCGCGATCTCCGGGTCCGTGCGGCCCTCGTAGTAGCGCAGGACCAGCATGGTGCGCTGGAGTTCGGGGAGCCGGGCCAGCGCCTGCCACAGGACCGCGCGCAGTTCGGTGCCGCGCATCGCGTCCGTGTCGGAGGGCGTCTCCGGCAGTTCCTCGGTCGGGTACTCGTTGAGCTTGCGGCGCCGCCAGGCGCTGATGTGCAGGTTGGTCATGGTGCGGCGCAGGTAGCCGCCGACGGCCGCCTTGTCGCTGATCCGGTCCCACGCCTTGTACGTCGAGAACAGCGCGCTCTGCAGCAGGTCCTCGGCCTCGAAGCGGTCACCGGTCAGGTGGTAGGCGGTGGCGTACAGGGAGGCGCGGCGCTCCTGGACGTAGGCGGTGAACTCCGCCTCCGTCAGCGAGCGACGCCGCTCCCCCGAGTCCTCCCCGTACGCAGCTCCCCCGACAGCGCCCATGACGGCTGCCGACGCGGGCCCCGTGACGCCGTCCGGCGTAGGTGCGTCGACCACCGACATGTACGCCGGGTGCTGACGCCCGGTACCGCGAGCGCACCCCCGCCCGCTCACGGCACCGGACTTCTCGGAACCGGACCGGTGCATGTGCACGTCGTGCAGACGCGTGACCACTGCGCTGGTGCTGATGCTGTGCAGCGTGTTCATCTCGCGCTCCCCGTCGTGGACTTCCGGTGGTTCGGTCGTGCCGGGCCGGTTCCGGCTGACCGTCCGGCCCGTGACGAAAACTCTGCCGGGGTCACTTCATCGCCGTGTCCGCCGACTGTCACAGACCTGTCACAGGGGTCCGGCTCGGCGCGCTCACAGGACGTGCACATGTGGTGGCGGTAGGGAAGGGCTGGTGCGGGCAGGTGGGAGGACGGCGGGTCCATGGGCCAGAATGAGCCCGTGCCTTCCCTGTTGCTGATCGAGGACGACGACGCCATCCGCACGGCCCTGGAGCTCTCCCTGACCCGCCAGGGCCACCGGGTGGCCACCGCTGCCAGCGGTGAGGACGGTCTGAAGCTGCTGCGCGAGCAGCGGCCCGACCTCATCGTGCTGGACGTGATGCTGCCCGGCATCGACGGCTTCGAGGTGTGCCGCCGGATCCGGCGCACCGACCAGCTGCCGATCATCCTGCTCACCGCGCGCAGCGATGACATCGATGTGGTGGTCGGGCTGGAGTCCGGGGCCGACGACTACGTCGTCAAGCCCGTGCAGGGCCGCGTGCTCGACGCCCGGATCCGGGCCGTGCTGCGGCGCGGGGAGCGTGAGTCCAGCGACTCGGCGACCTTCGGCAACCTCGTCATCGACCGTTCGGCGATGACCGTGACGAAGAACGGCGAGGACCTCCAGCTGACCCCGACCGAGCTCAGGCTGCTGCTGGAGCTGAGCCGGCGGCCCGGTCAGGCGCTGTCCCGGCAGCAGTTGCTGCGGCTGGTGTGGGAGCACGACTACTTGGGTGACTCGCGGCTCGTGGACGCGTGTGTGCAGCGGCTGCGCGCCAAGGTCGAGGACGTGCCGTCCTCCCCGACGCTGATCCGTACCGTCCGTGGTGTCGGCTACCGCCTGGACACGCCTCAGTGACCGACACGCACAGGGGGCTGCGCGGCTGGGCCGCGGGGCGCGGGAGGAGTCTGGCCCGGCTGAGGTTCACCAGTCTGCGGCTGCGGCTGGTCGTCGTCTTCGGGCTGGTGGCCCTGACCGCCGCCGTGTCGGCGTCCGGCATCGCCTACTGGCTGAACCGGGAGGCGGTGCTCACCCGCACCCAGGACGCGGTGCTGCGCGACTTCCGCCAGGAGATGCAGAACCGCGCGGGCGCGCTGCCCTCGCACCCCACCCAGGACCAGCTCCAACGCACCGCCGGACAGATGGCGACCAGCAGCCAGAGCTTCAGCGTGCTGCTGGTCGGCCAGGACGCCGGCGGCAAGACGGTGTACGGCAACTCGGGCGGTATCAACGGCTTCTCGCTGGAGGACGTGCCGAAGTCGCTGCGCGCTGCCGTGAACAAGCAGCAGAAGGTGACCGACGCCAACAAGGAGCCGTACCACCTGTACTGGCAGCGGGTCGTGAGCCACGGCACGCCGTATCTGGTGGCCGGTACGCGGGTGATCGGCGGCGGTCCGACCGGCTACATGGCGAAGTCGCTGGAGCCGGAGGCCAAGGATCTGAACTCGCTGGCCTGGTCGCTGGGCATCGCCACGGGACTCGCGCTGATCGGCGCCGCGCTGCTCGCGCAGGCCGCCGCCACGACCGTGCTGAAGCCGGTGCACCGGCTCGGGGTCGCCGCGGCGCGGCTGGGCGAGGGCAAGCTGGACACCCGGCTGCGGGTGTCGGGCACGGACGAACTGGCCGATCTCTCCCGGACGTTCAACAACGCGGCCGAGGCGCTGGAGCAGCGCGTCGCGGAGATGGCCGCCCGGGACGAGGCCTCGCGCCGCTTCGTCGCCGACATGAGCCATGAGCTGCGGACGCCGCTGACCGCCATCACCGCCGTCACGGAGGTGCTGGAGGAGGAGCTGGAGGCGGAGTCGGGCAGCATCGACCCGATGATCGAGCCTGCGGTGCGGCTGGTGGTCAGCGAGACGCGGCGGCTGAACGACCTGGTCGAGAACCTGATGGAGGTCACCCGCTTCGACGCGGGCACCGCCCGGCTGGTCCTGGACGACGTCGACGTCGCCGACCAGATCACCGCCTGCATCGACGCCCGCGCCTGGCTCGACGCCGTCGAGCTGGACGCCGAGCGCGGCATCCACGCCCTCCTCGACCCGCGCCGGCTGGACGTGATCCTCGCCAACCTGATCGGCAACGCGCTCAAGCACGGCGGGTCGCCGGTGCGGGTGTCGGTCAGGGCGGCGGACGACGAGGTGGTCATCGCGGTGCGCGACCACGGGCCGGGCATCCCCGAGGAGGTCCTCCCCCACGTCTTCGACCGCTTCTACAAGGCGAGCGCCTCCCGGCCGCGCTCCGAGGGCAGCGGCCTGGGCCTGTCCATCGCCATGGAGAACGCCCACATCCACGGCGGCGAGATCACGGCCGCCAACTCGCCCGACGGGGGCGCGGTGTTCACCCTGCGGCTACCGCGGGACGCCTCGCGGCTGACGGAGGAGGCGGACGGGGGCGAGAAGGACACCGGGGCCGGCAGGAACAACCCGAACGACAAGAACGACACAGGCAGTTCAGGATCAGGAAAGGAGGGGTCATGACCGTACGACGCCTGCTGGCGCTGCCCCTCCTGGGCGTGCTGCTGTCCGGCTGCGGCATCCGGGCCACTCAGGTGCCGACCGACTTCGGGGCGGCGCCGTCCCGGGTGCCGTGCTCGCTGGCCGGCCCGGACGTGGCGACGCAGTCCTCGCAGGGCGTGCCCGTGCAGGTCTTCCTGCTCTGCGGGGCGTCCCTGGTGACGGTCGACCGGACGGTGCGCGTCCCCGACGGCACCCCGGACGCCCGGCGCCGGGTGATCGTGGCCCAGGGCCTGCTGGACCAGCTCGCCGCGTCGCCGTCCGCAGCCGAACGCTCCGCGGGCTACACGACGTACGTCCCAGGCGGCCTGAACGTCTCCGGCCCCGCCCCGAAGGACCCCGAAGAAACCCTCCGCCTGAACACGCACCCGTCCCGCCTCACGTCCTACGCCCTGGCCCAGCTGGTCTGCACCCTCTCCGACTCGGCGGCGACGGAAGGCGACGGCTCGGTCATCCTGGCCGGCCCGGCCCCGGACACCCCCCGCCGCTACGCCTGCACGGACGACGTCCGCAACCGCCCGGGATCGGCGGAACCGCCGTCGAGCGAGGTGCTGGGGAAGTCCTAGCCGCGGGCAGTCGTGCCGCACCGGAACCGTTCGTACCCGGCGCTGCGTCTAGGGGGTCGTGCAGCGTCAACGCTTCGGCGGCAGTGCCACGATCCGTATCCGGGTGACCGGCGGTGTCCTCCTCGTCGCCCATCTCGCCCTCGTCGCCTGGCTGACGCTGCGTCCCCTGGACGTCCCCTGGGTGACACCCCCCAACCTGCACCCCCTGGCCGGCATCCGCGCCGACCTGGCACTCGGTGCGCGGGAGGCCGCCCGGCGCATCGGTGAGGGCCTGGCGCTGCTCGCCCCGCTGGGCGTGCTGCTGCCGGCGGTGCACGGCAGGCTCGCCGTCTCCCCGCTCGCCTCCCTGATCCGTACGGCCGCGGCGGGCGCCCTGATCTCCCTCGGCATCGCGCTGCTCCAGACCGGCGTGCCCGGCAGGGTCGTGGACGTCGACTCGCTGCTGCTGAACACCGCGGGTGTCGTCCTGGCCCATCTGGCCGTCGTACCGGCGGGACGCGCCTGGCTGCGGCGGAGGGACGCGGGCGACGCGGGCGAAGGCGGGGACACGTGGGCCGAACGCTTCGTGACCGTCCGGGAGGAGCCGGCTCAGGGTCGTACCCCGACGATTCCCAGGGTCGGGATCGCCCCGTAGAGCGACGCTTCGCCCGCTTCGTCTCCGTATCGTCGAAGACAGCTGAAGGCAGCTGAAGACGCTGAAGACAGTGCATCGACCACCACGGAGGAGTCGCCATGTCCGCTCTCGCCCGCCCCACCCACGGCCGCATGATCGGCGGCGTGTGCGCCGGACTGGCCCGGCGCTTCGGCATCTCGGCGACGACGATGCGGGTGATCTTCCTGCTGTCCTGCCTGCTGCCAGGCCCGCAGTTCCTGCTCTACATAGCGCTGTGGATCCTGATGCCGTCCGAGGAGTCGCGCACCGCCTGGTGAGGCCGGAGCGGCGCACGCGAACGCCGCTGGGGCGCTCCCGGACCGGATCCGGGGCGCCCCAGCGGCGTCGTACGGCTGGCGGCCGCCGGGTCAGCCGAGCGGGATCCCGTTCACCGGCAGACCGTGCGTGGGCAGGCCCGTGTTGCCCGTCGGCAGTCCGCCGAGGAGCCCGGCGACCGGCGCGGTCGGGCCCTTGGCGAGCGCGCTCTGGACGGCCGGCGTGGCGGCGGCCGTCGCGGCACCCAGGGCACCCTGCCCCTGGGTCAGCGCCTCGGTGGCGCCCGGCAGCGTCTGGCTGACGGAGCTCAGGGCCTGCGTGGCCTGGCCGGTGTCGGGGAGGGCCGTGGCCGCGTTGGCCGCGCCCGCACCGGTGGCGGCGAAGGCGGCGCCGAGGGCGGCGACACCGAGGGTCTTGGCGGCAGACTGCTTCATGGTGAATGCGTCCTTGAATGCGGAGACGGAGATCACAAATGATCTGAGCGGTCCACGACCGTAAACACGCCGGACCACCCGCCGCAAACACCGAAATGCGGACGCCTTGTGAAAGCGTGTCCGCATTCCATTCCGGGGCGAAGGGCTCGGTCAGCCCTCCGAATCGGCAGAACCGCTGGTGGAGGCCGTCTGCTGGAACAGCCATTCGGATTTCAGTTCTGCATGTCCCGGTTTGATGACGTCATTGATCATGGCGAGTCGTTCATCGAAAGGAATGAACGCTGATTTCATCGCATTGACGGAGAACCACTGGAGGTCGTCGAGCGTGTAACCGAACGCATCGACAAGGTGCTCGAATTCCCGGCTCATGCTGGTGTGGGACATCAGCCGGTTGTCGGTGTTCACCGTGGCCCGGAAGTGCAGCCGGCGCAGCAGCCCGATCGGGTGCTCGGCGTACGAGGGCGCGGCCCCGGTCTGGAGGTTGGAGCTGGGGCACAGCTCCAGCGGGATCCGCTTGTCGCGGACGTACGACGCCAGCCGGCCGAGCCGCACCGAGCCGTCCTCGCGGACCTCGATGTCGTCGATGATCCGCACACCGTGCCCGAGCCGGTCGGCGCCGCACCACTGGAGTGCCTGCCAGATGGACGGCAGCCCGAAGGCCTCGCCGGCGTGGATGGTGAAGTGGTTGTTCTCGCGCTTGAGGTACTCGAAGGCGTCCAGGTGCCGGGTGGGCGGATAGCCCGCCTCCGCGCCGGCGATGTCGAAGCCGACCACGCCGGAGTCCCGGTAGCGGTTGGCGAGTTCGGCGATCTCCAGGGAGCGGGCCGCGTGCCGCATGGCGGTCAGCAGGGCGCCGACCCGGATCCGGTGGCCGTTCTCCCGGGCCAGCCGCTCCCCCTGCCGGAACCCCTCGTTGACGGCCTCGACCACCTGCTCCAGGGTGAGTCCCCGCTCCAGGTGCTGCTCGGGCGCGTACCGCACCTCGGCGTAGACGACGCCGTCCTCGGCGAGGTCCTCGGCGCACTCCCGCGCGACCCGGATCAGCGCGTCCCGGGTCTGGAGCACGCCGACGGTGTGCTTGAAGGTCTCCAGATACCGTTCCAGCGAGCCGGAGTCGGCGGCTTCCTGGAACCAGATGCCCAGTTTGTCGGGGTCGGTCTCGGGGAGGCCCGGGTACCCGGTCTCCTCGGCGAGTTCGACGACGGTTCCGGGACGGAGCCCGCCGTCGAGATGATCGTGCAGCAGAACCTTGGGCGCCCGGCGGATCTGGTCCGGCGTCGGGACGACTCCAGTCGGTGCAGTCTGGCTCGTCATTTCCGCACTCTAACTCCTACGCGCGTAGAGCGCGCCGTACCGGAGGGCACTTTTCCGTCGATACGCAACGGTGACCGCACGTACGGGTTTCGTACACCGCCCCTTCTGACACTGTTCTGTCATGGGACAGCAAGCGACGCCGGTCCGAACGGCCAGGCTGGGAAAGGCAGTCGGCCCGGAGCCGACGTCGGTGAGCGGAGCGGTGCTGCTGCTCCCCGGCGGCGAGGAGGTGTCCGCCCGCCGGCCGTCCCCCGTACGGGCGACAGTGGCGCTGCACTCCCTGGGCCGGCGGTTCGCTCGCGCGGGCCGGGCCGAGGGGCTGGCGGTGCACATGGTCCACTACCGCTACCGAGGGTGGAACGGGAGCGAGGCGCACCTGGCGGTGGACGCCGAATGGGCCACCGACGAGGTCGTACGACGGTACGGGGACGTGCCCGTGTGCCTGGTCGGGGTGGACATGGGCGGGCGGGCGGCGCTGCGGGCGGGTGGGCATGAGGCGGTCAACTCCGTTGTGGCCCTTGCTCCTTGGCTGCCCGAGGAGGATGTGGCCGCGCCTGCCGAGCCGGTCAAGCAGCTGGTGGGGCGCCGGGTGCTGATCGTGCACGGCACGAACGACCAACGGACCGACCCTGAGCTGTCGTTCCGGTTCGCCGCGCGGGCGAAGAAGGTCAATCGGGAGGTGTGCCGGTTCGAAGTGCACTCCGATGGACATGGGATGAACGGGCACCGGGACGAAGTGGGGTGCCTGGCCGTCGACTTCATGCTCGGGGCGTTGTTCGGGTATCACGTGTCGCGGCCCGTCGAGGACGCGCTGGCCGCTCCGCCGCCCATCGGTCTGCGGATGCCGTTGGCTGTGGGGTTCGGGCGGTCGCTGAGACGGCAGAGCTAGGGGGTGTCGTTCGGACGCCGGGATGATCCGAACGACGCCCCCTAGGGAAGCAGGCTGCCCCTTCTTGAGAGCAGGAACTTCTTGAACGCGGCCACCGGCGGGGTGTCCGGGCGGTCCGCCAGCCAGGCAACCCCGATCTCCCTGGCCGCCTTCGGGGCCGTGACCGTCAGTTCCACGACGCCCGGCCTGGGGACAGTGGGCGGCGGGAGAAGGGCCACCCCCAGGCCCGCCGCCACCAGACCCCTCAGGGTCTCCGCCTCCTCGCCCTCGAAGGCGACCCTGGGGCGGAAACCCGCCTCCCGGCACAGGGCGTCGGTGATGCGGCGCAGGCCGTAGCCGGGTTCCAGGGTGACGAAGGTTTCCTCGGCGGCCTCGGCCAGGCGGATGCGTTTGCGGCCGGCCAGGGGGTGGTCGGCGGGGACGACCAGGCGGAGCTTCTGTTCGTCCAGGCGGCGGGCGACCAGGTCGGGGGCGTCCGGGACCGGCGAGGTCAGACACAGGTCCAGCTCGCCCGCGCGCAGGCCCTCCAGCATGGCCTCGCCGTAGTTCTGGACGAGGCTGAAGCGGATGCGCGGATGGTCGGCGCGGAAGGCGTGCAGGAGGCCGGGTACGGTCTCGGCACCCATGGTGTGCAGGAAGCCGAAGGCGACCTTGCCGGTGGCCGGGTCGGCGTCGGCGCGGACCTCCTCGGCGGCCCGCTCGACCTCGGCGAGGGCGCGTTCGACCGAGGCGAGGAAGGTGCGGCCGGCGGGGGTGAGGGAGACCGTGCGGCCGTGGCGGGCGAAGAGGTCGACGCCCAGGTCCTGCTCCAGGCGGACCATCGCGCGGGAGAGGGTGGACTGGGGGACGTTCATCTCGTGGGCGGCCCTGGTCACGTGCTCGGTGCGGGCCACGCCGGCGAAGTAGGCGAGGCGGGGCGCGAGCACCTTCGACATCTCAGCCATGTCTTCTGTGTCACTGTTCGTTGACAGGCGAGTCCGTGAGCTTTGCTGATGCACCATGGGAACGATTATCGCCATTCCATGCATTGGACGGATGAGAAGCCCGCCCCTACGGTCTAGGCATGTCTCCCGCCAGTACCGGGGCGCCCACCACCGTGGTCGCCACCTCGCCCGTCCCCGTCGCCGACACCGCTGACTCCGCCGCCGATTCCCGGATGACTCCGGGCGGGCCCGGCTACCGCCGGATGAGCCTCGCCCTCTTCCTCGCCGGCGTCGCCACCTTCGCGCTCCTGTACTCCACGCAGGCCCTGCTGCCTCTGATCTCAGGGGAGTTCGGGGTCGCGGCGAGCGAGGCGAGCTGGACCGTGGCGGCCGCGACCGGCGGTCTGGCGCTGTTCGTGCTGCCGATGAGCGCCCTGTCGGAGCGCTTCGGCCGCCGTACGGTGATGACGGCCTCGCTGGCCGTCGCGGTCACCGTCGGCATGCTGGTGCCGTTCGCGCCGTCGCTCGGCGTGCTGGTGGTGCTGCGGGCCGTCCAGGGCGCGGCGCTGGCCGGTCTGCCCGCCTCGGCGACGGCCTATCTGGCCGAGGAGGTCCGGCCGAAGGCGCTGGTCACGGCGATCGGCCTGTTCGTCGCGGGCAACAGCGTCGGCGGTATGAGCGGCCGGGTGATCACCGGCTGGGTGGCCCAGGAGTGGGGCTGGCGGGTCTCGGTCGGTGTGATCGGCGCGATCGCCGTGGCGTGCGCGGTGGCCTTCCGGCTGCTGCTGCCGACTCCCCGGCACTTCACGGCGGGCTCGCTGCGGCCCCGCGTCCTGCTCGACACGGTCCGCGACCACCTCGCCAACCCGCTGCTGCGCCGGCTGTACGCGATCGGCGCGCTGTTCATGACGGTGTTCGGCGGCGTGTACACGGTGATCGGCTACCGCCTGACGGAGGCGCCGTTCGGGCTGCCGCAGGGCATCGTCGGCTCGATCTTCCTGGTCTACCTGGTGGGCACGGTGTCCGCCTCCACGGCCGGCCGGCTGGTGGGCCGCCTCGGCCGCCGCGGCGCGCTGTACCTGGCGGGCGGTACGACGGCGGCGGGCCTGCTGCTCTCCCTGGCACCCTCACTCCCGCTGGTCCTGCTGGGGCTGGTGCTGATCACGGCGGGCTTCTTCGCGGGTCACGCGGTGGCGTCCTCGGCGGTCAGCAAGACGGCCACGCACGGGCGTGCCCAGGCCGCGGCGCTCTACCAGTCGATGTACTACATCGGCTCCAGCGTCGGCAGCACGGTCGGCGCGACGGCCTTCCACGCGGACGGCTGGGGCGGCACGGTCGGGGTGGGCGTGCTGGCGGTCGTCGGTGTCGTCACGATTACCGTCGCCGGTACGCGGGCGGCCCGGGTGGCGGCCCGCCGGCAGCCGGTCGCGGCGCACTAGCTTCTGCCGAACCCCCTGCTCAGGGGCCGTTGTCAGTGGGCGCGGCTAGCGTCCCCGGAACAACTGGTCCGTCGGGCAGGGGGTTTGTCGCATGGAGTTCCGGATCGCGCGCGGGGAACTGGCGGAGGCGGTGGGGAGGGCGGCGCGAGCGCTGCCCGCCCGGACGCCGGTGCCGGTGCTGGGCGGATTGCTGCTGACCGCGGAGGCGGGGCGGCTGACGGTGTCCGGCTTCGACTTCGAGACCATGGTGCGCGTGGAGACCGACGCCGAGGTGACGGCGGAGGGCCGGGTCCTGGTGCTCGGGCGCAGACTCCTGGACATCTGCCGGGTGGTGCCCGAGGGCCCGGTGAGCTGCGCGCTGGAGGGGACCCGGTTCGCTCTGGAGGCGGGCGGCACCCGGTTCGGGCTGTCGACGCTGCCGTACGAGGAGTATCCGGCGCTCCCCCAGGCGCCACTGGCGTACGGCGGGGTGGACGCGGAGGCGTTCGCGACGGCAGTCGGACAGGTGGCGGTGGCGGCGGGCCGCGACGACACGCTGCCGGTGCTCACCGGGATCCAACTGCGGTTCGACGGCGACGAGATGACGCTGTCGGCCTCCGACCGCTACCGCTACGCGGTCCGGCGGCTGGAGTGGAAGCCGGAGGCGCGGACGGCCGGGGAAGCGGGGCCGGCCGAGGAGGCCGGGGCGGCCGGGCAAGCGCGGCTCGCCGGAGAGGCCGGGGCGACCGGAGAGGTGCCGACCGGAGCGGCCGGAGCGGCCCGGGAGGCGCGGCCGGCTGGGGAGGCCGGTGAGGCGGGGGCGGCCCGGGAGGCGGTGGAGGTGCTGTTGCCCGCGCGGCGGCTGCTGGAGGCGGCGCGGTCGCTGGCCCGCTGCGGGACCGTACGGATCGGCCTGGATCGGGCGCAGCAGGCCGGCGGGGGCGTGGTCGGCTTCGCGGGCGGGGGCACCCGTACGGTGCTGCGGCGGCTGGAGGGGCGGCTGCCCGGGTACGGGGCGCTGTTCGCGCTGGCGGACGCGGCGATCGCCGAGGTGGATTGCGCGGCACTGACGGAGGCCGTACGACGGGTCGCGGTGGTCGCCGAGGCCAACAGCCCGGTCCGGCTGGACTTCTCGGCCGCCGAGGGCACGCTGCTGGTGCGGGCCGGGTACGGGGACGACGTGGCGGCACAGCGGCTGCCGTCCGTACTGCACGGGGCCGAGGAGTTCACCGTGGCCTTCAACCCGGCCTATCTGCTCGACGCGCTGAACTCCTTCGAGGGCCCGGAGCTGCGGCTGGAGCTGCTGGGCGGCGGCCAGCGGGCGCTGCTCGGCGGCACCGGTGCGGCAGCCGGTCACCGGCATCTGCTCATGTCCGTGAAGCAACTGGTCTGAGCTGGGCTTTTTCGTACTCCGGGGGCCGTTGTCAGTGGGCTGCGGTAGCTTCCGAAGTGCTGGGGCGCAAGGAAGCGCGAACAGGGAACGCCACAGGGGTGGGTGGACGATGGGTGACGGGACGGCGACGGCGGACCTCGACGTCGTACTGGAGAAGCACCGGACCGAGCTGACGGGGTACTGCTATCGGATGCTCGGCTCCTCCTTCGAGGCCGAGGACGCGGTGCAGGACACCCTGGTGCGGGCCTGGCGGAGCTACGAGAAGTTCGAGGGCCGCTCATCGGTGCGCTCGTGGCTGTACCGGATCGCGACGAACGTGTGCCTGGACATGCTGTCGGCGGGCAACAAGAGGGCGAGACCGATGGACCTGACGGAGTCGACCCCGCTCGCGCAGGCGGCGCTCTCCCCCCGCCCGGAGAACACCTGGCTGGAGCCGATGCCGGACGGGCGGGTGCTGCCGGAGACTCAGGACCCGGCGGACGCGGCCGTCGCGAAGGAGTCCATCCGGCTCGCGTTCATGGCGGCGCTCCAGCAACTGCCGCCCAAGCAGCGGGCGGTGCTGATCCTGCGCGAGGTGCTGGCGTGGAAGGCGAGCGAGGTCGCCGAGCTGCTGGGCACCACGGTCGCCTCGGTCAACAGCGCCCTCCAGCGGGCCCGCGCCACGCTCGCCGAGCGGGCCGAGGGCGGCCCGGAGGGGGCGGTGTCCGACCCGCTGGACGAGGAGCAGCAAAAGCTCCTGGAGCGGTACGTCAAGGCCTTCGAGGGCTACGACATGACGGCGCTGACGGCGCTGCTGCACGAGGACGCCATCATGACGATGCCGCCGTTCGACCTGTGGCTGCGCGGTACGGCGGACATCACCGGCTTCATGAGCACGCTGGGCGCGTCCTGCGCCGGCTCCCGCCTGCTGCCGGTCCGGGCCAACGGGCTGCCGGCGTTCGCGCACTACAAGCCGGACGAGGAGAAGGGCGGGTTCAGCCCCTGGGCGGTGCAGATCCTGGAGATCTCAGACGGCCGGATCACCGGTTTCCACTGCTTCCTCGACGCCCAGCGCTGGTTCCCCCTTTTCGGCCTGCCCCTCCACCTGGAAGCTGAGTCCGACGAGGTCGAGGAGGGCGAGTAGCGCCGGGTCGGGATCCCGCAGCCGTATCCGCCCGCCGGCCCGGCGGGCGGTCAGCTCCAGCCGCGCCAGCAGATCGACGACGGCGAGCCCCGGCGGCCCGAGCCCGCCCACATCACAGACGACGACCCGTTCCCCGCCGCGACCGCCGCCCCCGGCGCCGTCCAGCAGTGTCCGCACGGCGGCACACAGCCCGGCCGTGTCCGCACGTCTGACGGGGCCGGGCAGCACGAGCACGGCGAGTGTCCTGTCCTCCACGACCGGTAGACCGGCGGGAGGACCGGAACTCATCGCGTCGCGCTCGGCGGCGCTCCGCCCTGCTCAGGCAATGCGCTCCAGCACCACCGGCGACGCGGTGAAGTCCGTGCCCGGCGCGGCGATGTCGTACGACCTCTGCACCGCCTGGAGCGCGTACTCGAAGCGCTCGGGGGTGTCGGTGTGCAGGGTCAGCAGGGGCTGGCCCTCCTGGACGGTGTCGCCCGGCTTGGCGTGCATCTCCACGCCCGCCGCCGCCTGCACCGGGTCCTCCTTGCGGGCGCGGCCGGCGCCGAGGCGCCAGGCGGCGATACCGATGTCGTACGCGTCGAGACGGGTCAGCACACCGGACGACGGGGCCTTGATCACGTGCTGTTCCTTCGACGTGGGCAACGCGGCGTCCGGGTCGCCGCCCTGGGCCGCGATCATGCGGCGCCAGACGTCCATCGCGGAGCCGTCGGCGAGGGCCTTCGCCGGGTCGGCGTCCTGCACGCCGGCCGCGGCCAGCATCTCGCTGGCCAGGGCGATCGTCAGTTCCACCACGTCCGCCGGACCGCCGCCCGCGAGGACCTCCACCGACTCGCGGACCTCCAGGGCATTGCCCGCCGTGAGACCGAGGGGGGTGGACATGTCCGTCAGCAGAGCGACCGTCTTGACGCCGTGGTCCGTGCCGAGGCCGACCATGGTCGACGCCAGTTCGCGCGCGTCCTCGATCGTCTTCATGAAGGCGCCGGTGCCGACCTTCACGTCCAGGACCAGGCTGCCCGTGCCCTCCGCGATCTTCTTCGACATGATCGACGAGGCGATCAGGGGGATCGCCTCGACCGTGCCGGTGACGTCCCGCAGCGCGTACAGCTTCTTGTCGGCCGGGGCCAGACCGTCGCCCGCCGCGCAGATCACCGCGCCCGTCGTGTCCAGGACGTGCAGCATCTCCTCGTTGGACAGCAGCGCGCGCCAGCCCGGGATCGACTCCAGCTTGTCCAGCGTGCCGCCGGTGTGGCCGAGGCCCCGGCCCGACAGCTGCGGGACGGCCGCGCCGCAGGCCGCCACGAGCGGTGCCAGCGGGAGCGTGATCTTGTCGCCGACGCCGCCCGTCGAGTGCTTGTCGGCCGTCGGGCGGGACAGGGACGAGAAGTCCATGCGCTCGCCCGACGCGATCATCGCCGCCGTCCAGCGGGCGATCTCGCGGCGGTTCATGCCGTTGAGGAGGATGGCCATCGCGAGCGACGACATCTGCTCGTCGGCGACCTCGCCCCGCGTGTACGCGTCGATGACCCAGTCGATCTGCTGGTCGGTCAGCTCACCACGGTCCCGCTTGGTGCGGATCACGGAGATGGCGTCCATGGCCATGACGTTCCCTTCGAAGAAGTGCGAAGTGCACGGCCCCCCTGCGAGCGGGGCAGGGGGGCCGTACGGCGTTACTTGGTGAGATGGGCCGGGCCGAAGGCCTGAGGGAGCATCTCGGAGAGGGGCAGGACGCCCTCCGGGGTGTCCAGGAGGAGGTCCGGGCCGCCGAACTCGTAGAGCAGCTGGCGGCAGCGGCCGCACGGCACCAGCAGGCCGCCGGTGCCGTCCACGCAGGTGAAGTGCGTCAGGCGGCCGCCGCCCGTGCGCTGGAGGTCGGAGACCAGACCGCACTCGGCGCACAGGCCGAGTCCGTAGGAGGCGTTCTCCACGTTGCAGCCGGTGACGGTGCGGCCGTCGTCGACCCGCGCCGCCACGCCGACCGGGAAGCCGGAATAGGGGGCGTAGGCATGGGACATCGCCTCACGCGCCACCACGCGCAGCGCCTCCCAGTTGAACTCGGCCGCGTGCTGCGTCACTTGCCCTGGCCCTTCCGGTAGCGCATGCCGTCCGCCTTCGGCATCCGCAGGCGCTGCGCCGACAGGGACAGCACCAGCAGGGTGACGACGTACGGGGTCGCGCCGACGAAGTCGCTCGGGACCTCGTTGGTGGTCAGGTACCAGACCAGGACCAGCGCGGCCATGACGGCGCTGATCGCGCCCTGCAGCACCGCCTTCTTGTACAGCTTCCAGCCCGCCAGGGCCGCCAGCAGCACGACCAGCAGAAGCAGCAGCGCGTGGACGGTCACGCCGCCGTTGCGCAGCTGGAGCGCGTCGGAGTAGCCGAACAGGCCCGCGCCCATCGCCAGGCCGCCCGGCCGCCAGTTGCCGAAGATCATCGCCGCGAGGCCGATGTAGCCGCGGCCGCCGGTCTGGCCCTCCAGGTAGGTGTGCGAGGTGACCAGGGCGAGGAAGGCGCCGCCGAGGCCGGCGAGGCCGCCGGAGACGGCGACGGCAGCGTACTTGTAGGTGTAGACGTTGACGCCGAGGGACTCGGCGGCGGTCGGGTTCTCACCGCAGGAGCGCAGCCGCAGTCCGAACGGGGTGCGCCACAGCAGCCACCAGGTGCCGGCGAACAGGACCACGGCGAGGATCGTCACCACGGACAGGTTCGTGACCAGGCCGCCGATGATGCCCGCGAGGTCGGAGACCAGGAACCAGTGGTGGTTCTCGATCGAGTGCAGGCCGCTGGAGAGGCCGGGCACGGTGACGGTCGGCAGCGAGTCGACCGGCGGGGACTGCTTGGGGTTGCCGCCCGCGTTGGCGGCCGCACCGCTGTTGAAGAACAGCTTGGCGAGGTACTGGGTGGCGCCGAGCGCGAGCAGGTTGATCGCGACACCGGAGACGATGTGGTCGACGCCGAAGGTGACGGTGACGACGGCGTGCACCAGGCCGCCGAGGACACCGAAGGCGATGCCCATCAGCAGGCCGAGCCAGGGGCTGGACTGCCAGCCGATCCAGCCGGCGCCGAAGGTGCCGAGGATCATCATGCCTTCGAGGCCGATGTTGACCACGCCGGACCGCTCGGACCACAGGCCGGCGAGACCGGCGAGGCCGATCGGGACGGCGAGGCCGAGGGCGGCGCTGACCTGGCCGGCGGAGTCGAGCGAGTCGGAGCCGGTGATCATGCGGACGGCGGAGACGAGCAGCAGGGCGCCGGCGACGATCATGAGGATCTGGCCGAGGGAGCGGCCCGAGCGCTGCGGCGCACCCGGCGCCTTGGGGGCCGCGGGCGGCGGCGTGTCGGTCATCGTGGCAGTCATCACGCCACCTCCTGCTTCTTCGTCGCGGCGGCCTGGGCGGCGAGTTCCGCGCCGACCTTCTGCTGCTGGCGCTTGAGGCCGTAGCGTCGTACGACCTCGTAGGCGATCACGACGCAGAGGACGATGACGCCCTCGATGACGCCGAGGATCTCCTTGTCGTAGCCCTGGAACTCCAGATGGTTGGTGGTGCGCTCCAGGAAGCCCCACAGCAGGGCGCCGAGCGCGATGCCGACCGGGTTGTTACGGCCGAGCAGCGCGATGGCGATGCCGGTGAAGCCGATCCCGGCGGGGAAACTGGCGTCGTACTGGTGGCTCTCGTTGAGCAGGGTGGGCATGCCGACCAGGCCGGCCACCGCACCCGAGATGATCATGCTGGTGGCGACCATCTTCTTCACCGACACACCGCTCGCCGACGCCGCGGACTCGGACTGGCCGACCGTGCGCAGGTCGAAGCCGAAGCGGGTACGGCCGAGCACGAACCAGTACGCGATGCCGACGACCACGGCGACGACGATGAAGCCGTCCAGGAGCCCGGCCGGGCCGGTGTTGATCGTGAAGAAGTAGGAGGAGGAAGGCAGCGGCTTGGTGGAGACCAGGGTGCCGCCCTGCTGGAGTTCGCCGAGTCTTCCGGGCTGGAGCAGGTAGGCGATGATCGCGGTGGCGATCGAGTTCAGCATGATGGTCGCGATGACCTCGCTGACGCCCCGGGTCACCTTGAGGATGCCGGCGATGGCAGCCCACAGGGCGCCGGTCGCCATGGCGCAGATCAGGATCAGCGGGATGGCGATCCAGCCGGGCACGCTCAGCGCGCCGCCGAGGACGGCGGCGATGAACGCGGCGAGCCGGTACTGGCCGTCGACACCGATGTTGAACAGGTTCATCCGGAAGCCGATGGCCACCGAGACACCCGCGAGGTAGTACGTCGTCGCCTTGTTCAGGATGTAGACCTGGCTGTCGCTGGCGAAGCCGTAGGTCACCATGTCGCTGAATGCGGCGCCCGGGTTCTTGCCGGTGGAGAGGATCACCAGGGCGGTGACGACGAGGGCGGCGGCGACCGCCAGCAGCGGCGCGGCGATCCCCAGGAGCAGCCGCTCCTTGTCGATCCGTGAGGTCAGCTTGTTCATCGCTCGTCGTCCTCTGTGTGCTCCAGGTGGCCGGTGGCCGCACCCGTCATGGCGGAGCCCAGCTCTTCGGGGGTGATCGTGGCGGGGTCGGCGTCGGCGACCAGGCGGCCGCGGTACATCACCCGCAGGGTGTCGGAGAGCCCGATCAGCTCGTCCAGGTCCGCGGAGATCAGCAGCACGGCCAGGCCCTCGCGGCGGGCCTCACGGATGTAGTCCCAGATGGCGGCCTGGGCGCCGACGTCCACACCGCGGGTCGGGTGGGCGGCGATGAGCAGCTTGGGGTTGTGGCTCATCTCGCGGCCGACGATCAGCTTCTGCTGGTTGCCGCCGGACAGCGAGGCCGCGGTGACGTCGATACCGGGGGTGCGGACGTCGTACGCCTGGACGATCCGCTCGGTGTCGGCGCGGGCGGCCTTGATGTCGATCAGTCCGCCCTTGGAGTTGGGCTTCTCGGTGACGTGGCCGAGGATGCGGTTCTCCCACAGCGGTGCTTCCAGCAGCAGGCCGTGGCGGTGGCGGTCCTCGGGGATGTAGCCGATGCCGGCCTCGCGGCGGTCGCGGGTCGGGGCGTGGGAGACGTCGGCGTCGTCGAGGGTGATCACGCCCGCGTCCGGGTGGCGCATGCCCATGATCGCCTCGACCAGCTCGGACTGGCCGTTGCCCTCCACACCGGCGATGCCGAGGACCTCGCCCTTGTGGATGGTGAAGGAGATCTGGTCCAGGATGATCCGCTCGATGCCTTCGAGGTCGGTCTGCGCGAGGTGCAGCCCCTCGACCTTCAGCATGGGGACGTCCGTGACGGTGGACTCGGTGGTCTCCGGGGTGGGCAGCTCGCTGCCGACCATCAGCTCGGCGAGCTGCTTGGGGGTGGTGCCGCGCGGCTCGACCGTGCCGACCGTCGTACCGCGCCGGATGACGGTGATCTCGTCGGCGACGGAGAGCACCTCGCCCAGCTTGTGGGAGATGAAGATGACGGTGAGGCCCTCGGCCTTGAGCTCGCGCAGGTTGTCGAAGAGCGCGTCGACCTCCTGGGGCACGAGCACGGCGGTCGGCTCGTCCAGGATGAGGGTCTTGGCGCCCCGGTAGAGGACCTTGAGGATCTCCACGCGCTGGCGGTCGGCGACGCCCAGCTCCTCGACGAGCACGTCGGGGCGGACGTTCAGGCCGTACGCGTCGGAGATCTCCTTGATCTTGGCGCGGGCCTTGCCGCCGATGCCGTACAGCTTCTCCGCGCCGAGGGCGACGTTCTCCAGCACGGTGAGGTTGTCGGCGAGCATGAAGTGCTGGTGCACCATGCCGATGCCGCGGGCGATGGCGTCGCCGGGGTTGTGCAGGACGACCTGCTCCCCGTTGACCGTGATGGTGCCCTCGTCCGGCTGCTGCATGCCGTAGAGGATCTTCATCAGGGTGGACTTGCCGGCGCCGTTCTCACCGCACAGGGCGTGGACGGTGCCCGTACGGACGGTGATGTCGATGTCCTTGTTGGCGACGACACCAGGGAAGCGCTTGGTGATGCCGCGCAGTTCGACGGCAGCGGGAGGGCTGGACGCGTTGATGGCGCACTCTCCTCGGGGAAAGGGGCTGCGTAGGGGAGGGCAGGCGTCGGCGACGCTAGCGCGGCAACTCCATGCTACACGCGTAGAGTTGACACATTGTTATGGCTCGGCGGGGGCCACGGGAAGGCAGCCCCGCCGAGCCTAGGTCGGTCATTCTCCGCCGGACCGGCCGGATCCGTCAGTTACGTACGACACTCATGCGTACGACACGGACCGGCCGGACCGATCGGATCACCGGGTCACGGGGTGGTCTTGACCTTGATCTGACCGGAGACGATCTTCTGCTTCGCGGCGTCCAGCTTGGGCTGGATGTCGGTGAGGAAGCCGCCGCTGGTGGCCAGGGAGACACCGTTCTTGGCGAGCGAGTAGACGTTGTTGCCGGTCAGCGGCTTGCCGTTCTTCACGGACTGGATGAGGTCGTAGACACCGACGTCGACGTTCTTGACGGCCGAGGTCAGGATCGAGTTCTTGTACTTGGCCAGACCCGGGATCTGGTACTGGTCGGAGTCGACACCGATGGCCCAGGCGCCCTTGACGCCGCTGACGGCCTCGATCGCGCCGTTGCCGGAGGAGCCGGCGGCGGAGTAGACGACGTCCGCGCCGTTGTCGAGCATGCCCTGCGCGGCCTCCTTGCCCTTGTCGGGGCTGGCGAAGCCGGAGGTGTCCGAGCCGTGGCTCAGGTACTGGACGTCGACCTTGACCTTGGGGTTGGTGTCGTGGACGCCCTGGACGTAGCCCGCCTCGAACTTCTTGATCAGCGGGATGTCCACACCGCCGATGAAGCCGACGTGGTCCTTCTTGGTCTTCAGCGCGGCGGCGACACCGGCCAGGTAGGAGCTCTGCTCCTCGGTGAAGGTGATGTTGTCGACGTTGCTGCCGTTCACCACGGAGTCGACGAGGCCGAAGGAGGTCTTCGGGAACTGCTTGGCGATCTTCTCCACGGCGGGCGCGTAGGTGTAACCGATCGCGATGACCGGGTTGTAGCCGGCCTGGGCGAGGTCCGTGAGGCGCTGCTCGCGGTCGGCCGGAGTGTCGGAGGTCTTGGCGGTCAGCTCCTTGATGGAGCCGCCGAACTCCTTCTCGGCCTTGTCGGCACCGCGCGCGGCGGAGTCGTTGAACGAGCGGTCACCACGGCCGCCGACGTCGTAGGCGAGACCGATCTTGACGCCGCCCTTGGCGCCGCCCGAGGAGGACGACGAGCTGGCGTTGTTGTCGGAGGACGTGCTGCCACACGCGGTGGCAGTCACGGCGAGGGCCGCGGTCGCGAGACACGCAGCGGAAAGCTTGGCTACCCGGCGCACGGGAAGGCTCCTTCACCTGACCTGAGCGCCATGTCGGCGCTTGATGTGAGCACCATGCCAGTGCCCGGGCCGAAGCGCCCCGGCGGCGTCGGCTTCGCGGCATCGTAACGCGCGTAGATGTCGCAAAAAACCCCCTCTCGAAGCCGTTATCGATTCGAGGCAAACAGCATCTGAACTCGGGGTCTGGCCCCTCTCATCAGGCTGTTGCGGTCGGGGTTCGAATGGCTTACAAGCGTGTTGCGCCGGTCAGGGGAATAGGTAAGAGAAGCCCCCGGAGGGGCTCCTCTCTTACTCCTGCCTCACCCTTGCATGCCGTTGGCGTCCAGGAAGGCGGCCGCGGTGAACATCTCCACGCCGACCGTGATCGCGTGCTCGTCGGCGTCGAAGTCGCCCTGGTGGAGATCGCGCACGGTCCGCTCACCGGGGCGGCGGACACCCAGCCGGGCCATGGCGCCGGGCACATGCTCCAGGTACCAGGAGAAGTCCTCCCCGCCCAGGCTCTGCTCGGTGGACTCCACGGAGTCCCGGCCCCGCCGGGCCGACATCGCGCGGCGCAGCAGCTCGGTGGACTCCCGGTCGTTCACGACGGGCGGGACCCCGCGGACGTAGGTGATCTCGGACTTGGCCCGGTGCAGGGTGGCGACCTCGTCGATGGCCGCGTGCACGATGTCGGGGGCCTGCCGCCAGGCCTCCAGGTCCAGGCAGCGCACGGTGCCGGACAGCTCGGCGTGCTGCGGGATGACGTTCGGCGCGTGGCCCGACGCGATCCGGCCCCAGGTGAGCACCAGCCCGGCCCGGGTGTCGATCCGGCGGCCGATCACCGCGGGCACGTCGACGGCGACACGGGCGGCGGCGGTGACGAGGTCGGTGGTCAGATGGGGCCGGGCGGTGTGTCCGCCGGGTCCGTCCAGCGCGATCTCCAGCCGATCGCACGCGCTGGTGATCGGCCCGTGCCGCAGCCCGACCCGCCCGGCGTCGACCCGGGGGTCGCAGTGCACGGCGAGGATCCGGCCGACGCCTGTCAGCACCCCGTCCTCGATGGCGTCCATGGCCCCGCCGGGCAGCACCTCCTCGGCGGCCTGGAAGATCAGCCGCACAGGCCGGGGCAGCAGGCCCTTGGTGTGCAGGTCGGCGAGGACGAGCCCGGTCCCGAGCACCACGGTCGTGTGCACGTCGTGCCCGCAGGCGTGCGCCCGGTCGGGCACCGTCGACCGATAGGGACAGTCGGCCTTGGTGTCCGGGATGGGCAGGGCGTCGATGTCCGCGCGCAGGGCGAGCACGGGCACGGCGGGCCGCTCACCCTCAGTGACGCCGATGTCGCACACGAGTCCGGTTCCCTTGGTGAGCACGCGGGGCTTGAGCCCTGCCTGCTCCAGCCGCTCCTTGATCGCGGCGGTCGTACGGAACTCCTGATTGCCCAGCTCAGGGTGCATGTGCAAGTCGCGACGGAAGGCGACGAGCTCGGCGTGCAGGGCTTCGCTCAGCGCGCCGGGGAGCACATCCCCCGCGAGGCCGGCCTCGGACTCTAGGGACATCAATTGCTTCACCCTCTGAAGGGTAGGACGCCCGAGTGGTCAACTACCCCTCGATCAACAAAAGTTCAGCCCGTTAGGGGAAGAAAATCTGACCGGCGGACGCATGGGGGCGGACGCGGATGGGTAAAACGTCTTTTTCTCCTTCCACGGATACCATGCCCCACCACAGTCCTGCTCGACTTGTCCAGGAACCGGACCTCAGGGCACGTCCGGGACCAGCTCCTGGCGCGGCCCCTCCCGACAGGGTCCGCCCCCCTGACCGACGCGGCAGAGCCGTTCCTCCGGACGACCCACACCTCGTACGGCACGATCGCCGAGGACCAGGCGGCGCGGTAACCCGATCGGCCGCCGCCGACCTGGGCAGCGGCCCCGGCGGAGTCGTAACCCGGACGGCCCCGTCATCTGGTGCAGCGCCTCATGCGACGAGCTGACCATCGCCTCTCCTTTCGTACGACGTCGTGATCAACGAGCTAGGCCGCCGCAAGTTCGCACCACACGTACTTCCCCCGGTCCCCGAACCGGGCCGACGGCCATCCTGGACAGACCTGACCCCATCCCGTACGAGGCGGTCGTCCACGAGGCGGCACTGCGCATCAAGGTCAGCGATCGTGCCATCGCACGGGCCCAGCTCAGCCACCTCCTGGAGCTGTCCGAGGCGGACCACATCACGTTGCGCGTCATCACCTTCGAGCTGGATGGCTTCGGCGGGGCCTGGACCCCGATGATGCTCGCCGGAGGAGCCGTACCAAGGCTGGACACCGCCGCCCGCGACGTCCTCAACGGCACCGGCTTCATCGACTCCGAGGCTCAACTCGGCGTCCTGCGAACACTCTTTCGTAGAGCAGAAGCGGCGTCACTCGACCCCACACGCTCGCGTGACTTCATCCACACGCTGGCCAAGGAACTGTGAAACCCACCATGACCACCTTCGACAACTGGCGGAAGTCCTCCTACTCCGGCGGCAACGACGGCAACGACGGCAACAACTGCGTCGAGGTTGCCGCCCGATGGCGGAAGTCGTCCTATTCAGGCCCCGGCGACGGCAACTCTTGCGTGGAGATCTCAGACCACCTCACCCACATATCCCTCCGCGACTCCAAGGCCCCCGCCCTCGGCACCCTCACCTTCCCCGCCGAAGCCTTCGCCCCCTTCCTCCGCGCCCTGAAGGACCCAACACGTCCCACTGTTGGATAAAGCCGGATGTGACGCCCCGTCGGATCGGCCACATTGGACGGGACGGGGACGACATCCGGGAGGGACAGCGTGGACAAGGAACAGCGCCGGAAGATGCTCATGGAGGTCCACGCCGAGCGGGACCGGCTGTTGCCGCTGCGCGCGGAGGCGACGCGGACCACGATCGAGATGGTCCGGAAGAACGCGGCGCACGTCTCGGAGCCCGACCTCGTGCCGTATCTGAACCTGGCCTACATCCTCGGGGTCAAGCGCGGGCTCGGTGAGGACCAGCTGCTGGCCTTCGCGCTGTCGCTGGCGAACTGGACGGTGGCGATGATCGCCGACATCGCGAGGTTCACCGGCAGCACGGTGGAAGAGGTGGTCGACGTGTACGAGACGGAGATCTTGGCGGCGGCGCAGGACAACGACGAGGAACCCGCCTGAGGGGCAGCATGACGAGGATGGATCTGCGGAACGCCGCCTACATACCGCAACCGGTCGAGCGGCATACCCCGGTGTCGGCCTGGTGGCGGAGGCGACCCGGGCGGATGTGCCGGTACTCGCCGCCTTGCAGGCCCGCGCGCGCGGTCGTTCCACGGCGTGGAGTTCGCCTGCGGTGAGGGCCGGCTGTTGCGGGCGGACCCGCCCCGCGGCCTGGAAGGCTAAGCCAGCCCCACCGCCACCGTCTCCAGCCGGTGCACACCCCGTGCCGTCCCGGTGACCCCCGACAGGAAGCCCTGCGCGCGGGGGGACGCCGTCTCCGTCAGCCACGTCGGGTCGATGTCGCAGACCGCCACCCGGACCCCCGTACCCACAAGCGCCAGCGGGAGCGTGTGGACGACGGTCGACGGGAAGCTGAGGATCGTACGGCCGATGGGGCCGCGGCGGGCGATCAGTTCCAGGGGGAGGTCCGGGCGGACGATCTCCAGGCCGGTCTCCGCCGCCAGCCGGTGGAGTTTGTCCGTGCTCTCCCTGCGGTGCGCGAAGTAGCGCGTCGCGCCGTGGGTCTTGGCCAGGGTGCGGACCGCTTCCAGGTAGTGGTCGCCGTCCACCACTCCCGTCTCCACCAGCGACGTACCCACCATGTCCGCGCCCTTGGTGATGCGCGGCGGGCCGAAGCGGCGGCGGGTCCAGGCGAAGTCGTTCGCGGTGACCGTCACGCCCTCCGGGGTCTCCGTCACCGGCATGGACGAGAAGACCTCCACGCGGCGGCCCGCGCTCGGCGTCAGCCGCCGCCGTGCCGATGACGAGACCGGGGCGAACAGCACATCCCTTGCCCCTGGGCGGCCGCCCTTGCGGTGCCAGCGGACCAGGCGTTCGCCGCGCGCCAGCTGGGCCACGAACTCCATCGTCGCCGTGCCGTCGTCCACCACGACCAGCTCACGTGCCCTGGTGATCGTCAGCAGGAGTTGGACGTAACGCGAGAACGGGTCCCCCATCACGACCCGGTCGGCCCTTCTCAACGGGCCCGCCAGGCCGCCGATCGTCGCGAAGGGCGCCGTCGTGCCGCCCCGCGCCTCCTCCCAGCGCACCCGGTGTCCCTCGTCCCGGGCCAGGTCCGCCATGCGGCGCAGCTGGCCCCGGGTCATGGGGTCGGTCGGGGCCAGGACGACCACCGTGAGCTCCGCGTCGGTCCGCGGTGGGCCCTCGGCCACCGTCCGCCGCACCTGCGCGGGCACGGACGGCAGCGGGTCCGGGCTCGCACCGTGCAGTCCGTGCAGGTGCGCCCACTCCAGTACGTTCAGCAGCTGGACCGGGCTCTCCACGAAGGCGAGCGTGCGGGGAGGGTGGCCGGCCTGGCCGGCGCGGGGGCTCATCGGCGTACGACCGTCCCGTCGTAAGGGAATCAAGAGGCCAGTGCTCAGACCGTGACCGGCTCGCCGGCCGCCGCCGCGATCTCGGCCTCGGCCACCACACCGGCGACGCGGCGCAGCTTCTTCATCGGGGCGAGCTCGGAGTCGTAGACCTTCTTCACGCCGTCGCCCAGGGACGCCTCGATCACACGGATGTCGCGGACCAGGCGCTCCAGGCCCTGCGGCTCCACCGACGCGGCCTGGTCGGAGCCCCACATCGCGCGGTCCAGGGTGATGTGGCGCTCGACGAACACAGCGCCGAGGGCGACCGCGGCCAGCGTGGTCTGCAGGCCCGTCTCGTGGCCGGAGTAGCCGATCGGGACGTTCGGGTACTCCTTCTCCAGCGTGTTGATCACGCGGAGGTTCAGCTCGTCGGCCTTCGCCGGGTACGTCGAGGTGGCGTGGCACATCAGGATGTTGTCGGAGCCGAGGACCTCGACGGCGTGGCGGATCTGCTTCGGGGTCGACATGCCGGTCGACAGAATCACGGCCCGGCCCGTGGCGCGCAGGGCGCGCAGGAGCTCGTCGTCCGTCAGGGAGGCGCTCGCCACCTTGTGGGCGGGCACGTCGAACTTCTCCAGGAAGGCGACGGCCTCGGTGTCCCACGGGGAGGCGAACCAGGCGATCCCCTTCTCCTTGCAGTACTCGTCGATCTGGCGGTACTCGTCCTCGCCGAACTCCACGCGGTGGCGGTAGTCGATGTAGGTCATCCGGCCCCAGGGGGTGTCGCGCTCGATGTCCCACTGGTCGCGCGGGGTGCAGATCTCCGGGGTGCGCTTCTGGAACTTCACGGCGTCGCAGCCGGCCGCGGCGGCCACGTCGATCAGCTTGAAGGCGTTCTCCAGCTCACCGTTGTGGTTGATGCCGATCTCGCCGCAGATGTAGACGGGACGGCCGGGGCCGACCTCGCGCGAACCGAACGTACGCAGACGGGAGTTGGTGCTCATCAGGGGGATGTCCTTACTTGGGGAGGGAATCGAGAGAGGGGCCGAGGATCCAGCTGGCGATCTCTCGGATCGCGCCGTCACCGCCGGGGAGAGTGGTGACCGCGCGTGCGGCGCCGCGTACGACGTCGTGGGCGCTCGCGACCGCCACGGGCCAGCCGACGAGGGCGAAGCACGGGAGGTCGTTGACGTCGTTGCCGACGTAGAGCACGCGCTCCGGCGCGATGCCCTGCTCCTCGCACCACTGCTTCAGCGCGAGGTCCTTGCGGTCGATGCCGTGCAGCACCGGGAGCTTCAGCTTCCGGGCGCGGGCGGCGACCACCGGGTTCTGTTCCGTGGACAGGATCAGCATCTTCAGGCCGCTCTTGCGCAGGGCCGCGATGCCGAGTCCGTCGCCGCGGTGCACGGAGACGAACTCCCGTCCTTCGGAGTCGATCAGCACCCGGTCGTCGGTCTGGGTGCCGTCGAAGTCGAGCACGACCGCGTCGACGTCGTCGGCGGTCGGGAGCGAACCGGGGCGGTCCGCGTCGAACAAGGGGGCCAGGGCCCGCGCCCGCGCCAGGTCGTGCGGGTCGTCGATCTCCAGCACCCGGGCCGGGTCGGTGCGGACCAGCTCGGTGTGGCCGAAGAAGCGGTGCTGGTGCTTGCGGAAGCCTGCCGCGTCCATCGCGTAGGCGGCGCCGGTCTCCAGCAGGTCCTGCGGGCGGTCCTGGCGGCGGGGGCGGTGGGACTTGTCGTGGTTGACGCCGAAGCCGCCGGCCGGTGCGCCGGGGGTGTCCGCGCCGTCCCGCCAGATGAAGCCGTGGAAGGGGGCCACGGTCACCGCCGTGTCCGCGCCGTTCTCCACGACCGCGCCGGCCACTGCGTCGATGTCCTCGCGGGTGAGGAAGGGGCTGGTGCACTGCACGAGCAGGACCACGTCGACCTGGGCGCCGTGCAGGGTCTCGTGGGCGTCCATGGCGTGCAGGACGGCGGCCTCGGAGGTCGCCGTGTCCCCGGCGATGGCGGCGGGCCGCAGCACGACCTCGGCGCCGGCCTGCCGGGCGGCGGCAGCGATGGCCTGGTCGTCGGTGGACACGACGACGTCGGTCACCAGCCGGGTCGCCCGGCACTCGCGCACCGCGCGCGCCACCAGCGGGACCCCGCCGACGGGGGCCAGGTTCTTCGCGGGCACGCCCTTGGAGCCGCCGCGCGCGGGGATCACCGCGAGCACCCGGCGCAGTGCGCCGCCGTGGGCCGCCGAGAGGTTGGACATGAGGTCTCCTTGGAAGGTCACAGCTCCCCCATCCGCCGGATCACCGGGGCCACGCGCTGCACGCCGTGGCGGTAGGCGCCGCGGGCGGCGCGGCGCACGATCTGGCGGACCGGTCCGGGTTCCTTGTCGGCGGCGGGCGCGCCGGGCAGCGGGGCGCCGTCGGGGCCGAGGTGGTGGCGGGCGAGGATGCCGGGCAGGTATCCGGGCGCCGTCTCGGGGGTGTAGTAGGGGTTCAGCGGGGGCAGTCCGCCGGGCCGCTGAAGCAGCTTGGCGATGCGCTCCCGGGCGGTGTCGAAGGCCGTGCCGTACGATCCGTCGGCGGCAACGCCCTGCCGGGACACCCACTCCTCGTCCGGCACCGGCCGGTGCCCGGCGTCGAGCTGGTCCCAGGAGGCGAGGCAGCCGGAGCCGGTGAAGTGGTGGTTGCCGAGCACCTCGCGCACGCCCAGGTCGGTCAGGACGACCGTGGGGACACGGCGGTGCAGTGCCTCCAGGGCGGCCGTGGAGCTGACCGTGACCAGCAGGTCGGTGCGGTCGAGCACCTCGCCCATGTGGCCGTACACCAGGCGGAAGTTGGCGGGCAGGTCCTTGCCCCGGACCAGCTTCTGGTACGGCAACTCCTCGATGTGGGTGGTGTGTTCACCCGGCTTGGAGCGCAGCTTCAGCAGCACCTCGCGCCCGGGGTGCTTACGGGCGTGCTCGATCAGGCGGTTGAGCAGGTACGTACGGTCCTTGCGGCTGTCCGGGACGGACGGCTGGGCCGCGAACACCACGGTGTACGGCTCGTGTTCACCGGTGTACGGCGTCCCGCCGAGGAAGGGCAGCGCGACCTCGGTGACCGCGGAGGCGTCCGCGCCCACACCCTCGTACACGGCCCGGAACCGGTCGGCGTCGTGCCGGGAGTTGGCGAGGACGAGGTCGGCGCCGTGCCGCAGCAGCAGGCCGTCGGCGAGCTTCTCGTAGACGACGCCGACATAGCCGGTGACGACGACGGGGCGCTCGCCCGAGCCCCAGGCGTGGCGCAGCCCGTGCAGCATGGCCTGGACGCCGCCGCCGACCAGCGCGAGGACGAGGATGTCGTACGACTCCTCGCCCATGGTGCGCAGGAATTCGACGCCGGTGACCTCGCGCAGGGAGTCCGCCCGCACGCCGACCTCGCGCAGCTGGCGGGCCGTCGGGGTGGCGCGCCCCCGCAGGAGGTAGCCGTCGAGGCGGATCCCGGCGTCTGCGGGGGCGAGGCGCTGCGCGGTGAGGGCGCCCCATTTCCACCGGGTGTCGGAATCGGCGAGGACGGCGACCCGCAGGGGCTTCGTAGCACTGGCTGGCACGCCGAAGACGCTAGGAAGCGATTCCGTTGATCGGCCCAACCCGAATCCAACAAACGGTTAACAGCGCGCCGCTGAATGGGGAATCGCGCCGTCAACGTGCCGGAAATAAGCCTGGTTCACAGCTTCGCCACGTGTCGTTCACCCGGTATCAAGAAAGGCGTCAAGACGAATGACGGGCTTCCCCCTAACGTCCCTGACGTGGTCAAGCTCTCCGTCATCGTGCCGTTCTACAACGTGCAGCAATACGCGCCCGACACGCTCAGGAGCCTGAGGGCGAACGCGCGTGAGGACTTCGAATTCATTCTCGTCGACGACTGCTCCCGCGACGGGACACCAGAGATTCTCGCGCGCGCGGAGCGCGAGCTGCCCGGGGCGGTCCACGTCCGGCACGAGAGGAACGGAGGGCTGGCGACCGCACGCAACACCGGGATCGACCGGGCGCGCGGCGAGTACCTGACCTTCCTGGACGGCGACGACTGGCTCGCCCCCGGCTACTTCCACCAACTGGTCGCTGCCATAGAGGAGTTGGGCTGCGACTTCATCCGCACCGACCATGTGCAGTGCACCGCGCGCTCGCGCCAGGTGCACCGGGTGCCGGTCGGCCGGCGGAACGTGGTGCTGGACCCGCGCGAGGCGATCCTGCCCGCCGACCGCTCGACCTCCGTGGACTACGCGTACGCGTGGGCCGGTGTCTACCACCGCCGGCTGGTGGACAAGGGGCTGCTGCACTTCACCGACGGGCTGCGCACCGCCGAGGACCGGCCGTGGATCTGGAAGCTGCACCGGCAGGCGGAATCCTTCGCCGCGGTCAGTCTGCTCGGTGTGTTCTACCGGCGCGGGGTCGCCTCGTCGCTCACCCAGATCGGCGACGTACGGCAGCTGGATTTCATTCGCGCGTTCGACCAGGTCGTCGCGGAAACCGCCGAGGATCCGCGGGCGGACGAACTGCTGACGAAGGCCGTCCGCACGTATTGCGCCATCATTTCCCATCATCTGGGATCCATCGAAAGGTTCGAGCCCGCGGTGGCGAGAAAACTGAAATCCATGAGTGCCGCGGCGCTGCGGCGCATGCCGCAGGACGTGCTGGAGGAGGCGCTGGACTCCATGGACATCCAGCGCGCCTCCAAGCTGCGCCGGCTGCGCCGCCGTCCGGCCCCCGCGGGAGCCGCCGCGTGACCACCCAGATCTTCCAGGCGTCGACGCTGTACGGCACGGCCACGCTCGCCGCCGCCCTGGACTCCGGCTGTTTCCGCCCGGCCGACCGGCGGATCCTGCTGGTCTGCAACAACTCGACCACCCCGGAGACGACGCCCGGCCTGGACCAGGCGCCCGGCTTCGAGCAGCTGCGCGACCGCTTCGACGAGGTGATCTCGTACAACGAGACCATCCACCCGTTCCACCCCGGCGGCTGGGCACCCCGCGTGGACGACATGCCGCTGTGGGAACGCTTCCTGCGCCACGAGTGGCAACTGGGCGACGAAGACGTCGAGTTGATCGTCGAGTCGATCCAGGTCAACCCCTCCCTGGCGCTCGGCCAGATCTTCAACGGTGCCCCGGTGACGGTCTACGCGGACGGCCTGATGAGCTACGGCCCCACCCGCAACAAGATCGACCCGCTGGTCGGCACGCGGGTGGACCGGGTGCTGCACCTGGACCTGGTGCCGGGCCTTACCCCGCTGCTGCTCACCGAGTTCGGGGTGCCCGGCGAGATCGTGCCGACGGCGGCCTTCACCAAGGTGCTCGCGGAACTCGCGCCCGTGGACGACGAGTTGCCCGGGATCGAGGAACCGGCGCTGCTGCTCGGCCAGTACCTGTCGGCGCTGGAGATCCTCACCGTCGAGCAGGAGGAGAACCTGCACGTACGGATGCTGAGGGGCGCGGCCGCGCTCGGTCACACCACGGTGGTGTTCAAGCCGCACCCCTCCGCGCCGGCAAGCTTCACCCGCTCCCTGGAGCAGGAGGCGGAGAAGCTGAAGGTCGAGCTGACCGTGCTCGACACCCCGGTGCTGGCCGAGGTGCTGTACCAGCGGATGCGTCCCGCGCTGGTCGTCGGCTGCTTCTCCACCGCCCTGCTCACCGCCTCCGCGCTCTACGGCCTGCCCGTCGCCCGGGTCGGCACCGAGCTGCTGCTGGAGCAGCTCACGCCGTACGAGAACAGCAACCGGATCCCGGTCACCATCGTCGACGCGCTGCTGCCCGAGCTGAGCGACCAGGCGGCCGTGCGGGAGCAGCGCCGGGGCATGGACGTCGAGGCGCTCGGCGCGCTGGTGCGCGCGGTGGGCTTCGCGATGCAGCCGAAGGTCCTGCCGGGGCTGCGCCCGGAGGCCGAGGGCTATCTGGCACGACACCAGAACCCGCGCACCCTGCGCTACTTCAAGCGCCGGCGGCTGACCTCGCTGGCGCTGCCGGGCGGAGTGCCCGCGCAGCTGGCGTTCATCCCGCGCAACGCCACGGTCCGCCGGGTGGCGCGCAAGGCCCGCAGCCTGCGCCGGGGCACCGCCCGCAGCTGACCGGGCCGCGGACAGGCAGGCCGTGTGCGCGGCCGGGAGCCTGCGGCGGCACAACCGTGAAGACCGAAGACCGTTCCAAGGAAGGACACGACCTCCATGGCAGCGTCACCCCCGGGCCTCGACCTCGCCGCCACGCCCGGTCCGCGCGGTCCCCTGATACCGCGGCAGGAGCCCGGCCCCGCCGCCCAGGGCGGCCGGAACCGGCTGCTCGCGCTGGACGGGCTGCGGCTCGTGGCCGCGCTGATGGTGTGCCTGTACCACTACACCGGGCGCGGGGGCACGGTCTCCGCGTCCTGGCACGGCAGCCCGTCCCACCTCTTCCCGGCCCTGTCCAAGGCCGCCGTCTACGGCAACTTCGGCGTCGAGCTCTTCTTCGTCATCAGCGGCTTCGTGATCTGCATGAGCAGCTGGGGCCGCACCCTGGGCGACTTCTTCCGCTCCCGGGTCGCGCGCCTGTACCCCGCGTACTGGGTCGCTCTGGTCCTGGTCACGGGGGCGTCCCTGGCCATGCCCTACGTGGTCCACGCGGTCCGGCTGGACGAGTTCCTGGTCAACCTGACGATGCTCCAGCAGCCGATGGGCGCGAAGCGGGTCCTCGGCGTGTGCTGGACCCTCTGGGTGGAGCTGCGTTTCTACGTGCTGTTCGCCCTGCTCGTCGTCCGGCGCGGGGTGACCTACCGCCGGGTGGTGCTGTTCGCCTGCGTGTGGACGCTGGCGGCCGTCCTGTGCCACAGCACGGACAACGCGCTGCTGCACCAGGTGATCATGCCGGAGTACGCCCCCTTCTTCATCGGCGGTCTGGCTCTGTACCTGATCCACCGCTTCGGCAGCGACCTGCTCTCCTGGGGCATCGTCGCGATGTCCTGGCTGCTCGCGCAGCGGGAGGCCACCGTCGGCCTCTGGGGCCACCACCCGCACCGGGACCCGTACGTCGTCATCCTGATCGTCACCGTCGCCTTCGCGGCCGTGGCCGCCGTGGCCCTCGGCTGGACCCGCTGGGCCTCCTGGCGCTGGCTGGTCACGGCCGGCGCGCTGACGTACCCGTTCTACCTGGTCCACGAGCACCTGGGCTGGTTCGTCATCCGGGTGCTGCACCGGGACCTGGGCCTCGCACCGTGGCCGACGCTCGGACTGACCGTGCTGAGCATGCTGGGGCTGGCGTGGCTGATCCACCGGTTCGTGGAGAAGCCGTTCGGGCCCCGGCTGAAGCGGGCGCTCAAGCCGGCGCGGATGCCGGTCGGCTGATGGGGGTCAGCTGATGTGGGTCAGCTGATCCCGTACCGCGCCCCCTGGCCTACGAACTGGCCAGCGACAGCTTCACCGCGAAGCCGAGGAACAGTGCCCCCGCCGCCGAAGTGGCCGTGGCGGACAGTCTCTTCCGGCGCCGGAAGGCGGCAGCGAGCCGGGTGCCGCCGAATATCAGCGTGCTGAGGTACAGGAAGCTGGCCAGCTGGCCGAAGGCGCCCAGGATGGCGAAGGAGAGGGCCGGGTAGGCGTAGCCCGGGTCGACGAACTGCACGAAGAAGGCGACGAAGAACAGGATCGCCTTGGGGTTGAAGAGGCTGACCACCAGGGCCCGCCGGAAGGGCCGCTCCTCGGTGACGGCGGCGGGCGCGGAGTCCTCCACGGCCTTCTCCCGCCGCGTCCGCCACAGCTGCCAGGCGGACCGCAGCATCCCGACCGCCAGCCAGGTCAGATAACCGGCGCCGGCGTACTTCACGATCCCGAACAGCACCGCGTTGGCCTTCAGCAGGGAGGCGACGCCGGCGGCGGACAGCGTCATCAGCACGGTGTCCCCGCAGAACACCCCCGCGGCGGCCGTGTACCCGGCCCGCACCCCGCGGCGGGCGGCGACGGACAGCACGTACAGCGAGTTGGGACCGGGCAGCACCACGATCAGGGCGAGGCCTGCCAGGTAGGTGGGGAGATCGATGACGCCGAACATGGGACGAGTCTCGCACGAGGGTCTGACAACGCCCCCTGCCCGGCCACCGCTCAGAAGACGTCGCTCGGCTCGTAGCTCCCCCACACCTCCCGCAGCGCGTTGCACACCTCCCCCACCGTGGCCCGGGCCCGCACCGCTCAGAAGACATCGCTCGGCTCGTAGCTCCCCCACACCTCCCGCAGCGCGTTGCACACCTCCCCCACCGTGGCCCGGGCCCGCAGGGCCTCCCGCATCGGGTACAGCACGTTGTCCTCGCCCTCGGCCGCCTTCTTCAGCGCGGCCAGCGACGCCTCCACCGCTCCCTGGCCCCGCTCCGCGCGCAGCCGCTTCAGCCGCTCCGCCTGCCGTACCTCGATCGCCGGGTCCACCCGCAGCGGCTGGTACGGCTCCTCCTCGTCCAGCCGGAACCGGTTGACGCCCACGACGACCCGTTCACCGGAGTCGGTCTCCTGGGCGATGCGGTACGCGTTGCGCTCGATCTCGGCCTTCTGGAAGCCCCGCTCGATCGCCGCGACCGCCCCGCCGAGCTCCTCGACCCGCCGCATGAGACCGACGGCCGCCTCCTCGACGTCGTCCGTCATCCGCTCCATGGCGTACGACCCCGCGAACGGGTCGACCGTCGCGGTCACGTCCGTCTCGTGCGCGAGCACCTGCTGCGTGCGCAGCGCCAGCCGGGCCGACTTGTCCGTCGGCAGCGCGATGGCCTCGTCGAAGGAGTTGGTGTGCAGTGACTGGGTCCCGCCGAGGACCGCGCCGAGGGCCTGGACGGCGACCCGGACCAGGTTCACCTCCGGCTGCTGGGCCGTCAGCTGCACCCCGGCCGTCTGGGTGTGGAAGCGCAGCATCAGCGACTTGGGGTTCCCGGCGCCGAACTCCTCCCTCATCACCCGGGCCCAGATCCGGCGGGCGGCACGGAACTTGGCGATCTCCTCCAGCAGCGTCGTACGGGCCACGAAGAAGAAGGACAGCCGGGGTGCGAAGTCGTCCACGTCCATGCCCGCCGCCACCGCCGTACGGACGTACTCGATGCCGTCGGCGAGTGTGAACGCGATCTCCTGCGCGGGCGAGGCGCCCGCCTCGGCCATGTGGTAGCCGGAGATCGAGATCGTGTTCCACCTGGGGATCTCGGCGGTGCAGTACTTGAAGATGTCGGCGGTCAGCCGGAGGGAGGGCTTCGGCGGGAAGATGTACGTGCCGCGCGCGATGTACTCCTTCAGCACGTCGTTCTGGATCGTGCCCGTCAGACGGTCCGCCGGTACGCCCTGTTCCTCCGCCACCAGCTGGTACAGGAGGAGCAGCAGGGCGGCCGGGGCGTTGATCGTCATCGACGTGGAGACCTGGTCCAGCGGGATGCCGTCGAACAGCACCCGCATGTCCTCGACCGAGTCGACCGCCACACCGACCTTGCCGACCTCGCCGTGCGCGAGGGGCGCGTCGGAGTCGTGGCCCATCTGGGTGGGCAGGTCGAAGGCGACGGACAGGCCCGTGGTGCCGTGGGCGATCAGCTGACGGTAGCGGGCGTTGGACTCGGCGGCCGTGCCGAAACCGGCGTACTGGCGCATCGTCCAGGGGCGGCCGGTGTACATGCTCGGATAGACCCCACGGGTGAAGGGGTATGCGCCCGGTTCACCCAGCCGCCGTTCCGGGTCCCAACCGGTCAGGTCGGCCGGCCCGTAGACCGGCTCGATCGGCAGACCCGACTCCGACTCACGCACCATGGATGCCTCCGCCGAACGTGTCGTACGATTTATCCCCTTTCACCATGCCCCGTAGTTCGACGGCGGTCACGCGGGGAAACATCCCCGGCATGAGGATCAGGGGCCCGCTCGCCGCCGCAGTCGTCTCCTCCGCCGCCCTCGCCGCGCTGGCCGGGTGCACCGTGCAGCCGCCGGGTGCCGACGCCAAGCCCGGCCGCCCGGTGCACGTCCGGGTGCCGTCGCCCCGGTCGCCCGCCTCGACCTGGACGGCCCGCCTTCCGGTCCCGCCCCCGATCCGGACGCCGGCCCCGGCCGTCGTACCGGCGGACCCCGTGCTGTGGGTGCGCGGCGACATCGGGACGGGCGTGCGGGAACTCCAGGCCCGGCTGCGCCAGCTGGACTGGCTGTCCGAGGGGCCGACGGGGTCGTACGACGGGCCGACCGAGCAGGCCGTGGCGGGATTTCAGGGCAAGCGCGGGCTGCCCCGGACCGGGCGGACCGACACCGTCACCTGGCAGCGGCTGGTGGCGATGACGCACACCCCCGGCACCTGGGAGCTGTACCTGATGGGCGGTCAGCCGGCCGGGGCACCCGACCCGCGCTGCCTGACCGGGCGGGTGCTGTGCATCGACAAGACGACGCGGACACTGCGCTGGATGGTCGACGGGCGGACCCTGTCCACCCTGTCGGTGCGGTTCGGTGCGTTGTACACCCCGACCCGGGAGGGCGTGTTCCACGTGTACTGGAAGGCCCGCACCTGGACGTCCACGCTCTACCACTCGCCGATGCCGTACGCGATGTTCTTCAGCGGCGGGCAGGCGGTGCACTACTCGTACGACTTCGCGGCGCGCGGCTACGCGGGCGCCTCGCACGGCTGCGTCAACGTCCGCGACGAGGCCGCGATCCAGCAGCTTTTCGCGCAGGTGCGGGTGGGCGACAAGGCCGTCGTCTACTGGTGACGCCGTTCACCGGCGGCTGAGAGAGATAGGGCGCGGGCGGGACCGGGGGAACGTGTCCCGCCCGCGCCAGGCACGAGCCGTGGGTACGGGGGGAACCCCGGCTCAGTGCGACGGCCGATGACCAGTCGGCTCACTCAGTACTGCGTCACGCGGGCCAAAAACGTCACACCCCGCGCCGAAAATTTTTCCCGGACCATAAAACCGCAGGTCATGGATGGTGCGAGTGGCCCTTGCCGAACCCGGCACCGTTACCGCCGTTGCCGCCGTCACCGCCGTTGCCGCCGTTGCCGCCGTCACCGCCGTGGCCGGACCGGCCGGGGTGGCCGTCGTCGTCACCGCCCTGGCCGTTGCCCGCACCCTTGCCCTTGCCGTTGCCGTTGCCCTGGTCGTCCCCGGTGCCGCCGGCCGCCGAGCCGGGGTCGGGCAGGATCACCTTGCAGTAGCGGCTCACCTGCGAGGACCCGCCCGCCAGGTTCGCCAGCGCGCGCAGGCGGCCGGAGTCCGGCGCCTTGCCGTCACGCAGATCCCGGCAGACCCGCGCGATGTCCTGCCAACCGGCGCCCGGCGCCCCCGAGCTGCTCCCCGCGCTCGGACTGCCGCTGCCGGCCGGGCTGCCGCCGGCGCCGAAGGCCGTGCCGGAGGCATCGCCCGAGGGTGCGCCGGGACTGCCGCTCGGCACGCCCGGACCGGGAGCCGAGGGGGCCGACGGGGAGGCGGAGGCGAGCGGTGTCCCGGAGGTCCGGTCGGCGGAGACGGAGGCGGCGGGGTCGGGCCGGTCGGGCCGGAACGTGTGCAGCACCCCGCCGCCGACGGCCATGGCGGCCCCGCCGAGCGTGCCCACGGTGAGCGCGGCGGCGAGCGCCAGGCGGGCCGGGCGGGCCCAGCGGGGGCGGCGCGGCCGGCCGGCCGGGGTTCCGGTACAGGCCGGGGCGCCGATGCGGATCAGGCCCGCGTCGGCGGGCGGGGCGGCCGCGCCGGAGCGCCGGCGGTGGGCTTCCTCGGCGAGGGCGGCGGCGGTCCGCTCGTCCTCGGCGGCCTCGCGGGCCTTGCGGAACGCGGCCAGGGCGGCCTGTTCGCCGGGGAGTTCACCAGTGGCCGGGGCCGCCTGCCCGGACAGCGCGCCGAGCACCTGGGCAAGGCGTTCGGCCTGGTCACGGGCGGAGGCGTCGACGGCTTCCAGCGACTCACCGTTCAGCAGACGTTCCGCCGTCTCACGGTTCAGCCACTTGTCCTGCTCGTCGGCCATCACATGTCCTTCTGCGTCCGCGCTCGCGTATGCGTCACAGTTGCGGACGACACCGCGCCACGGCGCGGTTCTCGCTGGGGTGGGAGCGCGTCGAGGGCGCCTGCCGATTCCGGATCGTCGCCGAGCAGCTCCGCGAGCCGCTTCAGACCTCGGTGCGCGGCGGTACGTACGGCACCGGCGCGTTTGCCGAGCGTCTCGGCGGCGGTCTTGGCGTCGAGGCCGACCACCACCCGCAGGACGACCGCCTCGGCCTGGTCCTGCGGGAGCCGCGCGATGAGGGAGAGGGTGCTGTCGGTGGCGAGGGCCTCCATGGCCTCGCCGGCCGTGTCGGACTCGGCGGCCCGGCCGGTCAGTTCCGTCTCGTCGCCGCCTATCGCGGGGCGGCGGCCGCGCATCCGTATGTGGTCCAGGGCGCGGTTGCGGGCGATCCGGGCGGCCCAGCCGCGGAACCGGTCGGCATCCCCGGTGAACCGGTCCAGGTCACGGGCGATCTGCAACCAGGCCTCGGAGGCGACGTCCTCGGCATCCGGGTCACCGACCAGGGTGCGGACGTATCCGAGCAGCCGTGGTTGTACGGCGCGGTACACCGTACGAAATGCGGCCTCGTCGCCGTCCTGTGCCGCACGCACCGCGGCGGTCAGCTCCGCGTCGTCCCCCAGCACCGCACTCCCTTACGCCTGTTTCCCGGTCCGGCGCGAAAGGCACGTTACGGCGTGAAAGCGGTTCTCGTCCATGTCCGTCGACGGGTCTGTAGACGATGCAACTATCTCGTGACCGGGCACGGAAGTACGCAGGGTGCGGGCCGGACGGGACCGGGGTGTGACAGAAAACGCACTCACGGCGCTGAAGAGAGTACGGGCCGTGCGCGGCCCGTCCGCGCGACGGCCGGGGCCTCTCCTGTGGGGGGTGGCGGCCCCGGCCGTTGCCGTCAGCTCTGTACTCCCAGCTCGCGGGCGAGACGTTTCAGCCCCCGGTGCGTGGCCGTCCGTACGGCGCCGGGCCGCTTGCCGAGGACGCGGGCGGCGGCCGGGCTGTCCAGGCCGACGACGACCCGCAGCAGTACCGCCTCCGCCTGGTCGCGGGGCAGCCCCTCGACCAGTTCGAGGGCGCGCACGGTGGACAGGGACTCCAGCGCCTGCTCGTGGGTGCTGTGCTGCGCGGGCAGGTCCAGTACGTCCTGTTCGAGCGCGGTCGCCCGGGGCCGTACCCGCTGTCTGCGCAGATGGTCCAGCGCCCGGTGCCGGGCGATGGTGGCGGTCCAGCCACGGAAGCCCGCGCCGTCGCCCGTGAACCGCCCCAGGTCACGGGCGATCTCCAGCCAGGCGTCGGAGGTCACGTCCTCGGCGTCGTCGCCGACGATGCCGCGCACATAGCCGAGCAGTCCCGGCTGGACGATCCGGTACGCGACCGCGAAGGCGGCCTCGTCGCCCTCCTGGGCCCGCGCGACGGCCTCCCTCAGCTCACCGTCGTACGCCCGCAGGCGCCGGCGTTCCCCTCCGTGGCCCAAGAACCGTCCTCGTCCGTACCGATGTCCTCGCGTTCCGCGTCTCCCCCAGCGACATCAGCGTCACGGCTCACATAAGTGTCACAGCCGGCCAGGAAGGGGCTTGAGCTGCTGCCGGACGCGGCCGCCCCTGTGGAGCACGTGCCGGTCAGGCTGCGGATCCGGGCGAACACCCCTGACCTCGCCGTGCCCACGGAGCCCGCGCCGGACCACACGCTCTTCGTCCACGTCGAACAGGTCGAGGCCGCGCGGGCCCCCTGGCCGGCCGCGCAGGTGGGGCAGCGGGTGATCGGCGACCTGGTGACGGCGCCCTGCTGACGGCTCGGCGGGCGGCTCAGCGGGCGGTGGCCGCGTCGCGGCACAGCAGGCGCAGCGAGCCGTGGCCGCCGTAGGCGCGGCGGGCCTCGTCGATGGGGTCCCAGATCCGGCCGTCGGGGGTGCGCACCCAGTACTCGCCGCCGGTCGCCCACCACTCGGCGCCGGTCTGGCGGACGATCACCTCGCCGGCGTAGGCGCCGAAGCCGCGCAGCGCGCTCTGGACGGCGCCGTGCGGCGGGCCCTCGCGGCGGATGTCCTCGATCATGCGGTCCACCCGCCACAGGCTCTGCGCCGAGTAGTCGAGCCGGACCCGGGCGCCCTCGCGCACCATCGCCACGGTGTCGGCGGCCCACCGCACCGGCTTCGCCGCGGCGTGCGGCCGGGTGTCCTGCTGTGCTGTCATGTCCTGGGCTGTCACATAGGGAAGAGCGACCCGGCGCGATCATCCGTCACGCGATTCGGGAACGTTTCGCCAACCGTCGCAGGACCGCCCCACGTCCGCCGCAGAGCGCTCACAGGATCGCCGTAGCCAGGCACTTACAGGGCGCTGCGCGCCCGCCGCGACACCACCGCGCGCAGCACCCGGCGGCCCTCGACCGACAGTTCCAGGGCGCCCCGCAGCCCGTGCTTGCCGTGTTCGGTGACCAGGTCCAGCACGGCCCGCTGGCGGCGCAGCTCCGCGGCGACCAGCGGTGGCAGCTCCTCGGTGGCGCCCGCGCGGCCGGCGTCGAGCCCGTCGACGGCGGAGGTGGCGTCCGCCGCGGGGTCGAGCAGCCGGTGGATGCGCAGGGAGGCGACCGAGCAGGCGTCGGCCCAGGGCCGTACCGCTTCGGCGGTGCGATCGGCCGGGGCCGCGTCCAGCATGCGGCGGGCCAGCCGCACGGCCTCGTCGTCCTCGGACTCCCCGGCGCCGAGGGTGTCCCGGGCCCGCGCCAGGCCCGGACCCCAGTCGGAGCCGTCGGCGAGGCTCGCCCACAGGGGGCGCAGCAGCTCGTCGTCGGCGCCGAGCAGCGGCAGGCACCGATCCAAACAAGCCAACCCGCTGGCGGCCAGTCCGCGTTCGTCGGCCTGCGCGATCCGTTCCACCAGGCTCATGGAAGCCTCCCTCGCCGGGGCGCCGCCTTTACGGAGCCCGCACTTCCCCTTACTGCGTGCGACAGCGCGGGAGTGTCACAGCAGTAAGGTTTCAGCCAAAGGCCGGAGCCGGGGCCTGGGCCAGCGCCTGACCCGCGAGGGCCTTGCGGTGCTGCATCCGGGTCAGCCGGACGACCACCACGATGGCGAGGACGCCGGCCGCGACGTCGACCGCGTCGGAGAACAGCATCTGCTCGACGGCGTTCCGCAGCAGTCTCGCCGAGTGGTGGGCGGCTTCCATGCTCACGTTCGCGATGTAGCCGGTGAGGAGGCCGACGATCCACAGCGTCCACCAGGCGTTGACCCACCCGTGCCCGGTCCGCGCGCCCCAGGGCACGCTGGCGTCCCAGGTGTCCAGGACGACCCGGCGCGGGAACCACAGGTTGACGACCGGGCAGAACCAGCCGCCGATCACCCAGCCGCGCCGCATGCTGTGCGCGGACTGGTCGAACGCCTCGGAGTTCACCCGCACCCGCCACAGCCAGCACAGGTAGACGACGGCCGTCGCTATCAGCGTCCACGCCTGGGCGTGGCCGGCGGCGTTGTTCAGAGTGTCGGCCTGCTGGGCCCGGTGCACGATGCCTTCGCCCCTCACGCCGTCGACGAAGTCACCGAGGACGTTCATCTCCTGCACGTCCGCGACGCAGGCGAACAGATCCGTGGCGATGGCCAGTCCCAGCAGAGCGGCGGTGGCCCGGCCGAGCCCGACGGGCGAGCGGAGCACGGCACCGGGCACGAACGGCGGTGCGGGCGGCGGTGCGGGCACCGGTGCGGACGGTGCGGGCATGGGTGAGGTCACGAAGAGGTCCCCCCGGACGGCGATGGCGGCTGACGCGCGGCCTCCCCTGGCCGCACAGCGCGAACACCGGAACATACGGCCGAACGGCGCCGCGCGTCCACCCGGTTGCGGTCGGCCCGATTCCGTCGGCCCGGCTCCGCTCAGCCCGGCTCCGCTCAGCCCAGCCGGTTCGCCAGCGCCTGGAAGTCCGCCCAGGACAGCGACGGCCTGCCGGGGTCCCACAGCTTCTGCACCGTGGCCCGCAGCGGCATCCGGATCCCCGCCGCGACCTGCGCCTCGCTCTGGGCGTTCGGGAAGTCGCACCAGACCGCGAACGACCCGCCGAGGATCTGCCCGTCGTACCGCGCCGGTACGGCGGCCGTGCCGCGCAGCACCCGCGGGTTCCACTGCTCGTAGATCCGCTGTCCGGTCGGGTAGACGAAGGTCTGCGGCTGGCCGAGGACGTAGTAGAGGAACTCGTCGTTGTAGTTGAGGACCTTCCGGCCCGCGCTCAGATAGTCCGCCGGCGGCCGGGCGCCCAGCTCCTTGCCGGTCCAGTACGCCACCTGGAGGTCCCCCGCGGCCTGCACGGACGTCCCGCGGTAGAAGCCGTCGTTCCAGGCCCGCAGGGTCCTGCCGTGGGCGCGGACGGTGCCGGCGCGGTCGTTCAGCCAGCCGGTGGCGAGGTCGGCGACCGTGCCGCCGGAGCCGTACGACTTCCGCGCGGCGGCCGCGAGCTGCGGATACAGGGCCTGCGGGTCCTTGGCCGTCAGCGCCTGGTACTCGTCGCCGCCGAGGTGCCACTGGTCGCCGGTGAACAGGCCCGCGTACTCGTTCAGCAGATCGTCGACGAGCTTCGCGGAGGCGTCCTTGGAGATGTCGATCGCGCCCTTCGCCGGCACGTCGTTCACGTTGCGCAGCCGCAGATCCGGGTGCGCGGCGAGCACGGCCCCCAGATGCCCCGGCGAGTCGATCTCGGGCACGACCGTGATGTGCCGGCTGTCCGCCAGCTCCACGATCCGCTTGACCTGCGCCGTGGTGAGGTGGTCCGCGGACACGATCTCGGGGTGGCCGGCGGACTCGATCCGGAAGGCCTGGTCATCGGAGAAGTGCAGTCCCAGCTCGTTGAACTTGAGGTCCCCCAACTCCCGTATCCGGTCCTCGATCCAGGACTCGGAGAATGGTTTGCGCGCGATGTCCAGCATGAACCCACGTACCGGTTTGGCCGGTTCATCCCGTACGACCCCCTCCGGTGCCGTACCGCCGCCGTGGACCTCCTGCTTCAGCGTGCGGGTGCCGTAGAAGACACCGGCCTCGCCGGGCCCGCTGATGTCGACCCGCCCCTCGCGGACGGTCATGCTGTACGACTCCTGGTTCCCGCCCCCGCCACCGAGCGCGAGCCGCACGTCCCCCGCCCGCACGTCGTCCTTCTCCCCCGCGTAGGTGAGCCCGAGCTCCTCGGCCAGCAGCCGCCCCTCGTCGGCCAGCTCGGCGTCGCTCACCACCACCCGGTCGGCCTTCCGCGGCTGCCAGCCGGGCCCGCGCGCCGGGGTGAAGGCGCTGACCGCGGGGATCGTCCGGGGCGCCTGGGACAGCGGATAGGACCGGCTCGGCGTGGGACTCGCGGAGGAAGGTGCGGCCGCCGTACCGGAGCCGGTCCCGGCCGCCCGTCCGGAGGACGACGGGACCGCGCTCCCCTCCGCCTTCTTTCCGTCACCGCCGCCGGAGGAGGCCCACACGCCGACCCCCGTGCCGAGTGCGACGGTCCCGACGAACGCGGCGGCCACCACGGCCCGTTTCCGTACCACCTGCCGCGCCGAAACACGGCGCCTGTGCTGGGTCACCCTGCCAACCTACGACCGTTCCGCCGTTCACCCGTCACTCAGAAGTTCTGAAACTCTTCCGTACGAGTGAAATTCAGGCATCTCACGGACACGCTGTGACCACTCTCGATAACCTGACGACACACCTTTCACAGCACATCCCCTGCCGCACCCATGTGACGCGAGGACCCACGCTGCCCGCCCACCGCCTCCCCTCTCTCCCCAAGCCCCTGGACGCCTTCAACACGGCACCCGCCGACGAGGCCCGCGCCCTCCTCCTGCACTGCCTGCACAGCCTGCGCTGGTCCCACCGCATCACCGACCACCGCCCCTACCCCGACCTGGACTCTCTCCTGGCGGCAGCGGACGAGGCGGCGTACGACCTGTCACCGGCCGACTTGTCGGAGGCGCTGGCGGGAGAGTCACTCCCCGAACTGCCCGAAGGCACGTACTCGGCGGCCCACATGGCCCTGAGCGCGGCCCACGCGGCCTACGAGGCCCGGTTCGGACACGCGTTCGTCATCTATCTGGGTGACGTCCACTCGGACGAGGCCCTCGACCGCATCCTCGAAGCCATCCGATCACGATTGACAAACGATCCGGAGGAGGAACGGGTAGTGGCGGCGGAGGAACTCCGGCGCCTTGCCGGAGGGAGACTCGCAGCCTGCTTGCGGAACCCCGGCCGTAACCCATCCGGTGCCAGTTTGATCACACAGGTAGGCCCCCCGTAAGCGCCGCCGCGCCGCATGGATACCATGCAGAGGGCCGGTGGACCGTACCCGGCCGGGCCCGACCGACACCGAAGCCGGCGCGGCCCTAGTCCCCGCTCCCGGAGGGTTCTTCCGTGCCGGCTGGAACGCTGTACCGCGGCCGGGAAGGAATGTGGTCCTGGGTGGCTCACCGAGTCACCGGCGTCCTCATCTTCTTCTTCCTGTTCGTTCACGTGCTGGACACCGCTCTCGTGCGTGTCTCCCCCGAGGACTACGACAAGGTCGTAGCCACGTACAAGACGCCGATCGTCGCGCTGCTGGAGTACGGCCTCGTCGCCGCCATCCTCTTCCACGCGCTCAACGGCCTGCGCGTCATCGCCGTCGACTTCTGGTCGAAGGGCCCGCGCTACCAGAAGCAGATGTTCTGGACCGTGATGGGCGTGTGGATCGTCCTGATGGTCGGGGCCATCTACCCCGTCCTCGGTCACGCCGCTCGTGTTCTGTTCGGGAGCTGACGCCCATGTCCGCCACTGAAACCACCGCGTCCGGTATCGGCCCCGTCGAGGGCGGCGCCGTCTACACCGTCGACAACCCGGCCCCGCTGATCGAGGCCCCGCGCAAGCGCACGAAGAAGACCCCGAAGTCGACCCGGGGCAACTTCGAGCTGGCCGCCTGGCTGTTCATGCGCCTGTCCGGCATCGTGCTGGTCGTCCTGGTCCTCGGCCACCTGCTGATCCAGCTCGTGCTGGACGGCGGTGTCTCCAAGATCGGCTTCGCCTTCGTGGCCGGCCGCTGGGCGAGCCCCTTCTGGCAGGTCTGGGACCTCCTCATGCTCTGGCTCGCGATGCTGCACGGCGCCAACGGCCTGCGCACGGTCATCAACGACTACGCGGAGCGTGCCGCCTCCCGCATGTGGCTGAAGGCTCTGCTCTACACCGCCACGGTGTTCACCATCCTGCTGGGCACGCTGGTGATCTTCACCTTCGACCCGAACATCCGCTAGGCACGGGGCTGCGAGAATCATGAAGATCCACAAGTACGACACCGTCATCGTCGGCGCCGGTGGCGCGGGCATGCGCGCCGCCATCGAGGCGACGAAGCGCAGCCGCACCGCCGTGCTGACCAAGCTCTACCCCACCCGCTCCCACACGGGCGCCGCGCAGGGCGGTATGGCCGCCGCGCTCGCCAACGTGGAGGAGGACAACTGGGAGTGGCACACCTTCGACACGGTCAAGGGCGGTGACTACCTGGTCGACCAGGACGCCGCCGAGATCCTGGCGAAGGAGGCCATCGACGCCGTCCTCGACCTGGAGAAGATGGGCCTGCCGTTCAACCGCACCAAGGACGGCACGATCGACCAGCGCCGGTTCGGCGGTCACAGCCGTAACCACGGCGAGGCCCCGGTCCGCCGGTCCTGCTACGCCGCGGACCGCACCGGCCACATGATCCTCCAGACGCTGTACCAGAACTGCGTCAAGGAAGGCGTGGAGTTCTTCAACGAGTTCTACGTCCTGGACCAGCTGATCACCGAGGAGGACGGCGTCCGGAAGTCCGCCGGTGTGGTGGCCTACGAGCTGGCGACCGGTGAGATCCACATCTTCCAGGCGAAGGCCGTCATCTACGCCTCCGGCGGCACCGGCAAGTTCTTCAAGGTGACCTCCAACGCGCACACCCTCACCGGTGACGGCCAGGCGGCCGTCTACCGTCGGGGTCTGCCGCTGGAGGACATGGAGTTCTTCCAGTTCCACCCGACCGGCATCTGGCGCATGGGCATCCTGCTGACGGAGGGCGCCCGTGGTGAGGGCGGCATCCTCCGCAACAAGGACGGCGAGCGCTTCATGGAGAAGTACGCGCCGGTCATGAAGGACCTCGCGTCCCGTGACGTCGTCTCCCGCTCCATCTACACGGAGATCCGCGAGGGCCGCGGCTGCGGTCCCGAGGGCGACCACGTCTACCTGGACCTCACCCACCTCCCGCCGGAGCAGCTGGACGCCAAGCTGCCCGACATCACCGAGTTCGCGCGGACGTACCTGGGCATCGAGCCGTACACGGACCCGATCCCGATCCAGCCGACCGCGCACTACGCGATGGGCGGCATCCCGACGAACGTCGAGGGTGAGGTCCTGGCGGACAACACCACCGTCGTCCCGGGCCTGTACGCGGCCGGCGAGGTCGCCTGTGTGTCCGTGCACGGCGCCAACCGCCTCGGCACCAACTCGCTGCTGGACATCAACGTCTTCGGCCGCCGCGCGGGCATCGCCGCCGCCGAGTACGCCCACAAGGCGGACTTCGTCGAGCTGCCGGAGAACCCGGAGGCGTTCGTCGTCGAGCAGATCGAGCGGCTGCGCAACTCCACCGGCAACGAGCGGGTGGCCACGATCCGTCGCGAGCTGCAGGAGACCATGGACGCCAACGTCATGGTGTTCCGCACCGAGCAGACGATCAAGACGGCCGTCGAGAAGATCGCCGAGCTGCGCGAGCGCTACAAGAACGTGGCGATCCAGGACAAGGGCAAGCGGTTCAACACGGACCTGCTGGAGGCCATCGAGCTGGGCAACCTGCTCGACCTGGCCGAGGTCATGGCCGTCTCCGCCCTGGCCCGCAAGGAGTCCCGCGGCGGTCACTACCGCGAGGACTACCCCAACCGCGACGACGTCAACTTCATGCGCCACACCATGGCGTACCGCGAGGTGGGCGACGACGGCGCCGAGTCCATCCGTCTCGACTACAAGCCGGTCGTCCAGACCCGCTACCAGCCGATGGAGCGTAAGTACTGATGGCTACCCCTGTCATGGACAAGGTGGAGGCGAACTCCGCCGCGTCCCCGTACATCACGGTCACCTTCCGGGTCCGGCGCTTCAACCCGGAGGTCTCGGGCGAGGCGACCTGGGAAGACTTCCAGCTGGAGATCGACCCGAAGGAGCGTGTCCTCGACGGCCTCCACAAGATCAAGTGGGACGTCGACGGCACCCTCACCTTCCGCCGCTCGTGCGCGCACGGCATCTGCGGCTCGGACGCGATGCGGATCAACGGCAAGAACCGCCTTGCCTGCAAGACGCTGATCAAGGACATCAACCCCGAGAAGCCGATCACGATCGAGCCCATCAAGGGCCTGACGGTCCTGAAGGACCTGGTCGTGGACATGGAGCCGTTCTTCCAGGCGTACCGGGACGTCATGCCGTTCCTGGTCACCAAGGACACGAACGAGCCGACGCGTGAGCGTCTGCAGTCGGCGGAGGACCGCGAGCGCTTCGACGACACGACGAAGTGCATCCTCTGCGCCGCCTGCACCAGCTCCTGCCCGGTGTTCTGGAACGACGGCCAGTACTTCGGCCCGGCCGCGATCGTGAACGCCCACCGCTTCATCTTCGACAGCCGTGACGAGGCGGGCGAGCAGCGCCTGGAGATCCTGAACGACCGTGACGGCGTGTGGCGTTGCCGTACGACCTTCAACTGCACGGACGCCTGCCCGCGCGGTATCGAGGTCACCAAGGCGATCCAGGAAGTCAAGCGCGCCCTGATCACGCGCCGCTACTGATCCTTGCCGATCCTTCCGGCCCTGGTGCCGGCGAGGGCCCCGTTTCCCACCCGGAAGCGGGGCCCTCGGGCGTTTTGGCCGGGATTCCCCGTCGGCCGGTTCTAATCTGACGACATGTCAGACGATGAGTCGTACGAGCTGCTCGGCTTCGACAACGTGCTGCTGCCCGTCGGGGATCTCGGGGCGGCCATCGGGTTCTACGAGCGGGCCGGGTTCGGGGTGGGGTTCCGGTTCGACGAGGGCGGAATCGCCTTGCTGCGGGTCGGCAAGGAGACGCCGGGGATTCTGCTGCGAGTCGAGGAGGAGCTGGGGCACCGGACGCCGCCGTGGCCCTCGGCCCGGGTGTGGGTGGAGGTGACGGACGCGCGGGTGGCGGCGCGAAGGCTGGCCGCCGCCGGGATCACGCTGCTGGACGAGGCGTTCCCGACCGCCACCGGCTGGACCGTGGAGATCGCCGACCCGTGGGGGAACGTCGTCGGCTTCACCGACTACACCAAGCGGCCGGAGCTGGGACGCAGGGGCTGACCGTGGGCTTACCGGCACTGGCTAGGCTTCTCTACCGTGCCCGCAACGAACAGCAGCAAGTCCGAGCAGACCCGCGCGCTGATCCTGGAGACCGCGATGCGGTTGTTCCAGGAGCGCGGGTACGACAAGACCACCATGCGGGCCATCGCCGAGGAGGCCGGCGTCTCCGTCGGCAACGCCTACTACTACTTCGCGGGCAAGGAGCACCTGATCCAGGGCTTCTACGACCGGATCGCCGCCGAGCAGCAGGCGGCCGTCCGGGAGGTCCTGGACCGGGAGACCGACCTGGAGGCACGGCTCGCGGGGGTGCTGACCGTGTGGCTCGACATCGCGCGGCCGTACCACGAGTTCGCCGTGCAGTTCTTCAAGAACGCCGCCGATCCCGACAGCCCGCTCAGCCCCTTCTCGCCGGAGAGCGCGCCCGCGCGGGAGCAGGCGATCGCCATCCACCGGGAGGTGCTGGCCGGCTCGAAGTCCAAGGTTCCGGCCGAACTCCGCGACGTACTCCCGGAGTTGATGTGGCTCGCCCAGATGGGGCTGGTCCTGTACTGGGTCTTCGACCGGACCGAGGGGCGCGAGCGCAGTTACCGGCTCGCGCGGCGCGGGGCCCGGCTGACCTCCCGCGGTGTCACGCTCGCCCGGTTCCGGGTGCTGCGGCCCCTGGTCCTGGAGATCCATGAGCTGTTCACGGACTTCCTGCCGGGCATGACGAGGGCGCTGCCGGATCCGGGGCGTAAGGGCCGGGAGGGCGAGTGATCACTTTCGGGTGAACGCGCGGGAACAGGACACCCGGGGTGTCGCCTGCCTACGATGATGCTCTCGACACCAGCCCACGGGAGGCACCTGATGTCCGCAGCAGCCGTCGAGCGGCCCCATGGCGAGCGTCCGCTGATCGCGCAGGCCAACCGGCTCATGGAGCGCAACCCGGGCTACCGCGTCGAGATCATCGGAGGCCAGATTCTCGTGAGCCCAGCACCGGACGGCCCCCACTCCGAGGCCCTGATGCTCTTCGCAGCTCCTTTCCTGCAACTGGGTCTCGTGAGAGCACTGCCGGGAATCGGTCTCTGGCTGCCCACCGGTCCAGAGGACTACGTCATCCCCGATCTGTCCGTGGTCGACGACGACTACCGTGACCACCTGGTGGAGAACAGCTGCTACGACCCGGCCTGTTTCCGCCTGGTCATGGAGGTCACCTCCAGCAACTGGAGGACGGACCTACGTGACAAGGTCACCTGTTACGCCAAGGCCAAGGTCCCGGTCTACGTCATCGTCGACCGCCGCCACCAGCGCCTCCATCTCCTCACCGGCCCGGTGGCCGACCGCTACAAGACCCACGGCATCCACCTTCCCGGCGAACTCGTGACCCTTCCCGAATCCGTCGGCGGCAAGGTCACCCTGGATGTGGCCCAGCTCCTCCAAGCCGGCCACAGCTGAGGCCTCCTGCCCATCAGATCCAGTTCAGCCGCCACAACCGGAACACGCCCGTGCCGTCGTCCAGGTACTGGCCGCCGCCCACGTCCTCGGTGCTGACGACGAACTCCTTGCGCTGCCACAGCGGGATCAGCGGGACGTCCTGGGCGACGTCGGACTGGATGTCCTTGAAGTCGTTCACGGCCCGGCTGCGGTCGGCGTACTGCTGGCTGTCCTGGATGAGATGGTCGACGACCTTGTTGCTGTAGCCGGTGCTCATCGTGGAGCCGGTGCCGACGAGCGCGGCGCCGAAGGTGTCCGGGTCGGGATAGTCGGCCACCCAGCCGACCGCCCAGGCGTCCATCTTCCCGGCGGCCCAGCGCTTCTGGAAGTCGGTCCACTCATAGCCCTGGACGTCCACCTGGAACAGGCCACCCGACTCCAGCTGCTGCTTCAGGGCAGCGGCCTCCTCCTTGCCCGCGCCCCGGCCGACGCCGTAGCCGAGGGTGAAGCGCACCGGCAGGCTGACGCCGGCCTGGGTGAGCAGGGCGCGGGCCTTGGAGACGGACTGCGTCGAGTAGACGTCGAAGAACGATGTGGTGTGGCCGGTGATGCCGGTCGGGATCAGCGAGTACAGCGGGTCGACCGTGCCCTGGTAGACCGTCGCGGCCAGCTGCTCGCGGTTGACCAGCCAGGCCATCGCGCGGCGCACCCGTACGTCGTGCAGCGGGGAGCTGGCGCGGGTGTTGAGGTACAGGTTGCGGGTCTCGGAGCTGTCGGACTCGGTGACGCGCTTGTTGGGGTCGCTCGGGTTCAGCTGCGCGAGCACGTTCGGCGACAGGTTCCGGGTGGCGACGTCGACCTGCCCGTCCTTCCAGGCGCTGTCCAGCTTCGCGGAGTCGGTGTAGTAGCGCAGCTCGACCGGGCGGCCGGTGCCGGTGATGTCGCCCTTGTAGGTCCCGTTCGGCGCGAGGACGGCCTTCTGGTCCTTGGTGTACGACGTCAGCCTGTACGGCCCGGTGCCGTCGACGTCGGTGCCCTTGCGCAGGGAGTCGGCCGGGTACTTGTCCTTGTCGACGATCGACCCGGCACCGGTGGCGACCTTCAGCGGCCAGGTGGCGTCCGCGGAGGACAGGTGGAAGGTGACGGTGGTGGCGCTGTCGGCGGTCACCGAGGCGAGCGTGGAGAACAGCGACGACGGGCCGACATCGGAGTTGATCTTCTTCATCCGGTCGAAGGAGTACTTCACGTCCTCGGCCGTCATCGCGCGCCCGCTCGGGAAGGTGATGCCGGAGCGCAGGGTGCACTGGTACGTCTTCAGGTCCGCGCCCTGGAAGGCGCAGCTCTGCGCGGCGTCCGGGACCGGGGTGACCCCGCCCGGCTCGAACGTCAGCAGCGACTGGAAGACATTGCTGAACAGGGCCCAGGAACCTGCGTCGTACGCGCCCGCCGGGTCCAGGTCAGTGACGGCGTCCGTCGTACCGACCGTGATCGTCTTGTTCTTGTTCTGCTGCGTCGGCAGCAGTTGCCAGCCGCCGATTCCCACGACCGCGAGCACGAGCAGCGTCACGAGAATGCGCATGCGAACAGATCGCATGTGGTGTGCCCTCCCCAGGCCCCCTACAGGCCCTACCCCTGACCAGCACTATTTCGCCACTCCCCCAAGTGATGCGGCTCACCTAATCACACGTGTTTGAGCTGGGGGAAGGGCTTTCTGACCTGTTGGGGCAAGAACTTACCGAGGCGTTGTTTTCTCCGTGTTTCACGGCGTCTTCACAGGCGGGGAAAGGGGTGGGGAAGCGGTTTCGGCCAGGGTCGCGGCTGCTCGGCCGGGGACGCGGCTATGACGTGCGGCGCAGTGCGCGCAGGCCGCGCAACCCGATGACCCCGATGACCGTCCCCAATACGAAGGAGACGACAGCCAGCAGCAGGTGCACCCAGAAGTACGCGGTCGGATGACCGTGGTGGAAGGCGAGCCCGCTGCCGTCCTTGACGAGGTTCTTGACAAAAGTGATCCAGATGAACCAGCTCCACACCCCGAAGGCGAGCAGGAACCAGGAGATGCGGCGGCTGAGCGTCATACGTCCAGTATCGCCGTGCCGTGTCCGGTTCCGTGTCGGGGGTGGGGTCACAGACGGGACTTCGGGGCTGCGTCCAGGTACGTTTCCGACCGTGCCCGCACCGAAGAAGACCGGCCGGCGATCTCTGCTGGTCACCTCCGCCACACTGTTGTCCCTTTCCGTCACCGCGCCCGCCGCGCTCGCCGCCCCCACCCCCAGAACCAGCCCTACGGCCACACCCCCGGCCCGGATGTCCACCGTCGGCGGCGCACGGCTCGGACAGCCCGGCACCCAGGTGAACCTCGCCCCGGGCGTACCCGTGCTGCCCAAGGACCTCACGGCCCGCTCCTGGATCGTCACCGACGCCGAGTCGGGCGATGTCCTCGCCGCGCACAACGCGCACTGGCGGCTGCCGCCGGCGAGCACGCTGAAGATGCTGTTCGCGGACACCGTGCTGCCCCGCTTCCCCAGCGGCACCACGCACAAGGTGACGCCGTCGGACCTCGCGGGCATGGGCGACGGGTCGAGCGTGGTCGGGATAAAGGAGGGCAGCACCTACAGCGTCCACGACCTGTGGCTCGGGGTGTTCCTGCGCTCGGGCAACGACGCCGTGCACGTGCTGGCCTCGATGAACGGCGGGGTCGAGCAGACCGTCCGGGACATGCAGGACCACGCCGACGAACTCCAGGCCCTGGACACGCACGTGGTGACCCCCGACGGCTACGACGAGGCGGGGCAGGTCTCCTCCGCGTACGACCTGACGCTGTTCGCCCGCTCCGGGCTGCAGAAGAAGGACTTCCGGGACTACTGCTCGACAGTGCAGGCCAAGTTCGGCTCCGGTCAGATCCGCAACACCAACCGGCTGCTCGCCGGCGACTTTGACGTGCCCGTCTACCAGGGCATCGCGGGCGTGAAGAACGGCAACACCACGCACGCGGGCGCCACCTTCACCGGGGTCGCCGAGCGGGGCGGCCGGGTGCTGCTCGTCACGGTGATGAACCCGGAGAAGCACGAGCACAACGAGGTCTACAAGGAGACGGCGAAGCTGTTCGACTGGGGCTTCCAGGCGGCCGGCAAGGTGCAGCCGGTGGGCGAGCTGGTGCCGCCGAAGAGCGCCGAGCCGAGCCCCGCCCCGAGTGCGTCCGGGGCCGGGAAGTCCGCCGGGAGCGGCGGCACCGGTGCCAGGCCGGTGGCGGGCGCGAGCAGCGGTTCCCACTCCGGGATCGGCATCGCCGCGGCCATCGCGGGCGGGGTGCTGGTGCTGCTCGCGGGCGCGGCCTTCCTGGTCAACCGCCGCTGGCCGCTGCCGGATCTGATGCGCCGCCGGAACCGCCCGTGACCCCGGCCGGCTCGTCCGCTCCGCCCTCTCCGCCTTCCGCGCTCTCCGTCGCCGTCCAGGAGGCGCAGAACAGGACGAGTCTCGCGGTGAAGTTGATCCACAGCAGCAGGGCCACGGGGACGCCGAACGCGCCGTACATGCTCTTCGCGGCGACGCCCTGGATATAGCCGCTGAGCAGCAGCTTCAGCAGTTCGAAGCCGACCGCGCCGAGCAGGGCGGCCACCAGCAGGCGGCGGCGCGGCGGTTCGACGCCGGGCAGCAGGGTCAGGACGTAGAGCAGGACGAGGAAGTCGGCGAGCACGGCGACGGCGAACGCGGCGATCCGCAGCAGCACGCTCCCCCAGCCGTACCCGGCGAGGCCGAGATGGCGCGAGACCAGGCCGACGGCGGCCGAGGCCAGCGTGGACGCGGCGAACGTGGCGAGCAGGGCGCCGCCGAGGCCGACGAGGATGCCGGTGTCCTTGGCCTTGGCGAGGAAGGGGTTCCCCTCGCGGTCCGGCAGCTCCCACACGGTGCGCAGGCAGTCCCGCACCTGGCCGACCCAGTTGACGCCCGTGAGCAGCAGCAAGGCGCCCGCGATGAGGCCGACGGTGCCGGCGTTGTGCACCAGCGAGGTGATGTCGAGCTGGGCCGAGATGACACCCGGGAACTGCTCGGCGACCTTGTGCTCGACGCTCTTCTGCCGGGACGGGCTGAGCGTGGCGGCCGTGATCGCGGCGGCCACGGTCAGCAGCGGGAACAGCGCGATGAAGCTGGTGAACGTCATGGCGGCGGCCAGCCGCGACCACTTCACCCGGTCGAGGCGCTCGTAGCAGTGCCACGCGTGGGTCGTCGTCAGCCAGGTGACGACCGGCCCGATGCCGGGAAGTCTCTTCAGCCAGTCCATGATCCGTTCCTGCCCCTGCCCGCCCGCTCGTATGACATCCCACTAATCACCCGTTGTGTGCAGCGTGCGGAATGTTCAGTAACTAACCTCCCATAGCAGGACGATACGGTCACCGACATGCCTGCTGACACGGTGTCCGTCATCCGTCCGCGGACGTACGAGGAGGCCGCGGTCGCGGTCCGCGCGTGCGGGGCGCGCGGCGCCGTCGCCCGGGGCGGTCCGGGCCGGACTCACGGGGACGCGGCATGCAACGCGGGCGGTGCCGTTCTCGACATGACCGGCCTCGACCGCGTCCATGTCGTCGACGCGGCCGAGGGCATCGTGCTGTGCGACGCGGGTGTCCCACTGCTCCGGCTGGCCGAGGTCCTGCTCCCGCTCGGCTGGTCGGTGCCTCTTCTCCCCGCCGCCCGGCACGTGACCGTCGGCGGGGCGATCGGCGCCGACCTGCACGGCGCCGAGCACCGGGTCGCCGGCTCCTTCGGCCGCCAGGTGCTCGCCCTGGAACTGCTCACCGCCGACGGCCAGGTCCGCGCGGTCACCCCGGGCACCGAGCTGTTCGAGGCGACCGCCGGCGGGCTGGGCCTGACCGGGGTGATCCTGACGGCCACGGTCCGGCTGCTGCCGGCGGAGACGGCGTACCTGACCGTCGACACCGAACGCGCCGGCAGCCTGGACGAGGTGCTGGCCCGCCTGACCGTGACCGCCGGCCACGACGACCGCCGTTACGCGGCCGCCCGCATCGACCTGACGGCCCGGGGCGCGGCCACCGGACGCGGGATCCTCACCCGCGCCCGCCACACCCCGCCGGGCGCCCTCCGCGCCACGGGCACGCGCGCGTGGCGGGGACCGCTCTTCCCGCGCCCCCGCCGCCTCCCGCCCCTCGGCTCTCTCCTCCCCTCGCTCCTCCCCTCCGGCCTCCACTACCGCGCCACGCCCCGCGCGCGCACCCGCGAACTCCGGCCGTCAGCCGCGTACGTGACCCCGCAGGACGTCTTCCCGTACGGGCGTGGCGGCCGGGTGCGCTACCAGTTCGCCGTGGGCCACGGCCAGGAGGAGGCCCTGCACCGGATCGTGCGGCGCCTCGCGGGACGGCGGCCCCCGTCCTGCCACGCCGTCCTGCATCCCCTCGGGGAGGCCGGGCCCGGCTGGCTCTCCCTCACCGCGCCCGGCTGGTCGCTCTCCCTGGACCTCCCCCTCGCGCTGCCGGGGCTCCCCGGCTTCCTCGACGGGCTGGACGAGGAGGTCGCCGCGGCCGGCGGCCGGGTCGGCCTCGCCCGGGACGCCCGGCTCCGCCCCGACCTGCTCACCGCGATGTACCCGCGCGCGGCCGACTTCCGCGCCCTGCGCGCCCGGTTCGACCCGCGCGGGGTGTTCACCTCCGACCTGGCCCGCCGGCTCGCCCTCTGACACCTAGGAACTGACGTGAAGGACGCCTTCGGTCTCCCCCAGTCGCTGCTCGTCCTCGGCGGCACGTCCGAGGTCGCGCTGGCCACCGCGCGCCGGCTGATCGCCCGCCGCACCCGCACGGTGTGGCTGGCCGGCCGCCCCTCCCCCGCGCTGGACGAGGCCGCCGAGAGCCTGCGCGCGCTCGGCGCGGACGTACGCACCGTCGGCTTCGACGCCCTCGACCCCGACTCCCACGAGGCCGTTCTCGGCAAGGTGTTCGCGGAGGGCGACATCGACCTGGTGCTGCTCGCCTTCGGCATCCTCGGCGACCAGGCCCAGGACGAGCGCGCGCCGGTCCGCGCGGTGCGGGTCGCCCAGACCAACTACACCGGCGCGGTCTGCGCCGGCCTGGTCGCCGCCCGCGCCCTCCAGACGCAGGGTCACGGCTCCCTCGTGGTCCTGTCCTCCGTCTCCGGGGAACGGGCCCGCCGCGCCGACTTCATCTACGGCTCCAGCAAGGCCGGCCTCGACGCCTTCGCCCAGGGCCTCGGCGACGCCCTGTACGGCACCGGCGTCCACGTCATGGTCGTACGCCCCGGCTCCGTCCACAGCCCGGAGTCCCCGTTCGCCACGACCCCCGAGGCGATCGCCACGGCCATCGAACTGGGCCTGCGCCGCCGCAGCGAGACGGTATGGGTGCCGGGCCTGCTCAGAGTGGTGATGTCGGCGCTACGGCACACACCGAGGGGGCTGTTCAGGAGGCTGCCGGTCCGGTGAGCCGGTCAGCGGCTGACGATCGTCCCACGCTCGACGTCGGCACTGCCCGCCTGCGGAGGTACGACAGACCTCCCGAACGTGAACTCCCGCAGCGTGCGCCAGACCTCGTCCGGCCCCTGTTCGTAGAGGGCGAAGCCGGTGCACGGCCACTCGGCCTCGAAGCCGGACAGTTCCTCGAAGGCGCGGTCCATGGCGGCCTCGTCGATGCCGTGCGCGACCGTGACATGCGGGTGGTACGGGAACTGCAGCTCGCGCGCCACCGGCCCGGAGGCGTCCCGCACCCGCTGCTGGAGCAGGGCGCAGTCCTCGGCGCCCTGGACGACGCGGACGTAGACGACCGGCGACAGCGGGCGGAACGTGCCCGTGCCGGACAGCCGCATCGGGAACGGGCGGCCGGCCGCGGCGACTCCGGTCAGATGCGCCTCGACGGCCGGCAGCACGGCCGCGTCGACCTCGGTCGGCGGCAGCAGCGTGACGTGCGTGGGGATGCTGAACGCCGCGGCGTCGCCGAAGCCCGCGCGCCGCTCCTGGAGCAGGCTGCCGTGAGGCTCCGGGACCGCGATCGACACGCCGATCGTTACGGTCCCCACGTCGTCTCCTGTCGTCTTCTCGGCCGAGTCGTCCGGGCCGTCGGCTATCGACTGTACGGCCACGAATGTCCTGTGGGCAGGCGCAGAGGAAGTGATGTGCAGCGCTCCGCCCGGTGCGGCAGCCGGCTCAGTGCTTCGCCGGCAGGAAACCCACGCGGTCGTACGCCTGCGCGAGGGTCTCCGCGGCGACGGCGCGCGCCTTCTCCGCGCCCTTGGCCAGGATCGAGTCGAGCGTCTCGGAGTCGTCCAGGTACTGCTGGGTGCGCTCCTTGAACGGCGTCACGAACTCGACCATCACCTCGGCGAGGTCGGTCTTCAGGGCGCCGTACATCTTGCCCTCGTACTCCCGCTCCAGGTCGGCGATCGACGTGCCGGTGAGGGTGGAGTAGATGGTGAGCAGGTTGCTGACGCCCGGCTTGTTCTCGGCGTCGTAGCGGATGACGGTGTCGGTGTCGGTGACGGCGCTCTTGACCTTCTTGGCGGTGGCCTTCGGCTCGTCGAGGAGGTTGATGAGGCCCTTCGGCGTGGACGCCGACTTGCTCATCTTGATCGACGGGTCCTGGAGGTCGTAGATCTTCGCCGTCTCCTTGAGGATGTACGGCGACGGGATCACGAAGGTCTCGCCGAAGCGGCCGTTGAAACGCTCGGCCAGGTCGCGGGTCAGCTCGATGTGCTGGCGCTGGTCCTCGCCGACCGGCACCTCGTTGGCCTGGTAGAGGAGGATGTCGGCGACCTGGAGGACCGGGTACGTGAACAGGCCGACGGAGGCCCGGTCGGCGCCCTGCTTGGCGGACTTGTCCTTGAACTGGGTCATGCGGCTGGCCTCGCCGAAGCCGGTGAGGCAGTTCATGACCCAGGCGAGCTGGGCGTGCTCGGGGACGTGGCTCTGCACGAAGAGCGTGCAGCGGTCCGGGTCCAGGCCGGCGGCCAGCAGCTGGGCGGCGGCGAGCCGGGTGTTGGCGCGCAGCTCGGCCGGGTCCTGCGGGACCGTGATCGCGTGCAGGTCGACGACCATGTAGAACGCGTCGTGGGTCTCCTGCAGAGCCACCCACTGGCGGACGGCGCCGAGGTAGTTGCCGAGGTGGAACGAGCCGGCGGTGGGCTGGATTCCGGAGAGCACACGGGGTCGATCTGCAGAGGCCATGGTGCCCATTCTCGCAGGTGCCGGCGACCGCTCCGGAACGGATCGGAAACAGCCGCGCACCGATCCCGTCCCGGGGTGGGGCAAGGGAGGCGGGAACGCCGGTGCGGGGCGGAGGGGGACGCGGGGCGGACCCGGGCGCCGCGCTCCGGCGAGCCGGATTTCACCCGTCCGCGTGAGCTGCCGCGACCGGACCTCACGGCCCCCGAGCGGGTGTCGCAGGCCTGGTCGGACGGGCGTTGTCCAGCGGTGCGGGTCACCGTGCCGTGGGGGTCGGCGGGTGGCCGCGGACGCATCGGGCGCCCCGGCGGTGACGTGGCCATGGAGCGGCAGGACCAGCTGTTCGTCGCGGCCGACGGCACGGCCTGGGCGCGGTGGGATCCGGCACCGGAGGTGGTGGACGACGGCATCCGGTGGCATCGGGCACCGGCGGGCGGCGTGCCGGGAGGCGGAGCGGACGGGGCTGCCCGGGGCGGGGGTGGCAGGCGAGCCGGGCGCCCCGGAACGGGTGCCGGCCGACGTGTGGTGGGCGGTGGCCGGGCTGGTCACCGGGGCGGGCGGCGGGCTTCTGGTCGCGCCGGGGGGGCGGCGGGCTTCTGGTCGGCCGTGGGGCGGCACGGCGAGGTGCCGGGCCGCCCCAGGGCGACCAGCCGCGTCGGGAGCTGATCGGCCTGTGACCGGGGTCAGCCGAGGTCGACCTCGGGGTACAGCGGGAAGCCGGCCACCAGGTCGGTCGCCCGCTGAGCGATCTCCTGGGCGACCTTCTCGTCCAGGACGTGGGCGGCCTTGGAGGGGGCGCCCGACTTCGTCGTACCCGGCTCGGTGGTGGTGAGGACGCGGTCGATCAGGCCCGCCACCTCGTCCATCTCCGCCGTGCCCAGGCCACGGGTGGTCAGGGCGGGGGTGCCGATACGGATGCCGGAGGTGTACCAGGCGCCGTTCGGGTCGGCCGGGATGGCGTTGCGGTTCGTCACGATGCCCGAGTCGAGGAGGGCGGCCTCGGCCTGGCGGCCGGTGAGGCCGTAGGACGTCGCCACGTCGATCAGGTTCAGGTGGTTGTCCGTGCCGCCGGTGACGAGGGTCGCGCCGCGGCGCAGCAGGCCCTCGGCGAGCGCGCGGGAGTTGTCGACGATGCGCTGGGCGTAGTCCTGGAAGGCGGGCCGGCGGGCCTCGGCCAGGGCGACCGCCTTGGCGGCCATGACGTGCGGGAGCGGGCCGCCGAGGACCATCGGGCAGCCGCGGTCGACCTGGTCCCTCAGGGAGTCGTCGCACAGGACCATGCCGCCACGCGGGCCGCGCAGCGACTTGTGCGTGGTGGTCGTCACGATCTGGGCGTGCGGGACCGGGTCGAAGTCGCCGGTCAGCACCTTGCCCGCCACCAGACCCGCGAAGTGCGCCATGTCGACCATCAGGGTCGCGCCGACCTCGTCGGCGATCTCGCGCATGATCCGGAAGTTCACCAGCCGGGGGTACGCCGAGTAGCCCGCGACGATGATCAGCGGCTTGAACTCGCGGGCCTGGGCCCGCAGCGCCTCGTAGTCGATGAGGCCGGTGGCCGGGTCGGTGCCGTAGGAGCGCTGGTCGAACATCTTGCCGGAGATGTTCGGGCGGAAGCCGTGGGTGAGGTGGCCGCCGGCGTCCAGGGACATGCCGAGCATGCGCTGGTTGCCGAACGCCTGGCGCAGCTCGGCCCAGTCGGCCTCGGACAGGTCGTTGACCTGGCGGGCGCCGGTCTTCTCCAGGAAGGGCACCTCGACGCGGTCGGCGAGGACGGCCCAGAAGGCGACGAGGTTGGCGTCGATGCCGGAGTGCGGCTGGACGTAGGCGTGCCGGGCGCCGAAGAGCTCCTTCGCGTGCTCGGCGGCCAGGGACTCGACCGTGTCGACGTTGCGGCAGCCGGCGTAGAAGCGGCGGCCGACCGTGCCCTCGGCGTACTTGTCGCTGAACCAGTTGCCCATCGCCAGCAGGGTCGCCGGGGAGGCGTAGTTCTCGGAAGCGATCAGCTTGAGCATCTCGCGCTGGTCGTGGACCTCCTGGCCGATGGCGTCGGCGACGCGCGGCTCCACGGCACGGATGACGTCGAGGGCGGCGCGGAAGGCGGTGGACTCGGTGGAGAGGGGCTGCTGCTCTGGCATGAGGACCTCCGGACGGTGTGCGTACAGCGTTCACGTTCGGCCCAGGCGCACGGCACTTTTCACGGCACTCTTCAACCGTTCGGACCGCTCCCCGATGGTCCGTCCCATCCCAAGCGCGCCAGTCACGGCCCGCCCGTCAGCCTACCGGGCACACCGGCCACGACAGGCCCCGCGTCCACCATGCGAGCGAGGATGGAGAGGGGGCACCGGGAGAGAAACGGGAGAGATCATGACCACCGCCGAGGATCTCATCGCCGCCGCCGACGCGCACTGCGCGCCCACCTACGATCCGCTGCCCGTCGTGGTCGCCACGGGCGAGGGGGCGTGGCTGACGGATGTGGCGGGCCGCCGGTATCTGGACTTGCTGGCCGGGTACTCGGCGCTCAATTTCGGCCATCGCAACCCGCGGCTGATCGAGGCGGCGAAGGCCCAGCTGGACCGGGTCACGCTGACCTCCCGCGCCGTCCTGCACGACCGGTTCGCCGCGTTCTGCGCCGAGCTGGCGGAGCTGTGCGGGATGGAGATGGTGCTGCCCGCGAACAGCGGCGCGGAGGCGGTGGAGAGCGCGATCAAGACGGCCCGGAAGTGGGGGTACCGGGTCAAGGGCGTGCCCGCGGAGATGGCGAAGATCGTGGTCGCGGGCGGCAACTTCCACGGCCGTACGACGACCGTGATCAGCTTCTCGACCGACCCGGAGGCCCGCGCGGACTTCGGTCCGTACACGCCGGGCTTCCAGATCGTGCCGTACGGCGACCTGACCGCGATGCGGGCGGCGCTGACCGAGAACACCGTCGCGGTGCTGCTGGAGCCGATCCAGGGCGAGTCCGGGGTGATCGTGCCGCCGGAGGGCTATCTGCCGGGGGTGCGGCGGCTGACCCGCGAGCGGAACGTGCTCTTCGTCGCCGACGAGATCCAGTCGGGGCTCGGCCGCACCGGGCGGACCTTCGCGTGCGAGCACGAGGGGGTCGTGCCGGACATGTACGTGCTGGGCAAGGCGCTGGGCGGCGGGATCGTGCCGGTGTCGGCGGTGGTGTCGAGCGCGGAGGTCCTCGGGGTGTTCCGGCCGGGCGAGCACGGCTCGACGTTCGGCGGGAACCCGCTGGCCTGTGCGGTGGCGCTGGAGGTGATCGCGATGCTGCGCACCGGCGAGTTCCAGGCGCGCGCGGCCGAGCTGGGCGAACGGATGCACCGGGCGCTGGCGGCGCTGCCGGCCACGGGCACCGTGACGGCGGTGCGGGGGCGCGGGCTGTGGGCGGGCCTCGACGTCGCACCGGGGCTCGGCACCGGCCGGCAGGTGGCGGAGCGGCTGAGGGAGCGCGGGGTCCTGGCGAAGGAGAGCCACGGCGCGACCATCCGGCTCTCCCCGCCGCTGGTCGTCTCCGAGCAGGACCTGGCCTGGGGGCTGGAGCAGCTGCGGGCGGTGCTGGGTGTCTGAGACGCGCCCCTGCCGGGTGCGCTACGGGGTGACGGTCACGGTGACCTCGTAGCGTTCCTGGCCCGGGGAGCAGCGCATCGCCTCGCCGCACGAGGTACGCCGGGCCGTGATGTGCGCGGTGCCGGGCCGGCGGGCGGTGAACCGGCCCGAGGAGACCCCGCAGCCTCGGCCGGGCGGGCAGGTGCCGGTGGGGGTGGTGCCGCCTCCGGACGGGGCGAGCACCCGCGGATCCGATCCGGCCGGGGTCGACCAGTAGGTGCTGTGCAGGTGTACTTCGACGAGCGTGCCGGTGGTCACCCGGACGGTGGTTCCCCGTGCCCGTTCGTCGAGGACGACGGGTCCGGAGGCGTGGCCGGCCGGAGCGGGAGAGGTGCGGGAGTCCGGCGGCGGGCCGGACGGCTGCGGTCCGGCGGCCCCGCCGGAACATGCGCTCAGCAGGCAGGCCGCGGCCGCCACGCAGACGAGCCCGGTGAGCGGCGGGCGTGGCCGGACCGGGAGCCGGCGGGCCGGCAGGTGTGGCATGGGCGCTCCAGGGGACGCCGCCCGGAGGGACGGTGGTCGGGGGCGGGGGGCGGGGCGGCGGCCCGCCCCCCGCGGTACGGGGTGCGGGTCAGGAGACCGTCACGTCGTCGTAGTACGTGTACGTCGGGTCACCCGCGTAGTTGTCGTCCTTGTTGGTGAGGGTGAGGGTGTAGTTGTGGCCCGGGGTGACCGTGCCGGAGACCTGCTTCCAGCCTGCGCCCTGGGTGCACGTCTTGCCCAGCAGCGTCGTGGTGGTGCCGGAGGTGGTGTCCTGGAGGGTGGCCGTCGCCCAGTCGTAGGTCACCGTGTCCGGGCAGGTGACGTCGTACCAGAAGGAGACCTTGCTGGTGCCGGACGGGGCGGTGAAGCTCTGTGAGACGGAGGACGTGTTGGTCGGGCTGGTCGAACCGACCAGCGCGCCGTAGCTGCCGCTGTGCGCCGCCGAGGCGGTTGCGGAGGTGCTGCCGCTGGTGGTCCAGCTGGACAGGTTGCCGGTCTCGAAGGTGCCGTTGGTGAGGGTGCCACCGCCGCCCGTGCCGCCGCCGCCCACGATCGGGTGCGAGATGGCGCAGGAGTTGGTGTCGTTGGACCAGCTCGCCTGCTCGGCGAAGGTGCCGGTGCCCATCGTGACGTTGGCCGCGCCGCCCGCGCTGCCGGGCGATATCCAGGCGCACTCGTCGGAGTTCTCCTGGCCGTCGTACGAGCTGCCGGTGTGGTTGGTCCAGCCGCCGGCCGGGTTCTGGTCGGACATCATCTCGTGCCACTCGTGGCCGAGCGTCATGGTCCAGCCGTCCAGCGTTCCGGGCGAGTTGACGAAGCCGACGCCGCAGCCCGCGCCGGAGTCCATGTTGTACGGCTGGTTACTGAACGCGATGTCGCCGTAGGAGGAGGACACCGGGCCGCCGGTCAGGGTGCTGTCGCCGTTGTAGTCGTGCCAGGCGCAGTACTGGCCCTGGTAGTTGTCGGGGTTCGTGCCGTGCGGCGACAGGACGATGTAGTACGCGTCGCGGTTCGAGGCGGCCGTGGTGTTGCCGAAGTGTCCGGCCGCCTTGACCGCCTCGGCGCCCAGCTGGTGCCCGGTCGCGGCACTCGGGGAGGCGGCCGAGTTGTCGTACCACACGCCGGCCAGCACGCCGCCGCTCTGGTACGGGATGAAGTTGGCGTTGGACGGACAACTCGTGGCTCCACTGGCCACGTTCGGCCCGTCACACCACTGGGTGAGGTCGGCGGACCACAGCTCGTTGCCGGTGCCGATGCCCTTGAACATCTCCTGGGTGACCGGAGCCGCGCCGTCCGGGTCGCCGGAGAACGTGGCGTCGCCGCTGCCGTTGGTGCTCTGCGTGCCCCACTGCGAGCCGTAGAAGACCAGGTAGACCTTGGAGTGACCGCTCTGGACGCCGATGCCGTCGATGCCGCCGCCGTAGGAGAGCGTCTCCGGCCCGGTCGCCGTGGTCGCGGCCGGGTGGTTGGCCGCCCAGGACTTCATCTTGGCGTTCTGCTGGATGGTCGGCAGGGCACCGTGCCGGTAGGGGTGCTGGTAGGCCGGGCTGTAGGGGTTGGATCTCGCTGTCTGCCCCGCGGTCTGGGGCGCGGCTGACGCCTGGGGCATGAAGGCGAGTGCCGCAGCGGTGAGCAGGGAGAGCGACGCGAGACCGGTCAGGGTCGCCCGGCCCACGCCACGAATGTGGGGATTACCCATGGATGATGGGTTCCTTTCTGCGTACAGGCCTCCGCCGTGGGTGCGGTGGAGGCGAGCTGCGTGAGGCGTCGACGGAGCCGTGCCGCGTGACTGCACGGGGGGGGTGGGAATGTCCGTCCGGCAGCTGGGGAATCGCAACGGCATTGCACGGGAATGCAACTCTCCTGCCGCAACGTGGTTTTGCCCGTCACAGCAGATGAGGCCCCGTCAGACGGCGAGAAGCAAAGCAGAGTTGACGCGTCCGGGTCAATGAGAACGCACAGTGTTTACATGGGATAAGGGGCCCGCACAGCCCCTTTCCCTCGGTCAATGCGAAGGCGCCGAAAATTCAAGGAAATACTGAGTCAAGAAGACGGCGCCTAAAGGATCACGTGCGGCAGAAAGCGGGCGTACTCGTCGGTGATCAGCCCTGCGGACTCGCGGATGCCGAGGCCCGCCGGTGCGTCCTGGACGACCCAGGCGCCGAGGACGACGTGGTTGCCGTCGAAGACGGGGAGCGGGGCGAGCTGCTGGTAGCAGCAGGGTTCGGCACGCGGTACGGCCCCGGTTCCCGGCCGGTGCACGGTGACGCCCTCGCCCTCGCGGCCGAGCAGGGGCTTGGCGACGTAGCCCTCGGTCGTGGCCAGTTCGCGGGGGCCGTCCAGGTAGGCGGGGAGGAGGTTGGGGTGGCCGGGGAACAGCTCCCAGAGGATCGCCAGCAGGGCCTTGTTGCTCAGGAGCATCTTCCAGGCCGGTTCGATCCACAGGGTGCTGCCGGTGCCGCCGCCGTTGTCGAGGGTGTCCAGGACGTGCCCGGCGAAGGCGTCGGTGGTGAGCCACTCCCAGGGGTAGAGCTTGAAGATGCCGCGGATGAAGCGGAGCTGGTTGTCCACGAAGCGGCCGGAGAGGGTGTCCCAGCCGATCTCCTCCATGGCCAGCCAGTCGGTGTCGAGCCCGGCCTGCTCGGCAGTCTCCTTCAGGTAGGCGACCGTCATCAGGTCCTCGCCGAGTTCGTCGGCCGAGGAGTGCGCGAAGTGCAGCGGGCTGCCGGGCGGGAGCAGCCGGGCCTGGGACCGCCAGGCGTCGACCAGGCGCTCGTGCAGGGAGTTCCACTGGTCGGCGCCGGGGAAGCGGTCCTTCATCCAGAACCACTGCGGGGAGGCCGCCTCCACCAGTGAGGTCGGGGTGTCGGCGTTGTACTCCAGGAGCTTCGCCGGGCCGGTGCCGTCGTAGCGGAGGTCGAACCGGCCGTAGACGGACGGCAGTTCGGCCCTGCGCTGCCAGGCCTCGGTGACGGCGGCGGCGATGCGCGGGTCGGTGATGCCGAGGTCCGCGAGGCGGTCGTGCGCCACGATGTGCCCGGCGGCCGCGAGGCACATGCGGTGCAGTTCCCCGACGGTCTCCTCCAGCGCCTCGACCTCGTCCAGGGTGAAGACGAAGTGGGCGCTCTCGTCCCAGTAGGGGCGCAGGGAGCCGTCGGGGTGGCGGGTGAGCGGGTAGACGAGCCCCTGCTCCTCGACGATGCGCTGCCAGCCGGGGCGGGGGGTGAGGGTACGGCGTTCCATGCGACGGGCTCCCGCTCAGCCGCCGGAGCTGTGGTGGCCGCCGCCGAAGCCGCCGCGGTGGACTCCGTCGTGGTCGCCGGAGGAACCGCTGGATCCGGAGCCGGAGCCGCTGCGGGGCTTGGTGAAGGAGCCGCCGTTCACCCAGGAGCCCTTCTTCCTGCCGCCGTAGTACCAGGCGCCGTTCACGGACACCTTGGCCGTCCCGGTCGTCTTGCAGTTCCTGTCGGAGACGATCTTGTAGCCCTTGGCGAGGTTGTAGCTGCCGCGGTCGACGCAGCGCTTGTCCGGTTCGGACGAGCAGGCGGTGAGGGCGGCGGCCAGCAGGCCCACGCCGCCGAGGACGACCGTGCCGGACCGCAGCCGGCGGCGCGTGTTCTCCATCGTGGCGTCTCCCTCGTACTGTTCGCCATGCACATCGGACTGTCGGATCAGACTAGAGAACGGTAAGAGCGCAGACCGCGGTGGGTGGCCGGATCTGCCGTCTCCTAAAGTCCCTTTGTGCTCTTTGGAATGGTGTGCGCCCTTGGCGCGGCGGTCTGCTTCGGTACCGCGACGGTGTTGCAGGCGGTGGCCGCGCGGACGGCCGCCACGGGCAGAGGGGGCGAGGCCGCGCTGCTGCTGCGGGCGCTCCGGCAGTGGCGGTACATCGCCGGGCTGGCGCTGGATGGACTCGGCTTCCTGTTCCAGATCGTGGCGCTGCGGTCCCTTCCGATCTACGCCGTCAGCGCCGCCCTGGCGTCGAGCCTGGCGGTGACCGCGGTGGTCGCGGCCCGCCTGCTGTACGTGCGGCTGAGCGGCACGGAGTGGCGCGCGGTGGCCCTGGTGTGCGCCGGGCTCGCGATGCTGGCGCTGGCGTCCGGGCCGGAGGGCAAGCAGGACGGGACGGACACCCTGCGGTACGTGATGCTCGCGGTGGCGGTCGGCATGCTGCTGCTCGCGCTCGCGGGCGGACAGCTGTCGGGGAAGGGGCGGTCGCTGGTGCTCGGGCTCGGGGCCGGGCTCGGCTTCGGGGTGGTGGAGGTGTCGGTGCGGCTGATCGACACTCTGGCGCCGGCGAACCTGTTCACCAATCCGGCGGCCTACGCGCTGGTGATCGGGAGCAGCGCGGCCTTCATGCTGCTGACCTCCGCGCTGACCCGCGGCTCGGTGACCACGGCGACGGCCGGCATGGTGATCGGCGAGACCATCGGCCCGGCCGCGGTGGGCGTGGTGTGGCTGGGGGACCGTACACGGGAGGGCCTGACCTGGCTGGCCGTGCTGGGATTCGCCGTGGCGGTGGCGGGGGCGCTGCTGCTGGGGCGGTTCGGGGAGGCACCGGCGGTGGAGGAACAGGCCACCTGAGGTTCCGTTCGCCGGCGGCGGGCCGCGTGTGGCCGGTCGCGCGGTGCCTCGCGCCCCTGCGGGGGCGTCGCCCCCTACGGCAGCACCCTGCACAACGCCTCCAGCGCCCCCGCCCACGCGCTGTCCGGCGGTGTCGCGTACCCGACCACCAGGGCGTCCACCTGCTCGGCGACGGCCTCCGGGTGGCGGTAGAGGGAGAGGCCGTGGAGGGCCAGGGACTGCCAGGTCGCGGCCTGGATCACCGACTGTTCCAGGCCCGGGGGCAGGCGGAGCACGGCGTGCAGGCCCGCGGAGATGCCCGTGACCGTGACCTCGGGGGCGCTGGCGGTGACCGCCTCGGCCAGGGCGTCGCGGCGGCGCCGGTAGCGCAGGCGCGAGGAGCGGACGTGGCGGTCGTACGCGCCGGAGGTGAGGAACTCGGCGAGGGTGAGCTGCTCCAGGACCCCCACGGTGTCGGTGGTGCCCTTGCTCGCGGCCGCCTCCTCCGCAAGGGACGGGGGCAGGACCATCCAGCCGAGGCGCAGGCCCGGGGCCAGGGACTTGCTTGCCGTGCCGAAGTAGATCACGCGGTCGGGGTCGAGGCCCTGGAGGGCGCCGACGGGCTGGCGGTCGTAGCGGAACTCCCCGTCGTAGTCGTCCTCCAGGATCAGGCCGCCGGTGCGCCGCGCCCAGTCCACGACCGCCGCCCGCCGGTCGGGGTGCAGCGACGTGCCCATGGGGAACTGGTGGGCGGGGGTGAGCAGTACCGCGCCCGTGTCATCCAACTCCTTTGGGTCCGTGCCGAGTTCGTCGTACGACAGCGGGGGTGTGGCCAGGCCCGCCTGCTGGAGCAGGTTCCGGTAGACCCCCAGGCCGTACGACTCCACCGCCACCGTCCGCACCCCGCGCGCCGCGAGGACCGGGCCGATGATGCGCAGGGCGTGGGTGAAGCCGGAAGTGATCAGCACCCGCTCCGGGTCCGTGCGGACGCCTCGTACGCGCGCGAGGTAGCCGGCGAGGGCGGTGCGCAGTTCGGGGCGGCCGCGCGGGTCGCCGTAGCCGAGGGCGTCGTGCGGGGCGGTGGCCAGGGCGCGCCGGGCGGCCTTGAGCCATGCCGCGCGGGGGAAGGCCGCCAGGTCGGGGCTGCCGGGCAGCAGGCTGTACGCAGGGCGGGCGGGGGCGCCCGGGCGAGGGGCCGCTTCCGTGCTCCGTGCCGTACGGGAGGGCTGGACGGCCGCGCGCTCGGCCACGCGTGTGCCCGAGCCCTGGCGGGCGGTCAGCCAGCCCTCCGCCACCAGGTCGGCGTAGGCCTCGGCGACGGTGTTGCGGGCGATACCGAGGTCGGCGGCGAGGCTGCGGGAGGACGGCAGCCGGGTGCCGGGGGCCAGGCGGCCCGTGCGGACCGCGTCGCGCAGGGCGTCGGTCAGGCCCCGGCGCAGGCCGCCGGAGCCGGTCGGTTCGAGGTGCAGGTCGACGCCCAGAGTGGCCCAGGTTTCCGGCATGGAAATGGACCATACTCCTGGGCTGCCTCGCTCCTAGGGTCGAAGACATGAGCACTACAGAGGAAACCGTCGAGTACGCCACCGAACACGCACCGCGCCTGCACTGGGCCCAGGCCGCGCCCGAGGTCTACAAGGCGATGATCCGGCTCGACGCGGCGGCCAGGAAGGGCTTGGACCCCACGCTGCACGAGCTGGTGAAGATCCGCGCCTCGCAGCTCAACCACTGCGCGTTCTGCCTCGACATGCACACCAAGGACGCGCTGGCGGCCGGCGAGAGCGTCCAGCGGATCGTGCAGCTCAGCGCCTGGCAGGAGTCGAAGCACTTCTACACCGAGAAGGAGCTGGCGGCGATCGAGCTGACCGAGGCGATCACCGTGCTGACCGACGGATTCGTCCCGGACGAGGTGTACGACAAGGCCGCGAAGCACTTCGAGGAGGCCGAGCTGGCCCAGCTGATCGCCGCGATCACGGTGATCAACGCCTGGAACCGGTTCGGCGTGACCACCCGGATGACCCCGGGCCACTACCAGCCGGGACAGCACCAGTGAGCCGTACGCAGCTGCTCGACCCGGAGGTCGGGCGGGCGATGTCCGCGCTCAGCGCGACCGCGAAGAAGGGGCTCGGCGATCCCGCCCTGGCCGAGCTGGTCATGATCCGCGCCTCGCAGCTCAACCACTGCGCGTTCTGCCTCGACATGCATCTCCGGCTGGCCCGGAAGAACGGGGAGTCCGAGGAGCGGGTGCAGCTCCTCGACGCGTGGGAGGAGGCCGAGGACCTCTACAGCGAGCGGGAGCGGGCCGCGCTGGCGCTCACCGAGGCGGTCACGCTGCTCACCGGCGGCGTGTCGGACGAGGTGTACGAGCGGGCCGCGCGACACTTCACCGAGGCCCAACTCGCCCATCTGATCGGCCTGATCACCGTCATCAACGGCTGGAACCGTCTGATGGTCAGCCGTCGCGTCCCACCAGGGGGTTACCAGCCGTGAGCAGCAAGGTCGAGGTGTTCCGCGCACTGCATCTCGGGCGAGTCCCGGGCGATCCGCTGGTCCTGCCGGGCCCGTGGGACGCGGTCAGCGCCCGGGTGTTCGCGGAGGCCGGGTTCCCGGCGCTGGCCACGCCGAGCGCGGGGGTGGCCGCCTCGCTCGGCTACGAGGACGGGTCCACCCCGGCCGACGAGATGTTCGCCGCCGTCGCCCGGATCACCCGGGCCGTGGACGTGCCGGTGTCGGCGGACATCGAGGGCGGGTACGGGCTCGCCCCGAAGGAGCTCGTGGAGCGGCTGCTGGAGGCCGGGGCCGTCGGGTGCAACCTGGAGGACTCGGTGGGGGGTGTACTGAAGGACCCGCGGGAACAGGCCGAGTTCCTCGCCGAGTTCCGCGCGGCCGCCGGTGACCGGCTGTTCCTCAACGCCCGCGTCGACGTCTTCGTGCACGGCGACAAGGACCCCGAACGGGCCATCGAGCGGGCCGCGCTGTATGTGGCGGCGGGCGCGGACTGCGTCTATCCGATCCTCGCCCCGCCGGACGTGCTGCCGCTGCTGCGGGCCGGGATCCAGGGGCCGGTCAACATCAACGCCCGCCTGGACGGCAAGGGCCCCTCGCCCGCCGAACTCGGCGAACTCGGGGCCACTCGCATCACGTTCGGGCCGGGGTTGCAGCGCTGGGCAGCGCTGGCGTTGCAGGGAATGGCCGAACACCTGAGGAAGTAGGGGCTGTCAGGGCAGCCACTTCTTCCACACCTGGGGGTGGCTGTCCACCCACTTCTTCGCCGCGTCCTCGGGCGACAGCTTCTGGTCGGCGATCATCAGGGAGACCTCGTTCTGGTCCTCGGTGGTCCACCGGAACTTCTTCAGGAAGGCCGCCGCCTTGCCGCCGGACCTGGCGAAGCCGGCGTTGAGGTACTTCTGCAGCGGGGTGTGCGGATAGGAGCAGGCGACCTTCGCCGCGTCCGCGTCGCAGCCGTCCTTGTACGGCGGGAGCTTCACCTCCGTCATGGGGACCTTCTTGAACAGCCACTGGGGCGCGTACCAGTAGGTCAGGAACGGCTTCTTCCCCTTGGCGAACTGCTTCATCTGGGTGATCTGCGCGGCCTCGGAACCGGCGAAGACGACCTGGTAGTTCAGCTTCAGGTTGGCCACCAGGGCCTTGTCATTGGTGACGTACGACGGGGAGCCGTCCATCAGCTGGCCCTTGCCGCCGCTCTCCGCGGTGCGGAAGAGGGAGGCGTACTTGTTCAGGTTCCTCCAGTCGGTGATGTCGGGGTGCTGCTTGGCCAGGTACGTCGGCACGAACCAGCCGATGTGCCCGGTCACTCCGAGGTCGCCGGCGCGGGCGATGGTCTTCTTGTCCTCGACGTACCGCTTCTCCTGGTCCGGGTGACCCCAGTCCTCCAGGATGGCGTCGACGCGGCCCTGACTGAGGGCGTCCCACGCGGGCACCTCGTCGACCTGGACGGTGTCGACGCGGTAGCCGAGCTCGTGCTCCAGGAGGTACTGGGCGACGGCCACGTTGGACTGCGCGCCCACCCAGGACTGCACGGACAGGGTGACGGACTTCGCGCCCTGGGCGTTCGCGAACGGCGAGGCCTGCTTGGTCATGTCGGCGGCGCCGCAGCCGGTCGCCGTCAGCAGCACCAGCGAGCCCACCAGGGCGGTCGTCGTACGGCGTCGCATGTCAGGCTCCCTTCTTCGTACGGCGCTCGGTCGGCTGGGTCACCCGGTCGAGCATCAGGCCCAGGCAGACGATGGCGGCACCGGCGACCAGCCCGGTGGCGAGGTCGCCCTGGGCGAGGCCGAAGGCGACGTTGTAGCCGAGGGCGCCACCGCCGACCAGGCCGCCGATGATGACGACGGCCAGCACCAGGACCACGCCCTGGTTGAGGGCGAGCAGCAACGATCGCCGGGCGAGCGGGAGCTGGACCTGCCACAGCTGCTGGCGGCCGGTCGCGCCGAGCGAGCGCGCCGACTCCAGCGCGGCCGGGTCGACCTGGCGCAGGCCCTGCGCGGTGATCCGGACGACGGCCGGGAGGGCGTAGACGACGGCCGCGGCGACGGCGGGCGCGCGGCCCACGCCGAAGAGGGCGACGACCGGGATCAGGTACACGAACTGCGGCATCGTCTGGAAGACGTCCAGGACCGGCCGCAGGACCCGCTCCACGCGGTCGCTGCGGGCGGCGGCGATACCGGTGGCGAAGCCGAGGACGAGCGTGACGGCCACGGCGGCCAGCACCTGGGAGAGCGTGTCGAGGGCCGGGTCCCACACCCCGAGCACGCCGATCGCGGCCATGGCGAGGACGGCGGTCAGGGCGGTGGCCCAGGTGCCGATCAGCCAGGCCAGGGCGGCGACGACGAGCAGCACCGACCACCAGGGCAGCCACAGCAGGCCGCCGCGCAGCGGGTCCAGGATCCAGGTGGTGAAGTGGCCGGCCCAGTCGGCCGTGCCGCCGACGACCGGGACGCCGGAGTAGAGGTGGGCGGTCATCCAGTCGACGGCGCGGTTGACCGGGGCGGCGATGCCGAGGCTGAAGCCGGTGGGCCAGTTCAGGCCGTGCAGGAGGCGGGTGGCCAGGGCGACCGCGGCCGTGACGGCGAGGGCGTACGGCCAGCCGATCGTCCGTGAGCCGGTGCCGTCGGCGGCGCCCGCCGCTCCCGTCACCCGGTCCAGGACGACCGCCAGCAGCACGATCGGGATGCCGGCCGCGAGGGCCTGGCCGACGTCGACCGAGGCGAGTGCCTGGTAGACGCGGTCGCCGAGGCCGCCGGCGCCGATGACCGAGGCGATGACGGCCATGGACAGCGCCATCATGATCGTCTGGTTGAGGCCGAGGAGGAGTTCTCCCCGGGCCAGCGGGATGCGGGCGGTCAGCAGCCGCTGGCGGCGGGTGGCGCCGAGCGACTCCACGGCCTCCAGGACTTCGGGGTCGGCGCCGCGCAGGCCGAGCGCGGTGAGGCGGGCCATCGGCGGGGCGGCGTAGACGACGGTGGCGAGGACGGCCGCGGGGACGCCGATGCCGAAGACCAGGACGACGGGGAGGAGATAGGCGAAGGCGGGAAGCACCTGCATGGTGTCCAGGACCGGGCGCAGGGCGCGGTCCAGGCGGCCGGAGAGGCCGGCCGCGAGACCGAGCAGCGCGCCGGTGAGCACCGAGGCGAGGACGGCTACGACCATCAGGGCGAGGGTCTGCATGGTCGGCACCCACATGCCGAGGGCCCCGCAGGCCAGGAACGCGAGAGCCGTCCCGGCGGCCAGGCGGACACCGGCGACCCGCCAGGCGACCAGGGCGGCGAAGACCGTGACGCCGGTCCAGCCCGCGGCGAGGAGGGTGAGGTAGACGGCGCGGACGGAGAGGACGACGGCGTTGCTGATGTAGCCGAAGAAGTACAGGAACAGGGGGTGGCTGTCCCGGTTGTCGATGACCCAGTTGCTGGCGCTGGTGAGGGGTTTGTCCAGGCTGACGGTCAGGTGGTGAGGCCATGATCCGCCGTGGAGCAGGGGCAGCAGTACGGCGGTGACGAGGGCGAGCAGGAGCAGTTTGCCCGCGGCTCGGCTCTTCAGGAGGCGGGGGGTGTGCGGGCGGGAGGCCGGGACACTGAGCGTTGTCATCAGACGGCCTCCGGGGTGGTGCGGGGGCCGGGTACGCGGACGTCCACGCCTGCTACGACGTCCAGCAGCAGCTCGTGGTCCACGGTTCCGATGCAGTTGCCGTCCTCCACCACGCACGCCGGTGTGCCGGTCTCGGCCACCGTCCTGATCGCGTCCGCGACCACCGCGTCCGGAGTGAGGGCGCCCGGGTGCTCCGGGCCGCCGCAGTCGCCCGGCTTCATCGCCGTACGGACCGTCATCACCTGTTCGCGCGGGACGTCCCGGACGAACTCGCGGACATAGTCGTCCGCCGGGGAGCCGACGATCTGCTCCGGTGTGCCCAGCTGGACGACCTTGCCGTCGCGCATCAGGGCGATGCGGTCGCCGAGCCGGAGGGCCTCGGCGAGGTCGTGGGTGATGAAGACCATCGTGCGGCCCTCCTCACGGTGCAGGCGGGCCACCTCGTCCTGCATGTCACGGCGGATGAGGGGGTCCAGGGCGCTGAACGGCTCGTCGAACAGCAGGACCTCCGGGTCCACCGCCAACGCCCGCGCCAGACCCACCCGTTGGCGCTGGCCGCCGGACAGCTGGCTGGGCTTGCGCTGCTCCATGCCCTCCAGGCCGACCTTGGCGACGAACTCGGCGGCCCGCTCACGCCGTTCGGCCTTGCCGACGCCCTGGATCTCCAGGCCGTAGGCGACGTTGTCGAGGACCGTGCGGTGCGGGAGCAGGCCGAAGTGCTGGAAGACCATGGCGGCACGGTGCCGGCGCAGTTCGCGCAGGCGGGCCTTGTCCATCGCGCGGACGTCCTCGCCGTCGATGGAGATCGTGCCCGCTGTCGGTTCGATCAGGCGGGTGAGGCAGCGGACCAGGGTGGACTTGCCGGAGCCCGACAGGCCCATGACCACGAAGACCTCGCCCTTGCGGACGTCGAAGGAGACGTCCCGGACGGCGGCCGTGCAGCCGGTGCGGGCGCGCAGGCCGGCGGGGTCCAGCGTGGCCAGTTCGGCGTCGGCGGGGATCCGGTCCGCCTTCGGGCCGAAGACCTTCCACAGGCCGTTCACCGAGAACACGGGGGTACTCATCGGGCACCACCTCCGATCAGGTCGACGGCCTTCTCCCCGACCATCAGCACCCCGATCATCGGGTTCACCGCGGTCATCGTCGGGAAGACGGACGCGTCGGCGATCCGGATGCCCTCCAGGCCCCGGATCCGCAACTCGGGGTCCACGACCGCGAGTTCGTCGTCCACCGCGCCCATCTTGCAGGTGCCGGCGGGGTGGTAGACGGTGTGCGCGACCTTGCGGGCGTACTCGCTCAGTTCCTCGTCGCCGGTGATCTCCGGGCCGGGGCAGACCTCGCGCCCCAGCCAGCCGGCGAGCGGCTCGGCCTCGGCGATCTCGCGGGCGATCCGGATGCCGTCGACGAGGGTCCGGGCGTCGTAGTCGTCCTCGTCGGTGAAGTACCGGAAGTCCAGCGCGGGCTTCACCTCCGGGTCGGCGCTGGTCAGGTACAGGCGGCCGCGGGACTTCGGCTTGGGGATGTTCGGGGTCATCGAGACGCCGTGGCGCGGGCGTTCGTAGCCGAGGCGCTCCGGGTTGTCGGTGAACGGGATCTGGTAGAAGTGGAACATCAGGTCCGGGCCCGGGTTCTCGGGGTCGCGGCGGACGAACAGGCCCGCGTCGGAGTCCATCGCGGAGTTCTCCGGGATCGGCCCGTGGGTCTCCCAGACGATGACCGACTCGGGGTGGTCGAGCAGGTTCTCGCCGACACCCGGCAGATCGTGGACGACGGGGATGCCCAGCTCTTCGAGGTCCGCGCGGGGGCCGACGCCCGAGTGGAGCAGCAGGCGGGGCGAGTCGACGGCGCCGGCGCACAGCACGACCTCGCTCCGGGCCCGTATCAGCAGTTCCTCGCCGTCCTTGGTGCGCACGTGGACGCCCTCGGCCCGGCCCTCGGTGATCTCCAGCCGGTACGCCCACGTCTCCAGCAGGATCGTGAGGTTGGGGCGCTCGTCCAGCACCGGGTGCAGGTACGCCACGGATGCCGAGGACCGCTTGTTGGTCTCGGGGTGGTAGGCGAGGTCGAAGAAGCCGGCGCCCTCGGTGAACGGCTTCTTGTTGAAGCCCTCGACGCGGGGCACCCCGAGGGCGGCCTGGGCGGCGTCGACGAAGTCGCGGGCGATGGCGTTCCGGTCCTTCTCGTCGACGGAGACGATGTTGTTCTTCAGGCGGGCGAAGTACGCCTCCATCGGCACCGCGCCCCAGCCCTTGGCGCCGGCCTGCTCCCACTCGTCCCAGTCGGACGGGAGCGGCTTGAAGGAGATGAGGGTGTTGTGGGAGGAGCAGCCGCCGAGGACGCGGGCGCGGCTGTGCCGGATGTGGGAGTTGCCCCGGGGCTGTTCCACGGTCGGGTAGTCGTAGTCGAGGTCGCCGCCGAGCAGGCCCATCCAGCGGCGCAGGGTGAGGACGTCGTCCCGGCCGACGTCGCTGGGGCCGCCCTCGATGACGGCGACGGTGACGTCCGGGTTCTCGGTGAGGCGGGAGGCGATGACGGAGCCGGCCGTGCCGCCGCCGATGACGACGTAGTCGTAGATGTGGGGGGTGTGGGACATGGAGGTACTCCGAGAGGACTTGCTGCGTACGGGAGTCGGTGGGGGGATCAGCCGGCGAACCAGCGCACGGGCCGGGGGGCGAGGTTCTGGTAGACGTGCTTGGTCTCGCGGTACTCGGCGAGTCCGGCGGGCCCCAGTTCGCGGCCGGTGCCGCTCCTGCCGAAGCCGCCCCACTCCGCCTGCGGGAGGTAGGGGTGGAAGTCGTTGATCCAGACCGTGCCGTGGCGCAGGCGGGCCGCGACCCGGCGGGCCCGTCCGGCGTCGGCGGTCCATACGGCGCCGGCGAGGCCGTACTCGGTGTCGTTGGCGAGGAAGACGGCCTCGTCCTCGGTGCGGAAGGTCTCGACGGTGAGGACCGGGCCGAAGACCTCCTCGCGGACGACCTTCATCTCGCGGTGGCAGGCGTCGAGGACGGTCGGCTCGTAGAACCAGCCGGTGGCGGGCCGGTCGGCGGACGGCTGCGGCCGCTTGCCGCCGCAGCGCAGCACCGCGCCCTCCGCCAGCGCCGACGCCACATACGCCTCGACCTTGGCGCGCGCTTGCGCGGAGACGAGCGGCCCGCACTCGACGCCGTCCGCCGTGCCCCGGCCGAGGCGGATGCGGGCGGCCCGCCGGGCGAGCTCGGTGACGAACCGCTCCCGCACCGGCTCCTCGACGATGAGCCGGGCGCCGGCCGAGCAGACCTGGCCGCTGTGGATGAAGGCCGCATTGAGGGCCTGGTCGACGGCGGTGTCGAAGCCCTCCTCGGTGGCGCAGGCGTCGGCGAAGACGATGTTGGGGTTCTTGCCGCCGAGTTCGAGGGCGACCTTCTTCACCGTCGGGGCGGCGGCCTGGGCGACCTTGACGCCGCTGACCAGACCGCCGGTGAAGGAGACCAGGTCGACGTCGGGGTGCTCGGCGAGCCGGGCGCCGACGGTGTGGCCGGGTCCGGTGACGAGGTTCGCGACCCCGGCGGGGAGCCCGGCCTCGGCGAGCAGGTCGATCAGCGCGATGGTGGTCATCGGGGTGATCTCGCTGGGCTTGACGACGAAGGTGTTGCCGGCCGCGAGGGCCGGGGCGATCTTCCAACTGGCCTGGAGGAGGGGGTAGTTCCACGGGGTGATGAGCGCGCAGACGCCGACCGGCTCGTGTACGACCACGCTGTGGACGTCGGCCGAGCCCGCGTCCACGACCCGGCCGGGCGCCTCGGCGGCGACCAGGTCGGCGAAGTAGCGGAAGGCGTCGGCGACACAGTCGATGTCGACCCGCCCCTCTTCCACGGTCTTGCCCGCGTCCCGGCTCTCCAGCAGTCCGAGTTCCTCGCGGTCGCGCAGGAGGAGGCCGGCGACGCGGCGCAGCAGGGCGGCGCGTTCGGCGACGGGCGTCGAAGGCCAGGGCCCCTGGTCGAAGGCCTGCCGGGCCGCGGCGACGGCCCGCTCGGCGTCCTTCTCGTCACCCTCGGCGACCACGGCGAACGGCAGCGCGTCCGCGGGGTCCAGGATCTCGCGTGTCGCGCCGGAGACCGCGTCCAGCCACACGCCTCCCGCGTGGATGGTCGCCCCGGGCTGTCGTTCCGTACTGTCCGCCATGATCGCCTGTTGCCTTCCGTTCCTGATCCGTGCCCCTGTGTCACGCACGTGCCACACTCGGGGACCGCGACCGCCTGCCCCGGGCCCCTCACTCACATGCGGAATCGGCGGCGGAAAGTGCGAGGCGTCACTGAAATGACGGTCCAAAACGGCTAAAAATCGGCAATTCGGTCAGCTGCGCTCGGTTCATGCATGTCTCACAGTCCGTATCGGGCGGACAGAACCTCCAGCGGCCGGTCGACCTGGCCGACTCGGGTCGCCCGCTCACCCCCTTTCCTTGCGTCCCCGCTTCGCGCGCAGTGCCTGCCTCCGCTCCCACTCCTCGTCCCAGAGCCGTTTGAGCTCCTGCGCCCGTTCGTCGAGTTCGGCCGGCTCGTCGTCGTCCTCGTCCGTCCACAGGCCCTGCTCCTTGAGCCGGCGCGTGTGGACCTCGACGGGCGGCTGGGGGTCGTAGTCGGAGGGGCGGGGGCCCTCGGGCCCGTCGGGGCCGACCCGGATGAGGCGTTCGACGCGGGTGACGCGGTAGCGGACCCCGGCGACCGTGATGACGTTGGAGCGGGTCTCGTCGAGGCGGTCGGCCAGCCGGGCGTACTCCGCGCGCTGCTCCTCGTCGAGACGGAGGGTGAAGGGGGCCATCACGCGCAGCCAGGAGGCGAGGGAGTCGCGGGCCGCCTGGGGAGTGGTGTGGCCGGCGCCGGGGTTGAAGGCACGCCATCGTCCCTCCACCCGCTCCGAGATCATGAAGACCGCCGGGAGCAGCACCCCGCCCGGACACTCCCGCCGGGCCCGGCGCGCGTCCGCCACGGCCTCCGGCCCGGCGTCCGGCGAGACCCCGAGGGAATGGAACAGCTCCAGCTTCAGGATGCCGTTCGACAGGCCCGTACCGGTGAACGGGTCGACCACGAAGCCCTCCACGCTCGGCCCCGCCCGGTAGGCCTCGCCCACCTCCGCCGTGTCGGGGTCGGACGGGCGGGGCGGCTCGGGACCGTTCGGGCCCATCCGGATGAAGCGGCTCGCCCGGACGATCCGGAAGCGTTCCCCGCGCACCCGGACCTCGTTCACGACCTCCCGGTCCATCCGCCGCGCCGCCGCCATCCATGTGCGCCGCGCGGCCTCGTCCCCGGCGTCCCGGGCCTCCTTCGCCCGCATCCGGAAGTGCGAGCCGAGCCCGTCCCGGGCGTCCTGCGGAGTGTCGGCACCGGCCGCCAGCAGCTCCCAGCCGCCCGCCTCGCACTCGCGGGCACGGAAGTATTCCGCGATCATCACGCCCATCAGCTGCGGATACCGCTGCGTCGCCTGCCACGCCTCCTGCTCGGCGAACGCGGCGAGCGGCCCGTCCTGCTGCGTGACACGGATCGTCAGATACGCCGGTACCCCGTCTCGGTAGTCACTCATGCACCGAGCGTGCACGCTGGGCGCCTCGCTGCGGGTGTTTTCACGAATTCGCCCGCCTGGGAGCGATGTTCGCGTGCGGCCCTGGACGGCACAGAGACATCTGACTACGGTCGGAGAATGCAGACCTTTGACTCAAGTCAAGGAACAGGGCAGGGCAGAGGGCGGGGAGCGGGTGCGCCGGTCGCCGCCGCGGACATCGCCGCCTTCCGGCACTTCAACCGGTACTTCACGCGCCGTATCGGTGTCCTGGACGAGCACTACCTCGGGCAGGACCGCCCGCTCGGCGAGGCCCGGCTGCTGTTCGAGATCGGCGACGGGGTGTCCCTGCGGGAGCTGCGGGGGCGGCTCGGCCTGGACGCCGGATACCTCAGCCGGATGGTGAAGGCCCTGGAGGCGCAGGGCATGGTCCGGGTGGCGGTGCCCGCGCACGACAACCGGCTGCGGACGGTCGAGCCGACCCCGGCCGGGCGCGTCGAGGTGGCCGAGCAGCACCGCCGGTCCGACGCCCTCGTGGCCGGTCTGCTGGACGGCCTCACCCCCGCCCAGCGGGCCGAACTGACCGGCGCCATGGCGGTCACGCAGCGGCTGCTGCGGCTGGCGGGGATCACCGTCGAGACCGTCGACGGCGCCTCGGCGGACGCGCGGGCCTGCCTGGAGGCGTACGCGGCGGACATCGACGCCCGCTTCCCCGAGGGCTTCGACCAGGCGGACCTGGTCGGCCCGGAGGAGGTCACCGGGGACGCCGGCGCGTTCCTGGTCGCGTACGAGGAGGGGCGGCCGGTGGGCTGCGGGGCGCTGCGGCGCCTGGGGCCGGGAGTGGGCGAGATCAAGCATGTGTGGGTCGCTCCCGAGGCCCGGCGGCTGGGCCTCGCACGGCGGCTGCTCGACGGTCTGGAGCATCAGGCGCGGGCACGCGGCCTGGACGTCGTACGCCTGGACACGCACGCCGTGCTCACCGAGGCGCAGGCGATGTACCGGGCGTGCGGGTACGCCGAGATCCCGCGCTACGACGACAACGTCCACGCCGCCCACTGGTTCGAGAAGCGGCTGGCCGGTGGTGCGAAGAGCGGCTACTGAGGTTTTCAGTGGAGGGCATGCCAGGGCTGCCTTGCGCGGATGACTCGGCGGCCTCGAACCGTACGTGCTCCCGCTGAACCCGCCTCAGCAGCCGGCTGACTCCTCGCGCATCAGCCGGCGTACGCAGTCGCGCAGCCAGGCGTGGGCGGGGTCGGCGTCATGGCGCGGATGCCAGGCGAAACCGATCCTCACCACCGGGAGCCGGAGCGGGATCTCGAAGGTGGCGAGCCCGAGGGCGTGGGCCAGCGTGCTGCCGTAGGAGGTGATCAGCCCGATCAGATCGGTCTCACGCAGCACGAACAGCGAGGCCGGGTAGGTGCCGACGCTGCCCACCACCTGGCGTTCCAGGCCGAGTTCCGCCAGCGCGTCGTCGATCGGGCCGTACTGCCGGCCCCGCCGGGAGACGATCAGATGCCCCGCTTCACCGGCGAACCGCTCGGGCGTCAACTCCCCGGTGAGCAGCGGGTGTCCGGCCCGTACGACCCCGAGCATGCGCTCCTTGTAGACCGTCTCCACATGCACCTCGGGCGCGGTCGTGTCGATCACCCCGACCTCCAGATCGGCGGTGCCCTGGCGCAGGAACGGGGCGTCGACATGGCTCTCGGACAGAAAGCGCAGCCGGATCCCGGGGGCCTCGCGGGCGGCGCGGGCGAACAGGGTCGCGCCGTGGGTGGCGGCGATCGCGTCGTGGCCGAGGATCGTGAACGTCCGGGACACGGTGCGCAGATCGGCGTCCCGGCCCGGCGCGAACAGGGCACGGGCCCGCTCCACCACCGCGCTCACCTCGGCACGCACGGCCAGCGCGTGCGGGGTGGGCACCATCCGGCGCCCGGCCCGCACCAGCACCGGGTCGCCGAGCGCCTTGCGGATCCGGCCGAGGGTACGGCTCATGGCGGGCTCGGACAGATGCAGCCGGCGCGCGGCGCCCTGCACGCTCTGCTCCTCCAGCAGCACGTCCAGCGCGACCAGCAGATTCAGGTCCAGCCCCGTGGATTGCGTCATGTGCAGGTGTCCCTTGCAAAGGTTGCACTAGAGTGCAGGTCAGTGCCGAGCCTACGGTGAGGGCACACGAGAGTGCATCCCCCACCACCCCACCGAAGCTCCCGGGAGGAGCCGTGCCCGCGCACGCCCTGAAACGCCCCGTCCTGCTCGCGCTGTGCGCCTGCGTCCTGGTCGCGCAGAGCATGGTCGCCGCCGTCAACCTGCTGATCCCCGAACTGAGTTCGTCCTCCCTGCACCCCTCGCACACCGAGATCCTGTGGACGGTCGACGCCTACGTCATCGTCTTCGCGGGGCTGCTGATCCCGGCCGGCGCGCTCGGCGACAGGTACGGCCGCAAGGGCGCCCTGCTCGCCGGGCTCGCCCTGTTCGCGGCGGGCGCCGCCACCAGTGCCCTCGCCACCGGCCCGGCGGTGCTGATCGCGGGCCGGGGCCTGTCCGGCGCCGGAGCCGCCCTGATCACCCCTTCCACCCTCTCGATCCTCATGCAGTTGTCCGCGCCGGAGCAGCGGGCCCGCACCATGGGCGCCTGGACCCTGGCGATCGGCGTGGGCGGCGCGGCGGGGAACCTGGGCGGCGGACTGGCCGGACAGTTCCTCGGCTGGCGTGCCCTGTTCGCGGCGATGGTCCCGCTGACGGCCGTCCTGGCCACCTCCGTCGCGCTCACGACCCCGCGCACCGAACGCTCGGCCCGCAGCAACCCCGACCCCCTCGGCACCCTGCTGCTCACCGCGGGCCTGGTCGCCGTCCTGTTCGGCATCATCGAGAGCCCGGCCTACGGCTGGACCTCCGCCCGCATCCTCGGCGCCTTCACGGCGGGCGCGCTGCTGATCAGCGCCTTCACCCTGCACGCCCTGCGCTCGCCGGCCCCGCTCTTCGACCCCCGGGTCTTCGGCTCCCCCCGGCTGCGAGCGGCCTCCCTCGGCACGGCCACCGCGTTCTTCGGCCTGTTCGCCCTGTTCTTCGTCAACTCCCAGTATCTGCAAGGCGTGAAGGGCTACGGCGCCGCCGTCACCGGGGTGGCGATCATGCCGCTGGTGGTCGGCATGGCGGGCGCGCAGAAGCTGGCGACGCGCTGGGCGGGCCGGCCGCGCGCGGTCACAGGGTCCGGTCTGGCATTGATCGGCCTGGGTCTGCTGGGCGCGTCCACGGCCGACGCGACGACACCGTACGCGGTGTTCGTGGTCTGGCTGCTGGTCATCTCATCGGGCGCCGGCCTGTGCATGCCCGCCCTGACCTACGGCGTGGTCACCTCACTTCCGGCCCACCAGGCGGGCCTGGGCTCCGGCCTGGGCACCACCGCCCGGGAGACGGGGGCCGCGCTGGGTGTCGCCGTCACCGGCACGATCCTGTCCGCTCACACTGACCTCCTGCACGGGATGGGGCCGGCGCTGCGGACGGTGGGGGTGGTGGTGCTGGTGGCGACAGTGCTGGTGATCGCCGGGTACGGGGAAGACGCACGTGGGCCCCGCTTCGCAGAAAACCGAAGCAGGGCCCACGCAGGTCTTGGATGAGGCGTCTTAGATGAGGCCGAGCGCGCGCACCGCGTCGCGCTCCTCCTCCAGCTCCTTGACCGAGGCGTCGATACGCGCACGCGAGAACTCGTTGATGTCCAGGCCCTGGACGATCTCGTACGCGCCGTCCTTGGTGGTGACCGGGAAGGAGGAGATCAGACCCTCCGGAACACCGTAGGAACCGTCCGACGGGATGCCCATGGAGGTCCAGTCACCCTCGGCCGTGCCGTTGACCCAGGTGTACACGTGGTCGATCGCGGCGTTGGCGGCGGAGGCGGCCGACGAGGCACCGCGGGCCTCGATGATCGCGGCACCGCGCTTGGCGACGGTCGGGATGAACTCGTCGGCCAGCCACTTCTCGTCGTTCACGACCTCGGCCGCGTTCTTGCCGGCGACGGTGGCGTGGAAGATGTCCGGGTACTGGGTGGCGGAGTGGTTGCCCCAGATGGTCAGGCGCTTGATGTCGGCGACCGTGGAGCCCGTCTTCTTCGCGAGCTGGGTGAGCGCGCGGTTGTGGTCCAGACGGGTCATCGCGGTGAAGCGCTCGGCCGGGACGTCCGGCGCGGCGGCCTGCGCGATGAGCGCGTTGGTGTTCGCCGGGTTGCCGACGACGAGGACCTTGATGTCGTCCGCGGCGTGGTCGTTGATGGCCTTGCCCTGCGGCTTGAAGATGCCGCCGTTGGCCTCCAGCAGGTCGCCGCGCTCCATGCCCTTGGTGCGGGGGCGGGCGCCGACCAGGAGAGCCACGTTGGTGCCGTCGAAGGCGACGTTCGGGTCGTCGGTGATGTCGATGCCCTGGAGCAGCGGGAAGGCGCAGTCGTCCAGCTCCATGGCCGTGCCCTCGGCGGCCTTCAGCGCCGGGGTGATCTCCAGGAGGCGCAGCTTGACCGGTACGTCCGCGCCGAGCAGCTGGCCGGAGGCGATGCGGAAGAGCAGGGCGTAACCGATCTGGCCGGCCGCGCCGGTGACGGTGACGTTCACGGGAGTGCGGGTCATGGCGTTCTCCGTAGGACAACTGGCGGTAGGGCTTCCCGGCCCCGGGCGGATGATCGATCTCTTGGCGTCAAGAGATCGATCCAGCGGTCAGGCTATCGCGCATCCGGCATGCGAGACGTCCCGGGCCGTGTGGCTCACCCCACAAGGCGGACACATGGCCGACATACGGCGGACGCAGGCGGACGCAGGCGGACGCAGGGCGAACGAAGCGGCGGCCGCCGGTCCGGGAGAGGGGGACGGAGGCGGCCGCCGGTGGGGGGAAGTACCGGCATGCCGGACTCCCGTGGGGGGTACGGTTCGCGTGCCCCGGATCCGACGGACCATGCGTCCCGTCCCGGAATTTCACCCGCACGATTTCGCGCGGGCGCGATTTCTCCTGTTTCATCCGCTACGTCGACCGCTTCATCCGCTACGTCGACCGCCTCATCCGCTACGTCGGCCACCCGGTCACTTCGTGCACCCCGTCCGCCCGGAGGCGAGGGTCGCGCAGGCCTTGGCGTCGGTCGCGTTCTTCACGGCGACCATCGGGGTGTAGGCGATGGCGTCGCCGGTCGCGGTGATCTCACCCGTCTGGCGGACCGGGCCCGCGGAGATCTCCACCTTGTCGCCCCGGGTGGCCCCGGTGATCCGGCCCCAGGCGGTGCCGCAGGCCTTGCTGTAGCGGACCTCCAGGGTGGTGGTGCCCACGGTGGCGGTCTTGGCGGTGCTCACCAGGTCGCCGCTGCATCCCATCGCCTCGGCGTCCTTGCCGGTGCAGGCGGAGCCGGCGCACTTGCCTCCCGCCGGCGGGCTCGCGTGCCGGGTGGCGGTCGGCGACGGCGGCGGGGCGGCGTCCTGGTGCTTGCCGCCGCTGCGGTCGGTGAAGAAGAAGACGGCGGCGATGACGACGAGCACACCGACGAGCCCCGCGAGGAACATCGTCAGCCGCTGACGGCCCCCGCTCCCCGGTTCCGGCGCACCTTCGGCCGGCCGGGGCGCCTGCGGGTCGCCCGGATCCGAGCCGGGCCGGGCGTTCGCCCGGGGCGGCCCCTGATACCCGGCCGCCCCCCACGAATCGGCCCTGCGCCCGGCGCTCTTGTCCCCGATCCCCTCGGCGTCCCTGGCGTCGGCGTCGGCGCCCGTCGGCTGGGGTGGGATCGTCGGTGAGACACCCGCCGGACCGGCGATGCCCGGAGTCACCGTCGCGCTGCCGTTCTTGCGCCCCGAAGGCCGCTCCGACGACCGCCCCGAAGACCCTCCCGACACCCGCCCCGACGGCCCCCCGGTCGCCTCCGCCGCGCCGAACTCCCCCAGCGCGGCGCGGGCCTGGGAGATCCGGATCGCCTCCATGGTGCCGTCGTGCCGCATCTCCGACCGGCTCCAGGCGCGCTCGGCCAGCTCCCACATCGTGGTCAGATGGACGGGACTGGTGCCGGTGACCTCGGCGAGCGCGACGACCGCGCCCTTGGGTGCGAGGAGCCGGCCGCCGAGGTACCGCTCCCAGGAGGTCTTGCTGTAACCGGTGCGGTCCGCGAGAGCCGCGACACTCAGCCCGCTGCGGTCCACGAGGCGCCGTATCTGAGTGGTGAACTCCTTGATCTGCGGATCCAGATCGTCCGGCAGATCCTTCCAACGAGGCATCGCTTCCCCCCTACGTTCCCCCGCCCGTTCCCCGTCCTGGCTACCCACAAGGATGCCCTGCCTACGGATCCCAGTTCCCGGCATGGGGGCGCGCGGGAGCATGGACGGCGCGCGCGGACACCGTAGCGGAACGGTCACTTCCGTGCCACAGCGCAAGGACAGGCGTTGAACAGGCAGTTCACGGGAGGAAGGCTGAATCGCGACGGCGGTTCGCCCCTCTTCGGGGGGGCGAACCGTCGCGAACGAGCGGCGCTACTTGTTGCTGAGCGTCACGTGCAGGAGATCTTTCAGGAACGGGATCTGCAGCCATGGATTCGGCTGGGCCATCATCGCGAGCAGGACGATCGCCAGGCCGAGGACGCCGTAGGTGCTGATGTCCGTGAACCGGGAGCGGACGGCCAGCATGCCGACGCCGGGCAGCAGCCAGCGCATGACCGCGCCGGCCAGCAGGGCGACGCCGATCAGCAGCGTGCCCGGACGGAACTGGTCCAGCGAGGTCAGCAGCAGGCCGAGCGCGACCGTGCCCAGCACGACCAGCAGCGGCCACTGCCGGGCGGGGGCCGGCGCGGCACCGGACGCGGCACGGCCGCCGCCCTCGGGCCGCGCGGTGTCCCTCGTGATCCGCGGGAAGCGACGAGTGGGCCGCTCGGGACCCCCCTCGGCCGGCTGCGTGCCGCGGGTGGCCGCCCCCGCGCGGGCGCCCTCAGCCGGCACTGCGCTCCGCCGCCTCGACCACGTTGACCAGCAGCTGCGCCCGGGTCATCGGGCCCACACCGCCGGGGTTCGGAGAGATCCAGCCGGCCACCTCGGTCACGTCCGGGTGGACGTCGCCGAGGATCTTGCCCTCGGCGTTGCGGGAGACACCGACGTCGAGGACGGCGGCGCCGGGCTTGACGTCCTCGGCGCGGATCAGGTGCGGGGAGCCGGCGGCCGCGATGATGATGTCGGCCCGCTTGAGGTGGGCGGACAGATCGCGGCTGCCGGTGTGGCACTGGGTCACGGTGGCGTTCTCGCTGCGCCGGGTGAGCAGCAGCGGCATCGGACGCCCGATGGTCACGCCCCGCCCGACGACGACGACCTCGGCGCCCTTGATCTCGACGCCATGGGCGCGCAGCAGGGACAGGATGCCGTTGGGGGTGCAGGGCAGCGGGGCCGGCTCGTTCAGGACGAGGCGCCCGAGGTTCATCGGGTGGAGCCCGTCGGCGTCCTTGGCCGGGTCCATCAGCTCCAGGATGCGGTTCTCGTCGATGCCCTTGGGCAGCGGCAGCTGGACGATGTAACCGGTGCAGGCCGGGTCCTCGTTCAGCTCGCGGACGACCGCCTCGATCTCCTCCTGGGTGGCGGTGCCGGGCAGTTCACGCTGGATGGAGGCGATGCCCACCTGGGCGCAGTCGCGGTGCTTGCCGGCGACGTACTTCTGGCTGCCGGGGTCGTCCCCGACCAGGATCGTGCCGAGGCCGGGCGTGACGCCCTTCTCCTTCAGCGCCGCCACGCGGGCGGTCAGATCGGACTTGATCGCGGCTGCGGTGGCCTTGCCATCGAGAATCTGGGCGGTCATACCCCCATCCTCGCGGATGACCGGGCCTCGGTTCCAATCCGGAGGCCCAGGGTTCCCATCCGGATACCACTCCACCCATGCATTGATCAACTGTGTTGCACTTGCACAACACCTCCACTCTTCGGCTGGACAAGCCCATATCCGGTCAAGAACGATGAGCACACAGTGCAGCGGGCAGCTCATCGGGGGGACGAACCGCATCTGTAGAAACGATTCCTCCGTGCGGTGCCGCGCCTCGTCCCCGCACTCGACCACGGAGGAACACCACCATGAGCTTCGGCGACCCGAACAACCCCTACGGGCCCCCGCAGGGCCAGCAGCAGGGCTACGGCTACCCGCAGCAGCCGCAGCAGCCCGGTTACGGCTACCCGGCCGCGCCGCCCGTCCAGCAGCCCTACGGCATGGGCGCCCCGATGACGGCCATGCCGGGCAACGTCAGCGCGGCCCGCGTGCTGCTGTGGGTGATCGTCGGCCTCCAGGTGATCGGCGTGGCGATCTTCGCCTTCGCCGGTGTGGCCATCAAGAAGGCCAAGGACGACAGCTCCGTCTCCCTCCCGTCCACCCTCCGGGACTACCCGGTCGGCGTGATCTGGGCCTTCACGGCGCTGGCGCTCGCGTGGCTGGTGTGGGCGGCCGTCCTGGCCTCGAAGTTCAACACCGGTGGCAACGGCCTGCGCGTCACGGCCCTGGTCTTCGGCATCCTCACCGCCGTCCTCGCGGTCTACCCGTTCACGGTCCTGGGCATCATCCACCTGGTGCTCGGCATCCTGATCGCCTGCTTCGTGGGCGGCTCCAACGGCAAGGCCTGGTTCAACCGCCCGCGCTACTGAACCGGTGCGCGGGACAGACCAATTCGCGCCAATCAGCATCCGGGGCCGTGTCTCACCCATCAGGGGGGAGGCACGGCCCTGGTGTGTCCCCCTAGGCTGGCCTGGGTAGCCGTACCGACCCGGCTAACCGTCAGGCACGGGGAGACACACCGTGTACAGCATCATCGTCGTACCTCCGCCGACCACGGAGGACGACCGCCAGCAGATCCACCTCGCCCCCGGCGAACGCCTCACCTTCGGGCGGGCGCCGGAGAGCGGCCTGCCGATCCCGCACGACGGGGTCTCGCGTCGGGCCGGCGAGCTCACCGCCCAGGGCACGTTCTGGATACTGAGCAACCTGTCGGCGCGGCAGACGTACGTCGTGGAGAACCCCGAGGGCGCCGGCGAGCACATCAAGGTCGGGCCGGGCCGGCTGGACGCACCCGTCCCCTTCGAGTTCTCCCGGATCGTCCTGCCCGCCGCCGGTGACCTGCTGCCCATCGAGGTCTGGGCCCCGCGCCACGACTATCGATGCGGCGAGGGCGGACCGGACGGCGACACCACCGCCGCCGCCTTCTCCGTCGACCGCACCAAGCGCTACTTCGCCGTCCTGGCCGCCCTGTGCGAACCCCGCCTGCGCGGCGACCCGCACGCCCCGCTGCCCACGGTCGACCAGGTGGTGGACCGGCTGCGCCCCAACTGGCCCTCCGCGACCCGCACTTCCGTGCAGTGGAACATCGACTACCTCGCCGTGAAGCTGCGGCTCAAACCCGGTCCGGAGAGCGCCGATCCGGGACCCCGGCTCAACGGCAAGAAGGAGTCCCTGGTCTCCCTGGCGCTCCGCTTCGACGTCGTACGCGAGGACGACCTGGTCGTGCTGACCACGTCGGTCAGCCGGGCGGCCCGGTGACCGAGCCGTACGCCGTACCGGTGCCCAGGGGCTACCGGGCCGGCGTCTGGGAGGTGCGCGAGCCGATCGCGACGGGCGCCTTCGGCAGCGTGTACGCGGCCCGGCGCGCCGAGGACTCCGTAAGCTCCCCGGACTCGCCGGACTCCCCGGACTCGCCGGACTCCCCGGACCTGCCCGCCACCGCCGCCCTCAAGTTCCTGCCCACCGGCACCAACACCCCACGCCAGCTCGCCCACCTGCGCGAACTCATCGACCGCGAGGTCGAGTTGCACCGCCGGCTGCGCCGCCCCCGGCTGATCCGGATGTACGAGACCCTCGTCCTGGACGACCCCGCCCGGCCCGCCCTCGACGGCGCCACCGTCCTCGTCCTGGAGCGCGGCGAAGGGTCCGTGTCCGCCCTGCTCGCCACCGACCCCCGCCCGGCGGCCGGTCCGGCCCTGCTCGCCCAGATCTGCGAGGGCCTGGCCCAGCTGCACCGCGCCGGCTGGGTGCACGGGGATCTCAAACCGGCCAACGTGCTGCTGATGGCCGACGGTTCGGCCAAGCTCACCGACTTCAACATGGCCGCCGAACTGGAGGGCACCCACGCCTACACCCCCGCCTTCTCCACCCCCGACTACACCTCGCCCGAGCTGCTGTGGGCGGAGATCGGCGAACGCGGCCGGCGGATCCGCCCCTCCGCCGACGTCTGGGCCTTCGGCGTCCTCGCCCACCTGGTCCTCACCGGCTCCTTCCCGCTCCCCGGCGCCACCCCGTCGGCCCGCCGTGACGCGGCGGCCGCCTACGCGCGCGGCACCGAAGAGCTGCGCCTGTCCCCCGAACTGCCGGACGCCTGGCGGGAGATCGTCCGTGACTGCCTGTCCCGCACACATGCGGACCGCGTCACGACGGAGGCACTGCTACGCCGGGTGGAGGCGGCGGCAGGCACGCCCCGCTCACCACGCCCGCGCCTGCGCCTGCGCCTGCGCCTGCGCCGCAAACGCCTCCCGGCACTGATCGCCGCCGCCACGGTCGCCCTCGCGGCCCTCGGCTACGGCATCGGCACCTGGACAGGGGACGGCACCGACACGGCCGCCCTGGCGCGTTACGGCGCCTCGGAGCTGCGTACCGACAAGGGGGTCCCGGTGCAGTACCGCCGCCTCATCGTGGACGCCGCCCACTTCTGCACCCGCCCCGACGTCACTCCCGCACTCATCGCGGCGATGCTCAAGGCGGAGAGCAACTTCGACCCGAGCCTCTCCGACCCCGGCAACATGGAGTACGGCATCGCCCGCTGGACCCCCGACGTGCTGCGCTGGTGGATGCAGGACAACGGCATCCCCGCGTCCGCGACCCCGACTCCACCCCTCACCCCCTCCGTCTCCATCCCGGCCATGGGCCGCTACCTGTGCTACATGGACCCCCACCTGAAGCCCGGCCTGCCCGGCGACAAACGGGTGCTGCTCGCCGCCTCCTACCGGACGTCGTACGAGAAGGTGAACGACACGGGCGGAGTTCCCCCGAAGTACCGCGACTACTGCGCCCGCGTCGCTCACTACCTCCAGGAGTACGCGCCCCCGGGGAAGAAGTGACCCTGAGACTTCACAGGTACCGGCGGGCGGGCGCCGCTGGGACGGTATGACCACTCCGCCACGGCGCCACGGCAGCACGGCATCGCGGCGGAGCGACCACAACAGTTCCTGCACCACCGTTCACATGGGGGAACACGTGAACATCGCCAAGCCCGCCGCACTGCTCATCGCGGCCACCGCTCTCGTCGCCGGCTCCACGGTCGCGGCCACGGCCGCCGCCCCGGACGGCACCCGGGTCACCAGCGTCCAGCAGGTCGCCGACCACGTCCTCGCCGGCCACCCGAAGGCCCTCTCGTCCTCCGCCGACCAGGTCCGCTACGACGGCCTGACCCTCACCAAGGCCGCGAAGGGCGTCAGCGCCAAGGACCTGGACTGCGCCTACGGCCACCTGTGCATGCTCGTCAACGGCACCAAGTTCGACTTCTACAAGTGCCAGACGTGGACCGTCCAGAACTGGACCGGCGACGGCCCGTTCACCAACAACCAGACCCCGGGCACGGTCGCCCGCTTCTACAACCAGGACGGCAGCCTCCGCTGGACCTCGACGGCCTACGAGGCCGGCACGGCCAACTGGGACCCGGTCTACTCCCTGCGCCCCTGCTGACCTCGGTGGCCCAGCAGACCAGACGGCCTCCGGCTCCCTCGGGGGAGGGCCGGAGGCCGTCTGGGACCCAGGCGAGGGCGGGGATGAGGAGGACGGGGCCGTGAAGTCACCGACCCCGACGCCCACGCCTGGCTCGTACGACGAAGCCCCGGCGCGGACGAGGAGTCCGGCCGGGGCCTGTTACTGGTCGACGCGGTGGCCGAGCGCTGGGGGGTGGAGCACTGCCCCAGCGGCACAACGGTGTGGTGCGAACTCAGTGGAAGAAGTGACGCGTGCCCGTGAAGTACATGGTCACGCCCGCCTTCTGCGCGGCCTCGACCACCTGCTCGTCACGGATCGAACCGCCCGGCTGGACGATCGCCCGGACACCGGCGTTGATGAGGATCTCGGGGCCGTCCGGGAAGGGGAAGAAGGCGTCGGACGCGGCGTAGGAACCCCGCGCGCGCTCCTCACCGGCCCGCTCGACGGCGAGCTTGCAGGAGTCGACGCGGTTGACCTGGCCCATGCCGACGCCGACCGAGGCACCGTCCTTGGCGAGGAGGATCGCGTTGGACTTGACCGCGCGGCAGGCCTTCCAGGCGAAGGCCAGCTCCGCCAGTTCGGCCTCGCTCAGCGCCTCGCCGGACGCCAGGGTCCAGTTGGCCGGGTCGTCGCCGTCGGCCTGGAGGCGGTCGGTGACCTGGAGCAGGAGGCCGCCGTCGATCTGCTTGCCCTCGACGCGGTTGCAGGGCGCGCTCGGGGCCTTCAGGACGCGGATGTTCTTCTTCTTGGTGAGGGCTTCGAGGGCCCCCTCCTCGTAGTCCGGCGCGACGATGACCTCGGTGAAGATCTCCGCGACCTGCTCGGCCATCTCCTTGCTGACCGGGCGGTTCACGGCGATCACACCGCCGTACGCGGAGACCGGGTCGCACGCGTGCGCCTTGCGGTGCGCCTCGGCGACGTCCGAACCGACCGCGATACCACAGGGGTTGGCGTGCTTGATGATCGCGACGCAGGGCTCGTCGTGGTCGTACGCGGCACGGCGCGCGGCGTCCGTGTCCGTGTAGTTGTTGTACGACATCTCCTTGCCGTGCAGCTGCTCGGCGGCCGCGAGACCACCGCTGCCGTCGACGTAGAGGGCGGCGGGCTGGTGCGGGTTCTCGCCGTAGCGCAGGGTGTTCTCGCGCTCGAAGGTGGCGCCGAGGAAGTCGGGGAACTGCGACTCGTCAACGGGGGCGTAGGACGAGGCGAACCAGGAGGCGACGGCGACGTCGTAGGAGGCGGTGTGCTGGAAGGCCTCGGCGGCGAGCCGCTTGCGGGCGGTGAGGTCGAAACCGCCGGCCTTCACGGCCGCGAGGACGTCGGCGTACCGCTCGGGGCTGGTGACGACGGCGACGGAGGGGTGGTTCTTGGCGGCGGCACGGACCATCGACGGGCCGCCGATGTCGATCTGCTCGACGCACTCGTCGTCGGAGGCGCCCGAGGCGACGGTCTCGCGGAAGGGGTAGAGGTTGACGACGACGAGGTCGAACGGCTCGACGCCCAGCTCGGCGAGCTGCTCGCGGTGGCTGTCCAGCCGCAGGTCGGCGAGGATGCCCGCGTGGACCTTGGGGTGCAGGGTCTTGACCCGGCCGTCCAGGCACTCGGGGAAGCCGGTCAGCTCCTCGACCTTGGTGACGGGGACGCCGGCGGCGGCGATCCGGGAGGCAGTGGAGCCGGTGGAGACGAGCTGGACACCGGCCTCGTGCAGCCCCTGCGCCAGCTCTTCCAGCCCGGTCTTGTCGTAGACGCTGACGAGCGCGCGCCGGATGGCCCGCTTGCTGCTGCTGTCGTTGGTCTGGGCGGTCACTGGATAACTACCTTTCGTCCCTCAATGCGATAGCCGTTGCGGGCGAGCCGCCCCACGACCTCGACGAGCAGCCTTCGCTCGACTTCCTTGATGCGCTCGTGCAGCGCGCTCTCGTCGTCCTCGTCCCGGATCTCGACCACGCCCTGGGAGATGATCGGGCCGGTGTCGACGCCGTCGTCGACGAAGTGGACGGTGCAGCCGGTGACCCGGACGCCGTACGCGAGCGCGTCGCGGACGCCGTGGGCCCCGGGGAAACTGGGGAGGAGGGCGGGATGCGTGTTGACGATCCGCCCGCCGAACCGGGCGAGGAATTCCTTCCCGAGGATCTTCATGAACCCGGCGGAGACGACGAGGTCCGGCTCGTAGGCGGACACGGCCTCGGTGAGGGCTGCGTCCCACTCCTCCCGGCCGCCGAAGTCCTTGACCTTGCAGACGAAGGTGGGCAGCCCGGCCCGTTCGGCGCGGGCGAGCCCCTCGATGCCGTCACGGTCGGCCCCTACGGCGACGATCTCGGCGCCGTACTGCTCGGCTCCGGTGCGCGCGATCTCGTCGAGCAGCGCCTGGAAGTTGGTGCCGGATCCGGAGACCAGCACGACGAGACGCTTGACCGCGGGGGCAGCGTGGGTGGCGGCCACGGAGGAGGCCCTTTCTCGGGATCTCGGATACGACCTGGGTCTTGTACATTCGTACGAATGCTTCGCGCCCCTGGATACGGGGAACCCTACGAAGCAGCCGACCGCCAGCAACGATACCGGCACACCGGACAGCCCCCAGGGGACGGGGGTCTGGCCGGAAGGTAGCGTTCGGGAGGAACCGGCTCGGGAACGCGCACGCGGTGCGGTGCGTTTCCGGGGTGGAAGCTCACATCGGACAGCCGTATCCAGCCGGATCCAGCCGTATCCACCTAGGGGAAGACGCTCTCTTGATGCCCGATCGCAGCCTGCGACTCCTCACGTTTCCCTCGCGTCCCGACCAGGGGGGAGAGCGTGGCGCCGTCCTGCTGCGGGAGCGCCCGACCTCCCCGCCGGAGGCGCCGGGGGACGGCGACGGGCACGGCACAGGGCACCAGTCGGACAACCCCTTCGCCCCGCCCCCGGAGGGCACCCCGGACCGGCCGTGGCAGCCCCGACGCCCTGAGGGCGGCTCGGGTGACTCCGGCTCGGGCAACGGGGGCAACGGGGGCGGCGACCCCTGGGGAGGCAGTGGCCCCGGCGGCGGCTCCCTGTGGGGCGGCCAGTGGAGCGACCGCCAGCCCGGCCGCTCCCCCGGCGGCTTCGGCGAGCGCCCCGGTTCCGGCGGCCCGCAGGGCCCCGGCGGCGGATCGAGCTCGGGCCGCGGCCTGCGCTGGGACCCCACGGACCCGGCCCAGCGCCGCGCGCGCTACGCGCTCCTGTCCGGCATGTGGTCGGTCTTCTTCGTCCTGTTCGGCTGGCCGTACGTGGCCCTGCTGCTGGGCGCCCTGGCCCTGTACTGGGGCGTGAGCGCCCTGCGCGCCAAGCCCCGCACCCCCGACCCGAACACCCCGCCGGCCCCCGGCACCGGCCGCCCCCAAGTGACGGCGGCGGTGGGCGGCCTGGTCACCGCCTCCCTGGCCCTGGTCCTGGTGGCCTCGACCTTCACCGTCCAGTTCGTCTACCGCGACTACTACACGTGCGTGAACGACGCCCTGACCCACGAGGCCAAGCAGTCCTGCGACCAGTTGCTGCCGCAGCAGCTGCGGGGGGTGCTGGGGGCAGGGAACAGCTGAGGCGGGGTGTGAGGGCGGTGTGAGCGGGACATCCGCTCGCCTTCGACTACTGCCGTCAGACAGCTCAGAGGCCCCGCAAGCAATCGAAGCAGGCGGGGCCTCTGATTTTGGCAACAATCACCCTCGGGCGGCCCTGGAAATCCACCCCTCAAGCCCCAGGACGAATCCCTCTAGGCGCATCTCGAAATCCGTGCCAGAGATATCTCCACCATCGAACGACCGCCATGAATCAGCAAGTGCGTCGACCAGATCCCCCTGCTCGATGAGGAGATCAGTCAACTTTTCCCCGTCCAGCGAGAGTTTCCCTGCCGACATCACCCAGATGACACCTGCCGCGTCCGCCGCGATTCCGCGGCCCGCGAGTTCGACGGCACGCCATGAGACTCGCGAATCAGCGGCCACCTGAAGGAACACTTCGAGCGCCTCAGAGTTTCTTACAGCCATTCGCTTTCCTTGTGCATCGGGACCAGAACCCGGAGACGCCGGCCGTCACTCCGCCAACGAGGAGTCTACTCACCACCAGAAAGGAACTTCCTCGCCCATGGAATGGCCGCCTTCCCTTCCGGCACCTCAGCCCCTCCCTCTCTGAGGACACTCGCACAGTATGTCAGGCAGCTATTCCCCAGCGGATGATATGGACCCCAGCTCCCCTGGGTTTCCTCCTGGAACTTCAGAGCGGCCTCTGCGTTCGGGAGGTCGAGGTCCCGGCTCATGATGCTCGGCGGGCCGTCATATGGAGAGACGACGGCTTCTCCATCGTGAGGCATGAGATGGGTGTGCGTCACAGTCTCGCCGTCCGTGACCTCAATGCTGAAGTGGTTCCCCTCGCCGTGATAATGCAGCGTCGCAACACCCTCTTTGCAGTTGTGAACCAGGACTGGCGTGGCCCCTGCCAGAACATAATAGGTGTGGAGCTGCTGGACGGTCAGGTTCCACCGATTTGCCGCGCCCGGGGTGGTGCGGATGGCGACGACATGGACGTGGCCGTTGGTGGCGGTGTTGAGGGCGTCGCCGCGGTGGAGCTTTCCGGCGAGGACCCAACCGTGCGTGGTGTCGTCCCAGAAGGGGTGCTTGGCCGTGGTGTGGACGGTGGCGGTGTGGCCGTTCTCGGTGCGGATGGTGACGTCGAGCAGGTCGTGGTCGTGATTGATCCAGACGTGCTGAACTGTGCGGGGGCCTTGGTGTTTGCCGGTCTTCGGGTTGCCGGCTTCCACCTTGTCGCCTGGTTTGATCTTGGCAATAGCCTCGGTCTTGCCATGGGCCATCAGTACCCGGGTCGACGGGCTGAAGCTGAGCTTGCAGGCGACGCCCATGAGCTCGTCGCCTGAGGTGGCCAGGTCGGCGGCGCCGTCTTCGAGGGCGTCGGCGCCCATCATGACGACTTCGTCCTCGCCGCCCGTACCGACCGTGAGCACCACCATGAAGGCGGCCTTGGTACAGCCTCCCCAGCTGGGGTCCTTCAGACAGCCGACGACGTCGGCAGCTCCGGATGCGTGGTAGATGAACTTGCCGGCGTCCCCGAGGAGGTCCAAGCCGCTCTTCCACCACGACGTGCCCTTGTCGTGCGGGGCTACGGGGACATGGACAACGATGGGGTCGGAGAGGTGATCGTTCTCGTAGGTGGGGGGAGGCGTGCCGTGCCAGGTGTCGGTTTCGGCACTGCCGTACTCGGAAGGCGTGAAGCCGTAGCAATTCCAGGGCAGGCTGTCACCTTCGCCGGAGCACCCGTTGTCCCCGCTCATATCGACACCGCTCGTATCGACGCTGCCCGGTCCGCACTCGTTCCAGCCGCCGCTGCACTCCGAGCCGTCCGAGTTACGCAGGATCATTCCGGTCGGGTCCGAGTTCGTGACCGGGTTGGCGCCCGCGTAGGCGTAACCGGCCATCTGCTGCGGGTCGGTGGCCTCGAAGAGGGGGTCGAGGCTGATGAAGCGGCCGGTGGTGGGGTCGTACTGGCGTGCGCCGATGATGGTCAGGGCGGTGTTGGTGTCCGTGGGGGCGTTGAGGAAGCCGCGGTTGTCGCTCCAGGTGACGGTGGTGCCGCGCGGAGCGCCGTACGGGGTGAACTCGCGCCAGGTCGGGGTCTGTGCCGTGGAGTCCAGGGACAGGCCCGCCGTGCCGTGCTGGTCGGGGATCTGGAAGGTGTAGGTGCTGGTGCTGCCGCTTGCCGTGGATCCCGTGCGGACGGCGCGGCCACCGCCGGGGAGGGTGTAGTAGCGGTTGCTGTTGACCGTGCCGCTGGTCGTGTCGAGGGTGAGCTGCTCGCCGGGCAGGTAGAGAGTGGTGCTGGACGGGCCCTTCTGGAGCAGGAGGTTGCCCTCGGGGTCGTAGAGGTAGTGGCTGTCGCCCTTGGTGCCGCCGGTGATGCCGGTCAGGCGGCCGGCGTCGTCCCAGGCGAAGGTCTGGGTGCCGTTGGCGGCGGTGGTACGGGTCTGGGTGTTGCCGGCGCTGTCGTAGGTGGCCGTGGTGGAGGCGGTGGCTCCGCCGGTGGTGTCGGTCGAGGTCAGGGTGTGGGGCTGGTTGGTGCTGTTGCCGTTGTAGCCGTAGCTGGTGGTGGTGTCCGTGCCGCCGGTGGTGGAGTGCTGGACCTCACCGGTGCGGTTGCCCAGCGCGTCCAGACTCCAGCTCGTCCAGTACGCGCCCTTCGTGTCCAGGGCGTCGCCGACCGTGGAGGAGTTCGTGCTGGTGGGAGTCGCCGCGCAGGAGTCGGTCGCGGTCCAGGCCTGGGTCAGACGGTCCAGGTTGTCGTACTGGTAGCACTGCGTTTCGGTGGACGTGGTGGAGCCGAGCCGGGTGGAGGTCTGCTTGGTGATGTTGCCGGCCGGGTCGTACGTGTACGCCTGCTCGTCCACGTTCGTGGGCGTCGCCGTGGAGCGCGTCACCAGCTGGTCGGTCAGCTTGCTGGTGTGCGGGTCGTACGTGTTGGTGATCCAGGCCTCGTTGGAGCCCATGCCGATGGTCTCCTGCTGGACCCGGCCGAAGGCGTCGTAGGCCGTCGCCTGGGCGTAACCGGAGGTGCTGCCCAGCCCGGAGGGCAGGTCCAGGGCGCCGGAGTAGGTGTGGCCGACGGTCTCGGCGGGCAGGCCGCCGGCCGCGGGGTAGATGTCGCGGAACGGCAGACCGGTGGTCGTGGTGTAGGTGTGCTGGAAGGTGTAGCTGGTGCCGAGCGTGCTGCCTTCGGTGGAGGAGGGGATGGTGACGGTCTCGCCGAGGGACTCGCCGAAGACGTTGAAGCCCTTGGACTGGGTGACGTAGGCGGCACCGCCCGAGTAGGCCGTCTCCGTGGTCACGTGGCCGATGGCGTACTTCATGCCCGTGACGGCGTTGTCTGAGTTGTCGTACACCCACGAGGCCAGCTGGTTCGACGTCGACTGGCCGGTGGTGGGGGCGTCGTACTCGCCGGTCTTACGGCCCAGCGCGTCGTAGGTGAAGCTGATGGTCTTGGTGCGGGAGTCGGTGCTCTGCAGCAGATTTCCGGCGTTGTCGTAACTCAGGCTGCTGTGGCCCGCGTCGGGATCGTCCTTGGCGGTGACGCGGCCCAGGAGGTCGTAGGTGCTGGTCCAGGTGCTGCCGGCCGCGGTGACGCTGTTCTGGTTGCCGTGGTCGTCGTAGCCGTAGGTGGTGGCCTGGCTGGTGCCGCCGGTGACGGACCAGGTGCCGGTGAAGGTGTCCGACGGGGTGTTCAGCGTGGGCGTGCTGGTGTATTCGTCGAGCTCCGTCGTGCGGCCCAGGGGGTCGGTGACGGTCGCCTTGGTCACGCCGCCGGACGGAGGGATGACGGTGGTGCGGTCGCCGTTGTAGACGGTGGTGGTCCGGGAAACCTCCACGTTGTCCTTCTCCGACAGGTCGATCAGCGTCCGGCCCAGGCCGTCGTAGGTGAAGTAGTCCTGGTTGGGCACCTCGTCCTTGAGGTTGGCCGCGGAGACCAGGGTGGTGTTCGGTGTGGTGGCGGAGTCCCACCAGCCGTTGTACGTGGCGGACTTCCAGCCCCGGGTGTCGTAGAAGGTGTCGGTGACCATGCGCCCGCCCTGCGGCGTGGGGGCCTGGGTCTGCCGGGGACGCATCAGTGCGTCGTAGAGGGTGGTCGACGTCTGGTAGCCGGACGAGTCGTTGAGCTTGTTCGTCGTGGTGGCGCTGATGCCGCTGTTGGAGATGGTGTAGCTGTAGGTGTAGTTCGCCGGGCTGGTGGTGGCACGGGAGTCCAGCCACGCGCTGGTCGTGCGGCCCAGGGTGTCGAACTGCACGGTCGTGACCACGCCGTTGGCGTCCGTCGTGGTGAGGGGCAGGCCGCGGGTGGGGTCCAGCGTGGTGGTGGTGCTCTGGTTCAGGGGGTTGGTCGTGGTCGTGCCGGTCACCGAGCCGTAGGCGTCGTCGGTGAAGGCGGTGGCGGTCTTCTTGCCGTTGGCGTCGTACGCGGCGGTGACCCGGCCGCGGGAGTCGTACACCTGTGATTTGGTGGTCTGCCAGGTGAAGGCGCCGCCGCTGTAACCGGAGGCTTTCTGTGTGACGGATGCGTCGCCCTTGGTGGGCGCGGAGGTCTGCGGGAAGGTCGGGGACGCCGGCTGTGGCCAGGTGGTGGCCATGGTCTGGTCGTCGTAGAAGGTGCGGCTGGCGGAGACGACCTGGTCCGGGCGGTTGACGCTCACCGGGGCGGTCAGGGTGTTGACCGAGCCCGGGACGCTCGCCGCGCTGCCCTCGGTGAATCCGCCGCAGGGGACGGAGTCGGTCTCCGTGCTCGCGACCAGGCCGACCAGGTTCTCGCCGGAATTGGGGGCCGCGTACGTGGTGGTGGTGCAGCGCTCGTACGCCGCATTGGCCGGGACCGTGTGGCTGTACTGCGTGGTCTGCAGGCCGAAGTCGGCGTCCGTGGTGGTGGCGTCGTAAGCGGTGTCGGTCTCGTTGATGCGCCAGGTGGTGGTGCCGCCGTCGGTCACCGCCTGCCGGGTCCAGGCCTCCACCGGCTCCACGGTGTTCGCCGTCAGATCGGGCAGGCCGGAGCGGGAGCGGGTGGCGGTGGCGGGAGAGACCCAATACGAGGAGATGGCGGAGTGGTCCACCGGGCCGCCGTTGCCCAGGTAGGAGGTGGACTCCAGCGTCTGCCCGGCCAGTTGGTTCAAGTCCTCGTGGCTGCCGCCCTGGGAATCGGTCAGCGACACCTGGGTGGTGTTGTTGTCGTCCGACATGCCCTGGTAGTACGTCGTCTCCGCCAGGGTCTGCTTGTCGTTGACACCGTCACCGGTGAGGGTCTTGACGTCCCCATAGCCGCGCCACTGCCCGTAGGTGCGGTACTTCTTCTTGACGACCTCGTTGTCGTCGAAGTGCCAGGCGGGCTTGGCGTACTGGTAGGAGGTGGCCATCGTGGGCGCACCGCCGGTGGGGTCGGTCTGAGTGACCTTGTTCGCGACGTACTTGTTGAACCAGTCCAGGAACGGTGCGCTGTAGCCCTGCGGGGTCCAGTAGACCGGGTAGCAGGATGAGGTGTTCGACGCCGGGGTCACCGTCACCGGAGCCGAGCAGGCGGCGGTCTGGGCGTACTGCACGCCGATCACCGAGCCGGTCTCGGTGGTGATTGCGGAGATGCGGAAGCGGTCCAGCGGGGGCAGGCCGTCGGTGACCGTGTCCACCCGGTTCTGCAGGTCCACCGCGGTGAACGACACGCTGGGCAGCGTGATGGGCGAGGTGCTGCCACCGCCGGCCGTGTCCTGACCGGTGTGGGCGATCCCGGACAGCCACAGGGTCGCGTTGCCGTCACCGGAGGTCGGCATGGTCTGGGTCAGCGCCCAGGAATCCACCTTCGCGTACGCCGAGGAAGCGGCCGCGTACTGCTCGGTGGTGACGGTGGTCAGGCGGACGGTGGAGAAGAACGACGGGCTGTGCGCCGCGCAGGTCGCTCCGGAGGCGCAGACCAGGTCGTAGGGCACGTCCGGCCAGTTCGCCTTGGTCGTGGAGTTCAGCGGGTCGCAGGTCCCCGACACGCACCGGTCGCCGGTGGTGAACAGCACCTTGTCCGGGACGGTGCCGTAGGCGCCCCCGTCGGTGAAGCCGTAGTCGATGTGGTCCAGGTGCGAGTCACGGACGTAGGAGACGTTGTGGGCTCCGTTGTCCTCGCCGTAGTAGTTCGTGTCCTGCTTGTAGTAGTAGGACATTGCGTCGCCGTGGAGGTCGGTGACGTAGTCCAGGTTCCAGCGGTAGGCCATGGTGCACACCGAGGAGGTGAACCCGGACGAGTTGTAGCAGGGGTCGCCGGAGTGCGCCGAGTAGACCGGCTCCGTGTCGACCGAGTTCGTCGTCGCCTTCCCCGAGGCCCAGCCCGGAAGTTCGTTGCGGCCGAAGGAGTAGACCTTGCCGTCGCGTTCCGTCACCGTCCAGTAGTCGGTGTTGTACGTGCCGGTGCCGTTGTTCGAGTTGGTGACGTGCTTGACGACCGCGCCGTTGTCGTTCTGCGGCTTCCACACGCTCTTCGACGAGTCCCACACCAGGGAGGTCGTCGACCCGTTGAGGGAGAGCGTGAGGATCGGGCCGTCGTAGCACTCGTCCGAGGTCGAGACCGGCGACGCGGTCCCTTCGGGGCTGTCGCTGCAGGAGACGAACGACTGCTCGATGAACGACTGCGGGGTGCTCCAGCCGTCACCCACCCAGGAGGACTGGGCCTCCGTCGCCGCCGTCTGCCCGTCCACCGAACCCGAGTCATAGTCGAGAGACGGCTTGGGAGTGAGCGCGGACGCCGACGACGGCACGGCCATCGGGTAGGAGTACGTGAACGAGCCCGACGAGCCGCCCGCCGACCAGGAGCCGGAGGGCTTCAGCGTGGTCGCGGCGTAGGACCCCGACGGGCCGCCCCCGTCCCCGCCACCCGATCCGGACACAGCGGCCATCACCATCATCGACGAGCCGCTGGACGTGCCGATGGACGTGCCGCCCAGGGGCAGCGATGTGGACACCGACTTGCTCCGCGCGTCGTTCTTCGACCGCAGGGGCGTCTGGGTACGGCAGGCCGCGCGCTGCGGGGTGGTCAGGGCGCAGGCGGGCAGTCGTACCAGGTGCAGCCGGGAGCCGAAGGCGCCACCGTAGGCCTGCGCGAAGCCGGAGTAGTCCAGGCTGAGCTGTGCCGTGCCGCTGCCCTTGCCGGAGGGTGCGAGGGTGAACAGGACACCGTTCACGCCCGCCTTCGCCGCCTCTGTACGGGACTTGACCGTCACCTTGGCGGCAGACGGACCGGAGTAGCGGCCGTGCTTGGGTGCGACCTGTTCCACCGACAGCGGCACGCGGGACGAACCGTGCCCGGCCGCAAGGGACTTGACCGCCGCGGCGACGGGGAGGGTCACGGTCTGCGGCTTCGGCAGGGTCGTCGCGGTGGGACGGTACTGCCGGGTCGCCTGGTTGTGCGGCTTGGCGAAGTGCGCCGCCACGGGCTTGACGCCCTTCACCGACGGCGCGGCGTGCAGGTCGGGCGCGGATGCGTGGTGGTGCGCGGTGCGCTGCACCGCGTCCGCACCGGCCGTGCCCGCGGAGGCGAAGAGGGATCCCACGGCGAGGAAGACAACCCAACCGGATCTGCGCAAGCGGCTGGCGCGCCGCTTCCCACCCCACACGGACATCGGTTGACCCCTCGTCAGAAAAGCGTCGCAAGACGCACACAATCGGTGCAGAGTTGAACGCCTTCTGCACACGCGAGGTCAGAGATTTCCATGGCATGACCATGAACACGAAGAAAGAGCCATCAACAAGATCGCAAAGAGTTCCCCCGATCATGAAAAGAATCGATCAATTGTCGCGTGGCCTCCCTTACCCCCGGAGGCGGGCACGTGGCGGTCATCTACCTTGACGCTGGCCCGGGAGCGGCCCGGCCACAGCAGAAGGGTCCGACGTGTCCTCCTCCCCTCCTCAAAGACAGGCGATATGGCGCGCGGTCAGCGCACCCGTCGTGGTCATGACGCTGGCCGCAGGCATCAGCGCACTCCCTGTGGCTTCGGCCTCCGCGGCCGCCCTCTCGTCCTCCACCCACAAGGCAGGCACGGCCGCGAGTTTCGGACTGACGGCCGAGGAGGCGTCGGCCAAGGCGCGGAAGACGGGCAAGGACACCGCCGCGACGGCCGCGACGACCGACAGCAGTACGCTGACCGCGCATCCCAACGGCACGTTCACCCTCACGCAGTCGCTCGCTCCGGCGCGCAAGCGGTTCGGGCACACCTGGAAGACCCTCGACCCGACGCTGCACAAGAACGCCGACGGCAGCATCGCCACCGCGGTCACCAGCAGTGATCTGACCCTGTCGGGCGGCGGCTCGGGTCCGCTGGCCGTCATGGACAGCCGTGGCAGGAGCCTGGCGCTCAGTCTGCCCATGCGGCTGCCGGCCCCGACCCTGTCCGGGGCGACGGCCACCTACCGCGACGTGCTCAGCGGCGTCGACCTGATCGTCACCGCCGATGCCCAGGGCGGCTTCTCCGAGGTCCTGGCCGTCAAGAACGCCCAGGCGGCAGCCAACCCCGCCCTTGCGCAGCTCACCCTGGCCACCCGGGCCCACGGGGTGACCGTCTCCGCGGACCACGCCGGGAACATCACCGCCGCCGACCGCGGAAGGCACCCGGTCTTCACCGCGTCCGCGCCCCAGATGTGGGACTCCGCCTCCTCCCATGTCTCCGCCGCGTCGGTGGTCCACGACCCGCTCACCGGCCGTGACGTCGATCGTGCCAGCGGCCAGCCCGTCAACTCGTCCGCCCAGGGCCCCGGCAAGGGTGCGCACCACGCCGGCATCGCCACCAAGGTCACGGCCAAGGGGATCGCGCTGACGCCTCCGGGGTCACTGCTGAGGGGCCACAGGACGGTGTACCCGGTCTACATCGACCCCGACTTCAACGCCCCGTCCGCCTCCAGCCCCCGCCAGGCCTGGACACAGACCAACTCCTACTACCACAGCTCCAGTTACTGGAAGTCGAGTGACCTGCTGCGCGTCGGCGACCAGTACTGGGACTCACCCACCTTCACCGCGCGCTCCTTCGTGCAGATCGGCGTGCCCTCCCAGATCTACGGTTCCACCGTGCTGTCCTCGCAGCTCAACTTCACCGAGGAATGGTCTCCTTCGTGCACGGCCACCCCGGTGCAGCTGTGGAAGACCGGCACCATCTCCTCGTCCACGACGTGGGACAACCCGCCCAGCATGATCAGTGAGGTCGGCTCGCAGACCGTCGCGCACGGCTGGGACTCCTCCTGCCCCGCCGCCGGCGTCGGCTTCGACATCGGCAGCGTCATGCAGAGCGCGGCGAACGCCAAGACGAGCAACCTCACCTTCGGGCTGGAGGCCGGGGACGAGACGGACAAGTACGGGTGGAAGGAGTTCGCCAACACGATCACCGTGTCCACCACGTACGACCACAAGCCGGACACCCCCACCCACCTGACCACGTCACCGTCGACGTCCTGCCAGGACGACGCCATCGTCGGTGACGGCAACGTGACCCTGTACGCGGGCATGTCCGACCCCGACGGCGGCTCGCTCGGCGCGCACTTCCAGCTCTTCCCGCACGGCAACACGAGCACCGTCATCGCCCAGTCGGACTCCAACTCCCTGACCGGCCAGTCCGGTTCGACGGCCGTGTATGTGATCCCGAAGGCCACGCTGGAGCAGGCCGCGGGCGGCAAGGTCACCGAGTTCGACTGGAACGTCGCGGTCAGCGACTTCAAGTACTGGGGCAGCACGTCGACCACCTGCCACTTCTCCTTCGACCCCACCCGGCCGGGCACCCCTGTCATCGCCCAGCCCGGAAGCACCACCATCGGGCAGCCGTTCACCGTCGCCATCGCCCCGCCGGGCACCGGCACCACGCCGTCCAGCTACGAGTACCAGCTCAACGGCGGCGCCCCGGTGAACGTCATCGCCAACTCCTCGGGCAACGCCACCATCTCGGTCACTCCCACCCGGCACACCAACGTCCTGTCGGTGTCCAGCCTGTCCGCCGGGTCCAACTACGGCGACACCGCGTCCGTCACCTTCAACTCCGCCAACCCCGCCAGCCCGCAGGGCGACGGCGATCTGACCGGCGACAACATCCCCGACCTGCTGACCGTCGGCCACCAGAACGGACTGCCCTCCGGGCTGTGGCTGGCCGGCGGCAAGGCCGACACGGGCAAGACCACCGGTGACGGGCACGTGGTGTCCTCGCCGAGCGACATCGGTGCCAACGGCAGCGGACTGAACACGGCCGGCTCACCGTCCGACTTCGACGGCGCCATGGCGTTCACCGGACCCTTCACCGGCAGCGGATTCCAGGACGTCCTCGTCTACTACCCCACGGGCAGCAATGCCGGCGGCGGAGCGATCATCAACGGCAACGGCGACGGCTCGCCTCTCGCCACCCGCTACAACGAGGACGTCCACAACATCACCTCGCTGAGCCTTCAGGACTTCAACGGCGACAGCCCCCTCCAGCTCGGCGCCGCGGGCACGACCTCGGCCGGCGGCAGCCCGTACCCGGACCTCATCGGCGTCTCCGGTGACGCGACCAACGGCTACGCGCTGAACATCTACCAGGCCCAGGGCATCCTCGGCAGCTGGATGGCCTGGCCGCTCACCGTCAACACCCCGGACGGCACGGCCGACTGGAACAACTGGCAGCTGGCCACCATGCAGGTGCCCGGCAGCAACGGCAGCAGCACGGCCATGTTCCTGTGGAACAAGTCCACCGGCCGGCTCGACCTGTGGGAGAACCTCTCCGCCGACCCCTACGGCGGCACCCTGACCTACACCGACTACCCGGTTGCCACCGGCTTCCACACCGGCGCGGCCCTCACCCTGCAGGCAGCCGACATCAACGGCGACGGCACTCCCGACCTGTGGACCACCGGAGCCGGCGCCGCCACCACCGCGAACCTGTTCACCAACCTGTCCACCACCACGTCGGCCACGCTCACGCAGAACCTCGACACCCTCACCGCCGCCCACGACACCTGGCCCCTCAATGACGCCCAGACGGGTGCCATCTCCACGGCCCGGGACACGACCGGCGCCTTGAGCGCGACCGGCAGTGGCGGGGCGACCTGGGCCAGCGGCGACCTGTTCTCCGCCGCCGCCCACTTCGACGGCACCGGCACACTGAAGACCAGCGGCCCCGCCGTCACCACCAACGGCAGTTTCACCGTCTCCGCGTGGGTCGAGCCCGAGTCCCTCGGCGGCACCGTCCTCAGCCAGAAGGGATCCAGCACGTCCGGCTTCGCCGTCTACTCCGACGCGGCGTCCAAGACCTGGCGGTTCCAGATGGCGCAGAGCGACTCCACGTCCGCCACCACGGACACCGCCACGGCCAGTGGGCTCACCGCCCAGATCGGCGCCTGGGCCCGGCTGACCGCCACCTATGACGCCTCAGCCGGCACCATGACCCTCTACGTCAACGGCAAGCAGGCGGCGACCGCCACCCACACCACCAAGTGGAACGCCACCGGCGCCTTCGTCATCGGCAACGGCAACGGCAGCGCCGCCTTCACCGGCAGCGTCGCGGACGTGACCACCTACCAGCAGGCCCTCACCGCCCCGCAGATCGCCGCCCTGGCCGACGTCCCCTACGTCCCCTCCGGCACGGTGATCGCCCAGGCGACGGGGGACTTCAACGGCGACGGCAAGACCGACGTCGCCCACCTCATCGACGCCGGCAGCGGGCACGACGCCATCACCGTCGCGCTGGCCGACTCGGCGGGTGACGGCGGCTTCCAGCCCGTCCGTCTCGTCTGGGACGACCCGGTCTTCGGGCCGGGCATCCAGTCCATGGCCGCGGGCGACTTCAACGGCGACGGCAAGACCGACCTCGCTCTGTACTACAACTACAGCGACGGCCAGCACGACGCGATCTTCACGCTCACGTCGACGGGCGGCGGCGGATTCACCTCCCCGGTCAAGCAGTGGGACGACACCGCGTTCGGTCCGGGCACCAAGTTCATGGCGGCCGGGGACTTCAACGGCGACCACAAGACCGACCTCGCTCTGTACTACACCTACAGCGACGGTCAGCACGACGCCGTGTTCACCCTCACCGCCGCGTCCTCCGGCAGCGGCGCTCTGGCCACGCCGGCCAAGCAATGGGACGACACCGCCTTCGGCCCCAACACGAAGATGTTGACGGCCGGGGACTTCAACGGCGACGGCAAGACCGACCTCGCCCTCTTCTACAACTACACGGACAACAACAACCAGCACGACGCGATCTTCACCATGACCGCGGGCACCGCCGGTGCCTTGTCCGCACCGGCCAAGATCTGGGACGACACCAGCTTCGGCCCCAACACCAAGTCCATGACCGCGGGTGACTTCAACGGCGACGGCAAGGCCGACATCGCCCTGTTCTACAACTACGCGGACAACAACAACCAGCACGACGCGATCCTCACCTTGCCCGCCGGCGCCTCCTCCCCCAGCACCGTGTGGTCGCAGAGCGACTGGGGACCGAACACCCGGTTCATGACCGCCGGTGACTTCAACGGCGACGGCAAGGCCGACCTCGCCCTGTACTACGACTACCCGACCCAGATTCCGGCTGAGTTCACCCTCACCGCCGACAGCAACAACGACGGCGGCCTCGCATCGCCTGTCCGCCGCTACACCGACCAGTAACGACACGCCGACCACGACCGGACCGGGCACCTTCCAAGGGGGCCCGGTCCGGCTCATTCCCAAGGAGGAACGGGTGACCCAGCACACCCTGAGGAGCGGATGCATCGCGGTCGCCGCGGCATGCGCCCTCGCTTCGGGGGCCCTGCCTCTGACCGCGGCCCCGGCCTCGGCCGACTCGCCCAGCGAGACGGTCGTACCGGCCGCGCTGCTGAACAACCCGCCCAAGGACAACGTCGTCTTCGCGGGCACCGGTGGCTTCTTGCACCGGTCCGACACCCAGTCCACCTTCGTGTGGACGAAGTACGCGGGCGGACCGGACATCCCGGTACCGCAGGTCACGGGGAACTTGGCGCCCGGGTACCGGGGCGCGGGTTCCGACGTGATGGCGACCCCGTCGGCCGACGGGTACCAGCTGCACGACATGGACGCGGACACGACCATCACCATCACCCCTGGTCCGGGCCAGAGTTACCTGGGAACGTTCGGCTCGCGCGTGCTGACCGTCACCAGGGCCGCCGATGGAACGGTGACGGGCTTCCATGTGCTCGGCACGGCGAACGGGCAGCAGACCGACGCACCGGTCACCGGCTGGCCCGCGGGCGCCACGCTGCAGACGCCGGTGCTGGCCGGGGACGCCGACTCGGTGGTGATCCGCTACACCGACAGCACCAACGGCACCACCGAGAACCGGCTCGCGCTGGTGGACCTGGCGACCGGAACGGTCACGCCCATCATGGGGCCACTGGCCCCCTTGGCCCACGTCGTGCTGTCTTCCAAGTACATCGCCTGGTACTCGGCATACGGAACCGACGGGACGTCATCGGCGGGGCAGGTGCACGTCGTGTCCCGCTCCGACCCCGGCGGAACGGAGACCACCCTTCAGATCCCAGCGGCGCCGCTGGGCAGCGGGTACACCAGCCACGTGCGCTCCCTGGGCATCGCGGGCGACTCCCTGCTGATCGCCGACCTGGCGTCACACAGCGGTCCATTCACTCCGGACGACACGCTCGGCTACCCGCTCTACTCGATGCCACTGTCCGGCTCCGCCACCATGACCCCGGTCCTGGACCACGTCTACTTCAACACGCTCAGGCAGGAGCCTGACGGCGTCGTCGCCGCCGGCGGCCCGGCCGCCACCGACTGGGCAGCCCACCTGTTCACCGCCGGACCAGACGGGACCCCGACCGGCACCGCCGTCGACTCCGACCCCGCCATACCCGCCCCTCTCGACGGCCTGGCCCTCGGCGGCGGGAAGCTGTTCACAGTCGAGCGCGGGACAGGCGGTGGGGATTACGTCTACGACCGAAGCGTCCAGCCGGGTTCCCCGCCCTCCTACGGCCCCCAGCAGGACTTCAGCGATTCCCTCGCCGCGACCGACTGCGACACCGCGGCCACCTGCAACCCGCCCATCGCCAACGGCGACGGGAGCATCTCCCAGCTGCGCCCGGGCGACAGCGTCCAAGGCGACGCCGTCGTCGTGAAGATCCCCGACCTGAACCCGATCCTGGTCACGCCGGGCGCCACCGGCGGCACCCTCGTCGACGCCGAGGGCCGCTACCTGGTCTACGACGGCGGCTCCACGAAGAAGCAGTACATCGGTGACGTGGACCCGGGTGCGGGCGGCACCAGCCACGTCCTCTTCACCCGCCCCATATCCGCCGCCGCACTGTCCGGCACCACCGTGTGGGTCCCCGGCAGCACCCCCGGCACGCTGACCCAGATCGACCTCACCACCCGGCGCACCGTCCAGACCGTGACGACCGACGCCCCCTGCGTGCCCAGCGAGCTGCAGGCCGCCGCCCAGCACTGGGTGTACTGGTCCTGCGGGCCGTCCGGCCCGGCCGGCGTGCACGACCTGGCCACCGGCAAGGACATCCCCGTACCCGCCGGACTCGCCCAGCTCGGCGACGGATTCGTGGTCGAGCACGACACGTCGGCGGGCAAGCTGACCCTCACCGACGTCCACACCGACACCCCCACCACCACCGACCTGGCCGACCTGCCCACCGGACCGGTCGCCGACGACCGCCGGGTGACCTGGGCCGTCGACAAGTATCAGGGCGGCATCGCCTACCTGGACAGCGGCAAGAACGTCCACCTCGTCGACCCGCACATCCCCGCTTCCACTCCCGCACCGGCCGCGGGCGCCTTCATGTACCCCGGCCAGCAGCTCGCCCCGGGACACAGCCTGAGCAGCTCGGCCATGACGCTGACCATGCAGACCGACGGCAACCTCGTGGCCCGCCTGAACACCGGCAAGGGCGCCGGCCAGGTGGTCTGGTCGACCGGGACGAGCGGCAACACCGGCGCGTACGCGGTGATGCAGAACGACGGCGAACTCGTCGTCTACAAGAGCACCGGCGGACCCGGCAGAGGCGGCGCCCTGTGGTCCGGCCCTGCGGACGGCGCGCCCGGCGCGTACGCCACCGTGCAGGACGACGGCAACATCGTCGTCTACGAGCAGGCAAGCACCACACCGCTGTGGGCCAGCGGCACCAATGCCCACTCGCAGACCGTTCACGGCGGCACCACCCTCAAGCCCGGCTGGTGGACACAGGGCACCTACACCCGCCTGGTCATGCAGACGGACGGCAACCTGGTGCTCTACCGCCGGCGTGACGGCGCCGCCCTCTGGTCCAGCCGCACCTACGGCCACTCCGGCGCCTACGCCGTGATGCAGACGGACGGCAACGTCGTCGTCTACACCAGCACCGAAGGACCGGGCAAGGGCGGCGCCCTCTGGTCCAGCCACACCTACGGCCACTCCGGCGCCTACGCGATGGTGCAGAACGACGGCAACGTCGTCGTCTACACCAGCACCGGAGGACCGGGCAAGGGCGGCGCCCTCTGGGCCACCGGCACCAACACCACGGCGCGATGACGTAGTCGTACGAGCGTCAGCCGGGCTCGGCGGGGGGCACCGGGATGCTGGTGTGTCCCCCGGACTCGCCGCCGGACTTGTCGCCAGGCTCGTCGCCGGTGTCGGTCAGGGTCGCCGCCTCGCGCAGGGCCGCCCAGCGGGAGGCGCGGGCGAGGTCGTCGTGCCAGTCCGGGGGGAAGGGGTCGTCGGCGGGGAGGACGTCGTAGAACTCCTCCTCGCCGGTGGTGGCGCCGGTCCCGGCGGGCGCGGTCTCCGTCTGCGTGCCCGCGGCCTTCTTCAGTTCCTTCACCTTGCCCTTCTCCTTCACCTTGCCCTTCTCCTTCCCGTGCTTCTGCGCCTGCTCCTGCTCCTGCTCCTGCTCCTTGCTCTCCTCCTTCGTCCTGCCCTGCGCCGGGATCTCCGTGTCCCGCTTCCGGCGTGCCCACAGCCGCCACGCCCGTACCGTCAGGGCCACCGGCAGCGCGAACACCGCCGTCCAGGCGCCCGCCGCTCCCCCGGTCTGCCACCACACCGGGCCGAAGCGGGCCAGCGCGGCCACGCCCAAGGGGCCGCCTGACAGTCTGGCGAGCAGGGCGAGGACGGCCGCGCAGACCAGTGCGGTCAGCAGGACCACCCCGGCGGTACCGGCCGCCGACCAGCGGGCCGACGCCGGTTCGTCCCGCTCCGGCCGCCGTACGGCCGCCCGCGCCACGAACCACCCCGCCGTCACCCCGGCCACCACCGGCACCACCCCCGCCGCCCAGTTGGGGGGCGCCCCGGGGCCCGGGTCCGGTACCGCCGCCAGCAGCGGGAACGGCGGCAGGAGGAGGGGCGGGTGGGAGGCGAGCGCGTTGACCGCGTGTCCGGTGCCGAGGGTGAAGCCGGGGCCGAGGGCGTACGAGGCCGCCCACACCGCCGCGTTGGGGATCAGGGAGATCCCGAGCAGCAGGACCGCGAACCGTCCGGTCCAGCCCTCCGTCAGCTGGAGGAAGGAGGCCCGCGCCGCCCCGCCGTGCCAGACCAGCGACGCACCGACCAGCGCCGCCCCGCCGCCGAGGAGCGCGGCGGTCGCGGCACCGGCCGCCCGTACGGCCGTGCCCAGCCGCCGCCGCGCGTCCGTGCCGAACACCAGCCGCCGCACCGGCCCCGGCAGCACCACCAGCACACTCAGCACAGGCTCGCGCGGGCGGCCGTACGCCGACCACACCCCGGCCGCCGCCGAGACCGTCGCGACGAGTGGCAGACATGCCGTCACCCAGGGCCAGGCGGGGCGCAGTCCGGCGCCTGCGCAGTACAGGGCGGCCGGGCAGCCGACGGCGAGGTAGCCGAGGACGATCCCCGTCCACACCGTGTGGGCGGGTACGGGTGGCGGTGCGTCCTCGGCGTCGTCGGGCGGCGCGTCCACGGCGATCCGGGCCGCCCGGTACACCAGCCAGAGCGGCAGCGCGAGCAGCAGCAGTGGGGTGACGCCGACCGGCATGGGCGCGCCGGAGAGCGTGTCGGTGCGGACGAGTTCGACACCGTGCGCCAGCAGCCACAGGGCGGCGGCGATGTGCAGCGCGCCCCCCGGACCGCTGTCGGGATACGGCGAGCTGACCCACAGCACCATCATGAGCACGGCGAACGAGCCGAGCCCCAGTCCGGCGGCGACGGCACCGCCCAGGAGGCTCCCGGCGAGTCCGGGCGAGCGGTCGCGCAGCTGGGTCAGCAGGGGCGACAGCGACGGTCGGCGAGCGGTCATCGGGATCACGCCCGCCATGCTCCCAACGGCACACGCTTTCCCGTCGTAACGGGCGAACTTCGGAAGTGTCGCTAAAGATATGATTATGTTCCTTATTCGTACGGAAGGGCAGCGCACGGTGACGCAGACTCAGGCGGATGCGGGCCTGACGCCCGCTCAGGCCTTCGACGCGCTGTACGCGTTCTGCGCCCCTGCCCTCGTACGCCAGACCTATCTGCTCACCGGACGACGGGAGCTGGCCCGGGAGGCGGTGGAGCGGGCGTTCCAGCTGGCCTGGCAGCGCTGGCCCGAGGTGGCGCGGGACCGGGATCCGGGCGGCTGGGTGCGGGCGGTGGCGTACGACTGCGCGCTCTCCCCCTGGCACCGCTTCCGCCCCCGCTACCGGAACCCGGAGCCGCCGCCCGCCGACCCGGCCGACCGCGCGGTACTGCACGCCCTGCTGGAGCTGCCGCCGTCGTACCGGCGCACGCTCGTCCTGTACGACGGTGTGGGCCTCGATCTGCCGGAGACGGCGGCGGAGACGGAGGCCAGCACCCCAGCGGCGGCGAACCGGCTGACCCACGCCCGGCAGGCGGTGGCGGCCCGCGTCCCGGAGCTTGCCGACCCCGCCGTGCTGCACCGCCGACTGCTCGAACTGGCCTCGGCGGAGCGGCTGCGCGCGCCCAGGCCGACGGCGGTGCGGACCGTCGGCGAGCGGCGCAACGTCTTCTGGACCCGGGTGGCGATCGCGTTCACGGTGACGATCATCGGCGCGACGGCACTCACGCTGCGGACGGCACCGACGCACTACGAGCCGCCGGTCGCGCCGGCGGAGGCGGTCGCGGGAGTCCCGCCCCGGGTGGCGCCTGGTCCGCTGTCCCCGGCCGTGCAGGCCCTGCGCACGAAGCTGAGCACGTCGGAGCGGAGCGGCCCGGAGCGGCTGGTGCCGTTGGCCAGGTGAACGGCGGTAGGCCCGCCCCCACCGCGGGGAACGGGCCTACCGGCGTGCCTCTATGGCGTTGTTCAACTACGGCGCTGTTCAGCGTTCAGCTGCGGCGCTGTTCAGCCGGCCAGGATCTCGCGGGCGAGCTTGGCCGTCTCGGTCGGGGTCTTGCCGACCTTGACGCCCGCGGCCTCCAGGGCCTCCTTCTTGGCCTGTGCGGTGCCGGAGGAGCCGGAGACGATGGCGCCGGCGTGACCCATGGTCTTGCCCTCGGGCGCGGTGAAGCCCGCGACGTAGCCGACGACCGGCTTGGTCACGTTCTTCTTGATGAACTCGGCCGCGCGCTCCTCGGCGTCACCACCGATCTCACCGATCATCACGATGAGCTCGGTCTCCGGGTCGGCCTCGAACGCGGCCAGGGCGTCGATGTGGGTGGTGCCGATGATCGGGTCACCGCCGATGCCCACGGCCGTCGAGAAGCCGATGTCACGCAGCTCGTACATCATCTGGTACGTCAGCGTGCCGGACTTCGAGACCAGGCCGATGCGACCCGGCTTGGTGATGTCGCCCGGGATGATGCCGACGTTCGACTGGCCCGGGGTGATGATGCCGGGGCAGTTCGGGCCGATGATGCGGGTCTTGTTGCCCTTCTTGCCGGCGTGCGCCCAGAAGGACGCCGAGTCGTGCACGGCGATGCCCTCGGTGATCACGACGGCCAGCGGGATCTCGGCGTCGATGGCCTCGACGACCGCGTCCTTGGTGAACTTCTCCGGCACGAAGATGACGGAGACGTTGGCGCCGGTCTTCTCGATGGCCTCGGCGACCGTACCGAAGACCGGTACCTCGGTGCCGTCGAAGTCCACGGTGGTGCCCGCCTTGCGCGGGTTCACGCCGCCCACGACCTGCGTGCCGTCACCGAGCATGAGCTTGGTGTGCTTCATGCCGGTGGCACCGGTCATGCCCTGGACGATGACCTTGCTGTCCTTGTTGAGCCAGATAGCCATGGTGTGTTGTGTCCTCGTCCTGAGTGCTTACTTGGCGGCGTGGGCCAGCTCAGCGGCCTTGTCGGCCGCGCCGTCCATGGTGTCGACGCGCTGCACCAGCGGGTGGTTGGCGTCGGTGAGGATCTTCCGGCCCAGCTCGGCGTTGTTGCCGTCGAGGCGGACGACGAGCGGCTTGGTGACGTTCTCGCCGCGGTCCTCCAGCAGCTTCAGGGCCTGGACGATGCCGTTGGCGACCTCGTCACAGGCGGTGATGCCACCGAAGACGTTGACGAACACCGACTTGACGTCCGGGTCGCCGAGGATGATCTCCAGGCCGTTCGCCATGACCTGGGCGGAGGCGCCACCGCCGATGTCCAGGAAGTTGGCGGGCTTGACGCCACCGTGGTTCTCACCGGCGTACGCGACGACGTCCAGGGTGCTCATGACGAGACCCGCGCCGTTGCCGATGATGCCGACCTCGCCGTCGAGCTTGACGTAGTTGAGGTTCTTCTCCTTGGCGGCGGCCTCCAGCGGGTTGGCCGCGGCCTTGTCGTGGAGCTCCTCGAAGTCGGGGTGACGGAACTCGGCGTTGTCGTCGAGCGACACCTTGCCGTCAAGGGCGATGACCTCGCCGGAGGCGACCTTCGCCAGCGGGTTGACCTCGACCAGGAGGGCGTCCTCCTTGATGAAGGTGTCCCACAGCTTGACGAGGACGTTCGCGACCTTGTCCGCGACCTCGGCCGGGAACTTCGCGGCCTCGACGATCTCGCGGGCCTTGGCCTCGTTCACACCGTCGATCGGGTCGATCGGCGTCTTGGCGACGGCCTCCGGACGAGTGGCCGCCACCTCCTCGATCTCCATGCCGCCCTCGACGGAGGCGATGGAGAGGAAGGTGCGGTTGGCACGGTCGAGGAGGAAGGAGACGTAGTACTCCTCGATGATCTCCGGCGCGGTCTCGGCGATCATGACCTTGTGGACCGTGTGGCCCTTGATGTCCATGCCGAGGATGTCCGTCGCACGGGCGACGGCCTCGTCCGCGGAGGCGGCCAGCTTGACGCCGCCGGCCTTGCCGCGACCACCGACCTTCACCTGCGCCTTGACGACGGACTTGCCGCCCAGCCGCTCGGTGATCTCGCGCGCCGCCTCAGGCGTGTCGATGACTTCACCGGCCAGCACCGGTACATCGTGCTTGGCGAAGAGGTCCCTCGCCTGGTACTCGAACAGGTCCACGCGCTTCCGTCCCTATCAGTGATCTCGCGGTTCGTTGGATGCGTGGGCGTGCCGCGAAGGGCAACGTGACGTCCGCTTGTCACAAGGGGGGCGCACACGGTGTCCGAGCGCGCGGCATGTCCGTCTCGCAGGTTATCGCCGCTTGCGGGGGCTCCCTAAATCGAGGGTCACACCTGAGCGGTGATACCTGTCACATGATGCCTGGTCTGCTGGCACGGCGTGCCGTGTTGGGCTGTGTTCGGTCGGCTTCGTTCGATGTGCGAGGCCTCACCGGGCTGGGGTTGACCCGGTGAGGCCTCTGGTCCGGCCCCGGTGGCTCCGGGGCCGCGGCGGTTGATCCCCACCCCAATGGGGACCACCCGCCCTACCCGAGGGGGCCCGGCCGGACGAACCGACGGCATTCGGCCATCCGGGTCCGGACACCCCGCGGAGGGCTGCTCGGCCCAGCTCTCAGCTGCCCTGAGCGGCATTCGGTATGCCGGACAGGTGCTGGAGGCGGGCCGCGTCCTGGAGGTACGGCGGTACGGCCACCCGGGTGACGCCTTCGACACCGGCAACGACATGCCCGGCCGGCGAACCGCCGGCCGCGTGGACCGTGCCGTCGAGCGCGTGGGCGAAGGCCCCGGTCTGCGCGGTCACGCCTTCGGCGAGAGCGCCTGCCTGGCCGGTCAGCCCGTGCGTGAAGGGGTCTGCGTGGCCGGTCAGCCCGTGCGTGAAGGCGCCCGTCTGGCCGGTCAGACCGTGCGCCGGCGGTGGTAGGGGGCCGACGGCGCCGTCCGCGAAGGGCTGGACGTCGCCGGTCACGCCGCGGGCGAGCGCACCCGCGTCCGTCACGGCCTGCTCGGCGGTCCCGTGCACCGTCCCGGCGGCCTGCTCAGCCGTCCCGTACGTGTCCGTCACCGCCTGCGGGGCCGTGGGCCCGACGCCCGCCACCTCGGGGGCGAAGGAGCCGAGCGGGCCGAAGAGGTAGTCGATCTCGTTCCGGGAGGCGGTCGAGACGGCCGAGGCGGCATGCGCGGCCTCGTGGGCGACACCGTAGGCGGCGCCGTACGCCCCTTCGGCCTGGACACCGGCCTGCACGCGGGCCTGGCCGCCAGCCTCGGCGGGAGTCCCGACGCGACCCTGCACCCGCGCCGTCCGCGCCCGCTCCGCGCGGGCCGCCTGCGCGCCCTTGATGGCCTCGGCACCCCGCACGGCCTTCGCGGCGGCCGGAACGTTCGCGTCGGCGGAACGGGCGGCCTGGTCGGCGGTGCTGATGACGGCCGCGCCCTGGTCGGCGGTGCTGATGACGGTCGCGCCCTGGTCGGTGGTGGTCGAGGCGGCCGACGCGGCGGTGCCGGTCAGACCGGAGACGGTGCCGTGGACGGTGTTCTGGACACCGGAGACCATGTCGTGGACACCCGTGAGGACACCGTCGACGGTCCCGGCGACGGAATCCTCGCCCGAGTCCGGGACGGAGAGGGAGATGGCGGACAGCTCGTCGGCGCTGGCCGCGGCCGAGCCGGGCCCCCAGGCGCCGGTGACACCGGCGGCCATCACGCTCGAACAGCGGATGTTCTTGTTCATGACGTGCGTCTATTCCTTCGGAAACAGCTGGGGAGTTTCCGTCCGGAGATCGCTGAAGGAGATCGCTGAAGGTGATCACTGAGGATGGGGTCCGGACGGACGGGCAGGCTTGTTCCGCCCTCGCGCGACAGGTCAGCGGCGGGGAGGTCAGCCGTACTGCCTAGCCGGGGAAGACGGGGATGTCCCGGTGCCGTTCCCGGGTCCGGGGCGCGTCGACGCGCGCGGCGGCGCCGGGTACAAGCTGCGGGGCCGCCCCATTACCGAAGGTGACGGCGTGCGCGTCACCGTGGCGGGACGCGCTGCCGTCGACCGCCTGCTTGCCCGGCACACCGTCCGTGTCGGGGGTGGGCTCAGGGCGACCGGGGGCGCCGACAGCGGTGCCGTGGTGCCCGGACGTGCGTGCCTCGTTCTGCGGCACGGGGGTGAGGTCCGGGCCGTACGACAGGAGCGGTGCCGGCGCGGTGACGGCGGTACGGGCCCCGGCGCGGGCGTGCTTCCGCGGCGCCGGAGCCGTGGGCCGAGCCGCCGGGCCTCCGCGGTACCGCGGGTGGGACGCCGGCGCCTGCGCACCCGGCACCGGCAGCACAGGTACCCCCGCGCCCTGGCCGAGGTCCGGCAGGAGCAGGGAGTGCATCGTGGTCGGCGGTCGCGTCGTCTCGGCGGATTGAGAGACCGTCTGCGACACGGCCTGGGCCAGTGACTGCGGCAGTGACAGCGGCAGTGACTGCGACACGGACTGAGCCGCGGATCGGTACACGGATCGGGACGCGGATCGGGACACAGCGGTCACCACGTCCCGCGCGGACGCGACGGTCTGCTCGCCGACCGTACGCACATCCCGTACTGGCACGGCCGGTTGTGCATGCCGCACCGGCCGTACCGGTCGCACCAGTCCCTCATGCCCCACCGCCCCGTACCCCGCCGAAGTCGCCTTCACCGGTACCGGGACGGTTCCGTCCGCCGCGTGGGCCTGCTCGCCGCAGACGAACCCCAGCGCGAACAGCCCGCCGACCAGCAACGCCAGGTGGAGCACACGCCGCCCGGCCGCCGTACGCAACACGCGCACGGTGGTACCGAGGAGGGTGGCTGTGAAAGTCAAGGGGAGGAACATTCTCGGATCGGCACGACAGGGGCTCCGCCGATCCTTGCACGGCACGCCTCGGGCCGCGCAACCCCCTGTTACCGATGGGTAGTCATATCCCTTTTCCCGCCTGTGTCATGCCGTGTCCGGTATCGGCAGCGGCCGTTTCTCCAGAGCCGCCGCCATCACCTCGGGGAACAGGTCGGGTGTGCAGGCGAAGGCCGGTGCGCCCAGCGCAGCGAGCGCGGCCGCGTGCTCCCGGTCGTACGCCGGCGCTCCTTCGTCCGATAGCGCGAGCAGTGCCACGAACTGCACCCCGGACGCCTTCATCGCCGCCACCCGCTTGAGCATCTCGTCGCGGATGCCGCCCTCGTACAGGTCGCTGATCAGCACGACCACGGTCTCGGCGGGCCGGGTGATCTGCGACTGGCAGTAGGCGAGCGCCCGGTTGATGTCCGTGCCGCCGCCGAGCTGGGTGCCGAAGAGGACGTCGACCGGATCGTCCAGCTGGTCGGTGAGGTCGACCACCGCCGTGTCGAAGACGACCAACCGGGTGCTGATCGACCGCATGGAGGCCAGTACCGCCCCGAACACGGACGCGTAGACCACGGACGCCGCCATGGAACCGGACTGGTCGATGCAGAGCACCACCTCCTTCTTCACCGACCGCGCGGCCCGCCCGTAGCCGACGAGCCGTTCCGGTACGACCGTGCGGTACTCGGGGAGATAGTGCTTGAGGTTGGCCGCGATGGTGCGGTTCCAGTCAATGTCGTGGTGACGCGGGCGGCTGATACGGGCGCTGCGGTCGAGGGCGCCGTTGAGCGTGGCACGTGTCCGGGTCGCGAGCCGCTTCTCCAGGTCCTCGACGACCTTGCGGACGACCGCGCGCGCCGTCTCCTTGGTGGTCTCCGGCATCGCCTTGTTGAGCGACAGCAGCGTGCCGACCAGGTGCACATCGGCCTCCACCGCCTCCAGCATCTCCGGTTCCAGCAGCAGCGAGGAGAGCCCGAGCCGATCGATGGCGTCGCGCTGCATGACCTGGACGACGGAGGACGGGAAGTAGCGGCGGATGTCCCCGAGCCAGCGCGCCACGGACGGCGCCGAGGCCCCGAGTCCGGCCGAACGCTCCCGCCCCGCCTGCGGTTTGTCCCCCTTGCCATAGAGCGCGGCGAGCGTCCCGTCCATCGCCGCGTCCCTCCTGGACAACGCACACCCCGTGCCATCGGCCTGGTCCCCGCCAAGCACCAACCGCCACCGCCGCAAACGCTCCCGCGCGGGGTCGGTCGGGTGAGTGGGGTGAGTGACTGTGCCCGGGCCGGGGGCGGGGGCAGAGGCAGTGCCGGGGCCGGCGGCGACACCGGTGCCCATGCCGGCGACGAGGCCGGGGCCGGCAGCGGTGCCGGGGCCGGTGTCCGAGGCGGCCTCTGGTGTGATCCGTTCGGTTGTCATGCGCCCACCCCCGCAAGGCTGTTGTCGTCCGTCGTCCTCGGCTTCTCGTCCAGGCCGAGCAGCAGCCGCAGCACCGGCAGCACGGCGTCGGCGCGCCCGGCGTCCGGTTCGGCGGCGAAGCCGGGCGTTCCGCTCCCCGCCCCGGCCCGGCCTCTCGCCTCTCCCGGGCCGCGCCGGACCAGTTCCCCGAGGGTTCTGCGCACCCCCGGCTCGTATGCCGCGAACGTGCGCCGCAGCAGCGGCAGTACGCCGGCGAACGCCTCCGCCGGCACCCCCGTCAGCCAGCTGTCGACCAGGCCGAGCAGTCGCTCGTCGTGGACCAGCAACAGCCCGCCCCCGCCGCCGACGAAGCCCTCGATCCAGGCGGCCGCGTCGGCGGGCGGCGTCCCAGGCGACAGGGCCAGCCCCATCAACCGCGCCGCCTCCTCAGACCCCAGCGCACCCTCGTCCAGCAACAACCGCACCGCCCGCCCCCGCAGAACACCGGCCACGGTGTCGCGCAACGCCAGCGCCCGCAGCACGGCCCGCCAACGGCTCCGCAGATCGCCGTACCCGGCGCGGGAACCGGCGCCGGCGCCCGCACCGGCACCGAAAGCGCCGGTCCCACCGCCAGTCCCCCCACCGTTCCCCGCCTCACCGTTCCCGGCCTCACCACCCGCGGCGCTCGGCGCGACCGGCGTCTCCGCCAGCAACCCCACCGCCGCGTGCACGGCGTCCAGATGGCCGCGCATCTCCTCCGCCGCGTCCGTGTCGAGCGCGGTGCAGGCGGGGGGCAGGCCGATGAAGATGCGCTCGGCGAGGCCCGCCGCGACCCCGGCCAGCGCGCCGGTGTCGGTGCCGCGCACGTCGCCGTAGCGCAGGGAGCGGACGAGGGCAGGCAGGGCCTGGGCGAGGTGGCCGACGTCCGTGTCGAGCGCGGCCCGGTCGGCGAGCGCCCGCATGACGACGGGCAAGGCGTCCGGCAGCCCGGCGAGCAGACAGTGCTCGGCGAGCGCCGTGACATCGGCGAGGGCACGCGCGGCCGCCGCGTCCGCCTCCGCCTTGGCCTGCGCCGCGCCGCACACCGTCGTCCCCCACACCCCCGCCTCGGCGACCCGCACCGACAGCTCCGGCTCCCAGCGCAATCGCCACGTCTCCCGAAAGGTGCCCGTACTCCCCCGGGACCGGGCCGGCTCGCCCCAGCCGACGCCAAGCAGCCGCAGCCGGTGCAGCAGTCTGCTGCGGCCGGCGTCGGTGTCCCCGCGCAGGTCCAGCTCCAACTCCCGCTCCAGCGCCTCCGGTTTGAGCCGCAGGGAACGCTGCTGCCGGGCCAGGTCGCGCTGCAACGGCACGGCCGGGGCCGACTCCGGCACCTCCCCCAGCACGTCCCCGACCACCAGCCGGTCGTGCACCAGCGCCAGCGGCACATCCGAGCCGTCGCCCATCACCGCGCGCACGGCGTCGGTGGTCTCGCCGAGCCCGGGCAGCGGACGGCCACGCAGCGCCGCCAGGGTCTCGGCGAGCCGGACCGCCTCGATGACATGGGCGGAGGAGACGATCCGGTCCTCCTCCCTCAGCAGCCCCGCCACCTTGGTCAGCCACCGCTCCACCGGCCGATCGGGGGCGTGGAACAGATGGGCGTACCAGCCGGGCGACTCGATGCCCGCGCCGTATCCGCCGGCCCGGGCGAGCCTGCGGTGGGTCCAGGGCACCCAGGTCAGGTCCGCCTTGACCTTGGGCAGTCCCCTCAACAGGCCCCGGTCGGCGACGACGGTGGTGCGCTCACGCAGCGCGGGCACGTGCCAGGCCCCGCACACCACCGCCACCTCATCTCCGAACGCCTTGCGTGCGGCACGCAGTTGGATCCTCATGTGCGCCTCACGCACGAGGTCCCGCGCGTGCCCGCCGGTGCCGTACCGCTCGCGCAGCGCGCCCATCGCCTCCTCCAGGGCGGCGAACGGCGCGAAGGGGTCGCACTCCCCCGGGCCCCGGTGCTCGACGACGTCCTCCCACCACCGCTCGGGGTCGTCGTAACCGGCGGCCTCCGCGAGCACGGCGAGCGGGTCGATCCGGAGGTGGTCGCGGGCGTCGTCGGGCTCATCGCCGCCCCCAGGCTCACCGACACCAACACCGGCACCTGCACCGGTCCCAGTGGCCGTGTCCGGCCCGTGCCCGTACCCGTTCCCCGGCTCCTGCCCGTCGGGAGGCGCCGCCCGCCCCTCGCTCCCCTCCCACGCGAGCGTGTGCGTGGCCGGCAGGTCGATGAAGCGAGCCGGGACGCCGTGTTCCAGGGCCCAGCGGATCGCCACCCACTCGGGGCTGAACTCGGCGAACGGCCAGAACGCCGAGCGGCCGGGCTCGTCCACGGCGTGGGCCAGCAGGGCGACCGGGGGCCGCAGACCGGGGTCGGCGGCCAGCGGGATCAGCGCATCGGCCTCGGGCGGGCCCTCGATCAGGACGGTGGCCGGGCGGGCGGCGTCCAGCGCGGCCCGCACCGCACGCGCGGAACCGGGCCCGTGATGCCGTACGCCCAGCAGGAGCGGCCGGCTCGTGTCGGTCATGCGCTCACCTCCCGGCAGGCCCGGTAGAAGTCCGTCCAGCCCTCGCGCTCGCGGACGACGGTCTCCAGGTACTCCCGCCAGACGACCCGGTCGGCCGCCGGGTCGCGGACGACCGCGCCGAGGATGCCGGCGGCGATGTCGCCCGGACGCAGCACGCCGTCGCCGAAGTGCGCGGACAGGGCGAGGCCGCCCGTGACGACGGAGATCGCCTCGGCGGTGGAAAGGGTGCCGCTGGGCGACTTCAGCTTCGTACGGCCGTCGGCGGTGACGCCGTCGCGCAGCTCGCGGAAGACGGTCACGACACGGCGGATCTCCTCGATGCCGTCGGGCGCGGCCGGCAGGTCGAGGGAGCGGCCGATCTGTTCGACCCGGCGCGTGACGATGTCGACCTCGGACTCGGCGCTCTCCGGCAGCGGAAGCACCACGGTGTTGAAGCGGCGGCGCAGCGCGCTGGAGAGGTCGTTGACGCCTCTGTCCCGGTCGTTGGCGGTGGCGATGAGGTTGAACCCGCGGACCGCCTGGACCTCTTCGCCCAGCTCCGGTATCGGCAGCGTCTTCTCGGACAGGATCGTGATCAGCGTGTCCTGCACGTCGGCGGGGATACGGGTCAGCTCCTCGACGCGGGCCGTCATCCCCTCGGCCATGGCGCGCATGACGGGGCTGGGCACGAGGGCGTCGCGGCTCGGGCCGTGCGCGAGCAGGCGCGCGTAGTTCCAGCCGTACCGGATCGCCTCCTCCGGGGTGCCGGCCGTGCCCTGGACCAGCAGGGTCGAGTCGCCGCTGACGGCGGCCGCGAGGTGTTCGGAGACCCAGGTCTTGGCGGTGCCGGGAACGCCGAGCAGGAGCAGGGCGCGGTCGGTGGCGAGCGTGGTGACGGCGACCTCGATGATGCGGCGCGGGCCCACGTACTTGGGTGTGATCACCGTGCCGTCCGGCAGGGTGCCGCCGAGCAGATACGTCGCCACCGCCCACGGCGACAGCTTCCAGCGGGCCGGACGCGGGCGGTCGTCCTGCTGCGCGAGCGCGGTGAGTTCGGCGGCGAAGGCGTGCTCGGCGTGCGGTCGCAGCACCGGCGCCGCCCCCTGGCTCCCGTTCGCTCCGACGGACGACGCTCCCCCGGACGACGCTCCCCCGGACGACGCTCCGACGGACGTCGCTTCCACGGACGTCGCTTCCACGGACGTCGCTTCCACGGACACAGTCATGGCTGAGGCCCCCTCCAGCTCGGCCGGTTCGGATCTGCCATCAACCGTGCACCACGCCACTGACAATCGCTCTGACCTGCACAAACGCCCGCTCCAGGGCGATTGTCAGTGGCGGGACCTACCGTCGGAGGCATGACTGAGCAGGGGGTGCGCTGGACCGCGGACCAGGTGCTGGCACTGGCGCCTGACGCCGCGTCACGCACAGCGGGGAGCAAGCTCGGCACGGCCGGTCCGTGGTCCGAGGCGGGCAGTGGAGAGGGGACGGTGTGGGGGCTGTGCAAGGGCAGCGGCAGCAGGCCGTACCAGACGGCGGTCGATCTCGCCGGACCGGCGTACACGTGCAGTTGTCCGAGCCGTAAGTTCCCGTGCAAGCACGCGCTCGGGCTGCTTCTGCTGTGGGCGGGCGGCGACGGCGCGGTGCCGGTGTCCGCCGAGCCGCCGGACTGGGCGGAGCAGTGGCTCGCGGGCAGACGTAAGCGGGCCGAGGGCGAACCAGGCCCGGGCAAGGGGGGTTCGGCGGCCGGGCCGGCCGACCCAGAGGCGGCGCGGCGGCGGGCCGAGCGCCGGGCCGAGCGGGTCACCGCGGGGGCGACGGAGCTGGAGCAGCGCCTCGCGGACCTGCTGCGCGGCGGTCTGGCCGCGGCCGAGCAGGCGGGGTACGGAGCGTGGGACGAGACGGCGGCCCGCATGGTCGACGCCCAGGCACCCGGACTCGCGGCGCGGGTGCGGGAGTTGGGGGCGATACCGGGGTCCGGGGCGGGCTGGCCGGCCCGGCTTCTGGAGGAGTGCGCGCTGCTGCATCTGCTCGACCAGGGCTGGCTGCGCCGCGCCGCGCTGCCGGACGCCCTTGCGGCCACGGTCCGCTCCCGGCTCGGCCTGCCCGCCCCGGCGGACGGCCCGCCCGTGCGCGACCGCTGGCTGGTCCTCGCCCAGTACGACACGGCGGACACGAAACTGACGACCCGCCGGATCTGGCTGTACGGCGCGGAGTCGGGCGGCACCCGGCTGCTGCTGTCGTACGGCGCGGCGGGCCGGGCACCGGAGCTGTCCCTGCCGGTCGGCCTGGCGCTGGACGCGGAGCTGTCCGGTCATCCGGGGGCCGGCCGGACCCGGGCCGCACTGGGCGAGCGGTTCGCCCCGCCGGCGCCGGCCGGGTTCCGCCCGCCGGGCGTGTCGACGGCCGAGGCGGCGGCCCGGTACGGCGACGCGCTGCGCGACGATCCCTGGCTGGATTCGGTCCCGGTGACGCTGGAGCAGGTGATCCCGGTCCCGGACGGCGAGACGTGGCAGCTGGCCGACGCCGGCACGGACACAGCCCTGCCCCTGACCCGGGCCGCCCGCTCCCGCCCCGGTCTGTGGCGACTGGTCGCCCTGTCCGGCGGGACCCCCGTGACGGTCTTCGGCGAGTGCGGCCACCACGGCTTCACCCCGCTCACGGCCTGGACGCCGGGGACGAACGAGGCGGTGCCGCTGTGCTGAACGAACCGGCAGGCCGGGGACTCGAAACACCCCGGAGTGCCCGAGGCGAACCTCCCCGGGGCCCGAAGCAGCATGCCGGCAACGCCATGACGTCCGCGATCATGCGGAAGGGAATGACATGAACGGGACCCCGATCACCCCGACCACCCCGACCACCCCGACCGCTCGGACCGGCACGGCTCCCGCGGAGTCCTGGGAGGACCTGGTCACCGCTGCCCTGCTCGGCACCGACCGGCGCCCGTGGGCCACCGCACAGCCCGGGCGGGAGGCTCCGCTCGCGCTGCTGGACGCGGCCGCCGTGGCGACCGTACGACGGCGTGCCGGGCTGCGGCCCGCGCGGGCGGCCCGGCGGCCGGAGCCGGCGCCCGAGGACCCGCGCCCGGCGCTGCCCGCAGCGGCGGCCCGCAGACTCGCCACCCTGCTGGCCGACCGCTCGGGCGCGGCGGGCGGCGGCCGCCGGGGCAGCGCACCCGACCTCATGGAGCTGCTCCCGCAGTGGCTCGCGGCGGCCACCGCGCACGGGTACGCAGCACCCCCGCAGGCGCTGCCCGCCCTGCTGGACGCGGCCCGGGGGCGTACGGATCTGCGCCCGGCGGCGCTGGCGTTCGCGGGTCCGCGCGCACTGTGGCTGGCCCGGCTGAACCCGGACTGGCGCTTCGCCCTGCGCGCGGCTCCCGGCGGCGGCGCCACGCTGCCCGGCGCCGACGACACCGAGGCGGTGGAGCGGCTGTGGCAGGAGGGGCTGTTCGCCGAACGGGTGGCCCTGCTGGGCGGGCTGCGCGCCGAGCGGCCCCCGGTCGCGCGCGAGCTGCTGGCGTCGACCTGGGCCAAGGAGCGGGCGGAAGACCGGCTGATGTTCCTCGACACGCTGCGCACGGGCCTCGCCGCCGGGGACGAGCCGTTCCTGGAGCAGGCGCTGGGCGACCGCAGCCGCAACGTCCGGGCGACGGCGGCGGAACTGCTGTCGGCGCTGCCGGACTCCGCGCTCGCCGCGCGCATGGCCGTACGGGCCGCGGCCTGTGTGGCCCTCGACCGTACGGCGCCCGTGTCGGCGATCGTGGTCGAGCCGCCGCTCCAGTGCGATTCGAGCATGGAGCGCGACGGTGTGGTGGCGACACCTCCGGCGGGCAGAGGAGAACGCTCATGGTGGCTGGGGCAGTTGGCGGAGGCCGCGCCGCTCGGCACCTGGCCGGAGCGGCTCGGCGGGCGTACGGCACTGGAGATCGTTGCCCTGCCGGTCGCGGACGGCTGGCAGGGCGAACTGCACGCGGCCTGGTGCCGGGCAGCGGTGCGGCAGCGGGACACCGCGTGGTCGAGGGCGCTGCTCGGCTCGCCGTCGGCACCGGAGGCGGGCGGGCCGGGGGCGGTGTCCCTGGCCGAGCGCGCGAAGCTGCTGGCGGCCCTGGAACCGGTGGAGCGCGCCGCGTGGGTGGCGGGGTTCATCGCGACGCACGGCCTGTCGGAGGCGTTCCAGCTGCTCGGGGTGTGCGCGGTGCCGTGGGCGGCGCCGCTCGGCCACTCGGTCGTGGACGCGCTCAACATCGCGCGGGACGCTGGCAGTTACCCGTGGAGCTTCAGCGGTGTGATGGGGCTGGCGGAGCGCTGTCTGGACCCGGCGGAGGCCGGCCGGCTGGAGGCGCTGCTGGCGATACCCGACGAACGGGAGGACGCGGCGCCGGGCGCCGGGGGGTACTGGGCGGAGGCGTTCCAGCGGCTGGTCACGACGCTGCGGTTGCGGGCGGAGATGGCCCGCGAGTTGGCCCCGGCCGGCACCACCCGCGGCCCCTCCCGGAACGAACCGCCGGCTCAGTTGCCCGACGCAGCCGCCTGACGCACGTTCTCCCGCACCCACTCCACGATCGACGCGGTCGTCGCACCCGGCGTGAAGATCTCCGCGACGCCCTTCTCCTTCAGCGGCGGAATGTCCTCGTCCGGGATGATGCCGCCGCCGAAGACGAGGATGTCCGCGGCGTCACGCTCCTTGAGCAGGTCGATCACCGCGGCGAACAGCGTGTTGTGCGCGCCGGAGAGGATGGACAGGCCGATCGCGTCGGCGTCCTCCTGGATGGCGGTGTCGACGATCTGCTCCGGTGTCTGGTGGAGCCCGGTGTAGATGACCTCCATACCGGCGTCGCGCAGGGCGCGCGCGATGACCTTGGCCCCGCGATCGTGGCCGTCGAGTCCCGGTTTGGCGACCACCACACGGATCGGACCGGCTGCCACACCCATCACTGCCTCCATCAGACGACCCCGGAAGCGATCGCTTCCGTCCATAACGACAAGTACCGCACTTTTGGCGCGTTCCGCCACCGTCGCGAAGTGAACGAACGTTATCCCCAGCATCCCGCAACCGGCAGTTTTACGGTGCGCAGCGAGGGGGAAATCACATGGTGGGACATGAGGGCACACGGGGGATCGAGCCGTCCTCCGGCGTGCCGACAGGAGGTCGGCCCATGAAGGTCACCGGAGTACTGCCACTCTTCCTCCCGTTCTACCGGCGCCTGTGGCCCGGAAGACTCGCCGGAATCTCCATGGCGCTGCTCAAGGCGACCGCTCTTGAGGCCGCGATCCTCGCCGGCCACCTCCTGCTGTATCCGACGGGCTTCACCCAGGAACGCCGCTCCCCCGCCCTGCCCGCCGCGGAGGGCACGGCCCGGCTGCCCGTCCCGTCCGGCCCGCCGGTCGTGCTGCTGCACGGCTTCATCGACAACCGCTCGGTGTTCGTACTGCTGCGCCGCAGCCTCGCCCAGCACGGCGGACAGCGCGTCGAGTCGCTCAACTACTCCCCGCTGACCTGCGACGTCCGCGCCGCGGCCGAGCTGCTCGGCCGGCACATCGAGGAGATCTGCGAACGCACCGGCAGCCCCCGCGTCGACATCGTGGGCCACAGCCTCGGCGGCCTGATCGCCCGCTATTACGTGCAGTGTCTCGGCGGTGATCTGCGGGTGCGCACGCTCGTCACGCTGGGCACCCCGCACGCGGGCACCCGGGTGGTGCCGCTGGCCGACGCCCATCCGATCGTGCGCCAGATGCGGCCCGGTTCATCGGTGATCGAGGAACTGGCCCGGCCCGCGCCCGGCTGCCGCACGCGGTTCGTGAGTTTCTGGAGCGACCTGGACTCCATCATGGATCCGGTGGAGACGGCCCGCCTGGAGCACCCCGATCTCGACACGCTGAACGTCCAGGTGTCCGGCATCGGGCATCTCGCCCTGCCCGTGCACCCCGCGGTCGCGGCCGGGATACGCGAGGCCCTCGACGCCGCGCACCCCGGGGACGCGCTCGCCGGCGGTCTGACGGTGGCGTGAACCAACGGTGAGGTGAACCGGCTGACGCCGACGTGTCGGTACAGGCGGCCGACAGCCTCCGCACATCGAACACTCATCGAACTCTCGGCCAAACTCCTGTCCGCCGTCCCCCGAAAGACCGCCGAATGCCCGTTTCCGGCGGGCGCGAAACTGGCCGAAGATTGTCGTGCCCAGGTACCGGCGGGTACAGTCGCCGCACTGCTCTGGCAGCCCCTGTTGTCGAGGCGAAAGAGAAGTTGGTGAACGACCGTCACCCGTCGGGGACCATGACCACCCCGGCCCCGGCTTCCGACGCCTCCGCCACGCGCTACGACCACGCGCCGTACGGGACCCATGAAGCCCCCTACGGCGACTTCACCACGTACGGCGGCTACGACGCCACCGGTTTTGCGCCCGGCCACGACACCACCAGCGCCTTCCACGGTGACCCGCTCTTCGGCAGCATGCCCGGCGAGCAGAGCACCGGCGCGTACGACTCGGCGCAGTGGCAGACGCCGCACTACGACGCGTACGCGGCCCAGCACCACGCCGCCTACGACTCCGGTGTCCACGACGCGACCGCCTGGACGGTCCCCGCGCAGGCCACGGGCCACGACGTCAGTGGCCAGTGGGACGCGAGCCTGTGGCAGCAGCCCGATCAGTCCGGCGGCGCCGACCCGACCCAGCAGTGGGAGTGGGGCACCCAGGGCTTCGAGACGGGCGCGTACGACGCCACGCAGTGGAACTCCGCCGGGCAGGCCGCGGCGCCCTCGCCCGAGCCGGTTGCCGAACCGTTCGACCAGCAGGCCACCGCCACGTTCGAGCAGGTCACGGAAGTGCCGGACACGGCGGCCTTCCCGCACGGCGGGTACGAGGACCAGGCACCGTACGCGGACGCCACGGACAGTTCCGGTGAACCACCCGCCGAGCCGGTCCTGTTGGACGACCAGGAAGAGGTCACGCCGACAACACGCGCGGGCGCGCGGGGCGGGGCGCGTTCCCGGCGTCGTACGCCCGCCAAGCGCTCCGCGCTGCTGACCGTCGCCGTGCCCTCGGCCTGTGTGATGGGCGTCGCGGGGATCGCGGCCGCCTCGGTCGGCGCGCTGACGGACGGCGGCGGCAAGGACACGACCGCCTCCGCCTCGGACGCGCACGCGGTCAAGCCGTCGGTCGCCAACAGCAAGCTGGACAGCCAGCTCAGGACGCTCTCCGCCGGCGCCGACGACTTCGCCGACCGGGCCAGCCGGACGCAGGAGCGGATCGACCTCAAGAACCAGCAGGATCTGGACCGGAAGAAGGCCCTCGCGGAGGCCGCGCTCAAGGAGCGGCTGCGCCCCAAGTTCGTACTGCCGGTCACGCAGAAAGGGCTGAGCGCCTACTTCGGCCAGGCGGGCGTGAACTGGATGTCGGTGCACACGGGCATCGACTTCCCCGTCTCCTACGGCACCACGGTGATGGCGGCCACCGACGGCACCGTCACCACCAAGTGGAACAGCGCCTACGGCAACATGTTGATAGTGACGGCGAAGGACGGCACGCAGACCTGGTACTGCCATCTGTCCAGCTACCGCGTGGCCTCCGGTACGACCGTGAAGGCCGGCGAGCCGATCGCCTACTCCGGCAACTCCGGCAACTCCACGGGCCCGCACCTGCACTTCGAGGTGCACCCGGCGGGCGGGCCGGCCGTGGACCCGCTGCCCTGGCTGCGGAGCCACGGACTCGACCCCACGTAGGAACCGGACCCCGCAGAGGAACCGGACCCCGCAGAGGAACCGGGGGCCGGCGCCCCCGGGCTCCCCGTACTCCCTACAGCTTCTCCACCGGCGCGTACCGCAGCAGCAGCCGCTTCGGCTTGCCGTCGCCGAAGTCGATCGTCGCCTGGGCCTTGTCGTCCGCGCCCGCCACCGCGACGACCGTGCCGAGCCCGAACTGGTCGTGGGTGACCCGGTCGCCGACCGCGAGGGACACCGCCGGCTTGTCCGTCGTACGCCGCGTGGCGAACCCGGACGCGCCCGCCGCCGATGAACGCGAGCGGGACGAGGACGGCGAGGCCGCGACCCCGGAGGCCGGGCCGGAGGACATCGGTGCCGCGACGCCCGTCCGCTTCCACTCCACGTGGGCGGCCGGGATCTCCTCCAGGAACCGGGAGGGCGGGTTGTACGACGGCTGGCCCCAGGCGCTGCGCAGCGCCGAGCGCGTGAGATACAGCCGCTCCCGCGCGCGTGTGATGCCGACGTACGCCAGGCGCCGCTCCTCCTCCAGCTCCTTGGTCTGGCCGAGGGAGCGCATGTGCGGGAAGACGCCGTCCTCCATGCCGGTCAGGAAGACGACGGGGAACTCCAGGCCCTTGGCGGTGTGCAGGGTCATCAGGGTGATGACGCCGGAGCCTTCCTCGTCCTCGTCGGGGATCTGGTCGGAGTCTGCGACCAGCGCGACCTGCTCCAGGAAGTCGGCCAGCGTACCGCCCGGGGCGGTAGCCCCTGATGTCGCTGCGCCTTCGCCGCGCTCCTGCTCGAACTCCAGGGCCACAGCCGCGAGTTCCTGGAGGTTCTCGATGCGGGTCTCGTCCTGTGGGTCGGTGGAGGTCTGCAACTCGGCAAGGTAACCGGTGCGTTCGAGGACCGCTTCGAGGACCGTGGCCGGTCCGGCGCCGGATTCCACGATCGTGCGCAGGTCCTCCATCAGCGTGTTGAACCGCTTGACCGCGTTGGTGGAGCGCGCGGCCATGCCGTACGCCTCGTCCACGCGCTTGAGCGCCTGCGGGAAGCTGATCTTCTCGCGCTGGGAGAGGGCATCGATCATCGCCTCGGCGCGCTCGCCGATGCCCCGCTTGGGCACGTTGAGGATGCGGCGCAGGGGCACCGAGTCCTCGGGGTTGGCGAGAACGCGCAGGTAGGCGAGGACGTCCCGGACCTCCTTGCGCTCGTAGAAGCGGACCCCGCCGACGACCTTGTAGGGCAGGCCGACGCGGATGAAGACCTCTTCGAAGACACGGGACTGGGCGTTGGTGCGGTAGAAGACGGCGACGTCGCCCGCCTTGGCCTGGCCCGCGTCGACCAGGCGGTCTATCTCGTCGGCGACGAACTGCGCCTCGTCGTGCTCGGTGTCGGCGACATAGCCGGTGATCTGCGCGCCCTGGCCCGCGTTGGTCCACAGGTTCTTCGGGCGGCGCGACTCATTGCGCTCGATGACCGCGTTGGCGGCGCTCAGAATGGTCTGCGTGGAGCGGTAGTTCTGCTCCAGCAGGATCGTCGTCGCGTCCGGGTAGTCCTCCTCGAACTGGAGGATGTTGCGGATCGTCGCGCCCCGGAAGGCGTAGATCGACTGGTCTGCGTCACCGACCACGCACAGCTCGGCGGGCGGGAGGTCGTGCTCGCTCGGCGGAGCGTCCTCGTCGTGGGTGCCGGTGCCGACGAGTTCGCGGACGAGCGCGTACTGGGCGTGGTTGGTGTCCTGGTACTCGTCGACCAGGACGTGCCGGAAGCGGCGGCGGTAGTGCTCGGCGACGTCCGGGAAGGCGCGCAGCAGGTTGACCGTCGTCATGATCAGGTCGTCGAAGTCGAGGGCGTTGGCCTCGCGCAGCCGCGACTGGTAGAGCGCGTAGGCCTGCGCGAGGGTCTTCTCGAAGCCGTCGGCGGCTTGCGCGGCGAAGTCCTCCTCGTCGATCAGCTCGTTCTTGAGGTTGCTGATCTTGGCGCTGAAGGACTTGGGCGGGAAGCGCTTGGGGTCGAGGTCCAGGTCACGGCAGACCAGGGCCATCAGGCGCTTGCTGTCGGCGGCGTCGTAGATCGAGAACGACGACGTGAAGCCGAGCTTCTTGCTCTCGCGGCGCAGGATGCGCACGCACGCGCTGTGGAAGGTCATGACCCACATCGCGTTGGCGCGCGGGCCGACGAGCTGCTCGACGCGCTCCTTCATCTCGCCCGCGGCCTTGTTGGTGAAGGTGATCGCGAGGATCTGACCCGGGTGCACGTGCCGCTCGGCGAGCAGGTGGGCGATGCGGTGGGTGAGCACGCGGGTCTTGCCGGAGCCGGCGCCGGCGACGATGAGCAGCGGGGAGCCGGCGTGCACGACCGCGGCGCGCTGGTTGTCGTTCAGCCCCTCCAGGAGTGCCGCCGCGTCCAGCGCGGGGCGCGGGGCGCCGTCGCGGTAGTAGGCGTCCCGGTCCGGCGGCGCGTCGAACTTCCCGCCGAACAGATCGTCCGGAAGCGGCTCCGGAGCGTGATCGTCCTCGGGCGGCGGCGGGGGTTCCTCCTCGTGCCCGCGCGGGGGCTGGAGGTCCGCCAGGAAGCTGTCGTCAAAGAGGCTGCTCATCGCTCTCCGAGTCTAGGGCGCCCCACCGACAACCGGTCGCCGTCTCGGGAAGAAGGTCCCGCGAGCAGAGCGGCGAACCCCCTCACGCAGCGGAATCACCCGATGACGTGAACGTGATCCCGGCCCCGGATCACGAAAATGTATCGGACATATCACGCACCAACCTTCACACCAGTCACACGAGTTGGCTAGGTTGCCGTCGGGTCGCGTGCGCGGCCCCCGCCGAGTCCGGCGCCTCCCGTAAGGGGGCCCGGAGCCGGGGACCCACCGAATCTCCGGGGTGAATCGGCCGACTCCCGTCCGGGACGACGCCGTAGGGCAACCCTTCCGAACCTCCGCCCGAACCCGACAGCTAACCCGGTAGGCGGCCCACTGGAAGGAGTCGCCTCCCTTGGCGTCGCACCGCAAGTCGCGTCCCGGCGGGACCACCGGAGCGGGTCTGCGCACCCCGGCCCTCGCCACCGCCGCCCTCACCTCCATAACCATGCTGTCCCAGACGGCCGAGGCCGCCCCCGGTACGGCCCACGCCCGGCCGAGCCTGGAGGAGGTGGAGAAGAAGGTCGACGACCTCTACCGGCAGGCGGAGTCGGCGACCGAGAAGTACGACGCGGCCACGGAGCGCACCGGCAAGCAGCGCGGGCGGGTCGACGCGCTCCGGGACGAGGTCGCCCGCCGCACCGCCCGCCTCAACAAGGCCCGCGACGAGCTGGGCTCCTTCGCCGCGGCCCAGTACCGGACCGGCGCCGCCGCCCCCGACACGGCCACCTTCCTCCTCGCGGACAACCCGCAGGACTACTTCGACCAGACCCAGCTGATGAGCCGGCTGACCACGCGCGAGAAGAGCGCCGTCGACGCCTACATCGGCGAGCAGGCCGCGACCATGAAGAAGCGGCGGGAGGCCGCGCAGAGCCTGCAGACGCTGACCGAGTCGCAGCACGAGCTGCAGACCGCCAAGTCCACCGTCCAGCAGAAGCTCGCCTCCGCGCGCGAGCTGCTGTCGCAGCTGACGGCCCAGGAGAAGGCGCGGCTGGCCGCCATCGAGCGGGAGAAGCAGCAGGAGGCGGCGCGCAAGGCGGCCGAGCTGGCGAAGCAGCAGGCCGAGGCCCAGCAGAAGAGCACCTCGTCCAGCTCGTCCGGCTCATCCAGCCCGACCGGCTCCGCCTCTTCCGGGTCCTCCGCCTCTTCCGGGTCCTCCGCCTCTTCCGGATCCTCCGGCTCGTACGACACGAAGGCCGCCAAGGCCATCGCCTTCGCCCGCGCCCAGATCGGCAAGCCGTACGTGTGGGGCGCCACCGGGCCGGACTCCTACGACTGCTCGGGCCTCACCCAGGCCGCCTGGAAGGCCGCCGGCGTCACGCTCCCGCGCACCACGTACGACCAGGTCAACGCCGGGACCACGGTGTCCCTGGCCGACGCGCGCCCTGGGGACCTGATCTTCTTCTACGACGACATCAGCCACGTCGGCCTCTACATCGGCAACGGCATGATGATCCACGCCCCGAAGCCGGGCGCGTACGTCCGTGAGGAGTCGGTGTACTACGGCGGAGAATCGATCATCCACAGCGTGGTCCGCCCGGGCTGACCCCTACCGGGTCAGGTCCACAGGACGGCGATGAAGATGTTCGTCATGGTCAGCAGGCCGACGACCCCGAAGGCGCCCTTGTCGACCTTCTCCTCGTCGCGCTTCACATAGACCAGCCCGAGAATCACGATCAGCAGGGCCAGCTTCACACCGATCTTGATGGTGTTCACGTGGTGGTCGTCGGCCTGGTTGAGGCCGACGAGGGCCACCCCGGTGACGAGCATGGTCAGCGCACCGTGCAGCATCCCGGGGACGAAGCGGGCCGTGCCCTGCCCCATCGCCTTCATCTGGGTGAGGAAACCGCCGAGCAGCGCGGCGATGCCGATGATGTGCAGGCCGACGAAGAGATGGATGAGTACGTCCATGGGGCCGGAGCCTAATTCGTCGGTAACAGCCCCAAGGACGGCAGGGTGCCGTTCCCGGGGTGTTCGAGTGGTGAGGGCCGTCACGCCCGACCAGGGGCGTACCGGCCCCGTGTCCTCGGGCCCGGCCACGGCCGGCATGGATCATGCATTTATGCGGTCCATAACACCTCCGGCACCCCTTCCGTCCCGCTTCCCGCGTATCGGTCATCACACTGTGTGAAGGAGGCGAGCCTGGACGGCCGGATCAGTCACATGAGGTCACGTTTCGATCCGTAGACGCCAGTTCCGTACAGTCCGTTACCCGCTCGTCACACTCCGGCCTAGCGTCCTCTCCACCGCCGAGAAGGGTCCGGCGGCGGCCCGCTCCCCCCTGTGTGGGCCGCCGCCGGGCATACCGCCCGCTCGGTCGTCGAGTCGTACGGAAGGACGTGACGGTCCAGGTGGCAGCGCATCGCAAGCCCCGGCAACGCTCGATCGGTGGCCCTACGGTCCGGACGGCCGCCACCCTCGCCCTGGCGGGCGCGGCCACCGCGACGGGGTTCGACGGGACCGGACACGCCGACCCGCAGCTGACACCGGCACAGGTGAAGGCCCAGGTGGACAAGCTCTACCAGCAGGCCGAGGCGGCGACCGAGAAGTACGACGGCGCCAAGGAGCAGGCGGACGCGGCCCAGCGGCGGCTCAACGCGCTGCACGACGAGACGGCCCGCAGGCAGGCCAAGCTCAACTCGGCCCGGGACGCGCTGGGTTCGTTCGCCTCCGCGCAGTACCGCGACGGCGGCTTCGCCCCCGCCTGGCAACTGGCCCTGTCCAACGACCCCGACCGGTATCTGGACGACGCCGCCTTCGCCGAGCGGGCCGGCGACCGGCAGGCCGCCGCCGTGTCGCGGGTGCGCGAACAACTCCGGGAGATCGAGCAGTTGCGCGGAGCCGCCCGCGTCCAGCTGGCGTCGCTGCGCTCCCGGCAGGCCGAGCTGAGCCGGCAGAAGAAGACCGTCACGGACAAGCTGGCCGAGGCCCGGCGGCTGCTGGCGCGGCTCACCCCGCAGCAGCGCGCCCAGGTCACCGGTGACGACGGCAGCGCACCGGGGCGCGCCTCCCGGTCGGCCGCAGATGCCCGGCAGGCCCTGGCGCAGGCCGGATCCGGGCCCGGCTCCGTCACGGCGCCCGACAGCCGCGCTGCGGCGGCCGTCGCCTACGCCTACGCCAAGCTCGGCAGCCCCTATGTGTGGGGCGCGGCCGGGCCGAACTCCTTCGACTGCTCGGGGCTGGTCCAAGCCGCCTACCGCTCCGCGGGCATCTCCCTGCCCCGCACCACCTACGCCCAGATCGACGCGGGCCGGCGCGTCTCCCGCTCCGAACTGCAGCCCGGGGACCTGGTGTTCTTCTACTCCGGCGTCAGCCACGTCGGCATCTACGTCGGCGGCGGCCAGATGATCCACGCCCCGAACCCCTCGGCACCGGTCCGGCTGGCCCCGGTCGACGAGATGCCCTTCGCGGGGGCCACCCGCGTCGCGTGAAGGCGAGGTCAGACCAGGCGGCGGGCCGTCGCCCAGCGGGTCAGTTCGTGACGGTTGGACAGCTGGAGCTTGCGCAGGACCGCCGAGACATGGGACTCGACCGTCTTCACCGAGATGAACAGCTGCTTGGCGATCTCCTTGTAGGCGTAGCCACGGGCGATCAGCCGCAGCACCTCGCGCTCGCGCTGGGTGAGGCGGTCCAGATCCTCGTCCACGGGCGGGGCGTCGGTGGAGGCGAAGGCGTCCAGAACGAACCCGGCAAGCCGCGGGGAGAAGACCGCGTCGCCCTCCTGGACCCGGAAGATCGAGTCGACCAGGTCGGTGCCGGTGATGGTCTTGGTGACATACCCGCGGGCGCCGCCGCGGATCACCCCGATCACGTCCTCCGCCGCGTCGGACACAGACAGTGCGAGGAAGCGGACCGGCTGCTCGGCGTCCGCCATCAACGCCGCGCACCGGCGCAGCACTTCGACCCCGCCGCCACCCGGCAGATGGACGTCGAGCAGAACCACCTCGGGCCGGGTCGCCGTGATGACCGTGACCGCCTGGTCGACGTCCGCGGCCTCGCCGACCACCTCGACCCCGGTCGTGGCGGTCTGGCCGATCTCGGCCTGAACTCCGGTGCGGAACATCCTGTGGTCGTCCACGAGCACGACCCGTACGTGCCGTCCGCCCGCGCCGGCTCCCGCCGGGCCGTTCGCCTCGGTCGCGTCGCTCATGACGTCTTCTCCGCCCTCTCCATCTCCAGCTCGACCTCCGTGCCGCCGCCCGGCACCGCCCGCAGCCGGGCCGTGCCGCCGTTGCGCTCCATGCGGCCGATGATCGATTCTCTGACACCCATCCGGTCGGCGGGTATCGAGTCGAGGTCGAAGCCCGGGCCGCGGTCGCGCACGGACACGAAGACCGTCCTCCCCTCGACTTCGGCGTAGACCTGTACGGCACCGCCCTCGCCACCGTACTTGGCGGCGTTCACCATCGCCTCACGCGCGGCTTGCATCTGCGCCCGGGTCCTCTCGTCCAGCGGGCAGTCGCCGACGATGACGACCTCGATGGGCACACCGTGCTTGTCCTCCACCTCGGCGGCGTTGCGCCGCACCGCCTCGGCGACCGTGTCCGGCTCGTCGGCCTCGTCCTTGCCGGTGCCCTCCGGCTTGTACAGCCAGGTGCGCAGGTCGCGCTCCTGGGCGCGGGCGAGGCGGCGCACCTCGTTCGCGTTGTCGGCGTTGCGCTGGATCAGGGTGAGGGTGTGCAGCACGGAGTCGTGCACATGGGCGGCGACCTCGGCACGCTCCTGGGCGCGGATGCGCATCAGGCGTTCCTCGGACAGGTCCTGGGTCATCCGGACCAGGTAGGGGCCGGCGAGCAGCGTGATGCCGACGAGGACGGCGAGCGCAGCCTGGAGGACCGCGCCGAGGTGGGCGGCCGAGCCCTGGAGCACGAAGATGGCGGAGACACCGGCCGTGACGAGCAGGACACCGCCGGCCGCGCGCAGCAGCGTGAGCGTACGGCGCCGGCGGCCGACCTCGACCCAGCGGGCCCGGCGGGCGTTGTCCGCCTGTCTCCAGACCAGGGCGACACCGGCCGCGACGAGGACGGCGGGCACCAGATACACCTTGGCCGCGCCACCGAGGTTCACGCTGCTCACGAAGACCATGGACACGATGACCATGAGGAGCAGCGCGACGAGCTGACCCTTGTCCGGCCGCCGGGCCACCAGTCTGCGGCGGCCGTCCGGGGCGGTCTCGGTGCCGACGAGCGACTGCTTCTGTTCGCCGACACCGCCGATCCCGAGCGGCACGAAGAACCAGAACGCCGCATACAGCAGCGCTCCGAACCCATGGGCCATGAACAGGCCGACGAAGGCGAGCCGCACCCAGACGACGGGCAGCCCGAGATGCCCGGCGAGGCCCCGCGCCACTCCACCGAGCCAGCGTCCGTCGCTGCTGCGGTAGAGCTTGCGCGGCGGCCGCGGGTCGTCGACTGGCAGGCTTGCGGCTTCCGGCATGCCAATGATGGTCACATGGCCGGCGGGGCCAGGCATCAGGGTCGGCCCCCGAGACGCCCCTGATCTTCCGCGGGACCGCGTCGGGGAACGGCGGGCGACGGCGGTTCAGTGCCGGTCGAACGCTTCCCCGCCCCGTCTCAGGGCCGATTTCAGGGTTCGCCCAGGGTCGTCCCGACTGCCGTCGCGGCGGGCGGGCCGTCACCATGGACGCATGACGGATCACGAGCACGCCGCGACGGGTCCGGGACCTGGCCCCGGCCCGCGCCCGGCCCCGGGCAACGGACCGACGGATGCCGGGCCCGCCGCGACACAGCGGACGGGAGCGGCCGGTACGGACACCCGCGCCGGGAAGCGGGAGGAGGAACAGAGCAGAGAGCAGGAGCAGCAGCCCGCCGCGGCCTTTGACCGGTTCCGGCGCGACCGCCGGCACAAGATGATCGCAGGCGTGTGCGCGGGCCTGGGCCGACAGACGGACATGGACCCGGTGATCTTCCGGATCACTCTGGCCGTGCTGTCCGCGACCGGCGGCATCGGTCTGATCTTCTACGGCTTCGTCTGGCTCCTCGTGCCGTACGAGGACGAGGAGGAGAACGAGCTGCGCAAGCTGCTGACGGGCCGGGTCGACGGTCTGGCGCTCGCCGCCGTGCTGTTCGCCCTGGTCGGCTGCGGTGTCTTCCTGACCATGCTGAGAAATGGCGGGGTGCTGACCTTCGCCGTGGTGCTCTCCCTGCTGCTCGCGGGCGCCGGGTACTGGTCACGGCGCCGTGACGTGGCCGACCCCGACCCGCTAGCCGCGCAGGCCGCGGCCGACGCTCCGCCGGAGGCGCAGGCTCCGCCGGTCGCCACCATCTACCCGTCGTGGTGGCGGGACCCGATCGTCAAGGACGGCACCCACGTCGGCGGCACGGGTTATCTGTGGGGGCCCGGCGACACCCGCGACCGGGATCTCACCTCGGCCGTCGACGCCGGCGTCGCCCTCCCGTGGCCCCACTCCGGCTCCATACGGCCGCGGCCCGCCGCACCCCCGAGACCGCGCGGCCCGCGCTGGGTCGGCGGCTGGGTCTTCCTGCTCGCCCTGGTGGCGGGCGGCCTGGGCACGGGGCTCACCTGGGACACACACCCGTTGGGCACCAGCCTCCAGACCGGTCTCGCCTGCGCGCTGGCGGTGTTCGGCCTCGGCGTCGCGGTCAGCGCCTTCCTGGGGCGCACGGGGGCGGGGACGGTGTTCCTGGCGCTCGTCACGGCGGCACTGCTCGCCGGGGCGTCGGCCATGCCCAAGGACATCACCACCCACTGGAGAGACACGTCCTGGGTGCCTGCGGCGACGGCACGGGTGCAGCCGCGCTACGACCTCGGTACCGGGCGGGGCACGCTGGATCTGACCGGGGCGGCTCCGGCCAAGGGACAGACGGTCGCGACGCACGCCCATGTGGGCGCCGGACAGCTGAAGGTGATCGTGCCGGCGGGCGCGACCGTGCGGATGAGTATCGACGTGGGGGTGGGCGACATCCGGTTGCCCGGGGAGAACAGGAGGGACGTGGACGTGCAGCCGAGCAGGCACAAGACCGTGACGCTGGCGCCGGCCACGGCCGCCAAGGAGGCCGGCACGCTGGACCTCACGCTCGGGGTCGGTGTGGGACAGGTGGAGGTCAGCCGTGCTGCGTCATGAGTTCCAGCCCGGGAGGCTGGTCGCCGGGCTCTTCCTCACCGCCGCCGGCGGGGTCTACGCGGGCGATGCGCGCGGCCTGTGGGAAACGCCGTGGTTCGCGATCGTCCCGCTGGTCGTGGGCGGCCTCCTGCTGGCCGGTGTCACAGGGAGCGTGGCGCGGGCGATACGCAGACGGGGCGGCGCAGAGCACGGCTAGCGGTGGTCGGGGAGCGGCCGGCGCCGGTTGCCCGTCGCCGGCCGGGCCGGAGCCTCGTGGCCCTCGGCGGCCCGCCAAGGGTCCTGGCTATCGGTAGCCGCCCTGTCGGCGTCGGGCTCGCCAGGCCGCGTCCAGGGAGAGGTAGGGGGCGCCGGCGAGGATGAGGGGGATCCAGGCCATGAAGTAGGCGAGGTCGTTGCCGTAGTAGTAGGGGGTCGACGACCAGCTCACGGTCATCCAGAAGCTGAACGAGATCAGCGCGCCGCCGAGCGCGGCCAGCCGGGCGAGCAGGCCGAGCAGGGTGCCGATACCGACGGCCAGTTCACCGAAGGCGATGGCGTAGCCGAAGCCGACCGGGCTCTTCAGGGCCAGGTCGACCAGGGCCGGGATGCCGGCGGAGTCGCGGGCCGCCCGCATGGTGTCGCCGATCGACCCGGCGCCGCTGGACTTCATGAAGGCGCTGTCGGTGAGTTTGTCCAGGCCCGCGTAGATGAGGGTGACGCCGAGGAAGACGCGGAGCGGGAGCAGGGCGTAGTGGGTGGCGGTGTCCCGCCAGCCACGGAGGCCGTTGAGCCGATTCATGTGCGTGTCTGTCCGAATGCCGTGAGTCATCGTCGCCAGCCGCCTCTCACCCGCCGTCCCACCCTCACTTCGACGATACGTACGACGAGCGGGGCCCGTTCAATCCCCTCCCGGATGTTTTTCCGGAATTCGGGCGGGCGTACGAGCGACGGGCGGGTCAGATCCGGGCCAGGATCTGGCGCACCGGGTGCCCGAGGATCCGGCCCACGGCGATCAGTTCCTCGGGGGTGAGCAAGAAGCGCTGTGGGTTCCAGGCGGCGATCTCGAAGCGGGCGAAGCCGCACGGCCAGTCGTAGTCCAACCGGTCCAAGGAGGTGTCGGTGGTGCAGCAGGGAGTGGTGATGTCGAGGGTGGGCAGGCCGTCACCCTGCTCGGCGTACGCCTCCAGCAGGTCCCGGTACCAGTCGGGGTCGATGGGGCCGCCGCACCGCGGGCAGCCGATGCCCACCAGGTTCGAGCCGCAGTCGACGGCGGTGATCGCCTCGTGCCAGCCGACGTCCAGTTCGACGGCGTCGGGGTCGGCGTGCGGGTCGTCGGGGGCGCCCGAGACCAGTTCCAGGACCAGGGCGGCGGCGCGCTGCCCCGGTTCGGTGGCCGGCTGCCAGTGCGGGTCGGTCGGTATCACCGACAGGACGCTCTCGCTCATCGCCCTGCTGCTCGCCCTTCTGTCACGTCACGGCCTTCTGCCGCGGCTCGCCCATCTTCTCCGTCCGGCCCGGTTCCTCCCGCTCTTCCGGCTCCCGCATCTCTCATTCCGTCACCTGGACCGTGTACCGGTTGGTCGCCACGCCGGCCGCGGTGACCACCTGCACCTCCACCGCGCCGGGCTCGACCTCGGCCGGGACGGGAACGGTCAGGACGGTGTCGGTGGGGTTGCGGAAGCCGCCGGTGACGGGGACCAGGGGTACGTGGACATCGACGGTGCCGATGCGGACCACCATGCGGGCGAGCCGATCGGCGGTGCGGGCGCCGGGCGGGACGAAGCCGGCGCCGCGGATCTCGATGTCGTCGCCGGTGCGGATCGGCCCGTCCAGGTCGCCGGGTTCACGGGCGCGGACCACGGAGAGGACGACCGGGCGGCCGCCCTCGGCGTACTTGCCGGCCAGGTAGGTGGCGGCCGAGATCAGCACGATCACGCCCAGTCCCCAGGGCAGGTCGGGCAGTTGGCCGGGGCAGCGGGCGAGCCGGACGGCCGCGAACACCAGGGCGACGGCGCTGACGGCGACGTACTGGATGTCGGTGAAGTCGCCCCGGCCGGAGTCGTCGGTGAGCAGGTCGGCGGCGCGCGGCCGATGGGCTGCCACCTTCTGCAGCCGCTGGGCGAGGATGCGCAGGCCCACCACCCGGCGGACCAGGACGGCGATGCCGCACACCACGGCGAGGACGGTCACCACGCCCGTGCCGCGCGCGAGGTCGAGTCCCGAGATCAGCGCGTCCCGTTCGGCGTGGCTGGAGGCGGCGGCCAGGCGGGTGGCCAGCAGCAGGACGGCGTAGCCCACGAACAGCACCCAGCCGGCGGCCACGGTGCGGGAGGTGGACATCCGGTTGTCCTCACCGATCACCGGGGCGAGTGCCCCGCCGCGAGCCCGGTGCAGCCGGCCGGCAGCGGTCAGGGCGCCCGCGACGACGAGCGCGGCGATCAGGGCCGCGGTGCGGGCGGCGGTCCAGCCCGCACCGATCGCGGTGAGCGCCTCGCCGAGCAGCAGGACGACGACCGCGCCCCACACCACGGCCATCGTGCGCGGCCACAGCCCGGCGAGCCATGCCTCGCCCTCGGCCCGGCCGCACTCGGCGACGGCCTCCGCCCGCTGGGTCAGCTCCTCGGAGATCCACTGGCGGGACGCCGAGGCCGAATGCGCCACGGCCGCCGGCAGCCCCTGTCCGGCCGCGAACTCGTCGCGCCGGCGCAGGAATGCGGCGACGGCCCGCCGGTGCCCCTCGCGGGCGCCGTGCGGACAGTCCCCGCAGGTGCAGCCGCCCTCGTGGGGCCCGTCGGCACCCGTGTCCTCTCTCGCCTCCTGCACCGCCACGCCGGACGCCCGCCTTCCCCACGACCTTCTGACACGGCCTGCGACCCCTCGGTGGACCGTTCCGTTGCCGCGCAACTCCCCTGTGTCGTCAGCGAATTGTGCCCTACGGCAGGCCGTCCGGGCTCGTCGGGCCGGGTCGCGGCGGGTGAAGCGGGGGCCGGCGTGTTGACCCGGCTGGGAGAATTTCCGTATGGCCGAGATCATCGCGCGGGACGGGACCTGGGCCTTCGACGGCAGCACGATCCGGATCACTCCGGGACTGCACCGCTGCGTACCGCTGTTCCGGCAGACGTACGGGGAGATCTCCGTGCCCCTGGAGGCGGTGGCGGACGTCGGCTACGGACCCGAGCGGGGGCGTGGCCGGCTGCGGATGCGGCTGCGCGAGGGCGCCGACCCCCTGCTCCAGGCGACGGGCGGCCGGCTGCCGGACCCGGCGGACCCCTACCGGCTGACGGTGGACGCGGACCGCTCGGGGGCCGCGGAGTACGTGGCGCGGGAGATCCGTCAGGCGCTGCTGCTCGACCGGATCCCCAAGGAGCCCACGACGGGCTATCTGCTGCCGGGGCCACCGGTGCCGGTGTCGGTGCGGTCCTCCGACGGCACGGTGTCCTTCGACGGCGGCCAGGTGCGCATCGACTGGTCCGACACCTCCGACCGGGTCAAGCGCGCGACCGGCCCGCGGATCATCGGCCTGGGCGATCTGGTGCAGGTGGAGTGGCTGCCCAATTCCGGGTACGAGGACGGGTTCCTGCGGTTCGTGACCCCGGAGACAGCGTTCTCCAAGCTGCCGCCCGAGCGGGACCCCTACACCCTGGACCTGTGGGGCAGTGTGCGGCGGGATCTGCTGACCGCACTGGTCGCGGCGGCCGTCACCGCCCGGCTGCCACATCCCTCCACCCGCGCGGCCGGCACCGGCGACGGCACAAGCGCCGGCGGCCGGCGGGCGGTCGTACCGGAGCAGGCCGACCACCATGACGTACTGCTGCGCCGGCTGCGGGAGTTGGGCGAGCTGCACCGGGACGGGGTGCTCACGGACGAGGAGTTCGCGCGGACGAAGGCGGTGGTGCTCAGGGAGTTCGGCTGAGCAGGTCCGGCTCGCTGCGGCTGATGTCCTGCCACAGCGGCTGGTAGTTGATCCAGGCCACCAGGTCGGTGCCGAGCTGTTCGCGGGTGGCGACGGCCAGTTTGTGGTCGATGAGGACCGGGCGGCCGGCCGCCTTCGCCATCAGCTGCACCTGGCAGGACCGCTCCATGGACAGGAACCACCAGGCCGCCGCGTCCACCGAGTCGCCGACGGTGAGCAGCCCGTGATTGCGCAGCACGAGTGCCTTGCGGGAGCCGAGGGCGGTGGCGATACGGCGGCCTTCTTCGGCGTCGACGGTGACGCCGCTGTAGGAGTCGTAGAGCGCCACGTCCTCGTAGAAGGCGCAGCTCTCCTGGGTGATCGGGTCGATCAGCTCACCGAGGGCGGCCAGGGCGCGGCCGTGCACGGAGTGGCAGTGGGCGACGGCGACGACGTCGGGGCGGGCGGCGTGCACCTGGACGTGGACGGTGAAAGCGGCCTGGTTGACGTGGTAGCGGCCCTCGACGACCTGACCGTCCTGGTTGGCGAGGACGAGGTCGCCGACGGTGACGTGCTTGAACGGCATGCCGAAGGGGTTGACCCAGAAGCAGTCGGTGAACTCCGGGTCGCGTGCGGTGATGTGCCCGGAGACCCCGTCCTCCAGCCCGGCCCGTCCGAAGATCCGCAGGGCTCCGGCGAGCCGCTCCTTGCGGTGCCGCCGCTCGTCCTCGACGGAGTCGTGCATCGGCGGCATGGCGAACTGCAGCTGGTCGGTCGGCAGCGGCAGGGGCGGGGTCGGCCCGTGCATAGGTCCTCCAGCACTGGAATTGCGGTACGGGCCGGAAGTTACCGTCGGTCAGCGCAAAAGGGCAGAGGTGTTTTGTAAAGATGACGTACGCAGCGAATACACGACAGGGATTGTCCAAAGCCGGTAACGCGAAAGAGGCGGAACCGCCGTAGCCGTTCCACCTCTTCCGTACCGAGCTGACGGAGGTCCTGCGGACCTACGTCCGGGACGACCGGTATCCGGTCGTCCAGGTCCGGACGCCCGGTGCGCCCCTGCGCACGATCAAGTGCACGCAGGGGCCGAGAGGGTCACTCCCACTCGATCGTGCCCGGCGGCTTGCTGGTCACGTCGAGGACGACGCGGTTGACGTCCCGGACCTCGTTGGTGATGCGGGTCGAGATGCGGGCGAGGACGTCGTACGGCAGCCGGGACCAGTCGGCGGTCATGGCGTCCTCGGAGGACACCGGGCGCAGCACGATCGGGTGGCCGTAAGTGCGGCCGTCGCCCTGTACGCCCACGCTGCGGACGTCGGCGAGCAGGACCACCGGGCACTGCCAGATGTCCCGGTCGAGGCCGGCCGCGGTCAGCTCCTCGCGGGCGATGGCGTCGGCCTCGCGCAGGAGGTCCAGGCGGTCCTTCGTCACCTCGCCGACGATGCGGATGCCGAGCCCCGGGCCCGGGAACGGCTGGCGCTGGACGATCTCCTCCGGCAGGCCCAGCTCCTGGCCGACCATCCGGACCTCGTCCTTGAACAGCTTGCGCAGCGGCTCGATCAGCTGGAACTCAAGGTCCTCGGGGAGGCCGCCGACGTTGTGGTGCGACTTGATGTTGGCGGTGCCGGTGCCGCCGCCGGACTCGACCACGTCGGGGTAGAGCGTGCCCTGGACGAGGAACTCGACCGCCGGACCCTCGTCGGCGATGATCTCGGCCTGCGCCTGCTCGAAGACGCGGATGAACTCACGGCCGATGATCTTGCGCTTCTCCTCGGGCTCCGAGACGCCCTTCAGCGCGGTGAGGAAGCGCTCCTCGGCGTCGACGACGACCAGCTTGACGCCGGTCGCGGCCACGAAGTCCTTCTCGACCTGCTCGGTCTCGCCCTTGCGCATCAGACCGTGGTCGACGTACACGCAGGTCAGCTGGTCGCCGATGGCGCGTGCCACGAGGGCGGCGGCGACGGCGGAGTCCACGCCGCCGGACAGGCCGCAGATCGCGCGCTTGTCGCCGACCTGCTCGCGGATCGCGGCGACCTGCTCCTCGATCACGTTGCCGGTCGTCCAGGACGGGGTGAGGCCCGCGCCGCGGTACAGGAAGTGCTCCAGCACCTGCTGGCCGTGCGTGGAGTGCATGACCTCGGGGTGGTACTGGACGCCGTAGAGCTTCTTGTCGTCGTTCTCGAACGCGGCGACCGGGACGACGTCCGTGGACGCGGTCACGGTGAAGCCCTCGGGGGCGGCGGAGCAGGCGTCGCCGTGCGACATCCACACGTGCTGCTCGGCCGGGGTGCCCTCGAAGAGGGTGGAGGAGTTCTTGGAGACGTGCAGGTCGGTACGGCCGTACTCGCGGGCGCCGGTGTTGTCGACGGTGCCGCCGAGGACCTGCGCCATCAGCTGGAAGCCGTAGCACATGCCGAAGACGGGGACGCCGGCCTCGAACAGCTCGCGGCCGAGGCGCGGGGCGCCCTCCTCGTACACCGAGGAGGGGCCGCCGGAGAGGATGATCGCCGCGGGGTTCTTGGCGAGCATCTCCTGGACCGGCATGGTGCTCGGCACGATCTCGCTGTAGACCCGCGCCTCGCGGACGCGACGGGCGATGAGCTGGGCGTACTGCGCGCCGAAGTCGACGACCAGGACGGTGTCGGGGGCGGTGGCAGCGGGGTTCGCTGATGACACGGGGTGCCTTCTGGTGGTCGGGCGGGGGTCTGTGCTCCCGATTCTAACGGGGCGGCCGGGAGCCCTCTCCAGGAGACGACGTGGCATACTGCACGCATGCTCGCGCACTCGACCTTCCTCTTTACCTATGGCATCCGGCCCGCCGGCTGCCATGGTCGTGCTGCTTGAGCGAACGCCAAGCGACTTCCCAGGCGCCCCGGGCCGACAAGGCCCGGGGCGCCTGTCGTTTTCCGGGTCCTGTCGTTCCGGGGCACCCGCCTCCCCTCGATCCCAGCGACACCTCCCGAGGAGCCCCGACATGACCGCCACCGGCACCGAGACGACCGCCCCCGAGCAGTCCATCACCGACACCCCCGAGCAGACGATCGCCGACGCCCGCGAGCGCATCGACGTGCTCGACGACCGGATCATCGGCCTCATCCAGGAGCGGATGGCCGTCTCCGCCGTCGTGCAGCAGACCCGGATCGCCTCCGGCGGGCGGCGGGTGCACCTGTCCCGCGAGATGGAGATCCTCGGCCGCTACCGCGAGGCCCTCGGCAAGCCCGGCACCTCCCTCGCGATGACACTGCTGGAGCTGTCTCGGGGTCGCATCTGAGTTCGATCACCGTCTCACCCGTACGGCGCGTGACCGGCGCGCGCACCGCTTCGTTGAGCGGGGTGTCCGTGCCAGCCAGGGGCGGGCCCGACAGAAACCACGCGTGGCTCGCTGGAGCGATGAGGCGTACGGGTCGTGCCGTACGCCGTGGGACCTCGCTCCGGGGAAGTGACCGGACGGCAGGGGACAGCAGCCCGGTCACCCAAGAGAACGACCGGCTCCGGGGACGCCCGGAGCCGGTCGGCGGAAAACTGCACAAGTGCACCAGTGCCGGGTCCAACGACTGCGGATGCCTTGCCCGTCCAGCACGATGCGTAGAAGCCCCACGTCCCCGCGCAGGCGACGGCACTGCCGCACCGTCCGGCCGTCAAAGACTCGGAAGGGCCCCGCGGCCTCATCCCCGCCGCGGGGCCCTTCGCGCTGCCCGCACGAACCCGCACGCCCGAGCCGTCGACGGCCGCGACGGCATCCGGGCGGGACGCGTTCCGGGATGTGATCCGCATCACATAGGTAAAGCGCAGGGCAAGTACAACCCTTCACGCCGGCCACAGGTCTCCCTTACGCAAACCGAACGGCCACGCCCGCGCCCCACACGCGGAGGCCTCCATCTCGTGCTGCCGCGACGCAGCATGCTTGTCCTACAGAGGTCTTCATGAAGCTTCGCCGCGCCATGGTCACCGCGGCCGCGACGGCGGTCATAGCCCCGATCGCCCTGCTCTCCGCCCCTGCTGCGTTCGCGGACGAGTCCCCGACCGCGTCCGTGAGCAGCTCGCCCAGCGACTCGTCCTCCCCCACGGCCGACGACAGCAGCTCGCCCACCGACTCGGTCTCTCCCTCGGACTCCGCCTCCGAGTCCTCCTCGGCCACCCCGAGCGACAGTGCGAGCACGTCCGCCTCGGCCTCGCCGAGCGGCAGCGCGAGCACGTCCGCGTCGGCCTCGCCGACCCAGAGCGCCGCGCCCACCGCCGAGCCCAGCGACTGCCCGGTCGACGGCAACATGGTCGACCCCGACTCGCAGCTGAGCATCGACATCTCCGGCCTGCCCGGCAAGATCGTCGCGGGCAGCGGCTGGCACTACTTCACGATGACGGCCGCCAACCACAGCGACCAGTCGCTCGGCACCGTGCAGTGGCTCGCGACCGTCGACAACGACACGGCGAGCGACAACGAGAAGGACTGGCTGAGCACCTACGCCAAGCTGGAGTACTTCAACCCCAAGACCAAGGCCTGGGAGTCCATGGCCGACGAGGTCGGCAACGGCCTCTACTTCGGCACGACGCCGCTCGGTCCCAAGGAGAAGGTCGGCATCAAGCTGCGGGTCGACATCACCGCGCAGGCCCCGGCCGGCGACGGCTTCAGCATGGGCTTCGGCGGTTACGTCGACCAGCAGAAGAACTGCGTGCACAGTGCGTTCGGCTTCTACGACTTCACCGTGCTGAAGCCCGGCAGCAGCAACCCGAACCCGGGTCAGGCCAAGCCCGGCAAGGGCACGAAGCCGGCCGGCGGCAAGGAGCCGCAGGGCGGTGCCACCGAGATCGAGCCGACCGGCACCCTCGCGCACACCGGTTCCAGCTCCATGCTGCCGACCATCGGTCTCGTCGGCGGTGTCGCCGTCGTCGTCGGCGCCGGAGCGGTGTTCGCCGTCCGCCGCCGCAAGGGCGCCGGTTCGGACGCCGCCGCGTAAGCGCGTCACACACGCCGGGCGGGAACGGCGGCCGTCGTTCCCGCCCCGCCGAAGGGGCCTGCGCCAGGAGGGGGGCGCAGGCCCCTTCGGCATGCGCCGGGTCATTGCTTCTTCGGCACCGCCGGAATCCCCAGGAACGGCAGGCGCAGGGCGCCGAACGCCTCCTCCGGGACCGCCGGGGAGCCGGGCCGCACCGGCTTCAGCCGCTCGTACGCCGCTCCCGGCGCCGGACGCGGATCCTCCTCGCCCTTGTTGGGCCAGAACGACATCGCGCGCTCGGCCTGCGCGGTGATCGTCAGCGAGGGGTTCACGCCCAGGTTCGCCGAGACCGCGGCGCCGTCCACGACCGAGATGCCGGGGTGGCCGTAGAGGCGGTGGTACGGGTCGATCACGCCGGTCTCCGCCGAGTCGCCGATGGGGCAGCCGCCGAGGAAGTGCGCGGTCAGCGGGGTGCCCATCAGCTCGCCGACGTTGCTGCCCGCGAAGCCGTTGATCTCGGCGGCCAGCGCGCTCGCGGCCTCCGTCGCGGCCTTGATCTGCTTGGGGTTGGGGGCGCCGTGGCCCTGGCGTGCGGTCAGCAGGCCCTTGCCGATGCCGTCCGGTTTCAGATACGTCGTCAGCGAGTTGTCCAGCGACTGCATGACCAGGCCGATGATGGTCCGCTCGGACCAGCGGCGGTTGGACAGGGAGCGGGCGACCAGGAGCGGGTGCCGGGCCGCGTTCGCCAGCCAGGCCAGCGCACGTGAGGAGCCCTCGGCGTACGGCACCTGGAGGATCGACAGGCCGCCCATCGCGTTGGAGCCCTTGCCGTAGCGGACCGGCTCGATGTGGGTGTTCTCGTCCGGGTGGATCGAGGACGTGATGGCGACACCCTGGGTGAAGTCGGCCTTCCCCGTGCCGTGCGCCTTGCGGTAGCGGCGGTTGTCGGTCTGCGCGCCCACCAGCGCCTCGGAGTTGGTGCGGGTCAGCTCGCCCAGCCGCTTCGACAGATACGGCAGCTGACCGCCCGTCTTCATGCGGTGCAGCAGGGTCTGGGTGCCGTAGGTGCCGGCCGCGAGGACGACCTTGCGGGCGGTGAAGAGGCGGCCCTCGCCCTTCTTCTTCCGGTCCGTCGGCAGGGTCGCCACCGCGTAGCCGCCGCGCGAGTCGTCCGTGACGGACACGACCGTCGTCAGCGGGTGGACCACCGCGCCCGCCTGCTGGGCGAGGTGCAGGTAGTTCTCGTTGAGGGTGTTCTTCGCGCCGTGCCGGCAGCCGGTCATGCACTCACCGCACTCGGTGCACGCCCTGCGCTCCGGGCCCGCCCCGCCGAAGTACGGGTCCGCCACCGGCTCCCCCGGGCCCGCCTTCGCCGTGCCGTCGGCGTCCTTGCCGTCGCCGAAGAACACGCCGACCGGGGCGAGATGGAAGGTGTCGCCGACGCCCATCCGCTGGGCCGCCGCCTTCAGGTGCACGTCGGACGGCGTCATGGTCGGGTTCAGCCGGACACCGAGCATGCGCTGGGCCTGGTCGTAGTACGGCTTCAGCTCCTCCTGCCAGTCGGTGATGTCCTTCCACTGCGGATCCTCGAAGAAGGCCTTCGGCGGTACGTAGAGGGTGTTGGCGTAGTTCAGCGAGCCGCCGCCCACGCCCGCGCCGGCCAGCACCATCACGTTGCCCAGCAGATGGATCCGCTGGATGCCGTACAGGCCGAGTTTCGGGGCCCAGAGGTAGTTCTTGAGGTCCCAGGAGTTCTTGGGGAGGGTTTCGCGGGTGAAGCGGCGGCCGGCTTCCAGGACACCTACGCGGTAGCCCTTTTCCGTGAGGCGAAGGGCGGTGACGGAACCGCCGAAGCCGGAGCCGACGACGATCACGTCGTAGTCATAGGTGTCCTGTGACACGTGCTCTCCTCGTTGAGAACGGGTGTTCCTGACGGGTGTTCCTACTTGAAGCGGAACGCCTTCATCAGCTTCAGGCTCCGGCTCATGAACGCCGCGTACTTCGCGTCGTCCATCCCCAGCGACGGCGCCATCGGCAGCAGTCGCTGCTGGGCCACGGTCTGGGCCTCGGTGTACTTGAGGATGCCCTCGGAGCCGTGCCGGCGGCCGAGACCGGAGTCCTTCATGCCGCCCATCGGGGACTGGACGCTTCCGTAGGCGGGCGCGTAACCCTCGTTGACGTTGACCGTGCCGGTGCGCAGGCGGGCGGCGACCTCGCGGCCGCGCCGGGCGCTGGTCGTCCAGACCGACGCGTTGAGGCCGTACGGTGTGGCGTTGGCGCGCTCGACGGCCTCGTCGTCGGAGGAGAAGCGGTAGATGGAGACGACCGGGCCGAAGGTCTCCTCCTCGCAGACGGACATGGAGTCCTCGACGCCGTCGAGGATGGTGGGCTCGAAGAAGTACGGGCCGATGTCCGGCCGGGCCACCCCGCCCGCGACGAGCCTCGCGCCCTTCGCCACGGCCTCCTCCACATGCCGTTCCACGGTCTTCAGCTGCCGCTCGCCCACCAGCGAGCCCATGTCGGCGCCGTAGGCGAGGGAGTTGCCGAGCCGCATGGCCTTGGTGCGGGCGGCGAAGCGCTCCAGGAAGGCGTCGGCGACCGACTCGTGGACGTAGAGCCGCTCGATGGAGATGCAGAGCTGTCCGGCGGAGGAGAAGCAGGCGCGTACCGCACCGGCGGCGGCCTTCTCGATGTCGGCGTCGTCCAGGACCAGCATGGCGTTCTTGCCGCCGAGTTCGAGGGAGACGCCGACCAGGCGGGCCGCCGCGCCCTGTGCGACCTCGCGCCCCGTGCGGGTGGAGCCGGTGAAGGAGACGTAGTCGGCGTGCTTGACGACCTCAGGGCCGACGACCGGGCCCTCGCCGAGGACGACCTGGAAGACGCCCTCGGGCAGGCCCGCCTCGATCAGCAGGTCACGCGCCCACAGCGCGGTCAGGCAGGTCTCCGTGTCCGGCTTCATCACCACCGCGTTGCCGGCCGCGAAGGCGGGCAGCGCGTCGCCGACGGACAGTTCCAGGGGGTAGTTCCAGGGGGCGATCTGGCCCACGACCCCGCGCGGGTGGCGCAGTTCGGTGACCTTCGTGAGGGTGGGGATGGCGCCGGTGTGCCGCTTCGGCTTCAGGTACGAAGGCGCTGTGCGGCCGTAGTGGCGGGCCGCGACGGCGACGGCCTGGACCTCCTCGTGCGCGTGCAGCCGGGCCTTGCCGGTCTCCAGCTGGATGAGGTCGAGGACCTCGGCCTGCCGCTGGAGCACCAGGTCGTGGAAGCGCAGCAGGACGGCGGCGCGCTGCCGCACCGGGGTCCTCTCCCACATGGCCTGCGCGGCGCGGGCGGCCTCGAAGGCCTGCCGCACGTCCTCGGGGGTGGACTCGGGCAGGTCGGCCAGCTTCTCGCCGGTGAACGGGGTGTGGTTGGCGGTCCGGCCGGAACCGGCCACGCCCTTGGTGAGCCGGGCCACCAGTTCCGGGGTGACCACGTCGGCGGCGGTGCGGGCGCCCTCGGGGGCGGGCGCGAGGGGGTTGGTACCGGCGATGTCCGAGGCCTGCGTGTCCGTCATGAGGCGCAGGGTATGCCGGAGGGAACGCTTTGTGTACCCGTCGGTAACGGGGATTCACGGACTGCTCACACACTGCCAGTGATCACTGGCAGTGAATGTGCTGATCAGGGCGTTGACAGCCATCCGGCGTCGGGCCGAACGGAACGATCATTCGAGTCCGGCTTTTTTCGCCAGGAGCAGGCCGAGCGCCGTGCGGGGGGTGCGGCGGCGGGGGTCGGGGGCGGGTACGACCTCCGGAGCGGGGACCGGCCGCGCGGGTTCCGGCACCGGCGCCGGCGCGGGTTCCGGTACGTCGGGAAGCCCGAGGTGGCCCCGGAGTGCCGCCGCGACCTCGGCCGCGCCGGGGCGGGCCGCCGGCTCGTCGGCCTGCAACCGGTCCAGCAGCGGGCCGAGCGTGCCCAGCCGTACCGGGTCCGGGTCCCCCACCGCGGCCCGCAGCAGCGCGCCCAGGGACCACAGGTCGGAGGCCGGCCCGGCGCCGGGGCCCGCGGTGCGCTCGGGGGCGACGAATCCGGCGGGCGCGTCCGCCGGGTGGCCGTCGCCGGTCCCGAAGTCGGTGACGACCACCCGTCCCGTGCCGGACTCCAGCAGCACGTTGGCCGGCTTGACGTCCCGGTGCACGATGCCGACGGCGTGCGCGGCACGCAGGGCACCGAGGACGGCGAGCCCGATCCGGGCGGCCTCGGCGGGCGGCACCGGCCCGCGCAGCAGCACTTCGCGCAGCGACTCGCCCTCCACCAACTCCATGACGATCCAGGGGACGTGGCCCTCGGTGACGACGTCCAGCACGGTGACGGCGGACGGGTGACGCACCCGGGAGGCGGCCCTGGCCTCCGTGTACAGCCGGTGTGCGACACGGCGGCTGTCCTCGTCGTCGGCCGGATCGCCGGGCAGCAGCGGCTCCTTGAGGGCGACCTCGCCGCGCCCTTGCTCGTCCCGGGCCCGCCACACCGTTCCGGTCGGCCCGGACCCGAGGCGCCCGGCGAGCCGGTAGCGGCCACCGATCAGACGTACGCCGGGCGGGTGTTCGCCGTCTCCAGTCATGTCACATGAGTACCGTGCGCACCACGCCGTTGTCGAAGCGGGCGGTCAGCGTCCCGTTCCGGACGCGGACGGTTCAGGCGGCCCACCGGTGAAACGTGAACCCCCGAGCCGCCTTCCGCACCTCCACCGCCCCTCCCCCGCCGGCGAAGTGGGCTGGTACGACCAACTCCCGTTCGGCCGCCGCCCGTTCCAGCACCCGCTGCCGGGTGGTGGCCGCCTGCCGCGGATCGAGGCAGAAGCAGCTGCTGCACTCGGGGCGCAGGATCTGCACCGGGCTGTGCAGCAGATCCCCGACGAACACCGCCCGCTCGCCGCGCGACTCGACCCGCAGCACGGAGGAGCCCGGCGTATGGCCGGGGGCGGACTCCAGCACGAGGTGTGCGTCGATCCGGTACGCGTCCTCCCACCGGACCGCCTGACCGGCCCGGTGCACCGGGGCCACGCTGTCCTCGTACAGCAGCCGGTCGGCCACCCGCGCCCCGCCCCCGTACCCGCCCTCGGGCCCGAAGTGGCGGTCGTCGGCGGCCGGGAGGAGGTACCGGGCACGCGGGAAGGCGGGCACCCACTCGTCGTCCACAGCCTGGGTGTTCCAGCCGACGTGGTCCGCGTGGATATGAGTGTTGACGACGACGTCCACCGTGCCGGGATCCACCCCGGCCGCGCGCAGCCGCCCCGGCAGATCGCCGGGCCGCCGGTGGAACATCGGCAGGCCGGGCCGCTCCCGGTCCCGGCCCACCCCCGTGTCGACCAGCACCGTCCGCCCGGCGCTGCGCACCACCCAGGTCTGCAGCGCCGACACGGCGAGATCGGCGCCGGGCTCCCAGTGCCCGGGGGCGAGCTGGTCCTCGTACTCCTGCCACAGCTCCGGAGCGCAGTCCGGGACGAGCTGCCGGGCGGACGCGACGGTCCCCTGCCATTCGACGATGCGCAGGACCTCGACGTCCCCGATCAGAAACCTCTGCACGCTCTCTTCGGTCATGCCTCCACGCTAGGAGCCGGGCGTGAGCGTTCCAATGCTCGATCGCCTCGACCGGATACGCTGGTGTCTCATGGACGTGGTCAGTGATGCCATCTCGGCCGTCCGGGTGGGGCGGCCCTCCTCCAGCCTGCTGCGGGTGCGCGGCGGCTGGGCGGTGCGGCTGGTGCCGTACGAGGGCGCGGGTTTCCATGTCGTGCTGGGCGGCGCCTGCACCCTGCTGCCGGACGACGGCGAAGGCACGCCGGTGCCGCTGGGTGCCGGGGACGTGGTGCTGGTGCCGCACGGGGCCGGGCATGTGCTGGCGGACCGGGCGGCGGGCCCGGAGGCGGCGCGCCGGGCCCGCCCCCTGGAAGAGGTGCGGGACACCGATCTGTCCCTCCCCGGAACCGGCCCTGAGGTACGGCTGCTGTGCGGCAAGTACCGCCTGGACCGCAGCCGGACCCACCCCCTGCTGGCCGAGCTGCCCGAGGTGGTGCGGCTGCCGGCCGGTGACGCGGACTCCCCCGAACTGCGCTCGGCGGTGGACCTGCTGGCCCGGGAACTGGACGCGGACGCCCGCCGTCCCGGCGCGAGCCTGGTGCTGCCCGGCCTGCTGGACCTGCTGCTGGTCTACATGATCCGCGCCTGGGCGGCCCGCGCCCGGACCGCCGACGGGACCGGCAGCTGGCCCGCCGCCCTGGCCGACCCGGCGACGGCGGCGGCTCTGCACGCCCTGCACTCCGACCCGGCGGCGCCCTGGACGAACGACCTGCTGGCCGCCCGCGCGGGCGTCTCCCGGGCCACCCTGTCCCGCCGCTTCACCGCCCTGGTCGGCCGCCCGCCGATGGCGTATCTGACCTGGTGGCGGCTGACCCTGGCGGCGACCCGGCTGCGCGGCTCCGACGCACCGCTCGCGACGGTGGCCCGCGAGAGCGGGTACGGCAGCCCGTACGCCCTCTCGCACGCCTTCAGCCGGGAGTTCGGCATCACACCGGGCCGCTACCGGACCCTCGGCACCGCGCCCGTCAGAACTTCGTGATGTCCAGGCCGTCGATCGCCGCCTCGGCCACCGCCCGGCCGCGCGCGGTGAAGTCGCCCTTGCCGGGATAGCCGACGGTGAGGGTGTAGAGGTCTCCGGCGCCGGTGCGGTAGTAGAAGATCTGGAGTTCGCGCGGGCGCGGGTTCTGGCTGTCGGTGGTCGTGTAGCCGACGGTGTTCCGCGCGGCCTGCCTGCCGTGGTACGTGGCCGTGTCGTCCGGGTGGGTGCGCGCGCCCGCGGGCATGTCGAGGGTGTACTCCCCCTGGCTGCGGAACTTGTCGTCGTCGGCGTACATCTGCGACCGCGCGCTGTTCTTGATCTCGTGCGACGCGTCGTCCGCCGTCCGGGACAGGTGCAGGGTGATCCAGACGCCACCGCTCCAGTCCTTGTACGTCACCCAGTGCTTGTCGGTGTCGTCCTTGGCGGGCCGGGTGACCTGGTAGCCGGCCGGGACGGCGAGCGTGGCGCCCAGCCCGGTCTCCGGCCGCTTCGCCCAGCCGTCGGGCAGCGGGCCCGCGAAGGGATCGGCGAGGACGAGGTACGCCGCCGCCGCGACCAGCGCCGCGCCGACGCCCGCGCCCAGCCAGGCCGTACGGCGGCGGAGGCGCCGGGGGCGGGCAGTGGGCAGTGGCTGGTTCTGCACGGTGTCGGTCCGCACCGCGGGCGCCGGGGGCGCGGGCGGCCGTACGGCCTCCTCCAGCAGGGCGCGCACCCGCTCCGCCGGCAGCCGCTGCGCGGGATCCTTGTGCAGCAGTCCGTCGATGACCTCGGCCAGCGGGCCGGTGGCGGACGCGGGCGCCGCCGGGGTGGAGTTGAGGACGGACTGGAGGGTGGCCGGGGTGTTGCTGCGGCGGAATGGCGAGACGCCCTCGGTGGCGGTGTAGAGCAGCACGCCCAGGGACCACAGGTCGCTCGCCGGGCCGGGCCGCTGCCCCAGCACCCGCTCCGGCGCGATGTACTCGGGCGAGCCGACGAAACCGCCGGTGTCCGTCAGCCGGGTGTCGCCCTCGATCCACGCGATGCCGAAGTCGGTGAGGACCACCCGGTCGTAGCGGCCGAGCAGGACGTTGTCCGGTTTCACGTCCCGGTGCAGCACACCCGCCGCGTGCGCCGCCTCCAGCGCGCCCAGCACCTCCAGGCCGACCCGGGCCGCCTCGCGCGTGTCCAGCGTGCCCTCGCGCAGCACGTCGCCGAGGGTGCGGCCGTGGACCAGCTCCATCACGATCCAGGGCCGGCCGTCGACCACCGCGACGTCGTGGACGTTCACCACCGCTGGGTGGTCCAGCCGGGCCGCCGCGCGGGCCTCGCGGCGCATGCGCTCGTAGGCGTTCTCGCGTTCCCGTTCGGGAAGGTGCTCCGGGACGCGCGGCTCCTTGACGGCGACCTCCCGGTCCACCGTCTCGTCGTGGGCCCGCCACACCGTGCCCATCCCGCCGTGTCCTAGCTTGCCGAGCAGCCGGTAGCGGCCGGCGACCAGCCGTCCGGTGCCCTCCGGGTGCACGTGCGGTTGCTGTGGTTGCGATGGTTGCGGTGGTTGCAGAACAAAACTCGTCGTGTCGTCGGCCGTGCGGCCGGTGACTCCCCCGTCGCTGCTCATGGTTCATCCTTATCGCGCCATGAGCGCCCGATCCACAGGGATCGGGAACCGGTCACGAACCCGTGACCGAGAAGGTGTCCAGGGCCACGTCGAAGTACTCCCGGGCCTCCCGCACCTTCCCGACCGGCGCCGACACCCACACGTCGTACAGCCGGCCGGAATCCTCCCAGCACAGGTCGTAGGTGTGCCGGGGGCCCTCCGCCGTGCTGAAGCCGTCCCAGGTGAACTCCCAGAGCGCGGCGGGGTGTCCGGCGTGCGTGGTGCGGGTGACCCGGCCGTCGTGGTAACCGGGGTTGGTGTCCGGGCCCTCGGCCGCCGACCGCTCCATCACGCCCTGCGGGCCGCCGGGTTGGGGCTCGGCGACCTTGATGCCGAGGCGGAAGGTCTCCCCGGGCGAGAGATAGAAGACGCGTTCGCCCTGCGGGCTGCGGGTGAAGTCCTCCGGTACGGCGAGGGAGAAGCCGGCCGGGTCGCGGGCGGTGCGGTAACCGGAGGGTGCCGTATGGGAGTTGGCGACCTCCGATGGTGTCGACGGTGTCGAGGGGGTCGGTGAGGGGGAGGGGGGAGCGGGGCTCGTGCCGGTACCGGTGGTTCCGGTGCCGGTGCTTCCGGTTCCGGTCGCCGGGGACGTCGCCGTGCCGCCCGGACTGCCGCCGCCCCCGTCGCCGTTCCCGTGCAGCAGCAGGGCCGCCGAGACACCGGCCCCGGCCAGCGCGGCGACGAGCACCGCCGCGATCAGCGCCCCGCGCCTGGCGGTCCGGGACTCAGGGGCGGCCGACGGCTCGGACCCGGCGGGTGGGGGCGGGGGGCCGTGCGGAAGGTCCGGCTGGGTCGGCGAGTAGGGCGCCGCCGCCCCCGCCGTACGACTGCCGGGTCGGCTTCCCGTGCGGCTCCCGGTGGTCCGGCCTCCCGTCCCCGGCCTCGGCGTTCGGCCCCCGGCGATCCGGTGGTGCCCGCGCCCGCCGCCCGCCGTACCGGCCGTGCCCGGAGCCTCCGGTGTCCGTCCCGTCTCCAGGTAGGCCCGCAGCATCCGCTCGGCGTCGGCCGCGCCGAGCCGCCGGTCGGGGTCGCGTTCCAGCAGCCCCCGTACGACAGGGAGCAGCGGCTCGGCCTCGACGGGTGGCCGGATCTCGGCGGCGACGACGGCGTGCAGGATGCCGCCGATCGAGTCGCGCCGGAACGGCGACTCACCGCTGAGGACCGTGCACAGCAGCGCGCCCAGCGACCACAGGTCGGACTCCGGCCCGGTACGCACCCCCGACATCCGCTCCGGCGCGGTGTACTCGGGCGAGCCGACGAAGGAACCCGTCTCGGTGAGCGTGGTGGCGCCCGCGACCTGCGCGATGCCGAAGTCGGTGAGCACGACCCGGCCGGTGCCGGCCTCGATCAGCACGTTCGCGGGCTTGATGTCCCGGTGCAGCACCCCCGCCTCGTGCGCCGTGTGCACGGCGCTGAGCAGGGCGATGCCGATGCGTGCGGCCTCGGCGGCGTCGGCCGGGCCGTCCCGGGCGATCCGGTCGGCGAGCGAACCACCCTCGACCAACTCCATGACCAGGTACGGCCGTTCCTCGTGCTCCACCACGTCGTGCACGACGATGATGTGCGGATGCCGCAGCTGGGCGACCGCCCGCGCCTCACGCAGGGTACGGTCCCGGCGGCGCCGGGCGTCGTCGTCCGGGAGCGAGTCGTCCGGGAGGAGTTCCTTGACCGCGACCAGGCGGCCCAGCAACTGGTCGCTCGCCCGCCACACGACGCCCATGCCGCCGCGCCCGATGCGTGCCTCCAGGCGGTAACGGCCCGCGATCACCCGGAAGTCGGCGCCCTCGGTCCCCATGCGCCCCATCATGCCCCACCGGACCCATGCCCTCCGGGACACCGACCGGCCAAGCCGGGGTGCTCAACCAGCGGTTTTCGGCCGTATCAGCCGCCGGGCACCGCGCTCAGGCGCTCAGGACCCGTTCGGCTCCTGCCAGGACTGCAGCACCCACTTGAACTGCTTGCTGGTTTTCGCCCAGTCCTCGGCCGGCGTCGACATGTAGATGGCGTACTCGGTGCCCGAGCGCGCGAAGTACGTCTCCTCGATCGCGTGCCGCGGACCGGGGACGTACGGCGGGTCCTTCTTCAGCGCGGTCCAGGTGTACTCCCACAGCGAGCCCTTGCGGTCGCGGTAGATGTTCTCCTGCATCTGCACTTTCCTGTAGTCGACCAGCCGCTGAAGCTGCTGTTCCAGGTCCTTCTGGTGCTGGAGCGGGGTGGCGAAGTCCGGGATGTCGATGGCGATGCGCACGAAGTGCTTGCCGCCGTCCGGGGTGTAGTCGATCTGCTTGAGGCCGCTCTGGTTCTCGTAGACCTTCCGCTTCCAGCCCTTGGGCAGGGAGAGGCTGAAGCCGAGCGGGTCGTGGTGGGTCTCCCAGCTGGCGGGGATCGTGCCGTCGGGGCCCGGTGTGGCGGTGTCGCTCCCGGAGGGGTCCGTGGCCGGGCCCGCACCGCCGCTCGTGCCGGTGTCGCTCTGCGTCCCGCTCCACTCCTGGACGGCGACCGCCACGCCACCGCCGAGCACGGCCGCGGCCGCGACGACGAGCACGAGCGTACGCAGCCGGCGCCGCGGGCGCGGACGGGGGCGTGCCGTCGCCGCGCTCCCCACCGACCCGGCGGATCCGGCCGGTCCGGCCGGCGCGGGTGCCACGGCCGTGGGCCCGGTCACCGAGGGGACCGCGCCGGCCGCCGCTCCGGGGCCGGGGCCGGTCACCGACGTACCGGAGCCGTAGCCCGACGGGCCCGCCCCGGGACCTGTGCCGGTGTGCAAGCCCCGGCCCTGGGTCGGGACGAACGCCTGCGCCGCGTTCGGCCGGCGGCCCTCCGCCGCCTCGGCGAGCAGCTGCTCCGCCTCCTCCGCGCCCGGCCGCTGAGCGGGTTCCTTGCGCAGCAGGGCGGCTATCACGGGGCCGAGCGCACCGGCGTGGCGCGGCTCGGCGGCCTCCTCCTCGACGACCGCCTGCATGGTGCTCAGCGGCGAGGTGCGGCGGAACGGCGAACGGCCCTCGACCGCCGTGTACAGCGTGGCGCCGAGCGCCCACAGGTCCGAGGACGGGCCCGGGTCGTGGCCCCGCACCCGCTCGGGCGCCAGATAGTCGACCGAGCCGACGACCTCCCCGGTGCGGGTGATGGTGGTGTCGCCCTCGATCTGGGCGATGCCGAAGTCGGTGAGCAGGACCCGGCCGTCCCGGCCGAGGAGCACGTTGCCGGGCTTGACGTCCCGGTGCAGCACCCCGGCGGAGTGGGCGGCGCGCAGCGCCCGCAGCACCCACAGCCCGATCCGGGCGGCCTCCCTGGGCTCCACCCGCCCCCGCTCCTTGACCGCGTCGGCCAGCGAGTTGCCCTCGACCAGCTCCATCACGATCCAGGGGCGGCCGTCGTGTTCGAGGACGTCGTGCACGGTGACGACGGCGGAGTGATTGATGCGCGCGGCGGCGCGGGCCTCGGCCCGGGTGCGGGCGAGCAGCACGGCCCGGTCGCCGTCGGAGACGTAGAGGGCAGCGGTCAACTCCTTGACGGCGACCGTCCGGTGCAGCACCTCGTCGTGGGCGCGCCACACCCGGCCCATGCCGCCGCTGCCGATGGAGTCGGCAAGCCGGTAGCGGCCCGCTATGAGCAGGCCCTGCATCTGATTCACGTTGCCCCGCAATGCTCTTGACAGGGTCAGACTAAGGACCGGCTACCCCTCTGGGAACAAGCGGGGTCCCAAGGTGACAGCACTGTGACGCTTGTCGCTCAGCTGCCTCACTGGGCGCTCAACCGGTATAGCGGTACGTCGCGGTGGCCTGCTCGTACAGCCGTGTCACCGCGTCGCGCTGGGACTCCGGGCCGCGGACCTGGATGATGTGGTAGCGGCCGTTCAGCAGGATCGCCATGTTGCGCACGAACAGGTCCCGCCCCTGCCCGTCGGTCCAGGTGAACTGCCCCTCGGCCATGGTCCGTCCGCCCACCTCGATGGTGCGCAGCCCGGTGGCCGTGGCCCAGCTGGAGTCGCGGTACGGCTGGAGTTCGCTCTCCTTGTCCCGCTGGTAGACCATGGGGTCGCTGCCGTAGGCGGAGGCGCTGTCCCGTCCGGGTACGACGATGAGCTCGAAGTTCCCCTGCGCGTAGACGACCTGCCCGCTGCCGTTCTTCGGGGTGCGGTCCCAGCCCTTGGCGACGGCGACCTTGAAGCCCTCGGGGTCGGTGCGCAGAGTGAAACCGTCGGCGACGGACGGATCGCCACCGGTCTGGGGCTGGGTCTCGGTGGCGGGCGCGGACGCGGAGGGACCGCCGTCCGCGGACTGCCCGGAGGACGGCTGCACGCTGCGCGAGGGAACGGCACTCACCTCCCCCGCGGTGCCGGTACGGTCGCTGCCCGCCGCGCCGTCGGCCCCCTGTTTCGGCATGAACAGCATCGCGTAGGCGATCGCTCCGGCCAGCAGAAGCAGGATCAGCAGGAGCAGGGTCCGCCCGAGACTGCGCGGCGACCGGACGTCGTCGTCCCGGGTGCGCTCCCGGATCCGCTCGGACCGGTCCCGGATCCGCTCGGACCGGTCCCGGGTCCGCTCCCGTACCTGCTCGCGGTCCCGCTTGTGCCGCCCGTGCGGAGAGACGTCGGCCTGCCGCTCGGCGCGCCGCCGCCGCAGCCGCACCAGCTCGCCGCGGCGCCGGACGATCGGCAGCCGGCGCGGGTCGGCGGGCGGGACGGGCACCACATGCGTACCGGCGTCGGGCTCGGGCGCGGAGCGGACCAGCGAGCGCAGCCAGCCGTTCAGCTCCTCGAAGTCGAGACGCTCGGTGGGGTCCTGGCGCAGCAGGGACTCCACGACCGGCCGCAGCGGACCGCACTCCTCGGCGAAGGCAGGCGGCTCGGCGCACACCAGCTGCACGAGTTCGGCCGTGGACTCCTCGGGGTAGGGCGCGTGCCCCTGTACGGCCCGGAACAGCAACGCCCCGAGCGCCCACAGGTCGGTCGCGGGCCCGATCGGCGCCGCCAGCTGCCAGTTCTCGTGCACGGGCCCGGCCTGCTCCGGCGCCCACCGCTCCGTCACCGGCCCGACGACAGTCATCCGCACCTGCCGAGCCCGCTCAGCCGCCAACGCACTCCCCGCCCCACGCCGGACCCCGGCAACACCGGCGGGGTCGTCCCAGCGGGCCGGGCCGGGATGGACAGGGTCCGCGCCGGCCCGCTGGGCCTGGCTCTGCCCGGGAACGGACGGATACTGCGGGCCCCCTGGCGCCACCGCGGAACCGCCGTGAACGCCGGGGACCGGGCCGGGCTGGACGGGATCGGTGCCCGTCCGGTGTGCCGGTGCGGAGGGGTCGTGCGAGGCTCCTGCGGGCAGCCCGGGGCGCTGGGTGCCGTCGCCTCCCAGGGCCGGGGGTGTGCTGCCGGAGCCTGGGCGGGGTGAGGTGCCGTGCCAGGGGGTGGTCCGGACGCCGTAGGGGTCGGCGATGCGGCCGGGCGGGGGCGTGCTGCCCGGTCCGGCGGGGTACGGCGGCTGGGCCGTGCCGTCGGGTCCGTCGGTGCCGGTGCCGTTCTCGGCGGGCGGGCGGGCGCCGGGCAGCGCGGGGCGGCCGTTCTGCCCGGGTTCCTGCACCCGGGCAGCGGCACGCGCACCCGCGCGGTACGCGGCGATCGCCCCGGCACGAGCCGCACGGATGTCCGTCCCGCTCGCACTCCTGGCGCCACTCTCCAGAGCCCGCTGCCCCGCCGGACCGCCGACCACATCGGTCCCGCCGTTCGCACCCGGCAGCCCACCTGCCGCCCTCGCCTGGATCGCGGCCCGGCGCGCGGCCTCCGGATCGACGTCGGCGGACGGAACACCGCCGGCGGGACCCACGGACGACGGGCCGACGCGCTGTCCGGCGGCCGTCGTACCGGCGCCTCCGGCCTCGATCCCCGGCCCGTCGGCGAACGGCCCGCCGCCCGAGCCACTCCGACCGGCCCCGCCGGCAGCCATCGCCCCAGCTCCCGGCTCAGCCCGCTCCACCCCTGCTGTCCCCGGCAGCCTGGAAGCCGCCGAACCACCCGCAGCCCCCGGCGCCGCGTACATCCCCCCGCCGAACTCGCCGTCCTCCCCCGGTACCGGGTCGTACCCGCACAGCGCCTCCTCCGCCGCCCCGACCGCAAGCCCCGTCAGCAGGACGCGGCCGTCCTCGCAGACGAGCACCGTGCGGGCGGTGATGTTGCGGTGGACCCAGCCATGGGCGTGCAGTACCCGGAGTGCCATGAGCACGTCGGAGGCGACCTCGGCGGCCCGGTACGGGGACAGCGGCTGCTCGGCGAGGAACGCGGACAGCGGACGCGCGGCCACCCACTCGCTGACGATCCACAGGGAGCCGCCCTCGGCGAACACGTCGAAGACCTGGTCCAGCCGGGGATGGTCGGGGATGCGGGCCGCCGCCTGCGCGGCCTCCACAGCGCGTCGTACGGCAGGATCCGCGGGCCGGCGCGTCGCCGTACGGGCATCCGGTGCCGCCCGCCGGGCCCCGCCCCGCTCGCGCGCCGTGAACCCCTCGGGCAACCCCTCCGCGTCGAGCACCTCGGCCTCGACGACCTCAGGCAACGGCACCTGCCGGACGAGGACTTCCTGCCCGCTGTAGGTGTCGAAGGCGCGGGACTCGGTGAGTTCGTACTCGTCGGACGGCGGCAACGGCAGGCGGTAGCGGTCGGCGAGCACCCGACCCGCGTAGTCGTCCACGTTGCCTCCCCCGGCCGCCCGGCTGGTCACATCCGTTCGCCTCACGACCCGTTTCGCACAGACATACGGCTGCATACGGTCCGCAACCATTCACGATACGTGCCGGAGGCAACCCGCACGGAGTGGATGCCGGAATGTGACGACCCAAACCGCCGTACGCCGGTTACGACTTGGGTGTGAAGGAGGCCGTCAGCGTCTTCCAGGTGTCCTGGCACAGCGCGCTGTCCCAGTCGGCGGCCTTCGCGGTGTACATCAGTCCGTAGCCGAGATGGCCGTTGACGACGAAACCCCGGTCGATGGTGCGGTACTCGGTACCACCCTCGACGTAGGTGAACTCCCAGTCGGCCGTGTTCCAGCCCCGGTAGTCCACCTTCTCGATGCGGACCTTGTGGTACTGGGCGCGCACCATGTAGCGCTCCTGGTTCTGCCAGTCCGCCACCGGGTCGCCCTTGGGCGTACTCGTCCACGCGACCAGCAGCTTCTGTCCACCGGGTCCGGTGTAGCGGTCACCGGCGTCGTCGCTGGACTTGTACGACCAGCCCTTGGGCAGCCCGATCGAGTACCCCTGTCCGCCCTTGCGGGTGGACACCGCCGGCGCGGAGCCGGCCGCGGACGGGCTCGCGCTGCCGTCGGGCCTGCTGTCCGACGGCGTACCGGTACCGGCGGAGGACGGGCTCGCCCCGCCCGTCCGCGCCGCGCCGCCCGTGCCGCGGCTCTCCTTGGTGGACGCACTCGCGCTCACCGCCGACTTGGCCCCGCTGCCGTTGTCGTCCTTGCCACCGCTGTTGAGGGCGAAGGCCAGGATGGTGCCGAGCACGGCGAGGACGACGACCACGGCGATGATCACCAGCGTGCGCTTGGGCACGACATCGGTCAGCGGCGCCCTCGGCACCGGCCGCGGCGGCAGGTCCAGGTCCGGCGGCGGCATCACGGGCCAGCCGGAACTCGGCTTGGTCGAGCTGGAGTTCGGCCCGCCTGCGGCACCGGAGGCCGACGGCGCACCGGGAGCAGCACCCGAGCCACCGGTCCCACCGGAGGCAGAAGCAGCAGCGGGCCGTGCAGCACCGGCGACGGAACCCCCCACGCCCGCCGGGCCACTCGTACCCACCGGACGGCCGCCGACCGGACCTCCCGAACGGCCCGCACCCGCCGAACCGTTCGTTCCCGCCGAACCGCCGGCGGCAGGCGCGCCCGCGTCACCGCCCCCGCTCTTCGTCCGCGTCCCGGCCGCGGCGGAGGCCGCCCCCGCCGCCTTGCGGACCGAACGCAGCGCGCCGCGCAGCTTCTCCGCGGCCTCCTCGCCCCGCTTGCCCTCGGCCGGACCGGGCTGCGGCGGCAGCGGAACCACCCGCGTGGCGTCCATCGGCTCCGGCTCGGGCGCTTGGATCACCTTGTTGAACATGGCCCGCGCCCCGGCGTCGTCGAGCCGCTTGGCGGGGTCCTTGGTGAGCAGGCCGTAGATGACGTCCCGCAGCGGGCCCGCGTGCTTGGGCTCCTCCAGCGGCTCGGTCATCACCGCGGTGAGCGTGGCGATCGCCGACCCCTTGTCGTACGGCGGTACGCCCTCCACCGCCGCGTACAGCAGGCCGCCGAGCGACCACAGGTCGGCCGCCGGGCCCGGCTTGTGGCCGCGGGCGCGCTCCGGGGCGATGTAGGAGGGGGCGCCGACGAGCATGCCGGTGGAGGTGATGGACGGGTCGCCCTCCACCTGGGCGATGCCGAAGTCGGTGAGCACGACCCGGCCGTCCTCGGCGATGAGCACGTTGGACGGCTTCACGTCCCGGTGCAGGATGCCCTCGCGGTGCGCGGAGCGCAGTACGTCGAGGACGGCGAGCCCGACCTCGGCGGCGCGCTTCGGCTCCAGCAGGCCGTCCTCGCGGATGACCTCGGCGAGGGACTTGCCCTCCACCAACTCCATGACGATCCACGGCCGGTCGTCCTCGTCGACCACGTCGAAGACCGTCACCGCGCTGTTGTTGCGGATCCGGGCGATCGCCTTGGCCTCGCGCAGGGTGCGCGTGATCAGGCGCCGCTTCTCCTCCTCGTCGATGTTCGACGGGAACCGCAGCTCCTTGACGGCGACTGTCCGGCCCAGGGTCTCGTCCTCGGCCCGCCACACGGTGCCCATGCCGCCGCGGCCCAGCACGTCTCCCAGCCGGTACCGCCCGGCGAGGAGACGACGCTCGCTCTTGTCCTGACGAGTCTCCTGACGAGAAGTGCCCGCCCGCTCCGCCTCCGACATGCGTCCCCTCATGCAACCCGCCCTGACAGAGCCTCCATTGTCTCTCACCCGACAAGTGGGCGACGCCCAGGGTGCCCACCAGAAGAGGCCGTTCCGCTTATCGGGATGAGGGGTCGTAAGAGGGGAGGAACCGGAACCCTGACACCACTTCAGGCCCCGGTGGCGCTGATGACCGTGATGACCCTGATGTCGCTACAGCGGCGCGATGTCCGGCGCCCCCAGCCGGGCCGCGTCCGCCGTCAGGTCGTCGGGCTGGCGCTGGGACTCGCGCTCGGCCTCCACCCGCTTCTCGTAGTGCTCGACCTCGCGCTCGATCTGGCCCTCGTCCCAGCCGAGGACCGGCGCCATCAGCCCGGCCGCCTCGCGGGCGCTGCGGGTACCCCGGTCGAAGGTCTCGATGGAGATGCGGGTACGGCGGGTGAGCACGTCGTCCAGGTGCCGGGCGCCCTCGTGGGAGGCGGCGTAGACCACCTCAGCGCGCAGATAGTCGTCCGCGGCGGCCAGGGGCTCGCCCAGGGCAGGGTCGGCGGCGATCAGGTCCAGGACCTCCTCGGCCAGGGAGCCGTACCGGTTCAGCAGGTGCTCGACACGGGCCACGTGCACTCCGGTCCGGGCGGCGATGCGCGCTCGCGCGTTCCACAGCGCCTGGTATCCCTCCGCGCCCAGCAGCGGGGTCTCCTCGGTCACGCAGTCGGCGACGCGCGTGTCCAGGCCGTGCACCGCCTCGTCGACGGCGTCCTTCGCCATCACCCGGTACGTGGTGTACTTGCCGCCGGCGACGACCACCAGCCCGGGCGCCGGGTGGGCGACCGTGTGCTCGCGGGACAGCTTGCTGGTGGCGTCGGACTCCCCGGCGAGCAGCGGGCGCAGACCGGCGTACACGCCCTGGACGTCGTCGCGGCCGAGCGGCACCGCGAGCACCGAGTTGACGTGTTCCAGCAGGTAGTCGATGTCGGCGCTGGACGCGGCCGGGTGGGCCTTGTCGAGGTCCCAGTCGGTGTCGGTGGTGCCGATGATCCAGTGCCGGCCCCAGGGGATGACGAAGAGGACGGACTTCTCGGTGCGCAGGATCAGGCCGGTGGTGGAGTGGACGCGGTCCTTGGGCACGACCAGGTGGATGCCCTTGGAGGCGCGGACGTGGAACTGGCCGCGCTCGCCCACCATGGCCTGGGTGTCGTCGGTCCACACACCGGTCGCGTTGACGACCTGCTTGGCGCGGATCTCGTACTCCCCGCCGGCCTCGACGTCCCGCACGCGCGCGCCGACGACCCGGTCGCCCTCCCGCAGAAAGCCCGTCACACGCGCGCGGTTGGCCGCTCTCGCGCCGTACGACGCCGCCGTGCGCACCAAGGTGGCCACGAAGCGGGCGTCGTCCACCTGGGCGTCGTAGTACTGCAGGGCGCCGACCAGGGCGTCCTTCTTCAGGCAGGGCGCGACGCGCAGGGCGTGACGGCGGGTCAGATGGCGGTGCAGGGGCAGCCCTCGACCGTGCCCGCGCGCCATGGACATCGCGTCGTAGAGCGCGACTCCCGAGCCGGCGTAGAGCCGCTCCCAGCCCTTGTGCTGCAACGGGTAGAGGAACGGCACCGGCTTGACGAGATGCGGGGCGAGCCGCTCCAGCAGCAGCCCGCGCTCCTTCAGCGCCTCCCGTACGAGGGCGAAGTCGAGCATCTCCAGATAACGCAGCCCGCCGTGGATGAGCTTGCTGGACCGGCTGGAGGTGCCGGACGCCCAGTCGCGGGCCTCGACCAGCCCGGTGGACAGACCGCGTGTGACGGCGTCCAGCGCGGTCCCGGCCCCGACGACTCCGCCGCCGACGACCAGCACGTCCAGCTCGCGCTCCGCCATCGCCGCCAGTGCCTCGGCGCGCTGCTCCGGCCCCAGAGTCGCTGTCCTCACCGCTGCCTCCCGCTGTCGCACTCGCTCGCGTCGGCCGCACCCGGCGGGCGAAGCCCGGTTCATCCCCAGCCTCATGTCCTCATGCCCAAATTCTGACCGGCTTGCCCGGCTTCAGCAGCTTCTTGCGGGGAACCTGGCGTCCGCTCGGCAGCCGGCCACCGGGCGCTCCGGGCCCGGTGGCGGGGCCGCGCACTCGCGCTGACGGCCTCACCCGGTTGGGTGATGAGCGGGGAACGTACAGCTGACTGTCGAACGAATGCGCATGTTTCGCGCCGCGCGAGCACGCCTACGGCGAGATCAAGGTCGACTGCCCGTCGCTCAGCGACGGGCAGTCGACCCACCACGGACTTCCAACCTGGACAACTCGCGCACATCCCCCGGAAGACACACGAACACAATCACCCATAACAGTCATATGTGTACCTAGTCTGACAGTGCGCTCGCTCATCCTGTCCACAGCGGTTGCGCATCTGTCCCGCTTCGGTTACTGGGAAGGACGGCCCACGCCATGCCCGCAGACCTCGCCGTCATCGGACTCGGCCCCTACGGATTGCCGCTCGCCCAGGCCGCCGTCGCCGCGGGGATCCCCACCGTCGGCTACGCCACCGGCCCCGAGGCGGGTTCGCTCAGCCCCGCCGAGCTGCGCCGGATGCATGCCACGGGGTTCCGGCCCGGCACCGATCCCGCCCAGCTCGGCCGGGTGCGCACCGCCGTGATCTGCGCGCCGACCCCGCGCGACGCCGACGGCGGGCTCGACCTCGGCCAGGTGGAGGCGGCCGCCCGCACCCTGGCCGAGCGGCTGCGCCCGCACACCACGGTCATCCTGGAGTCACCCGTACTGCCGGGTACGACGGAGAAGTTCCTGCGGCCGCTGCTGGAGAAGGGCTCGGGTCTGCGCGCCGGACGCGACTTCCACCTGGCCTACTCGCCCAGCCGGGTCGACCCCGGCAGCCGCGACCGCACCCCCGCCGGCACCCCCCGGGTCATCGGCGGCCTCACCCCCGCCTGCACCGAGTCGGCCGCCGCCTTCTACGGCCGGCTCACGGACAAGGTGGTCCGCGCGCGCGGGCTGCGCGAGGCGGAGACCGTGCAGCTGCTGGAGACCAACTTCCGGCACGTCAACATCGCGCTCGTCAACGAGATGGCCGTCCTGTGCCATGAACTGGGCGTCGATCTGTGGGACGTGATCCGCTGCGCGGAGACCAAGCCCTTCGGTTTCCAGGCGTTCCGGCCCGGACCCGGCGTCGGCGGGCACGGCGTCCCGCAGGACCTGACCGGCCACGCCACCCGCACCCTGCGCATGGTGGAACTGGCCCAGCAGGTCAACCACCGCATGCCCCGCTACGTCGTCCAGCGCGCCGCCGCCCTCCTCAACGAGCACGGCAAGTCCGCCCGGGGCGCGCGCGTGCTGCTGCTCGGCGTCACCTACAAGGCCGACCTCGCCGATCTGCAGGGCACTCCGGCCCAGGAGATCGCGATCCGGCTGATGGAGCTGGGCGCCTCGGTGAGCTACCACGACCCGTACGTGCCCGCGTGGAGCCTCCTGGACCGCCCGGTCCCGCGCGCGGACTCCCTCTACGAGGCGGCCGCCGACGCCGACCTGACGATCCTGCTCCAGCAGCACCGCACGTACGACCTCCAGGGCCTGTCGGTGAAGGCCCAGCTCCTGCTGGACACCCGGGGGGCGACCCCGACGGGCGCGGCACACCGGCTCTGACGGCTCCGGGGCCCGGTCACGAACGGAAAACAGCCAGGGGCGTTGTCGTCCCTGGCTGTTAATCTCCCCCGGACCCGCCACACACGCGTGTGCCGGGTGCGTTCCGTTTCCGTTCGTCACCTGTGTTTCACATCGGGGGGATTTCTGTCATGAGCAACTCAATGCCGCCACCGCAGTCCGGTCCGGCCGGCGCCAACCCGTACGCCCAGCAGCCCGGTCCGGCCGGGGCGAACCCGTACGCCCAGCAGCCGCCCGCCGGTGCGCCGTACCCGCCGCAGCAGGGTGCCTACCCCCAGCAGCCGGGCGCCTTCGCGGGACCGCCCGCGCCGCCCGCGCCGGGCAAGAACAACCTCGCCCTCGGCCTGGTCGCCGCGGTCGTCGCCGCCGTGGCCACCGCCGCGCTCTACGGCATCGTCATCGGCGCCACCAAGCACGAGATCGGCTACGCGGCCGTCGGCGTCGGCTTCGTCATCGGCCTCGCGGCCGGCAAGGCGGGCGGCCGCAACCCGGTCCTGCCCGTCGTGAGCGCCGTCCTCGCGCTCGGCTCGGTGTACATCGGCCAGCTGGTCGGCGAGGCCATGATCGGCGCCAAGGCGCTGAACGTGGGCTTCAGCGAGCTGTTCTTCCAGCACTTCTCCGTGGTCCAGGAGGCCTGGAAGCAGGACGCCGACCCGCTGACCTTCCTCTTCTTCGCCATCGCCGCGTTCGCCGCGTTCTCCGGCGCCCGGAAGGCCGCCGCGTAACGCCTCCGGCAAGCCGAAGGGCCCGTCCACCGCACCGGTGGACGGGCCCTTTCGCGCGCGGAGGTCAGCGGCGGTGCTGGCTGTCCGCGACCGTCACCTCGACCCGCTGGAACTCCTTCAGCTCGCTGTAGCCGGTCGTGGCCATGGCGCGGCGCAGGGCGCCGAAGAAGTTCATCGAACCGTCGGGCGTGTGGGAGGGGCCGGTGAGGACCTCCTCGATCGTGCCGACCGTGCCGAGGTCGACCTTCTGGCCGCGGGGCAGCTCCTCGTTGACCGCCTCCATGCCCCAGTGGTGGCCCTTGCCGGGCGCGTCCGTGGCGCGGGCCAGCGGGGAGCCCATCATCACCGCGTCGGCACCGCAGGCGATCGCCTTGGGCAGGTCGCCGGACCAGCCGACGCCGCCGTCCGCGATCACGTGCACGTACCGGCCGCCGGACTCGTCCATGTAGTCCCGGCGGGCCGCGGCCACGTCGGCCACCGCGGTGGCCATCGGGACCTGGATGCCGAGGACGTTGCGCGTGGTGTGCGCGGCGCCGCCGCCGAAGCCGACCAGGACACCGGCCGCGCCGGTGCGCATCAGGTGCAGGGCCGCCGTGTACGTGGCGCAGCCGCCGACGATCACCGGGACGTCCAGCTCGTAGATGAACTGCTTCAGGTTCAGCGGCTCCGACGAGTGGGAGACGTGCTCCGCCGAGACCGTCGTACCGCGGATGACGAAGATGTCCACGCCCGCGTCCACGACCGCCTTGGAGAACTGGGCGGTGCGCTGCGGGGAGAGCGCGGCCGCCGTGACCACGCCGGAGTCGCGCACCTCCTTGATACGGGCGCCGATCAGCTCCTCCTTGATGGGCGCCGCGTAGATCTCCTGGAGGCGGCGGGTGGCCGCCTCCGCGTCCAGCTCGGCGATCTCGTCCAGCAGCGGCTGCGGGTCCTCGTACCGCGTCCACAGGCCTTCGAGGTTGAGGACACCCAGGCCGCCCAGCTCGCCGATGCGGATCGCGGTGGCCGGGGAGACGACCGAGTCCATGGGGGCGGCCAGGAAGGGCAGCTCGAAGCGGTAGGCGTCGATCTGCCAGGCGATCGAGACCTCCTTCGGGTCCCGCGTACGGCGGCTGGGGACGACGGCGATGTCGTCGAAGGCGTACGCCCGGCGGCCGCGCTTGCCGCGCCCGATCTCGATCTCAGTCACGTCTCTAGGCCTTTCCCTATGCGTTGCAGCGCCTTCCAGTATCGCCGACGGGTACGACAAAGGCGGCCCCGGTGCGTCCGGGACCGCCGTTGTCCGAGCCTCACACGCGCGCGTGCGTCACTTGCTGCTGTAGTTCGGCGCCTCGACCGTCATCTGGATGTCGTGCGGGTGGCTCTCCTTGAGGCCCGCGGAGGTGATGCGGACGAAGCGGCCCTTGGACTCCATCTCCTCGATGGTGGCCGCACCCACGTAGCCCATGGTCTGGCGCAGACCGCCGACGAGCTGGTGCAGCACGTTGGCCAGCGGGCCGCGGTAGGGCACCTGGCCCTCGACGCCCTCGGGCACGAGCTTGTCGTCGGAGGAGACCTCGGCCTGGAAGTAACGGTCCTTGGAGTACGACTTCCCCTGGCCGCGGGACTGCATCGCGCCGAGCGAGCCCATGCCGCGGTACGACTTGAACTGCTTGCCGTTGATGAAGAGCAGCTCGCCGGGCGACTCCTCGCAGCCCGCGAGCAGCGAACCGAGCATCACCGTGTCGGCGCCGGCGGCCAGCGCCTTGCCGATGTCGCCGGAGTACTGCAGGCCGCCGTCGCCGATCACCGGGATGCCGGCCGGGCGGGCGGCGAGGGAGGCCTCGTAGATGGCGGTGACCTGCGGGACGCCGATGCCTGCGACCACGCGCGTGGTGCAGATCGAGCCGGGGCCCACACCCACCTTGATGCCGTCGACACCGGCGTCGATCAGCGCCTGGGCGCCGTCGCGGGTGGCGACGTTGCCGCCGATCACGTCGACGTTCACGCTCGACTTGATCTTCGCCATCCAGCTCAGCGCGTTGCTGTTGTGGCCGTGGGAGGTGTCGACGACCAGGAAGTCCACGCCGGCCTCGGCGAGCGCCTGGGCGCGCTCCAGCGCCTCGGGGCTGGCACCGACCGCGGCACCGACGAGCAGCCGGCCCTCGGCGTCCTTGGCGGCGTTCGGGTACTTCTCGGCCTTGACGAAGTCCTTGACCGTGATGAGGCCCTTGAGGACGCCCGCGTCGTCGACCAGGGGCAGCTTCTCGATCTTGTGCTTGCGCAGCAGCTCCATGGCCTCGACACCGGAGATGCCGACCTTGCCGGTGACCAGCGGCATCGGCGTCATGACCTCGCGCACCTGGCGGCCGCGGTCGGACTCGAAGGCCATGTCACGGTTGGTGACGATGCCGAGCAGCTTGCCGGCCGGGTCGGTGACCGGGACACCGCTGATGCGGAACTTGGCGCACAGGGCGTCCGCCTCGGCGAGCGTCGCCTCCGGGTGCACGGTGATGGGGTCGGTGACCATGCCGGACTCGGACCGCTTGACCAGGTCGACCTGGTTGACCTGGTCCTCGACGGAGAGGTTGCGGTGCAGCACGCCGACGCCGCCGAGCCGGGCCATCGCGATGGCCATGCGGGACTCGGTCACCTTGTCCATCGCCGCCGAGAGCAGCGGGATGTTGACCCGGACGTTGCGGGAGATGCGGGACGAGGTGTCGACCGCGTTGGGGAGCACCTCGGATGCGCCCGGCAGCAGCAGCACGTCGTCGTAGGTCAGCCCGAGTGTCGCGAATTTACCGGGCACTCCGTCGACGTTGGCAGTCATGACACCTTCCCCAAATGGCCTTGATCGGTGCGGATGTCCATGCTAACGGGAAGCATCGCTAGCAAATTCCACGGTACGGGGTCGCTTCCGGCTTCGTATGTTCGTACGGAGACGAAAGCGCGCCTGTTCACGGCAGAACGACAGGGGCTTCGGCCAAGGGGTTACTGCTCGGCGAGCGCGCGCAGACGGCTCAGCGCGCGGTGCTGGGCGACCCGGACCGCGCCTGGTGACATTCCCAACATCTGCCCGGTCTCCTCCGCGGTCAAGCCCACGGCGATGCGCAGCAGGAGCAGCTCGCGCTGGTTCTCAGGGAGGTTGGCCAGGAGTTTCTTGGCCCAAGCGGCGTCGCTGCTGAGCAGGGCGCGCTCCTCGGGGCCGAGGGAGTCGTCGGGGCGCTCGGGCATCTCGTCCGAGGGGACGGCCGTGGAACCCGGGTGGCGCATCGCGGCGCGCTGGAGGTCGGCCACCTTGTGCGAGGCGATGGCGAACACGAACGCCTCGAAGGGGCGGCCGGTGTCGCGATAGCGCGGCAGGGCCAGCAGGACCGCGACGCAGACCTCCTGGGCGAGGTCCTCGACGAAATGGCGCGCGTCGCCCGGCAGCCGGGACAGCCGCGTGCGGCAGTAGCGCAGCGCGAGGGGGTGGACGTGGGCGAGCAGATCGTGCGTGGCCTGCTCGTCGCCGTCGACCGCACGATGCACGAGCGCACCGATCGCCCCCTGGGCCGTGCCCGCATCGTCGTCGCGCATCGGTCCATGGTGCCTTGCGGCCGTCCGGTCCGTCGCATTGTGCTCGTGGTTGTGCACCGAAGCGTTATGAGCAGGTGCGCCGGCACTCATCCCCTGCGCCCTCCCCTTCCGCTCGACCGACTCGTCCCCGAGAGACTCCACATCTCAAGGATGCGGCATCCGCGCCGAAACGAGCAGCGCGCGTCCGGCGGTCCGCCGTGCGGACCGCCCGCCGACGGTGCCGACGGGGTCGCACACGTCGCACACCGGGGGCGTGCGCGACCCGGGTGCGTGCGCCCCGAACCGTGCCGCGCGACACCGGTCTCGGGTGCTCCGCCCGGCACCGGCGGGACCCCGCCGACCTGGGCGTTGACAGACGGCGGTGGTGGCCCGGCCCGGCGTGTGACAGCGCCCTGCGCGCGGTGCGCGGCCCCGTTCCCGCGCGCGTGCGGGCACCCTGCCGACGAGCTGACGCGAACACCCTCACATGTGACCGGGTCCACCCCGCGAAGACACATCACAGCCGCTTCTCCGGACAACCGGGACGCTCACGCGGGAACTTCGCGTACGCCCCCGAGGGGCGCGCCACGTCCCGGCCGGCGCATGGTGACTGCTGCCCGGGGCGGCGGATCCGCCGTCGGCCCCGGGTGTGCCGCCCGGTGCCGGCCGGTCCCGCCCGCCCCGCAGGGCCGGACACCGACTACCGGACCAGTCCCCAGCGGAAGCCGAGCGCCACCGCATGGGCCCGGTCCGAGGCGCCGAGCTTCTTGAACAGGCGGCGCGCGTGCGTCTTGACGGTGTCCTCGGAGAGGAACAGCTCGCGGCCGATCTCCGCGTTGGACCGGCCGTGGCTCATGCCCTCCAGCACCTGGATCTCACGCGCGGTGAGCGTGGGCGCGGCGCCCATCTCGGCCGAGCGCAGCCGGCGCGGGGCCAGCCGCCAGGTGGGGTCGGCGAGAGCCTGCGTCACCGTGGCGCGCAACTCCGCGCGCGAGGCGTCCTTGTGCAGGTAACCGCGGGCACCGGCGGCGACCGCGAGGGCCACGCCGTCGAGGTCCTCGGCGACGGTGAGCATGATGATGCGCGCGCCCGGGTCGGCGGACAGCAGCCGGCGCACGGTTTCCACGCCGCCCAGGCCGGGCATGCGCACGTCCATCAGGATGAGATCGGAGCGGTCGGCGCCCCAGCGGCGGAGGACTTCCTCGCCGTTGGCCGCCGTCGTCACACGCTCGACACCGGGCACGGTCGCCACCGCGCGGCGCAGCGCCTCTCGGGCAAGCGGGGAGTCGTCGCAGACGAGGACGGATGTCATGACCGCCCTCCCCAGCTGATGCGCGTCACCTTGAGCCTCCAGGCTGGTACGGAATCGTCACCTGTGCGGTCGACCGCCTCGGACGCCTGCCCGAGTGCCGGTGTTCTCAACCGCCTCCGCACTCTCAACGATGGTCACTCGAAAGAGTTACGGGGCTGCATACCGTCATCGGCACTCTACGTGAGGGTCTCGACACGGTGGAGAGATGACCAGCAGACCCTCAACTTTTCATCACAACCTATGCCCCATTCAGCCGCTTTTCTTCCCGTTTCGGGATGTCCGAGGCTAGATTCGCAATGAGTCATATTTTCATCTCCTTAGACCGGAGATGTACGGTCGTTGGCACCGTATCCGCCCAGAACGGCTACAAGGGGTCACGCAATGGCAGATTTCTCCCGCCTTCCCGGACCGAACGCGGACCTGTGGGACTGGCAGCTGCTGGCTGCCTGCCGCGGGGTGGACAGCTCGCTCTTCTTCCACCCGGAGGGCGAGCGCGGAGCGGCTCGGAGCGCTCGTGAGAACTCGGCCAAGGAGGTTTGTATGAGGTGCCCTGTCCGCGCGGAGTGCGCGGCGCACGCGCTGGCGGTGCGCGAGCCGTACGGCGTGTGGGGCGGCCTGACCGAGGACGAGCGCGAAGAGTTGATGGGACGGGCCCGTAACCGCCTGGTGTCGGCGTCGACCACCAGCGGGGACACCGCCCCGAGCCGCTGAAGGAACGTTTCTGCATAGTCGCTCCCCCAGCGGGCACGCGTGCGCGTGCCCGGGACTCCTGCTGCGCGGGTGCCGCTACGCGCGCGTGGCCGGGCTCTGGTGGCCCTGTGTGCGGCCGGCCGCCCGGGCCAGCTGCTCCAGCGTCGCCGCCACGGCCGGCACCTGGGCCAGGTCGGGCAGGGTGAGGGCGACGATCTCGCGCCGTACCGCCGGTTCCAGCCGTACCGTGCGCACCCCCCTCGGCCGTACCGACTCCACCGCGAGCTGCGGCAGTACGGCCACCCCGAGGCCCGCGCCGACCAGGCCGACCACCGCCGGGTAGTCGTCCGTGGCGAAGTCGATGCGCGGGGTGAAGCCGGCCCCCTCGCACACCTCCACCAGCTGTCCCCGGCAGCGCGGGCAGCCCGCGATCCAGGGCTCGTGAGCCAGCTCGCCGATGGCGACGCTCTCCGCGCGCGCGAGGCGGTGCCGCTCGGGCACGAGGGCCACCAGGCGGTCCATCAGCAGGGGCCGTACGACCAGGTCGCCCCAGTCCTCGGCGGCCGCCGCCCCGGCGTAGCGGAAGGCCAGGGCCAGGTCGCAGTCGCCCTCGCGCAGCAGCTCGACGGACTTCGGGGGCTCGGCCTCCTCCAGGGAGACACGGGTGCCGGGGTGGGCGGCGCGCAGGGCGGCCAGGGCGGTGGGGACCAGGGTGGAGCTGCCGCTGGGGAACGACACCAGCCGGACCCGGCCGGCGCGCAGGCCCGCGATGGCGGCGACCTCCTCCTCGGCGGCGGTGAGCCCGGCGAGGATGCCGGAGGCGTGCCGGACCAGGGCCTCACCCGCCTGGGTCAGGCGCATCTCGCGGCCGGAGCGGACCAGCAGCGGGGTGCCGACCGAGGTCTCCAGGGCCTTCATCTGCTGGCTGACGGCGGGCTGGGTGCATCCCAGTTCGCGCCCCGCCGCCGAGAAGGAGCCGGTGGCGGCGACGGCGCGCAGGACACGGAGATGGCGGGCCTCGATCACCCTTCGAGCATAAGGCCCGCTTGGGGGGCGCGCCGGATAATCGGTCGACGCTTTGAGGCCGGTCGCATACCGTTCGTCCATGAAGGTTCTCTCGGTCAATCTGGGCCGCCCGCAGCCGGTGCCGTACACGGACCAGGCGGAGGGTGTGACGGGCATCGACAAGAAGCCGGTCGACGGACCGGTGCGGGTGACGGCGCCCGGCCCCAAGGGGACCGGGGCCGGCGGGCTCGCCGGGGACGCGGTGTGCGACCTGCGTCATCACGGCGGGGACGACCAGGCGGTGTACGCCTACGCGCGCGAGGACCTGGACGACTGGGAGCGCGAGCTCGGCAGATCGTTGGCCAATGGTTCCTTCGGGGAGAACCTGACGACGCAGGGGCTGGACGTCTCCGGGGCGCTGATCGGCGAGCGCTGGCGGGTGGGTGCCGAGCTGGTCCTGGAGGTGACCGCGGGCCGGATTCCGTGCCGTACGTTCCAGGGCCATTTGGGCGAGCGCGGCTGGGTCAAGAGGTTCACCCGGAAGGCCGCCACGGGTGCCTACCTCCGGGTGATCGAACCGGGCGAGATCCGCTCCGGAGATCCGGTGGAGATCGTGCACCGGCCGGAGCACGGGGTGACGGCGGCGATGCAGTTCCGTGCGGTCACCACCGAGCGGGAACTGCTGCCGCGGGTGCTCGCGGCGGGCGCGGCGCTGCACCCGGAGGCGCTGGAGCAGGCGCGCAAGTACGTGGCGGCGCAGCGGGGCTGAGCGGCCGTCAGCGGGGCGCCCGCGCGGGGCCCGCGGCAGCGGACGCTGTCGGTCCGGGTCACTACCCTTGGGTCATGACAACGGCTCTGATTACGGGATCGACCGCGGGGATCGGCGCCGCGTTCGCGCGGCGGCTGGCGGCGGACGGGCATGACCTCGTCCTGGTGGCGCGGGACACCGGACGGCTGCGCGAGCAGGCGACCGAACTGCACGACCGGCACGGCATCGAGGTGGAGGTGCTGACCGCCGACCTGTCCGAGGACAAGGGCATCGAGGCGGTGGCCGACCGGCTCGGCGACCGGAAGAACCCGGTGGACCTGCTGGTCAACAACGCCGGTTTCGGCAACAAGGGCCGCTACCTGGACGTGGCCATGGCCGACGAGCTGCGGATGCTCAAGGTGCACTGCGAGGCGGTGCTCCGGCTGACGTCGGCGGCGGCCGAGGCGATGCGCGAGCGGCGCCGGGGCGGGATCGTCAACGTCGCCTCCGTGGCTGCCTTCGTGCCGCGCGGCACCTACGGCGCCTCCAAGGCGTGGGTCGTGCAGTTCACCCAGGGCGCGGCCAAGGACCTGGCCGGCAGCGGGGTGCGGCTGATGGCCCTGTGCCCCGGCTTCGTGCGCACCGAGTTCCACCAGCGGGCCGGGATGGGCACGGACAACATCCCGGGCTGGATGTGGCTGGACGCCGACAAGCTGGTCGCGGCGGCCCTGGCCGATCTGGCGCGCGGGAAATCGTTGTCGATCCCCGACCCGCGCTACAAGGCGCTGATGGGGCTGGTGAAGGTCACCCCGCGCGGGCTGCTGGGCGGGGTCACCTCCAGGACCGGCCGCAAGTACGGGCCGCAGTAGCCCCGCCGGAGAAGCGGGTGACGCCGTCGCTCCGGTGTGGAAACGGGGCGAAAATGGGCGTGACGAAAAAACCGGGCCAGGGGGGCCGGGAGGCGGCGTCATGACCTTCGTACAGCTCATCGAGTGCAGGACGAGCCGGCTGGACGAGATGAACCGGCTCATGGACGACTGGGTCGCCGGGACCAAGGGGAAACGGACGGCGACGCACGCGCTGGTCGGCAAGGACCGCTCGGACGCGGCGCACATCGTGGAAGTGGTGGAGTTCCCGTCGTACGAGGAGGCGATGCGGAACTCGAACCTCCCGGAGACCGACAAGATCTTCCAGGGGATGGTCGCCCTGTGCGACGAGATGCCGACGTTCACCGATCTGGACGTCGTGCGGGACGAGCGGCTGGCCGAGGACACCGTACGGCGGTTCTTCGCGGCGCTGGAGACCCGGGGCGAACTGCCACCGCTCAACGACCTGCTGGACGAGGACATCCACAGCCATGATCCGGTCAATCCGCAGGACACCATCGGGCTGGACAACGCGCGCAGCGAGTTCCGGATGTGGCGCGGCGGCTTCGACTTCGCGTTCCGGGTCGACGACGTGCTCGCCCAGGGCGACCGGGCCTGTGTGCGGTGGGCCTGGAACGCCACGCACAAGGGCGAGTTCCTGGGGATCGCGGCCACCGGCAGGTACGTCGTCATGACCGGGATGACACTGTTCCGGTTCGCGGACAACGGCAAGATCGCCGAGATGTGGTGGCAGCACGACCAGCTCGGACTGATGCAGCAGCTGGGCGCGCTGGACGAGTTGGAGCAGTAGCCGGATCTTCCGGCGGCGGACAGGGCGAAGGCCCGGCTCCCCTCGCGGGGTGCCGGGCCTTCAGCGGGAACGCTCAGGAGCGCTGGGCTCAGTGGGCGTGGCCGTGGCTGTGGCCGTGGCCCGCGGCCTCCGGCTCCTCTTCCTTCTTCTCGACGACCAGGGTCTCGGTCGTGAGCAGCAGGGAGGCGATGGAGGCGGCGTTCTCCAGGGCGGAGCGGGTGACCTTCACCGGGTCGATGACGCCGGCCTTGACCAGGTCGCCGTACTCGCCGGTGGCGGCGTTGTAACCGTTGCCCTTCTCCAGCTCGGCGACCTTGGAGACGATGACGTAGCCCTCCAGGCCGGCGTTCTCGGCGATCCAGCGCAGCGGCTCCACAGCGGCGCGGCGGACGACCGCGACACCCGTGGCCTCGTCGCCGGTCTTGCCGAGGTTGCCGTCCAGGACCTTCACCGCGTGGACGAGAGCCGAGCCACCACCGGAGACGATGCCCTCCTCGACCGCGGCGCGGGTCGCGGAGATGGCGTCCTCCAGACGGTGCTTCTTCTCCTTCAGCTCCACCTCGGTGGCGGCGCCGACCTTGATCACGCACACGCCGCCGGCCAGCTTCGCGAGGCGCTCCTGGAGCTTCTCGCGGTCCCAGTCGGAGTCGGTGTTCTCGATCTCGGCCTTGATCTGGGCGACGCGGCCGTGGACGTCCTCGGACTTGCCGGCGCCGTCGACGATCGTGGTGTCGTCCTTGGTGACCGTCACGCGGCGGGCGGAGCCCAGCACGTCCAGGCCGACCTGGTCGAGCTTGAGGCCGACCTCCTCGGAGATGACCGTGGCGCCGGTGAGGATCGCCATGTCCTGGAGCATCGCCTTGCGGCGGTCACCGAAGCCCGGGGCCTTGACCGCGACCGCGTTGAAGGTGCCGCGGATCTTGTTGACGACCAGGGTCGACAGGGCCTCGCCCTCGACGTCCTCGGCGATGATCAGCAGCGGCTTGGAGGCACCGGCCTGGATGACCTTCTCCAGCAGCGGCAGCAGGTCCTGGATGGAGGCGATCTTGCCCTGGTTGATGAGGATGTACGGGTCCTCCAGGACGGCCTCCATGCGCTCCTGGTCCGTCACGAAGTACGGCGACAGGTAGCCCTTGTCGAAGGCCATGCCCTCGGTGAAGTCCAGCTCCAGACCGAAGGTGTTGGACTCCTCGACGGTGATGACACCGTCCTTGCCGACCTTGTCCATCGCCTCGGCGATCAGCTCGCCGACCTGCTGGTCCTGGGCGGACAGCGCGGCGACGGCGGCGATGTCGGACTTCTCGTCGATCGGGCGGGCCGTGGCGAGCAGCTCGTCGGAGACGGCCTTGACGGCGGCGTCGATGCCCTTCTTCAGAGCGGCCGGGGAGGCACCCGCGGCGACGTTCTTCAGGCCCTCGCGCACCAGCGCCTGGGCGAGCACGGTGGCGGTGGTGGTGCCGTCACCCGCGATGTCGTTGGTCTTGGTCGCCACCTCCTTCACCAGCTGCGCGCCGAGGTTCTCGTACGGGTCCTCGATCTCGACCTCGCGGGCGATCGTGACACCGTCGTTGGTGATGGTCGGGGCGCCGAACTTCTTGTCGATGACGACGTTGCGGCCCTTGGGGCCGATCGTCACCTTCACCGTGTCGGCCAGCTTGTTGACGCCGCGCTCAAGGGCGCGACGGGCGTCCTCGTCGAACTTCAGGATCTTCGCCATGACAGCGGGAGCCCTCTCGAAATCTGTGGGTGAAAAAACGCTGCGCCCCGGGCGCCCGGCTTCTTATCGGTCGCGGGGGCCAGGGGCGCAGCTTGAAGCAGAGGTTTGCTTCGAGGTGATTACTTCTCGATGATCGCGAGCACGTCGCGAGCCGAGAGGACGAGGTACTCCTCGCCGTTGTACTTCACCTCGGTGCCGCCGTACTTGCTGTAGAGGACGACGTCGCCGACCTTGACGTCGAGCGGAAGGCGCTCGCCGTTCTCGAACCGGCCCGGGCCCACGGCGAGGACGGCGCCCTCCTGGGGCTTCTCCTTCGCGGTGTCCGGGATGACCAGGCCAGAGGCCGTGGTCTGCTCGGCGTCCAGCGGCTGGACCACGATGCGGTCCTCAAGCGGCTTGATGGCAACCTTGGAGCTGGCGGTCGTCACGATCCGACCTCCCCCTTCGGAGATCTCACGGGGTTAACTGTCTGAGGTGGCGACCAGGTGGATCCGTCGTCGCGGGTGCCGGACCTGCCCGTCGCTTTTTTGGCACTCTCACGCGTCGAGTGCCAGAGCCGAGACTATGACCGGGATTAGCACTCGGTCAAGCGGAGTGCCAATGCCCGCGGCGCGTCGGCCGGGATACGGTCCCGGATCGCCTACAGGTAGTCCTCCAGCCGCCCCACCGTCAGCCCCCGCTGCTGGGCCCGGCGCAGGACCCTGATCGTGCGGTCCCGCAAGGTCCGGCCCGTCGTCTCGTCCGGGCCGACCAGGACGATGTCGCCGGGGCGCAGACGGTGTTCGCCGCGGGCGTAGGCCAGGCCGTCCGGGGTCGCCGCGGCGCGCCACAGGACGAGCGCGGAGATGCCGCAGTCGGCCGCCGCGCGCAGGGTCGTGGTGTCGTACGTGCCGTAGGGCGGGCGGAAGAGGCGGGGGCGCAGGCCCAGGCGGGAGCTGAGGCGGTCCTGCTGGCCGCAGATCTCGGCGCGCTGCCCCGCGTACGGCAGTCCGGCGAGCACGCGGTGGTCCATGGTGTGATTCTGGATGCCGGCGCCCAGCTCGCGCAGGCGGGCGAAGTGGTCGTAACGGGGGCCGGCCACGCTGTCGGTGAGGAACATGCTGACCGGCAGCCGCAGTTCGCGGACCATGTCGACGAAGCGGGGGTCCTTGTCGGCGCCGTCGTCGTAGGTGAGGAAGACGACCGGGTCGCGAGTGGGGACGTGGTCCATGACGCGGGGCAGGGAGCGGCCCGCGCTGTGCGGGGTGAGGGCGAAGGCGCGGGCATCGGGCCGGGGCGGGCGGGCGAGGGGCTCGGCCAGGCCCCAGCGGCGGTAGCCCTGGTCCGGGGAGGGGCCGTGCGGGGCGTGCGGGCGGACCTGCTCGGCGGCTTTGCGGCCGAGGCGTTCGATCGGGTCGACGGACTGGGCGCAGCCCGTGAGGAGGAGGGCCGGGAGGAGGAGGGCCGGGAGGAGGAGGGCCGGGGTGAGGTGCGTGAGGTGCGCGGTCAGGCTCCGGCGCGAGCGCCGCCCGGCACCCGCCCGCCGTCCGCGCCCCGGCCACGGGCTCCTCCCGCGCCTCACAGGTAGTCCTCCAGGCGGGCCACGGCGTAGCCCTCGCGCGTGACCTTGTTCAGGAAGCGGCGCATGTCGTCGATCATCGTGCCGTTCCATTCGGAGCGGCCGCGGAAGTGGGTCAGGACGATGTCGCCCCGGCGCATCTTCTGGTCGTCCTCGCGGTACTCCCAGTGGTCGACGAACACCTCCTCGTTCCAGATCGGCGCGTACTTGATGCCGCAGGCCTTGGCGGCGCGCAGGCTGTCCTGGTTGTAGTTGCCGTACGGGAAGCGCATGACGGTGGGCGCCTTGCCGAACTGCTTCCGCATGATCTTCTGCATGCCGCAGATCTCGTCCTTCTGCTCCTCGTAGGACAGACCGGGCAGGTAGGGGTGGTGCAGGGTGTGGTTGTTGAGGGTGTGGCCCTCGGCCTGCATCGTCCGGAAGTAGCCGTAGTCGTCCTTCACCAGGTAGTCGCTGAGGAAGGCGGTGTACGGGATCTTCAGGTCCTGCATCATCCGCAGGAAGTCCGGGTCCTTCTCCGAGCCGTCGTCGATCGTGAGGAAGACGATCTTCTGCTTGGTGGGGATCGTGGTGAAGACCGGGGGCAGGTCCCAGTCCTCCTGGTGGGCCACCTCGAAGCCGGCCCGGGCGGTGATCTCCGGTTTCACCTTGGGCGGCGGCGGGGGCGTGAGCGGTACCCGGTCCAGTCCCCAGCGTCTGGCGGCGGCGACCAGGCGGGCGTGTTCCGCGGCCTGGCGTGCGTGTTCCGCGGCCAGGCGGTCCTGGGGGCCCAGTACGTGCACGGGGCCGCCCTGGCCGGGTGCGGGGCGGGTCTCGGCGGGGCCGGCGCAGCCGGAGAGAAGGGCCGCGGAGGCCAGGACCGCGCCCCCGCAGCCCAGGGCCGCACGACCCGGAATAGACCGGTTCTTATCCTTTTGTACGACGGCTCGCATGGTGCCGGATCCTCCCAGGGCCCGGCCCGGATCCCCGGCCGACACCGCCGCCGGAGGCACACCGTCCACCGACTGGCCCACAATGAGCCGGTGAACGACCTCGCTCTGCTGCTCACCCCCGAAGGCCGTGCCCTCCTCGACGAGGTCCAGGGCACCGCACCGGCGGACGAACTCGCCGTCGCCACCCGGCTGCGCCGCGACCACCCGGCCGAGCTGGTGTCGGCCGCGCTCGGCCAGGCCCGGCTGCGGCAGCGGGCGGAGGCGAAGTTCGGGGCCGAGGACGCAGGCCGGATGTTCTTCACCCCCAACGGGGTCGAGCAGTCGACCCGGGCGAGCGTGGCGGCGTATCGCGCCGAGTGCTTTCGAGCGCTGGGCGTGCGGTCCGTCGCCGACCTGTGCTGCGGGATCGGCGGGGACGCGATCGCGCTGGCCCGCGCCGGGATCCGGGTGCTCGCCGTGGACCGGGACCCGGTGACGGCCGCCGCCGCGCGCGCCAACGCCGAGGCGCTCGGACTGAGCGGGCTGATCGAGGTGCAGGAAGCGGATGTCATGGAGGTCGACACGGCCGGTCATGACGCCGTGTTCGTGGACCCGGCCCGACGCGGGGGACGTGGCCGCATCTTCGATCCGGAGGCGTACTCGCCGCCGTTGTCCTGGGCCGTCGAGGCCGCCCGCGGGGCACCGCGCGCCGCACTGAAGATCGCGCCGGGCATTCCCCACGAAGCGATTCCCGGCGACGCCGAGGCCGAGTGGATCTCGGACGGGGGTGACGTCAAGGAGGCCGTGCTGTGGTTCGGCCCCCACGTGACGCCGGGCGCACGGCGGGCGACGCTGCTGCCGTCCGGGGCCGGGGTGTGGGCCTCGCCCGCGACGGCGCTGCCCGACCCCGAAACCCGGCCCGTCGGGCGGTACTTGTACGAGCCGGACGGCGCCGTCATCCGTTCCCACCTGGTCGCCGAGGTGGCCGAAGACCTGAACGGCGGGCTGATCGACCCCACCATCGCCTACATCACGGCGGACGAGCACCACGTGACCCCGTACGCCAGGGCGTACCAGATCACCGACCACCTCCCCTTCAGCGTCAAGAAGCTGAAGGCCCTGCTGCGGGAGCGCGAGGTCGGCACGCTGACCGTGAAGAAGCGCGGGTCGGCGGTCGAGCCGGAGGAACTGCGCAGGAAGGTGAAGCCCCAGGGGCCCAACGCGGCGACCGTGTTCCTCACCCGGGCCGCCGGGGCGCCCACCATGCTGATCGGCCACCCGTTGGAGTGATCCACACCGTCTCTCGCGGAGCCGGAACCCGTCGTCGGCCCACCATGCTGCCGTGACCTGGAGTGTGCGGCGAAGGATCCGACGGCGGCTGGTCCGCGACATCCTGCTCCTGTCGACAGCGGTCGTCTGCTTCGCGCTGGGCGGCGGGATGCTGGCCTTCGGCGGGAAGGAGGACTCGGACCACATATCCACCGTGGCCGGCTTCTTCACCGGCATCGTCAGCCTCTTCCTCGCCCTGGCCGACTTCTTCCGCGAGGAGCCGCCCACCCCCGACCCGGCCGCCCTCGCCGACGACCTGGCCCTGAACCTCGCGGAGCAGTGGCTGGAAGAGGCCACCGCCCGGGGGCTGCGCGACCCGCGTGTGCTGCCGCTGACCTGGTCGAGCACCAGCCGGGACGTCGTCCAACTGCCGCGCACGGCGGGCACCAGAGTGCTGCGTATGCGGCTGAACGGACGACTCGACGGCCAGTTCGACGAGGCGATCGCCCAACTCACCGACGACTACCGGCAGTTGCCGGGCGGCCGCCTCGTCGTCCTCGGGGAACCCGGATCCGGCAAGAGCGTCCTCGCGATCCTGCTCACGCTCGGTCTGCTGAAAGCCCGTGCGCCCGGTGGCCCCCTGCCGGTCCTGCTGCCCGCGTCCTCCTGGGACCCGGTCCGTGAGTCCCTGGACGACTGGATCGTCAGGACCCTGGCCCTGCCCTACTACAGCGGCCGCCCCGAGATCCCGCGCACCCTGCTCGCGCACGGCCTGCTCCTGCCCGTCCCGGACGGCCTGGACGAGATCCCGGAGTCGGCCCGGCGCAGCGCCGTCCGCGGCATCAACCTCGCCCTCGGCACCGAACGCCCGGTCGTGGTCACGTGCCGGGCTGCCGAGTACGAGGACCTGATCCGCGGCGGCGCTCCCACGCTGCGTGCCGCACCGGTCGTCGAGGTCTCGCCCCTTCCGCCCGGCGATGTGATCGCCTACCTGCGGGACGTGGACTGGCCGCGAGACGTCGACTGGACACCCGTCTACACCCATCTGCGGTCCCGGCGCGACAGCCCGCTCGCGGCCGCGATGTCCACGCCTCTGATGGTGACGTCGGCACGGCTCGTCCACGAACGCCTGGAACTGGATCCCCGGGACCTTCAGGACAGCGCACGGTTCGACTCCCGGCTGGCCGTCGAGCAGCACCTCATCGGCCAGTTGATCGACGCCGCCTACGCCCCGGATCCACGGCGCCCCGACCCGGACCGGCGGATGTCCTGGACCGCCGGACAGGCCCGGCGGTGGCTGACCTTCCTCGCCCACTATCTGCACGATCACCGCGAGCGGGATCTCGCCTGGTGGCGCATGAGCGAGCGGCTGCTGTCGCCGTGGTTCACGCCGGTGTTCGGGATCGCGGCCGGTCTGCTCCTCGGTCTCGGCTCGCTGGTGTGGATCGTCGGCACCGGCGTGCTCTCCTGGCCGGCACGGAAGGATTTCCCGCTGATCGGCGGCAGCATCGGCGGCGGCTTCGCTCTCCTCGTCGTGATCATCTGGCACGCCGCCCCGGGCCGCCCGCCAGGACGGCTCTCGTTCAGCCTGCGCGGGTCGCTGGGCCGGCTGCGGAGGGGATTCCGGCACGGCGTCATGCTCACCGCCTTCGCCGTGGCTCCCGTACTGCTCGTCATCACCATCGCCACCGCGCTGGGCGCGCCCGACGGCCCCGGGTCCTTCGACGCCATCGAGACGTACTACGAGATGGTCTCGGTCGGCCTGTGCCTCGTGCTCGTCATCGGGCTCGCCCTGGCCGCGCACAACTGGCTCGACGCGCCCCCGCACCAGGCGGCGCAGGCGAGCCCCGGGAGGTCCGTGGCCCAGGACCGAATGTCGGCCCTGGCCGGCTGCGTGGTCTCGGCCACGGGACTCTCCGGCTGGTACGCCGGGATCTTCTCGGGCGCCTGGCTCAGCCGTGAGCTCAACGACTGGGTGGGCTATCCCGGCCGGCGGAACGTCTCGCTCCTCGCCCAGGACAAGTGGCACGCCGTGACCGGCTACTTCGGCGGCAATGCCTATGCCGTCCTCGGCCTGACCGTCCTGCTCCCGGGAGCCGTGTTCGGACTGCTGCTTCTGCTGACCCGGGCCCGGCCCCGGTTCGTCCTCCTCACGTTCTGCCTCGCGGCGCGCGGCAGACTCCCCCTGCGGCTCTCGGCCTTCCTCGCCGACGCCCGGCGCCGCGAACTGCTGCGCCAGTCCGGCAGCGTCTACCAGTTCCGCCATGTACGGCTGCAGGAAACACTGGCCGGGCAACCGCTGTACGAGGACGGGGAGCAGCCCGCCGTGGCGAGCCGCGCGGTGCGGCGCAGGCTCGTCCTCACGGCGGGCGCGGTGGCCACGGCCACGGCCGCGGTCTCCGGCTCCAGCGGGTCCAGGGACCAGAGTTACAAGGTCTTCGCCATGCCTGAGGAAGCGGAAGTGCTGGAGTTCCACCCGAGCGGAGAAACCCGACTCGCCATCGGTTCGGGCATGGGGACGGTGTGGCTGTGGGACTGGGCGAACGGCTCGCCGTCACCAGGCGGACAACTGATCAGGGACGGCAGCGAGTACTCCTCGGTGAGCGGCCTCTCCCTGCACCCGCGTCGTCCTCTGCTCGCCGTCAGCGACGCTCTGCTCCTGGAAGTGTGGAACACCAGGACCGGACGGCGCGTGCGAAGGCTTCCCACCGACCCGAACGGCCCGAAGGGAAGCCCCGTCTTCTCCCCGCACGGTGACTATCTCGTCCTCAGCGACTCGGCCAGGTTCAAGCTGTGGCACCTCGGCTCCGGGGACACCATCGGCAACGTCTTCGCCAGGCCGGTTCAGGACGTGCCGTCGTCCCTCGTCTTCCGCCCTCGCACCGACGAGCTCATCTCCCTCGACGACAGAGGGGACCTACGACGCTTCTCCCTGCCGTCCCTTGAGGAGGAGGCCAAACTGCTCACCCACCCTCCTTCGGCGGACGGAGAAAGCTACGCCTCCTCCAGCGGTCTCTCGGCCAACTGGGACCAGCACCTGGTCGCCTTCATGCGCCACTCCAGCTTGAGCGGCGAGAGCCGGGCCGAGGTGTGGACGCTTTCCGGTACTCAGGTGTCCTGGCCCGACACGCGGGAGCGGTCCACCGTCCACGACCTGGCCCTCAGCCCCACGGCCCCCCTGCTGGCCACCTGCGACAACCGTGACCTGCACCTGTGGCGGTACATCTCGGGCGGCAACACAGTGGTGCACCTCCACACGTTCACCGGACACACCAGCTGGATCAACGCAGTCCGGTTCAGTCCGAACGGCGCACTGATCGCCACCGCCTCCGCCGACAGGACCGTACGCCTGTGGAGAACCGACCGCCGGCTGCCCTGAACGGTCACTCCCGCGCCCGGCGCAGCAGCAGCTCCCGTTCCTTCTCGTTGCGGGCCAGGGCCGCCGCGCGGACGAACTCCTCGCGGGCCTCCGTCGTACGCCCGAGGCGGGTCAGCAGATCGCCGCGGACGCTGGGGAGCAGGTGGTAGTCGCGCAGCGCGGGCTCGCCGGTGAGGGCGTCGACCAGTTTCAGTCCCTCGGCCGGGCCGTCGGCCATCGCCACGGCGACCGCGCGGTTCAGCTCGACCACCGGGGACGGGGCACGGGCCGCCAGCAGGCCGTACAGGGTGGCGATGGTGCGCCAGTCGGTGTCCTCGTAGCGGTACGCGTGCGCGTGGCACGCGGCGATGGCCGCCTGGAGGGCGTACGGGCCGGGCGCGCCCAGGGCGGTGGCGCGGTCGAGGGCGCGGATGCCACGGGCGATGAGCAGCCGGTTCCAGCGGCGGCGGTTCTGGTGCTCCAGGAGGACCGGCTCGCCGTCCGGGCCCGTGCGGGCGGCCGTGCGGGACGCCTGGAACTCCAGCAGCGCGGTCAGACCGTGCACCTCCGGTTCCTTGGGCATCAGGGCGGACAGGACGCGGGCCAGGCGCAGCGCGTCCTCGCACAGGCCGGGGCGCAGCAGATCGTCGCCGGCGGTCGCCGCGTACCCCTCGTTGAAGATCAGGTAGATGACGTCCAGCACGGAGCCGAGGCGGGCCTCGCGGTCGGGCCCGTACGGCACCTCGAAGGCGACGTTCTTCGTGGCGAGGGTCCGCTTGGCCCGGACGACGCGCTGGGCGATCGTCGGCTCCGGGACCAGGTAGGCGCGGGCGATCTCGGCCGTGCTCAGGCCGCCGAGGAGGCGCAGGGTGAGCGCGGTGCGGGCCTGCGGGGTCAGCAACGGATGGCAGGTGGTGAAGAGGAGCCGGAGCAGGTCGTCGTCGATGTCGTCCGGGTCGGCCGGTTCCTCGGGCGGGGCCGTGGTCTCCAGGTCCCGGCCGATCTCGGCGAGCTTGCGGGCGTAGGTCTCGCGGCGCCGGATCAGGTCGACGGCACGGTGCCGGGCGGTGGCCATGAGCCAGGCGCCGGGGTTGTCGGGCACGCCGTCGCGGGACCACTGCTCCAGGGCGGCGACCAGCGCGTCCTGGGTCAGCTCCTCGGCGATGCCGACGTCCCGGACGATCCGGGCGACACCGGCCACGACGCGGGGCGACTCCAGGCGGAAGACGGTCTCGATGGCGTGCAGGGCGGAGGAGCGCGGTGCGGTGGGCTGTGGCGCGGTGGGCTGTGCGGCGGTGGGCTGTGGTTCCACAGCCCACCATGCAACACCGCCCGGCGGCCGTACGCCAGGAATGGTCAGCCCTCGGCGATCTCCCGCACCTCGCAGGTCACCGTCCAGTACTCCTCGTGGGTCTTCAAGAACCGCTTGGTCCATTCCAGGGCCTCGTCCATGTCCTTGCACTGCATCAGGGCGTATCCGCCGATGACCTCCTTGGTTTCGGTGAACGGCCCGTCCGTGACGGCGAGCTGTCCGCCCTCCCAGTGCACCCGCTTGCCCTGGCTCTGCGGGGCCAGTCCGGCCGTGTCGAGCATGACGCCGGCCTTGGTGATCTCCTCGATCAGCGCGCCCATCCGCTCCATCAGCTCGGGGCTGGGGCCCTCCGGCGGGGCGGTGGTCTCGTCGACCTTCACGATGGACAGGTAGCGCGGCATGGTGACTCCTTCGGTGCGGGCGGGGTCTCTCCCCGCTCTCACCCTCTACGTCGAACGGAACCACCCGGGATCGACACACCTCCGGAACTTTTTTTCGAGACTCTTCAGCGCAGCGACGCCCACAGCCTGCTCGCCGCCGGTTCCTGCGCGATCACCCGGTTGGGATCGGAGGGGGCGGTGACGACCGGCATCATCACCGTCGTCACCCGGTCGGCCGTCAGCCCCTTCAGGCTCTGGCCGAGCCGCGTCAGCTCGCTCAGCGAGTCCAGGCCGGTGTCGGTGGTGAGGCTCGCGGTGACCGTGTCGGCGACCCGGTACAGCTTGGCCGGGTCGGTGAGGAGACTGGTGCCCGCCATCTGCTCCAGCAGGGCCTTCACCAGCTTCTGCTGGAGCCCTATGCGGCCGAGGTCGCTGCCGTCGCCTATGCCGTGCCGGGTGCGGGCGAAGGCGAGGGCCGTCCTGCCGTCGAGGTGGTGGGTGCCGGCGGGCAGGTCCAGGTGGCTGTCGTCGTCGTGGATGTCCTGGCCGGTGGTGACCGTGACCCCGCCGAGCGCGTCCACCAGCTTGGCGAAGCCGGAGAAGTCGACCTCCAGGTAGTGGTCCATCCGGACCCCGGTGATCGACTCGACCGTCTTCACGGCGCACACCGGCCCGCCGATCTCGTAGGCGGTGTTGAACATCGCGCCGTACGCCACCGCCGTGGACCTGCCGGAGGACAGCGGGCAGGACGGGCGGGTGACGAGGGTGTCGCGCGGGATGCTGACCACGGTGGCCTTCGTACGGCCCGCGTCGATGTGCACGACCATCGCCGTGTCCGAGCGGGCGCCGGAGCTGTCGCCGCCGCCCAGTTCCTGGTTGGCCTTGCCGCTGCGCGAGTCCGAGCCGAGGACCAGGATGTTCAGGGAACCGGACGGCAGCGGGGAGGCCGAGGCCGACGGGGTGATCATCGTCTTGGCGGGGCGGTCGTCGCCGAGGGCGCTGTCGATGTCGACGCTTTTGATGTTGTGGTTCAGATGCCAGTACGCCCAGCCCCCGACGGCCGCGCCCAGCACCAGGACCCCCGCCAGGGTGAGGCCGACGATCTTCAGCGCTCTCGATCGCCGGCCCACTTGTCTGCCCGCGTCGCCGTGCTCCTCGCGTAGCTCCTCGTGTCGCGTCACAACAGGAACGTAAGTCCGAATTATTAGGGGACTGTTAGCGGAAGCCGTGCGAGTCGGTTTTCTTGGGCAATTCTCATCCCAGCGTCACCGTGGGTACCGGATTGCTGCCGCTCCAGGACCCGTTGAAACCGAACGTCACCGAACCGCCGTCCGGCACCGACCCGTTGTACGAGGCGTTGGCACACGACACCGCCGTGCCCGACTGGGCGCAGGTGGCGTTCCAGGCCTGGGTGATCCGCTGGCCCGCCCCGAAGGTCCAGTTCGCCTTCCAGGACGACAGCGAGGCCCCGGAGCAGGAGATGGTGACCTGGCCGGTGAACCCGGTGTTCCACTGGCTGCTCACGCTGTACGCGGCGGTGCAGGCGCCGGTCGGTGGCGGCGTACCCCCGCCGCTGTCACTGCCGCCGAGCGCCGTCGCGATGCCGTAATACGCCGGTTTCGGCTGGTAGTTCTCGTCGTACGGGGTTGCCGCCCCGTACCCCGGGAAGGTGCCCGGCACCCAGGAGTCGGCATCGGTGAAGCCCCACACGGTGACGTTGACGCACCGGGTCACGGCGGCGCACGCGGCCACGACCGAGTTGAAGTCGGCCTTCTGCTGGGCGAGCTTGGTGCTGTCGGCGGGCAGCTGCATGCGGACGTCCAGCTCGGTGATCGCCACGTCCACGCCGAGGTCGGCGAAGCGCTGGATGTTCTGCTGGAGCGTCGACGGCACCTGGCCGAGGATCAGATGGGCCTGGAGTCCGACGCCGTCGATCGGGACGCCCTGCGCCTTCAGCGACTTGACCAGGTTGTACAGGGCGTCGGACTTCGCGTTCACGCCCTCGACGTTGTAGTCGTTGATGTACAGCCTGGCGTCCGGGTCGGCCGCGTGTGCCCAGGTCAGGGCGTTGGCGATATAGCCGGAGCCGAGGTTGTCGTACCAGAGGTCGGAGCGGTAGGTGCCGTCGTCGTTGAACGGCTCGTTGACCACGTCCCAGGCGGCGATCTCGCCCTTGTAGCGGCTCACCTCGGTGGTGATGTGGTTCTGGAGGAGGCTGCCGAGCTGGGCGGGGGTCCAGCTGCCGTTCGTCAGCCAGCTCGGGTTCTGGTTGTGCCAGACCAGGGTGTGGCCGCGCACCTTCTGGTTGTGGGCCTGGGCGAAGGCCACGATCTGGTCGGCCTCGGTCCAGTTGAAGCTGCCCCGGGTGGGCTCGACGGTCCCCCACTTCATGGCGTTGCCGGGGGTCAGCGAGCTGAACTGGCCGCCGGCGAGGTCGCCGTAGGTGCCGGTGAGCTCGGAGCCGGTGACGGCGGTGCCGATGAGCTTGCCCTTCGCCGCCGCCAGGTCGCGCAGCGGGGTGTCGGCGGCATGCGCGGCGGGCGCCGTCAGCAGGAGCGCTGCACCGGTCACGAGGGAAGCGAGAGGTAAGCCGATTCTCAGAGATCTCACTGCGGGTGCCTCCGAAAGTTTCGGTTGGTTTACCGATTGGCTTCGGAGGAGTGTGGGGGCGCCCGTCCCACCCGTCAATACGTCAACTTCCGGCCACAGCCGGCGCTGCCGTACTCGATCGCACCACCAGACTCGTCGCCAGCTCCACCCGGGTCGCCGCCCGCTCCTCCTGCTCGCGCGCCAGCTCCAGCACCAGCCGGGCGGCCGCCTCGGCCATCTCGGTCAGCGGCTGCCGTACGGTCGTCAGCGGCGGGCCCACCCAGCGGGCCACCGGCAGATCGTCGAAGCCGACCACGCTGAGGTCCTCGGGAATGCGCAGACCCAGCTCGCGGGCGGCCTCGTACAGGCCGAGCGCCTGCAGGTCGTTGCCCGCGAAGACGGCGGTGGGCCGGTCGGGGCGGCCGAGCAGCTCCAGGCCCAGCCGGTAGCCGGCGTCGTGGTGGAAGTCGCCGCCGACGATCAGTGAGGGGTCGACGGGCAGGCCGGCCGTCTCCAGCGCGGCCCGGTAGCCGTCGACCCGGGCGCGGCTGCACATCATCCGGGACGGGCCGCTGATCGCGCCGATCCGGGTGTGGCCGAGCTCGACCAGGTGGCGGGTGGCGGCGAGCCCGCCCTGCCAGTTGGTGGCACCGATCGAGGGCACGTCCGGGCCCGGGTCGCCGGCCGGGTCCATCACCACGAACGGGATGGACCGGCTGGTCAGCAGCGCCCGCTGGGACTCGTCCAGCCCGGACAGCACCAGCACCACCCCGTGCGGGCGGCGCGCGGCGACCTGGTCGGCCCAGGTCCGGCCCGGGGTGAGCCGCCCGGCCGACTCCGACAGCACGACGCTCAGCCCGGCGTCCCGGGCCACGTTCTCCACACCCCGGATGACCTCCATCGCCCACGCGCTCTCCAGCTCGTGGAAGACCAGGTCGATCAGCGGCGAACGGGACGCCTCGGCACGCCGGCGCCGGTAGCCGTAGGCGCGCAGCAGCTCCTCGACGCGGGTGCGGGTCGCCGGGGCGACGTCGGCGCGGCCGTTGAGGACCTTCGAAACAGTCGGTGCGGACACCCCGGCCTCACGGGCGATTTCGGCGAGGGTCGCCGTCTGGGTTTCTGTGGGCTTCGAAGGCTTCATGTCTGGGATCGTATCCCCGCCGGACCTCTTGACGAAGGACAGTGCGCGCCATAGGTTCCCCGGAACATTCGGAATACTCCACGAAACATTCGCGCACGAGTTCAGCTGAGCCAGCCGAGTCAGACGGGAGTCCCATGACCATCGCTCCTTGGCGCGACCCCGCCCTGCCCGCCGACGCCCGCGTGGCCGACCTGCTCTCCCGGATGACCCTGGAGGAGAAGGCCGCCCAGCTGTACGGCGTCTGGGTGGGCGCCGCCACGGACGGCGACGGGGTCGCGCCCCTGCAGCGCGAGATGACCGCAGAGTACGACTGGGACGAGCTGATCACGCGCGGCCTCGGCCAGCTGACCCGCCCCTTCGGCACCGCTCCGGTGGACCCGGCGCTGGGCGCGCAGGC
>NZ_JAIQYY010000017.1:203337-226936 GCF_020181035.1 Streptomyces sp. CoH27
GGGTTCACGGCCTGGCGCGCGACGGCCTACCCGGTGCCGCTCGCCTGGGGCGCCGCCTTCGACCCGGCCCTGGTCGAGGAGATGGGCCGGCGCATCGGCCACGATCTGCGCGCCTGTGGCGTCCACCAGGGCCTCGCCCCCGTCCTGGACGTCGTCCGCGACCCGCGCTGGGGACGGGTCGAGGAGACGATCGGCGAGGACCCGTACCTGGTCGGCACCATCGGCGCAGCCTATGTGCGCGGCCTGGAGTCGGCCGGGGTCGTCGCCACGCTCAAGCACTTCGCCGGGTACGCGTCCTCGGCCGGCGCCCGGAACCTGGCCCCGGTCCGGGCGGGCGTACGGGAGTTCGCGGACATCACCCTGCCCCCGTTCGAGATGGCGCTGCGCGAGGGCGGGGCCCGCTCGGTGATGGCGGCCTACACCGAGACCGACGGGGTGCCGGTCTCGGCCGACCCGGACCTGCTCACCGAACTCCTCCGCGACGCCTGGGGGTTCACCGGCACGGTGGTCGCCGACTACTTCGGCGTCGGCTTCCTTCAGACCCAGCACCGGGTCGCGGCGGACGAGGCGGAGGCGGCGCACCGGGCGCTGGCCGCCGGCATCGACGTCGAGCTGCCCACCCTGAAGTGCTACGGCACCCCGCTCGTGACCGCCGTACGCGAGGGCCGTGTCCCTCAGGCGCTGGTGGACCGCGCGGCCCGCCGGGTCCTGCTCCAGAAGTGTGAACTGGGCCTGCTGGACGAGGACTGGCGGCCGGAGCCGACGGGCCCGGTCGACCTGGACTCGGCGCAGAACCGGGCGCTCGCCCGCCGGCTGGCCGAGGAGTCGGTGGTCCTGCTGGACAACCCGGACGGTCTGCTGCCGCTGGCCCCCGACACCCGGATCGCGGTGGTCGGCCCCCGCGCGGCGGACGCGCTGGCGATGCTCGGCTGCTACTCCTTCCCCTCCCACGTCCTCACCCACCACCCCGGGACCCCGCTCGGCATCGAGATCCCGACCCTGCTGGAGTCCCTGCGGGCCGAACTCCCGGACGCCAAGGTCACGTTCGCCGAAGGCTGCGGGGTCGACGACCCGGACACCGGCGGCTTCGCGGAGGCGGTGGCGCGGACGGCGGAGGCGGACGTGTGCGTGGCGGTGCTCGGCGACCGGGCGGGTCTGTTCGGGCGGGGCACGTCGGGTGAGGGCTGTGACGTGGCGGACCTCCGGCTCCCCGGCGTACAGGCCGAGTTGCTGGACCGGCTGGTGGCGACGGGCGTCCCGGTGGTGCTCGTGCTGCTGACCGGCCGGCCGTACGCGCTCGGCCGCTGGCACGGCCGGCTGGGCGCGGTCGTGCAGGCCTTCTTCCCCGGCGAGGAGGGCGGCCCGGCGGTGGCGGGGGTGCTGTCCGGCCGGGTGAACCCCGCCGGCCGGCTCCCGGTGAGCGTGCCCCCGGTCCCCGGCGGCCAGCCCTGGACCTACCTCCAGCCGCCGCTGGGCCTGGCCGGCGAGGTCAGCAGCCTGGACCCGACCCCGCTGTACCCCTTCGGGCACGGCCGCTCGTACACGGCGTTCACCTGGGCGGACGTCCACTCCCCCGAGGCCGAGATCCCCACGGACGGCTCGTACGACCTCTCCGTCACCGTCCGCAACACCGGGGACCGGGCGGGCGCGGAGGTCGTCCAGCTGTATCTGCACGACCCGGTGGCGAGCGTGACCCGGCCCGACGTACGGCTGATCGGCTACCAGCGGGTGGAGCTGGCCCCGGGCGCGTCCCGCCGCCTGACCTTCCGCTTCCACGCCGACCTGTCGTCCTTCACGGACCGCACGGGGGCACGGGTGGTGGAGCCCGGGGACCTGGAACTGCGGCTGGCCGCGTCGAGCACGGACGTACAGCACACGGCCCGGATCCGGCTGACCGGACCGGTCCGGGCGGTGGGGACGGACCGGCGGCTGCGCTGCGAGGTCTTCGAACACCTGGATTGATCCCCCAGCGCGAACACTGGCAAAAAGCAAGCCCTGTGCGGCGCGTGTTCAGGATGTGTTCAGGTTGCTCCTGGGAGGGTCAGGCGCTACCTGACCCCCCACAGGAGCACCCTTGACGACGCCTTCGACGACGAAATCCGTGACGACATCCGTCATGAAGAAGCTGCCCGAGGTCACGCTCGCCTTCTGGATCATGAAGATCGCGGCGACGACCCTCGGCGAGACCGCGGGCGACCTGTTCTCCCAGACCCTCAAGCTCGGTTACTTCCTCACCACGATCGCCCTGTTCCTGGTGTTCGTGGTGACGCTGGTGATCCAGCTCCGCGCCAAGCGCTACAACCCGTTCTTCTACTGGACCGTGATCCTGTCGACCTCGATGGCCGGCACCACCATGTCCGACTTCATGAACCGGGACGCGAGCGCCCAGTACCTCGCGCCCGGCGCCACGTCACTCGGCTGGGGCCCGCAGGGCCTGGGCCTCGGCTATCCGGAAGGCGCCGCGATCCTCGTCTCGATCCTGCTGCTGATCTTCCTCGTCTGGAAGCTGAGCGGGATGACCTTCCAGATCACCGAGATCGTCACCTTCCGGGGCGAGGCCCTGTTCTGGTCGGCGATCCTGGTCTCCAACACCCTCGGCACCTCGATGGGCGACTTCCTGTCCGACAGCTCGGGCCTCGGCTACCTGGGCGGCGCGTCCCTGGTGACCGGCCTCCTGCTCGTCCTGGTCGCCCTGATGCGGGTCCCGGCCGTGCCGAACGTCCTGCTCTTCTGGATCGCCTTCGTGCTGACCCGCCCGCTGGGCGCCACGGCCGGCGACCTCCTGACCAAGCCCGTCGCCAAGGGCGGGCTGAACCTGGGTACGGCCGGCTCCTCGGCGGTGCTGCTCGCGGTGCTGTTCGGCCTGATGGCGTACGCGCATCTGAAGGAACGGCGAACGGCCGCCCCGGACTTCGCGGCCGCGGAGAAGGAAGCCCAGCCGCAGCGGGCCGGGCACCGGTGACGCGAAGGCCCGCCCCGGACAGCCGGGGCGGGCCTTCTTCTGGAGCGCCGGGCAGGCCTTGCACCTGCATTTCCCCGCAGGAAGCGGGGCGTCTTTCCTTGGACCACCAACGCACTGCGTCCGAGCCGGTTTTCCGCTTCCGGGTTCCGGCCGTTCGCTGTGTGATGATCATAGCGCAGTCCGGCCGGACACCTCAACTTCAGCCCTCGGCCACCGTCTCGAACCGCCAGCGATGCACCGCCCGGGTCACCAACTCCGGGTCCGGCTCGGGCAGTTCGGGGAGCTCGGCGTCGTACGGGGCGTCCCACCACGTGATGACCAGGACACGGTCCTGCGGCGCGCGGAAGGTCTCGCGGCGCAACGGTGCGTCGGCGAGCGGCTGTTCGCGGACCCAGGTGAGCAGCTCCTCGCCCCGGCCGGCCGTCGCGCGGGCCTCCCACATCAGCGCCACGGTCATGAGTAGAGGTTCTCCCCGCTGATCTCGTGCACATGGTCGTGGTTGCCCGGGACATGGGTGTCCGTCACCGGCAGGGAGGAGTCGGCCGACAGGTCCCAGCTGGAGGCCGACCGGTTCCGGGCGACCATCTCGGCGCCGAGGGCGGCCACCATCGCGCCGTTGTCCGTGCACAGCTTGGGACGCGGGACGCGCAGTTCGATGCCCGCGGCCTCGCAGCGGTGCCGGGCCAGTTCCCGCAGCCGGGAGTTCGCGGCCACACCGCCGCCGATCATCAGGTGCTCGACACCCTCGTCCTTGCAGGCACGCACCGCCTTGCGGGTCAGCACGTCCACGACGGCCTCCTGGAAGGAGGCGGCCACGTCACGGACCGGGACCTCCTCGCCGACCGCGCGCCTGGCCTCGATCCAGCGGGCCACGGCCGTCTTCAGGCCGGAGAAGGAGAAGTCGTAGGCGGGGTCGCGCGGGCCCGTCAGGCCGCGCGGGAAGGCGATCGCCTCCGGGTCGCCCTCGCGCGCGTACCGGTCGATGACCGGGCCGCCGGGGAAGCCCAGGTTCAGCACCCGGGCGATCTTGTCGAAGGCCTCGCCGGCCGCGTCGTCGATGGTCGCGCCCATGGGGCGGACGTCGGAGGTGATGTCCTCGGACAGCAGCAGCGAGGAGTGGCCGCCGGAGACCAGCAGGGCCATCGTCGGCTCGGGCAGCGGGCCGTGCTCCAGCTGGTCGACGCAGATGTGCGAGGCGAGGTGGTTGACGCCGTACAGCGGCTTGCCGAGGGCGTAGGCGTACGCCTTGGCCGCCGAGACGCCGACCAGCAGGGCACCCGCGAGACCGGGACCGGCGGTCACGGCGATGCCGTCGAGGTCCTTCGCCGAGACGCCCGCCTCCTTCAGGGCGCGGTCGATGGTGGGGACCATCGCCTCCAGGTGGGCGCGGGAGGCCACCTCGGGGACGACACCGCCGAAGCGGGCGTGCTCGTCGACGCTGGAGGCGACGGCGTCCGCCAGCAGGGTGGTGCCGCGGACGATGCCGACGCCGGTCTCGTCACAGGACGTCTCGATGCCGAGGACGAGGGGTTCGTCAGCCATGGTCCTTCTCTTCGTTCGTCCGGTCTTCGGTTGTCCGGTCTTCGGTTGTCCGGTCGGTGGTCAGGCGCATCACCAGGGCGTCCACGTTGCCCGGCTGGTAGTAGCCGCGCCGGAAGCCGATGGGCTCGAAGCCGAAGCGCTCGTAGAGCTTCTGGGCGGCGATGTTGTCCACCCGGCACTCCAGCAGCACCTCGTGGCACTCGAACGCGGTCGCCACCCGCAGCAGCTCGGTCAGCAGCCGCCCGCCGAGCCCGGTGCCCTGGTGGGTGCGGGCGACGGCGATGGTCTGCACGTCGCCCTGGTCGCCGGAGGAGGCGAGACCCGCGTACCCGACGATCCGGCCCTCCTCCTCCGCGACCAGATAGCGGCGGTTCGCCTCGGCGCCCCGGGCATGGGCGAGCTCGGACCAGAACATGCCCCGGGACCAGGCGTCCTCGGGGAACAGGTCCTTCTCCAGCTCCAGGACCTGGTCGATGTCCCACCAGCGCATCTCGCGCAGTCGTACGGTCACTTCGGGGTGACCACCTTGTAGTTCTTGGGGACCTGGGCGTCCGGCCGGCGCAGATACAGCGGCCGGGGGGCCGGCAGCTCCTCACCGGCCGCCAGCTTCTCCGCGGCCAGGGAGGCGAGGGCGGCGGCGGAGACGTGCTCGGGCTCATGGGCACTCGGGAACGTGTCCGGGTAGAGCAGCGCGCCCGCACCGACCGCGGGCAGGCCCGCGACCCGCTCGGCGATGTCGGCCGGCCGGTCCACGGCCGGGCCGGTGAGCCGGGTGCGGGAGTCGGCGTAGGTCGCCCAGTAGACCTCCTTGCGCCGGGCGTCGGTCGCCACGACGAAGGGGCCCTTCTCGATGTCGGCGGCGTAGGCGAGGCCGTCCAGCGTGCACACGCCGTGCACCGGGACGCCGAGCGCCAGGCCGAAGGTGTCGGCGGTCATCAGGCCGACGCGCAGACCGGTGTACGGGCCGGGCCCGATGCCGACCACGATCCCGGTGACGGCGTCCAGCGTGAACCCGGCCTCGGCGAGAACCCGGTCGACGGCCGGCAGCAGCAGCTCTCCGTGCCGGCGCGCGTCCACCTGGCTCGACGAGGCGATGACGTCCGTGCCGTCGTGCAGCGCGACGGTGACGGCGGGTGTTGCGGTATCCAGAGCGAGCAAGAGCACGCGAACAGCCTACGGCGCTTGCGCCCCGGGCAGCGCCGTCCGGGGCGTACGGTCACCGACTGCTACGGTCTGTAGTACGAGGTACGACATATGGCGCGAATTCGCGAATCAGAGGTGGCGCGCGTGGCAGGAACCAGCTCGGTGATCGTGGCCGGCCTGACCGCGGCGGCCGTCGGCGCCGTCGGCTTCCTCACCTACCAGGCCCGGGGCACCGAACCGGCGGGCCCGAGCGGCCGGCCCGGCGCGAGCGCGTCCCCCTCGGTCACCGCGAGCAAGGCACCCCGGGACCGGCGCCACCCCACGGCCCTGCCGAGCGGCTCCGGCACGGGTGAACGGGTCGTGTACTCGCTGGACGACGACCGGGTCTGGCTGGTCGGCCAGACGGGCGAGGTGCAGCGCACCTTCAAGGTCGAGCCGGGCACCCTCGACCCGCCGCCCGGCACGTACTGGGTCACCTCCCGCTCCGCCGCGACCACCGGCACGGACGGCACGCCGATCGAGCACGTCGTGCGGTTCACCGCCGTTGACGGGCTGGCGATCGGGTTCAGCGCGGCGATCGCCGCGCAGGCTTCGGCCGACCCCAACCTGCGGACCGGGGGGATCCGGGAGAAACGGGACGACGGGCTCGCCATGTGGAACTTCGCGACGAGGGGCGTGCGGGTGGTGGTGATCCGCTAGGCGGCTTTGCGCTCCACGGGGTGCCGCGCGGGGTCGTCCGGCGGCTGCGGGTCCGTTGCGGCCGGGCGCGCGCACACGGCGGCAGCCGCATGTCCGGCACCGCCTCGCGCCCCTTTCGTCGCCCCTTCGGGGCATTCGAAATCCCTCGGCGGTCTGGAGATCGCGTCCGCCGCCGCGCACGATGCCAGCAGGGCGTGCATGGAGACCCGGGTGGGGGTGGTCGCGGACATGGACGCCTCCTGAGGTGCGGGGGCGGGCGTGGTTAGGTATGCCTAACCACGAGCTGGATACCATAGGACCACGCCCGGGACGTCCTGCGCAATATCTTGCCGACGGCCTGTCGGAATCCGGGGTTCAGGCGGTCAGCGTCTCCAGGTCCGCCTCGGTCCAGCGCTCCCCCAGCCCGGTCAGCGTCACGTGCCGTACCTCGTCCGTCGTGTCCCCCACCGCGCGGTGGATGACGACCTGGAGCCGGTCCTCGGTCAGCTCCTCGACCTTGCCCTCGCCCCACTCCACGACGATCACCGAGTCGGGCAGCGAGACGTCGAGGTCCAGGTCCTCCATCTCGTCCAGGCCGCCGCCGAGCCGGTAGGCGTCGACGTGGACCAGGGGCGGGCCGTCGCCGAGGGAGGGGTGGACCCGGGCGATCACGAAGGTCGGCGAGGTGACCGCGCCGCGCACACCGAGGCCCTCACCGAGCCCTCGGGTCAGCGTGGTCTTGCCCGCGCCCAGCTCTCCGCTGAGCATCACCAGGTCGCCCGCGCGCAGCAGCTTCGCCAGGCGGCGGCCCAGCTCCCGCATCTGCTCGGGCGAGGTGATCGTCAGCCGGGTCTCAGCGGGGTCCTGCGGTACTGCTGCTTCCATAGCCCATAACCGTAGCTCCTGCCGGCACCGCACCCGCACGGGTGAGCAGATCGGCGAGACGGTCGGTGACCACTTCCGGGTGTTCCAGCATCACCAGATGCCCGGCGTCCGGCACGAGCACCAGCTCCGCGTCCGGCAGCAGATCACCGATGACCTCGCTGTGCTCGCTGGGCGTGACCAGATCCCGCACCCCGGCCAGCACCAGCACCGGCATCTCCAGGAAGGAGGCGAGGGCATCGGTCTTGTCGTGGTCGGTGAAGGCCGGGTAGAACTCGGCGACCACGTCGATCGGCGTCGACTCGATCATCCGCTCGGCGAACCGCTCGACGGCCGGGTCGACGTCCCGCCCGGCGAACGAGTAGCGCTTGATGATCCCGGCGAACAGATCGGCGGTGGCCCGGCGGCCCTTCTCCACCAGCTCCGCCTGCTGTCCCAGCGCCTTGAGCACGCCCGGCAGGATCCGGCGCACCGCGTTGACGCCGGCGACGGGAAGCCCGAAGTTGACCTCGCCGAGCCGCCCGGACGACGTACCCACGAAGGCGGTGGCGACGACCCGGTCCCGGATCAGCTCGGGGTACTGGGCGGCGAGGGCCATCACGGTCATCCCGCCCATCGAGTGCCCGACCAGCACGATCGGCCCCTCGGGCACGGCGGCGTCGAGCACGGCCTTCAGATCCCGGCCGAGCTGGTCGATGGTGAGCGGCACCCGGTCCCGGGTCTGGGCCACGCCCCGCCCGGAGCGCCCGTGGCTGCGCTGGTCCCAGTGCACGGTGCGGACGACCCCGCGCAGGGCCGCGCGCTGGAAGTGCCAGGAGTCCTGGTTGAGGCAGTAGCCGTGGCTGAAGACGACGGTGACCGGGGCGGGCGCCTTGCGGCCGAAGAGCCGGCGCCGGCGTGGCGAGACATGGGGGCCCGGATCCGGCTCGACCTCGTCGACCTCGTAGTACAGCTCGGTGCCGTCGTCGGCCTGCGCCTTGCCCGGGGTGCCGCGCAGGGTGCCGTAGGGGCCCGCGGAGTCCAGGGCCAGCCGGGCCTTGCGGCGCATCCCGCGGCCCACCGTCATCCGCTCGACGGCCACTCCCGCGGCCGCGCCGGCGGCGAGGACGCCTATCGCGGCGCCGGCGATGCCGGTCGCCCGGCGCCAGCCGCCGGCCGCTTCCGCGGCGGAGGCGGCGGCCGCCGAGGCGACGACGCCCGCCACGGCCTCCGCGCTGCTCTCGCTCACGTACCGCTCCTCTTCACGTACCGCAGTTCGCCGGGTGGTCGCGACCGATGGTGCCGCTGTCGCCGCCGTAACAGGTATGACCGGTGTTACACATGACCCGGGTCGCGTCGTGCGAACGGGTCATCCGAGTCCTTCCCCGTTCACGGCGCGCCGTTCACACGACCGCGTTCACATAGACGCGGGGAACCCGGGTTCCGATGCGGGTGACGATCTCGTACGCGATCGTGCCACAGGCCTGCGCCCAGTCCTCGGCCGTGGGCTCGCCGCGGTCGCCGGGCCCGAACAGCACGGCCTCGCTGCCCACCGGCGGCTCGTCGCCGCCGAGGTCCACCACGAACTGGTCCATGGCGACCCGCCCGGCGACCGTGCGCCACTTGCCGTCGACCAGCACCGGGCCGGTGCCGGAGGCGTGCCGCGGGATGCCGTCCGCGTAGCCGACCGGGACCAGGCCGAGCGTGGTCTCGCCGGGCGTGACGTAGTGGTGGCCGTAGCTGACGCCGTGCCCGCCCGGGACGTGCTTGACCAGGGCGAGCGAGGAGCTGAGTGTCATCACCGGGCGCAGCCCGAAGTCGGCCGGCGTGCCCAGTTCGGGGCTGGGCGAGATGCCGTACAGGGCGATGCCCGTGCGCACGAGGTCGAAGTGCGTCTCGGGAAGGGTGAGCGTGGCGGGCGAGTTGGCGATGTGCCGCACCTCGGGCCGCACGCCCTGGCCCTCGGCGTACGCCAGCATCTCCCGGAAGCGGTCGAGCTGGGCGGCGATGGACGGATGGCCGGGCTCGTCGGCGCAGGCGAAGTGCGACCACAGCCCGGTGACCTTCACCAGCCCCTCGGCCTCGGCGCGCAGGGCCGCGCCGACCAGTTCGGCCCAGTCGTCGCCCGGCTGGCAGCCGTTGCGCCCGAGGCCGGTGTCGGCCTTGAGCTGCACACGCGCGGGACGCCCGGCCTCGCGCGCGGCGGCGACGGCCTCGCGCAGCGCCCACATCCCGCTCAGCGACACGTCGATGCCGGCCTCGATCGCCTGCCGCCAGGGGCCGCCCGGCACCCACAGCCAGCACAGGACGGGCGTGTCCAGGCCGGCGGCGCGCAGCGCGAGGGCCTCCTCCGGGGTGGCCGTGCCGAGCCAGCCGGCCCCTGCTTCGACGGCCGCGCGGGCGCACGGCACCGCCCCGTGGCCGTACCCGTCGGACTTGACGACGGCCATCACGGCCGCGTCCTTCGCCCGGGCACGCAGGGTCCGCACATTGGCGCGCAGGGCACCCAGATCGATCTCGGCACGGGCGCGCAGGGGGGCGGTCGGCACAGCTGCTGTCTCACTCATCGCGCCCCCAGTGTCTCAGAGGGCCCAGCGGGCCCCGGTCCCAGTCTCAGGTACCCGGCCGTCGCCCCCATACATAGACGTGGTCGCCCTTCTTCAGCACGTTCCACAGCGTGCTCGCGTCGCCGAGCCTCAGATTGACGCAGCCCCAGGAGCCGACGGTGGTGTAGATGCTGCCGTAGACGGCGTGGAAGGCCTCGCCGCCGTCGAAGAACTGGGCATACGGCATGGGCTGGTTGTACAGGGTCGACACGTGGTTCTTGTGCCGCCAGTAGATGGTGTGCCAGCCCTTGCGGGTGACGTGCCCGGCCCGCCCGCTGCGCATCGGCACCGGCCCGAACACCACCTTGGAGCCCTGCTGCACCCAGGTGAGCTGCCGGTCCAGATCGACACAGGCGACCTTGTACGACCGCACGGGGCACTTCTTGGCCGCGTTCGGGTTCGTGCGGGCCGAGACGAGCATCATCGTCGACCAGGTGACGGGCCCGGCGAAGCCGATCGCGGGCTTGATCTTGTACGCGACCTGGAAGGTGCGGATGGCCTTGCAGTCGGCGGCGGACTGCCGTCCGTCCACCTTCAGCCCCAGCCAGCGCTCCACCTGCCGCTGGTACGGCCCGGTCTGCTTGCTGCAGCTCACCTTGGCGACGGCGTCGGAGAGCGGCACGTACTCGACGAGGTCGTACGCCCCCGCAGGCGCCTGGCGGGGCTGGATGCGGTCCTCGCGGGGGGCCGGCGCGTACATCTTCGGCGGCAGCACCTGGTCGGGCGTGTCGATCTGCCACTGCTGCCCGGCGGGGGCCACACCGGGGACGAGCCCCGCCTCGCCGCCGGGCGCGGGGGAGGCGGGGAAGGCGGCGGAGACGGCGGAGGCGGGGAAGGCCGGGGACGCCGGGGTGAGGGCGGCCGATCGTGCGGGCGGTACGGCCGCAGCCGCGGTCCCGGCCACCGGCAGGGCGGTCGCGGTGGCGAGGAGTACGGCGGCACCCCGGGACGCGATTCGTCTGCTGATCATGCGATCAGCCAAACGCGCGGCCCCACCGGATCGGTGATGCCGCGCGGGCGGGGTCACCCGAGGGGTGGAGCTGGGTGCACCCCGTTCGGCCGGTGGGGGTTTCAGCCGACCGAGTCGGGTGGTGGCGAGCCGGGGTGCTCAGTACCGCACGTCTCGCCACGGTCCTCAGTACCGCACGTCTCGCCACGCCTGCGGAATCCGGTCGGAGATGTCATGCGCCCCCGCCGGCGCCCCCTCCGCCGCGAACCTCCCGGCCAGGCCGTGCAGATACGCGGCCACGCTCCCGGCGTCCAGCGCGGACAGGCCCGCCGCCAGCAGCGACCCGGCGAGCCCGGACAGCACGTCCCCGCTGCCCGCCGTGGCCAGCCAGGACGTCCCCGTGGCGTTCACCCGCGTGGCCCCGCCCGCGACATCGGCGACCAGCGTGGTGGACCCCTTCAGCAGCACGGTCGCCCGGTACACCGCCGCCAGCTCCCGCGCCGCGGCCAGCCGGGCCCCCTCGACCTCCTCCCGCCGTACGCCCAGCAGTGCGGCCGCCTCCCCGGCGTGAGGGGTCATCAGCGTGGGCGCCGCACGCCCCCGTACCGCGTCCCGCTCGGCCAGCCGCAGCCCGTCCGCGTCGAGCAGCACCGGCACGTCCGTGCCCAGCACCTCGGCCACGGTCGCCGCGTCCTCCCCGCCCCCGGGCCCGGTCACCCAGGCCTGCACGCGCCCCGCCTCGGCCGGGCCCCGGTCGGACACGAGCGTCTCCGGGAAGCGCGCGATGACCGCGTCCCCGGCGGGACCGACGTACCGTACGGCCCCGGCCCCGCCCCGCAGCGCCCCGGAGACGGCGAGCACCGCGGCGCCCGGATAGCGCGCGGACCCGGCCGCGATCCCGACGACGCCCCGCCGGTACTTGTCGCTCTCCACGCCCGGCACCGGCAGCAGCCGCGCCACGTCGGCGTGCTGCAGGGCCGTCAGCTCGCCCTCGCGGGGCAGCTCCAGCCCGATGTCGACGAGCCGTACGACCCCGGCGTACTCCCGCGCCGGATCGATCAGCAGGCCGGGCTTGTACGCGCCGAAGGTGACGGTCAGGTCGGCCCGGACGGCGGCCCCCCGCACCTCCCCGCTGCCGGCCTCGACCCCGCTGGGCAGATCCACGGCCACCACGGCGGCCCGGGACCGCTCGGCCACCTCGGCCAGCGCGGCCGCCTCGGGGCGCAGCCCGCCCTTCCCGCCGATCCCGACGATCCCGTCCACGACGAGGTCGGCCCGCTCGATCAGTGCCTCGGCAGCGCCGGAGGCGACCACACCCCCCGCCCGCCGCAGCGCCGCCAGTCCCCCGGCGTGCGCCCGCTCGGGCGCGAGCAGAACGGCCGTCACCCCGGCCCCGCGCCGGGCCAGCCGCGCCCCCGCGTACAGGGCGTCCCCGCCGTTGTCCCCGCTGCCGACGAGCAGCACCACCCGGCTGCCGTACACCCGCCCGAGCAGCTCCGCGCAGGCCGCGGCGAGCCCCGCGGCGGCCCGCTGCATCAGCGCGCCCTCCGGCAGCCGCGCCATGAGGGCCCGTTCGGCCGCCCTTACCGTCTCCACGCTGTACGCAGTACGCATGGCACCGAGTCTGCCCCGGAACCCTGGCAGGCCACACCCGGACCACCGGACACGTGCACCCCCGGAACGCTCACCCTTCTGCGACCACCACCGCCGAGGCGATACCGGCGTCATGACTGAGCGACACATGCCAGGACTTCACGCCCAGCTCCGCCGCCCGCACCGCCACACTCCCCCGCACCCGCACCCGGGGCTGCCCGCTGTCCTCGACGTACACCTCGGCGTCCGTCCAGTGCAGTCCGGGCGGCGCGCCCAGTGCCTTCGCCAGCGCCTCCTTGGCCGCGAACCGGGCCGCGAGCGAGGCGATCCCGCGCCGTTCCCCGCTGGGCAGCAGCAGCTCCGCCGTCACGAACAGCCGGTCGGCCAGCCCCGGCGTGCGCTCCAGCGACGCCCGGAACCGGTCGATCTCGGCGACGTCGATCCCCACTCCGATGATGCTCATGGCGGGCAGCCTACGGTCAGCCTCGTCACCCGCCCGGCACCTGACCGCACCCGGGCACCTGACCACACCGCACCACGCCGCACCGCCCCGCCGTCTACGCTCCGGCCATGACTTCCCAGGCGTATCTCTCCGACCTGTTCTCGCTCGACGGCCGCACCGCCCTGGTGACCGGCGGCAGTTCCGGTATCGGCCGGGCCGTCGCCGGGGCGCTGGCGCGGGCCGGCGCCCGGGTGGTGGTCGTGGCCCGCGACAAGGAGCAACTGGCCGACACCGTGGGCGAGTTGACGGCTCAGGGTGCGCAGGTCTCGTACGTCGCCGGTGACCTCGGCAGCCGGGCCGGGGTGCGGGCCGTGGCCGAGGAGGCGGCCGGGGTCTTCGGGGAGCCGGACATCCTCGTCAACTCCGCCGGGATCAACCTCAGGCCGCCGATGGGCGAGTTGGGCGAGGACGTGTGGGACGCCACCCTGGCCGTGAACCTGGAGGCGCCCTTCCTGCTGGGGCAGCGGTTCGGGCCCGGAATGGCGGAGCGGGGCTTCGGCCGGATCATCCACGTCACCTCGCAGCAGGCCCACCGCGCCTTCGTGCAGAGCGGTGCCTACGGCGTCTCCAAGGGCGCGCTGGAGTCCCTGGCCCGTTCGCAGGCCGAGGCCTGGTCGCCGTACGGCGTCACCGTGAACACGCTGGTGCCGGGCTTCGTGATGACCCCGCTGAACGCGCGGCTCGCGTCTGACCCCGAGAAGGTGGCCGCCCTGGCCGCGCGCACGATGACCGGCCGCAACGGTCTGGCCGAGGACTTCGAAGGCGCGGCCGTGTTCCTCGCGAGCCGCGCCTCCGCCTACGTCACCGGCCAGTCCCTCTTCGTGGACGGGGGCCTCTCGGTGCACTGACCCCCTACTCGACGGTGACCGACTTCGCCAGGTTCCGCGGCTGGTCCACTTCGTTGCCCCGCGCGGTGGCCAGCTCGCAGGCGAAGACCTGGAGCGGGACCGTCGCGACCAGCGGCTGGAGCAGGGTCGGGGTGGCCGGGATGCGGATCAGGTGGTCGGCGTAGGGGACGACCGCCTCGTCGCCCTCCTCCGCGATCACGATCGTGCGGGCACCCCGCGCCCGGATCTCCTGGATGTTGGAGACGATCTTGTCGTGCAGGACCGAGCGGCCGCGCGGCGACGGGACGACCACGACCACCGGCACGTCCTCCTCGATCAGCGCGATCGGGCCGTGCTTCAGCTCGCCCGCCGCGAAGCCCTCGGCGTGCATGTAGGCCAGCTCCTTGAGCTTCAGCGCGCCTTCCAGCGCCACCGGGTAACCCACGTGCCGGCCCAGGAACAGCACCGTGTTCTTCTCCGCCAGCGTCCGGGCCAGGGCGCGTACCGGCTCCATGGTCTCCAGGACCCGCTCGACCTCGACCGAGATGCGGGACAGGTCCTTGATGACCGCCTGGATCTCGTCGCCCCACTTGGTGCCGCGCACCTGGCCCAGATAGAGGGCGACCAGGTAGCAGGCCACCAGCTGGGTCAGGAACGCCTTGGTGGAGGCGACGGCGACCTCCGGCCCGGCGTGCGTGTACAGCACCGCGTCCGACTCGCGTGGGATGGTCGACCCGTTGGTGTTGCAGATGGCCAGCACCTTGGAGCCCTGCTCACGGGCGTGCCTGAGCGCCATCAGGGTGTCCATGGTCTCGCCGGACTGGGAGATGGCGATCACCAGGGAGCGGTTGTCCAGGATCGGGTCCCGGTAGCGGAACTCGCTGGCCAGCTCGACCTCGCACGGGATGCGCGTCCAGTGCTCGATGGCGTACTTGGCGATCAGGCCGGCGTGGAAGGCCGTGCCGCAGGCGACGATGACGACCTTGTCGATCTCGCGCAGCTCGGAGGGCGAGATCCGCACCTCGTCCAGGGTGAGCGAGCCGGACGGGTCGATACGGCCCAGCAGCGTGTCGGCCACCGCCTTCGGCTGCTCGGCGATCTCCTTGAGCATGAAGTAGTCGTAGCCGCCCTTCTCCGCGGCCGACGCGTCCCAGTCGACGTGGTACGAACGCACCTCGCCCGGACGGCCGTCGAACCCGGTGACCGTGACGCCGTCGCGGCGCAGCTCCACCACCTGGTCCTGGCCCAGCTCGATCGCGGAGCGCGTGTGGGCGATGAACGCGGCGACGTCGGAGGCGAGGAACGCCTCGCCCTCGCCGACGCCCACCACGAGCGGCGAGTTGCGGCGCGCGCCCACGACCACGTCGGGCTCGTCGGCGTGCACCGCGACCAGCGTGAACGCGCCCTCCAGCCGCCGGCACACCAGCCGCATGGCCTCCGCGAGGTCCGCGCAGGAGGAGAACTCCTCGGCGAGCAGATGGGCGACCACCTCGGTGTCCGTCTCCGAGCTCAGCTCATGGCCGCGCTCGGCGAGTTCGGCGCGCAGCACCGCGAAGTTCTCGATGATGCCGTTGTGGACGACGGCGACCCGGCCCGCGTTGTCGAGATGCGGATGGGCGTTGGCGTCGGTCGGCCCGCCGTGTGTGGCCCAGCGGGTGTGGCCGATGCCGGTCGAGCCCGTCGGCAGCGGCCGCTCGACCAGTTCCTTCTCCAGGTTGACCAGTTTCCCGGCCTTCTTCGCCGCGGCCAGTCCGCCGTCCGCGAGCACGGCGACACCCGCCGAGTCGTACCCCCGGTACTCCAGCCGCTTCAGCCCGGCCATCACGACATCGAGCGCTGACTGTGACCCTACGTATCCCACGATTCCGCACATGCGCCGCAGCCTACGACCCGTCCGGCGCCGGAAAACGCTTGCGGCTGCCCGATATCGGAAATTCCCACCGCCGTACGAAGGCCGGTCTGCCGTTTCCGGTCGGCCGGTGTGCGCGTGGGGCGTACGCACGGCCGATGCCGCATGCGTCCCGCTCCCGCCACGACCGGTGACGGACGCCGGCCGCGCAGGCAGGTGCCGGAACAGACCGGCGCCGGCGCTCCCGGATGTTCCCGGGCCCCGCCGCGTCCGAGCCGCGCCGGCTCCGGGCCGCACCGGCTCCGGGCCCGGCGGGGCCCCTCTCCTTGTGCGCGCGGGGACGCCGTACTCACGTGACGCACCCCACCCACCGCCCCGTTCAAACTCCGTTAACAATGGACTGTGATCTCACCGGTCTCCTCGAACAGGAGCGCCCACCGGCACCGGCCGGAGGCGACTCCCTACGTCGACCTCACCCGCGCCGAGTGGAGCGCGCTGCGCGAGAAGACGCCGCTGCCGCTCACCGCCGAGGAGGTGGAGAGGCTGCGCGGTCTGGGTGATGTCATCGACCTGGACGAGGTGCGCGACATCTACCTCCCGCTCTCCCGGCTCCTCAATCTCTACGTCGGCGCCACGGACGGCCTCAGAGGCGCGCTGAACACCTTCCTCGGCGAGCAGGGCTCCCAGTCCGGTACCCCGTTCGTCATAGGCGTCGCCGGCTCCGTGGCCTGCGGCAAGTCCACCGTCTCCCGCCTCCTGCAGGCCCTGCTCTCCCGCTGGCCGGAGCATCCGCGGGTCGAGCTGGTCACCACCGACGGCTTCCTGCTGCCCACCCGGGAGCTGGAGGCCCGCGGCCTGATGTCGCGGAAAGGTTTCCCCGAGTCCTACGACCGCCGCGCCCTGACCCGCTTCGTCGCCGACATCAAGGCCGGCAAGGACGAGGTGACGGCCCCGGTCTACTCCCACCTGATCTACGACATCGTCCCCGACCAGCGGCTCACCGTCCGCCGCCCCGACATCCTCATCGTCGAGGGCCTCAACGTCCTCCAGCCCGCCCTGCCCGGCAAGGACGGCCGCACCCGGGTCGGTCTCGCCGACTACTTCGACTTCAGCGTGTACGTCGACGCGAGCGCCGAGGACATCGAGCGCTGGTACCTCAACCGCTTCAAGAAGCTGCGCCAGACGGCGTTCCAGGACCCCGACTCGTACTTCCGCAAGTACACCCAGGTCTCCGAGGAGGAGGCCCTCGACTACGCCCGCACGCTGTGGCGGACCATCAACAAGCCCAACCTGGTCGAGAACATCGCCCCCACCCGCGGCCGCGCCACCCTCGTCGTGCGCAAGGGCCCGGACCACAAGGTGCAGCGGCTGCGACTGCGCAAGCTGTAGGCGGGCCTGCGAGAAAAAGGCGCCTGCTGCATCTGCGCCCCGCCGACGCGGCCGTCGCCCTCGCCTACGGGGACACCGGCCAGACCGTCGGCTCGATCGGCCAACTCCTGCTGAACCTGCTGGGCATCGTCCTCGCGGGCACGCTGACGCTGCCGGCCCAGAAGTGGCTGTGGGCCAGGCAGCGTGCGCGTACGGCCGGGCTGAGCGGCCTGCGAGCCAGGCCGGAGGGCGACTAGAAGACGCCCCGCACCTCGCAGTCCGGGGCGATATTGTCACCGGGGTCGCCGTAGACCACGTCGAAGCCGCCGTCACAGGTCACCGTGTCGCCGCCGACGCCGTCGTGCACGTTGATCACGTCATTGCCGCCGCCGTGGATGATGTCGTTGCCCGTGCCCGCGTCGATGATGGCGCGGATGTTGGTGTTGTTCGTGACCGTGTCGTCCAGGTCCCCGACCGATATGGTCATCTGACCGACCGTACTGGCGAGCCCGCAGGAGGCCTGGGTGCCGGACAGCTGGATACAGCCTGGTCCGGCCACGAGGCCCGACAGATCCTCCATGATCAGCTGGGTGCCGGACACACTGGCCGTGACCTTGTTCTGCACGCCGGAGCGCGCGCTCAGCACGACGGTGCCGCTGGAGCGGGTGACCGTGGAACCGGGCGGCTGGGCGGCGGCGGCCGGGACTGCCGCGGACGCGGTGACGACAAGTCCCGCGACCGCAGCCGTACCGGCCATACGCCGCAGAGTGCTGGTCTTGGTCCTCGTGCTGTTCTCCTCTCCCTCGGAGGTGCCGCGACGTGCGGCCCTCGACAGCGAATCAAACAATCCGTGACCAGATGTGCACCCTTTGTTACTCCCTGCTGGCGGCCGCGGCCTAGCCCAGCGCCGACTTCACGGCATCGGCCAGCCGCCCGGCGACGGACCGGGCCTGCTCGATGTCGGCGGCCTCGACCATCACCCGCACCAGCGGCTCGGTCCCCGACGGCCGCAGCAACACCCGCCCGGTCTCCCCGAGTTCATGCTCGGCCTCGGTCACGGCGGCGGCAAGATCCGCGGACGTCCGCACCCGCGACTTGTCCACGTCGGGCACATTGATCAGCACCTGCGGCAGCCGCTCCATCACCGAGGCGAGCTCCCGCAGCGAACGCCCGGTCTCCGCGACCCGAGCCGCCAGCAGCAGCCCGGTCAGCGTGCCGTCACCGGTCGTCGCGTGGTCGAGGATGATCACGTGCCCGGACTGCTCACCGCCGAGGGCGTACCCGTGCTGCTTCATCTCCTCCAGCACGTACCGGTCGCCGACGGCCGTCTGCACGAGCCGGATCCCGGCCTTCTCCATGGCCAGCTTGAAGCCCAGGTTGGACATCACGGTCGCGACGACGGTGTCGGAGCGCAGTGCGGAACGCTCCCGCATCGCCAGCGCGAGCACGGCCAGGATCTGGTCGCCGTCGACCTCCTCGCCGGTGTGGTCGACGGCCAGGCAGCGGTCGGCGTCACCGTCGTGCGCGATGCCGAAGTCCGCGCCGTGCTCCACGACCGCGGCCTTCAGCTGCTCCAGATGGGTCGAGCCGCAGCCGTCGTTGATGTTGAGCCCGTCCGGCTCGGCACCGATGGTGACGACCTCGGCGCCCGCCCGGGAGAACGCCTCCGGCGAGACCCCCGAGGCCGCGCCGTGCGCTTCGTCCAGGACGATCTTCAGCCCGTCGAGCCGGTTCGGAAGGACGGACAGCAGATGGCCGACGTACTTCTCGAAGCCCTCCTCGTACGGCCGCACACGTCCCACGCCCGCGCCCGTCGGCCGCTCCCAGGGCTCACCGTGCCGGTGGGACTCGTACACCGACTCGATCCGGTCCTCCAGCTCGTCGGCGAGCTTGTGGCCGCCGCGGGCGAAGAACTTGATGCCGTTGTCCGGCATGGCGTTGTGGCTGGCGGAGAGCATCACGCCCAGGTCGGCGCCGAGCGCGCCGGTCAGATACGCCACCGCGGGGGTCGGGAGCACGCCGACGCTGAGCACGTCGACACCGGCGCTCGCGAGGCCCGCGACCACCGCCGCCTCCAGGAACTCACCGGACGCACGAGGGTCCCGGCCGACCACGGCCGTCGGCCTGTGGCCCTCGAAAGTGCCCGCCTCTGCCAGCACATGCGCGGCGGCGACCGAGAGGCCGAGCGCCATCTCGGCGGTCAGATCCGCGTTGGCGACACCGCGCACGCCGTCCGTGCCGAAGAGTCGTCCCACTTGTCCTCCCGAGGTAACTTCCGATCACACAAGCCGCCGAGCGGCTCAGCATCTTGTGTCGTTATACGCCCATGACTGGGATAAACGAACGCCCCGGCGGCACAGGTGGCGTGCCGCCGGGGCGTTCGGAGTACGTGCGGGCCAGTAGCACCCGTATACGTACGAGCAGGGCAGCTGGCGATTAGCGCTTGCTGTACTGCGGGGCCTTGCGGGCCTTCTTCAGACCGGCCTTCTTCCGCTCGACCGCACGGTCGTCGCGGCGCAGGAAGCCGGCCTTCTTCAGCGGGCCGCGGTTGTTGTCCACGTCCGCCTCGTTCAGCGCGCGGGCGACACCGAGACGGAGCGCACCGGCCTGACCGGAGACACCGCCACCCGCGATGCGGGCGATGACGTCGTAACGGCCTTCGAGCTCAAGCACCTTGAAGGGCTCGTTGACTTCCTGCTGGTGCACCTTGTTGGGGAAGTAGTCCTCAAGGGTGCGACCGTTGATCTTCCACTTGCCGGTGCCCGGGACGATCCGGACGCGGGCGATGGCGTTCTTACGGCGGCCCAGGCCGGCGGCCGGCTGGGGCTCACCGAAACGCGAGGCGAGGGACTCGGAGGTGTACTCACCCTCCAGCGGCACCTCGGACTCGGTGGTGTAGCTGTCGATGTCAAGCTCTTCGAGCGGCTGCTCGGCAGTGGTCTCGGCCACGATTCTCCTCAGATTCTCTTCAGTCTTAGGGGGTGGCCGGACTTACTGCGCGACCTGGGTGATCTCGAACGGCACCGGCTGCTGGGCAGCGTGCGGGTGCTGGTCGCCCGAGTAGACCTTCAGCTTGGAGAGCATCTGACGGCCCAGGGTGTTCTTGGGGAGCATGCCCTTGACGGCCTTCTCGATGGCCTTCTCGGGGTTCTTGTCGAGCAGCTCGTCGTAGCGGACGGAGCGCAGACCACCCGGGTAACCGGAGTGGCGGTACGCCATCTTCTGGGTCCGCTTGTTGCCGGACAGGTGCACCTTGTCGGCGTTGATGATGATGACGAAGTCACCAGCGTCGACGTGCGGCGCGTAGATCGGCTTGTGCTTGCCCCGGAGAAGGGTCGCTGCGGTGGTGGCGAGACGGCCCAGGACAACGTCCTGAGCGTCGATGACGTGCCACTGGCGCGTCACATCGCCGGGCTTGGGGCTGTACGTACGCACGGTTCGTAGCCTTCGCTTCGAGTGAATGGTCCTGAACAGGTCACCGAAACGATCACGACAGCCTTGACCGCACCGCGGTGACGCAAACCGCGTGCTGGTCGCTGGTCATCGGCCCGGTGGACCGGTGTAAGGGCCCGTCCCGTGAGAATGAGCAAGCCAATACACAACGAAGAAGCAGGTTACCCGCAGGGCCCCGGACGGGTCAAAACGACGCCCTTCCCGCTCATGTCGCCGGACAAACGCCGCATGGCCGCCGGACGCGCTCCGGCACCCCCGGCCCCCGTCTAAGATGCGCCCCATGAGTTACGGGCAGGGGGGACCCCAGTCTCAGTGGGATCCCTGGAAACCTAATTCCCAGCAGCCCTGGAGCAGCGGCGGCGATGACGGGACCCCGGACTGGGCGGCGCTCGCGGAGGCCTCCGAGACCCGGAACAAGCGCCGCAAGCTGCTGTTCATAGGCGGCGGCGCCATCGCCACGATAGCCGTCGGCACCGCCGTCGCCATGGCCGTCGTATCCGCGAACGGCAGCAACAACGCCTCGGGCAACCCCACCAACCTGCCGGCCAGCGCCTCCGCGAACGGTTCGGCCACCCCGTCCTTCGCCCCCACCAGCGCCCCGCCGCCGCTGGACCCGAGGGACTTCATCTCCACGGCCAAGAAGGACAAGGCCCCGATCAGCGCCGACACCCTCTTTCCCGGCACCCAGCTGACGGTGGGGACCACCGTGTACAAGAAGGGCGCCACGGCCGACACCACCAGCTGCGCCTCCGCCGCCGGCGGCAAGCTGCCGCAGATCCTCACCGCGAACAGCTGCACCCGCCTGATCCGCGCGACCTACACCAACGGCGGTATCGCGGCCACCATCGGAGTCGCCCTCTTCGACACCCAGGACCAGGCCACGAAGGTCAAGCAGCAGGCCGCCAAGAACGCCATGGTGCGGTCCCTGTCCGGCAAGGGCGTCAAGGACTTCTGCAACGCCGCGGTCTGCCTGACCACCGCGAACTCCGTCGGCCGCTACGCCTACTTCACGACCGTCGGCTTCACCGACGGCAAGAACGTCACCAACAAGGACAGCAAGGTCTTCGGCACCGGCAACGACCTGCAGCAGTTCACCTTCGACCAGATCATCCGCCGCGGCAAGGCCCAGGCGTCCGCGGCGACGAACGGCTAGCTCAGCAGGGCCGGCGAAGCCCGCTGCGGTTCTGCCGCGCCCTGAAGGGGCGCGGGGCTGTGCTCGACATGCGGCTCCGCCGCGATGGGGGTCCCCCCCGGTTCGAGCGAAGCCGAGAACCGGGGGAGCGACCAGCCACGACGGCGCCACGGACGACCGACGGCCGCACACGGCATTTCCAGCGGAGCGCTCAGCAGCACCCGGCCGACGGAAGCGAGCGCTTGTTCCGCGCCTCCTTGCTGCGCGCGGCCAGCAGCTCGTCGGCGGGGTAGCCGACCTCCTCCAGGGTCAGCCCGTGCGGTCGTACGACATGCACGGCGGAGTCTCGCACCCCGGCGGCCAGCACCTGCCCGGGCCACTCCGGCCCGCGGTGCCCGTCCCCGACGAACAGCAGCGCGCCGATCAGCGAGCGCACCATGTTGTGGCAGAAGGCGTCGGCGCGCACGGTCGCCGTGATGATGCCGTCCTCGCCCTTGACCAGGCTCAGCTCCTGAAGGGTCCGGATCGTCGTGGCCCCTTCCCGCTTCTTGCAGTACGCGGCGAAGTCGTGCTCGCCGAGCAGCGCCCCCGCGGCCTCGTTCATGGCGTCGACGTCGAGCGGCCAGTCGTGCCAGAGGACGTGATTGCGCAGGATGGGGTCGACACCGCCGGGGTTGTCGGTGACGCGGTAGGCGTACCGGCGCCAGACGGCGGAGAAACGGGCGTTGAAGCCGCTCGGCGCCGGCCTGAGGGCCCAGACCCGCACATCCCGCGGCAGCCGCCCGGCGAGCCGTTTGAGCAGCTTCTGGTTGTGTTCCCGCCAGACCTCCTCGGGCAGGTCCACGTGCGCCACCTGGCCCCGCGCGTGCACCCCGGCATCGGTCCGGCCGGCGACGGTCAGCTCGTACGTCTCCCCCGACCGCGTCACCGTACGCAGGGCGTCCTCGATCTCGCCCTGCACGGTCCGCTTGCCGCCGGCCTGCTTGGCCCAGCCGTGGAAGTCGGTGCCGTCGTAGGAGACGTCGAGGCGGACACGGACGTAACCGGGCTGTACTTCGTCACTCACGTAGGAATCCTCTCAGGGCACTGCCGGTGCGAAGAAACGCGAAAGCGGGCCCGCCCCGAAGGGCGAACCCGCTTCCCGCGTCAGGCAGAGCCTCAGGCGTCCTTGGACTCCTCGGCAGCGGCCTCCTCGGCCGGAGCCTCGGTGGTCTCGGCAGCCTTGGCCTCCTCGGCCTCCTTGACCGCACGCTTGGTGGCGGCCTCGGCCTCACCCACGGCCTTCTGCTGCACCGTCAGCGCCTCGACCAGCTCGATGACAGCCATGGGCGCGTTGTCGCCACGGCGGTTACCGATCTTGGTGATGCGGGTGTAGCCACCCGGACGGTTCTCGTAGCGCGGGCCGATCTCGGTGAAGAGCGTGTGGACGACGCTCTTGTCCGTGATGACCTGGAGCACCTGACGGCGGTTGTGAAGGTCGCCCTTCTTCGCCTTGGTGACCAGACGCTCGGCGTACGGGCGCAGGCGGCGGGCCTTCGCCTCGGTGGTGGTGATACGGCCGTGCTCGAAGAGCGCCTTCGCGAGGTTCGCGAGGAGCAGCTTCTCGTGCGCGGCACTGCCGCCCAGACGGGCACCCTTGGTGGGCTTCGGCATTGTTCTTCTCCTGTGTGTCTGCCCCGGCCGTGTCAGGTACCGAGGTCAGGAACCCGATGAGCGGATGCTCACCGGCAACGACCGGTCAGTACGGTCAGTACTGCTCGGTCTCCACGAAACCCGCGTCCGCGTCGTCGTCGGCGCCGAAGGCGTCGGCAGCGGCCGTGGGGTCGAATCCGGGCGGGCTGTCCTTCAGGGCCAGGCCCATGCCGGCCAGCTTCGCCTTGACCTCGTCGATGGACTTCGCACCGAAGTTGCGGATGTCCAGCAGGTCGGCCTCGGAGCGGGCGACGAGCTCACCCACGGAGTGGATGCCCTCACGCTTGAGGCAGTTGTAGGAGCGGACCGTGAGTTCCAGCTCCTCGATCGGCAGCGCGAGGTCGGCGGCCAGGGCGGCGTCCGTGGGGGACGGGCCCATGTCGATGCCCTCGGCGTCGATGTTCAGCTCGCGGGCGAGACCGAACAGCTCGACCAGCGTCTT
>NZ_JAIQYY010000018.1:0-142556 GCF_020181035.1 Streptomyces sp. CoH27
CTGACTCTATCAGATCCTTTCGGCGTCTGACTCCCAGTCAGGGGGTTTGTCTTCCCGGTCCGTTGGGCCGTTCCGACGTCTCAAACCTTAGCGGATCTCTCCGGCGATTCCCAATCGGGCCGCCGAGTCCCTATTCGAATTGAATTCGGGCACGCCGAAATCAACCCGTTCGGGAGATCGTGCTGGTGGTTTGGGGTGCCACTCGCGTGGCGAGAGTGTTGCCGCAGAAGCGTTACGCCTCCGTGGCAACTCGGAGAACTTTACGGATCGGACAGGGCTGTGTCAACAGCCGCTGTCAAGATCTTTAATCCAGGTCGGTGAGGCGGCCGCCGGCGTCCGGCTGGGCGTGCTCCACTCTGCGCAGGAGGCGAGTGAGGACCTCTCCCAGTACCGCGCGCTCCGCGGGGGTGAGGTCCTGGAGCAGGTCCTCCTCGAAGACCGTGGCGAGGCGCATCGCCTCCAGCCACTTCTCGCGGCCCTCGGGGGTCAGCTCGACGATCACCCGGACGCGGTTGGACTCGTCCCGCTCCCGGGTGACGAGCCCCTCGGCGACCATGCGGTCGATCCGGTGGGTCATCGCGGCCGGCGTGAGGCCGAGGCGCTTGGCGAGGTCGCTGGGGCCCATGCGGTACGGGGCGCCGGAGAGGACCAGGGCCTTGAGGACCTCCCACTCGGCGTTGCTGATGCCGAGGGCGGAGGTCTGGCGGCCGTAGGCGACGTTCATGCGGCGGTTGAGCCGGGACAGGGCCGAGACGATCTTCTCGACCTGGGGGTCGAGGTCCTGGAACTCGCGCTGGTAGGCGGCGATCTGTTCTTCGAGGGTCGGCTCCGTGACGCCGGGGGTGTCGGCCATGGCCGCAGTATCGCACGCACTCCCTTTGCCTTGAAGTCCTTGACTGTGTACTCTTTAGCTTCGAACTTTAGCTTTGAAGTCTTCAGGCCTAACTCCTTCAGGTCTCAGTAGTGAGAGAGGTGAACGTGACCAGGGCGATGGGCGCAGCGATGCGCCGGATCCACGTGGGCAACGCACTCAGCGCGTTCGGGCTCGGTTTCACCGTCCCCTACCTGTACGTCTATGTGGCGCAGGTGCGGGGGCTGGGTGCCGTGACGGCGGGGCTCGTCCTCGCCGTCTTCGCCGTGGCCGCGCTGATCGTGCTGCCGTTCGCCGGCCGGGCGATCGTGCGGCGCGGCCCGCTGCCGGTCCTGCTCGCCGCCCTGGTCACCGCCGCGCTCGGCGCCCTGAGCCTGGGGCTCGCGGGCAACGCCACCGCCGTACTGCTGTCGGCCGCGGCGCTCGGGGCCGGGCAGGCCGTGATGCAGCCGGCGCTGGCCACGATGATCGTGGACTGCTCGGCGGCGGACACGCGCTCGCGTGCGTTCGCGACGCAGTTCTTCCTGCAGAACCTGGGGCTCGGTGTCGGCGGACTCATCGGCGGTCATCTCGTCGACACCACGCAGGTGTCCTCGTTCACGCTGCTGTTCGCGATCGAGGCGGCGATGTTCCTGCTGCTGGTCGTGGTGATGGCGACGGTGCGGATGCCGCACGCGCCGCGGCTGGGGGACCTGCCCGCCGGGTCGGCGAAGGGCAGCTGGAAGCAGTTGCTCGGCAACCGGGCCATGGTGCAGCTGTGCGTGCTGGGCTTCGTGCTGTTCTTCGCCTGTTACGGCCAGTTCGAGTCCGGGCTGAGCGCGTACGGCGTCGAGGCGGCCGGGATATCGACCTCCGCGCTCGGTACGGCGCTGGCCGCGAACACGCTGATGATCGTGGTCGCCCAGTTCGCCGTGCTGAAGTTCGTCGAGCGGCGCCGGCGGTCGCGGGTGATCGCCGGGGTGGGTCTCATCTGGGCGGTGGCGTGGGTGGCCGCCGGGTACGCGGGGCTCGGGCACGGCAGCCAGGAGATGGCGACGGCCGCGTTCGTCTCGACGTACGCGCTGTTCGGGCTCGGTGAGGCGATGCTGTCCCCGACCGTCGCGCCGCTGGTCGCCGATCTGGCGCCGGAGGGCATGGCCGGGCAGTACAACTCGGCGTTCGCCCTGGTCAAGCAGCTGGCGCTGGCCCTCGGTCCGGCGGTGGGCGGCCCCATGGGCGCCTCGCTGCACGCGCCCTACATCGTGACGTTCCTGCTGTTCTCGCTGGGCATCACGGTGCTGGCGCTGCGGCTCGGCCGGCGGCTCACGGAGGTGCAGGACCGGCCGTGGCTGCGCACCAGCCGCGTGGTTGCCCGGGGTGAGGCACCCGCGGAGTCCCTGGCCGCGTAGTCGTCAGGCACCCGGCACGACCGCCCGCGGCCAGGACGCTAGCCCTTCTGCAGGACGAACTCGCACCACACCGCCTTCCCCCCGCCCGGTGTCCGCCGTGAACCCCAGTTGGACGCGATGGTCGCCACGATGGCGATGCCCCGGCCGGACTCGTCGGCCGGCTCCGCGCGGCGGCGGCGGGGGAGGTGGTCGTCGCCGTCGGTGACCTCGATGATCAGGCGGCGGTCGGTGCGGCGCAGGCGCAGGCGCATCGGTGGGGTGCCGTGCTGGAGGCTGTTGGCGACCAGTTCGCTGGCGGCGAGGACGCCGAGGTCCTGGAGTTCGGCGGGAAAGCGCCAGCTCGTCAGGACGCCGGAGGCGAACGCACGCGCGCGGGGGGCCGCCTCCACGCCGCCGAGGAGTTCCAGGGCCGCGTTGCGGAAGAGGTCGCCGTCGGGGCCCGTACGGGCGGGATGCTGGAGGACCAGGACGGCGACGTCGTCGTCATGGTCGGCGGTGACGCCTGCCGAGCGGACCAGGCGGTCGCAGATCACCTGGGGGGTGCCCGTGGCACCGGCGAGGGCGCGTTCGAGGGACGCGATGCCCTCGTCCAGGTCCTCGTCGCGGCGCTCGACCAGGCCGTCCGTGTAGAGGACCGCCGTGGAGCCGGGGCCCAGGGCGATCGAGCCCGAGGCGTGCATCCAGCCGCCGGTGCCGAGTGGCGGGCCGGTGGGTTCGTCGGCGCGGGAGACCGTGCCGTTCTCGTCGCGGACCAGGATCGGGAGGTGGCCGGCGGAGGCGTAGACCAGCCGGCCCTCGTTGGGGTCGTGGACGGCGTAGACGCAGGTGGCGATCTGGTTGGCGTCGATCTCTATGGCCAGGCCGTCGAGCAGTTGCAGGACCTCGTGCGGGGGGAGGTCCAGGCGGGCGTACGCGCGCACGGCCGTCCTCAGCTGGCCCATGACCGCCGCCGCGCGCACGCCCCGGCCCATCACGTCGCCGATGACCAGGGCGGTGCGGCCGCCGCCGAGGGTGATGACGTCGTACCAGTCGCCGCCGACCGCCGCTTCCGTGCCGCCGGGCTGGTAGGTGGCGGCGATGCGCAGGTCGTCGGGCTGTTCCAGCTCCTGGGGGAGGAGGGAGCGCTGGAGGGTGACGGCCGTTTCGCGCTGGCGGCGCTCGCTCGCGCGCAGGCGCTCGGCGGCTTCCGCGTGGTCGGTGACGTCCGTGGCGAAGACCAGCACGCCGCCGTCGCGGTCGTCGTCCTCGGCGACGGGGGTGCAGGTGAAGGTGTACGACCGGCCGTCGACGGCCTTGCGGGACTTCAGGGTGCGGGGCTTGCCGCTGCGCAGCACCTGGTCGAGGAGCGGGAGCAGGCCCAGTTCGGCGAGTTCGGGCAGGGCCTCGCGGGCGGGTGCGCCCATCGGCCGTACGCCGAAGGCCGCCGTGTAGGCGTCGTTGACGTAGGCGATGCGGTGGTCGGGGCCGTGGACCAGGGCGACCAGGGCCGGGACGCGGTCGAGGACGTCGCGCGCGGGCAGTTCGTCGACGGCGGGCACCGGGGGTGTGCCGTCGGCCGGCGGCTCGGCGCGGGCCGCGGGCACGGAGCCTTCTCCCCGCCGGTCCGGGGAGACCGGGGTCTCGGTCCGCGCGGCGGCGCGGCGCTGCGTTCCGGGGAGCCGGGCGCTCCAGCGCGTGAAGTTCACTGTGGGGAAGGCCTCGTGGGTGCTGTGGCGGGCGGGTGGCCCGTCCGCGGACGTGGGGCAGTCTGGCAGGGTCTTGGCGGGGACACAGGGTCTTGCTGGGGCGGGCCGCGGCGACATCCGTCAGACGCCGGAGCGGGCCGTGGAGTTCCTGGGTCCGGTCAGGACGACCCCTTCGGGTCGTCCGAGGGGCTGTGAGGAGGCTTTCCACCGGCCGCGAGTTCGAACTCCGCTCGGGGATGTTCGAGTGAACCGAGGGAGACGATCTCCCGTTTGAAGAGCCCGGCGAGGGTCCATTCCGCCAGCACGCGGGCCTTTCGGTTGACGGTGGGCACCCTGCTGAGGTGGTAGACGCGGTGCATGAACCAGGCAGGGTAGCCCTTCAGCCTGCGCCCGTAGACCTGGGCGACGCCCTTGTGGAAGCCGAGGGAGGCGACCGAGCCGGCGTACTGGTGGGCGTACGTCTCCAGGGGTTCGCCGCGCAGCGCGTGGGCGATGTTGTCGCCGAGGGTGCGGGCCTGGCGGAGGGCGTGCTGGGCGTTGGGGGCGGTCAGGGTGCCCGGTTCGGCGGCGGTGACGTCGGGTACGGCGGCCGCGTCGCCGGCCCCCCAGGCGTGTTCCGTGCCGTCGACGGTGAGCTGGGCGGTGCATTTCAGCCGGCCGCGGTCGGTCAGCGGCAGGTCGGTGGCGGCGAGCAGGGGGTGCGGTTTGACGCCGGCGGTCCACACGACCGTACGGGTCGGGAAGCGCTGGCCGTCGCTGAGGACGGCGACGCGGTCGGCGCAGGAGTCCAGGCGGGTCTCCAGCAGCACCTGGATGTTGCGGCGGCGCAGCTGGGTGACGGTGTAGCGGCCCATCTCCGCGCCGACCTCGGGCAGGATGCGGTCGGAGGCCTCCACGAGGATCCATTTCATGTCCTCGGGGCGGACGTTGTGGTAGTAGCGCGCGGCGTAGCGGGCCATGTCCTCCAGTTCGGCGAGCGCCTCGACGCCCGCGTAGCCGCCGCCGACGAAGACGAAGGTCAGGGCGGCGTCGCGGATCGCGGGGTCGCGGGTGGAGGAGGCGATGTCCATCTGCTCGATGACGTGGTTGCGCAGCGCGATGGCCTCTTCGACTGTCTTGAATCCGATGCCGTGCTCGGCGAGGCCGGGGACGGGCAGCGTGCGGGAGATCGAGCCGGGGGCCAGCACGAGCTCGTCGTAACCGAGGAGTTCGGCCGGTTTTGCCTCCTCGGCGGTGGCGAGGGTGGTGACGGCGGCGGTGCGCACCGCGTGGTCGATCGAGGTCACCTCGCCGATGACGACATGGCAGCGGTCCAGGACGCGGCGCAGCGGTACGACGACATGGCGAGGGGAGATCGAACCGGCGGCCGCCTCGGGCAGGAACGGCTGGTACGTCATGTAGGGGTCGGGCGTGACGACGGTGATCTCGGCCTCACCCCGCCTGAGCTCGGCCTTCAGCTTCCGCTGAAGACGCAGGGCCGTGTACATCCCGACGTAGCCGCCGCCGACAACCAGAATGCGCGCACGTTCCTTCACCATCCCATGACGCACCCGGCGCTGTTGTTTGTCCACAGCCCCGGCAATTTGTGTGACCGGCGAGCGGGTGTGCGCAGGGCCGGGCGCGGTCATCGGAGCGGACGAAAGGGGGCAGGTCAGCGGGTGCGGGTCACCGTGTGCGAAGGTGGGGAATCAGGGTGTATGTGCCCCGTACTCCGATCGAGGGGCGCTCCGTGCGGAACCTGCCCCTTCTGAATTGACTCTCGCTCAACTATGTTCGTGTGTCGACGGGGTGTAGGGAATGTGGTCGATCGGGGCTCGCGACGGGCGGACCCGGTCGAGATCGAAGTCAGTTCCGCGCACTCCGGATTCAGTGGCGGGGAGTCTCCGGGGGGAGACGTCATTTACCGGGGGAAACACATGCATGTTCAGGACACGCATCATTGGTCGTCCGCAGCCGCCGTCGGAGCCGGCGGCGGGGCGGTGAGCGCGGCGGTCGGCAACGGACGCGCGGACGGGGCGCGTACGACACCGCTGCGCGTGGACGCACAGCGCAATCTGGAGCACGTGCTGCGTGCGGCGCGTGAGGTCTTCGGCGAGCTGGGGTACGGCGCGCCGATGGAGGACGTGGCGCGGCGCGCGCGGGTCGGTGTCGGCACGGTGTACCGGCGCTTTCCCAGCAAGGACGTACTGGTCCGGCGGATAGCCGAGGAGGAGACCGCGCGGCTGACCGAGCAGGCGCGCACCGCGCTCGGTCAGGAGGACGAGCCGTGGTCGGCGCTGTCCCGGTTCCTGCGGACGTCGGTGGCGTCGGGGGCGGGGCGGCTGCTGCCGCCGCAGGTGCTCGTCGGCACCGCCGGTCTGGCCGAGGGGGGTGCGTCCGGGGCTGCCGCCGAAGAGCCTCGGGTGCCGCAGCAGCGGGTGCAGCCGGGCACCGGTGAACTGCGGCTGGTGCCCGGGGAGTCCGCCGGGGCCGGCGACGACAGCGGGGTCGGGGAACTGCTCGATGTGGTCGGGCAGCTGGTCGAGCGGGCCCGCGCCGCGGGTGAGCTGCGGGCGGATGTGTCCGTGGGGGACGTGCTGCTCGTGATCGCCACGGCGGCGCCGTCCCTGCCGGATGCTGCGCAGCAGGCGGCGGCGTCGGCGCGGTTGCTGGACATCCTGCTGGAGGGGTTGCGGTCGCGTCCCGCGTAATGCGCCGTTCTGCCTCCCGCACCGCCCGTGACGCCTCATGGGCAGTGCGGGCAGGCGCCCTGCGGACGGCTCGGGATGCACTCCTTCGAGTGCATCCCGGCCGCCTGCGTTGACCGCGGCCCTCGGATGAGTGGATGCGGTGAGCGGGGAGCCTTGGACAAAAGGCAATGTGGCACTCTGAGCCGGTGACGGATTGGGCTGGGTCGGACGGGTCACGCGGCGACGACGCGGGTGCGGAGGCCACCGGGGTGACCCCGCCCCAGGTGCCGAGCCAGGGCGGGCGCGCGGCCTCCTCCGGCAGGCGGGCCGAGGAGAGCGTGCCGGCGCAGCGCGAGGGCAGTGTGCTGCCGCCGCCCCGGAAGATGCCGCCCGGCGACGCCGAGCTGATCGAGCGGATGCGCGGGGGCGACGACTCCGCCTACGAGGAGCTGTACCGGCGGCACGCCGATGCCGTACGGCGGTACGCGCGCACTTGTTGCCGGGACGGGCACACCGCCGACGACCTCACCGCCGAGGTCTTCGCCCGGATGCTGCAGGCCGTGCGGGGCGGGGCCGGGCCCGAGCACGCCGTACGGGCCTATCTGCTCACTTCTGTACGACGCGTCGCCGCGAACTGGATCAAGTCCGCGCGGCGCGAGCAGCTCGTCGACGACTTCGCCGTCTTCACCCAGCAGGCCTCACGGTCGTCCGAGGTGTCCGACGACGCCGCATCCATGGGCTCCTTCGGAGCGGGCCTGGACCTGGGCGCCGACGTGCGCGCCATGCACGAGGCCGAGCAGTCCATGGCGATGCAGGCCTTCCGTTCGCTGCCCGAGCGCTGGCAGGCCGTGCTGTGGCACACCGAGGTGGAGGACGAGTCCCCGAGCGAGGTGGCCGTGCTGTTCGGGCTGGACGCCAACGGCACCCGGGTGCTCGCCAGCCGCGCGCGCGAGGGGCTCAAGCAGGCCTACCTCCAGGCCCATGTCAGCGCCTCCCTCGCCGGTGACGAGGAGTGCGCCCGGTACGCCGACCAGCTCGGCAACTACGCCCGCCGCAAGCTGCGCATCCGTGCCGAGCGGGGCCTGCGCAAGCATCTGGAGGAGTGCGCCAAGTGCCGGCTGGCCGCCGCGCAGATCGAGGAGGTCGCGAGCGGTATCCCCGGTGTCGTGCCGGTCGCGGTCATCGGCTGGTTCGGGGCCGCCGGGTACGCCAAGGCGCTCGGCATCATCGCCGGCAGCGCGGGGGCCGGGGCCGCCGGTGCGGCGGCCGCGGCCACGGCCACGGGGTCGTCCGGGACGAGCGGCGCGGGGGGTGCCGCGGCGGCGGAGGGCCTCGCTGCGCCGGTGAAGGCGGGGATCGCGGCCGGTGTCGTCGCGGTGGCCGCCGCCGCGGTGGCGTTCGCCCTGATCGACGACAGCCATCCGCCGGCCAGGGAGATCGCCAAGCCGGCCCCGTCCGCACCGGCCGTCCAGCCCCCGGCACCGCGGCCGACCCCGTCGAAGCGCCGGCCGGCCCCGCCGCCGGTGGTGCCCGCCGCCGAGCCGGCCCCGGCCCCGGTCCCGACCCCGGTCCCGACCCCGACGCCCACCCCCACTGCGAAGCCCACCCTCACGCCGGCCCCCAAGCCCACGCCGACGCCGACCCCTTCGCCGCCCTCTTCGCCGACGCCGACGCCGACCCCGACGCCCACTCCGCCTCCGGCGCTCACCGTCTACCAGGTGAGCGAGCTGAACTACGACGTCGACGGCGACGGCACCAAGCCCGAGATCCAGCTCGGCGAGAGCAGCTGGGTGTGGCAGCGCTACGGCATGTCGATCGGCGGCAAGGAGTACGCGCGCGGGGTGACCGTGCACGGCGAGTCCTCCGTCACGATCGCCCTGAACCGTCAGTGCGTCGCCTTCGACGCGCTGGCCGGGGTGGACGACATGACGCTCGGCCTCGGCAAGGTGTCGTTCTCCGTCTACGCCGACGGGGTACGGCTGTGGCGGTCGGGGATGGTCAAGGGGCACGACCGGGCCGTCCCCGTCCATGTCGACCTGACCGGGCGCAAGACCGTACGGCTCGTGGTGGAGCCGCACAGCAACGCCTTCGACGAGGCCGCCCTCGCGGACTGGGCGGAGTCCCGGTTCACCTGCCGATAGAGGGAGGGTGGGCGCTGGGGGTACCCCCAGCTCGAAGAGCTTGGGGGAGGCACCTTGCCGACGCCCGCAGCGACGCAGGCCTCTCACGCGCCCGACGCCAGAGCTCCCCTTCTCGGCTGGATACCGGAAGGCACCGCACGCGCGCGTGCCGGTGTTCCCGTCCAGCACGTTCCGCGGCGGGCGAGCAGGCGGTGGAGCCAGAGTTCCAGGGAGATCAGGTCGGCCAGGCCGTCCAGGGGGAGGGGTTCGCCCGCGGCTGCCGAGCGGAGGGCCTTGCGGACCACGCGGGCCTCCACCAGGCCCGCGTCGGCGAGCAGCGGGGTGGTGAAGAGGTCCAGCAGGGGGTCGGCCGCTCCGCGCAGGCCCGCGCGGGTGGCCGCGGCCGAGGAGGCGTGGGACGGGGCGCCCCAGCCGGCGGGCAGGCCGGTGACGCCGGCGCCCTCCAGGACCGTACGGAGGATGGCCGCACGGGCGCCGGGCTGGACGCGCAGGGCCTCGGGGAGGGCGCGGCAGGCTCGGACGACCTGGTTGTCGAGGAAGGGCGCGTGCAGGCGCTGGGAGCGGATCTCGGCGGCCTGTTCCAGGACGCGCAGGTCGGCGGCGCTGCGGGCGAGCGCGGCACGCGCGCGGTGTTCGCCGGGGCGCTGGGCGCCGGTGCCGGAGCGGTCCGCCTCCGCCTGGAGCAGAACCGATACTTCGGCCAGTGCCTCCCCTGTCAGCCAGCGGGCGGCCGGCCCGGGTCTGGCCCAGGTCAGCGCGGCCAGGGACGCGCCGACCGCCCCCTTGGGCTCGTCGAAGCGGCGCCGCATCAGCCGCTCGGCCAGCTCCTCCAGGCCGGCCCGGTAGGGCGTGCGGGCGAGGCGCCGGGCCGCGCCGTACACGCGCGCGGGGACCATCACCGAGCCGTCGGCCTTGGCGAGGGCGGCGACCGGCCGGACCAGATGGCGGCGTTTGCGGTCCATGAGGAGGTCGGCGAGGCGGGCGGGGTGGGCGTCGAGGACCTGGCGGGCGCCGTGCCCGGTGAAGTGGTCGGCGCTGCCGGAGGCGAGGCGGGCGCGGTGCCGGGCGGCCGTGACCAGGGAGGGGCCCGGTTCGTCGGTGAGGGGGCCGTCGAGGTCGGCGTACGGCAGGGTCTCCTCGGCGCCGGTGACGACCACGTGGTGCAGGCGGGGGTTGGCGGCCAGGGCTCCCGCGCGTTCGAGTTCGGCCTCGCGGCCGCCCACGGCCAGGTCGTTGAAGGTGACGGCGAGGAGCCGTTCGCCCGCGCCCGTGCGGTGGCCGAGCAGCGTGCCGGGGCGACCGGGCAGTCCGGCGGCCAGCAGGGCGAGGGTGCCGGAGGCGGGCCCGCCGGAGAGGTCGGCGCCGATGCCGGGCGCGGGCATCCCGCGCCGGGCCCGCCGCTCGGCCGGGCCCATGCCGGGCACCGGCCCGGGGTCGAGGTCGGGTACGTGCCGGGGTGCCGACAAGCGCGCGCGTACCGCTTCCACGAGGGCGTCCCGTACGGCGTCCACGGCGTGGTCGGGGTCGGCGGCGGGCGCGGCCACGGCGAGGGAGGCGACGGGCTCGTACCCGGCGATCTCGCGCGCTCCGGCGCGCAGCACGAGCGCGTGCCCCGGCGGAACCCGGCGTACGCCCTCGTACGGGGTGGTGTCGCGCAGCGCGGCGGGTACGTCGGGGGCGGCGAGCAGGGCGGCGAGGTGACCGAAGTCGAGGTTGGCCTCGATGAGGTCGGCGAGGGGCAGCGCGGCAGTGGCGTAGGCGGTGCCGCCGGCCCAGGGGGTGTGGAAGACCGGGCGGGCGCCCGCGAGGTCGCCGCAGACGGTGATGCGCCGGCCGACCTGGACGACGGCCGTGTAGCTGCCGGGCCAGGCGGTCAGATGGCGCAGTGCGCCCCCGCGCGCGGTGAACAGCGCACGCCGCAGTTCCTCGTCGGAGGCGCCGCAGATGCCGAGGACGGCGATGCGGTTGTCCGCGTCGGCCTTGACCACGCGCACCTCGTCCGGGCGCCAGTCGCCGACGGCCCACAGCGGGTCGGGGTCGCCCCACAGGAGCTGGGAGCCGACGGGGTGCAGGGTCTCGCCGTCGTCACCGGTGGCGCCCGCGGAGCCGATCCCGGCGACGCGCGGGGCGGTGCTGCTCCAACCCACCAACCACCGCATCGACGCCTCCACAGGCTGTGGACAACCAGTGCACCGCAGGAACCGGTCCCCATGCTGCCATGAAGGACGCGCTGAGGAGGGGCGGCGGCACCGGCTTCGATCGAGGGAAACGCGCGCGGAGTTCGAGCGGGGTCCGCGGAAGGGGCGAGGACCAGGGGTGATGAGTTCTGGTCGAATGCGCCCCCTGTACGCTCCCCCAAAACGCCCTTCGCGCCCTCAAGTTGCATGGTCGGAACGGATGTACGCCGCCACGGGCCGGGGCGATTTTCAGCCAAATACACAGAGCGAAGGCGGAATTGAGCACGCTCCGTACAGGCCTGCGGAGCGCGCGGTGGCGCGGACACGCGCACAGTCCGGGAGGCGGGCATCGCCTCCCGGACCGGTCCGCCACCCGCGGGGATGAAGGTGGCGGTGTCCCCCAGCCCACTGGATCCAGTACAGCGGGCCGACCCACGCAGAGCCATGGAACCGCTCCCCCGATGGCCGGAGAAGAGCGCACGGACGGGCGCACGGCCACACGCACGGGGGCACGCGGCGACGGGCCGTGCACGGTGCGTACAGGACCGTACTTCCGTACGGACCACAATCCCGCCATCCGGAACAATGCCCCTTAACGCTTGGGATGCGGCGAACTACGCTGGGTTTACGAATGCCGCGTGGTTATGCCAGCGCGGCAGCCGTCTGTGTCGAGGGGTGGCGCATGTCCAGGGAGCAACGCGGGCCGAACGAAAAGCTCGGCGCCGTTCTCGCCCTCGCGGGAATCAGCAACGCAGGACTCGCGCGGCGCGTCAACGACCTTGGCGCTCAACGCGGGTTGACTCTTCGCTACGACAAGACGTCGGTGGCGCGCTGGGTGTCGAAAGGCATGGTGCCGCAGGGTGCCGCGCCGCACCTCATCGCCGCCGCGATCGGCCAGAAGCTCGGCCGCCCGGTGCCGCTCCACGAGATCGGCCTGGCGGACGCGGATCCCGCGCCCGAAGTGGGCCTCGCCTTCCCCAGAGACGTCGGACAGGCGGTGAAGTCGGCGACGGAGCTCTACCGTCTCGACCTCGCCGGGCGCCGGGCCGGCTCCGGCGGCATCTGGCAGTCGCTCGCCGGATCGTTCGCGGTGAGCGCATACGCAACGCCTGCCTCACGGTGGCTGATAACCCCCGCCGACAGCTCGGTCGCGCGCGAGGCCGGCTCCGCCGAAGGCTCCGCGGCACCGATCAAAGTCGGCCACAGCGATGTGCAGAAGCTGCGGGAGGCCGCCGAGGACGCCCGGCGCTGGGACTCCAAGTACGGGGGCGGGGACTGGCGTTCGTCGATGGTCCCGGAGTGCCTGCGGGTGGAGGCGGCACCGCTGCTGCTCGGCTGCTACTCCGACGAAGTGGGCCGCGCCCTGTTCGGGGCGTCCGCCGAACTGACCCGGCTCGCCGGGTGGATGGCCTTCGACACGGGCCAGCAGGAGGCGGCGCAGCGGTACTACATCCAGGCGCTGCGGCTCGCGCGCGCGGCGGCGGACGTCCCGCTGGGGGGCTACGTGCTCGCGTCCATGTCGTTGCAGGCGACGTACCGGGGATTCGGGGACGAGGGCGTCGACCTGGCGCAGGCCGCCCTGGAGCGCAACCGGGGGCTGGCCACCGCGCGGACGATGAGTTTCTTCCGGCTGGTCGAGGCACGGGCCCACGCGCGCGCGGGAGACGCACAGGCGGCGGGCGCGGCGCTGAAGGCGGCCGAGGGGTGGCTGGAGCGGTCCCGGGAGGGGGACAACGATCCGACGTGGCTTGGTTTTTATGGGTATGACCGGTTCGCGGCAGATGCGGCCGAGTGCTATCGGGATCTGAAGGCGCCCCGGCAGGTACGGAGGTTCACGGAACAGGCCCTGTCGAAGCCGACGGAGGAGTTCGTGCGATCGCACGGGCTGCGGCTGGTCGTCTCCGCCGTCGCCGAGCTGGAGTCCGGGAATCTCGACGCGGCCTGCGAGCAGGGGGTGCGGGCCGTGGAGGTGGCCGGACGGATCTCCTCGGCCCGGACCACCGAGTACGTGAAGGATCTGCTGCACCGGCTGGAGCCGTACGGGGACGAGCCCCGGGTGGTGGAGTTGCGGGAGCGGGCCCGTCCGCTGCTGATGGCCCCCGCCTGAGCCGCGAACACCGGACGTCCGGCGCGTTTGAAGGCGTTGTCAGTGGCGCAGTGCACTATCGAGGTGGGAGGTGGTGCAGGTGCCGGTCGGTGCGTACGACTGTGATGTGCTCGTGGTCGGCGGGGGGATCGTCGGGCTGTCGACGGCGTATGCGATCACGCGCGCCGCGCCGGGGACGCGCGTGACCGTGCTGGAGAAGGAGCCGGGCCCGGCCCGGCACCAGACGGGCCGCAACAGCGGAGTGATCCACAGCGGGATCTACTACCGTCCGGGCTCGCTCAAGGCGCGGTACGCGGTGCGGGGCGCGGCCGAGATGGTGAAGTTCTGCGCCGAGTACGGCATCGCGCACGCCGTCACCGGCAAGCTGATCGTCGCCACCGAGCGCGAGGAGCTGCCCCGGCTGCACGCGCTCGTGCAGCGCGGCCGGGAGAACGGGATTCCCGTGCGGGAGCTGGGCGCCGCGCAGATCGGTGAGTACGAGCCGGAGGTGCGCGGGCTCGCCGCCATACACGTCGGTACGACGGGTGTGTGCGACTACGTGGGGGTCGCCCGGCAGCTGGCGCGGGCCTCGGGGGCCGAGATCCGGTACGGGGCGCGGGTCGTCCGGGTCGACCGGCGCCCCGAGCTCGGGGTCGCCGTGCTGACCTCGGGCGGGGAGATCGTGCGGGCGCGCGTGCTGGTGAACTGCGCCGGGCTGTACTGCGACGAGGTGGCCCGGCTGACCGGGGACGAGCCCGGGATGCGGATCGTGCCCTTCCGCGGGGAGTACTACGAGCTGGCGCGGCCGGAGCTGGTGCGGGGGCTGGTGTATCCGGTGCCGGATCCCGCCTTCCCGTTCCTCGGTGTGCATCTCACGCGCGGGATCGATGGAGGCGTGCACATCGGGCCGAACGCGGTGCCGGCGCCGGCCCGGGAGGGGTACGGGTGGGGGGTCGTACGGCCCCGGGAGCTGGCCGGGACCCTGGCGTGGCCGGGGTCGTGGGCGATCGCCCGGCAGCACTGGAGATACGGCGCGGGTGAGCTGCGCCGCTCGCTGTCGAAGGGAGCGTTCCTGGAGGCGGTGCGCAGGCTGCTGCCCGGGGTGGAGTCGGACGACCTGGTACGGGCCCCTGCCGGGGTGCGGGCGCAGGCGGTTCTGCGGGACGGGACGCTGGTGGACGACTTCCTCATCCGGGAGGGAGAGCGGGCCGTGCACGTACTGAACGCACCCTCGCCCGCGGCGACAGCTTCGCTGCCCATCGGGCGGGAAGTCGGGCGCCGGGTTCTTGATCTGCTCGGCCGGCTGTAGCTCTCGGTCGGTCCGGTGGTGGTGGGCCGTAAAATTGGTCGCACTGTGGCTGACTCCCTCAACACCCCCGATGTCCCCGCCCCGGCGGCGCCCCACGCACCCGGTGTGTCCATCCGGCACACCCGGGCCAAGGGGGAGCCGCGGTTTCCGGACGGGCCCAAGGCCGATCCCGCCGGGTCGCACTTCGAGCGGCGGATCCGGAGTTTTCAGCCTCGGCGCAGCCGGGTGACGGCGGGGCAGGCCGATGCGCTGCAGCGGCTGTGGCCCGTGTGGGGGCTCGACATCGACGGGCAGCGGGTCATCGACCTGCGTGAGCTGTTCGGGAACGACCGCCCCGTCGTGCTGGAGATCGGCTTCGGCATGGGGGAGGCCACCGCGCAGATGGCCGCCGGGGACCCGGACACCAATGTCCTCGCCGTCGACGTGCACACCCCGGGGCAGGGCAATCTGCTGGGCCTCGCCGACCGCGACGGACTGACGAACGTCCGGGTCGGCAACGGGGACGCGATCATCCTGCTCAGGGAGATGCTCGCACCCGACTCGCTGGACGGACTGCGGGTGTACTTCCCGGACCCCTGGCCCAAGAAGCGGCACCACAAGCGGCGGCTCATCCAGCCCGAGTTCCTGACGCTCGCCGCGACCCGGCTGAAGCCCGGCGCGCTGCTGCACTGCGCGACCGACTGGGAGCCGTACGCCGAGCAGATGCTCGACGTGCTCAGCGCGCATCCCGACTTCGAGAACACCCAGGCGGACGGCGGCTACGCACCGCGCCCCGAGTTCCGGCCGCTGACCCGTTTCGAGGGGCAGGGACTGGACAAGGGTCATGTGGTGAACGACCTGCTGTTCCGACGCGTATCGCATCCGTGATCACGCGTCATCCAGCCACGATCACACGTAGTTCAGCACTGATCACGAATGGTTCAACCGTGATCGGCCGGCCGTCCGGCATTTCTTGATCAAGCCGGGCAGCCGGTCCGATAATCCGCTCCAGCCCCTCGTCCCGCCACCGTTAGGGTCGATGCCGTGGCCACCAGTCCGATCAGTACTCCGTATCCGGCGTATCCCCCGCGTCCCGACGGTGCGGTGCTCCGCCATCCGCACTGGTGGCAGCGCGGCTGGGTGCGGTACGGGGCGCTGATCACGCTGCTGGCGCTGTCCGGGCTGGTGATCCTCGCGCTGGTGCGCCGGCAGACCGGTACCGAGGGGTTCCTGGTCGGGCTCGGGCTGGCCGTGCTGCCCGTGCCGTGGCTCATCGCCGCGTTCCGCTGGCTGGACCGGGTGGCGCCGGGCCCCTGGCGGAACCTGGTCTTCGCGTTCGCCTGGGGTGCCTGCGCGGCGGCGCTGATAGCCATCGTCGCCAACAGCTTCGCGACCAGGTGGATAGCCACCGCCACCGCCGACCCGGCCGGTGCCGACACCCTCGGCGCCACCGTGATAGCGCCGATCGTCGAGGAGTCCGCCAAGGCCGCCGCCGTACTGCTCGTGTTCCTCTTCCGCAGACGTGACTTCACCGGGATCGTCGACGGGGTGGTGATCGCGGGCATCACCGCCACCGGCTTCGCGTTCACCGAGAACATCCTCTACCTCGGTACGGCCTTCGGGGCCGACCAGCTCTCCGGCGACAGCGGCATCGCCTCCGTCACCGCCGCCACCTTCTTCGTGCGCATCGTGATGTCGCCGTTCGCGCACCCCCTCTTCACCACCATGACCGGCCTCGGCTTCGGGTTCTCCGCGTTCGCGGCGCAGCGGCGGCGCGCACGCCGCGTGCTGCTGCCGGTCTGCGGGCTGCTGCTCGCGATGAGCATGCACGCCTTGTGGAACGGCTCCTCCACGTTCGGCGAGTTCGGGTTCTTCGCCGTCTACGGCTGCTTCATGGTGCCCGTGTTCGGGCTGCTGACCTGGCTGGCCGTCTGGACGCGGCAGCGGGAGCTGCGGACCGTGCGCGAGGAGCTGCCGGCGTATGTGCTGGCCGGGTGGCTGGGGCCGGCCGAGCCGTTCGCGCTGGGGTCGATGCGGGCGCGGCGGGCGGCGCGGGACTTCGCCCGGCACCACGGCGGGAAGCCGGCGGCGCGCGAGGTGGCGCGGTACGAGGCCACCGCCACGCAGCTCGCCCTGCTGCGGCGCCGGGGGCGCCAGGGGAGGGCCGGGGGCGACTTCGTCGTACGGGAGCGGGAGTTGCTGGACGAGCTGTGGCGGCGCAGGGACGTGGCGCGGCCGGCTCTGGAGTACGCGGCGCGTGCGGCTGCTCCGGCTCCGGTGTACTGGGCTCAGCCGCAGTACGGATACGGGTACGGGTACGGGTATCCGGCGGTGCCCTTCCCCACGCAGAACGCGCAGAACACGCCCAGCGCGCACAGCACGCACGACGCGTACAACCCGTACAACCCGTACCGGTCGTAGACCTTCGGGCCGCGGTGGGTCCGGCACCGCCGGACGGGCATCAGGCCGACGCCGCGGTCAGCTGCGCGACCTCCTCCTCCGTCAGCCTCAGGTCCGCCACGCCCAGCAGCGCGGGGAGCTGGTCGACCGTGCGGGCCGAGGCGATCGGGGCCGTGACCGTCGGCTGTGCCGCGAGCCAGGCCAGGGCGACCGTGGCGACGGGGGCCTCGTGGGCGGCGGCGATCTCGTCGAGGGCGGCGAGTACCTTCTGGCCGCGCTCGGACTCGGCGTGCTTCTGGGCCCCTTCGGCGCGGGCGCTGTCGACCTTCGTACCGGGGCGGTACTTGCCGGTCAGGAAGCCCGAGGCGAGGGCGAAGTACGGCACCGCAGAGAGGTTCTCCTTGGCGGCCAGGTCCTGCAGCTCGCCCTCGTAGGTGTCGCGGGAGACGAGGTTGTAGTGCGGCTGGAGGGCGACGTAGCGGGCCAGGCCCTCGCGGTCGGAGAAGTCGAGGGAGGCCTGAAGGCGCTCGGCGCTGATGTTGGAGGCGGCGATGTGCCGGACCTTGCCCGCCTTCACGAGCTCGTCGAGGGCGCCGATGATCTCCTCGACCGGGATCTCGGGCTTGTCGAAGTGGGTGTAGTAGAGGTCGATGTAGTCGGTGCCCAGGCGGCTCAGGGAGGCGTCGGCGGCGGCCTTGATGTTGGCGGCGGACAGGCCCTGGAACTGCGGGTGCTGGCTGACCTTGGTGGCGATGACGACGTCGGAGCGGTTGCCGCGGGCCTTGACCCACTTGCCGATGATCGTCTCGGACTCGCCGCCCTGGTTGCCCTCGGCCCATGCGGAGTAGAAGTCGGCGGTGTCGATGAAGTTGCCGCCCGCCGCCGTGTAGGCGTCGAGGACGGCGAAGGAGGTCTCCTCGTCGGCGGTCCAGCCGAAGACGTTCCCGCCGAGGGCGAGGGGGAAGACCTGAAGGTCGGAGGAACCGAGTGTGCGCAAGGAAGTCATGCTCCACATCAACACCGGCGGAGGATGATCGCATTCCACCGCCGGCGCCGAGTTCACACGAATGCCATGGTCCGGCTCAGGGGTTGAGGCCCTTGTCGCGCAGCCACGGCGCCGGGTCGATGGCGGTGGCCTGGCCGTTCGGGTGGACCTCCAGGTGCAGGTGCGGGCCGGTGACGTTGCCGGTGGCGCCGACCCGGCCGATGACGTCGCCGGTGGAGACCTTCTGGCCGACCGAGACGTTGATCGAGGACTGGTGGCAGAACCACAGCTCGGTGCCGTCGTCCAGGGTCAGGATGGTGCGGTAGCCGTAGGCGCCGGCCCAGCCGGCCTCGGTGATCGTGCCGCCGTGGACGGCCTTGATCAGGGTGCCGGTGGGGGCGGCGAAGTCGAGGCCGGTGTGGTAGCCGGAGGACCACATCGCGCCGGGCTGACCGAAGGTGCCGGTGATCGTGTACGACACGACGGGCAGCGTGTACTGCTTGGCCAGCTCGGCCAGCCGCGCGGCCTCGGCCGCCTGCTTCGCGTCGGCCACCGCCTTGTCCTTGGCGGCGGCGGCCTGGGCGGCGGCGTCCTTCTCCGCCTTGGCGGCCGCGTCGGCGGTCTGCTTCTCGGTGGCGGCGAGCGCGGCGGCGGTGGCCTTGCTGTCGGCCTTGCTCTGCTGCTGCTCGGCCTGGGCCATGATGCGGGTGCGCAGGGCCTCGCCGGCGCCGCCGCTCTTGGTGCTGTCGGCGCTCACGCCGACGCCCGAGAGCCCGGTGCCGGTGGCCTTCGGCGCCGAGGAGGAGCCGCCGCCTTCGAAGAGGTGGGTGACGGAGTCGGGCAGGGAGATGGAGACCGGGGACTTGCCGGTGTGGGCGCTGGCCATGCCGCCCGCGCCGACCGCGGCCATGACGCCGACGCCGAGGACGGTGGAGCTGCGGGCGAAGCCGCCGCGCTGCTTGGCGACGCGGTGCCGGCCACGGACCCGGTCGACGGAGTCCTCGGTGGGGTTCCACTCCTCCCAGGGGCCCTCGTCGGCGCGGTAGGAGCCGTAGCCGAAGCTCTCGGACTCGTCGGACGCCGGTATGAACGGGGCTTCGGGGGCAGGCCGGTTGGACGCCACGCGGGCGTACTCCTTTCCTTCCGTCGCCTACCGGGTTAGCTGACGGGTTCGGAGCGGGAAGGTCTCCTACGCGCGTATACCGACCGGTGTACGCGTGATTCACCCCAGGGTGGTGGTTCCCCGGCTCCCTTGCGGGATTCGGCGCGTGCGCACGGAGCCGCCTCTTGTGGCGGCTGGGACGACCGCGCTGCGTTATCGAACGTTAATAGACCTGCGAGTCACTTTCCAAGCCGTTCGACTTGATCATTAACGCTTTCCGGACCGGACTTACCGCACGATTCCACGGCAAACCGGGCGAGTTGATCGCCGTTCAGGAGTCTCGGCATTTTTGATGGTGTCTCAGATGTTATGCGGACGGCGGTCATCCGGTCACCGTGGGTGAAGGCCCGGGATGCCGTACGGCGAGCAGTGCCATGTCGTCCGTCATCCCGCCGCCGGAGTGCCGGCGCACCTCGTCGGCGAGCGTCCCGAGCAGCGCCGCGGGACCGGGGAAGGCCCGCCCGGCGAGCCGCCGTTCGGGCTCGTAGAACCGGCCGAGGGCGTCCCGGGCCTCGGACAGCCCGTCGGTGTACAGCAGCAGGGTCGCCCCGTCCGGGAAGCGCTCCTCCATGACCTCGTCGGGCCATATTCCGAGGTCGCCCATGCCGAGCGGCAGCGCGGGCTCGGGGGCGGCCAGGGTGCGCAGGGTGCCGTCGGCGTACAGCAGCAGCGGGGGCGGATGGCCGCGGCTGAGGACCCGTACCAGCCCGTCGCCGTGCGGGAGTTCGGCGAGGACGGCGGTGGTGAAGCCCTCGAAGGCGTCGATGCCCTCACGCCGGGTGCCCTCGCGGGCCAGCGCCCGTTCCAGCCGCTGGGCCACCGCCTCCAGCGTGTCCTCCCGCTCGGCGGCCTCCCGGAACGCGCCGATCACCACGGCGACGGCGGCGACCGCACCCATGCCCTTGCCGCGCACGTCCCCGACGATCAGCCGGACGCCGTACGGACTGTCCTGCACCGCGTACAGGTCGCCGCCGATGAACGCGTCCTGCCGGGCCGCCTCGTAGCAGGCGGCGATCTCGAAGCCGCCGATCCGCGCGGCGGGCTCCGGCAGTACGGCCCGCTGGGCGGCCTCGGCGATCTCCCGGGCGGAGGCGAGCCGCCGGTCACCGAGCCGGACGACCCGGTTGATGGCGACGGCCAGCAGGGCGACCGAGGCCACGGTGACGACGTCCGTGACGACACCCGCGGCCGAGTGCTCGCCCCGGGAGCGCACCGCGTACATCGCGACGACGGCCGCGGCACCGGTCAGCACGGTGGTGCGCAGCGAGGACAGGGACGCGGCGATCAGCGGGGCGGCCGTGAAGAACGGTACGGCGGTGAACTCCCTCGGGGTGAGCAGGCCGTACAGCACCCCGCCGGCGATCAGCAGCGCGGGCAGGGCGCGGGCCAGTGAGCGGGGGGTGAGGCGGCGCGGGCGCGGCGGCACGGTCTCGTCGCCGAGGCCCGGGTCGGGCACGGGGTCACCGGGCAGCCGTCCCCCCGCCCTGGCATACGTCCGCTCCTCCTCCACCTCTCCAGGGCCCACCGCTCGTCTCCCACGTGTCCGACGTACGGTCCAGCCTGGCCGCCCCGGGCCGTCCGGGCGACCTCGGCTGACCCGAGCGGATGACACCGCGCGACGCCTCCGCGATCAACCGGTGTGCGAACAGTCCTGCACATGGGGTACTCTGGAGTCACAACGACGCGGGGTGGAGCAGCTCGGTAGCTCGCTGGGCTCATAACCCAGAGGTCGCAGGTTCAAATCCTGTCCCCGCTACTGAAGGCTCAGGGCCCGGAATCCAGTGGATTCCGGGCCCTGAGTGTTACCCGGCCAAGTGTCGGTTCGGCGCCTTCGCCTGCTCCTCGTACTCCGGCAGTACGACCACCTCGGCACCCGCCGTCACCAGCACCCCGCTCCCGTCCGCGGCTTCCACGAAGGTGTCCGGCTCACGCCAGGCCGTCACCACCCGCCGCACCCCCGCCCGCAGGATCAGCTCGGCGCACGGCGCGGGCCGGGACGCGCGCCGGGCGCACGGCTCCAGACTGCTGTACACCGTGGCGCCGGCCAGCCGGGGGTCGGCCGGGTCGATCTTGGCCAGCGCGGCCTCCTCCGCGTGGACCACGGGGTCGTCACCCTCGCGCGAGTAGCCGCGCGCCAGCTCCGTGCCGTCGGCCGCGACCACCACCGCGCCGACGCTGAACGCCGTCTCGGAGGGCGGGCACAGGGCGGCGAGTTCGCAGGCGGTGCGCAGCCAGTGGCGGTCGGCGGCGGAGGGGGCGGGCCCGGTGCCGGGGGCGGTGGGCTCGTAGCGCATGAGGACGACGTCCTCGATACGGCGGGTCTCGACCAGGCGCAGGCGGCCGGCCTGGTAGGCCCCGGGGCCGAACAGCCGCGGTGCCGCCGGGTCGCCGACGAGGAGGGGCGCGAGGACCAGCTGGAGTTCGTCGGCGAGTCCCTGCTGGAGCAGCTGGGTGTGGACGGTGCCGCCGCCCTCGACCATCAGGCGCCGCACTCCGCGCACCACGCGCAGGTGCTCCAGCAGGGCCCGCCAGTCGAGGCCGGGGCCGAGCGGGACGACCTCGGCGGTGTCGCCGAGGAGGCGGGCGGCGCGCTCGGCGCCCGTGTCGGTCGTGTAGACGATCTTCTCGCCGCCGGTGTGCCAGAACTGTGCGGCCGGGTCGAGGTCGCCGGAGGCGGTGACCGTCACCTTCAGCGGATACTCCGGCCTGCCCGCCGCGACGCGGGCCGCCCGGCGCTCGGCGGAGTTGACCAGCAGCCGCGGGTTGTCGGCGCGGATCGTGCCGGCGCCCACGAGGATGGCGTCGGAGGCGGCCCGTACCCCGTCGACCCGGTCGAAGTCGGCCGGGCTGGACAGCAGCAGGCGCTCGGGGCCGGTGTCGTCCAGGTAGCCGTCGAGGGAGACAGCGGCGGACAGCAGCACATACGGGTACGACATCGGCGGGGTCTCCCTGTGAACTGGGCCTCTTGGTTCAAGTTTGAAACAAACCTACACTGGCTGCATGACGACCCGCTGGCTCAGCCCCGAGGAGCAGCGCGCCTGGCGCGCCTACATCGCCGCGACCCACCTCCTGGAGGACGCGATCGACCGGCAGCTCCAGCAGGAGGCCGGCATGCCCCACCTGTTCTACTCGGTGCTGGCCAATCTCTCCGAGGCGCCGGAGCGGCGGCTGCGCATGACCGATCTCGCCGAGTCGCTGAAGATCACCCGCAGTCGGCTCACCTATGCGGTGACCCGCCTTGAGCGGGACGGGCTGGTGCGGCGGGAGGACTGCCGCTGGGACAAGCGCAGCAGCATCGCCGTGCTGACGGACGAGGGGATGGCGGTGCTGGAGCAGGCGGCGCCCGGACATGTGGAGACCGTGCGCGGCATCCTCTTCGACCGGCTCACGCCCGAGCAGGTGGGGCAGCTGGAGGAGATCTTCACCGGGGTCGCGCGGGGGCTGCAGGACGAGAACCCCGAGGCCGGGTCCGGGGCGGGGGATGTGCCGTGGCGGCGCCGGTCGTCGTGCTCGTCGTCCCGGCCGCCCGCACCCTGAGCCGGATCCCACGGAAACCAATTGCTTTAACTTTTAAGCAGGGGTAGGGTCTCCTCGTCTCACTGCTTCAAAACTGAAGCACAAGCCCGCCCCGGAGGGACCCGCATGTCCGACACCCCCGCCGCCACACCGCGCTCCCGTGTCCGGGTACCGCTGCGCTTCCACGACGGCTACAGCGTCGACACCGAACTCGTCACCTTTCACGGCCTGGCCGACGGCCAGGAACACGTCGCCGTAGTCCTCGGCGATCCGGCCCCGGGCTCCGTCCCGCTGGTGCGGCTGCACTCCGAGTGCCTCACCGGTGACGTCTTCGGCTCGGCCCGCTGCGACTGCGGCCCGCAGCTGCGCGAGGCCGTCGAGCGCATCGCCGAGCGCGGCGGGGTGCTGCTCTACCTCCGCCAGGAGGGCCGCGGCATCGGCCTCTACAACAAGCTCGACGCGTACGCGCTGCAGGACCAGGGCCTCGACACCTACGAGGCGAACGCCGCGCTCGGCCTGCCGGAGGACGCCCGCGACTACACCGCCGCCGCGCAGATGCTCGCCGCCCTCGGCATCGGGGAGCTGGACCTGCTGTCCAACAACCCCGACAAGGCCGAGCAGTTGCGCACCCTGGGCCTCGCCGTCCGGGACCGGGTGCCGACCGGCGTCTTCACCACGGCCCACAACGTCCGCTACCTGCGCGCGAAGGTCCTCCAGACCCAGCACACGCTGCCGCTGGCGGAACTGACGGACCTCGTGGAGCGCAACGCGGGCTGACGTCACGGCCGGCGACGGCCCGGAAGGCGCAGGGCCGGGAGGACCGACAGGGACAGCAGGGCCGCGGCCACCGCGTAGGTGAGACGGAAGCCCGCCGGGTCCTGGCCCGCGGCGCCCAGGACCACCGAGAGCACCGCCGTGCCCACCGACGCCGCCAGCTGGGAGTTGATGCTGAGCGCGGTGCTCGCCGCCGGCATCCGGTGCACGGGCAGCTCCCGGGTCGCGGTCGTCATTGTCGGCATCAGCACCGTGCCGACACCGGCGCCCATCACCATGGCCGAGGCGACGAACCGCCAGGCCGCCACCCCGGGCACGCCCGCCTGCCAGGCCAGCAGCGCCATCCCGAGGGCGGCCAGCCCGATACCGGCCGGGATCAGCCGGCGCGGGGACGCCTGGTCGACCCGGCGCGCCGCGAACTGCATCGCCGTGCCGACGACGAGTCCCGTCGGAGCGCCCAGCAGCCCGGCGGCCGTCGCGCTCAGCCCCCGCTGCTGCTGCCAGTACAGCGGGCCGAGCAGCATCGAGCCGAAGTAACCGCAGGTGAACAGGGCGAGTGTGGTGATGCCGGCGGCGAAGGTACGGTCGCGCAGCAGCCGTAGGTCCAGCAGCGGTTCGCGCACGGTCAGCGCCCGGCGGACGAAGGCGGCCGTCAGGGCGGCGCCCGCCAGGGTGGGCAGCAGGGCGCCGGGGGCGGTGAAGTCGCCGCGTTCGCCGCCGCGCGCGAGGCCGTAGAGGAGCAGGGCGAGGCCCGGCGAGAGCATCAGCAGGCCGGGGACGTCCAGGCGGGCGGCGGTGCGCGTCGGCGCGTCCGGTGTGTCGCGCGGCAGCAGTCGTACCGCGAGTGCCAGGGCGAGCAGGCCCACCGGCAGGTTCACCAGGAAGATCCAGTGCCAGGACGCAGCGTCGACCAGCCAGCCGCCCAGCACCGGGCCGACCACCGGCCCGACCAGGATGGGCAGCCCGCCCACGGCCATCGCGCGGCCGAGCCGGCGCCGGTCGGCGACCCGCATCACCATCGTCATCCCGACCGGCTGGAGCAGCCCGCCGCCCAGCCCCTGCACCGCGCGGAAGGCGATGAGGCTGCCCGCATCCCAGGCGCACGCGGCGAGCAGGGAGCCGAGCGTGAACAGGACCAGCGCGGTCATGTACGTGCGCCGGGCGCCGATCCGGGCCATCGCCCAGGCGGCGACCGGGATGACGGCGGCGAGCGCGAGCGTGTACGCGGTGGCGGTCCACTGGATGGTCTCCAGCGGGGCACCGAAGGACTCCGACAGCGAGCGCATCGCGACGTTCACGATCGTCATGTCGAGCACGGCCATCATCGAGCCGATGACGGTCACGGCGAGCGTGCGCCGCAGGACGGTGGCCGGGCCCGGTGGTACGAGGCCCGCCGGTGCCGCGACCCGGGTGGTGCCGCTCATCTCCGCCCCCCTCAGCCCGCGTACGGACGTTCGGCGCGGGCGGCCCGCAACGCCCGTCCCCACCAGGCGAGCTGGCCGAGCATGCCCTTGGTGGCGCCGGTGCAGACGTCGGCGTCGCGCGGGGTGCCGTCCGCGCCGAGGCCGGACCAGGGCCCGTGCAGGCTGACCGAGTCGCGCACGGTCGTCGCGTGCAACTCGGCGAAGACCAGCCGCAGTTGCTCGACCGCGCGCAGCCCGCCGCCGAGGCCGCCGTACGACACGAAGCCGACCGGCTTGGCCTGCCACTGGGCGTGGTGCCAGTCGATGAAGTTCTTCAGGGACGCCGGGAAGCTGTGGTTGTACTCCGGCGTGACGACGACGAACGCGTCGGCTGCGGCGAGCCGCGGCGAGACGCCCGCCAGCACGGCAGCGGTCTCGGGGTCCGGCGCGCCGCCCCAGCCGGGCAGTACGAGCGGCAGGTCCACCTCGGCGAGGTCGATGACGTCGAGGTCGAGGCCGGGGTCGTCGGCGGCGGCCCCGAGGAACCAGTCCGCCACGGCCCGGCCCTGCCGGCCCTCCCGGACGCTGCCGACGACGACGGCGACGCGGAGCGGCTTGTCGTGGTGTTCGTTGCTGGTGACAGACACAGGTGTCCCCCAATTCTCCTGGCGGCCGGCCGCTCGGCGCGGCCTTCTGCCCAGCAAGGTACAACGGGCGTTGTAGAAATGACAACGACCGTTGTAATTCAGCTAGAGTGGCTGGCCACACGGGAGGCAAGGAGGCGGGTGTGAGCGAAACGAACGCGTCCCGGATGGAACGGGCACAGCGCGAGATCTCACCACGCAAGCTGGAGAAGCAGATCGCCATCGCGGGCGCGGCCTGCACGGTCTTCGGCCGCGAGGGCTACGCACGCGCCTCGGTCGACGCGCTCGCCGCCGAGGCCGGCGTCTCCACGCGCACGCTCTACAACCACTTCCCCGGCGGCAAGGCGCAGCTCTTCCAGACCGTGGTGACCTGGACGTCCAGCGAGGTCCGCGACGCCCAACTGGCCCGGCTGCACGCGGTGCTGGACCCGGAGCGGCCGCCGCACGCCGACGACCTGGAACGCGACCTGGTCGCGCTGGCCCGTGCGTTCGTGGGCCTGATGACCGACTACCCGAACCACTTCGCCCTGGTCCGGCACATCCACGCCGAGGCCGACCACGTACCGCCGGACGTCCTCAAGGCCTGGCACGAGGCCGGCCCGGAGCCGGTCGGCCGGGCGGTCGCCGAGGCGATGGCCCACCTGGCGGACGCCGGCCTGCTCGACCCGCACGGCGACCCGGCCATGGCCGCCGCCCACTTCATGGCTCTGACCTCGCACACGATCGTCCAGTTCACCCACTACGGCGTCCTGCCGCTGCCCCCGGCGGAGACGGACCGTCTGGTCAGCGGCGGGGTGGCGGCATTCCTGCGGGCCTATGGACGGGCCTAGGCGCTGCGGGGTGCGTGGAGCTGGTCCAGGCCCGCGCGCAGGTCGCGGGCGAGCGTGGTGGCGTCGCCGGTCTTCCAGAAGTGCAGGTAGAACAGGCGCGGCTGCTCGTAGAGCAGGTGGCTGTGCAGCTCGATGACGGTCATACCGCGGCTGCGCAGGGCCTTGATCACGGGGTTGACCTGGTCGGCGGTCATGGTGAAGTCGCCGTTGACCGCCGCCCGGCCACCGCCGAGCGGCTGGAACATCAGCAGCGTCGAGGTCTCCATCAGGTACGGCAGCGTGATGCCGGCGCGGGTGTCGGTGACCGGCCGGGAGACCGGGACGTGGTACTGGAGCACGCCGTTCTCGTTGTCGCCCTTCGTGCCGATGATCCGGTCGAGCGCGCCGGTGTCGAGCGCGCCGGGACGCTCGCCGACCGATTTCTGGCCGAGCGGGATGTGGGTGGTGGCGAGAGCGGAGTGCACGGTGCGGGCGATGGCCACGGGGTCGCCCAGGGCCCAGTAGTGCATCCACCACAGCGGCGGGGTCTCGTCCTGGAGGTGCTTGTGCAGCGCGGTGATCTCCACGCCGCCCCGCTGGAGGCGGTCGGCGACCGCACCCACCTCGCTGCCGGTGAGGGTGACTTCCCCGATCATCAGCGTCCGGCCGCCGCCGGCGGGATGGAAGGACGCCTCGGCGTTCAGCTCCATGGCCGGATTCTCGGTCACACCGGCATTGACCACGTGCAGGTCGGTGCGCAGCCACTCGGCGGTGTGCACATCCTGGGCCTCGGTGGTCAGGGGTCGGCCGATCGCGCGGCCCACGGCGTTCCAGTCGGTGCCGCGGGCCTGGCCGGAGGCCGTACTCAGGGCGAGGGCGAGGGTGGTGGCCAGGGCCACGGCGCCTGCGGCGACGATCGTGGCGGGGCGCCGGGACAGCTCTCGGTGAGCCATGCGTGCCTCCTGGTCGCGTCGGCGGGTCACCTGAAGACTGGTGTCACTCCCTCCCCAGGGCACCACGTACCGGCCCGCGCCGCGCGCCGAGCCAGGATCCACGCTCACCGACGATCCGGCTGCCACCGCCCTTTCGTCCGAGCCGGGCGGTCCGCCTGCCGAACGAGTCCATGGAGACATCCACGGCGGACGGCCCACTCGTGGGGCACTCTGCCTGACCCCATACCTACGGGTATCCGCCGAACCGGCGCCCAAGCACGTTCCGCAGGCCACGAGAGCTCCCACTCACGCACGAGCCCGAAAACGCGATCGGTCCTTGTCGGCGACGACGTCAGGTGGGGCCCGAAACCCCCTCCTCGTCCCACAGCGCGAGCGGTGTCGCACCGATCCGGTAGCCGTCCTCGTCCAGCAGATGACCGCTCAGCTTCATGGGCCACAGAGCGACCGCGCGGTCGGTGACGGTCAGGTCAGGGGCCCGTTCGGCGAGGCGGATCTCGAAGCGCTGGGCGTCGTCGAGAGACCGTACCCAGGCGACGAGATGCAGGTTGTGCCGACTGAGGACGGTGGCGCACAGGCGTACCTCGCGCATGCCGGTGACCCGCTGGGCGACCTCGCCCAGCCGCGCGGCCGGGACCCGGCCCCACAGGGTCACGCCGACCGGCCAGTCCGACAGGGAGCGGGCCACTTCGCAGCGGGCGTGCAGCAGATCCGCGGCGAAGAGCCGCCGGACGTGGCGGCGGACGGTGTCCGGGCTCACGCCGCACTGCTCGGCCAGCGTGCGGTAGCCGGCTCGGCCGTCCACGGAGAGGGCTGCGATCAGCCGCTGGTCCAGTGCGGTGAGGGGGAAGGCGGGGGTTGCCGTACGGCGCTGCGGCTCGTCGGCGGTGAGCAGCGCGACCTGTTCCCGGCTCAGGGCCCGCAGGCGCCACCGGCTGGCCTCGGTGTGGACCCGCGCGGCCAGGTGGGTGCGGACGGCCCGTACCCCCTCCAGCGCGGCGAGGTCGCCGGTCGTCCACCGGGTGAGGGAGGCCAGGTCACGGGCCATGACGTTCAGCAGCAGGTCGCGGTCCCCGCTGGCCTGGGAGAGCGCTGCGACATGCGGTACGGCGGCCAGTGCGCGCGCTACGTCCGGCAAGTGTCCGGGAGCGCAGTCGACCTCGACGAAGGCCAGGCACCCCTGCCCTGAGTCGGCCAGCGCGGGGGCGGGGTGGCAGCTGATCCAGGCGGCGCCGGCCTCGGCCAGCCGCTGCCAGCGCCGGGCGACCGTCACGGCGTCCAGGCCGAGCGCGGTACCGATCCTCGCCCAGCTCGCGCGCGGGGCGATCTGGAGAGCGTGTACGAGTGCCTGGTCCACGTCACCCAGAGATTGGCGTAGATGCTGCGCCATCTCATGCCTCCCTGCATGTTTCCTGCACTTTCGGCCCGCCAAACGGTCAGAGCTTCAGTCTGGACCCGATCCGCCCGGACGTACCAGTCATTCGCACAGCACCAGGAGGTCGATCCGGCATGTCGGTCGTGGAACGCGCCAAGGAACTGCAGCCCGAGCTGGTACGGCTGCGTCGCTCGCTGCACCGGGAACCGGAACTGGGCCTTCAGCTCCCGCGCACCCAGGAGAAGGTGCTGTCGGCCCTCGACGGGCTTCCGCTGGAGCTCACCCTCGGCAAGAGCCTGACGTCCGTCACGGCCGTGCTGCGCGGCGGGAAGCCGGGCGGCGCGGTCCTGTTGCGGGGGGACATGGACGCCCTGCCCGTCACCGAGGAGAGCGGGGTGCCGTACGCCTCCGAGGTGTCCGGCCGGATGCACGCATGTGGGCACGACCTGCACACCGCCGGGCTCGTCGGCGCGGCTCGGCTGCTCGCCGAGCGCCGCGAACACCTGCACGGCGACGTGGTGTTCATGTTCCAGCCTGGCGAGGAGGGTCACAACGGCGCCGGCACGATGATCGAGGAGGGCGTCCTGGAGGCGGCGGGCAAGCCGCTCGACGCCGCGTACGCGCTGCACGTGGCAGCCAACCGGGTGCCCGGCGGTGTCGTGATCACCCGTTCCGGCACCATCACCTCCGCCTCCGACCGGCTCACCGTGACCGTGCGGGGCAAGGGCGGCCACGGCTCGACTCCGGCCGCCGCCAAGGATCCGATCCCGGTCGCCTGCGAGATGGTGACGGCGCTGCAGACGTGGGTGACGCGGACGTTCGACATCTTCGACCCGGTCGTCGTCACCGTCGGCTCCTTCCACGCCGGCACCCAGGCCAACGTCATCCCGGACAGCGCCGAGTTCCATGCCACCGTGCGCAGTTACTCCGAGAGCGCCCAGGAGCGGCTCGCCGAAGGGCTGCCCCGGCTGGTGACCTCCATCGCCGCTGCCCATGGCCTGGACGCGGAGGCCGACTACCAGACCAACTATCCGGTCACCGTCAACGACGCCGACGAGACCGCCTTCGCCCTCGCCACCGCCCGCGACCTGTTCGACCCGCGCGAGGTCTGGGAGTCCCCGCAGCCCACCAACGGCTCCGAGGACTTCGCCCACGTCCTCCAGCAGGTCCCCGGCGCGATGCTCCTGCTGGGCGCCGCCCCCGAACGCGCCGACTGGCAGTACGCGCCGATGAACCACTCACCGCGTGCCGTCTTCGACGACCGCGTGCTGTACCGGCAGGCGGCGCTCCTGACCGAGCTCGCCGAGCGCCGCCTGGCGGGCACGGGAAGGTCCGCGGGGGCGGCCGAGTCACGAGATCCGCAGGTGCGGGGGAATCCCCGCAATCGCCTGTTCGCGTCCGCGCCGTCGTCGGCGTCCTGGTCGTCTTCGAGCTGTTCAGCGGTTTCGTACAGGGGGCGGACGCGCCGCTGCTGCCCGCGGTCCAGGACACGTGGCACGTCGGCGCCGCTGATGCCCAGTGGTTCATGACCGTGCACTACCTCGCAGCGGCGGTCACCGTGCCCGTCCTGGGGCGCCTCGGCGACCTCCACGGCCACCGGCGTCTGCTGCGCGTCGCGCTGCTGTGCGTCATGGCCGGTACCGTCCTGGTCGCCCTCGCCGGCAGCTACCCGCTGGTGCTCGCCGGCCGCGCTCTGATGGGAGCCGTCGCCTCCCTGCTGCCCCTGGAGATCGGCCTCGTGCGCGGCCGGCTCGACGCACCGGGTGCCCGGCGTGCGATCGGCCTGCTGGTCGCGGCCCTTTCGCTGGGCTCCCTGCTCGGCCATGCTCTTTCGGGCGCGCTGCTGGGGATCTTCGGCGGGGTACGGGTGGCCTACGCGGCGCTGGCGGTGCTCGCCCTCCTCTGCACGGTCCTGGCCTGGAGCGCCGTACCGGAGTCCCGTCGCCGCTCCGCGGGGCGCATGGACTGGGCGGGCGCCGTCCTGCTCGGACTCACCCTCGTCGTCCTGCTCGGTGCCCTCTCCCGCGCCAGTGCCTGGGGCTGGACCTCACTCCCCCTGGCCGGGGCACTTCTGCTGACGGTCGCACTCGGCTGGGCCTGGCTGCGCACCCAACTCGCCCGCCCCGACGCCCTCGTCGACGTCCGGGCGATGGCCCGGCGCGTGCTCGCCCCGCACTACGCCGCGGGGTTCGTGCTCGGCGCGGTCCTGCTCGCCGGGCAGTCCGTCGCCGTCACCTACCTGGCCGCCGACCCCGCCGCGGGCGGCTACGGCTTCGGCCTGGCCACCTGGCAGATCGGTCTGTGGAGTGTGATCCCCAGCGTCCTCGGCATGGCGGCCTCGGTTCTGGTCCCGGCCATCGGCGCACGCCTCGGATACCGCCGGATGCTGGTGCTCGCCTCGGCCCTGGCAGCCGTCGGCCACGCGGGTCTGATCCTCGCCCGCGCGCACCTGCCCCTGTTCATCGCGGCCTACTCCGTGGCGGGCCTCGGCATCGGCCTGTCCCAGAGCGGCCTGCCCACGGTGATCGCCGAAGGCAGCGCCCAGGGCCGCGCCGCGAGTGCCACCGCCGTCTACAACAACCTCAAGACACTGGGCGGCACCGTCGCGGGCGCGTGCTCCTCCATGGTCCTCGGCTCGCTGGTCGCCGGTGCGTCGGACGCTCCCTCCGGCACCGCCTATCTCCTGCTCTGGGGCCTCGGCTGCACCGCGTGCGCCGTCGCGGCCGTGCTTCAGGTGCTCGGCGGGCGCCCGGCATCGCTCACGCACTGGCTCGAAAACGAAGCAACGCCCGAGCCGACCGAAGCCGACCCGGGCGCTGCGTAGCAGGTCAGAGGGGTTAACCCCCCGCCTACGTGCCGTAGGCCCTGTGGGACTCGAACCCACAACCAATGGATTAAAAGTCCTGGCCAAGGCTTGCCGGGTGGTTCCGGGTGCTGCCTCGGCGTCCGGTAACGCCTGGTCAGGGCACATCCGGAATGATCGCCAGTCTGTCCCATGTCGGCTCGTGCCGCACCGTCCGCTCACGCATCGCTCACGCAAAAGGGCCCGCTGACCAGTACGTTCAGTACCGATGTGAGCGCTGTTGCAGCGGCGACCACGGCCACCAGGTGAAGCCCCTCTCGATCGGCTACCGGAACCGTGCCTCGAAGCCAAAGCCCCGTCCGTCGCATCGATGGACGGAGCCTTCGGCCTGCACGTGGCCACAGTCGAGAGCCGACCTGCGCCAGCATCTGCCCTGATTTACGACCGATCAGGGCAGCTACCGCCAGCCGTCAAGGGAGATCTCCGGACCACCCGTGAGATATCGGCGGAGGGCGCTCGCCGTGGTTTCTACGAACGCCTCCGGGATAGCCTCAGCGCTGACCCAGCAGACCTGGGTGTGCTTGCTCGGTTCTCGGGCTCGCCCGTCCATTCGTGGGCGGCGAAGACGACGGTGAGGAAGCCATTGGGGGCTTCGACACCCCAGGCACCGTGGATGATGTGGGCGACCTTCAGGGAGTGCGGCTTCACGGTTAGGCCGGTTTCCTCGTACAGCTCGCGTACGGCGGTCTCTGTGATGGGCTCGCCGGGTTCGCTTTTGCCGACGGGGAGGTCCCACATGCCCTGTGCGAACTTGGCGTTCTGGCTGCGTTGGAGGAGGACGACGCGGTTGGTGGCCTTGTCGTGGACGATGACTGCGGCAACGAGGAGGGTCATGGATTCGACCGCTCTCACCTCGTCCTCTCGTATGTCGCGTCCACGTACTCCTTCACCGGGCCCGCAAGTTCCTTGTAGAACGGCGTGCGGTCGGCAGCCTGGAGAACCCGGGCGCAGATGGTCAGTTCTGCCACGCGTGCGGCTGGGGTGTCGAGGATGTGGCCGAGGGTCTGGCGGACACGGGCGGCCGTGGCGGGGGTGTGGAGGGAGTAGAGGTAGAACTGGGCGGCGTCGAAGCCGACCGGGGCTTGTCCCCAGCCTTCCCAGTCCAGGATGGTGAGGTCGGGACCGGCGAGGTTTGACCAGTGGAAATCGCCATGGGCTGTGGACCACTCGATCTGACCGATATCGCAGCCTGTGTATTCGGGGATGGCCCGGCGGATGTACTCCTCGCGTACGGCGATGCGTTCGGTGGGGACTTCGGCAAGGCAGTCGAGTGCGGTCCGCAGCTTCGTCCACCATGTCTTGGGGAGGGCCGGGTCGTGTTCGAGGACCGGTGAGCGGGAGATGACGGTGGCGTCCGTGTGCTGATACAGCTCGGCTCGGTACGCCCAGCCGGCGGCCTGCCAGTCGTGGACGTCGTGGAGGACAGGGCGGGGGATCGCGGGAGGAAGCAGTTCCTGGGCGGTCTTCGGGCCGTCCCAGAGTTTCCCGTGCGCCTTGTCGGGGTGCTCCGCGACGACGCGGAGCCAGCCGGTGCCTTGCGCGCTGGTCACGGCGCCGGAGAGGGTCCGGCCGGCGTAGCCCCAGATGGGTTCCTCGGCGAGGTCGGTCAAGGCGAGAGCGGTGCACGCAGAGATCCTGGCGTTACGCATGCGCTGGGCGGTGGCGTCGTCAGGCGCCGAGAACATCGATCACCTCGTGCAGGGTCTTGTCCGGGAGCGGAGGTAAAGCAAGGACGCGCTGGGCGGCCTCCCAGTGTTGCGCGTTCCCGGACCCCAGGAGGACGTGATTCACCCCTGGGGTGTACGCGGTGACACGCAGGGCGGCCTCGGCCGGGGTGGTGCCTGGGTCGATGAGTTGGGCGAGTTCGTCCGTGACCATGGTGGGGAGTTCTCCGCCATGCAGGGGGGCGGAAATGAACGTGTCCAGGCCGGCTGCGGTTGCCTCAGCCAGGGGGCCGGTGCCCTCCAGGGCCTGGGCGACCGGTTTGAGCATGACCAGTGAGACGGGGAGCTGGATGGCGGACAGATGATGGCCGCGGCCTCCGCAGTGGGTGGCGATTTTGAGGAGGTCGGCGACGCTGAACGCGCCGTCGAAGCCGGTCCAGGTGGCGACGCCGTAGCCTCCGATCCGTCCGGCGCGGGCCTCGGCTTCGAGGGCGGTGAAGGCGCTGGTGATGGCGTCGTGAGGGCGGCCGGCTTGTTCGGGGTTGTGGACGAAGACGATGTCCGGCACGCGGCCCAGCTCGGCGCGGTTGTGGTGGCTCTGCCAGGCGACGTAGCGGTGTGTGAGGCAGTGGCCGGAAGCGGCTTCGGCCGGTGTGACGACGCCCGCGTCGCTGGCGGCTGCCGCAATGTCGGGGGTGAAGAATCCGACCTTCGTCGACACACGCAGGTCCCGGTTCCCGGCGAGCACCGGCTGAAGCTCGGCCTGGGCACGGCCGTGGTGGTAGTTGGGGGCGGTGTCGATCCAGGATGCCCCGCAGGCGACCGCGGCGACGGCCGCCTGCGGGATGTCCCGGCACCGGTACGTTCCCAGTGCGAGGTCGGGGCTCACGGCTCGCTCACCACCGCGACGTTTGCGTGGACCAGTTCCGTCACGAGCCCGGCGACTTGTCCGACCGTGAGGCCGCTCGTTTCCGCGAGGTGCCCCAGCGGCGCCGAGGCGCCGTCGAGGAGCGGGGACAGCACAGCGCGTACGGGCGGGGCGAACGTCCACTCTTCGCCGCCGGCGAGGAGCACGACCTGGTCCTGATGGTTGTCGGTGAGCTGGGCTCGGGCTGTGGTGAGCCGGACATGCAGGTCGTCGCGCGCCGGTACGGCGTCGAGGAAGGGCAGTGACGGCATGGGGCGGCCCGGTTCGATGCCGTCCCTGGCGGTGAGGAAGTCTGCGATCGCACCGTCGTGGAGGGCGTCCGTGACTTCCTTGCGGAGGAGTTCGAGGTAGGCGGCCTGTTCCTGCGGCGGGGCGAAGACGGGCAGGTGCGCGCGTACGGTTTCCGAGGTCCGCAGCCGGTCCGAGAGCCAGCCCAGCAGATCTGCGCCGGTCGTGGTCTGGAGTCCGCACGTCAGGTGCAGGGATCGGCCCTCGGTGGCCGCCACCGCGTGCCACCAGCCCCGGGGCAGGTAGAGCATGTCGCCGGCGCGCAGGATGATCTCCTCGATGGGCTCGTCTGCCGGAGGCTGTGGGGCTTCGATGTCACGGTGGAGGGGGTTGGTCCGGGTCAGCCCGTACAGGCGCCACCGCTTGGCTCCTTCGAGTTGGACCACGATGACGTCGTGATCGTCCCAGTGGGTTCCGAAGCCCTCCGTCGCGGTCCAGGAGGCGTACACGTTGATCTGAACGCGGCCCCGGAAGACCGCTTCGAGGGCCTGTGCCAGGCATTCGGCGGGCTGGTGGAGTTCATCCACGGCGTCCAGGACCAGTGAGGCACCGTCGAGGAGCTGGCCGTGCAGCCGCGAGGGCTGGATGCGCTGCCACACCACGTTCCTGCGGGTGGTGACGGCGGTGGCGTAGCGCTGCCACGGGATGAGTTCCCCGTCGCGGTGAAGGCGGAGGCGAGGCGGTTCAAGGCGGCCCCGGCCGATGACGGTGTTGAGGTCGCCCCATGTCAGGACGGAGGAGAAGTCGGCGACGCTGCGCCAGATGCGGTAGGTGCGGCCGAAGGCCCCGGTGGGGAAGTCCCCACCGAGGCGTTCGACCACCTTCGAGAAGGCGGTCACTTCTGTCGGCTCCGCTCAGTCGTTGGTGTCGGAGACGCCGGTCGAGCCGCCGTCGGACGGCTGCTCCGCACGGGAGCGGGCGGCGGCGATGGACTTCCGGGAGACGATCAGCCCGTCCTCGGCGGGCTCCATGACGACGTTCTCGGGCATCGTGCACTCCTGTTTCTCTCGGCTTCCTCCCGCTCAGTCAGAGCGAGAGGTTTTGGGCAGATCCGCTGTGCCGGTTGCAGTCAGCGGTCTGGAGCGGCGCCCGCCCACCTGGGGGGAGACGAGAGGACGCCGTACCGCCCGGGGCTGTCCTTCGGTACACCGGGCGGGGTCTGTGGGTACTACAGGGAGGCCCGCAGGCCCTCCAGGACGAGCGAGAGCAGCGCCGTGTCCGGCCGGGTGGCCTCGACGGCGGCTCGCCCGTCGGCGTGCCACTGCGCGAGTCGTTCGTGCCACGCGGCCTCGGCGCGCATGACTTCGGTACGGATATCTGCCAGCGCCAGATCGGTTTCCGTGCGCAGCCGCACGAGGTCGGCGGGTGTCAGGCGCAGGGTGCGGACGGTGATCCTGCCCTGCGTGCGCCGGGGTACAGCCAGCTCCACGCATCGCTCCGGATCGGCGACGCCCGCCAGCTCGTCTTCTGGCAGCAGTCGCAAGGTCAGCATGGCGGGACTGCCAGCTCCGCCCAGACGGTTTTGCCCCAGCGCTTTCGGTCATAGCCCCAGCGGTGTGACAGCGCGTCGATCAGTACGAGGCCACGCCCGGTTTCATCGCCGCCGGCGGCCGGACCCATTTTCGGCAGGGCGTGGGATTTGTCGGTGACGCCGATCCGTACGAGATCGTTCGTGACGCGTCGGACGGACACCCGAATCAGACGGCACGGGGTGTGGCGGACTGCGTTGCCCACCAGCTCGGAGACGATCAGTGTGCCCGCATCGGCCATCTCGCCTATGCCCCAGGTGTTCAGCGCGGCCGAGACGAGCCGCCGGGCACGGCGGGCCATCTCGGGCTCGCAGGGGAGGGTTTCGGTGTAACCGGCCGGTCCGACTGTGGTGGGTCTGGTCATGACGCTCACGGGGTCGTCTCCTCGGGGCTGGACGTCCCACCCGCAACAGGGGGTGCGAGCGGGACTCTCCTCCACTGCCGCCGAGGGGAGCCTGGCCTGCCCGGCGACGTCAACGACCGTACGGAGAGCCGGAGTTTTGCCTCAACGAAATTGCGGGGAATTGCGCAATGTCATCCGAGGGAGTCGATCGCCGCGTTGATCAGAGCGCGGGCGGCGTTGCCGTGGACAGCCATCTTCGTCAGCTCACCGAACGCCTTGCGATAGTCGGCAAGTTCGCGCGGTTGCACCACGTTGACCTCGGCCGTGAGGGTTTCCACGACGCTGCGTGTGCCGTCATGGAGGTAGAACGCCTCCAGCGGCCACATGGTCCTCTGCACGGTGAAGGGGATGACGCCCAGGGAGACGGAAGGGAGCGGCATCACGGCCAGCAGATGCCTCAGCTGTCCGGCCATCGTCTCGGCGTCGCCCACGCGGTAGCGCAGGACGCACTCCTCCATGAGCACGATGAACCGGTGTCCGCCCTCGTACAGGAACCGGCTCCGGGCGACGCGGGCCGCGACGGCCTCCGAGACGTCGTTGGGGGTTCCCTGGAAGTCGGTGATGGCTTCCATCAGGGCTGTGGCGTACGCGGGGGTCTGGAAGAAGCCGGGTACGACGTTGGAGACGTACGCGCGTGTGACGCCGGTCTGCGCGTAGAGGCCGTAGAAGTGCTCCTGGGTCTTGCGCATGCCCATCCGGTGGCTCCTGCGCCACTCCACGTACATCGAGTCGACGGCGCGGGCCGTGGCGATCAGGTCGTCGGCCTGGTCAGCGGCGCCACAGGCAGCGCACCAGGCGCGGATGTCCACGTCGGTGGGCTGTACCTCGGCTTTTTGGATGCGGGTGGTTTTCGCGGGGTGCCAGCCGCACCGGGCGGAGAGTTCCTTCCCGGTGAGGCCGGCGTCCTTGCGAAGGTGCGTCAGGCGCACGGCGAGCGCTTCACGGGCGGCCTGAGCGCTGGACGAGGGAGAGGCGGGCATGGGCCGGAGCGGGGGTCAGACGGCGTACTTCTCGTGGTCGACGGCACGCTCCCACACGGCCTCGAAAGCGTCGGAGCACAGCTTGACCACGGCGGGGTCCTCGCTGAATTCCTTGGGTGGATCGGCCCAATCGCCGTCCCCGGTGAAGATGTTGAACTGCACCAGGCGGTCGTCGAACAGCCAGAAGTCGGCTCCCGGCAGGGCGATGTCCACGGCCCGACGGCGGGGCAGCCAGCGCACCAGTTCACCCGCCTCGACGTTCAGCGGGGTGGCGGCGTGTTCCCAGCGGATGTAGTCCGTCACGGGCTCGGAGACGATCCTGGCTCGACGCATCACCACGCCACGGCCGACAGCCTCCCGCACCATGCCCAGCCAGCCAGGCCACCACCGCGCCGTCGGATCGAGATCGACGTGGCCGGTGCGCTTGAACTCCTCGAACTCCTGCGCCTCGTCACCGACGCCGTACGCGTCGCGCATCTCCAGGTGCACCGCGCTGCGGCGGGTACCGGCCAGCAGCTCAGCGAAGCTCGGCACGCCGCTCTGCGACATCGCACGCCTCCCTCAGAATCGGCACCATGCGGGCCGGAATGCGGATCACCGTCTCGTGGGCGGGGATCCCCACCGCGTGACCGGCGACCCACTCCGTACCGCTGACCAGTGCCTCCAGCGCTTCCTCGGCCTTGACGCCCTGGAGGACCAGGTCAGCCGTCTCCTCTTCCACCCACACCGTCGGCGACCCCTCGCCCCCGGTGTTGGGGTCGATCCCGATGAACTGTAGGTCCACGATGCCCTCCCAGATCAAGTCGGTTGCGCGTTCTTGCGTGCGACGCTTCCGAAGGGGGCGAGGGTCGTCAAGGGCCCGGGGTCGGTTCGGTGTGACGTTGGCTTGAACGCACCAACTCTCAGTCGCAGAAGCGCGGGTCGCACGGCGAAACCGCACGTCGCCTACCGGCGCTTTCGATGCTGCTGTTCGGCGAGGGTCACCACCACCACCGAGAGCTGGGGGCTCCCATTCTGCTGAGTGGGCGTCGAAGCTGCGATGGTCGAGCGCCGACGGGCGGCTTCGGCACAGCGGTTGGGAGCCGGGTTTCGGCCGGTGTGCTGGATGCGGGTGATCAGGACGCGGGCGGGCTGACGGGCGGAGGTCAGCTCGCGTTGGGCGGCGGCCTGCTTGAGGAGCTGGTGGGGTTGGTGACCACGGGCTTCGGCGTCGGCGAGGACGGTGGCGAGCGCGGGCCAGGCCGGGTCGGCGAGGATTCGTTCGGCGTGGTGGGGGATGGCTGCCCGTACGTCGTTCACAAGAACATGGCGGGCTTCCTCCCTGGGCGGTCGGGCTGCGAGATCGGTGAGCATCGGGGCGACGGCGCGATCTGCGGCTATCTGGAGGTGCTGGACGGCCTGGCGGGCAGCGTCGGCCTGGTGGGCGTGGTTCTTCGCTTCGTGCCAGCGCCGGGCGACGATGGTGGCCCAGACGAGAGCCGCGAGCAGGGCGGCCAGCGCGCTGCCGTCGGGGCCGGTGGCGGTGTGGACGATGTCGCGTGCCGCGCTGCGCAGGGCGTGGGCGGCGCGGTCTTCGGCGCGGATCTGGGAGCGCTGGGCTCGGGCGAACGCCTTGGAGGCGGCCTGGAGTTCGCCGCGCAGGTTGTCGGGGGCCTTCTGGGCGGTGGCTTCGAGCAGCTCGCCGAGGGCTGCGATGTGGGCCTGGGCGTGAGTGTCGTCGGCGAGGCCGGTGTGGAGGGTGTCGAGGGCGTCGGTGGCCTGCTGCCAGGGGGTGCTGGGGTGGTTGCGGCGGGCGGTGGGGTGTTCTTCGGGCCGGCCGGATTCGAGGCGGGCCTTGATCTTGGGCAGGGAGAGGTCGGGGGAGATTTTGCTTCCGGGGTGGTAGATCTGCTCGCCGGCCTCGTTGACGTCGCCGGGGCGGCCGGCGGCGTAGCCGAGGAGGTCTCCTGACGGGCCGCGCCGGGCCTTGACCTCGATGCCGCCGGCTTCAAGGTAGGCGATGAGTTCCTCGGCGTTGGTCACGTGGGGGATGGCGGCGCGGATGCGGTCCTGGAGCCACTCGGGGCTGGTCTGTTCCCAGCCGAGGCGTTCGGCCTTGTGCATCTCGCCCTGGGCGGGCCGGCGGGCGCCGGTGCGGTCACCCTTCTTCAGCTGGCGGAGCCCGTAGTCCTTCTCGATCTCGCGGCAGGTGTCGCCGACGCGCAGGCCGCTGTCGTGGAGTTTGGGGCGGCGGCCGTCCTCGCGGACGGTGGTGGCGAGGATGTGGATGTGGTCGTCGGCGTGGCGTACAGCGATCCAACGGCAGGCCAGGTCGTCGCCGACTTGGGCGATGCCGGCGGCCTCGATGATGCGCTGGGCGATGTCACCCCACTCGGCGTCGGAGAGGTAGCGGTCCTCGGGGGCGGCGCGGACGGGGCAGTGCCAGACGTGGTCGGTGACCTTCTTTCCGAACTCGTTGTTGCGCAGCCGCACGGGTTCGTCGAGGTAGCGGGCCAGTTCGGTGAGGGTGGCACTCTCATCGCGGCCGGGGTCGGGCATGCCGAGCATGGCGAACCCCGCCACGATGTGCGGGTCGAGGTGTTCGTCGTGGCGGCCGGGCCCGTAGAGGTAGGCGAGCAGGCCGCGGGTGCTGGACCCGGCCGGTTTGATGGCGGCAATCACGCGGGCAGTTCCTCTTTTTCCGGCTCGGCCGGCTCGGCGGGCTGGCGCAGGGCTTCGGCGATCAGCTCCAGCAGTTGCTGGAGTTCGGTCAGGTGCTGGCGGAGGTTGGGTGGGGTGTGGTCGCTGTTGAGGGCGCGTAGCCGTGCTCGGCGGCTACGTCCTGGAGGCGGGCACGCTCCGCATCGAGGAAACGCAAGGGACCGACGCGTGCATCACGCTTTTCGCCGGTGAAGCGGCGGATCGTCGGCTGGACACTCTTCACGGAGGGCTCGCCGGCGGTGGCAGCGTCTTGACGTACGGGGCGGAGGATCTCGCGCTGGACGGCATGGAGTGTGTCCGGGTCGGGGCCGCCCTCGGCCACGGCCTCCTGGTCCTGCGCCCCCTGGCGCTGGGCCGTCTCCGCCACCCCCGGGGCGGAGATCCCCGAAGTCCGGCCTGGAGTCGGACTCGGGGTACTACTGGCTCCGCCGGGGGCACCCCGTCCGAACGCACGCCGCAGACGGTTCATCAGCGTAGGGGACTTCGTCAGCGGTATCGGCTCGTCGGGGGTGTCTTTGGGGTGGTGCGGATCGTGCGTCACGGGCGGTGCTCCGGGATGGGCGGGGAAGGCGGGCAATTCCGCAGGAGGGGGCGGCAGAGGGAGGCAGTCGCCGCCTCGTCCACAGATGTGGATAAGCGGGTGGCGAGTGAGACCGGTGGCCGACTGGCCGGGGTGACCGGAAGGGGTTCCGGTCACCCCGTGAGATTCCGGTCAGCCGCTGTCCGGACCGGTCTCGGCGGCGGCTTCGATTTCGGACCGGAGGGTGGTCATCACGTCGGTCTGCCGCTCGCTGCTGATCGTCAGGCCCTTGGCCTTGACGGCATTCCGGAGCAGTGACCGGGTGAGCGTGCCGTGCTCGGCGAGGGCCATCCGGCCGATCTCCACGAGTTCCTCGAGCGTGGCGCTGGGCGGACGGCCACCGCGCGGCCTGTTCTCGGCAACGGCGGTCGGTGGCACGGTCGGCTGGGCGGGCTCGGCCGGTGGCTCGGCGAGCGTGGCGGGGGCGGTGGCCGGTGGTTCTGGCACCGGAGCCGGTGCGGGTTCCGGATGGCCCGCAGGCTGGTCGACGAGCTGGTGGATCTGCCGCATCAGGACACCGAAGGCCAGCAGGGCTGCGGTCGGGGGGACCGCGGCGACCACGTAGTCGAGCAGCGGAACGGTGCCTGCGCTGCCGGTTCCGTTGACTCCGGCAACGTAGAGCGCGATGGAGCCGACCGATCCGGTGGCCGTCAGGGCGATCGCCCACCTGTCGGTCACCCTGCGCAGGCCCGCGCGGAGCATGAGCAGTTCGCCCGCGACGATCAAGGCGTCCAGGGTCGCCGGCCAGGCCCAGCGTCGGGTGGTGGAGCTGCGCAGCCCGTGCTGACCAGCGACCTCGGCGAGGTGTGCGTACGACAGCCAGAATCCGCTGATGGTGAGGGCGACGATGACGACTCCGGCCGCACCGAGCGTGTACCGCTCGATGTCCTTCTTGGTCATCGACAGCCGTCCTCCGTCGGGGCGGTGCCCCCGACGAGTGGGTGTCGTTGTGAGGGTGGGAAGGGCCAAGCGGGGGCTCCTGGGGTTTGGCGGTGTGATCCGTCTTGCCGTCTTGGCCGTTGCAAGCGCAGGTCAGGGCCGGTACGGCAGGGGCGTGGATGTGCCGTACCGGCGGCCGTTGGGCTCTTCCGCGTGTGCGGCGCGACCTGACGGCGGGCGGCCTGCCGGCGGCGTCTCGTCGTGTCCCCGGCCGGGGGGGGCGGCACTGCCACGTTGTGCCGTCCCGCTCGGCGAGGCTGTGACCTGCGGTGATACGGCGAGGACGCGTGGGACGGCGCAAGACGGATCCGGGCTGCGTCCTCCCGGCGGCAGCGGTTCACCATGATCGTGTTGCCGTCTTGTCGCCGGTTGCCGTCTTGCCTGCAGCCTTTTGACCTGCGGGATCACGGCAGGTACGGCAGGGACGCCCACCGGGGGATGCGGGGGTCAGTCTGCGCTGGGGGTGGCAGGCTCGGTGTCCACTGGGTGGGCAGTGGGGCAGTAGCGCCGCCAGGGGTCGAGGAACTTGTTGCGCATGTAGCCCTTGCGCTGGGTTCCGTCGGGGAGGCGAACGTTGCCGGGCCTGATATCGAACTCCCGGAGCATCGCTGCCAGGTCCTTGGCGTTCAGCCCATTGCGTCCCCACTCCGCCCAGGGGCTCTCGGCATCCTGCCGGAGCTGGTGGAGTAGTTCGTCCGTGGTAAGGCTGTCGGGCTCGCGCTGGGCTACGAACACCCTGCGGATGTCGGCGAGGATTCGGGCTCCCCCGGGCCGGTCCTCCTCTGCCTCGACCTCTGCGGCGACCATCCGTGCGCACGCTTCTCGGGCGCGACGGGGCCAGGATCCGGCGGCCAGGTCCGCGATGATGACCAACGGCTCCCAGGTGTCGGCGGCCCGGTCCTCCACCGGCATGTCCGGCTCCAGGTCCGCCGCCTCATCCAGCAGCGGCCTTGCCCATGCAGCGATCCGGTCGCGCAGGTCGTGCAGAGCGGGGATGTCGCGTCGGGAGCGGAAGGGCTTGACGCGCTCGCCCTCCGCCCGGCGGCGCATACGGATCACCACAGCCCGGTCCATGATCGTGTCGGGCAGGTCACCGATCCCCGCGAGGGCCGCCATGGCAAAGGTGGCGAACCGGTGCGGGGTGTGGTCGTTGCCGACCACCCGCGTGACGTAGCGGTTGCGTTGGTGGCCGGCGTTGAGCAGGCCGCGCATCTCCTCGTTCTTCTCCGCCATCTTCGGCGTGCCGAAGATGGTGTCCGCCTCGTCCACCAGGAGCGTGGGCGGCTCCTCGGTGATCGACCGGAACACCGCAGCCGGTGTGGTGTTGATGGTGAGCATCGGCTCGTGGACCGTCTCGGTCAGTACGTCCAGCAGCCGCGACTTGCCGCACCGCTTCGCCGGCCCCACCACCGCCAGACGCGGCGCGTGCTGCCAGGCCGGCTGCAGATGCGTCGCCGCCACCCACAGCGTCACCGCATCCAGCGCCTCCGGCAAGGGCAGGATCACGAACTTCGCTATCTGCTCACGCAGTTCGTCCAGCAGCGCCGAGCCGACGGTCGGCTCCGGATCCGGCGCCCGGGTCTCGGCCGCCGCGACCGACGCAGCGTGCTCGGGTTCGCCCTGGTCGGGCTTGCCCGGCACCGCGACCGACGGCCATGCGGTGGCAGGGGATACGGGGGTGGAATAGGGCGCAGGGTTCTCAGGTTGCACCAGGTGGCTCCTCTTCTGCGCCGCCGGGCATGCAGGCCCAGCGGCGCGGATCGTTCGTTGGAGACGGGCGACGGGGATTCCCGAGCCTCCGGCGTTGCCGCGCCGGAGGCTCGCTGCGTTCAGAGACTGAACACGCTCTGTGTCCCGAGTCGGGACACTCGCTCGGTGCCCCGAGGGAACACGGACAGCACGTCCACCCCCGGCAACAGTCCAGCGATTCTGTGTCAGCTCAGCGCAGAACCGTCTGCTATGCTGCCGCCCCTTCACGCCGCCAGACCCAGCAACTCCCACAAGTCCGCGGTCACCACCCGGTAGGCGTTGCCCAGGCGCAGCACCTTGCACGGGTAGGCGCCTCGCTTCGCCAGCTCATAGCCCTTGCTCCGGCCGAGCCCCAGCGCTCGATTGCTCGTGTCCAGGTCAACCGCCACCGGGAGGGCGAGTACCTCCTCCCGACTCATCCCCTTCGAGCCCTTCGAGTCTCCGGCCATCGCGTCGTCGCGCATGCAGTGCACCCCTTTCCATGCAGCCCTCGGCGAACGCAGTCATCACGTCCGGCTCCAGGCGTCTACCAACCAGGATGGCCAAGCTAATGTGTCTTTATGACACAACGCGGCTTCGATGATGGAAGTGACGAGGACGACGTCCCCGAGTGGGCGGACCGGATCAAGGCCAACGTCGCCGGCGAAGTCCGGCGCAGAAGGAAGGAGATGGGGTGGAGCGCACAGGACCTGGCGGACCGGTGCGAACAGCTCGGACATCCCATCCCGCGCAACGTGATCGCCAACATGGAGTCCGGCCGCCGGGCCAACCTCCCCCTCGCGGACGTCATGGTCCTGGCCGCCGCCCTGGAGACGTACCCGGTCTGCCTGATCTTCCCGGTCGGCTACGTCGAAAAGACCCAGGAACTCCCCTTCCAGCACCTCGTGCCCACCTGGGACGCCCTACGGCGCTTCACCGGGGAAGAGGACGTACCCGGCTACGACGCGGGCCTGGTCCCCGACTTCGAGCTTCACGCCAGTCTCGTCCGCACCGCTCTCGCCGCGCTCGAAGAGGAAGAACAGGCCCGGTTCGCGGCCAAGACGGCCACCAGCCGCGCCGAGAAGGAAGAAGCCGAGCGCCAGCAGGCCAAGTACGCCGATCAGGCCGTCTCGGCCAAGTACAGGCTCCGCTACCTCCGCCGCGACCTCCGCGAGGAGGGGGCCACCCCACCTGATCTGCCACCCGCACTGGGCGATGTCGACCCGCCCGAACCCGATACCGAAACCACCCCGGAGGAACGCCTTTGAAGGGCTCCACCTACCGCCGTTGCTCCTGCCGCGACCCGAAGACCGGCAAGGAACTCGGCGCCTCGTGCCCCAAGCGCAAGGGCCGCAAGCACGGTTACTACTCCATACGCCAGGAACTGCCGCCCCGCGAGGACGGCACCCGTCGCTCCTTCAGCCGCGCCGGCTACGAGTCCCTCAAGGACGCCCAGTCGGAACTCGACCACGTCCGCTCCCTGCTGGCCCTCGCGGACAAGGACGACCCCGACAGCCTCCAGCGCCTCGCCGCCATGCTGGCGGAGGTCGCGGCCGAGAAGGCCCCACTGCCGGCCATCGAGGAGACCCAACGCCGTCTGCGTGCGGGCCTGGCCCTCCGTGGCAGCCTCACCGTCGGCGAGTGGCTCGACCAGTGGTTCGCCGCGAAGAAGCGCCGCAAGACCACGCTGAACGGTTACGCCTCCCACATCCGCGTCCACCTGAAGCCGCGCATCGGCCACGTGCGCCTCGACCGGCTCAACGTCGGCCACCTGGTGGAGATGTTCGACGCGATCGCCGACGAGAACGAGGTGATCGCGGCCGAGAACGAGGCCCGCCGCGAGCAGATCGCCCGCTGCAAGCCGAGCAAACCCGGGCGACCCGTAGGGGCCGAGCGAAAGCTGCTCGCGGCCGAGCGGGCCAAGCTGGCGGAGATGAAGCCGTTCCGAAAGATCACCGGCCCGGCCACCCGGCAGGCGATCCGCCGCACCTTGCGCGCGGCGCTGAATTCCGCGATCGCCCAGCAGCTCATCACCTTCAACGCGGCCTCCCACGTCGAGCTGGAGTCCGGCAGGCGCCCCAAGCCCCTCCTCTGGACCGAGGAGCGGGTCCGACGCTGGCGCGAGACGGGCGAGATCCCCGGCGCGGTCATGGTCTGGACCCCGCAGCAGTTCGGCGCCTTCCTGGACGCCGCCGAGGGTGACCGGCTGTACGCGATCTTCCACCTGATGGGCACCCGCGGCCTCCGTCGCGGCGAGGCGGTCGGCCAGGACTGGCACGAGATCGACCTCGGCGCCGGCCTCATCACTCCGGCCAAGGAGATCGTGGTGGACGGCTGGGACCTCTACGAGTCCGAGCCGAAGACAGACGGCAGCGCGAACACGATCGCGCTCGACAGCGTGAACATCGCCGTGCTGCGCGACCACAAGGCCCGCCAGGACAAGGAGCGTGCGGACTGGGGCGGCGCCTGGCAGGACACGGGCAAGGTCTTCACGAAGGAGGACGGCTCCTGGCTCCACCCCGAGACGGTGTCGGAGACCTTCCGCCGTATCCTCGCCACGACCGACCTGCCCCCCCCCATCACCCTGCGGGACCTGCGCCACGTGGCCGCGACGCTCACGCACGGAGGCGGCGGCGACATCCACACGGTGAAGGAGACCCTCCGGCACTCCACCATCACGCTGACCTCGGACACGTACACGAGCCTGCTCCCGGAGCTCGACCGCGAAATCGCTGAGCAGGCAGCGAGGCTGATCCCGCGGTCTCGTCCGGCAGCCGCCGAACCGTCCGCCCCGGCAGCGTTCGATCCGCAGGCCACCGGCACATCCGCCCAGGCATCACACGGGGATTGAAGTCCCGGCCCGAAAAGCAGCGACCGGGCGTGGAGCCGTGTCACTCACTCGGCCTGGGATCACCCCACTCCTCTTCCTCCTCCATGTAACGGATGCCCTCATGGGACAGTGAGACGGTGGCGGGCGTCTTGTGCGACGTCCACTCGACGGTGATCAGGCCCTCGTCGGCCAGGTAGGCGCAGGCTGCGGACAGGTCGTCGTCGGGCAGCCGGAGCACCTCGCGCAGTGCCGCCCCGCTGACCTCAGGTCGGTTGCGTTCCATGGCTCCGTAGAGTTGCCGGAGGACGGCCTTGCGGTAGGTCTTGCGTTCACGGAGTGTCGTCATGGCTGGCGCTCTCAGGCTGGTATCCGAGGCTGCTGATGCCGACAGGCAGTCGGCCTTGCGGCCTCGCTCATAGCCTCCGCCGCCCGGGTGCCCCGCCGCGCAGCCCCTCATGCGGCTTCCCCTCGCTGTATGCGGGCGTCCCGGCGATTCCCGGCGACGCCGATGCTCGCGGTGATGGGGAGTAGCGTGGTCAGAAGCGAGGCGGATCCCGTGTTCGCACCGGATCCCGGACAGGTGGTCCTCCATGACCGGCTCCGACACATCCCCTGGTTCCAGGCACCTGCCGAGCGGTGTGCACCATGCCGTGCGGCCGGGGAGCGCACTGCTCCGGCTGGAGACGACGGCATCGCGCGAAGGCGTCCTCGACGGGGCGTGGTGGCCACGGTCGCGCGACATCGGTGCCGAGCTGCCCGCGCTGCTGAGCGCCCTCACCGAGCACCTGGGCCCCCTGACCCGCGTCGGGCTGGATGCCACGGCCTGGGACGGGCTCCCGACCCGGATCGTCGTCGGCGACCACGTGGTACACGTGGACTCCTTCCCGGTGGGTGACGACACGGTCCTGATCACCCGGGGCGACCGGGACCTCTTCTCGCTGCTGGTGGTCCCACCGGACACGCCGCCCGAGGCCGCCCGCGCGGCGATGGCACAGGCCGTCCTGGCCGGCAACGTCAGTGAGGCGGAGCAGATCCTCATCGACACGGGAAGCGGGCAGAGGCCGTCCGGCTGACCCCTGTCGTGGCCGGTGGTGCGGTCAGCCGCGCCACTCCACGAGGAGCAGCGTCGCGTCGTCCGTCGTGTGTCCGCCCCGTGCTCGCTTGAGGGTGTGCGACAGGGAGCGCGCCACCGCCCGGACCCCGCGACCGGTCCTCTCCAGCCGGTTCACGCAGTCGATCAGCTGGTCCTCACCGAACTGCTCCTCACCCACGGCGTGTTCCTCGATCAGTCCGTCCGTGAAGCAGAGGACGCGGTCTCCACGCTCCAGGTCCAGCTCACTGACCTCCGGCGCCGGCCCGCCCAGGCCGACCGGGAGGGTCGTGGGGGCGACCAGCCGACGCGCGACGCGGTGATCGCGCACGAGTACCGGTGGCGGGTGTCCCGCATTGACCCAGTGCATCCGCCCCGTGGCCGTGTCCAGCCGCATCATCTGGGCGGTGACGAAGTGGTCCGGGCCGAACTGGCGTGCCACGGCTGCGTCCATGGCGGCGTAGATCTCCGACAGGCCGGTACCGAGGCGGCGGGCGTGACGGTAGGCGCCGATGGCCACGGTGGCCATGGTGGCCGCTCCCAGGCCGTGCCCCATCGCGTCGATCATGGCCACGTGGAGGATGTCACCGTTGAGCGCGTAGTCGAAGCTGTCCCCCGCCACGTCGTAGGCGGGCTCCAGGATCCCGGCCACGGCGACCCGCGGCATGACCATGGCCAGAGGCGGCAGCAGGGACCACTGGATCTCGGCGGCGACGCTCATCGGCTCACCGCGGCGGGTGGAGAAGAACAGGTCGGAGTAGCCGTGCTTGGTCACCAGCAGGTCGGCAACCAGGCCGGAGAGCCTGGCCAGCAGCCGCCGGTCGTCGTCATCGACCCGGTCCAGCGTCACGGCCATGACGCCCACCTGGTCGCCGCCGTCCAGCAGCGGCAGGTGGACCCGTACGCCGTCGGCCTCGGGCACCTCGACGGGCTGGGCGTCGAGAAAGCACCGGCCCGCGACGGAAGCGTCGATGTCCTGCGGATCCCCGCCCGTGAGGCCCTCACCGCGCAGAGGTACGAGCAGCAACTGACCGTAGTCCTGGAGCAGCACCTGCGGACGGCGGCCGCCGAGCCGCTCCACCACGTCGGCGACCAGCGGTCCGATGAGGTGGGGCGGGAGCTCGTGCGCCCGGTCGAGAACCGCCCCCAGAAGCGCTTCCCCGAAGCTCTCGGAGCGGTCCGTGCCCGGTTCGGCCGTCATCAGCTCACCCACCGTGATCCACACGGACACCGGCGGCGGGGTCGACCGGCGAATGGACTACCCGTCCCATCACTCCATCATGGGCCGTGCTGTTCCCCTGCGCCCTCCCGGCCGAAGCCGTCCTCGACATGTGCCAAGGTGCGCTGAGCCGACAGCGGATTCCACGGATCGGCGGCGGCGGTCAGCAGGCGTTCGGCGGTTCCGGCCGGCTCGTCGGGCGGGACGACCAGCAGCTCCCAGCGCCCCAGGGTGCCGCAGTCCAGGGTGATGGCATGCTCCTCGGCGGCGGCGTCGCTCAGGACGACCTCGATCACGTGGTCCGGCGCCGACACGGTCAATGGCGCGTCAGGCCAGGCCGCAGCGCCGACCGTGACGCGGGTGACCGTGCCACGGCCGGGGTCGAGCGAGCCCACGAGCGCGGGCAGCTCCAGTTCCAGGGCGTCGCAACGCGGCCACCACGCTCCGTCCAGCGGGCCATGGCTGGCCTCCGGCGTGAGCCTCAGCCGGGCCAGCGGCATCCTGTACGTGTGCGCGTCACTCGGCGGCCGGTCTCCTACGGGCGGTGTGGGGGAGTCCATCGTGCGATCCCGTCCGGGCGGCCTGGAGCTGCCCTCGTTCGCCACTCGCCGGGAACGGCGCTGTCCTGATCATGCGCCCGACATGCTCTCGGTGTCTTCAAGGCTACGCCCGGCCTGGACGGGCGGCCCGAGGCGCTGGAAGCGACGGTCCGCTTCCCCGGAACAGGGTCAACACGCAAGGAGCGCCCCGACCGGGCAGCCCGACCATCTCCCCGTGGTTCCGCCAGCCCCACGAGTCGTAGGCGGCTTGTCCGGCCCGGTCGGCCGGATTCAGCAGGGCCACTCCGAGCTCGGTGCGCTCATCGGCCAGCAGACGCTGTTGCAGACGGCGGCCGATGTCGCGGCGCTGTGGGTGCTGGTGCGCCACGACCTGAGTGAGGAGCAGGAACCGGGCACAGCCGGTGAGCCGTTGGACGCTCTCCTGCAACCCCTGTTCGGACCGGCTGACGGGACTCACCGGAAACCCGAAGACGCACCCCACCAACACCGTCGTCTCGGCCACCAGCAGCGCGAAGCCAGGCCGTCGGGCGCTGACGGCAAGCCGCCGCAGGAAGTCGTCCCGCATGAAGGGGCCGGCCACGGCCAGGTCGGCGATGTCCTCGCTCATCCCCTCCACCTGCCGGCGAGTCAGCCTGCGCAGGCGGATCCCGTCCTTGACGACCGGCGCACCGGCGCGGTCGCCGGACGTCTGCGTCCCGCCGGCCGACGGACCCGCCGCGGACGTGTCCAGCAGATCGCGGAGCAGGGGCGCGGAGCCGGTGAAGGCGAGGAGCCGGGTGATCTGCGCGCACGGATGGTGCAGGTGCAGGCAGGCGTGCACGCGGCCGGCATGCCGTGACGCCGCCAGGAAGACGTCCAGGCCCTTGGCGTCACAGGAGCCGACCGTGGTGAGATCGACGTCGATGGCGGTCATGCCGTCGCGCAGGCACTGCTCCAGCGCGGCCCGCAGCAGGGGCGCCGAGGCCGGCCAGATGTCGCCGACGAGCGTGACGAGGGCCCGCTCCCCCCGGTCACGCCGGTGGATGTCCAGGCGCTGCACGGCCATCACCCCGCCCTTCGGCAGGGAAACGCAACGACCAGGGAAGGGTGCGGAGTTGTTGTGATCGCGGCGGGCATGATTGCCGACCCGTCTCCGCACCGCCGCTCGGACGGCCCGGGGTTCGTCTCTCGCCGAGGACGACCCGGCAGGACGGCCGGAGTGCGTGATGCCCTCGGTATCTCCACCGTACGCCGCCGGCCGACTCGACCCGCAGCACCGGACGGGCTCACCCGTAAGGCCCGTAAGGAGCGCACCGCCTGCCGAGGCTCATGGAGACATCCGGGGCAGACGGCCCACTCGTGGGGCACACTGCCGTACCTCACGCCCGCCGGGTATCCGCTGAGGGCGGTCTCACACAAAACCGCCGCAGGTGGCCGCTCTTCCCGCTCACGCATCGCTCACGCAGGAGCCCGGAAACGAAGCAGCGTCCGAGCCAGCTGACGCCGGCTCGGACGCTGCGTAGCAGGTCAGGGGCCATATCCCCCGCCTACCAGCCGTAGGCCCTGTGGGACTCGAACCCACAACCAATGGATTAAAAGTCCACTGCTCTGCCAATTGAGCTAAGGGCCCAGGCGATGTTGCCTGTCCGAGCATAGCCGGACGCGGCCGTGTCTCCGATCGGGTATTGACGGACCGGCCGCGTCACGGGGAAGTGTGTCACTTTTCGACCAGGTTGGGAGCGGCGGTCCGGTCCTCGGTGAGGAACCAGTGGCGGGCCGAGGCGAGCCACCAGGCCGCCGCGAAGCCCAGGACGGCGAGGACGGCGACGGGGGCGTAGTTGAAGGTCTTCCAGGTGACCGGGGAGACCTGCGGGAGCATGAAGAGGATCGTGATCGTCAGCACCCACCCCACCGAGACGACTCCGATCGGCCCCGACCAACGGCCCAGGTGCCACGGCCCGCGGGCGAAGGCGGCGCCCTTGCGGACGCGGAGGAAGGTCGGGACGACGTAGGCGATGTACAGGCCGATCACCGCGATCGACGTCACCGCCGCGTACGCCGTCGAGTTGATCAGGTAGGGCAGGCCGAGAACGAGGGCGGCGAGCGCGGCCAGCCAGACCGCCGCGACAGGGGTGCGGGTGCGCGGGCTGACCGTGTGCCAGACGCGTGAGAAAGGCAGCGCGCCGTCACGCGAGAAGGCGTAGATCATGCGGCTGTTGGCGGTCACCGAGGCCATCCCGCAGAAGAGCTGGGCCCCGATGACGACCAGCAGCAGCAGCTTGCCCGTCGTCGCGCCCAGCGCGTCCAGGAGGATCTGGGCGGGAGGCGCGCCCGTGGGGGACGCCAGCTCCTTGTCGTACGACTGGATCGCGAACGTGAAGCCCAGCAGGAGGACGAAGCCGGCGATCCAGGACGTCCAGATCGAGCGGACGATGCCCTTCGGGCCGGCCGTCGCCGCGTCGTGGGTCTCCTCCGTCATGTGCGCGGAGGCGTCGTAGCCGGTGAAGGTGTACTGGGCCATCAGCAGGCCCAGCAGGACGACGTACGGGCCGCTGCCCCAGCCCGTCTCGTTGACGAACTTCGTGAACACGAACGACGCCGACTGGTGGTGGTCCGGGACGAGGGCGAGCGCGCCGACGATCACGGCGACGCCGAGCACGTGCCACCACACGCTCACGTCGTTCAGGAAGGCGACGATCCGCACGCCGAAGGTGTTCAGCAGGCCGTGCAGGACGAGGATCGCGGCGAACAGCAGGACCGTGCGGTCCGGGGTCACCCGGAAGCCGAACTGGAGGTCCAGGTACGCGCCGAGGAAGGAGGCCGCGCCGAAGTCGACGCCCGCGGTCACCGCGACCTGGCCCAGCACGTTGAACCAGCCCGTGAACCACGCCCAGGCCGCCGCCGAGCGCGGCGGTGCGAGGCGGTGGGCCCAGAAGTACAGGCCTGCCGAGGTCGGGTACGCCGAGCAGATCTCGGCCATCGACAGGCCCACGAACAGCGTCATCAGGCCGACCGCGACCCAGCCCCAGGTGATCACCGCGGGGCCGCCGGTGGTCATGCCGAAGAGGTACAGCGTCAGACAGCCCGACAGCACCGAGATGATCGTGAAGGAGACGGCGTAGTTCGAGAACGCCGACATCCGGCGGGCGAGGACCTGGGTGTAGCCGAGCTGGGCCAGCCGTTCCTCGTCCGACAGGCCACTCACTCTCGCGTCATCTGTCATGCCCCCAGCGATTCCCTCGCCGAGGGCATGACATGCGTCACTCGGTGGCAACGGATGGCCAAAAAGGGCCCGTACGACGTCGTGGTCGTACGGGCCCTTCTCAGGTCACTCGGCGTCAGCCGTTGCGCTTCCAGCGCGGCTTGTCCTCGCGGCGGCCGAACGAGCCGGTGCCGCGGTGGTCGTCACGACGGCCGAAGGGGCGGTCGTGGCCGCCGGCGCGGAAGCCCGGGCGGTCGTCGCGGCGGTCGCGGTTGAACGGGCGGTCGCTGCCCCGGTGCCCGTGGCCACCGCGCTCGTCCCGGCGGAAGCCGCCACGGTCGTCACGGCGCTCGAAGCCACCGCGGTCCTCGCGGCGCTCGAAGGAACGGCCGCCGCGGTCGCCGCCACGGTCACGGTCGAAGCTCCGGTCACGGTCACGGTCGCGGTCGAAGGGGCGACGGTCGTCACGGCGCTCGAAGCCACGGCCACCCCGGTCGTCACGACGGTCGCGGTTGAACGGACGGTCGCCGCCCCGGTCGCGGTCGAACGGACGACGGTCGTCACGGCGGTCGTCACGGCGCTCGAAGCCACGGCCACCCCGGTCGTCACGACGGTCGTCGCGGCGCTCGAAGCCACCCCGGTCCTCGCGGCGCTCGAAGGTACGGCCACCACGGTCGCCGCCCCGGTCACGGTCACGGTCGAACGGGCGACGGTCCTCACGGCGCTCGAAGCCGCCCCGCTCGCCGCGCTCACCACGGTCGCGGTCGAAGCTCCGCCGCTCCCGGCGCTCGTACGGCGCCGAAGCCGCCGGACGCTCCTCGCGCTCGGCCCGCTCGGCCTGCTGCGCGGCGGCGGCTGCGGCCTTGGCCTCGGCCGCCGCCAGCTCCTCCGCGGCCGTCGCCTGGGCCTCGGCCACCGCGGCCTCGGGGTCCTCGCCGCGCTCGCGGGCGACCCGGGCGACCAGCCGGTCGGACTCCTCGCGCAGCTCGGCCGCGCGGCGCTGGGCACGCTCCAGCTGCTTGGTGAGCTGGGCGACCTCGCGCTCGGCCTGCTGGGCGGCGTTGTTCGCGGACTCGGCCTGGACCTCGGTCATGGAGCGGGCGCCGGTGATCTCGGCGACCTCCGGGTCGAAGGCGCCGGCCCCCTGGATGATGTGGCGCGCGGCGTCGACGCCGGCGTCCTCCATCAGGCGGAAGATCTGGCGCCGCTGGTGCGGCAGGGACAGCGAGACGACCGTGCCGGTGCGCCCGGCGCGGGCCGTACGGCCGGCGCGGTGCAGGTAGTCCTTGTGGTCGCCGGCCGGGTCCACGTTCAGGACCAGGTCGATGCCGTCGACGTGGATGCCTCGGGCGGCGACGTCGGTGGCGACCAGGACGTTGACGTAGCCGTCCTTGAAGTCGGCCAGGGTGCGGGTGCGGGCGCCCTGGGTCATGCCGCCGTGCAGCGCGTCGGCCTTCACGCCGGCCTCGCGCAGCTGCTCGGCGACGCGGTCGGCGCCCAGCTGGGTGCGGACGAAGATGATCGTGCGGCCCTTGCGGGAGGCGATCGCGGCGGTGACCGGCGCCTTGTCCTTGGGCTTCACGATGAGGATGTGGTGCGACATGGTCGTCACCGCGCCCTGGGCCGCGTCCACCTCGTGCGAGACGGGGCTGTTCAGGTAGCGGTCGACGAGGGTCTGGATCTCGTTCTCCATCGTGGCGGAGAAGAGCATGCGCTGGCCGCCCGCCGGGACCTGGTCGAGCAGCTCGGTGACCTCGGGCAGGAAGCCCAGGTCGGACATCTGGTCGGCCTCGTCCAGGACGGCGATCTGCACGTCCTCCAGGGAGCAGGCGCCGCGGTTGATGATGTCGCGCAGCCGGCCGGGCGTGGCGACGAGGATGTCGACGCCGCGCTCCAGGGCGTAGATCTGGTTGCCCATGGAGGTGCCGCCGCAGACGACCTTCATCTTCAGGCCGAGGACGTCGCCGTACGGCTGGAGGGCGTCGGCGACCTGCATGGCCAGCTCGCGGGTCGGGGTGAGGATGACCGCGCGGGGCTTGTGCTTCTGGGTGCGACCGCCGGCCAGCGTGGCCAGGGTCGGCAGACCGAAGGAGAGGGTCTTGCCGGAGCCGGTGCGGCCACGGCCGAGGATGTCCTTGCCGGTCAGGGCGTCCGGGATGGTCGCGGCCTGGATCGGGAAGGGGGTCGTCACGCCGTTCTGTGCGAGCTTGCGCACGATGCCCTCGGGCAGGCCGAGGTCGGCGAAGGTGATCTGGGGGGACTGGGGGGTGGTGTCAGCGGCCTCTGCGGCCTCGGTGACCTCGGTCGTCACGTCGACGAGTTCCTGGTCGAGCTCGGTGAGCTCGTTCTCGGACACGACGAACTGATCAGTGCTGGACACGGACATGCGAATGCGAAACCTTCCGGAGTCTCTTCGGCACGCGCCCGTCAACTCCGTGATTCGCTCACGACCGCCTCAATGCGGTCCGCCACGGCAAAGGAGAGTACGCGCCACACGGCGCGCTCTGTGGTGGCGCCGGGCAAATGGGATCAAACGATCTACCACCATACGCACCTACCACCCCTGAAGGCAAACCGAGCTCATCGCCGCAGGTCGGCGCCGTTCGGCTCGGCCCCCTCACGCCGGTGCGCCCGCCTCGGGTGCCGGCTCGCGCTGGACCAGCTGGGGTCCCGGGCCCTCGTGCGCCGAGGAGGACGGCTCGGGCGTCGGGGACTGAGAGGGGGGCGGGGGCGGCGGGGTGGAGGCCGGGGGTGCGGGCGGCTGGGAGGTGGCCGGCGGGGTGGACGGGGCCGCGGTCGGCGGCGGGTCCCCGGGGTCGGGGGTCTTCCGCGGCTTACCGGGCTTGCCGGGCTGGACAGGGGGCGCGGACGCGCTGCCCGCGGCGGACGGGGCCGCCGACGCACTGGGCGACTCGCCGGGCTTCACCGTGCCGCCGTTGCCGTGCTTGCCGTCGCCCGCGGAGCCGCCGTGCTGCCGGCCGCCGACGCCGTCCACCGGGCCGCCGTCCGGCGCCTCGCCGCCGTGCCGGCCCGCCGAGTGGGAGGGCCGGGCCCGGCCGGCGTCGTCACCCACGTTCACACAGCCGGCCGCCGTGGCGACGGCCAGCATGGTGACGGCGAGCCGGACGGGTACGTACAAGGGGCGCACGGCGGCCACCTCCGAGGGCAAGGAAGAGAGTCAACCTCCCCAACTCCCCCCGCCCGCAAGAGGACACGCGCCCCGCCCGCATCGGCGCCCAGCCGTACGCACATCCGCGCCCGGCGCCGCACGCGCTCGCCGCTCAGCCGTAGCCCAGCGTGTGCAGCCGGGCGTCGTCGATGCCGAAGTGATGTGCGATCTCGTGCACCACCGTCACCTCGGTTTCCACGACCACGTCCTCACGGGTCTCGCACATCCTGAGCGTCGGCCCCCGGTAGACGGTGATCCGGTCCGGCAGCACGCCCGCGTACCACTCGCCCCGGTCGGTCAGCGGCGTGCCCTCGTACAGGCCGAGCAGCTCGGGGTCGTCGGTGGGGGGCTCGTCCTCCACGAACACCGCCACGTTGTCCATGAGCCGCGTCAGCTCCGGCGGGATCCGGTCGAGCGCCTCGGCGACCAGCTCCTCGAACTCCTCACGCGTCATCTCCAGCACAGGGTCATTGTCCGGTACGACAGCTTCGTACGAGCGGCGCGTACGACTGCGGTGCGGCGCCGCATATCCGCGTCCGTACGTGGGCATACGGGACCAATGGTCCGCGTCCCCGTCGCCGCCCGCCGCCCGGTCGCAGCCCTGCGCACGCTGACGAACCGCGTACGCCTGCGCCCCATCCGCACCCTCCGCACCCCGGCACACCCCACCGGCCGAAGGCCCCGCACCCTCCGCACCCCGGCACACCCCATCCGCCGACGGCCCCGCACGCTCCCCGCCCCGGAAGCCGGCGCCCGCCCCTGGCTGAGCGCTCTCGGGCTCACGGCCGTCGTCCTCGTCGGCGCCTGGCTGGGCCTGCTGATCGTCGGGAACGTACGGACCCCGGTCGGCCCGATGAACACGACGATGGCGCTGCGCCCCTCCCTCACCGGCGGCACGAAGATCAACATCTCGCCGTTGGGCGCGCTCTCCCTCGACAGCCATGTGGCCCCGGTCCGCCTGGACGTCAACGTCGACCAGCTCGACCCGCTCCGCTCCCAGGCCCTGGTCGACCACCCCGAGCGGCTCTCCGGCCTCCAGGACGAGGTGGCCCGGGACGTCGAGCACGGCACGCTGGACCTGGCGGTGCGCTCCTGCGCCGCGGTCGTCGTGGGCGCCACCACCCTCGGCCTCGCCGTCTACCGCCGCCCGCGCCGGGCTCTCGCGGCCGGCGGACTGGCCCTGGCGCTGCTCGCCGCCTCGGGCGCGTCGGCGTACGCCACCTGGAACCCGAAGTCGGTGCTGGAGCCGAAGTACTCGGGGCTGCTGTCGTCGGCGCCGTCCGTGGTCGGCAACGCGCGCAGCATCGTCACCGAGTTCGACGTCTACCAGAAGGAGCTGGCCCGTCTGGTGACGAACGTGACGAAGCTCTACGACGTCACCTCCACGCTCCCGGCCTACCAGCCGGACCCCTCCACCATCCGGGTCCTGCACGTGTCGGACATCCATCTCAACCCGGCGAGCTGGAAGATCATCGCCTCGCTGGTGGAGCAGTACAAGGTGAACGTGATCGTCGACTCCGGCGACACCATGGACCACGGGATAGCGGCCGAGAACGGCTTCCTGGACCCGGTCAGGGACCTGGGCGTGCCGTATGTGTGGGTGCGCGGCAACCACGATTCGCGGATCACCCAGCACTACCTGGGGCGGATGAAGAACGTGCACGTCCTGGACGACGCCCGGGCGCAGACGGTCGCGGGCCTGCGGTTCGCGGGCATCGGGGATCCGCAGTTCACCCCCGACCGTTCGGCGGTGCCGGGCGGCGACGCGGCCGAGCAACTGGCCGGTGACCGGCTGGCCAGCGCCCTGCGCGACCAGAAGGCCCGGCGCACCCCGGTGGACATCGCCGTCGCCCACGAACCGGCCGCGGCGCGCGAGACGGACGGCGAGGTGCCGCTGGTGCTCTGCGGCCATCTGCACCACGAGGGGGACGAGATCCTGCCCTACGGCACCCGGCTCCGCATGGAGGGCTCCACGGGCGGAAGCGGGCTGCGCGCGGTGGAGGGCAAGTACCCCGCCCCGATCGAGGCCTCGATCCTCTACTTCGACCGGGACAGCCGCCGCCTCCAGGCCTGGGACGCGATCAGGCTGGGCGGGCTGGGCGAGACGACGGCCGAGGTCAGCCGCCATCTGGCCACCCCGGTCAAGCCCGGCGCCGCCCCCACCACGCCCGTCTCTCCCTCGGCTTCCGCCCCCTCGCCGTAAACCGTTTTGGCGATACCCCTCGCCATCCCATATGCTTCTCACGTCCCCGACGCGCTGAGAAGCGCCCAGGCGGGCCGATAGCCCTCATCGTCTAGCGGCCTAGGACGCCGCCCTTTCAAGGCGGTAGCACGGGTTCGAATCCCGTTGGGGGCACGCAAAACCGTGTGCGACACTGTTGCACGCACAAGCTTGGTCCTGTGGAGCAGTTTGGAGTGCTCGCCACCCTGTCAAGGTGGAGGCCGCGGGTTCAAATCCCGTCAGGACCGCTGGTGTTTCACGTGAAACACCGTGGCTGGGTAGCTCAGTTGGTACGAGCGATCGCCTGAAAAGCGATAGGTCGCCGGTTCGACCCCGGCCCCAGCCACAACCAGAAGGCCCCGTTCGATGAACGGGGCCTTCGTCGTAGCGGGGGAGGGCAGGCATGGCGGACGACTTCCAGGGTTTCCAAGGTTTCCAGGGTTTCGACATCGCTCGGCGCGGTTACGACCGCGCCCAGGTGGACGCCTATCTGACCCGGCTGACCGCAGGTACGGCACCCGAGGCACCGCCGGTCTTCGACATCGTCCGGCGCGGGTATGACCGGGCTCAGGTGGACGCACGGGTCGCACAGCTGCTGAACAGGGGGACGGGGAGATGAACCAGGACCAGGCCGCCGCCGTGACAGCGGACACCCAGCTGGAGAAGACCCGGGCGCGGTACGGGCTGCTCGCGGTCATCGCCAGCAATCTCGCGATCGTCATCGTCGCGATCATCGGCGTGTGGCGACTCGACGGGGACAAGTCCGTGATCGTCGGCATCCTCACCGCCGCGTTCACCGCCGTGAGCAGCATGACCACCGCCTACCTGGGCATCAAGGCCGTCTCCAACACCGCCAAGTCGCTCGCACTGGGAGCCGCCGCAGGCCGTGCCGCCGGTTCCGCGGCCCCCTCGGGCGGGACGGGGCCGGCCTCCGGCGCGTGATGTTTCCCGGCCCGCGCGCGCTCCTGCACCGGGGGCCGGGAAAGCCGGTCCTGGTTTCCAGGGAGGAACTCACGTGCGTTTCAGACACGGGGTGTTGACCGTCACGCTGGCGATCGCGACCGCACTGCCGCTGGCCGGCACCGCCGTGGCGGACGGCAGCCACGGCCCGGGCCTGCTCACCGCCACCGACTACAGCACGGGCACCGCGAACATGGTCGCCCTCAATCCCGTCGCCGGAACCGTCACCACCGTCTACGCCCAGGGCGCCACGGACGGCGTCGTGTCCCCCGACGGCTCCCGGGTGGCGTACATCCATCCCGAAAGCACCTGCATCCCCCAGCCGGAGGGGGGCTGCGCCTACGCCCAGGACCTGATGGTCGCCGGAGCCGACGGCAGCAATCCGCACGTCCTGGTCGCGGGCGTCCAGCCCGAGACGAACGACGCCCCGTACGTCGCCCACCCCCACTGGTCGCCCGACGGACAACGGATCGTCTTCGACAGCCCACGCGGCCTGGAGTGGGTGAACACCGACGGCACCGGCGAGCAGACGCTCGCCGTCGGCATGCGCGGCACCTTCTCGCCCGACGGCCGCTCCCTCGCCTTCCTGCAGACCACCGAGTACCAGGCCGCGGACGGCTCCTGGCAGTACGGCGCCGACGTCTCCATCATGGACACCACCACCCTGGAGGCGCGCCGGCTCACCACGAGCCACGACGTGTGGGCATCGCCCGCCGACTGGTCCCCGGACGGCACCCGGCTCGCCTACACGACCCAGTACGGCGTGCACTCCGTCGACGTGGCCACCGGTGCGGTCACCGACCTGAACAGCGGCTGGACGACCCCGCTGTCCTCCGACCAGAACGCCGTCTACTCCCCCGACGGCACGAAGATCGCCTTCGAGGGCCACGACGACGTCACCGGCGACAACGCCACCTACGTGATGAACGCCACCGACGGCAGCGGCCTGCAGCGGCTCACCGACCGCCCGGTGCTGCTCACCGACTGGCGCACGGAGTAGCGGCCGGCACCCACGGCCGGACGGGGGCGGGGTGCGAGCCGCGCGCAAAAGCGTTCGCCACTCATTTCCCCGAGGTGAGATCCTGGACCGCGTATGTCTACGCATCCCGCCCCCGCCCTCGGCACCCTCGCCCCCCGTCTGACCGAGCTGTCGCTGCGTGACGCGCACCGGCTCGGTCGGCGGCTTGAGGGCGCGCGCAAGATCCGTAAGCCGGAGGCCCGCGCCGCCGTCCTCGCCGAGATCGAGGCCGAGGTCGGCAAGGCCGAGGCCCGTATGGCCGAACGACGCGTCCGCGTGCCCGCCGTGTCGTACCCCGAGCAGCTGCCCGTCAGCCAGAAGAAGGCCGAGATCGCCGAGGCCATCCGCGATCACCAGGTCGTCATCGTCGCCGGTGAGACCGGGTCCGGCAAGACCACGCAGATCCCGAAGATCTGTATGGAGCTGGGCCGGGGCGTGCGCGGCATGATCGGGCACACCCAGCCCCGCCGTATCGCCGCCCGGACCGTCGCCGAGCGCGTGGCGGAGGAGCTGCGGACGACGCTCGGCGAGGCCGTCGGCTGGAAGGTCCGCTTCACCGACCAGGTGAACCCGGACGCCACGTTCATCAAGCTGATGACGGACGGCATCCTGCTCGCCGAGATCCAGACCGACCGCGAGCTGCGCGCCTACGACACGATCATCATCGACGAGGCCCACGAGCGGTCTCTCAACATCGACTTCCTGCTCGGCTATCTGGCTCAGCTGCTGCCGAAGCGGCCGGACCTGAAGGTCGTCATCACCTCCGCGACCATCGACCCCGAGCGCTTCTCCCGGCACTTCGGGGACGCGCCGATCATCGAGGTCAGCGGCCGGACGTATCCGGTGGAGGTGCGCTACCGGCCCCTCCTCGAAGAGGATGCCGAGGACGCCGACCGGGACCAGATCACCGCGATCTGCGACGCGGTCGAGGAACTCCAGGCCGAGGGCCAGGGCGACATCCTCGTCTTCCTCTCCGGTGAGCGGGAGATCCGGGACACCGCCGACGCGCTGGAGAAGAAGAGGTACAGGTTCACCGAGATCCTGCCCCTCTACGCCCGGCTGTCGCACGCCGAGCAGCACCGGGTCTTCCAGCCGCACACCGGACGCAGGATCGTTCTGGCGACGAACGTCGCCGAGACGTCCCTCACGGTCCCCGGCATCAAGTACGTCATCGACCCCGGCTTCGCCCGGATCAGCCGCTACAGCCACCGCACCAAGGTCCAGCGGCTGCCCATCGAGCCGGTCTCGCAGGCCAGCGCCAACCAGCGCAAGGGCCGCTGCGGCCGTACGTCCGACGGCATCTGCATCCGCCTCTACAGCGAGGACGACTTCCTCGCCCGCCCGGAGTTCACGGACGCGGAGATCCTGCGTACGAACCTGGCCTCCGTCATCCTCCAGATGACCGCGGCCGGCCTCGGCGAGATCGAGAAGTTCCCCTTCATCGACCCGCCGGACCACCGCAACATCCGCGACGGCGTGCAGCTGCTGCAGGAGCTGGGCGCGCTGGATCCGGCGCAGAAGGACCCGCGCAAGCGGCTCACCGACACCGGCCGCAAGCTGGCCCAGCTGCCGGTCGACCCGCGGCTGGCCCGCATGGTCCTGGAGGCCGACAAGAACGGCTGTGTCCGCGAAGTCATGGTCATCGCCGCCGCGCTGTCCATCCAGGACCCGCGCGAACGCCCGGCCGACAAGCAGACCCAGGCCGACCAGCAGCACGCCCGCTTCAAGGACGAGACCAGCGACTTCCTCGCCTACCTGAACCTGTGGCGGTACGTCCGCGAGCAGCAGCGGGAGCGGGGGTCGTCGTCCTTCCGTCGGATGTGCAAGCAGGAGTACCTGAACTTCCTGCGCATCCGCGAATGGCAGGACATCTACCTCCAGCTGCGCACGGTCGCCAAGCAGATGGGTATCCACCTCGCCGAGGAGGACGCTCCCAGCGACCGCATCCACACCTCCCTCCTCTCCGGCCTCCTCTCCCACATCGGGATGAAGGACGTGAAGGACGGCAACAAGAACGAGTACCTGGGCGCCCGCAACGCCAAGTTCGCGATCTTCCCGGGCTCGGCGCTGTTCAAGAAGCAGCCGAAGTTCGTGATGTCCGCCGAGCTCGTCGAGACCTCCCGTCTCTGGGCCCGGGTCAACGCCAAGATCGAACCGGAGTGGGTCGAGCCGCTCGCCGAGCACCTCCTGAAGCGGACGTACAGCGAACCGCACTGGGAGAAGGACCAGGCGGCCGTGATGGCGTACGAGAAGGTCACGCTGTACGGCGTCCCGATCGTCGCCCAGCGGAAGGTGAACTACGGCCGGATCGACCCCGGGACGAGCCGCGAGCTGTTCATCCGCAACGCGCTGGTCGAGGGCGACTGGCGCACGCACCACAAGTTCTTCGCCGACAACCGCAGGCTCCTCAGCGAGGTCGAGGAGCTGGAGCACCGGGCGCGGCGCCGGGACATCGTGGTCGACGACGACACGCTCTTCGACTTCTACGACCAGCGCGTCCCCGACCATGTGGTGTCGGGCGCCCACTTCGACTCCTGGTGGAAGCGGAAGCGGCACGAGCAGCCCGACTTTCTGGACTTCGAGCGGGAGATGCTCATCCGGGAGTCGGCGGAGGCGGTCACCAAGGCCGACTATCCGGACTCCTGGCGGCAGGGTCAGCTGAAGTTCCGGGTGACGTACCAGTTCGAGCCGGGCGCGGACGCGGACGGCGTGACGGTCCACATCCCGCTCCAGGTGCTCAACCAGGTCACGGACGAGGGCTTCGACTGGCAGATCCCGGGCCTGCGCGAGGAGGTGGTCACGGAGCTGATCCGCTCCCTCCCCAAGCCCGTCCGCCGTCACTACGTCCCCGCGCCGAACTACGCGAAGGCGTTCCTGGAGAAGGCGGTGCCCCTGCAGGAGCCGCTGCCGGTGACGATGGCGCGCGAGCTGAAGCGGATGGTCGGTGTCCCCTTCGAGGCGGAGGACTTCGACTGGTCGAAGGTCCCCGACCACCTCAAGATCACCTTCCGGATCGTGGACGAACGGCGGCGGAAGCTGGCCGAGGACAAGGATCTGGAGGCGCTGAAGCTCAGGCTGAAGCCGAAGGCCAGGCAGGCCCTGTCCCAGGCGGCCGCGGCGACCGCGTCCCGCGAGGGCGGGGAGTCGCTGGAGCGCAAGGGGCTGACCGACTGGACGATCGGCTCGCTGACGCGCGTCTTCGAGACGCGGCGGGCCGGCCAGCCGGTGAAGGCGTACCCGGCGCTGGTGGACGACGGCGACACGGTCTCGGTCCGGCTCTTCGACACGGAGGCCGAGCAGGCGGAGGCCATGTGGCAGGGCACCCGGCGGCTGATCCTGCGCAACATCCCGGTGAACCCGGCGAAGTTCGCGTCCGAGAAGCTGACCAATGCCCAGAAGCTGGCGCTCTCGGCGAATCCGCACGGCTCCGTCCAGGCGTTGTTCGACGACTGCGCGATGGCGGCGGCCGACAAGCTGATCGCGGACTTCGGCGGGCCTGTGTGGGACGAGGAGTCGTACCGGAAGCTGTACGACAAGGTCCGCGCGGAGATCGTGGACACGACGGTCCGTACGGTCGCCCAGGTGCAGCAGGTGCTGGCCGCCTGGCAGGCCTGTGAACGCCGTCTGAAGGCCACCCGCAGCCCCGCGCTGCTGGCGAACCTGACGGACGTCCGGGGGCAGTTGGACGCCCTCGTGAAGCCCGGCTTCGTGACGTGGGCCGGCATACGCCGCCTGCCGGACCTGATGCGCTACCTGGTGGCGGCGGACCGCAGGCTCCAGCAGATGCCGACGAACGTCCAGCGGGACACCACGCGCATGGAGAAGGTCCACGAGATGCGGGACGAGTACGCCTGGCTCCTGGAACAGCTCCCGAAGGGCCGTCCGGTCCCCCAGGCGGTCCTGGACATCCGCTGGATGATCGAGGAGCTGAGGGTCAGCTACTTCGCCCACGCCCTCGGCACGGCCTACCCCGTCTCCGACAAGCGGATCGTGAAGGCGATCGACGCCGCTGTGCCGTAATCACGCGTGTACAGGGGGTGAGTTCGACCAGGCGGCCCCACCTCCTGTACAGTCTCATCTCGCAGCGCAACGCACCAAGCCAAGCGCCGCGAAACCTGGTCCTGTGGAGCAGTTTGGAGTGCTCGCCACCCTGTCAAGGTGGAGGCCGCGGGTTCAAATCCCGTCAGGACCGCATCGAAGAAGGGCCCCGTATCCGACACCGGACGCGGGGCCCTTCGCCATCCCCAAGCCCAAGCCGCGCCCGCGGCGCAGCCGCAATCAGACACAGCAAATCCCGTCAGGACCGCCTCGAAGAAGGGCCCCGTATCCGACACCGGACGCGGGGCCCTTCCCCCATCCCCAAGCCCAGGCCGCGCCCGCGGCGCAGCCGGATGCGGGGCCCTTCGGTATTCCGTTTCGCCCGGCCCCGTGAAAGCGCTCCCGAGGTGGCCGCTGGAGCGTCCCCGCTGCCGTCGATGGCGAAACGAGCCCTCCCCCTTCCAGACCTCCTCTCGGCCCCCTCCAGGCCCCCCTGGAGCCCCTCGGCCCCACCACCCCGTCCCAGACCCCCCCGGTTCCCTTGACGGCGTCACATTCGGTCGGTACGCAGAAGGCAGGGCCTGCTTTCGCCGGGTCTCTGGAGGTGGGATATGGGGGCAATGGTCAGGCATGAGACGCGGGCGCTGTTGAGGGCGCATCTGGCGGCCGCCTCGTCCTACCGGCACCTCACTCGCCACTGCGCCGTCTGCCATCACCTGCTGCGGCTGGCGATGGACGCCGCCCCGCGGACGCCGGACACGGATGACGACGGCGCCGGAGACGAAAGTCCTCGGCCGGCGTGACCGACGGCGGCCCCAACTCCGCACCACACGTGGGACGCTGGAACCTGACGCTCCACTAGCGCACACAGGCTGTCGGCAACAACCGCCCAGGCGTGTGACGGGAGTCACCGCATGAGTTTTTGAAAGGGCGGTACTTACCACTGTCATACAAGTGGTCAATTTAATATGTGCAATTGCACCGCACACCGAGGTCACGCACAGTCGTTCCGACAGCCCTCCCCAGACTCCGACAAGGCCGCTCACAGGGGCCGCCCCCGCACCCGGCCGGCGCACAAAAAAGATCGCGCTGGACCCGGCGGAGTCCAGCGCGATCTACGACGCACCCTGTGTCGCTGCCGACAACTTCTGAACAACGGTCTGTTCGGCTTGGGCGTGGGGCCTGTTGGGGCAGATCCCGCGTCGCTTGGAGCTAGCGTTTCGGGCACCTCGGCCGATTGGGGGACCAGCCGGTTTGCCCGGTTATGCGATTGTTCAGGCCTCGCTGCGCTGCTGCGGGATGCCCGCGAGCAGAGCGCGAACCTCGGCCTCGCGGTAGCGGCGGTGCCCGCCGAGCGTGCGGATGGACGTGAGCTTGCCGGCCTTCGCCCACCGCGTGACCGTCTTGGGGTCGACACGGAACATGGTGGCGACCTCAGCCGGGGTCAGCAGCGGCTCGGCATCAGGGGTGCGAGCGGTCATGAGCGGCCTCCTCGGGAGAACCGAACCTTCTCGGTTCTTTCCTCTAAATTCTGCACCTTGACCCGCGTTGCCCGAAATGGCGGACGCGAGTCGAGTCGGTTATAGGACGAACGGCTTGTCCTCGGCACTACAACTACACCATCTGTCCAGCCGCGTCGGCCAAACCGATGGAATTGCCCTCCCAGGTGTTCATCAGCGACGGAAGCCGATGGACCATGCCATAGCGGACAGTCACGCCACTGTGACGATCAGTCACAGGACGATCAGGAGTCACCAGACCCCCCAAAGCGTGCAATGCTGAGATTTCGCCCACAATGGAGCACAGTTGGGCGAACGGAGCCCTCCCCGGACTCCTTGTCCTATTTTGGCATGAGGAGGGGCAAGAGGCGCAAGGGCCCTGTACGTGCGGTCCATCACGCTTCCGTCACGCTTGAGACATACGCCCGGATCGGGGCCAACGTCCCATCAGTAGGTGAAGTGCGGTTGACCGTACGCTGTCCGACGCCGTATCAGCTGTGACGTACGTCACTCAGGCCGCAGAGTCAGTTGGCCGAGCGCCGGTCCCGTACCGACCGCCAGCGCTCCACCAGACGCCCGTACGCCTCCCCGGCCGCCGTCCCGTCGCCACGGCGCAGCGCCTCGACGCCGGCGGCCACGTCCGCCGCCGAGTGATCGTCCTCCAGCTCGCCGGCCGGCAGCACGTGCACCAGGCCGCCGTAGTCCAGCTCCACCAGCGAGCGCGGATGGAACTCCTCCAGCCAGCGGCCGACGTCCACCAGGCCGTCGATCAGCGGGCCCTCCTCGACGGTGTCCTTCAGCGTGCGCAGCGCCCGCGCCACCCGGCGCCGGGCCTGCACCATCGGCGTGCGGTAGCGCAGCAGCGGGGGCACCTCGGCGGTCCCCTTCTCGTAGCGCCGCTCCTCGTCGGAGACCAGCACGAACCAGTTCAGCGGCACCTGCCAGGTCGCCGTGCGGATCCACGGGCGGGCGTCGGGATTGCGGGCGAGCCAGCGCTCGTAGTCCTGGGCCGCCTGGCGGCGCACCACCGGCGGCAGCACCGCGTCCAGCACCGGCGCGGGCAGCTCGTCCGCCAGTTCCTCCAGCGCCTGCCAGCCGCGCAGCCGGGTCCGCCAGGGGCACACGCAGACCACGCCGTCGACCTCCGCCACGAAGGCGTCGCCGCTCTCGTGCACCGGTACGGCGACCGGCGGGGTGGGCAGCAAGTCGGCGAGGGAGCGGCGCAGTTCGTCCTGATAGGAGGGGCGGTCGGGGCGGCGGGCGTAGCGGGCCCAGTGGCTGCGCTCCGGCTCCGCGAAGGCGCTCAGCGGCTCGTACACGCGCAGGTACGCGGCATAGGGGACGACCACGGAGGACACCTTCGGCACGCCTGCTCCCTCCCCACCGGGCCCGGCTCGAAAACCGCTGCAAAACCACTGCAAATCGTCCCACGGACATACGTGCGCGAACGGCCCGCGAGAGTGATCCTGAACACTGCACGGACGGTGGTTGTGCCGAGGCTCTACGCTCAGGGCACGGCACCCCGCCACCCGTACGGGGTTCCGCCCCACTCGCCGCTACTTGCACAGGAGTCACCACAGTGACCGACGTAACCGGCGCGTCAGCCGAGGTCCTGCACACCCTGTTCCACTCGGACCAGGGCGGCCATGAGCAGGTCGTGCTCTGCCAGGACCGCGCCAGCGGCCTCAAGGCCGTGATCGCCATCCACTCCACCGCCCTGGGCCCCGCCCTCGGCGGCACACGCTTCTACCCGTACGCCACCGAGGCCGCGGCCGTCGCCGACGCCCTCAACCTCGCGCGCGGGATGTCGTACAAGAACGCCATGGCCGGGCTGGACCATGGCGGCGGCAAGGCCGTCATCATCGGCGACCCGGAGCGCGACAAGACCGAGGAGCTGCTCCTCGCCTACGGCCGTATGGTCGCCTCGCTCGGCGGGCGCTACGTCACCGCCTGCGACGTCGGCACGTACGTCGCCGACATGGACGTCGTGGCCCGCGAGTGCCGCTGGACCACCGGTCGCTCCCCCGAGAACGGCGGCGCCGGCGACTCCTCCGTGCTCACCGCGTTCGGCGTCTACCAGGGCATGCGCGCCTCCGCCCAGCATCTGTGGGGCGACCCCTCGCTGCGCGGCCGCAAGGTCGGCATCGCCGGCGTCGGCAAGGTCGGCCACCACCTGGTCAAGCACCTGCGGGACGAGGGCGCCGAGATCGTGATCACGGACGTGCGCACGGACGTCGTGCGGCGGATCCTCGATCAGTACCCGGCGGGCGTGACGGCCGTCGCCGACACCGAGGCGCTGATCCGCGTCGAGGGGCTCGACATCTACGCGCCCTGCGCGCTCGGTGGCGCCCTGAACGACGCGTCCGTCCCGGTGCTGACCGCGAAGGTGGTGTGCGGCGCGGCCAACAACCAGCTCGCGCACCCGGGTGTGGAGAAGGACCTCGCCGACCGCGGGATCCTCTACGCGCCGGACTACGTGGTGAACGCCGGCGGGGTCATCCAGGTCGCCGACGAGCTGCACGGCTTCGACTTCGACCGGTGCAGGGCGAAGGCGGCGAAGATCTTCGACACCACGCTCGCAATCTTCGCACGTGCGAAGGAAGACGGGATTCCGCCGGCCGCCGCGGCCGACCGGATCGCCGAGCAGCGGATGGCCGAGGCCCGCGCGAGCCGTACGGCACAGTGAGCCGATCGCACACATGAGCGGTACCCGTCGGCGGGAACTTGGAGAGAACTCTCACTTCCACCGGCGGGTCGTTCCCCGATAAGTGGTTAAAATCGCCACTGACCAGCGAGGACAGGGCGCCTCGAAGGTCCTGTGCACACGCGCGTGGTGCGGGCGACGTACCGTATGGGCGCGGGCTCAGGTACCGTGGAAGCCCTACGGACCGGCCTCTCTGCGGAGGGTCCGTTCCGGATCATGAACGCGTGTCAGACTCTGGGGCCGTCGAGCCCCGTCACCGAGGGGGTCGAGCCATGGGGCGCGGCCGGGCCAAGGCCAAGCAGACAAAGGTCGCCCGCCAGCTGAAGTACAACAGCGGTGGGACTGATCTGTCACGTCTGGCCAGTGAACTGGGCGCATCGACTTCGAGCCAGCCGCCGAACGGCGAGCCGTTTGAGGACGATGAGAACGACGAGGACGATCTTTACTCTCGGTACGCCGACCTCTACGAGGACGACGACGAGGACGAGGACGAGGGTCCCTCACAGCACCGTCGCGGCGCTTGACCTAGTACTCAGCACCTGCCCGGTCGGTGGCACTGCCACCGACCGGGTTCTGTGCTACCCGCAGGTTCAGCGCGCGGCGCCTTCAGCTTGAGTACGTCCCGACCAGCTCGGCGCCGGTCGTCTTCTCGCCCCGCTCGGTGATCTCGCCCGCCACCCAGGCGTCGACCCCACGGTCGGCCAGCGTCGCGAGGGCCACCTCGGTGGACTCCGCGGGGACGATCGCCATCATGCCGACGCCCATGTTGAGGGTCTTCTCCAGCTCCAGGCGCTCGACGTTCCCGGTCTTCCCGACCAGGTCGAAGATCGCGCCCGGGGTCCAGGTGGAGCGGTCGACCGTGGCGTGCAGCTCGTCCGGGATGACACGGGCCAGGTTGGCCGCGAGGCCGCCGCCCGTGATGTGCGAGTAGGCGTGCACGTCGGTGGTGCGGGTCAGCGCCAGGCAGTCCAGCGAGTAGATCTTGGTCGGCTCCAGCAGCTCCTCGCCGAGGGTACGGCCGAGCTCGGCCACCTCCGTCTCCAGGGCCAGGCCGGCGCGGTCCAGCAGGACGTGGCGGACCAGGGAGTACCCGTTGGAGTGGAGCCCGGAGGACGCCATGGCGATCACCGCGTCACCCTTACGGATGCGATCCGCGCCGAGCAGCCGGTCGGCCTCCACGACGCCCGTACCGGCGCCGGCGACGTCGAAGTCGTCCTCGCCCAGCAGACCCGGGTGCTCGGCCGTCTCGCCGCCCACCAGGGCGCACCCGGCGAGCACACAGCCCTCCGCGATGCCCTTCACGATGGCCGCGACACGCTCGGGGTGGACCTTGCCGACGCAGATGTAGTCCGTCATGAACAGCGGCTCGGCACCGCACACCACGATGTCGTCCATGACCATGGCGACGAGGTCGTGGCCGATGGTGTCGTAGACGCCCAGCCGACGGGCGATGTCGACCTTCGTGCCGACGCCGTCCGTGGCGGAGGCGAGCAGCGGGCGCTCGTAGCGCTTGAGGGCGGAGGCGTCGAAGAGGCCGGCGAAGCCGCCGAGGCCGCCGAGGACCTCGGGGCGCTGGGTCTTCTTCACCCACTCCTTCATGAGTTCTACCGCGCGGTCGCCCGCCTCGATGTCGACGCCCGCCGCTGCGTAGCTGGCACCAGTGGTCTCAGACATGACCTTGAGAACTTTCGTGTCGTACTGCGTGAACAGCGGTGATTACGGGCGACGGATCGCGTCGGCCGCGGCCGTGGCGGCGGGACCGGCCGCCAGCTCGGTCTCCAGGAGCTGCTTGCCGAGCAGCTCGGGGTCCGGCAGCTCCATCGGGTACTCGCCGTCGAAGCAGGCGCGGCACAGGTTCGGCTTGGCGATGGTGGTCGCCTCGATCATGCCGTCGATGGAGATGTACGCGAGCGAGTCGGCGCCCAGGCTGGTGCCGATCTCCTCGATGGTCATGCCGTTGGCGATCAGCTCCGCGCGCGTGGCGAAGTCGATGCCGAAGAAGCAGGGCCACTTCACGGGGGGAGAGGAAATCCGGATGTGGACTTCCGCCGCGCCGGCCTCGCGGAGCATGCGGACCAGGGCGCGCTGGGTGTTGCCGCGCACGATCGAGTCGTCGACGACGACCAGGCGCTTGCCCTTGATGACTTCCTTCAGCGGGTTCAGCTTCAGGCGGATGCCCAGCTGCCGGATGGTCTGCGAGGGCTGGATGAAGGTGCGGCCGACGTAGGCGTTCTTCACGAGACCCGCGCCGAAGGGGATGCCGGAGGCCTCCGCGTAGCCGATGGCGGCCGGGGTGCCGGATTCCGGGGTCGCTATGACCAGATCGGCCTCGACGGGGGCTTCCTTGGCGAGCCGGCGGCCCATCTCCACACGGGAGAGGTAGACGTTCCGGCCGGCGATGTCGGTGTCCGGGCGGGCCAGGTACACGTACTCGAAGACACAGCCCTTGGGCTTCGCTTCCGCGAATCGAGAGGCGCGCAGACCGTTCTCGTCGATGGCGACGAACTCGCCCGGCTCGATCTCCCGCACGAAGCTCGCGCCGGTGATGTCCAGGGCGGCGGTCTCGGAGGCGACCACCCAGCCGCGCTCCAGCCGGCCGAGGACCAGCGGGCGGATGCCCTGCGGGTCGCGGGCGGCGTAGAGGGTGTGCTCGTCCATGAAGACGAGGGAGAACGCGCCCCGCACCTTCGGGAGCACCGCGTGCGCGGCCTCCTCGATGGTCAGCGGCTTGCCGTCCTCGTCGACCTGGGCGGCGAGCAGCGCCGTCAGCAGGTCGGTGTCGTTGGTGGCCGCGACCCGGGTGGAGCGGCTGTTGTTGTCGTTCGGGAGCTCGGCGACCATCTCGGCGAGCTGCGCCGTGTTGACCAGGTTGCCGTTGTGGCCGAGCGCGATCGAGCCGTGCGCGGTGGCGCGGAACGTCGGCTGGGCGTTCTCCCACACGGAGGCGCCGGTGGTCGAGTAGCGGGCGTGTCCGACCGCGATATGACCTTGGAGCGAACCGAGCGAGGTTTCGTCGAAGACCTGGGAGACCAGGCCCATGTCCTTGAAGACGAGGATCTGGGAGCCGTTGCTGACCGCGATTCCCGCGGATTCCTGACCCCGGTGCTGGAGGGCGTAGAGCCCGAAGTACGTGAGCTTTGCGACCTCTTCACCCGGAGCCCAGACGCCGAAGACGCCGCAAGCGTCCTGGGGGCCCTTCTCGCCGGGAAGCAGATCGTGATTGAGTCGACCGTCACCACGTGGCACGCCACCGAGTGTAGGCGAGGTCGACCACTGGTCCGAATTGGGGATACGCGCCCGTAACGGATCAGGGTGTGCGGATCACCTTGTCGCTTTCTTCGTTTGTGCAGGTCAGCGGCACGATACGGGCTTCAGGGCGGTCGAGGGGAGGCCGCCGGGAGCCGATCCCGGGCGTCTTTGCCGTATGCACGAGTGAGGTGTCGCACATCATCCGGAGGCGTTACGGCTGAGGTGGACGATGTCACCGTTGCCGTCGGTGAGCGTCAGCTTCCCGTCATCGGTCTTCGCGACGAGCGTGCCGGTGGTCAGCGCACTGGCCAGGGCGCGCTCGAAGTCCATGCGGTCGGGGGCGCAGGCCATCCGGGTCGTGCGCAGGTCGCCGAGGGTGATCCGGTCGCCGTGCACGGTCGCGCGGGCGCTGAACTGGTTGCAGCCGAGGTTGCCCGCCGCCTTGCCCTCCGCCCCGCCGGACAGGTCGATGCGCAGCCGGGCGGTGGCGGGTGCGTGCCGGATCGTACCGCCGACGGTCAGGCCGTCGACCCGCCAGTCGACGCCGGTCACGGGCTGCGTCACGGGCTGAGGGGAGCTCACCGGACCACTGTCCGCCTTCCCGGTGCCGCAGACCACCGTGAGGACGGCGAGGGCGGCGGCAGCCGACGGGATCACGCGTTGCTTGTACCGGTTCATGGTGATTCGACGGCCCGCCGGTACGACCGGTTCCGCCGCCCCGGGTCACGACATCAGCGGCAGCAGAGAGCCGAGGTCCGCCCGCTCCCCGCTCGCGCTCACCTCGGCCTCCTCGACAGCCTCCTTCCAGCTCACGCGCCCCGTGGCGAGCCGGATCCAGGTCAGCGGACCGGTCTCCACGACATTCGGCGGGGTGCCGCGGGTGTGCCGGGGCCCCTCGACGCACTGCACCACGGCGTACGGCGGCACCCGCACCTCGGTGGAGCCGCCGGGCGCCTTCACGGCGAGGGCGTCGGCGAGCAGCCGGGTGGCGGCGGCCAGGGCCTGACGGTCGTACGGGATGTCCAGGCCGGGGACGGCGGCCGCGAGGTCGTCGGTGTGGACGACGAGTTCGACGGTCCGGGTGACCAGGTAGTCGTCCAGGGACATCGCGCCGGCGCTCGTCTGCAGGATCCGGGTGCCGGGGTGCTCCGCGAGCAGGGCGCCCAGGGACTGCTCGATGTCCGCGAGGTAGCTGTCGAGGCCGGCGTGTTCGGCGGCGATGTTCCGGGTGAACTCGTCGATGGCGGCGGCGTTGGCCGAGGTGGAGAAGGGCCAGTCGAGCGGGGCGGAGTCCGCTCTCGGCGGCTCGGGCAGGGCGAGCGCCCGGTGGATCGCGGTGAGGGCCATGCCGATGTGCGCGACCAGGTCCCGTACGGTCCACTCGCCGAGCCGGGTGGGCAGGGCGAGCTGCTCCGCGGTGAGGCCGCGGACGGCTTCCCGGACGTTGCCGAACTGGGCGAGGACCGCGGCTCGGGTCTTGACGGGGTCGTAGGTCCGGGCGCGCTTCTTGGCGGGAGGCATGGCGGTGAGCCTATGCCTTGACGGCGTAGTCCTTCAGGCCGTTTTCCACCAAGTCGAAGGCCCGTCGCGCGCGTTCGGCGGCGTCGGCGGCGACCTGCTCGGGGGACTCACCGGCGTCGAGGCGGCGGTGGTGCTCCTCCACGAGCGCGGTGCGGGTGACGTTGAGCGTGGCGGCGGCGATCAGGGCCAGGGTCGGGTCGCCGGTCTCCTCGGCGAGCACGTCGGCCAGCTCCCGTGCGCCGCGCTCGGAGGCGACGTACGCGCGGTCCCTCAGGACCGGGGTGGCCATGACCACCTCGCGGATCCGGCGGGCGAACGGCTCGGGGTTCAGCCCGACCGAGGGGTCACGCGCCTCGACCAGCTCCAGGAACTGCCGGCGTACGGCGGCCACCGCCGACTCGCCCGGGGCACGGTCGCGCACGGCACGGGCGGGGTCGGAGAAGTGCTTCTCCATGGGCTTGAAGACCAGGTCCTCCTTGGTGCCGAAGTAGTTGAAGACGGTCATCTTCGACACCTCGGCCGCGTCGGCGATCTCCTGCACGGACACCGCGTCGAAGCCCTTCTCCGCGAACAGCCCGATCGCGGTCCGGTAGATCCGCAGCGCCGTCTGCTGCTTCTTGCGCTCCCGCAGCCCCATCGCCTCACCCGCCATGAGGGCACCGTACCAAGGCGATGTTTTGGCCGGGATCAAACTTCATCCCAGATAAAAGATTGACCTAGTCCACGCTTGGGAGGCATGGTGGGCCCATGCCCGACACTCAGCTGACCGACACCCGGCGCAAGATCGCCCTGACCGTCTGTCTGATCACGATCGTCCTGGCCGTCCTGGACACCCAGATCGTGTCCGCCGTGACCGTCCCGATCGTCAGGGACCTCGACCCCGAGCACGGCGTGGCCACGATCCCCTGGCTGGTGAGCGCCTTCTCGCTGGCCTCGGCCGCGATGCTCCCGCTCTACGGCAGGCTGTGCGACGTCCTCGGTGCCAAACCCGTCTTCCTCGGCTCCCTCGGCGCCTTCCTCACCGGTTCGGCGCTGTGCGGCGCGGCCCCCTCGATGGACTGGCTGATCGCCTCCCGGGCCGTACAGGGTCTCGGCGCGGGCGGGTTGATGAGCGTGACGATGGTCGTCATCGCCCAGCTCATGGGGCCCGGCGAGCAGGGGAACAAGGGCGCCGGCACGGGCGGGATCGTCGCGGGCGGCGGCATCGCCGTGGGCCCCTGGCTCGGCGGCTTCCTCGCCGACCACACGAGCTGGCGCTGGGCGTTCTACGTCAACCTGCCGCTCGGCATCGCCGCGCTCGCCACCGCCGTGGTCGTCCTGAGGCTCCCCCGCCCCGCTGCCGGCAGCCGCGCGATCGACTTCGCCGGCGCCGCGCTCGCCGCCGTGTTCTCCACCGCGCTGCTGCTGGTCACCGAGTGGGGCGGCAAGCAGTACGCCTGGGCGTCCCCGCAGGTCGTCGGCGCGGCCCTCATCGCGGCCGGCGCGCTCGGGCTGTTCCTGCGCCGCCAGTTCACCGCCGCCGCGCCCATCCTGCCGCCCGCGCTGTTCCGCATCCCTGAGCTGCGCCTGGGCTTCGCGCTCCAGGGTCTGCTGGGCGCGGCCATGACCGGCGCGATCTACTACGTGCTGGTGTACCTCCAGCTCGCCCGCGGCATCACCAGCTCCTCCGCGGGTCTGTATCTGATCCCGATGGCGGCGGGCATCATGGCGGTCGGCGCGGCCACCGGACGGCTCGCCGAACGCGGCTGGTCCGAGCGGACGTTCGTGCTCAGCGGGTCCGTGCTGAGCACGGCCGCCTTCCTGCTGCTGGCAGGCACCGGCACCCACACCTCCCTGTGGCAGGTGCGGGCGGCCCTGCTCCTGATCGGCCTGGGCTTCGGCCAGCTCCTGGGCCAGCTGATCCAGCTGGTGCAGCGCGCGGCCCCACCGCACCAGCTCGGCGTGGCCACGACCTCGATCCGCTTCTTCCAGACCTTCGGCATGGCCCTGGGCGCCGCCTTCTTCGGCACGCTCCTGGCCCGCCTCTACGACGGCCCCGGCGACGTCGGCTCCCTCGCCGCCCTGCGCGGAGCGGACCGCGCGGCGGGCGTGACGGCGTACGTCTCCGCGATGGACACCGTGTTCCTGTGCGGGGCCGGGCTCATGGCACTGTCCGCGCTGCTCGCGCTCCGCCTGCCCCGGCTCCGGCCGCGGACGGAGCCCGTCGAGGAACCCGTGGCCGCGTAAGAGAGCTACGAGAAGGGCCCCGCCCGGAAGCACCGGACGGGGCCCTCAGCGGGTGTGCCTACGCCAGCAGCGCCGGGATGGTCTCCTCGTGAGCCTTCCGCAGCTCTTCCTGCGTGAGCGTGAACTCGCCCTGGATCTCCACCCCTTCGCCGTCCACGACACCGACGCGGCTGACCGGGAGGCCCCGGGCGGCGCACATGTCGTTGAAGCGGACCTCCTCCGAGCGCGGCACGGCGACGATCGCGCGGCCGGCCGACTCGGAGAACAGGAAGGTGAAGGCGTCCAGGCCGTCGGGTACGACCAGACGCGCGCCCTTGCCGCCGAGCAGGACCGACTCGACCACGGCCTGGATCAGACCGCCGTCGGACAGGTCGTGCGCGGAGTCGATCATGCCGTCGCGGGAGGCGGAGATCAGGATCTCGCCCAGCAGGCGCTCGCGCTCCAGGTCGACCTTCGGGGGCAGACCGCCGAGGTGGTCGTGGATCACCTGGGACCACGCCGAGCCGCCGAACTCCTCACGGGTGTCGCCGAGGAGGTAGATCAGCTGGCCCTCCTCCTGGAAGGCGACCGGCGTGCGGCGCGCGACGTCGTCGATCACGCCCAGCACCGCGACCACCGGGGTCGGGTGGATGGCCGCCTCGCCCGTCTGGTTGTAGAGCGAGACGTTGCCGCCGGTCACGGGCGTGCCGAGCTGCTGGCAGGCGTCCGCCAGACCGCGCACGGCCTCCGCGAACTGCCACATCACCGCCGGGTCCTCGGGCGAGCCGAAGTTCAGGCAGTCGGAGACGGCCAGCGGCTTCGCGCCCGTCGTCGCCACGTTCCGGTACGCCTCCGCCAGCGCCAGCTGCGCGCCCGCGTACGGGTCGAGCTTGGCGTAGCGCCCGTTGCCGTCCGTCGCGATGGCGACACCGAGACCGCTCGCCTCGTCGATGCGGATCATGCCCGAGTCCTCGGGCTGGGCCAGCACCGTGTTGCCCTGCACGAAGTGGTCGTACTGCTGCGTGATCCACTTCTTGGAGGCCTGGTTGGGGGACGCGACCAGCTGCAGGACCTGGGCCCGGAGCTCCTCCGAGGTCTGCGGACGCGGCAGCTTGTTCGCGTCGTCGGCCTGGAGGGCGTCCTGCCAGTCCGGGCGGGCGTAGGGACGCTCGTAGGTCGGGCCCTCGTGGGCGACCGTGCGCGGGTCGACGTCCACGATCTTCTCGCCGTGCCAGAAGATCTCCAGGCGGTCGCCGTCGGTCACCTCACCGATGACGGTGGCGATGACGTCCCACTTCTCGCAGATCTCCAGGAACCGGTCGACCTTCTCCGGCTCGACCACCGCGCACATGCGCTCCTGCGACTCGCTCATGAGGATCTCCTCGGGGGAGAGCGTCGAGTCGCGCAGGGGTACGTCGTCCAGGGTCACGGTCATGCCGCCGGAGCCGTTGGACGCCAGCTCGGACGTGGCGCAGGACAGGCCCGCCGCACCCAGGTCCTGGATACCGACGACGAGCTTCTCCTGGAAGGCCTCCAGGGTGCACTCGATGAGGAGCTTCTCCTGGAAGGGGTCGCCGACCTGGACGGCCGGGCGCTTGGAGGGCTTGGCGTCGTCGAAGGTCTCGGAGGCCAGGATCGAGGCACCGCCGATGCCGTCGCCGCCGGTCCGGGCGCCGTAGAGGATGACCTTGTTGCCCGCGCCGGAGGCCTTGGCGAGGTGGATGTCCTCGTGCCGCATGACGCCGATGGCGCCGGCGTTGACCAGCGGGTTGCCCTGGTAGCAGGCGTCGAAGACGACCTCGCCGCCGATGTTGGGCAGGCCCAGGCAGTTGCCGTAGCCGCCGATGCCCGCGACGACGCCCGGGAGCACCCGCTTGGTGTCCGGGTGGTCCGCCGCACCGAAGCGCAGGGGGTCGACCACAGCCACCGGCCTGGCACCCATCGCGATGATGTCGCGGACGATGCCGCCGACGCCGGTCGCGGCGCCCTGATACGGCTCCACATACGACGGGTGGTTGTGCGACTCGACCTTGAAGGTCACGGCGTAGCCCTGGCCGACGTCGACGACACCCGCGTTCTCGCCGATGCCGACGAGCAGCGCGTCGCTCTGCGGGGCCTTCTCGCCGAACTGGCGCAGGTGGACCTTGGAGGACTTGTACGAGCAGTGCTCGGACCACATGACCGAGTACATGGCGAGCTCGGCGCCGGTCGGGCGGCGGCCGAGGATCTCCACCACCCGCTCGTACTCGTCCTTCTTCAGGCCGAGTTCGGCCCAGGGCAGCTCGACGTCGGGGGTCGCGGCCGCGTGCTCGACCGTGTCCAGAGGCGTCCGGCTCATGCGTTGACCAGCTTCTTGAGGATCGAGGTGAAGAAGGGGAGGCCGTCGGTGCGGCCGGTGCCGATCAGCGGCTCGACGGCGTGCTCCGGGTGCGGCATGAGGCCTACGACGTTCCCGGCCTCGTTGGTGATGCCGGCGATGTCGCGGAGCGAGCCGTTCGGGTTGAAGTCCACGTAACGGAAGACGACCCGGCCCTCGGCCTCCAGCTTGTCGAGGGTGTACTCGTCGGCGACGTACCGGCCGTCCATGTTCTTCAGCGGGATGTGGATCTCCTGGCCCTGGCGGTAGTCGCCGGTCCAGGAGGTCTCCGCGTTCTCCACCCGCAGCTTCTGGTCGCGGCAGATGAAGTGGAGGTGGTCGTTGCCGAGCATCGCGCCCGGGAGGAGGTGGGCCTCGGTGAGGACCTGGAAGCCGTTGCAGATGCCGAGGACCGGCAGGCCGGCCTTCGCCTGCTCGATCACGGACTCCATCACCGGCGAGAACCGGGAGATGGCACCGGCCCGCAGATAGTCGCCGTAGGAGAAACCGCCGGGCAGCACCACGGCGTCGACCTGCTTGAGGTCCTTGTCCTTGTGCCACAGGGCGACCGGCTCGGCGCCCGCGAGGCGGATCGCGCGCTGCGTGTCCCGGTCGTCCAGGCTTCCGGGGAAAGTGACGACGCCAATACGAGCGGTCACTTCGCCGCCTCCGCGACTTCCGCGGCCTCTTCCACCTTGACGGTGAAGTCCTCGATCACGGTGTTGGCGAGGAAGGATTCCGCAAGATCGTGGATGCGGGCGAGCGCGGCCTCGTCGACCGGCCCGTCAACTTCCAGTTCGAAACGCTTTCCCTGGCGGACGTCCGAGATCCCGTCGAAACCCAGGCGCGGCAGCGCACGCTGGACCGCCTGGCCCTGGGGGTCGAGGATCTCCGGCTTGAGCATGACGTCGACTACGACGCGTGCCACTGGCACTCCCGGTGTGTGGTGCTGAGCAGGTTCCTTCAGACTACCCGCACAAAATTTCTACGCGAGTAGAGTTGGAGGAAACTACGTGAGGCGCATCACGATCGGGTGTCGAAGCCGCGCCGTCGCGAAAAGTTCTGGGAAAGTTCCACAGTCCGCCCGGTCCGCCTATTGCACTGGGACACGCAGACGGATTTAGTCGGGCTTCACTTTGCATTGCCGGGCACTGTACAAATGAATTGGCAATAGCCGATACTCGGCATGTCGGCGGCGTTGAGCTGTATCGACGTGCCGCACGAAGGGACCGATATTCGTGGCGCAAAAGGTCGTGGTCACTCTCTTTGACGACATCGACGGCTCGGAAGCGGCGGAAACGATCGCCTTCGGACTCGACGGCAAGTCGTACGAGATCGACCTCAACGCATCCAACGCCAAGAAACTGCGTAAGGCGCTCGCACCCTATGTCGAGGCCGGCCGCAAGCGGTCGCGGTCCGGGAAGGCGTACAAGCAGACGGAGGTCGCCCCCGACCCGGCGGCCGTCCGCGCCTGGGCCCAGGCCAACAAGATGGACGTACCGGCCCGCGGACGCATCCCCAAGAAGGTCTACGAAGCCTTCAGCGCCGCACAGTGAGCCCGCGAAGGGGCAGTCCTCAGGGTCCGTCAGCGGGCCCTGAGGGCCGTGCACTTGGCCCCGGGCGGGCCGCCGGCGGGGACTTCAGGGGCACCGACTTGCGCAACCCCCCTGCTGATCAGCTAATGTCTGGAGCACGCCGAGGGGCAAGGCCGAAAAGCCGGAACCCCGAGGACCGTGCGGGTGTAGTTCAGTAGCAGAACATCCCCCTTCCAGGGGGAAGGCGCAGTGTGCGATTCCTGTCACCCGCTCTGGCACCGGTCACAGCCACCCTTGTGGATCAGGTAGGCTGGTGCTCGCACCGATCGGTGGGAGCCGGTCGGGAGCAGTGCGGACGTAGCTCAGTTGGTAGAGCGCAACCTTGCCAAGGTTGAGGTCGCGAGTTCGAGCCTCGTCGTCCGCTCGGGAATGAGACCCCGGTCCTTCTGGACCGGGGTCTTTTCGTTGCCGCCCGATGTTCCTCTGACATTTGTCATGCCGGGTGATGACATCGCGCACTGCCGAACCGCTCCGGCCGCCGGGACGCTGGCGTCATGGACTACGACGAACACGATCACGTGATTGAGGTCACTGATCTCAAACGCGTCTACGGGGGCGGGTTCGAGGCTGTACGCGGAATCTCCTTCTCCGTCGTGCGCGGAGAGATCTTCGCCCTGCTGGGTACCAATGGCGCGGGCAAGACCTCGACGGTCGAACTGCTGGAGGGGCTGGCCGCCCCCGCCGGGGGCCGGGTCCGGGTCCTCGGTCACGATCCCTACCGCGAGCGGGCCGCCGTACGGCCGCGCACCGGGGTGATGCTCCAGGAGGGCGGCTTCCCGGCCGAGCTGACCGTCGCCGAGACCGCCCGGATGTGGGCCGGGTGCACGAGCGGGGCGCGGCCGGAGGCCGAAGTGCTCACGCTGGTGGGGCTGAGCGGCAGGGCCGGGGTGCGGGTCAAGCAGCTCTCCGGTGGTGAGCGCAGGCGGCTGGACCTCGCGCTCGCCCTGCTCGGCGACCCCGAGGTGCTCTTCCTCGACGAGCCGACGACCGGGCTCGACGCCGAAGGCCGCCGGGACACCTGGGAGTTGGTGCGGGCGCTGCGCGACGCGGGGACGACCGTGCTGCTCACCACGCACTACCTGGAGGAGGCCGAGGGCCTCGCCGACCGGCTCGCCATCCTGCACGAGGGCCGTATCGCCGTCTCCGGGACCCCGGCCGAGGTGACCGCCGGCCGGCCCTCCCGGATGTCCTTCGAACTGCCCGACGGCTACTTCCTCGGCGATCTGCCACCACTCGCCGCCCTCGGTGTCTGCGGGCACGAGACCGAGGGGAGGGTCGTACGGCTGCGGACGACGGAACTCCAGCGGACCGCGACCGGCGTGCTGATCTGGGCCGAGCGGGCCGGGGTGGAACTGCGTGGGCTCGATGTGCGGTCGGCCTCGCTGGAAGAGGCGTTTCTGGGTATCGCGCGGGAGGGGGTGGCGGCATGAGCGGGATCGCATGGGCGCCGGCGGGCCGGCGGCTCCGGGCGCTGGCCCGCGCCGAACTCGCCCTCCTGGGGCGCAACCGCAGTGTCGTGTTCACGGCGCTCTGCCTACCGCTGCTGCTGCCGTTCAGCGTGCGGCCGGCCGTCGCGCAGCTGGACCTGGAGAAGCAGGGGCTGAGCATCGGCGCGGTGATGATGACGGCCGCGATCGGCTTCGCCTTCCTCTTCGCCGTCTACACCTCCCTGGTCAACGCCTACGTCGCCCGCCGCGAGGAACTCGTCCTCAAGCGGCTGCGCACCGGCGAACTCTCCGACGCCGAGATCCTCACCGGCACGGCCCTGCCGGCCGTCGCCCTCGGCCTCGCCCAGGCCCTACTGCTGTGCACGGGCTGCGCGGTGCTGCTGCACACCGGCGCGCCCAAGGCGCCGTACCTGACCCTGCTGGGGCTGGTGGCGGGGCTCGTGCTGAGCGCCGCGCTGGCCGCGCTCACCTCGTCCTTCACCCGGAGCGTCGAGAGCGGCCAAGTCACCGCGCTGCCGCTGGTGTTCGTCTCGATGAGCGGCTCGGGGATCATGTTCCCCACCCAGGTCATGCCGGAGAAGCTCGCCTCCGTCTGCGAACTCCTCCCGCTGTCCCCCGCCGTCCGGCTGGTCGGCGCGGGCTGGACAGGCCAGTTGAGCGCGTACGAGGCGCTCGGCACGGTGGCGACCGCGCTGGCCTGGATCATCGTGGCGGTGTTTGCTGTACGACGGTGGTTCCGCTGGGAACCACGGCGCTGACGTACGGGGGAACGTACATGGTGGGTCGGATACGGCGGTGGCAGCAGCGGCACTGGCGGGACCGGAGCAAGGCCGAGCGCGTCGAGCTGCAGAGCCTGATCACCTGGCATGCCAGCATCTGGGTGTTCTCGCTCACCTGGCTGCTGTTCCCGCTCGTCGGCGGGCTGCACCGGCGGCCCGTGCCGATGGTCCTCGCCGGGCTGCTCGTCGCCGTGAACCTGTTGCAGTGCGCGGCCGCCGCCCGGCTGCTGCGGCCCGCGCTCGACCACTACCTCGGGCGCGCCGCCCTGGCGCCGCGCGCCCAGCGGGGCGCCGCCGTCCTGCTGGGGTCCGGGGTCGCGGTGACGGCGGCGCTGCGCGCGGTCGGCGGGGCCGACCCGGGCACCACCCCGCTCGCTCTCGGAGCCGTGCTCATCACGTTCGGGATGCTGTACGCGCTGACCGTGCCGATCCGGCGCTTCCTGGTCCGGTTCGGAGGGCTGTCGGTGCTGGTCACGGCCGCCGTCGTGGTTCCGCGCCCCACCGGTCCCGGGGTATTCGCCACCGGGCTGGTGACCGCCTTCGCCGCGGGCTTCTCCCTGATCACCGGCCGCTGCGGCGCCTGGACCCTGTCCGTGCTGTGGGAGGCGGAACGCGCCCGCGAGGTCGAGGCCCGGCTCGCCGTCGCCGAGGAGCGGCTGCGGTTCGGCCGGGATCTGCACGACGTGCTGGGGCGGAACCTGTCCGTGATCTCGCTGAAGAGCGAGCTGGCCGTCCAACTGGCCCGGCGCGGACGGCCGGAGGCGGTGGAGCAGATGATCGAGGTGCAGCGCATCGCGCAGGAGTCCCAGCGCGAGGTGCGGGCCGTCGTACGCGGCTACCGGGAGGCCGACCTCGGGGTCGAACTCGCGGGCGCGCAGGGCGTGTTGGCGGCCGCCGGGATCGACTGTGAGGTCCGTGCGGAGACGGCCGGGCTGCCCACCGAGGTGCAGTCCGCGCTCGGCTGGGTGGTGCGTGAGGCGACCACCAACGTGCTGCGGCACGGTGACGCCGGACGGTGTGAGGTGGGGCTGCGGGTGCTGGAGGGGCGGGTAGTACTGACGGTGGAGAACGACGGTGCGGCCGGCCCGCGCGACAGCGGCGGCTCGGGGCTCGCGGGTCTGAAGGAACGGCTCGCCGCCGTGGGCGGGACGCTTCAGGCGGGGCTCGTCGGCGACCGGGACCGGTTCCGGGTGGTGGCCGATGTACCCCTGGAAACTGTGAGAGGAGTCACATCATGAGCGCGCCGGTACGGCTGTTGCTCGCCGACGACGAGCATCTGATCCGGGGCGCCCTGGCCGCGCTGCTGTCACTGGAGGACGATCTCCTCGTCGTCGCGGAGGCGGCCGACGGGCCCGAGGCGCTGGCGATGGCGCGGGCCCACGCGCCCGACGTGGCCGTGCTCGATCTTCAGATGCCGGGCGCCGACGGTGTGAAGGTCGCCACATCCCTGCGCGCCGAGCTGCCCGGCTGCCAGGTGCTGATCGTCACCGGGCACGGGCGGCCCGGCCACCTGAAACGGGCGCTCGCGGCCGGTGTGCGCGGGTTCGTCCCGAAGACCGTCAGCGCCCAGCGGCTCGCCGAGATCATCCGTACCGTGCACGCCGGAAGCCGCTATGTGGACCCGGAGTTGGCGGCCGACGCGATCTCCGCCGGGGACTCGCCGCTGACCGCGCGGGAGGCCGAGGTGCTGGAGCTGGCCGCCGACGGAGCGCCGGTCGCGGAGATCGCCGAGCGGGCCGCGCTGTCGCCGGGGACCGTGCGGAACTACCTCTCCTCGGCCGTCACGAAGCTCGGCGCCGAGAACCGTCATGCGGCGGTGCGTCTCGCACGCGAGCGAGGTTGGGTATAGTTGCTCTCGCGCCACGGCGCAGTGCGGACGTAGCTCAGTTGGTAGAGCGCAACCTTGCCAAGGTTGAGGTCGCGAGTTCGAGCCTCGTCGTCCGCTCCAGCAAGGCCCCCGGTTCCCCGGGGGCCTTTTGCGTTACGCCCAGCTCAGGCCGGTCAGGCGCTCGTACGCCTCCACGTACTTCTGCCGGGTCTGCTGGACGACCTCCTCCTGCAGCGGCGGCGGGGGCTGCTCACTCTTCCGGTCCCAGCCGGAGGCCGCCGAGGTCAGCCAGTCCCGCACGAACTGCTTGTCGTACGACGGCTGCGCACGGCCCGGCTCCCACTGGTCGGCCGGCCAGAAGCGGGAGGAGTCCGGGGTGAGGACCTCGTCGGCGAGGACGAGGGTGTCGCCGTCGAAACCGAACTCGAACTTGGTGTCGGCCAGGATGATGCCCCGGTCGCGGGCGATGTCCCGGGCGCGGGAGTACACCGCGAGGGTGGCCTGGCGCAGCTGGGCTGCGGTGTCGGCGCCGACCTGGCGGGCGACCTCCTCGTAGGAGACGTTCTCGTCGTGCTCGCCGACCTCGGCCTTGGTGGCCGGGGTGAAGATCGGGGCGGGCAGCTCCGAGCCGTCGACGAGCCCCTCGGGAAGGGCGAGGCCGCAGACCGTACGGGACTCGTTGTACTCCAGCAGGCCCGAGCCGGTGAGGTAGCCGCGGGCCACGCACTCGACCGGGATCATCCGCAGGGACTTGCAGATCAGGGTGCGGCCCTGCCAGTCGGCCGGGGCGCCCTCGGGCACGTCGGTGCTGATGACGTGGTTCGGGGCGAGATCACGGAGCTGGTCGAACCACCACAGGGAGAGCTGGGTGAGGACGCGGCCCTTGTCGGGGATCTCCGTGGGCAGCACCCAGTCGTAGGCGGACATGCGGTCGCTGGCGACCATCACGAGGTCGCCCGCCTCGTTCTGGTACAGCTCGCGCACCTTTCCGGTGTGCAGGTGCACCAGGCCCGGAACCTGAATCGGCTCGGGCTTTTCTACGAATCCGGACACGGTTCCTCCCCGTGGTTCTGTCCAAGTGCCTCGATTCTCCCTTATGGGGGCGATCGGTTTCGGCCAGGGGGTCGTGGCGGGTGTCGGGTGGGTGGATCGCCGGGGGTCAGTCGCGTTTGCAGATGCGGTCCAGGAGATTCGCCGTGGCGCGCTGGATGCGGGGGTCCACATGCTCGGGGCGGTCCAGGGCCGGGGACCAGGCGAAGGTGCCGGAGGCGAAGACCCAGGCGCCGGACGGGGCGCGGTACAGGGAGGTCTCCTGGTGGCGCAGGGCACCGGCGGTGTCGGTGTAGGGGGAGTGGGCGAGCAGGATGCGCTCGTCGTGCTCGGGCAGCGGGGTGCGCGGGAAGTAGCGGTCGGCCTCGCCGGCGACCAGGCCGTCGATCGCGTCGCCCTCGTGCGCGCCCGTCGCCTCCCACAGCCAGTGGCCGGCGTTGCGGACGATCAGCGGGGCGGGCTCGGGCACCCGGCCCGCGTACTGGATGCCGACGAGCTGCTGCTCGGGCCGGTCGACCTCCCGCCACAGCACCGGCCTTCCGGGGCCCTTGCGCTTGCGGCAGGTCAGCAGCCGGTCCGGGTCGCCGGCCGGGGACGGGCCCAACTCGACCTGCCAGTACATGGTGTTGGCGGACAGGAAGACCAGTGAGGTGCCCCGGTCGCGGGCGTCCTCGACGGCCCGGCGCATCGGCACCGACCAGTACTCGTCGTGGCCGGGGAAGACCAGGCCCCGGTAGCGGGTGGGGTCGACGCGGCCCGCGTGCAGATCGCGGGCGTCGGCGTAGGCGAGGTCGTAGCCGTAGCGCTCGGCCCAGCGGATGAAGTCGTAGGCGTGGCCGACGTGGAGCGGGAGGCCCGCGCCCGCGTACGGCCGGTCGAAGGACACCGTGGTCGCCGCGTCGGCCTCGCCGAGCAGTCGGCCCCGCTCGTCCCAGGCGTGGTAGAGACTGGCGCCGGTGCGGCCGTCCTCCGGGTAGAGGTTGTACGCCTGCCAGGTGATGTCCGGCAGCAGCAGGAGCAGGTCGGCGGGGTGGTCGTCGCGGACCGTGAACGGCACGTGGGAGCGATAGCCGTCGACAGTGGTGAGGACGGCCACGTAGGCGCCGATGTGCCAGTGGGCGGGCACCTGCAGCCGCCAGGAGAGCCACCAGTGGTGGCAGGAGACCGTGCGGTCGGCGGTCAGCGGCGCGGGCTGGACGATGCCGGACAGCCGGGGGCTGGTGGTGATCTTCTTCGCGCCGTCGCCGCCGTAGTGGCCGATCCGGTAGATGTCGACGCTGAACTCCTGCGGCGGGTCGACCGTGACGCGGAAGTCGATCGCTTCGCCGGGGGCGACCGCGCCGGTGGAGGTGAAGCCCTTGATCTGGCGGTGCACGTCGTCGGCCGAGCGGGGGCCGGGCACCCGGGGGGCGGGGCCGGGAGCGGAGCCTGGGGCGGGGCGCACGCCGGTGGGCTGCTGCGGGCTCGGGTCGACGTACCAGGGCACGACGTGACCGGTGTCGTCGAAGTAGGTCTCACTGCCGCGCAGCCAGGGCACCGGGCCCTGGCCGAAGGGGTCCGTGACGGCGTGCGCGAGTGCTCCGGATTCCCAGCGGCGGATGTGCTCCGAGGCCATGATCGCTCCCCTCCCTCAGGTCCCCCGTGTCGTCCCTGTCTCGGTGGTGCTCGCTGTGCTCGGTGGTACTCGCTGTGCTCGGTGGTACTCGCTGTACTCGGTGGTACTCGCTGTACTCGTGGTGTTTGCTTGGTACTCGCTGTGCTCGGTGACGTCTGCTGTGCTCGGTGGTATCTGCTGTGCTCACCGTGCTCGGCCGTGCTGTCGTATGTCGCACGCCTTTGCCAGATGCGTGGTCGCACCCAGCACATCACATAACGCACGCGCTCGGTCACTAGTCGTTGCGAATTGACCTGAAGTGGAAGTCAGGGCTTCCGTTCATATGACATTCGTCAGACGAGTCGTACGGGCTTCTCGGGGCGTATCCCGGTGGTGGCCAGCCAGTCGCGCAGCGGGCCCGGGTCCCCCTCCTCGATCAGGCTGAGCACTCTGGGCGCCAGGTCGCAGGCCCGCTCGCCGTCCAGCAGCAGGGAGGGGCCGTCCAGCCAGTCCAGGGCGGGGACCGCGCCGGCGGTGTCGACGGCGGCACAGCACACCATCGCCGTGACGTGGTCGGCGAGCAGATCGCGGCCGGTGCGCGGGGGCTGCAGCGGGAAGAGGGGCAGACAGTCGTCGTCCCACAGGGCGCTCTCGGGGCCCCGGCCCGCGCTGGTCGCGCCTCTCGGGGCGCCGGCCTCCTCGCGGGCCAGTTCGGCACTCAGGCCGGCGGCGAGGGCGGCGCTGCGCTCGGTGCCGGGGTCCGTGTCCTCGTCGTCCTCGTACATGCCCTCAAGGGGCGCCTCCTCGGCCGCGCTGGGGGACTGGTGCGGCATGACGGCGGACGGCTCGGCGAGGTGGTCCAGGACGCGGGCCAGGGTGGGGCCGCCGGGGTCGGGGGCCATGGGGTCGACGGCGGGGCGCACGCCCAGGGAGTCCAGGACGCGGTGCAGCCGGGCCGCCTCGGCGCGCCAGGTGCGGTCCACGACCTCTTCCGGATACGCCTGCCAGTCCACCGGCGCCCAGTCGGGGCCGGGCTCGGCGGGGCCGCCGTGGAAGAGACGGGCGGCGAGCAGCGAGGTGGCCTCGTCCACCACGCCGGGCTCCTCCAGCAGATCGCAGGCCGGACGCTCGCCGAGCCGGGAGGCGAAGCCCTCGGCCAGCCGGTCGCGCCGGGACAGCTCGGTGAGCGCCGCGACCACGCCCGCGTCCAGCCGGGACGGCCAGCGGCCCATGCGCCAGGCCGGCAGCGCGACCCGGGTCAGCAGCCGGTCCCAGCCGGCGTAGGCGAGGCCGACCTGCTCCTGGGCGACGATCCTCAGGCCGTAGTCCACCGCCTGGGCCCGCTCGGCCGCGGCCGCCGCGACCCCGCGCTCCATCTGCGTCGCGTGCTCCCGGCAGCCGCGCAGCAGAAGCCCGGCCACCCAGCCGAGCGCCGCACACGCCACCCGGGCCAGCGGGCCGCGGCCGGGCGCCGAGGCGACCGCGAGCGCCGCGTCCAGCCCGCGCACGAATCGCCGCGCGGCCGCTATGTCGGGGTGCGCCGAAGGTCCCGTACCGGCGACGACCGGGGCGAGGACGGCGCGCAGTTCGCCGACGCGCATCCACCACAGGAACGGGGAGCCGATCACGAGGACCGGCGCGACCGGCGTACGGCGGTGGGCCGGGGAGCCGTGGGGTCCCGCTATCTCGTCGGGCGCCGAGCGGGCCGGCGGGCCGTGGGCCGCGTGCGTACGGTCCTCCAGCCAGCTGTCGCAGTCCGGGGTGAGCGCCACGGCCGAGGGGGCCGGGACGTCCAGCCGGTCGGCGAGGTCGCGCACCATCCGGTACAGGTCCGGGGCGGACTCCTCCGGGACCGGCACCGTGGGCGTCGTGGCGGGACGGGCGCGGGCCACGACCAGGGCGACGGCGGCGGCGGCCGGCAGCACCAGCAGGGCGAGCGCACTCACCGCGATCCGGGCGGCGTCCCAGCCGGGGCCGACCAGATGACCCGTGGAGCCGCCGACCAGCAGGATCACCGCGACGCCCGCGGGCAGCAGGGCCGCGGCCAGCGCCCGGCCCCGGACCCGCAGGACGGCCAGCGCCCGGGAGCGCGCGGCCTGCGCGCCCGCCTCCACACCGATTCCGCTCACGTGCCGACCTCACCCCCTCGCTGCCGTTGCCGTGCTTGCCTGGTGGTGCTCACTCCCCCACTGTGGCACCCGCCACTGACATCGCAATGCCGGTGGGCCAAGTGCCGGAACGTCCGGAAGGCTTGCGCGGCACCCTAGTTGGGGCCCCGGTCCGCGTCATCCATATGGGCGATTGCTCACTCGATGGAATGGCTTTGGTCAGAGGTGGGTGACAGACAGCAAGGATCAGGCCCCGGATCGTGGATCCGGGGCCTGCATCAGGTGCGGGCAGGTCAGGCGGTCGCCTGCGCGTCCCGCGCCGCCTTCGCGGCGATGTCGGTGCGGTGCTGGGAGCCGTCCAGCCGGATCCGGCCCACCGCCCGGTACGCCCGCTCGCGCGCCTCGGTCAGGTCCGTGCCGGTGGCCGTGACGGACAGCACACGCCCGCCCGCGCTGACGACGGTGTCGCCGTCCTGCCTGGTCCCGGCGTGCAGCACGTACGCGTGCGGGGCGTCCTCGGCGGCCACCTCGTCCAGACCGGTGACCGGGTCGCCGGTGCGGGGGGTGCCGGGGTAGTTGTGCGAGGCGACGACGACGGTCACGGCCGCGTCCTCGCTCCAGCGCAGAGGCGCCAGATCGGCGAGGGTGCCGGTGGCGGCGGCGTGCAGGATCCCGGCCAGCGGAGTCCGCAGACGGGCCAGCACGACCTGGGTCTCGGGGTCGCCGAAACGGGCGTTGAACTCGATGACCCGGACCCCGCGGCCGGTGATCGCCAGACCGGCGTAGAGCAGACCGGAGAAGGGCGTGCCACGGCGGCGCAGCTCGTCCACGGTCGGCTGCAGCACCGTCTCCAGCACCTCGTCGACCAGCTTCGGGTCGGCCCACGGCAGCGGCGAGTACGCGCCCATGCCTCCGGTGTTCGGACCCTCGTCGCCGTCCAGGGCGCGCTTGAAGTCCTGAGCGGGCTGGAGCGGCAGGACCGTCTCGCCGTCGGTGATGGCGAAAAGGGACACCTCGGGGCCGTCGAGGAACTCCTCGATGACCACCCGCTCGCAGCCGGCGGCGTGCGCCGTGGCCGTGTCGAGGTCCTCGGTGACGACGACGCCCTTGCCGGCGGCGAGGCCGTCGTCCTTGACGACGTAGGGCGCGCCGAAGGCGTCGAGGGCCTCGGCGATCTCCTCGGCGGTCGTGCAGACGTAGGAGCGGGCGGTCGGTACCCCGGCCGCCGCCATGACGTCCTTGGCGAAGGCCTTGGACCCCTCCAGCTGCGCGGCCTCCTTGGACGGGCCGAAGACGGGGATGCCCGCCTCGCGGACGGCGTCGGCGACCCCGGCGACCAGCGGGGCCTCCGGGCCGACGACGACCAGCTCGGCGCCGAGGCCCGTGGCCAGCTCGGCCACCGCCTTGCCGTCGAGCGCGTCGACCGGGTGCAGCTCGGCGACCTCGGCGATGCCGGCGTTGCCGGGGGCGCAGTGGAGCGCCGTGACGGCGGGGTCGAGGGACAGGGAGCGGCACAGGGCATGTTCGCGGGCGCCGCTGCCGATGACGAGGACCTTCACGGGGTCAGCCTAATGGCAAGGTTGCCGAAGGTCGGGGGCCGGGTTTGTTGGGCTTTCCTCCAAAGGCCTTCCTCCGAAGGCCTTGCTCCGCCTTGTTCCGAAGGCCTTGCTCCGAAGGCCTTCCTCCGGAGAGGAGGGCGCTTGCCGCCGACCGGGGCCGATGGGGCCGAGGCCGATGAGGCCCTCGTCACTCGTTCGAGAACTCCTCCACCACCGTCGCGCCCAGCTCCCGCACGATCAGTTCGTGCCCGGAGAGGGCCGACTCGTCCAGGTCGGGGTCGTCGTCCTCGGGGATGTCGTCCTCGGGGGCGACGGGCGGCGGCTCGGGGGCGGAGACGGGCCGGGGGGCCGGGGCGGGTGCCGCCGTGGCGGACGCGGGGCCGGGCTGCGCGGACACCGGTGCCTGCGGGGCCGCCTGGGGAGCCGCGGGACGGGGTGCGGCCGGGGCGCCGTAGCCACCGCCCGCGCCTGCGGCGGGAGCGCCGCCGTAGCCACCGCCGTAGCCCTGGGCGCCGCCCGTCGCCGGGGGCGCGGAGCCGCCGGACGGATCGATGACCGCCTCGATCTTCCACTGCACGTTGAACTGCTCGGCCAGCGCCGCCCGCAGCACGTCCTCGCTGCCGCTGCCCGCGAAGTTGTCACGGGCGCCGGCGTTGACGAAGCCGAGCTGGAGCGTCGTGCCGTCGAAGCCGGTCACCTGGGCGTTCTGGCTGAGCAGGATCCAGGTGAAGCGGCGGCGGTTCTTGACCGCCTCCAGGATGTTCGGCCAGAGCGCGCGGGGGTCGAGGCCGCCGGCCGGGGCGGTGGGCGCGGTGGCGACCGGAGCGGGGGCGGCTGGGGCCGTCGGGGCAGAGGCGGAGGCGGATGCGGGGGCGGATGCGGGGGCCGTGGGGGCCCGGCCCGGCTGGTGCTGTGGCTGAGCGGGGCCGCGGCCCGGGGCCTGGCCCTGCTGTCCGCCCGCCTGCGCGGCCGTGGGCCATGCCCCGGCGGGGCGCCGGCCGCTGCCGGCCGGAGCGGCCATGGGCCAGGCGCCGGGGGCGGCAGGGGGCTGGGCCTGGGCGGCGGCGGGCTGCGGGACGGGGGCAGGGGCGGGGGTGGCCGCGGGAGCGGGCTCGGGAGCCGGGGCGGGCTGCGGGGCGGCCGGAGCGGCAGCGCCACCGTGGACGGGCGCGACCGGGGCAGCGCCGTACGACGCACCGGAGGCGGCCGGATCGGGGGCGGCGACCGGAGCGGGGGCGCCGGCCGGAGCGCCCGTCGCGCGGACGGCAGCCCGAGCCGCGGCGGGACCGCCACCGGGCGGAACCGGCGCACCGCCGCCCTGGCCATGGGCCTCGGGCCCGGGGACGTACCCCATGGCGGGCGCGCCACCGCCGCCGGAGAAGTTGACGCCACGCTCCAGGCGGTCGAGGCGGGCCATCACGGAGCGCTCGTCGCCGTAGGCGGCGGGGAGCAGCACGCGCGCGCAGATGAGTTCCAGCTGGAGGCGGGGCGAGGTGGCGCCGCGCATCTCCGTCAGGCCCTCGTTGACCAGGTCGGCGGCACGGCTCAGCTCGGCGGCGCCGAACGTGGACGCCTGGGCCTGCATGCGCTCCAGGACGTCGGCGGGAGCGTCGAAGAGCCCCTTGTCCACCGCGTCGGGGACAGCGGCGAGGATCACGAGATCCCGCAACCGCTCCAGCAGATCGGCGACGAAGCGGCGCGGGTCGTTGCCGCCCTCGATGACGCGGTCCACCACCTCGAAGGCGGCGGCGCCGTCACCGGTGGCGAAGGCCTCGACGACGGAGTCGAGGAGCGAGCCGTCGGTGTACCCGAGGAGGGAGGTGGCCATGGCATACGTCACACCGTCCGCACCCGCACCGGCGAGGAGCTGGTCCATGACGGACATGGAGTCACGCACGGAACCGGCACCGGCTCGCACGACGAGCGGCAGCACACCCTCCTCGACGGGGATGTCCTCCCGCCCGCACACCTCGGCGAGGTACTCCCGCAGGGTCCCCGGCGGGACGAGCCGGAAGGGGTAGTGGTGAGTCCGCGACCGGATCGTCCCGATGACCTTCTCGGGCTCGGTGGTGGCGAAGATGAACTTGAGGTGCTCCGGCGGCTCCTCGACGACCTTCAGCAGCGCGTTGAAGCCGGCCGACGTGACCATGTGGGCCTCGTCGATGATGTAGATCTTGTAGCGGCTGCTCGCGGGGCCGAAGAAGGCCTTCTCCCGCAGCTCACGAGCGTCGTCCACACCACCGTGGGAAGCGGCGTCGATCTCGATGACGTCGATGGATCCCGGACCGTTGCGGGCGAGGTCCCGGCAGGACTGGCACTCGCCGCAGGGGGTCGGCGTGGGACCTTGCTCACAGTTCAGGCAGCGGGCGAGGATGCGCGCGCTGGTCGTCTTGCCGCAGCCGCGCGGACCGCTGAACAGGTACGCGTGATTGACCCGGTTGTTCCGCAGCGCCTGCTGCAGCGGGTCGGTGACATGCTCCTGCCCGATGACCTCGGCAAAGGTCTCCGGGCGATAGCGGCGGTACAGCGCGAGAGACGACACGCATACGAGGTTATAGGCGCCCACTGACAACCCGGGAAAAAGAAGGGCCCCCCACGCACCCGCCAGAGCCGACCTACCCTTGCTGCCTTCCGGCCCTGGGGGAGTTCAGTCAGATAGCGCCGCGTGAGGGGCTGCGCCCACAGTACCCGATCCCGGCCCCCGCCCAGTACCCGATCACGCACCACGCCCCCTCCCGATCCGGGCCTGCGGGAACGGGTTCGCGAGCACTCCCCTCGGTCATGTAATGTTTCCGGCGGAGGATTCGCCTAGAGGCCTAGGGCGCACGCTTGGAAAGCGTGTTGGGGGCAACCCCTCACGAGTTCGAATCTCGTATCCTCCGCCAGTGCCTCACCGGGCACGTTGTCGAAGGGCCCCACCGTTCACGGTGGGGCCCTTCGACGTGTGTGGTTGCAGTTTTGGTTGCAGTTCCCTGATCGGTGACTCGGTGGGGCCCACCAGCAGCACGGTCACCACAGCGCCATTTCTCCAGGGCGAAGGCAACGTGCTCGTCGGGGTCGCGCCGGGGATGACCGGGATCAGTCGAGGTCGGGGAGGGGCGCCGGGCGACCTCGTGGGCGTCCTGCGCCGACAGTCCCAGCATGCGCAGGACCATCTCGGCGAGGTCCACGGCGGCCTCGTCGCCGTCCACTTCGGGGCGGGCAAGTCGATAGAGGCCGCCTGAAGAAGCGGGCCGGTGATTACGGGCAGCGACCACTGCGCGTCTTCGTACTCGACTGTGAGGCTCTGTCTCTCGCTGTGCGCGGCGACCGGAAGATGATCGCCTGGCTCGACCTCGCGGCCCGGGGCGAAGCCGAGGTAGTCACGTCCCCCATGACGCTGGTCGAGGCGTACGACGGCAGAACCACCGAGCAGCGCTGGGACTGGGTGCTCTCGCGACTCAAAGTCGCCGACATCGGGAAGGACGAGGCCCGCCAGGCCCGTCGGCTCCTGTCCGCCGCCAAGCTCCACGGCCACGAGTACGCGATCGACGCGGTGCTCGCCGCCATCGCCCGACAGCAGAAAGGGCAGGTCACCGTCTTCACCTCGGGCGTGGACGACCTGGAGAAGCTGGTCCCGAACTCGATCGTCGTCAGGAAGGTCTGACCCGACCCGCGCCGGTCTCGGTTCTGGTGACATTCACCCCCGTCCAGCGTCGTCCGAAACCTCCGCCATCACCCGCTCCACCGCAGCAGACGCCGGGCGGGGTTGTGTGCGTTGCACGATCCACAGCCTGTGCACACACTCCGGCGAACCCGTCAGCGACAGCGTCCCCATCCGCGCCACGGACCGTCGCTGACGCCAAGCCGCACGGTCACACGTACGCCGGCTCCCCCTCTCCCACAGCAACTGTTCTTCATCTCAGGCCCGTTCGCGATCCGGCGGCGGCGGAGACGTCAAGTTTCTGTTGCGTATGAGTCTGGTGAAAATCAGTGAGACGGAAGTAGCATCGGCCGCCTCTGTTCGATGCCACCCCCCCTCCAGCATCTTCATCACAGGAGACTTGAGTGTCCCCTGCCCACAGAGGCAAGAAGCACAGTCGCCGGGGCCGGATAGCCGTACGCTCCGCCGCCACGCTGTTCCTCGGCGGTGCCGGCGCGTTGGTCATGGCGCCCGCCCAAGCGACGCCGCTGCCGACAGGCATCGGCGTCCAGGGCCACGGCGGCATCAGCGCGTCGCAGCTCACCGCCCGCGTGCACGGCGCGCTCACCGCGCCGGCCGCCAACACCCCTGCAAGCCTGCGGCCCGCCGCGCGCACGGGCGCACCGTCCGCCACCGCCACCGCCACCGCCACCGCCACCGCCACCGCCACCGGTCAGGATCCGCAGCCGTCGGCTTCCGGCACCGTCGCCCCGCACGTCATCGGCGGTACGACCACCAGCATCTCCACGGCCCCGTGGATGGTGCAGCTGTGGTACTACGACGACAAGGGCACCTCCGACACCAGTGACGATGTCGGCTTCTTCTGCGGCGGCACCGTCGTGTCGCCCACGAAGATCCTCACCGCCGCACACTGCGTCTCGGGCTACGACTGGCACAACAACGGCGCGATCATCTACGGCACCAGCCAGTTGCCGACCACCGACCCGTCGACCAACACCACCGACTTCCACGGCGGCACGGTGACGGGCGTCTGGCGTCAGTGGAACGATTCTTCGTTCAAGATCACCTCGACCGGAACCGCCGTCAACGACGTCGCCGTGCTGACCCTGCCCAACCCGATCAGCGCCAAGCCCTTGCCCATCACCACCTCCGACGACACCACGTCGTACAAGGCGGGCACCCAGGCGCAGATCTACGGCTGGGGGCGCACCAGCTCCACCAACCAGGACATCTCGCAGACCCTGCAGAAGGCCACCGTGCCGGTGAACGCCGACTCGACCTGCTCGGCCTACTACGGCAGCGACTTCGTCGCGGGCGCCATGACCTGCGTCGGTGCGCCGGCCAGCGGCTCCGACAGCGGAACCGTCGCCAGCTGCAACGGCGACTCCGGCGGCCCGCTGGTCGTGGGCGGACGTGTCGTCGGTGTCGTGTCGTGGGGCGTGCAGGACTGTGTGGCCCAGGGCTCGTACAGCGTCTTCACGAAGCTGAGCAGGTACGTCGGGGCGACCGAACCGCGCATCGACGACACCGACTTGAGCGGTGACGGCCGCGCGGACATGTTCGCGATCGCCTCCAACGGCCAGGGCTACGAGTACGACTCGCGCGGCACCTCCTTCGGGACCCGGATCCCGCTCGGCGACTGGAGCGGGGTCAACCTGGTGCGCCAGGCCGACCTCGACCGCGACGGCTACGCCGACCTGCTGGTGCGCACCACCGACGGCACCCTGTACTGGCAGCACCTCAACCTGTCCACCGGCAATGCCGACGTCACCAGGATCGGCTCCGGCTGGAACGCCATGAAGGTCATGCTCGCGCCCGGCGACGTCACCGGTGACGGCCACCAGGACCTGCTGACCGTCGACTCCAGCGGCAACTTCTGGCTCTACCCGGGCACCGGCCACGGCACCTTCGGCTCGCGCGCCAAGCTCGGCTACGGCTGGAACACGTACGGCGCCGACATCTTCGGCAAGGGCGACTTCACCGGCGACGGCAAGCTCGACCTGCTCGCCCAGGACTCCTCCGGGAACCTGTGGCTGTACAAGGGCACCGGCGCCCCGTCGCACCCGCTGGCGTCCCGCGTGAAGATCGGCTGGGGCTTCCACTACACCGCGTACGTGATGAACGGGGACATGACCGGCGACGGTCACTCCGACCTGATCGCCCGCGACAGCAGCGGCAACCTGTGGCTGTACCGGGGCACGGGCGACGTCTCCCACCCGCTGGCCTCCCGCGTCAAGATCGGATACGGCTACAACGGCTACCGGCTGAGCTGACCGGTACTCCGGCGGGAGACCGATCCCCCCTCCCGGACAACGGGCCCGCGTGCGTCCTGACCAGGGCGTACGCGGGCCCGTTCGCACAGCGCCGGTCGCCGATGTCGCGGCCGTGGCCGAGGCCGCACAACTCGGCCTGCACCGGCCGGTCCTGGCCGGCCAGTCCCGCCGCTCCTCCTGGGACGCGGGTCGGGCACCGGCCGTCCCGTCCTCGCCGTATGGAGCGAGCGGGGCGTGATCTGCGCCGAGGAGATCGACGGCATGTTCCGGCATGTTCCGGCATGTTCCGGCATGTTCCGGCATGTTCCGGCCCGTGACCTACCGCGCCACCCGCACCGGCGCCGACACCGTCACCTGGTCCACGTCCGAGATCCGTACCGTCGCCTTCATCGTCCAGGTCCCCGGGATCGGGAGGGTGAAGGAGTCGGTGGCCCAGTAGCCGCCCCGGTCGGTGACCCTGGTGTCCAGGGGGCCTACGCGCTGAGCGGCGAGGGTGAGGGTGATGCGGAGTTCGGGGACCGTGGACAGGCCGCCGTCGGGGCCGTAGACCACGGCCTGGACGGAGGACCGGCCCACCCGGCCCGGGTCCAGGGTGACCTGGAGCCTGCCGTGGCCGCCCGGGGTGCCGGTGTCGAAGGGGATCGTCGTCACCGACGCCGTCGGAATGCCGGCCACCGGTCCGCCCGGTTCCGCCGCCTCGGTGGCCGTGCGGCCGGGCACCGTGCTCGTCAGGAGCGTCGTCACGGCCAGGACCACCATCGCCACGGCCGCCTCCGCCAGCACCGAGCGGCGCAGGAGGGGAAGGGGGAGCGGCGCGGGTGCGGGCGGCTTCGGGGGTTCCTCCGGGAGCGGGGGGCCCGTCACCGGTTCCGGGATGCGGGCCGGGGCCGGGGTCGTCGTGTGCGTCTGTGCCCGGGACCGGGTCGCGCGGGCGATCCAGCTGCGGGAGCAGGCCGCCGCCAGCAGGAGTACGGCCACCGTGGCCAGTTTGACCAGCAGGGTACGGCCGTACGTCGTGTCCGTCAGGGCCTGCCAGGAGCCCAGGCCCCGCCAGGACTGGTAGACGCCGGTCACCGCCAGCACCGTCACCGAGGTGAGGGCCAGGCGGGAGAAACGGGCCGGGACCGACAGGGGCAGGGACGGGGTGCGGGACAGGGTCCGCAGGAGCGCGGCCAGCCCGCCCAGCCAGGCGCCCATGGCGAGCAGATGGAGGGTGGCGGAGGTGATCGCCAGCGGGACCTGGCTGCCCGCCGAGGCGTGTTCGGCCGCCGACCAGGTCAGGGAGAGGGGGACGGACACCGTCGCGGCCACGGCGAGCGTCGCGCGGCGCGGGAGTCTTCTGCGGCGGGCCCGCAGGAGGGCGACCGTGGCCGCGGCCAGCAGCAGCAACGCCAGCCGGGCCAGCAGGAGTTCGCCGGGGCGGGTCGTCGCCGTACGGGTGAGGGAGGTCAGGGAGAAGGCGCGGGCCGGTGCCGTGCCCTCCTCGTACGGGGCGCGCAGGGCGAACAGGGCCAGTGTCGAGGCGATCAGGGTCCAGGCCGCCGTCAGGGCCGGGGTGCGCAGGGGGGCCGCCTTCGGCGGGCGGCAGTACGCGACGAACGCGGCCGTGCCCAGCAGCAGGGCCAGGGAGAGGTAGGCGAGGTAGCGCGCGATGTTGTACAGGGCCGCCGTCGCCGGGTTCTCCGTGTCGCCGACGACGCCGGTCGCCGTGGTCGCCGTCCGTTCACCGACGGAGAACGTCAGCGCGCCGGACACCGGGTGGCTGTCCGCCGACACCACCCGCCAGGCGACCGTGTAGGTGCCCGTGGCGAGCCGGGCGGGCAGGGAGACGCGGGCGGTGTCCGAGCGGCCGGGGGCGTGGCCGGCCGCGCCCGTGTGCACGAGGTGGTTGGTGGGGTCGTAGACGCGGAAGGAGTCGGTGAGCAGGCTGACCGACTCGGTGAAGGTGAGGGTGACCTGCCGGGGGGCCGTGCGCAGGACGGTTCCGTCGGTGGGGTCGGTCGTGCGCAGGGCCGCGTGGGCCGACGCCGGGGAGGCGGTGCCGAGCAGGAGAAGGAAGAGGCCCGCGCAGAGCAGGGTCAGGCGTCGTGCCCATCGGTGGTGGTCGTACGGCAGCACCCCGTCCCCTCCCTGTTCCTTCGTCAGGCCTCTGTACAGGTACGCAGAGATCCGCCGGCTTGCTCACCACGTCGGGCGGGCCGAGATGCCGCCGTCCACGACCAGGTCGTGCCCGGTGATCCAGCTCGCGAGCGGCGAGGCCAGGAACACGCAGGCGTCGGCCACGTCCTCGGGGCGGCCCAGGCGGCCGGTGGGGGCGGCGGCGAGCCAGCGGCGTACGCCGTCCGGCCAGGCCTCCGCCAGCCCCTCGCGGGCGATGAGACCGGGCGAGACCGTGTTGACGCGGATGCCGTCGGGGCCGTACTCCAGAGCCGCCGCGCGCGCGTGCATCACCACCGCCGCCTTGGCCGCGCTGTAGTGGGCGTGGCCGGGAGCCGGCCGGGCGGCCTCGATGGAGGCGATGTGGGTGATCGTGCCGCCGCCGTGTGCCCGCATGTGGTCCGCCGCGGCCTGGGTGCAGGCGAAGACGCTGGTGAGGTCGGTGTCGACGACCTCGCGCCACTCGGCCGCCGTCATCCCGGGCAGGGGCTGGACCGGCTGTACGGCCGCGTTGTTGACGAGGGCGGTGAGGCGGCCGCCGGACCAGTCGGCCGTCTCGTGGACCAGGCGGTGACAGGCGTCCTCGTCCGTCAGGTCCGCCCGCAGGACGACGGCCGCGCCGCCCGACTCCCGGATCCGGGCCGCCACTTCACCGGCCGCGTCCACCGCCGTACGGCAGTGCAGGGCCACCGCCGCACCCTGCTCGGCGAAGCGCAGGGCGATGGCGCGGCCGATGCCGCCGCCCGCGCCGGTCACCAGGGCGGTCTGTCCGTCGAGAAGGTTCGCGTTCATGGGCGGGACAGTTCCGTGATGCGGACGGCTTCGGCCGGGTAACGCGCCGTCAGGGTGGCCGGGTCGCCGTGTTCGTAGTCCGCTTCGGTGAATCCGGGGGCCATCGTGGTGCCGAAGAGCGTCCACGCGCCGCCCGGGGCGACCCGCGCGCCCATCCAGGTGCGGGCGGGCACGGTCAGCTGGACGTGCTGGCCGGACAGCGGTGCGGGGCCGAGGACGGCGGTGCGGGTGGTGCCGTCGGGGGCGAGGAGCAGCAGGTGGAGCGGGTCTCCGAGGTAGAAGTGCCAGATCTCGTCGGTGGGCAGGCGGTGCAGGGCGCAGTAGTCGTCGGCGGTGAGCAGGGCGACGATGGCGGTGCCCGCGGGACGTCCGTCCGGGCGCGCGGGCCCCGTCCAGGTGCGCCGGTACAGGCCGCCTTCGCGGGGGATGGGTACGAGGGCGTAGTGGGCGATCAGCTCCTCCGGTGTCGGATCTTCCGGTGTCGGGTCTTCCGGTGTCGGGTCTTCCGGTGTCGGCGGCACGGAGAGAAGGCTAGTCGCCGGGGAAGGCCACGGACCGGTCCAGGAAGACGAGTTGGGCGTGCTTCTCCGGCAGGTACACGTCGGGGAGGTCCACCTCGGGCAGGACGACCTCCGGGCCGCGGACGAAGCCCTCGCGCTCGAAGCGGGCGATCGCCCTGGTGTTGCGGACGTCCGGGTCGACCACGAGCCGGCGCCGGTCGAGGATGCGCAGCGCGTACGTCGCCATCGCTGTCAGCAGCGCCGAGGACCAGCCGGGGCGCGGGCCGGCCGGGCCGGCGGGGGCGAGCAGGACGTGGACGCCGAGGTCGCCCGGGAGCACGTCGTAGCACTCGCCGACCCGGTCGGCGGCCGGCTCGTACGTCTGGAACAGGGCGGCCGGGGTGCCGTCCAGGGTGACGAGGTGGGCGTGGTGGGTGTCGAGGCCGGCCATGTGGGCGTAGATCTCGGCGACCTGGTCCCGGGTGAGGCCGGTCATGCCCCAGAAGGCGGCGCGTTCCTCGCTGACCCAGGTGTGGATCACGTCCGCGTCGGACGCCGGGTCGAGGGGGCGGATGCGGACGGTGCCGAAGGGGTCGGTGTGCTGTTCGAAGAGGTCGGTCATGGGGTTTCCTCGGTACGTTCCAGCGGGGTCAGCAGGGTCCAGTCGGTGACGACCGGGGCCAGATCTCCCTTGAGCCACAAGGGGAGTTGGTCGCGGTGGTGGGGTGAGCCGGGGGCGCCGTCCGCGCCGAAGGGGACCACCCAGCGGCTGTTCTCCCGGTCGGCCAGGTCCCAGACGTAGCGGGCGGCGGGGCCGCGGGCCGCGCGGTCGGTCAGGCCGGGGACGGCGGAAGTGCACAGCACGCAGTCGTGGTCGCCGGCGAGGCCGGGTTCGTCGTACGGCTCTCCCGGCAGCGCGCGCCAGGGGGCCAGGCGGTGGGTGTCGGACCAGGTGCCGGACGGGGGCGCGGAGGCCACCTCCTCCAGGGCCTCGCGGACGGCGGCGGGGCGGTCGATGCCGTACAACTTCTCGGCCCGCAGCAGGTGTTCCAGGGCGTAGCCGATGCGCGGGACGAGGGCCAGCCAGGGGAGCAGCACCTCCGGATAAGCGGGGGGCTCGGCGAGCGGGGCGAACACCGGGTGCGCCGCGAGGTGGCGTACGACCGCGCCGCGCACCGCGGAGTAGGCCGCCGCGTCGGTGCTGCCGGCGTCCATACGGCGGTCCCAGGCGAGGAGGCGGTCGCGCAGGCGGGCGGCCTCGGGGGTGAGGTTGTCGAGGGCGGCGAGGTGGTCCAGCAGGGGGCCGGCGGAGCCGAGGTGGGTGTCGGTGTGGATCGCGGTCAGGGCGTCGGCGGTCCAGGTGCGGCGGGTGTGGAGGAGGGCGCGGATGCGGTCGGCGCGGTGGGGTGGGGCGAACTCGATGCCGAGGGGGGCGGCGAGGGTGCGCTGGTTGGCCATGACCGCGATGCCGTCGGACGGTTCGGGTTCGGCGTACAGCGTCCAGTGCGTGCCGTGCCACTCGTGGCCGGGTTCCCAGGCGGGGACCGGGTGGCGGAGGTTGGCCTCGGCGCGCAGCGGGACGCGGCCGGCTGTGCGGTGCAGGGTGCCTCCGGCGGTGTCGGCCGCTTGGACCACGTTGACGGGTTCGGCCCAGTTGTCCAGGGCGCGGTCGATGTCCTGGACCGTGCGGGCCCTGAGGAGGGGGAGGAGGGCACTGAAGCCGAGGTCCGCGGTGACCCTGGGTGGATAGCGCAGGGCCAGCGCTTCGGCTCCGCCTTCGGCGAGGATTCCGTTCCCACCCGCACCACCGGTGACGGTTTCGCCGTCGGGTGCGGGCGGCGGCCCCGGTCGGGCGCCTTCGCCGTCGGCGGCTTGCGGGGCGTACGGCGGCGCAGCGGAGTTCGTGTCGTAGAGCGGCCCGGCGGCTTGCGGACCGTGCGGCGATACGGCGGACTTCGGGGCGTACGGCGGCTCGGCGGCCTGTGAGACGTAGAGCAGCTCAGCGACCTCCGCCTCATGCAGTGGCTCGTCGGTCTTGCCTCCGCCCAGCGGCTCGGCCGTCTCCCCTCCGCCCAGCGGCTCGGTGCTTTCCGCGTCGTACGGCGATTCCGGGGCCTGCGCCCCGTACGGCCCTTCCGGGGTGAGCCCCGCCTCCAGGCCCTCCGGGCCGCCGGCTATCACGGGGCCCCGGGCCGTTTCGATCACCTCGATCTCCAGGGAGGGTTCGCCCGCGATGTGCACGGTCTCCGTGTGGCGGGTGGCACGGTGCCAGTGGCCGTCCGGGCCCAGCGCCTCGATGCCGGCGCCGGTGCGGCGCAGGCGTTCTCGGTAGAGGTCCTGGTAGTCGGCCATGGCGTTGGTGATGGCCCAGGCGACGGAGCCCGTGTGGCCGAAGTGGGCGATGCCGGGGACGCCGGGGACGGCCAGGCCGATGACGTCGAACTCGGGGCAGGAGAGGCGGACCTGCTGGTAGACGCCGGGGTCCTCGATGAAGCGGTGCGGGTCGCCCGCGATCAGGGCGTGACCGGTCGCCGTACGGGCGCCGGAGAGCAGCCAGCCGTTGCTGCCGGCCGTGCCGGGCCCGTCGGTGGCGAACAGGCCGACCGCGTCGGGCCCGAGGTGCCGTATCGCCTGCTCGCGCCAGAGTTTGGCGGGGAAACCGGCGAAGAGGAGGTGTGCCGCGAGCCAGACGCCCAGCGGGGTCCAGGGCTCCCAGCGGCCGGGGGTGAGGCCGGCGCGGGCGAACTCGGGGGTGCGGCGGGCGCCCTCCGGCAGGCCCGCGTTGACGCCGTCGACGTAACGGCGGACCCAGTCGGCCGTCTCGGGGTCCCGGCGGTCCAGCGCGGCGAAGCAGCGGCGGGCCGTGTCGTCCAGGCGGGCCCGGCGGACCAGGACGTCCCAGGACACGGCAGCGGCACCGAGGAAGGACGCCGAGTTGCCCTGGGCCCGGTGGCGTTCCACCTCCAGTTGCCAGGCGCGGTCCAACGCGGTCACCCGGCCCTGGGCGTACGCGAGTTCAGCGGCGCTGGAGGCGCGCAGGTGGGGGATGCCCCAGGCGTCACGGTAGGTCTCGGTGGTCACCCGGAATCCCCTTCACTTTAGGTTAGCCTTGCCTAAGTTCCAGCTCTGTGGAGGGATCGTACGCGAGAGGTGGAGGAGACCTCGCGACACGGTGCCCCGATGCGCACCCCGGCTGCGTCACGCGCGCGGGCGGGCGATCATCGACGCATGGACGTCACCCTGCATCTCGCCCAGGACCCGGAGGCCGACGCGCTGCTCGGGCGCTCCCCGCTCGCCGCGCTGGTGGGCATGCTGCTCGACCAGCAGGTGCCGATGGAGTGGGCCTTCAAGGGCCCCCGCACCATCGCCGACCGGCTCGGCGCCGGGGCCGGCGGAGACCTCGACCCGCACGAGATCGCGGCGATGGACCCGGAGGCCTTCGCCGCGCTGCTCGCCGAGAAGCCGGCCGTACACCGCTACCCGGGCTCGATGGCCAAGCGGATCCAGCAGCTGTGCCAGTACCTCGTCGAGCACCACGACGGGGACGCCGAGGCGGTCTGGCGGGGCATCCCGACCGGTGCCGAGCTGCTGAAACGGCTGGAGGACCTGCCCGGGTTCGGCAAGCAGAAGGCCCAGATCTTCCTCGCGCTGCTCGGCAAGCAGCTCGGCGTCACGCCCCAGGGCTGGCGGGAGGCGGCGGGCGCGTACGGCGAGGCGCGGTCCTTCCGCTCGGTCGCCGACATCACCGGGCCCGAGTCGCTGGGCAAGGTGCGGGCGCACAAGCAGGAGATGAAGGCCGCGGCCAAGTCGGCCAAGATCTCCAGGAAATGAAGACCTTCGGGAAACAGGGCACGCGGAACGCCTCGGACCCGGGTGCGGGGTGCCGTCACCCGACCGGCCCTCCCCCGATGGCAGGACCCGGCCGCCCGCTCACAGCATGAAGCATGACCGAGGTACCGAGCAGCGGCCCCAACCAGGGCCCTCAATACGATGACCGGAGCGTCCACGCGGCCCAGGCCCGGGGCGGCCGGCGCGAGCACGAGCCAGAGCCGCCGTTCGAGGGGCCCCTGCACGCCCTGTCCCGGGCCGCCTGGCAGACGGTCCTGGGCACCGGGATCGCCTCGCTGATCCTGGGGATCCTGGTCCTGGTCTGGCCGGGCGCCTCCCTGCTCGCGGCGGGCGTCCTCTTCGGCCTCTACCTCCTCATCAGCGGCATCTTCCAGCTGGCCTCCGCCTTCGGCACGCACATGACGACCTCGCTGCGCGTGCTGGCCTTCATCAGCGGCGCCCTGTCGATCCTGCTGGGCCTGTTCTGCTTCCGCGGGCCCTTCCAGTCGATCCTGCTGCTCGCCCTGTGGATCGGCATCGGCTGGCTGATCCGCGGCATCACCCAGACCCTGGCCGCCGCCTCCGACCCCCGGATGCCCGCCCGCGGCTGGCATATCTGCCTCGGGATCCTCACCTTCATCGCCGGCATCGTGCTGATCGACTCGCCGTTCAAGTCGGTCGCCGTGCTGACCCTCGTCGGCGGCATCTGGCTGCTCGTGGTGGGCATCGTGGAGATCGTCACCGCATTCAGCATCCGCGGCCGGGCCAAGCAGATCCCGAAGACCGTCTGACCCACGCCGACCGCCGTCCCCACCCTTGGCCGCCATCCCGGCCCTGGACCGCCACCCCGACCGGTCCCGGCCCTGGACCGCCACCCCAACCGCCGTCCCCACCCGGGTCCGCCACCCCGACCGCCGCCTGCGTCAACACCATGCACGCCACCTACGCCGAGCGGGCGGAACTCCGGCCCCCTGTGCTGCACCTGCCGTCCGCCCCGGGGAGACACCCGTCATGAGCAGGACCCCGCGCCGCCCCCGCAGCCATGACCGGCCTCGGAGCCGCGCCTGGCTTCGGAGCCGCGCCTGGCTGCGGGTGCTCGTCCTGCTCCTCGCCCTGTGGGTGCCGGCCGCCCAGGCGCAGGCCCTGGCGGCCCCCGCGTCCGGCGTGGCGGCCGGGACCTTCGAACACGACGGCACCGATGGCGCCGACGTCCCCGACGCGCTCGTACGGCCCCCCGCCCGCGCGGTCCACGAGGCCGACGTACCCGAGCGCCCCGCGCCCCTCCCCGGCCCGGCACCCGCCCTGCCCGGCGTCCGCGCGTGCCCAGCGGCGCCGTACGCCGCTCCCCTGCTCCGCACGGTGGTCCTGCGCTGCTGACGGACCCGCGTCCCCACGCAAGGTCAGCCGGCTCGACGCAAGGAGCACCGTCATGCCCCAGGATCCGTACGCCGTCCTGCGCGCCCTGCTGCGCGCGGAGGCCAGGCGCGCCACGGCCCCCAAGCCGGACGAGCGCCACCCGGAACCGCAGCGGCGGCCCGACGAACAGGACCGCTGAACGCCCCCGGCGGAGGCGAACCCACCAGTCAGCCCGGACCACCGCTCGCCAGGCCTGCCGCCGGGCCCGCCGCCTCCGCCGGGCCGCGCCGAACAGGGAATGGGTGATGCGGCACGCCCCGTACTACCCCATTTGCGTGGTTTGCGAGATCTTTTCCGGCCGCGCACTACGCCGCCATGGCTGCGCCCGGAAGGTCTTGACCGGTAGGCTTTCCGTGTGATCTTCAAGCGCATCGGAAACGGCCGGCCGTACCCCGACCACGGCCGGGAAAGCACCCGGCAGTGGGCGGACGTCGCGCCGCGCCCGGTCCGCCTCGATCAGCTCGTGACCACCAAGCAGCAGCTCGATCTGGAGACCCTGCTGGCGGAGGACTCGACGTTCTACGGCGACCTCTTCGCGCACGTCGTGAAGTGGCAGGGCGATCTCTACCTGGAGGACGGCCTGCACCGCGCGGTCCGCGCCGCCCTCCAGCAACGCCAGGTGCTGCACGCGCGCGTGCTCGAACTCGACTGACCCGGCACGGCACGGCCGTTGACCCTTTCGGGTTCCGCTGAGCGGCATCGACTGATCATCTAATAGGCATCGCCGCTCAGGCGCACTACGCTGCGCCCATGAGCATGCTGACACCCCGGGGCATGGGCGGCCAGTACCGGATCACGGGGGACAAATACCCTCGGATGCGCCCGCCGCGCCGCCGTGGCAGGCTCGTCGCCGCCGTGGTGGCGTCCGTCTGCGCGCTCGGCCTGATCGGCTGGGGGACGCTGCAGCTCATCGACGTCTTCACCGGCGGCGGCAAGAAGACCTCGGCGGCCGGTTCGAAGACCGACTGCCGTGCCAAGGCGGGCACTGCGGCCACGGCGACCACGACCGCCCAGGTGAAGGCCCTGCCCAAGCCGGACCAGATCACGGTGAACGTCTACAACGCCACCGCGCGCACCGGCCTCGCCAAGGCCACCGCCGATGAACTGAAGAAGCGCGGCTTCCGGATCGGCGACGTGGGCAACGCGCCCGGGGAGTTCGACAAGAAGGTCAAGGGGACCGGGATACTGCTCGGCCCCGCCGACGCCCAGAACACCTCGGTGGCGGTGCTCGGCACCCAGCTGGCGGACGCCGAACACCGCACCGACCCGGGCCGCAAGGGCGCCGACCTCGACCTCATCCTGGGCGACGCCTTCAAGGGCCTGACGAAGCCGGCGGACGCCCAGCACGCACTCACGGCCCTGACGGACCCACAGCCGACGGCTTCTCCGAAGAAGGGGTGCTGACAGGCGCCTCGTAAGGGCTGACCAGCGGCCCCCGTACAGCCCGGTCCGGGGATGCTGACAGGCGCCCCCAAGGGCTACTCAGCGGCCCCGTACAGCCGGTCCCCGGCGTCTCCCAGCCCCGGCACGATGTACCCGTGCTCGTTGAGGTGGTCGTCGACGGCCGCCGTGACGACCGTCACCGGCGTACCCGCGAGCTCACGCTCCATGACCTCGACGCCCTCCGGCGCGGCCAGCAGGACCACGGCCGTCACATCGTCCGCACCGCGCTTGATCAGCTCCTGGATCGCCGCGACCAGCGTGCCGCCCGTGGCCAGCATCGGGTCCAGGACGTACACCTGGCGGCCCGAGAGGTCCTCCGGCATGCGCGAGGCGTACGTGGAGGCCTGGAGGGTCTCCTCGTTGCGGATCATGCCCAGGAAGCCCACCTCGGCGGTCGGCAGCAGCCGGACCATGCCGTCCAGCATGCCGAGACCGGCGCGCAGGATCGGCACGACCAGCGGGCGCGGGCGGGCCAGCTTGACGCCGGTGGTCTGCGCGACCGGCGTCCGGATGTCGACTGCCTCGGTGCGCACGTCCCGCGTGGCCTCGTAGGCGAGCAGGGTGACCAGCTCGTCGGCGAGGCGGCGGAAGGTCGCGGAGTCGGTGCGCTGGTCGCGCAGCGTGGTGAGCTTGTGGGCGACCAGGGGGTGGTCGACGACGTGGAGACGCATGCCCATAACGGTACCTGCGCCCCGCACCCCCCGGTGCTGGCGTCAAACCGCCCGTCCGGGGGAAAGCGGGAGGGACGGAACTGGGGTGGTGAGACGTGCCTGACCTTCCTGAACATCCCGAAGACGCGCCCGCCGGCACCGCGGACCCGGACGAGCCCGCGATACGCGGCACCGGCAGGGCGGCGTCTCGCGGTTCCGGCACGGCGGCGTCCCGCGCAACCGGCACAGCGGCGACACGCGGCACCGACACAGCGGCATCCGGCGCAACCGGCACAGCAGCGACACGCGGCACCGGCACCGGCACCGGCATGGCAGCGTCCCGCGACTCCCGTGCGCCCGAGACGGACGCCGAGCGCCGGCGGCGGCGCGCCCAGTTCCTGCGTGATCTCGCGGAGGCGCGCGAGCTGCGCGCCCGGGTCCAGCCGCGGCGCGCCAAGGCGGCGCGACTGCGCCATGCGATGCGTATGCGGACGTTCCGCTGGTAGGCCGTCCGTGGTCCGCCAGTACTCCGCTGGTAGTCCACCAGTACTCCGCTGGTGGTCCGGCCTGTGGGAAGGAAGCCCCCTGGAGCCAGGCACGGTAAGAAAATTCTCGGTGCGGAAGATCCATGTCCGCGGCGGTGTTTGCGCGGTGGGAGTGCGTGCGAGCTTGGAAAAGCCGCGTACGATCCGCAGGGCGGCTGCAAGACACAGGGAGCCGAAGACGTCCCCTGAACGCCTTGTTTCTGCCACGATTCCGAGTGGGCGGGGCTCGGAGCCCAGGTTCTTCCCGCCCACATACCTCCGCCGGGGGGACCCCCAACCGGCACACCTATGACCAGTGGGAGAGTCACGGTGTACTTCGCCGCACTGCTCGCGCGCACCGAAGACGGGTGGGAAGCGAGCGACACAGAGCTCGACAATGTGGAGAGCCTGTCGGATCTGGCCGACCTGGCCCGGGAGAACGCTGTCGACGATGACACGGTGCTCGTTCTCATCGAGCAGGAGGAAGCGTGGTTCGGCATCGTCCGTATCGACGGTGAGGACGACCCGCGCATCTACGTCTCGGACGCGGCCGCGGCCCAGCGCAGCGCGTACGGCGAGCTGCTGCTGACCGACGAGCTGCTCGGCCGGGAGCCAGGCTCGGACGACGGCCCCGACCTGGACGCCCTGGACCTCGACGGCACGGAGGACGGCGAGTCCGACGACGAGGAGGACGGCGGCGCCGCCGACGACGCGGTCTCGCACGGCCCCGTGGGCGACAGCGAACTCCTCGCCGACCTGGGCATCAGCGGCAAGGAGCTGCGCGCCCTGGACGGGGACGCGCTGAGCGAGATCGCCGACGTCCTGGGCTGTACGGACGTCCTGGAGGGCGTCCGCTGACCGCCTCGCGGGACATGCGGGCCACCGTGCACCCGGCAGATCCGGTACGCGACCGCTGGCGGGCCGCGATGCGGCTCGCCCTGGACGAGGCCGAGCAGGCCGTCCGGGGCGGGGACGTCCCCGTCGGCGCCGTCGTGCTGTCCCCGGACGGTACGACGGTGCTCGGCGCCGGGCACAACGAGCGCGAGGCCACCGGCGATCCCACGGCCCACGCCGAGGTGCTCGCGATCCGGCGGGCCGCGGCACGGCTCGGGAAGTGGCGGCTGACCGGCTGCACGCTCGTCGTCACCCTGGAGCCGTGCACGATGTGCGCGGGCGCCCTCGTCCAGTCCCGCGTCGACCGGGTCGTCTACGGCGCCCGGGACGACAAGGCGGGCGCGGCGGGCTCCCTGTGGGACGTGATCCGCGACCGCCGGCTCAACCACCGGCCCGAGGTCGTCGAGGGCGTCCTGGCGGCGGAGTGCGCCCTGCTCCTCACGGAGTTCTTCCGCGACCGCTGACCGACCGCTGACGTGACCGCTGACCGACCGCCGACGTGACCGCTGACCGACCGCTGACGTGACCGCTGACCGACCGCTGACGTGACCGCTGACCGACCGCTGACGTGACCGCTGACCGACCGCCGACGGGGCCGCTCGCAGAGCTGCCGAATCCGATTTCAGACCATGCCCCACTGTGCTGTAAGGTCTCCCTCGGTAGCGTGTCCGAGCGGCCGAAGGAGCTCGCCTCGAAAGCGAGTGTGGCGCAAGTCACCGAGGGTTCAAATCCCTCCGCTACCGCTCGAAGAAGGGCCCCGTCGCACGACGGGGCCCTTCTCGTCGTACGGGCAAAGGGCCTCGGGAGGCGGGCCGTTGGTCCCTGGAAGAGGCGTGAAGGTTACACTCGCGGCCGTCAGCAGGGGCCCACTGGGCACACAGCACAGGGGAGGATTCGGTGGCGGTGAACGCCAAGAAGATCGCTGTGTACGCGCTCGTGGTCTTCGTGCTCTACGTGATCATCACGGACCCGGCCAAGGCGGCCAGCTACGTCCAGATAGGCTTCGAAGGCATATCGAGCGCCGCGAAGGCCATAGGCGACTTCATGACCTGGGTCGCCAACGGAGGAAAGAACTGAGGTAAGCCCCATGATCCGCCATCTGGTCCTCTTCAAGCTCAACGAGGGCGTCGAGCGGGAGGATCCGCGCGTCGTGGCCGGCGTGGCGGCCTTCGAGGCGCTCGGGGGGCAGATCGAGGAGCTGCGCTTCTGGGAGTGCGGCTGGAACCTCAGCGACCGGCCGATCGCCTACGACTTCGCGATCAACTCGGCGGTCGAGGACCCCGACGCCCTCAAGCGCTACCTGGAGCACCCGGCGCACCAGGCGGGCGTCGCCCTGTGGCGCGAGTTCGCCACGTGGGTGATCGCCGACTACGAGTTCTGAGCCCCTCTTCGTCCGAGCCCTCCGCCAAAACGGCGGAGGGCTTTCGTGCGTTGCCCGGCCGTCATGCCCCCAACTTGTGGAAGTTTGAACACAACACGGCGTTATGCGGTGCTTGCACACAGTGCACATGTCTTGTGATGCTATGACCGCTTTTGACGGATGACTGACCGCGGATGATTGAGCGACGAAGAGGTGGCGTTGACCGTGTCGGCCAGTACCGCGCTGCCCCAGGAGCTGCCTCAGGAGGAGGTGGCCGCCACCCCCGCTCCCGCCGACCCCGCTCCCGCCACCCCCGCTCCCGCCGACCCCGCACCCGCCGACCCCGCACCCGTGGCCCCCGAGAAGCGGCGCAGCGCCGACACCCGAGCCCTCACCCAGGTGCTCTTCGCCGAGCTGAAGGAGCTCACCCCGGGCACCCCGGAGCACAACCGGGTGCGCGGGGCGCTGATCGAGGCGAACCTCCCGCTCGTGCGCTACGCGGCCGCCCGGTTCCGCTCCCGCAACGAGCCGATGGAGGACGTCGTCCAGGTCGGCACCATCGGCCTGATCAACGCCATCGACCGGTTCGACCCCGACCGGGGCGTGCAGTTCCCGACCTTCGCGATGCCGACCGTCGTCGGCGAGATCAAGCGCTACTTCCGGGACAACGTCCGCACGGTCCACGTACCTCGCCGGCTGCACGAGCTGTGGGTGCAGGTCAACAGCGCGACCGAGGACCTGACCACGACCTTCGGGCGCCAGCCGTCCACCGCCGAGATCGCCGAGCGGCTGCGGATCAGCGAGGACGAGGTGCTGAGCTGCATCGAGGCGGGACGGTCGTACCACGCCACCTCCCTGGAGGCCGCGCAGGAGGGCGACGGACTGCCCGGCCTGCTGGACCGCATCGGCTACGAGGATCCGGCCCTCGACGGCGTGGAACACCGCGACCTGGTCCGGCATCTGCTCGTCCAACTCCCCGAGCGCGAACAGCGCATCCTCCTCCTGCGCTACTACAGCAATCTCACCCAGTCACAGATCAGCGCGGAACTCGGCGTCTCGCAGATGCACGTCTCGCGCCTCCTCGCCCGCAGCTTCCAGCGGCTGCGCTCCGCGAACCGCATCGACGCATAGGCCCCCTTTCGGGAAGCGGCGCATAGGCCCCCCTTCGGGAAGCGACGCATAAGCCCGCCTTCGGGGAAGCACGGTCACCCCCCTCATGGAGCACGGCGGGCGCACGGAAGCACGCCTCAAGCGGTTCTGCATCGCATACCCGAGCGAGCGGTAACCGTCCCGAGCGAATCCCTCACCTGCACGGATGCCGACAGTTGGGCCCCGACACAGCGTCAGACCCCCTCCCTCCAGGGCCGATTCGGATCTTTCATGTCGACATGTCACTACAGCGTGTTGCCGACATGTGACATTCTGCGGGAGACGCGTTTGCCGGGCCTCCGGCTCCGGTATTCAGGTGAAGGCTGCGTCGCACGACACGTCGGCGCCGCCGCGACCGTCCCGCGACCCAAAGGGGGTGGCATGTCCGCAGACCAGGGCAGCTCGAAGGTGCTGACGCCCGCGCCGAGCGCGGCAGCGCCCAAGGAGCTCGACGCTCTCGACGTCCTCGACGGAATCGAGGCCGTCACGGCCCTCGACGCCGTGCCGTCCCCGTCCGCCCAGGCGCCGGCCCTGCCGGCCTCGGGGGACATCGACACCCGCACTCTGTCCCGCTCACTGTTCCTGCGTCTCGCCGCCCTCGGCGAGGACAGCCCCGAGCGGGCCTACGTCCGGGACACCCTGATCGAGCTGAACCTGCCGCTGGTCCGCTACGCGGCCGCGCGCTTCCGCTCGCGCAACGAGCCGATGGAGGACATCGTCCAGGTCGGCACCATCGGCCTGATCAAGGCGATCGACCGCTTCGACTGCGAACGGGGCGTGGAGTTCCCGACGTTCGCGATGCCGACGGTGGTCGGGGAGATCAAGCGCTTCTTCCGGGACACCTCGTGGTCGGTCCGCGTGCCGCGCCGCCTCCAGGAGCTGCGCCTGGCCCTCACCAAGGCCAGCGACGAGCTCTCCCAGAAGCTGGACCGCTCCCCGACGGTGACGGAGCTGGCCGCCGTGCTCGGCGTCTCCGAGGAGGACGTGGTCGACGGCCTCGCGGTCGGCAACGCCTACACCGCCTCCTCCCTCGACTCCCCGGCCCCCGAGGACGACGGCGGCGAGGGCTCCCTGGCCGACCGCCTCGGCTACGAGGACACGGCCCTGGAGGGCGTGGAGTACCGCGAGTCCCTCAAGCCCCTCCTGGCCAAACTCCCGCCCCGCGAACGCCGGATCATCATGCTCCGCTTCTTCGCCAACATGACCCAGTCCCAGATCGGCGAGGAGGTCGGCATCTCCCAGATGCACGTCTCCCGGCTGCTGACCCGGACGCTGGCGCAGTTGCGGGAAGGCCTGATCTCGGACTGAGTGACGAACGACAGCCGGAGGGTTACTATCTGACGAAGCGTCAGTCACCATGACCGGATGCTTCGTACGACGACATGGACACGTGGCCGCCGAGGCGCCGTTACGGCAGCGTCGGCGGTCGTCGTCGTCCTGGGCGGGGTGGTGGCCGCATGCGGGGACCACGGCCCGGGCGGCGGTTACGTCGCGGTCGGCGCGGCGGGCGGTCCGCAGAGCAGCGGTGCGGCCACGGCCGGCCCGACCGGCTCGGTGTCCTTCGTACCGCTCGACGGCGCGAAGGGCGGCAACTCCCCGGCGCCCGCGCCCAGTTCGGCCCGGCCGGGCAACAGCGGCTCACCCCTGCCGGGCAGCCCGGAGCAGACCCCACCGCCCCCGGGCACACCCAGCCCCTCCGGCAGCGCGGACGGTCGTGCGACACCCGCGCCATCCGGACCCGGTTCGCCCGCCCCGGCTCCCGGCAGCAGCACGTCGACCCCGACTTCCGGCAGCGGCACACCCGTCGGGCCCGCCGACCTCACCTGGGGCAAGCCGGAGACGGCCGCCGCGGACCAGCGCTGGTGTCAGAAGGCCACCGTCGGCTTCCACAACTCGGGCGGTACGGAGGTGCGTTCGGGGTCGGTGACGTTCGGGACGCACGTCATCGGCCTGCTCGGCATCGACTGGGGCACGGTCGACTCGACCGTGGACCTGCCGGTGCCGATCGGGCCGGGCGCGCAGGTGAAACCCACCTGGACGGTGTGCGTCGACGCCTGGCGTGTGCCGCTCGGCATGCACATCGAGACGCGGGACGTGTCCGTCCGGTGGAAGTGATCCCGAAACAGGTCCCGGAAGCAGGTCCCGGAAGCAGGTCCTACTTCAGCGCCAGCCAGGCCACGCCCGCCACCACGGCGATCGCCACGATGACGCCGATGATCAGGCCGATGCGGGGACCGGAGGAAGAGGCGGCCGCCGCCTGCGCCTGGCGCCCCTGGGGGGCCTCGTCGACGAACGCGCGGAACATCTGGGTGCTGCCGGCGGGGTCGTAGTTGCCCTGGGGGCCCTGGGTGTTAGCCATGGCCCGAGACACTAGCGAATCCAGGTGACCGACCCAAGTGCGGGGCCACCAGGACAGACAGGGGCACCTCACCCGCAGCCACCTGCGTATTTACAGTCGCAACACTTGCCTTTGCCAAGTTTTTGCACCACAGACCCCCCTGATCTATTTGCCTTCAGCAACCAATCATCGCTATGGTTGCCCCAAGCAACGAATACGGGAGGTGTGATGGCCGAGCGGACGCAGTTCGAAGAGCTGGCGCGTCAGCTCAGTGCCGTCGGAGCCGTGAAACGGGACATGGGGCGGATCCTGCCGCCCGACTGCCCGGCCGGCTCGGCCGCCGTGCTGACCCTGCTGGGGCGCCACGGCGACATGCGCATGAGCAAGCTCGCGGAGCTGCTCGCCGTGGACATGTCGGTCACCAGCCGGCATGTCGCGCACGTCGCCGCGCGCGGCTGGATCGAGCGGCTGCCGGACCCGGCGGACAAGCGCTCGCGGATCCTGCGGCTGACACCGCCGGGGCTCGCGCAGCTCGACGAGCTGTCCCTGCGGATCACGCATCTGTTCGCCGAGCGGCTCGCCGACTGGACCGACGACGAGGTCGGCCAGCTCATCCGGCTGATGACCCGCCTGCGCGACTCGTTCGGCGACTGCCGGTCCGCCCCGGTCCGGCTTCCCGCCCCCGTGGCCGCGGAGACCACGCCCGCATTCGAAGAGACCACCCGTACACCCGCAAGCACGTAAGAGAAGGAAGCCCATGGCAACCACCACACCAGCCGGTGTGCGGGCTCACGCCAAGCACGGGGGAGGCTCCGCCGCGGAGCACGCCCCCATGACACACCGGCAGATCATGGAGGCGCTGTCCGGCCTGCTCCTGGGCCTGTTCGCCGCCATCCTCTCCTCGACGATCGTCACCAACGCACTGCCGACGATCATCAAGGACCTCGGCGGCGGCCAGTCCGCGTACACCTGGGTCGTCACGGCGGCACTGCTCTCCATGACCGCCTCCGTGCCGCTGTGGGGCAAGCTCGCCGACCTGGTCAGCAAGAAGGCCCTCGTCCAGATATCCCTGGTCATCTACGTCATCGGCTCGGTCGTCGCCGGTCTCGCGCAGAACCCGGCGATGCTGATCAGCGCGCGTGTCATCCAGGGCCTCGGCGCCGGCGGTCTGTCCGCCCTGGTGCAGGTCATCATGGCCGCGATGATCTCCCCGCGCGAGCGCGGCCGGTACTCCGGCTACACCGGCGCCACCTTCGCCGTCGCCACCGTCGGCGGCCCGCTGCTCGGCGGTGTCATCACCGACACCTCCTGGCTCGGCTGGCGCTACTGCCTCTTCGTCGGTATCCCCTTCGCGCTGATCGCGCTGCTCGTGCTCCAGAAGACGCTGCACCTGCCGGTCGCCAAGCGGAAGGTCAAGGTCGACTGGACCGGCGCCTTCTTCATCACCGCCGCCGCCTCGCTGCTGCTGATCTGGGTCACCTTCGCCAACGACAAGTACGACTGGCTGTCCTGGCAGACGTACACGATGGTGGGCGGCACGATCGTGCTCGCGCTGCTGTTCGTGTTCACCGAGACCAGGGCCGCCGAGCCGATCATCCCGCTGCGCCTGTTCCGCAACCGCACCATCACGCTGGCCTCGCTGGCCTCGCTGTTCGTCGGTGTCGGCATGTACTCGGGCACCGTGTTCTTCTCGCAGTACTTCCAGCTGGCCCGCGACAAGTCGCCGACGATGTCCGGCGTCATGACCATCCCGATGATCGGCGGCCTGTTCGTCGCGTCCATGGTCTCCGGCCGCTTCATCACCAGCACCGGCCGCTGGAAGGGCTGGCTGGTCGGCGGCGGTGTCTCCCTCACGGCGGGCCTCGCCCTGCTCGGCCTGATGCGCTACGACACCCCGTACTGGGAGCTGTCGATCTACATGGCCCTGCTCGGCATCGGCGTCGGCACGATGATGCAGAACCTGGTGCTGTCCACGCAGAACCAGGTCGCCCCGCAGGACCTGGGCGCCGCCTCCTCCGTGGTGAGCTTCTTCCGCTCCCTCGGCGGTGCGGTCGGCGTCGGCGTGCTCGGCTCGGTCATGTCGGAGCGGATCACCCACCACGCCAAGGACACCATCACCGAGCTGAGCCCGAAGGCGCAGCAGGCCGCGGCCCACGCCGTCGGCAGCGGCAAGCTGCCCGACATGAACGCGCTGCCGGCCCCGGTGCGCAACTGGCTGGAGGGCGCCTACGGCCACGGCATCGCGGACGTCTTCCTCTACGCGGCCCCGTTCGCGCTGATCGCGTTCATCACGGTGCTGTTCATCAAGGAGGTCCCGCTGCGGACGTCCGGCGCGCTGGCCCAGGCCGCGCAGGAGAAGACCGGGGCGGCGCCCGCGGCGGCCGCCGCCGTAGAGACCGTCAGGGAGAACGCTGTGCAGGAACCCGCGCCCGAGAAGGTGCCCAGCTGGGCCCAGCCCGTCGTGGCGGACACCTCCGCCGAGACGACCGCCACCGCCACCCAGGTGATGACGGCGGTCGCGACGATCGCCGAGCCCGGCTCGGGCGCCGGCGGCGGCACCCCGGTGCACGGCTTCGTCCGCGGCGCCGAGAGCGCCCCGGTCCCGCAGGCCGCGGTCACCCTGATCTCGCTGTCCGGCCGCCAGCTGGGCCGCGCGGTCGCCCAGGCCGACGGCTCCTACTCCGTCGACGCCCCCGGCACGGGCAGTTACGTCCTCATCGCCTCCGCCGACGGCTACCAGCCGCAGGCCTCCACCGTCGTGGTGGGCGAGGAGCCGCTGTCGTACGACATCCTGCTCAGCGGCACCAGCGGGCTGACCGGTGTGGTCCGGGCCGCGGGCAGCACGCTGCCGGTCAAGGACGCCATGGTGATCGTCACCGATGTCCGCGGTGACCTGCTGGCCACCACCGCCACCGGTGAGCAGGGCGAGTTCGCCCTCACCGACCTGGTGCCCGGCACGGTCACCCTGGCCGTCAACGCGAGCGGGTTCCGGCCGCGCGCGCTGCCGGTCGAGATCGGCGCCACCGGCGTCACCCGGATCGAGATCGACCTGGACGCCGGCGCCCGGCTCCAGGGCGTCGTCCGGGCCCCGCACGGCCCGCTGGCCGACGCCCGCGTGACCCTCGTCGACCAGGCGGGCAACGTGGTCGGCACCGCCACCACCGGTACGGACGGCGCGTACGCCTTCACCGACCTGGACAGCGGCGAGTACACCGTCATCGCGACGGGCTACCCGCCGGTGGCCACCGCGCTGACCGTCGCCGGCACCGGAGTCGACGGCCACGCGATCGAACTCGCCCACCCCGGCGAGTAGTTCACTCCCGGCCCGTGGCACGCATACCGTCGTGTGTGCGCCACGGGCCGGTTCCATAGGGCCAATTTGTAAGTGTTTGTAGTTCCTTGCAGGGAGAAAACGGGATGGGACTGACCGCGAAGATCCGCACGCGTGACGGGTGGGCCGTGTCGCACGCGGTCGTCACGGTGACCGACATGACCGGTACGCAGGTGCTGCGCGCCGAGACCGATGCCGAGGGAGCCGTACGGGACACCACCGAGCTCGCGCCGGGGGCGTACACGGTGATCGTGACCGCCGTCGGGTACGCGCCCACGGCCTCCTCCGCGATCGTCACCGCGAGCGGCCGGGCCGAGGTCGGCACGGTCACCCTGGCCCGGCAGGGCGGCACCGAACTGCCGCCGCCCGGCCCCTGGACGATCGACCCGGTGCACTCCTCCGTCGCCGCGGTCGCCCAGCACCTGGGCATCTCCAGCGTGCACGGCCGGTTCACGGAGTTCGGCGGCACGGTCGAGATCGCGCCGGACGACGTCACCAAATCCCGCGTGGAGGCGGTGATCAAGGCCGCGTCCATCGACACGGGCAACGGCATGCGCGACACGCACCTGAAGTCCGGGGATTTCCTGGACGTGGAGCGGCACCCGGAGATCACCTACCGCTCCACGGGCCTGACGCAGGCCGGCTCGGACCGCTGGACGGTCCACGGCGAGCTGTCGATGCACGGTGTCGTACGGCCGGTCGACCTGGACCTGGCCTACCTCGGCACCGGCGCCGACCCGTGGGGCGGCACGCGGGCCGCGTTCCGCGCGACGGCCGAGCTGCACCGCGAGGACTTCGCGATGAACTACAACCAGGTCCTCCAGGCGGGCATCGCGGCGATCGGTACGACGCTGAAGGTCGAGCTGGACATCCAGGCGGTCCAGGGCGACTCCCTGCCCCAGGCATAGACGCGGACATAAGCACAGCAGGGTCAGCCACAGGGGCGGGTATTGCCCCTAGGCTGCCGTGCCATGGCACCGAACATCGCGACCAACACCCGTGTATCGCTCGCCGAACTGCTGGACTTCGTACGGCCCCGGCACCGCGCCCTGCTGATCACCCGCCGCACCGACGGCGGGCCGCAGGCCTCCCCGCTGACCTGCGGAGTCGACGATTCGGGCCGGATCGTCGTCTCCACCTACCCCGAGCGCGCCAAGACCCGCAACGCCAAGCGCGACAGCCGGGTCAGCCTGCTCGTCCTGAGCGACGACTGGAACGGCCCCTGGGTCCAGATCGACGGCACGGCCGAGGTCATCGACGCCCCCGACTCCGTGGAACCCCTGGTCGAGTACTACCGCAACATCGCCGGCGAACACCCCGACTGGGACGAGTATCGCGAGGCGATGATCAAGCAGGGCAAGTCGATCATCCGGGTCACGCCGGAGCGGTGGGGGCCGGTGGCCACCGGGGGGTTTCCGGCGCGGCTGGTGGCCGGGGAGTAGCGGAGGTCAGCCTCGGTCGACCATCGCCTCGATGCCGGCGATCAGCAGGTCCAGGGCGAAGTCGAAGTCCCGGTCCATCATCTCGGCGACCGTGTCTCCGCCGCGGGCGTCCATGATGTCCCTGGACTCCTGGAGGTAGCCTGCGGCCTCGGCGTCCTGCTGCGCCGAGGCCATGGCCTGCCCGTAGTAGTCCTCCGGAGTCAGCCCGGAGTCCGCGATCCGGGACATGAACTGGGCTTCGAGGGTGCCGAAGCCGTACACGAACTGGAAGACCGCCGCGATGGCCCCCATCAGGCGGGGCGCCGGCAGCCCGGTGCGGCGGATGACGCGCTGCACGGTGCGGGAGAAGGCGAGGGAGTTCGGGCCGATGTTGAGGTAGCGCCCGGCGAGCGGGGACAGCCAGGGATGGCGCACCAGCAGGCCCCGGTACTCCGCCGCCAGCGCCCGCAACTGCTCCCGCCAGTCCGCCCGCTCGTCGTCCGCGTCGGGCAGCCGCATCTCGCCGTTGGCGGCGTCCAGGGCGAGTTCGAGCAGATCGTCCTTGGTGTCGACGTACCAGTACAGGGACATCGCGGTGACGTTCAGCTCCCCGGCCAGCCGCCGCATCGAGAACTTGGCCAGCCCGTCGGCATCCAGGAGGCGTACGGAGGCGTCGGTGATCCGCTTCCGGTCGAGCCCGGAGGGCTGCCCGCCGCGCCCACTGCGGGGAGCCTTCTGCTCCAGCCACACACTGGCCCGCGCCGACCGCGCATTCTGCTCCGCCATCGGCGCCTCCTTCGTACAGATCCGGCCAAGTGGTCCAACCTTAAGGGCGCGAGGGAGCTCTCAGGCGATCACCCGCTCCGCCCGCCGCAGCAGCCCCGCCGCCACAAACCCCCCGACCAGCACGGCGACCGCCCCCACCAGCTGACCGGCGCCCAGGCCGGCGGACAACGACTCCCCCGACGCGACGGAAGAGCTGAGGACCGCACCCAGCACCGCCACCCCGAGACCGTTGCCCAACTCCGCGAGCGTGCCGTTGATCCCGGCCCCCACCCCCGCCTTCTCCGGAGGAATCGCGCTCAGGATGGCGTGGGCCATCGCCGGATTCGCCACCGCACACCCCGCCCCGATGAGCAGCAGCCCGAGCAGTGTCCCGGCGTAACCGCCGGAGGCGAGCTCGGCGATGGCCACCAGCCCCGCCGCCATCAGCACCATCCCCGACGCGATGGACACCGGCGTACCCATCCGCGTGGACCACTTCGCCGACAGCCCGGTGAAGTTGAGCGCGACGACGGTCAGCGCCAGCGGAGCGGTCCGCAAGCCTGCCTCCAGCGGCCCGTACCCGAGCACGAACTGAAGGTGCTGCGTCAGCAGGAACAACGCCCCGCCCATCCCGAAGGTGAGGAGCACCGCCCCCGTGACCGCCCCGGTGAACCGCCGGTCCCGGAAGAAGTGCGGATCGAGCATCGGCTCCGCGACCCTGCTCTCCCACCGGGCGAAGGCACCGAGCACCACCACCGCGACGGCCCCCGTGCCCAGCACCCGCGCCGAGGTCCAGCCGTGCCGGGGCCCGGAGATGATCGCGAAGACGAGCGCGGCCATGCCGATGGTGGACAGCACCGCGCCGAGCAGGTCCGGGCGGTCGCCCTGCGGGCTCCTGGACTCCGGTACGAGGGCCAGCACCGCGACCAGGCCCAGGGCCGCGACGGGGATGTTGATCAGGAAGATCGCGCCCCACCAGAAGTGGTTCAGCACGAACCCGCCGATCAGCGGGCCGCCGGCGAAGCCGAGTGCGTTGACCGCGCTCCAGATGCCGATCGCCTTCGGCTGCTCCTCGGGCGTGAAGATCTGCATCGCCACGGCCAGCGTGGTGGTCAGCAGCAGCGCACCGCCGATGCCCATCCCGGCCCGCGCGGCGATCAACTGGCCGGTGGAGTGGGCGAGTCCGGCCAGGAGCGAGCCGATGCCGAACAGGGCGAGCCCGGCCACCAGCATCTTCTTGCGGCCGTAGCGGTCGGCGGCGCTGCCCGCGGTGAGCAGCAGACCGGACTGCACCAGGGAGTAGGCGTTGATCATCCATTGGATGTCCGAGGTGGCCGCGTGCAGCTCGCGGGTGAGGGAGGGGATGGCCACGTTCAGGACGGTGTTGTCGAGCAGCACGGTGAGCTGGGCCAGGCAGATGACGCCGAGGATCAGCCAGCGCTGGGGATGGCCTTGGGAAGTGGACATGCCGTACACCGTATAGCGGTCGCTATACGGTGTACAACGCGAAATCGGGCTGTCGGCTGCCCTTCCGTCGGCCGCCCTCCTGTCAGCTGCTCTTCTGCGTGAGGTCGTAGAAGGTGGCCGAACCGACCGTCACCTTCTTGAAGGTGCTCTGGACCCACGAGCTGATCTGCGAGGAGGTGCCGTTGCTGCTGCCTCCCATGCCACCGCCCATGCCGCCGCCGGCGATGAAATAGTGGATCTTTCCTTCTGCCACGTACTGCTTGAACTGGGCCAGCGTGGGGGACGGGTCGGTGCCGTTGAAGCCACCGATCGCCATCACCGGGTCACCGGTGGCGAGCTGGTAGCTGGCGGCGTTCTGGGAGCCGATGGACGCGGCGACCCAGGTGTACTTCGAGGCGTCCTTCTCCAGCAGGCTCTTGGCGGCGGAGGAGACGTTCGCGCCGTTCAGCAGGCCGCCGGCGCCACCCATGCCGCCGCCCATGCCGCCCTCGCCCATCCGGCCGGCGCCGGGGAAGCCGTTGCCGTTCTGACCCTGGCCCTGCGTGCTGCCGTTGCTTTGCGTGCTGCCATTGCCCTGTTGCTGGTTCTGGCCCGGCATGCCCCCGCCCGGGAAGCCGTTGCCGTTCTGCTGACCCTGTCCCTGCTGTCCCTGCTGTCCCTGCTGGCTCTGTCGGCCCGGCATGCCACCGCCGCCGAAGCCGCCCCGCATACCGCCGTTGCCACCACCGGGACCCCGGCCGCCGCCGAAGCCCATCATGCTCGCGCCCGCCGGACCGACCGTCGGGATGGAACCGGTGTGCGCGGAGTCGACCGTGCTGAGGGTGTACGCCGTAGGACCGGCGAGCGCGGCCACCAGGCCCACCGCCGCCGCCCCGAGGGCCGGCTGCCGGGAGATCCGGCCGGCGAAGACCAGGCCCAGCGCGGCCGCCAGACCGCCGATCAGGACCAGCCACTTCAGCCAGGGCAGGTAGCCGGCGGTGCGGTTGAGCAGGACGTAACCCCAGGCCGCCGCCGCGACCACGGAGGCCGCGAGCGTGATCGACGCCCACAGCTCCCGCCGCTTCTCCCACAGCAGCCCGGCGCCCATGCCGGTCACGGCCGCGAGGTAGGGGGCGAGGGCCACGGTGTAGTACTGGTGGAAGATGCCCGCCATGTAGCTGAAGACCACCATGGTGATCAGCAGCGCCCCGCCCCACGCCAGGAACGAGGCCCGCGTCACGGACGTACGGCGCAGCTTCCGGGTCGCCCACAGCCCCGCGACCAGCAGGATCAGCGCGGCCGGCAGCAGCCAGGAGATCTGGCTGCCGATCTCGGAGTTGAACATCCGGTCCCAGCCGGTGGCGCCCCAGCGGCCGGAGCCGTTGCCGCCGCCCCCGCCGCCGACGCTGCCGGTCTCGTCGCCGTTGATCCGGCCGAGGCCGTTGTAGCCGAAGGTCAGCTCCAGGAAGCTGTTGTTCTGCGAACCGCCGATGTAGGGGCGGGAGGAGGCCGGCCACAGCTCGACGATCGCGACCCACCAGCCACCGGCCACGACGAGGGCGAGGGTGGCGGCGGCCAGCTGGCCCAGCCGCTTCCTCAGCTTCCCGGGGCCGCAGACGGCGTAGACGATCGCCAGCGGCGGCAGGATCAGGAAGGCCTGGAGCGTCTTGGCGAGGAAGGCGAAGCCGATCGCCACCCCCGCCCACACCAGCCACCTGGTCCGGCCGTCCTCCACCGCCCGTACGACGAAGTAGCAGGCCAGCGCCATCAGCAGGGCCAGCATCGCGTCCGGGTTGTTGAACCGGAACATCAGCGCCGCGACCGGGGTGAGCGCGAGGACCGCGCCCGCGATCAGACCGGACGCCGGGCTGAACCGGCGCCGTACGGCCGCGTAGACGACCGCCACGGTGCCGACGCCCATGAGGACCTCGGGCGTCAGGATCGCCCACGAGTTCAGGCCGAAGATCCGGACCGACAGCTCCATCGGCCACAGGAAGGCCGACGGCTTGTCCACGGTGATCGCGTTGCCCGCGTCCAGCGAGCCGAAGAAGAACGCCTTCCAGGACCTGCTGCCCGCCTGCACGGCCGCTGAGTAGAAGGAGTTGGCGTACCCGGAGGCGCTGAGGTTGTACAGGTAGAGGACGAAGGTGGCGGCCAGCAGGCCGAAGAGGGCCGGGCGCGCCCAGCGCGGGTCCTCGGGCCGCCCGCGCCACAGTCTGCGCAGATACGGCTGCTTGGGCTCACCGGCTTCGGGGGCCTGCGGGGGAGCCGTGGGAGGCGGCCCCCACACGGCCGTACCGCTACCGCTGCTACTGCTGCTGCTCTGCTGGTCGATGGTCATCGGGGATCCCCCAGGTCGGTGTCGTGCGGGCGCACCGGCTGCAACCGCATGGTGGCGTCCGTCCGGTGCGGCTCGTACGGGTCGTACGACGGGTTCGGCACCGGGCGCTGGGGCAGCGGGGCGTACGGGGCGGTCGTGCCGTACGGCGGGGTCGTACCCGTGCCGTACGTCGAGGCCGGACCCGTACCGGAACCCGCACCGCTGCCGGTGCCGGTGCCGGAGTCGTCGCGGTCCGGGAAGACCCAGGCGCGGAAGAGCAGGAAGCGCAGCACGGTCGCGGCGAGGTTGGCGGCGATGAGCACCGCCAGTTCGGTGGAGTGCGCCGGGCTGGAGCTGGCTGCGTTCAGGGCGGCCAGGGAGCCGCTGGTCAGGGCCAGACCGATGCCGAAGACGACCAGGCCCTGCGCCTGATGCCGGACAGCGCCGCCCCGGCCGCGTACCCCGAAGGTGAGCCGGCGGTTGGCGGCCGTGTTGGCGATCGCGGAGACCAGCAGGGCGAGCGCGTTGGCGACCTGGGAGCCGGAGAACTGCCGGAAAAGGCTGTAGAGAACCAGGTAGAAGAGGGTGGACAGGCCGCCGACCACGCAGAAGCCGACGAGCTGACGGGCCAGGCCTTTGGGCACGTCCTGGATGTCACGGTCGCGCGGGTCGTCACCGAAGGGCCGGGTGAGGCGGTCCAGCGGCAGCGAACCGGTGGCCAGGGCCTTGCCGACCCGCCAGACGCCCTTGAGGTCGTCGGTCGCGGTCTTCACGATGTGCACGGTGGAGTCGGGGTCGTCGACCCAGTCGACCGGCACCTCGTGGATCCTGAGTCCCGCCCGCTCGGCGAGCACCAGCATCTCGGTGTCGAAGAACCACCCGGTGTCCTCCACCAGCGGCAGCAGCACCTGCGCCACATCACGCCGGATGGCCTTGAAGCCGCACTGCGCGTCGGAGAAGCGGGCCTGGAGCGAGCCGCGCAGGATCAGGTTGTAGGCCCGGCTGATGAACTCCCGCTTGGGGCCGCGCACGACCCGCGAGGAGCGGGCGAGCCGGGAGCCGATGGCGAGGTCCGAGTGGCCGGAGATGAGCGGCGCCACCAGCGGCAGCAGGGCGTTGAGGTCGGTGGACAGATCGACATCCATGTAGGCGAGGATCGGCGCCTCGGAGGCGGTCCAGACGGTCCGCAGGGCCCGCCCCCGGCCCTTCTGCTCCAGGCGGAAGTTGGTGACCTCGGGGATCTCCTGCTCCAGCCGCGCGGCCACCTGCGGGGTGGTGTCCGTGGACGCGTTGTCCGCGATGGTGATGCGGAACGCGTACGGGAAGGTGCGGGTGAGGTGCTCGTGCAGTCTGCGGACGCACGGCTGGAGGTCCTTCTCCTCGTTGTAGACGGGGATCACTACGTCCAGGACAGGCGTACCGGCGTCTCCGGCCGGGAGGTGCTCCCGCGCCGGCAGAGTGCCGGGAGAAGAGTCGGTTCGCATGGGACCGACTCAACTCAAGCCCCCTGTTGCACCCATGTGGTGGCACTGTGCTGTGCCTGTGAGTGCGATTGCCAGTCCGTTTCGGGGGCCGGCTGGGGAGCGGCGGCCGGGGCGAGCGCGGGCAGATGCACGGTGAACACCGTCCGCCCCGGCACGCTGTCGACGGTCACGGCACCGCCGTGCGCGGTCGCGACGGCCTGCACGATGGCGAGCCCGAGCCCGGTCGACCCGGTGGAGCGCGAGCGCGCCGAGTCGCCGCGCGCGAACCGCTCGAAGACGTGCGGCAGCAACTCTGGGGGAATCCCCTGCCCGTTGTCCTCGACGTCGACGCACATCCACGGCCCGCGCCGCTGCACGCGCGCGGTGACGGTCGTCCCCGCTGGCGTGTGCTTGCGGGCGTTGCCGAGCAGATTGACGAGCACCTGCTGGATCCGGGCCGCGTCGGCGGAGACGAGGGCCGGCTCGTCGGGCAGATCGAGGCGCCAGTTGTGGTCCATGCCGGCCGCGCGGGAGTCGCTGACGGTGTCCACGACCAGCGGGATGAGATCGGTCTGCTCGAACTGCAACGGCCGCCCGGCATCGAGCCGGGCGAGCAGGAGCAGATCCTCGACGAGGAGGGTCATCCGCCCCGCCTCGGACTCGATACGGCCGAGGGCGTGCCGGGTGTCGGGGCCCACCTGTTCGCGTCCGCGTCTCGTGAGTTCCGCGTACCCGCGAATGGACGCGAGGGGTGTACGCAGTTCATGGCTGGCGTCGGCGACGAACTGCCGTACCCGCATCTCGCTCTGCTGGCGAGCGTGCAGCGCGCCGTGCACATGATCGAGCATGCGATTGAGCGCGGCACCGACCTGCCCGACCTCCGTGAGCGGGTCGCACTCGGACTCCGGGACCCGTTCGCTGAGGTTCACCTCGCCGGTGTGCAGCGGGAGTTCGGAGACCCGGGTGGCGGTGTTGGCGACCTTGCGCAGGGGGCGGGTGGCGACGCCGACGAGCACGTACCCGGCGATACCGGCGGCCACGAGACCGGCCACGGTGACGCTGATCTCGATGAGGATCAGGGCGTTGATGTTGTCGTCGACGTCCTTGGTCGGCAGGGCGATGTAGAGGGCGTCACTGCCGTCCCGGCTCGTCATGTACTTGACCAGGTAGTCCCCGAGACCGGGGATCTCCACGGTGTGCGCCTTGCGGTCCTTGGCCACCGGGTTCAGGGCGTTCTTCTGCGCCGTGCTCAGGCTGTCGGCCTTCATCTGCTTGAAGAAGCCGGTGGTGTAGTTCTGCTGCTCGGAGACGGCCGCGCTCACGATCGAGCCGTTCTGCACGTACGCGGCGATGGTCTTCGCCTGCGTCGGCCCCTTGGTGAGCAGGTTGACGACCTTCTCGCTCGGCGTGGCGTTGTCCGCCGGTGAGGAGCCCGGGCCGCCCGGACCGCCCGGGTTCGCGTCGGCTCCCGGCAGCTTCGGATGACCGACCGCGCGCTGGCCGATGTCGGACACCTTGCTTTCCAGCTGGTCGTACAGACGCGTGCGCAGCGCGAGCGTGGTGACCGTGCCGATCACCACGCACACCACCGCGATCAGCACCATCGACGCGACGACGAGCCGGGTCCGCAGGGTACGCGGCTGTCCGGCTCGTCGCTTCTGCCGCCGCTGCGGACTCGTTCGCCGCCGCCCGCTCATGAGACAGCGGGCTTGATCAGATACCCGGCCCCGCGCCGCGTGTGGATCATCGGCTCGCGGCCCGCGTCGATCTTCCGCCGCAGATAGGAGATGTACAGCTCGACGACATTGGCCTGCCCGCCGAAGTCGTACGACCACACGCGGTCCAGGATCTGCGCCTTGCTGAGCACGCGCCGCGGATTGCGCATGAGGAAGCGCAACAGCTCGAACTCGGTCGCGGTGAGGTGAATGTTCTGCCCGGCCCGCGACACCTCGTGGCTGTCCTCGTCGAGGGTGAGATCCCCGACGACGAGCACGGAGTCGGACCGCCGGTCGGCGGCCCCGGAGCGCCGGATGAGCCCCCGCAGCCGGGCGACGACCTCCTCCAGGCTGAACGGCTTGGTGACGTAGTCGTCCCCGCCCGCGGTGAGCCCGGCGATACGGTCCTCGACGGCGTCCTTCGCGGTCAGGAACAGCACGGGCACGTCGGGCAGTTCCCGCCGCAGCCGGCCGAGCACGGTGAGCCCGTCCATGTCGGGCAGCATCATGTCCAGGACGACGGCATCGGGCCGGAACTCCCGGGCGGTCTGTATCGCGCCCTGCCCGTCCCCCGCGCTCCTGATCTGCCAGCCCTCGTAACGAAGGGCCATGCTCAGCAGTTCGGTGATCGACAGCTCGTCGTCCACCACAAGCACTCGGACGGGGCTCCCGTCCGGCCTCAGCAGTTCGGTGCGCCCCTGGGGCGAGGTCGTGGTCATGGCGGACACCATGTCGGGGTCCTCTGAGAAGAGGCTTTCCACAATCTGTGATTTCCCTGAGAAACTCACAGGCGGCTCTCAGGCGGCGCCTGGGAAGGACCTACCCCCGTGCGAAGCCGTGCGCGTGCTCGACCCTGGATATGTGGATCGCGTACTGCTCGTACCACCGCTCCCGACCGCGCCGCTTCGCTGCGAGATGCTCGGGATGCTGCCGCCACCGCTGGATCCCCTCCAGATCCCGGAAGTAGGCGACGGAGATGGCGAGTCCCCCGGGCGTGTGGGCGAAGTCCTCACCGAGAAAGCCGGGGATGTCCCGGACGAGACGGGAGAGGTGCTCGGCGGTCCGCTGGTAGCCGTCAGAGTCCTGGCCGGTGCGGGTGGAGGTGAAGACGACCGCGTAGTAAGGCGGTTCGTGCGCGGGAGTGGGAACGACAGCGGTGTCCGTGTGATCGCTCATGACAACAACTGTCGGCGACGGACCTGTTGGACGTCGACGGACCTTGCCAAAGGGGATCCGTCCGGGATCCGTTTCTTTACGATCGCGTCAGAACAACCCTTCCTGCTCGCTCCGGAACTCCCGTACGGGAAAGGTGAGCCGGCCGCCAGGGAGGTCAGAGGGCACCAGCTCCCACCCGGCCATCAACCGGGTATCCAGCACGACAACCCCGCGCCCCTCCACCGCAAGATGAAGATCGGGCCCAGCGGCGGCAACCAGCTCCCCGCTCACCGCACCTCCGGGACCCAGCTCGACGACCTCGCCGAACGCGACGGGCGCCCGGTCGAGCCCGAACACGGTGACGTGATCGACGACCCGGCACTCGGCCGGCTGAAGAGATTCCGGCCAGGCGGGCAGCCCCAGGGCCCTGTCATGCAACTCCCGTACTTCCACGGCCCGTTCCTCTTCTCCCGTCGGCAGCGCCGACCGCACCGCCCGCTTCTCGGCGTACGGAATCCGGTCCGGCACCCTCAGCGCGGCCCTGAGCAGCTCCTCCGTGCGCCGGGCGGCCATCAGCGGACCGGTACCGAGCCAGCTGAAACAGACGGCACCCTGCTCCAGCAGCCGCGCACTGCCCCGCTCGACGGCGGTGATCCCGACCTTGACCATGCCGGGCCCGAACCACGCCAGATACACCCGGTACGGCCGCGGATCGTCGGCGATCGTGTCGGCGGCCACGGAATGCGCCCGGTCCAGCCGCGCACACTCCTCGCACCGGGCGCCCGTGCTTCTTCTTGATACGTCGGCCCGCACCGGACATCCATTCCCCCGCGCCCCCACACACCGGCGCACACCCCCCTCCGGCACGGCGAACGCGACCCGCTTCCCCCAGGGCAGCGCACTCCTTCGCCCGCCGTCCCACACCAGCACGGGACCGTCCGACGACCAGCGCAGTCCGGTGCACTTCCATTCGTGTGACATCACTCTTGAGGGTAGGAGGTGGGTCTGACACTGGGCTGAGGGCGATCGGCGGGGTAACGTGCACGAAGGCCCGAAGCCGCAACTACGTTTTGCGACTTCGGGCCTGTTTGCATCGTGCGCGCTACGGCAGCACGTACACCGGCATCCCTCCCTCCGCGAGCCCCCTCTGCCGCATGCAGCCCCGCTTGATCAACATCCGCACGCAGTCATGGACCCGGTCGAGGGTGAGTCCGGTACGGTCCGCGACGTCCTCCAGCCGGCAGGGCACCGGGCCGCGCAGCAACGCCGGGGCGAGGTAGGCGGCGACGGCGTGCACGTCGTCGGTGACGACCAGGTTCTTGGCCCGCCAGGTGGCCAGGAGCTGCTGGGGGGTCATCGTCGGCGGGGGCGGCTCCGGGGTGGAGGGGCGCAGCCGGTCGGCGATGAGGTCGAGGGTGTCGGCGATACGGCCGAGGAAGTCGTTGGTGCGGCCGAATTGTTCATTGCTCCGGCGCATCTGCTCAAGCCGCTCGATCTGCGCGACCGCCAGCGCCTCGTCCGCCTGGATGTTCCGCTCCTCCAGCCGGACGATCACGTCCGCGACCTCCTGGGGCATGAGGTAGGCGGTGCGGCCGTCGGGGGCGGGTTGCACGGGGGCAGGGTCGAGGGAGTAGGAACCGTCGCGCTGGATGGTCTCGATGACCTCGCTGACCCAGGCTTTGAAGGGGGCGCATTCGGGTTTGGTGCAGCCGTTGACGAGTTGAATGAGACCTCGGAGGTTCACCATACGCATGGACTTCTTGAGCCCGTGACCTGCAATTTTGTGCGAACCCTCTGCCCTATAGACGGTTCCCACAAGATCGCCGAGGGTTTGCTCGCAATCTGCTGCAACATGCCAGTGCACAGCCTGCCGGGTGTTTGCGTAGCCGAGATGCACGCCTACGTCTACCGCAGGGAACCAGTACTCCCCATTCGGCAGAGTGACCCTCCTCAACCGCGCCCCCGTGGCCGCGAAGACAAAGTCGTTGACGTCGATCGCGTCCTGCTTCTTCCCCACCGGCTGCTCCGGCGGAGTCTCGTTCTGCTCGTACATCGAGCATCACCTCCACCCCGGAAGCTGAAGAAGGCGAGCAGCAACTGCCGTCCACAGAACGCACGTTCACTCGATAGAGGACAGAGGTATCGATTCAGCAGGAACCACCCCAGAAACCCTCCGCCCCCGTCCCGCCAACCGACAGCTCACGCACCCCGGATGCCCCTCCCGTGCCCGTACATCCCGCACCCGCATCCCCCACTCCTCCCGAGGCCGCACCCCCGGCGGCTTCCCCCAGCCGGACAGATGCAGAAACCAGGTCACGAAAACACTCAGGACAACCACACCCGACCCGCCCCCGACCACCGGCAGCGAGGCCGTGCACACCCCCAGCCCCATCACCGCTCCACCCACGGTCGCGATGCCGAAGCCGGTCCAGCCGGCGATCGTGTGACCCTCGTCGTACAGACTCATAGCCGCCTCCAGAGACGAGCCACAAACTCTCTCACGAACTAAGAAGTTACATCCCGAATATCTCACGAGCTAAGGGATTCCGAAAGATGCACGGCACGCCGCGACCGCCCGCCACCCCGGCCCAGGCGCTGTCGGCGATGGACCACCTCATCGCCGCCCACCTGATCGGACAGCAGGAGCTGGCCCGCCGGCTGGGCCTGAACGTCACCGACCTGACCTGCTTCGCCTTCGTCCTGGAGGCGGGCGCCGACCTGCTGACCGCCGGCGACCTGGCCGCCCGGGCGCACGTCACCACCGGGGCGGTGACCGGCATCCTCAACCGCCTCGAACGCGCCGGTTACGTCACGCGCCGCCCCGACCCCGCCGACCGCCGCCGGGTCCGCGTGGCCGCCGTACCGGAGGCCGTCACGCGCGTCGAGGCGGCGTACGCGGGCCACTACAAACGGCTGACGGACCTGTTCTCCGACTACTCCCCCGAGGAACTGGCGGTCGTCACCGACTGGTTCACCAGGGCCACGGACCTGGCGCACGAGTACTTGGAGAAGCTGAACCGGAACGACCCGGAGGAGGAGTGCTGACCTCTGCCCGGTGCGCCGAAAGGCTGACGGCGGATCTGGCGAAGGCATTCCAGGAGACGTGACCTAGGTCGTGCTTTAGAAGTGGGATGGGCTTCGCTGCTTGCCCTGCGTCGTGATCATCTTGGTGTGGGACGAGGGGATCTTTCTGACGAGCAGTGGTCGGTGTTGGAGCCATTGCCGCCGGTCGCGGTGTTGGGCAGGCCGACGGTGGGCCGCCGGAGATTGATCGACGGGATCCGCTGGCGGGTGCGGACCGATGCTCCGTGGCGGGATCTGCCGGTGGAGTACGGGCCAGGGCAGACGGTCTACGGACTCTTCCGTCGCCGGCAGCGCGACGGGACCTGGCCGGTGCTGCTGACCAGGCTGCAGGCAAGGGCGGACGTGGCCGGGCTGATCACGTGGGAGGTCAACGTCGACTCCACGATCTGCCGGGCCCATCAGCACGCCGCAGGTGCCCGCCGTGACGGCCAGGCCCAGAAGGAACCGCCGGGCGGGATCAGCGTCGAGCCGACGACCACGGCCTGGGCCGGTCCCGGGGAGGCTTCACCACCAAGATCCACCTGGGCTGCGAGCAAGGCCAGCGGCCCCTGTCCCTGCTGGTCACCGCCGGACATCGTGGCGACAACCCCCAGTTCACAGCCGTCCTCGAAGGCATCCGAGTCCCCCGCACCGGCCCGGGCCGCCATGAGCCGACCCACCATGCGACCCACCGCAAGAAGCAGTAGCCCGCCCTGAAGAAGCCAGAAGCCCCCTGCCTGCGGTTCGCCGCAAGCAGGGGGCATTTCAGTGGACTTGGACCGGCACTGGCGTCGGATCGGTCTCGGGCCGGACGCCGTTGTCCGTCACTTCGCGTCCGACGCCCAGGCAGCGTTCCGATCCGGCGGTTGCCGTCAAACACTGCCGTCAAACGCTGCCGTCAAGACAAAGCCAGAGGCCCCGGATCTCTCCGGGGCCTCTGATCTATGTGCACTCGGCAGGATTCGAACCTGCAACCTTCTGATCCGTAGTCAGATGCTCTATCCGTTAAGCTACGAGTGCTTGTTCTTTTGTTCTTGTCTCCGCTTCGGTTCCTTTCGGCCCCGTCCCGGCGACAGGAAGAACATTACATGACTGCCGCCGTCATGTGAAATCCGATTCCCGCACCCCCTCTGACCTGCGGAAACGCTCGCAGGGGCCACAGGGGCGGAAACGCCGAAGCCCCGGTCCTGGGGACCGGGGCTTCGGGATCGGTGCGGAGGCGGAGGGATTTGAACCCTCGATGGGCTTTAAGGCCCAAACCGCATTAGCAGTGCGGCGCCATAGACCGGACTAGGCGACGCCTCCAGCACAACCGCTCACGCGAGCGCGCGAGTGGTGCGTGCAGATGATGACACAGCCGAGTGCCCTGTCACCAATCGGCCTCTACGGTACTAGGCACCAGGGCCGCAGGGCAAAGGGCTTCCGCTCGGCGAGGCGCCCGGCGGGGCCGGGTGGGTACCGGCGGGTACGGGCGGGCGCGGGCGAGTACCGGCGGGCGCGGGCGGGGCGCAACGTCCGGCGAGTGGGAGCGTTGGTCAGGGCATGGTCTTCCTCTCTCGGCCGGGGCCGGTGGGCGCCGCCGCCTCCGTCCTGGTCTTCCTCGCCGCCGTACCCGCCGTCGCGGCGCCCGCCATGCCGCCGCCCGCACGGCCCGAGGACCGGGCCGGTGATCACCTCAGCGTCGTCGTGGAGCACGCCGGGCCCGGGAAGGACGGGACGTACGAGCTGTTCTGTCATCCGGCCGGCGGCAGTCATCCGGATCCGGCCGGGGCCTGCCGGGCGGTGGACGGGCAGACGCAGTGGGGGCGGGATCTCTTCGCTCCGGTGGCGCCCGGGTCCGACTGCACGATGATCTACGGCGGGCCGGCCACCGCCCATGTCACCGGTACCTGGGCCGGGCGGCCCGTCGACGCCGGCTACGACCGCAGCAACGGGTGCGAGATCGGGCGGTGGGACCGGATGGTGCCGTTGCTGCCGAGCTTGGCTGAATCGCCTCGCCCGTAAAGGTCCCGCGAAAGTCTTGCGGAGCCGAAGCCGGAGCCGAAGCCGGAGCCGAAGCGGGACCGAGTCAGGGCCGAGGCGGGACCGAGCCGGGGCCGGGGCCCTTCGGCAGTGGTCGGTCACGAGTTCGGTGTCACTTCCTCGTGGGACCTCCCTCTCATCCGGCGCCGCAAGCGCAACGCGTGCCTTTAGACTCCCTCGCGTGACACGTCGCGGGCCGGTTGGCAAGATGGCCCGAGCGGTCGGCAAGGTGCGGTAACAGGGAGGAAGGCGTCTCGTGAGCAGCAGGCCATCCCGAGGCGCTGCTCGCCTCGCAGCCATACTCGACGCGCTGCCGGACGCGTTGGTCCTGGTCAACGCCAACGGAACCGTCGTCAACGCCAACACCATCGCGCTTGAGGCATTCGAGGCGCCCGGTACGGCTCTGGTGGGGCGTGGGCTGCTCGATCTGCTGCCCGAGTTCGACTCACGGCTGATCCCCGGGTCCATGCGGCGGCCCGATCACATGGACCCCCGCGGCCGGACCAAGCCCCAGCGGATGATCGCGCGGCGGACCGACGGATCCTCGTTCCCCGTCGAGGTCACCAGCACCAACCTGGAGAACGGGCAGCAGGCGTACGACGGTTACGGCTACACCGGCGACGAGCTGCTGATGATCGTCGTACGGGACCTGTCCGGGACCGTGGACACCGAGGCCGAGCTGGCCCGCTCGCAGCGGCAGACCGAGATGATCCTGCGGGCCGCGGCCGAGGGCGTCGTCGGCACCGACACCGACGGGCGGATCGTGCTCGTCAACCCGGCCGCCGCCCAGATACTGGGATACCGGGCCGGTGAGCTGGGCGGCAAGGAGCTGCACACCCTCGTGCTGCACTCGCGCGCCGACGGCTCGCCCTTCCCGTACGAGGAGTCGCCGCTCGCCGACACCCTGCGCTCCGGGCGCAAGCACCGGGTACGCGGGCAGGTGCTGTGGTCCAAGGGAGAGCAAAAAGTCTCCGTCGACCTCACCACCGCTCCGGTGCGCGACGGGGACCAGCTCGTCGGCGCCGTGATGACCTTCACCGACCGGCGGCCCTACGAGGCCCTGGCCGAGGAGAAGGAAGCACAGGAGAAGGCGCACGCCGAGGAGGTGGAGCGGCTCGCCGAGGAGCACGCCTCCGATCTGACCGCGCTGCGCCAGCAGCACGTCACCGAGGTCGAGGACCTGCGGGAGAAACACGGCGCCGAGGTCGAGGAGCTGCGGGAGAAGCACGCCGAGGCGGTGGCGGCCGGCGAGGAGCGGTACGCCGCGCTCGCCGAGCGGGAGAAGGACCGGTACGAGGCCCTCTCCGCGCGGCACGAGCAGCTGCTCACCCTGCTCGGGTCCTCCCTGCGCGGGCCGCTGGACGAGCTGCGGCGCGAGCTGTCCGCGCTGGCGGCGGACGACGCCGGTCAGCTGTGGCCCGAGGCCAATCAGGTGCTCCACCATCTTTCCGCCGGGTACGCGCGGATCACGTCCCTGATCGACAACGTCCTCGGCTATCAGCGGCTGGACGCCGGCGCCGAGGACATCATCCGTACGAAGGTGATGCTGGACGCCGTCGTCGCCGCCGGTGTGGACGGCGCCGTCGAGCTGATCGGCCCCGGGCGGGTGCAGTTCGCCGTACACGCGCCGCCCATCGAGGCCGAGGTCGACCCGCAGCGGCTCGCCACCGCGCTGGCCCACCTCGTCGCGGACGTGGCCGGTGTCGACGCCACCGGCAACTCGCCTGTCTCCGCGGGCGGCTACCTGGACAACACGGTCGTGGTCGCCGCCGCGCAGCGCGGTGAGGTCGTACGGATCGAGGTGCGCGGGCCGTACGCCGGGGGAGACCCGGTGCACGAGCCGATCGTGCGCGGGATCGTGCGGGCTCATGGCGGGGTCCTGCAGACGCATGAAGTGCCGGGCATGAGCGGCAGCGCGTATGTGCTGGAGGTGCCGCTCGGGGGTGGTGCGGGAGCGGTCACCACGCCCGCCCCGGCCGCGCAGGCCCCGGCCGTACAGGCCCCGGCCCTGTTGGAATCCGCCGACGGCGAGGATGCGGCCGGCGGGCGGCGGCGGGCCCGGCGGGCCTCCACGGACGCCTTCCTGGAGAGTGACGTGCCCGGCGCGGGCGAGACCGGTGGGACGGAGGCGCCCGTGCCGACCGGCCGGCGCCGCCGGCGGGCCGCCGCGCCCGCCGAGGAGACCGCCGTGGTCCCGGCCGAGGGCGAGCAGCCCGCGTCCGGCACCGGGCGGCGCCGTGGGCGGCCCGCCGACGTCGGCACCGGTGCCGGCGAGGGCGTGAGCGAGGGCGCCGTGGTGACCGCGGCCGAGCATGCCGCGGGGACGGCCGCCGCCGGTACGGGGCTCGGCGCCGCGGTGCCGCCGCAGGGCGTGCCCGTCCGGCCCGACGCCGGTGCGGGCCAGCCCGCCCTGCCGCCCGCCCTGCCCGTGGGCGGCGGCGAGGCCGCTGCGGGCGCGGAAGAGGGTGATCAGCCGACCGGGCGGCGCCGGCGTGCGCTGGCCGCCGCGGCGGAGCGTGCCGCGGCGCAGGAGGCGGCCGCCCCGCGTACGGTCTTCGCGCTGCCGCCGGCCGAGGCCGACCGCTCGCCCGGGTCCGCGGACTCGGCGAGCCAGGCACCGCCGCAGGTCGCCGGGCCGGTGCCGGTGCCCGCGCAGCTTGCGCCGCCCGTGGAGGGTGCATTCGGTGGCGTACCCGGTGCTGTACCTGGTGGTGCACCTGGTGACGAGGGCCGGCACGACGCCGTACCGCTCGGCCAGGACGCGGACCACACCCCGCCGCAGCCGCATCCCACCAGCGCACCGACCGGCCGGCGCCGCCGTGCCGTGGCCCCGCCGGCGCCGGTGGCCGCGCAGCCGGTGCCGGTTCAGCCGCAGCCCGCCGCGGGGCAGGTGACGCCCGCTCAGGCGGCACCGGCCGCTCCCGGGCAGCCCGTACCGAACCCGGCGGGGGCGCCGACGCCCGGTCAGGGCACGCCGGTTGCCGGGATCCCGGCGCAGAGTACGGCCGGGCAGGGCATCCCCGTCCAGGCCGGTCCCCCGGCGGCGCCGACGACCCCGGCGGCCCAGCCCGCGCCTGGTGGGCAACCCGGCGCCCAGCCCGCCGCCCCAGCGCAGGGCACCGCGCACCAGCCCGCTCCCGGTCAGCCGGTCGTCCCCGGTCAGCCGGTCGCTCCCGGTCAGCCGCTGCCCGCCCAGGCCCAGCCGCTCCCGGTGGCGCCCGCCGCGACCCCGCCCGGCGCCACCCCGGTCGGCGCCACCCCGGCCGCGCAGCCGCTGCCCGCCGAGGCCGGTACCGGACAGCCGGCGGCACCCGCCCAGGCCGTACTGGCGCCCCAAGCTGTCCAGGCGCCCCCGGCCGCGCAGAGCGCCGCCCAGGCCGCGCCCGTGAGCGGCGCAGGTGCCCCCGTGGCCACCGTTCCGCAGCAGTGGCCCGGTGCCGACGACACCTCCGGTGCGGGCACCCCCGTACCCGTACCTCCTGTAGCCCCTGCCGCCCCCGTACTCCCCGCGGCGCGGGCCCCTCAGGGGCTGCCCGCCGAGGGGGGCGCGGTCGACCCGAACTCCACGCAAGGGCGGGCGATCAGCGTCCGTACGCTCGGGCAGGGCGTGCCGTTCGCGCGCCAGACCGCGCAGGCGCAGCAGTCGACGGCGACCCCGCCGCCGCACGCGCCCGGCGGTTCCGGCCGCCGGCGCAAGCTGGGTACGCCCCCCGACCCGGCCACCCGCCCGGAGCCGCAGCCGTCGCCGTCGCCGTCTACGGAGCAGGCGGCCCGGCCGCACCCGGCGGCCGAGGCGGCGCCCGCGCAGCCGGCCGTGGCGCAGGCGCCCCTCCCGCAGGCGCCCCTCCCGCAGTCGCCCGTGCCGCAGCCGTCGCTCGGCGGACAGCCCCGGCTCGCCCCGGCCAAGCCGGCCACGCCGGGCACCGAGGGTGCCGGGCGGTCGTACGCCATAGGCGCCCCGGACGCCGACGCCGCCGAGGGGCCCGAGCCGCTGGACGGTCCCGGCGGGGCCGTGGAGGTCGCGGACCCACCGCGGCCGCAGCCGATGGACGACGAGCTGCCCCCGGAGCCGCTGGACAACCCGCGCCGGCTGCTGGTGTGGCCCGCGCCCGACGTGACGACCCAGCAGGCGCTGAGCGACCGTGGCTACCGGCCGGTGATCGTGCACTCCCGTGAGGAGGTCGACGCGCAGATCGCGGCCTTCCCCGCCGCGCTGTTCGTGGACCCGCTGACCGGGCCCATCACGCGGACGGCACTGCAATCGCTGCGTCAGGCCGCCGTGGCGGCCGAGGTGCCGGTGCTGGTCACGGCCGGGCTCGGGCAGGCGACGCGCGAGGCGGCGTACGGCGCCGATCCGGCCGTCCTGCTGAAGGCGCTGGCGCCGCGCGACAGCGAGCAGCACCCGCCGCGGGTCCTGCTGATCGAGGAGCACGCGGAGATCGCGCTGGCGCTGACGGCGACGCTGGAGCGGCGCGGGATGCAGGTGGCGCGGGCCGCGAGCGACAACGACGCGGTGACGCTGGCGGGGCAGTTCCGGCCGAACCTCGTGGTGATGGACCTGATGCAGCACCGGCGGCAGGCCGGGAACACCGGGATCATCGACTGGCTGCGCGCGAACGGCCTGCTCAACCGCACCCCGCTGGTCGTCTACACCGCCGCCGTCGACCAGGCCGACCTGCCCCGGCTGGCCTCGGGCGAGACGGTGCTGTTCCTCGCGGAGCGGTCCACGAGCGGCGAGGTGCAGAGCCGGATCGTGGATCTGCTGGCGCGCATCGGCACCAACTGACCCCTCGCAGGAGTATTACCGCCCGCGGGGGTACTACCGCGCGACGATCCTGCGGGCCGCCTCCTTGATGGAGGCCCGCAGGCGGTCGCGGTCGGTGTCCTGGGCGCCCGTGACGATGCGGCGCATCTGCGGGACCACGGCCATCCAGTTGACCACGGCGGTGATCAGGAGCAGCAGGTCGCCGGCCGGGATCGCATCGGTGATCACGCCCCGGGCCTGGCCGTCGGTGAGGGCGGCGACCTTGCGGGCGTAGTGGTCCTGGCGGACCGGCTCGTCGGGCAGCTCGGCGGTGCCGTATTCGAGGCCCTCCCAGAACAGCAGGCGGAGGAACTCGGGGTGGGTGGCGTGGTAGTCGAGCAGGCGGTCGACCCAGCCGTCGACGTCGTCCGGGTCGACCGGGACGGCCGCTGCCAGGTCGGTCATGGACCGGCTGAGGACGTGGGTGAACAGCTCCGCCTTGTTGCCGTAGTAGGCGTAGATCAGCTGCTTGTTGGCCTTGGCCTCGGCGGCGATGCGGTCGATCCGGGCGCCCGCGATGCCGTGCCGGGCGAACTCGGTGACCGCCGCGTCGAAGATGCGGGCCTTGGTGGCCTCGGGGTCCCTCACTGCTGCCATGGGGACAGGGTAGGGCCGGGCCCCACAGGTAACCAACTGTTTGGTTGACGGGGAATGCGGGAGCGGTGCAGACTGTTGCGGTCAATCAACCAACCAGTTGGTTGTCAGGTGGGCCACCAGTCGCCCATCACCTCCCAGGCTTCGAGGAGTGCCCCCGCTCATGCCGTCAGTGACCAGCACCCGCCCGGACCAGCAGGTCCGGGTACCCCGGGCAGATGACCGCCAGGGCCCGGCGCCCGTCCGCTCCGGCGGGCTGTTCCTGCTGCTCATCGCCGTCTGCACCGCCGTCACGGCCGCCAACATCTATCTCGCGGCCCCGCTGCTCCCCCTGATCGCCCACGACTTCGGCACGGTCCCCTCGGCCGTGACCTGGATCGCCTCGGTCGCCCAGTTCGGCTACGCGGCCGGGCTGCTCTTCTTCGCCCCGCTCGGCGACCGCGTCAACCGGCGTCCGCTCGTCGCCGCCCTGTCCGTGGCCACCGCGGTGGCGCTGATCGGCGCGGCCGTGTCGCCGGGCACGGCCGCCCTCGCCGCCGCCGTGTTCGTTGCCGCCGCCGCGACCGTCGTACCGCAGCTGCTGGTCCCGCTGGTCGCCGAGCGCGCCCCCGCCGGGCGGCGCGCCCGGCATGTCGCGGCCGTCATCGCCGGGCTGTTCACCGGGATCGTGGCCGCCCGCGTGGTCGGCGGGCTGGCCGGGCAGGCCTTCGGCTGGCGCTGGGTGTTCGCTGGGTCTGCCGTACTGACCCTCGCGCTCGGCCTCACCACCGCCCTCGCCCTGCCCGCGGAGCGGCGTGCCCGGGAGGGCGGGCTGTTCGCCGGGATCGCCGAGATACCCGGGCTGCTGCGCCGCTCGCCCGAGCTGTGGCGGGCGTGCCTGCGCCAGGCGGGGATGTTCGGTGCGTGGAGCGCGCTGTGGACCTCGCTCGCGCTGCTGCTGACCGGCCCGTCCTACGGCCTGTCGACCGCGACCGCCGGGCTCTTCGGCCTCTTCGGTCTGACCTCCACCGCGGTGGCCCCGGTGGCCGGCGGTCTGGTGGACCGTTTCGGTGCCGCGCGGGTCGTGGGCGGCGCGTATCTGCTGGCGGCCGTCTCCGTGCCGCTGTTCTGGCTCGGCGGGCATGTCCTCGTGGCGCTGTTCGCCGCCGCGGTCACGATCCATGCCGCGCTGGTCGCCTCGCACGTGGCCAACCAGACCCTGGCCCTGACCACGACCGCCAGCCCGGCCACCGCCAACACCGCCTACGTCGTCTCCGGCTTCGCCGGCGGCGCCCTCGCCTCGGCCGCCGCAGGCTCCGCCTTCGGCCACTGGGGCTGGGCCGGGGTGTGCGCGGTGGCGGGGGTGTGGCTGGTGCTGGGGTGGGGGGCGACGATGCGGCGGCGGTAGGGCGGGGAGGCCGGGCAAGGCAGCCGATCCCACCCGGCGTACGACGGCACCGCCGGGCCCGGGCGGGGATGGCCGATCCCGCCCGGCCTACGGCACCACCGTGCTCAGATGTGGGTGATGTCCAGCTCGCCGGACGCGTACTGCCTGCGCAGCACCTTCTTGTCGAACTTGCCCACACTCGTCTTCGGCACCGCCGCCACGACCGTCCAGCGCTCGGGGAGCTGCCACCTGGCGATGTGGGCCTCCTCGGCGAGGAAGGTGCGCAGGGTCGTGAAGTCGGCGGTCGCGCCCTCCTTGAGGACGACCGTGGCCAGCGGGCGCTCGCCCCACTTGTCGTCGGGCACGGCGACCACCGCGGCCTCGGCGACCTCCGGGTGGGACATCAGCGCGTTCTCCAGCTCCACCGAGGAGATCCACTCGCCGCCGGACTTGATGACGTCCTTGGCGCGGTCGGTGAGGGTGAGGAAGCCGTCGGGGGAGATGGTGCCGACGTCACCGGTCTTCAGCCAGCCGTCGGTGCTGAACTTGTCGGCGGGGCGCAGCGGTTCGGCGTCCGGGCCGTTGTAGTAGGCGCCCGCGATCCAGGGGCCGCGCACCTCCAGCTCGCCCGCCGACTCGCCGTCCCAGGGCAGGCGTTCGCCACCGGGGCCGGTGAGCCGGGCCTCGACGCCGGCCGGGAAGCGGCCCTGAGTGAGGCGGTAGGCGAACTCCTCCTCGGTGCCGACCGCGTGGGCCGGGGGCCGGGAGACCGTGCCGAGCGGGGACGTCTCCGTCATGCCCCAGGCGTGGCAGACGCGCATGCCGAGCTTGTCGAAGGCCGTCATGAGGGAGGGCGGGCAGGCGGAGCCGCCGATGGTGACCTGGGTGAGGGAGGAGACGTCCCGGGGGCGGGCGGTCAGCTCGGCGAGCAGGCCCTGCCAGATGGTGGGCACGGCGGCGGCGTGCGTCGGCCGCTCCCGCTCGATCATCTCGGCGAGCGGCGCGGGCTGGAGGAAACGGTCCGGCATCAGCAGGTTCACGCCGGTCATGAACGTGGCGTGCGGCAGGCCCCAGGCGTTGACGTGGAACTGGGGGACGACGACCAGCGAGGTGTCCTGGTCGGTCAGGCCCATCGACTGGGTCATGTTGACCTGCATGGAGTGCAGGTAGATCGAACGATGGCTGTACACCACGCCCTTGGGGTCGCCCGTGGTGCCGGAGGTGTAGCACATGGCGGCGGCCTGGCGCTCGTCCAGCTCCGGCCAGTCGTACGTCGTCGGCCGGCCGGCGATCAGCTCCTCGTACTCGTGCACCCGCGCCGTGGCACCGGCGAGCGGGGAGCGGTCACCCGGGCCGGAGACGACGATGTGCTCGACGGTCGGCAGCTGGGGCAGCAGCGGCGCGAGCAGCGGGATCAGCGAGCCGTTGACGATGACGACCTTGTCGGCGGCGTGGTTGACGATCCACACCAGCTGCTCGGCGGGCAGCCGCAGATTGAGCGTGTGCAGCACCGCGCCCATGGACGGGACCGCGAAGTAGGCCTCCACATGCTCGGCGTTGTTCCACATCAACGTGGCGACCCTGTCGTCGCCCCGGACGCCGAGTTCGTCCCGCAGGGCGTTCGCCAGCTGTACGGCACGTACCCCCGCCTCGGCGAAACTGCGCCGCTGCGGTTCCGCCTCTCCCGTCCAGGTGGTGATCTGGGACCGCCCGTGCACCAGGACCCCGTGCACGAGGATGCGGGTCACGGTCAGCGGTACGTCCTGCATGGTGCTCAGCACGGCGGTCCTCCCAAGGCGGCGTTGCCCTGTGCGGCAGAAAGGGTTGGGCAGATTCTGCTCACATACCGCGCGGTATGTCACTAGGGGGTACGTCACCAAGCCGCCGGGAACTCGACCGGGAGGGTCCGATCGCTAGCGGACCAGGCCCAGCTCGGGATCCTCGCGGAGCTTGCCGAGGGCACGCGACACCGCCGACTTCACCGTGCCCACCGACACACCGAGCACCTCGGCGGTCTGGGCCTCGCTGAGGTCCTCGTAGTACCGCAGGACGACCATCGCCCGCTGCCGCGCCGGCAGCTTCATGATCGCCCGCCACACGGCGTCGTGCAGCGCCTGCCGCTCGGCCGGGTCGTCGTCGCCGGGCACCGGCTCCGGCTCGGGCAGCTCGTCGCAGGAGAACTCGTCGACCTTGCGCTTGCGCCACTGCGAGGTCCGGGTGTTCAGCAGTGCCCGGCGCACATAGCCGTCCAGCGCGCGCTGGTCCTCGATCCGGTCCCAGGCCACATAGGTCTTGGCCAGCGCGGTCTGCAGCAGGTCCTCGGCGTCGCTCGGGTTCGCGGTCAGTGAGCGCGCGGTGCGCAGCAGGACCGGCTGGCGGGCCCTGACGTACGACGCGAACGACGGGTAGGCGGGGGCCGTGCCGCTCGGCCGCACACGGGCGTGGGGGAGGGTCTGTCCCGCTGGTGCGGCGGCGGCCGAGGCGCTGGTGCAGACGGGTGTGGTCATGGCTCCACGCTAGGAGCGGGACCCGCCCCGGGGGATCGCCCGCAGGTCCCGAAGCGACGTCCCCCTCAGGTTGTAGGGGTGGGGCAGGCTCCACCTCCTCCAGGTGGAGTACGCATACACCTCGACTGAGGGTCGACCCTGAGTAGAGGGCGCGGGGGCGGGGCCTCAGCCGTCCGCCGTCAGGAGCAGTCCGGATGTCGGCACCCCGGTGCCGGCCGTCACCAGGGTCCGGGACGCCCCCGCTATCTGGTTCACCGCCGTGCCCCGCAGCTGGCGTACCGCCTCCGCCATCCCGTTCATCCCGTGCAGATACGCCTCCCCCAGCTGGCCCCCGTGCGTGTTGAGCGGCAGCCGCTCCTCGGCGACAAAACCGGCCGCCTCCCCCTTCCCGCAGAACCCGAACTCCTCCAGCTGCATCAGCACGAACGGCGTGAAGTGGTCGTACAGGATCGCCACGTCGATGTCGGCCGGGCCGAGACCGCCGGTCCGCCACAGCCGGCGCGCCACCACGCCCATCTCGGGCAGACCGGTCAGGTCGTCCCGGTAGAAGCTGGTCATCTGCTCCTGCGCCCGCCCGGCGCCCTGCGCGGCCGCTGCGATCACGGCCGGGGGATGCCGCAGATCCCGGGCCCGCTCCACGGAGGTGACGACGACCGCCTGCCCGCCGTCGGTCTCCTGGCAGCAGTCCAGCAGCCGCAGCGGCTCCACGATCCAGCGGGACGCGGCATGCTCGGCGAGGGTGATCGGGCGGCCGTGGAAGTACGCCGCCGGGTTGGTCGCCGCGTGTTTGCGGTCCACCACGGCCACATGCCCGAACACCTCCGGCGTCAGCCCGTACGCGTGCAGGTACCGCTGGGCCGCCATCGCCACCCAGGAGGCCGGGGTGAGCAGCCCGAACGGCAGTACCCAGCCGAGCGCGGCGCCCTCCGCCGACGGCTCCCGGTGCTGGACGCCCGCGCCGAATCTGCGGCCCGACCGCTCGTTGAAGGCGCGGTAGCAGACCACCACCTCCGCCACGCCCGTCGCCACCGCGAGCGCCGCCTGCAGGACCGTCGCGCAGGCCGCGCCGCCGCCGTAGTGGACCCGGGAGAAGAAGGACAGCTCGCCCATCCCGCAGGCCTGGGCCACGGTGATCTCCGGGTTGGTGTCCATCGTGAACGTCACCATCCCGTCCACGTCGGCCGGCGCCAGCCCCGCGTCGTCCAGCGCAGCCCGCACCGCCTCCACGGCCAGCCGCAGCTCACTGCGCCCGGAGTCCTTGGAGAACTCGGTGGCCCCGATCCCGGCGATCGCCGCGCGGCCGCCCAGGGTGTCCCGTGTCCGCGGGCTCATGACGCGCCCCCACGGGGGACGGTGAGCGTCGCCGTCCCGGTCACATGCCGGCCGATGCCGTTGGCACCGACGACCCGCACGGTCACGGTCATCGTGTCGCCGTCGGCCGCTGCGACGACCTCCTCGATCCGGCCCGTCAACACCATCGTGTCCCCCGGGTAGTTGGGCGCCCCGAGCCGGATGGCGACCTTGCGGAGCACCGCCGTCGGCCCGAAGTGGTCCGTGAGATATCTGCCGACCAGTCCGTTCGTCGTCAGGATGTTCATGAAGACGTCCGGCGAACCCTTCCGCCGGGCCAGCTCCGCGTCGTGGTGCACGTCCTGGTAGTCGCGGGACGCGATCGCCCCGGCCACGATCAGCGTGCGGGTGACCGGGATCTCCAGCGGCGGCACCGCGGCCCCCACGGTGACGTCCATGTCAGCCCTCGCCCTCGACGACCCGGAACACCGGCAGGACCAGTGCGCCCTCGTCGTCCTCGTGCCTGCGGAACTCCACCCGGACCGGCAGCCCGATGCGCACCTTGTCGTACGGCACCCCGACCACGTTGCTCACCATCCGCACGCCCTCGGCCAGTTCGATGAGTCCGACCGCATAGGGCCCCGCCGCGCCCGCCGTCCGGTCGGCCCCGGACTCGGACCCGGACCCGGACCCGGACTCGGACCCGGACCCGGGCTCGGACCCGGATCCGGGCTCGGACCCGGACGCGGACCCGGACTCGGGCTCGGTGAAGGCCGGGAAGGGCGGATGGTGCATGACCACGTACGAATAGACCGTGCCCGCGCCGCTCGCCTCGACCGTGTCCCACTCCAGACAGCCGCACGCGTTGCAGCCCGGCAGCCAGGGGTGCCGCAGGGTGCCGCAGTCCGTGCACCGCTGGATCAGCAGCCGGTGCCCGGCCACGCCGTCCCAGAACCCGGCGTTGTCCCGGTTGACCACCGGACGGGGCCGCCGGGGGCGCGCAGCGGGCGGTGTGCGGCGCGCGGGGGCGTACTTGAGGATGCGAAAGCGGTGCGTACCCACCAGCTCGCCCGCCGCCCGGACGTCGGTGCGGGTCGTCACGAAGTAGCCCGTGCCCAGCTTCGTCGTCTTCCGGTCCGACACCGCCTCGATCACCGTGTCGAAGGCGACCTCGTCACCGGGCCGCAGCGGGCGCAGATACTCCTGCTCGCAGTCGGTCGCGACCACCGAGGTGCAGCCCGCCTCGTCGAGCAGCGTGAGCAGCTCGTCGTACGCGCCCGTGCGCCCCGTGTGCCCCGACAGGCCGCCCATGGTCCACGCCTGGAGCATGGTGGGCGGGGCGATGGCGTCCGGACCCTCGTACGCCGGGTTGGTGTCGCCCATCGCCTCGCACCAGTGGCGGATCATGGGCAGGTTCACCGGGTCCTTGCCCACACCGGCGACGGCGGCCGGCTGCCCTTCGTACACCTTGAGCCGCACGCCCAGTTCATCGGCTTCCGGATCCTTCACGGTTTCTGACTGTCCGTCAGATATGGACCGGTGTCAAGGTCGGCAACTCGACGCCCTCGGACCGGCCGGATGTCCGGGCGGCCGGCCGGCCGGAAAAACGCCGACGCGGCGG
>NZ_JAIQYY010000018.1:142672-145818 GCF_020181035.1 Streptomyces sp. CoH27
GCCCCGGGCTCACCACAGCTCGGTGAAGTGGATGGCCAGGTTCCCGTTGCCCTGCTGGACGGCGGTGCCCCAGGAGTCGTTGACCTGGGAGGTGTTGCTCTGGTTCGTGGCGCCGCTGCCGACGGCGTTCTGCTGCGTGGTGGACGAGTTCCCGTAGTTGTTGCCACCGACACCGCTGCCGACGACGCTGGCCACGCCGGCGTTCGATCCGTTGCCCGCGATCGCACCGTTGTCCGCGGCGGCGACCCCGCCGAACAGTGCGGCTGCGAGCGGGAGAGCGGCGACGGCGGCGACAACGCGGGCGGTACGGATGCTTGCCATCTTGTTCCTCCAGAAGCCGGCCCGAGGGCCGGAAGTACGTGAACTGCGGCTTTTGTCAAGGCAGTTGGCCGACCGCCTCGACTTCGTGTACGACGTCGCGCATCAAGAGTTGCCCACCGAATCCCCGGCGAACCAGCCCGGAAGCCCCGATTCGCACGCAAGCGTGATGACAAGTCGATAAACCTTTATCGCCGCCTTTTGTAACCTCTCCGCTCAGGAGACGCGAAGAGGGACTTTCACCCCTCAAGCGACACAAGAGGTGAATCGTTCCGCCGGACATCCACCCCTGCTCCACCACCCCCGGCGCACCGAACACGCCCCCTTCCCTTTTTCGAACGTGCGTACGAACATGGATCCATGGCCACCACCGACCGGCAGGCCACGACGCTGGCCCTCGCACACGCGCTGTCAGCCGCCGAACGCGGCCTGGCCGTCATCCCCCTGTCCCGGACGAAGCTCCCGGCCCTGCGCTCCCCCCACCGCGACGACCCCGATCCGGCCGGACCGCGCTGCCACGGCGCCTGCGGCCGCTTCGGCCACGGCGTGTACGACGCCTCGACCGACCCCGTCCGCATCCGCGAACTGTTCGCCGCGGCGCCCTGGGCCACCGGCTACGGCATCGCCTGCGGGCTGCCCCCGTACCACCTGATCGGCGTCGACCTGGACACCAAGTGCGGCACGGACTCCTCGGCCGCCCTGCGCGAACTGGCCCTGCGCCATCTGTTCACCATCCCGGAGACGGTCGTCGTCCGGACCCCGAGCGGCGGCCGTCATCTCTGGCTCACCGGCCCGCCGGACGTCGTCGTACCGAACTCGGCCGGCCGCCTCGCCCCCGGCATCGACATCCGGGGCGCCGGCGGCTACCTCGTGGGCCCCGGCTCCCGCACCGACCACGGCGTCTACACGGCGGCCCCCGGCACCGCCCACCTCGCCCCGGCCCCCTGCCCGCCGTCCCTCCTGCGCCTCCTGCTGCCCCCGCCCCGCACCGCGCGCCCGGCCCCGGCCGCCGCCGGCGACCACGGCCACGGCCTGGTCCAGTTCGTTCTCTCCGCCCACGAGGGCCAGCGCAACACCCGCCTGTTCTGGGCGGCCTGCCGCGCCTACGAGAACGGCCTCGGCCCCACTCTGGCCGACCCCCTGACCGAGGCGGCCCGCACCACCGGCCTGACCGAACACGAGGCCCGCGCGACGATCGCCTCGGCGGCCCGCATGACGGGCCACTGCCCATCGCAACGCGGCAGGGGCGCCCCCTGAACGGGAGACGCCCCTTGGCCAACTGCTGCGGTGGGTGTGGGATTTGAACCCACGGTGACTCGCGCCACGACGGTTTTCAAGACCGTTCCCTTAGGCCGCTCGGGCAACCCACCTCGTCCCCGTCCACCAGGGACGGAGCGGGTACAGCGTACCGGGATCGGACGTTCGGCGGGTGGTGTGGGCCGGGTCCGGGGGATCGGGATACGCGCGCGTGCTGTGACTCGGAGGTGTCAGCTGTCGCCCACGCGGGAGCCCAGGGTCAGGTCCGTGGTGTGTTCCTGGCCGCCCCGCTTGTAGGTGATCGTCACCTTGTCGCCGGGCTTGTGGGTCCAGATCTCGCCGATCAGGGTCGGGCCGCTGTCGATCACCATGTCGTCGAGCTTGGTGATCACGTCGCCGGGCTTGAGGCCCGCCTTGTCGGCCGGACCGCCCGACTCGACGGCGGCGGAGCCGGCCGCGCCCTGGTCGGTGATCTTCGCGCCGTCGCCGGATTCCTCCAGCGAGACGGAGGCACCGATCTTGGCGTACACCGGCTTGCCGGTCCGGATCAGCTGCTGGGCGACGTACTTGGCCTGGTCGATCGGGATGGCGAAGCCCAGGCCGATCGAGCCGGACTGCCCGGAGCCGCCGAAACCGCCGCCGCTGTTGGTCGACTGGATCGCGGAGTTGATGCCGATGACCGCGCCGGAGGCGTCCAGCAGCGGGCCGCCGGAGTTGCCCGGGTTGATCGGCGCGTCGGTCTGCAGGGCGCTCATGTACGACGCCTTGCTGGTGGAACTGCCGTCGCTGGAGGCCACCGGGCGGTTCTTGGCGCTGATGATGCCGGTCGTCACCGTGTTGGACAGGCCGAAGGGGGCACCGATGGCGATCGTCTCGTCGCCGACGGCCACCTTGTCGGAGTCGCCGAGCGGCAGGGGCTTGAGGTCCGACGGCGGGTTCTTGAGCTTGACGACGGCCACGTCGTAGCCCTGGGCGTGGCCGATGACCTCGGCGTCGTACTTCCGGCCGTTGGGGAACGTCGCGGTCAGCTTGCCGCCGTTCAGGGCGTCGGCCACCACGTGGTTGTTGGTGATGATGTGGCCCTGGGTGTCGAAGACGAAGCCGGTGCCCGTGCCGCCGTCGCCGTTGGTGCCCTGGGCCTCGATGGTGACCGTGCTGGGCAGCGACTTGGCGGCCACGCTGGCGATCGTGCCGGGCGCGCGCTTGACCTGGGTGGCGCCGCTGTCGGAGGAGGAGACGGTGGTGGAGCCGCTGTCGTCGTGGTTCTTGGCCAGGGTGTAGCCGATGCCGCCGCCGATGCCGCCCGCGACCAGTGCGGCCACCAGCACCGCGGCGACCAGACCGCCGCGCCCGCGGGGCTTGGGGGCGGGCTGCTGGTACGACGCTCCCCAGACGGGGCCGCCGGGGCCACCGGGTCCGCTCGGGCCGGCCGGGCCGCCGTAACCGCCCGCGCCGCTCTCGCCGTAGGGCGCCCCGTCGCCGTAGGGCGCGCCCGCGCCGTGGGGCGGGCCGACCGGCTGCGGGGGCGGCCAGGAGCCGTCGGGGGCCGGGCCGGAGGGGTGGGCCGGGCC
>NZ_JAIQYY010000018.1:145933-223419 GCF_020181035.1 Streptomyces sp. CoH27
GTGTGGTCGGCGCGTTCCCGTCGGGGACGGGGCCCTGCGGGGAAGCGTCGGGAGAGGCCACCGGCACGGGAGGTGCGGACGGGGCCTGGGGTACCTCGTTGCCCTCGTTCTCGGTGCTCACAGCTCTTCTCCTCGATCCACGGCTGTTGTCGTCGGTCGCACTCATTCACGCTCGGCAGCTCTGCGTGGTGCTGTGGTCAGTCTTTCTTCGCTGTACCGCTTGTATGGAGTCAGCTTTTCCCACAAGCCGTCAGAGCACCATAAGCGGTCGCTGTGGGTCCATGGCCATTCTTTACAAGGGGTTTTTTCGGCAAAAGTTACATAACGGGGCATTGAGTATGCGCATGGCGCCCCGTGCGCCTCCGGACGGTGGCACCATGACGCGGTGACCCACGCACCACTGCGCTCCATCCAGGTCGTCGCTCACCGAGGTGCCTCCGAAGACGCCCCCGAGCACACGCTGGCCGCCTACCGGAAGGCGATCGAGGACGGCGCCGACGCCCTTGAGTGCGACGTACGGCTCACCGCCGACGGCCATCTGGTCTGCGTCCACGACCGCCGGGTGAACCGCACCTCCAACGGCCGCGGCGCCGTCTCGGCCCTGGAACTGTCCGATCTCGCCGCCCTCGACTTCGGCTCCTGGAAGACGCGCGAGGCCTGGCGCGGGCGAGCCTCCGACAACGAGGAGCCCGACTGGGAGCACCGCCCGGAGGACCGCGAGGAGACCTCCGTGCTCACCCTGGAGCGGCTGCTGGAGCTGGTCTCGGACGCCGGGCGGCGGGTGGAGCTGGCCATCGAGACCAAGCATCCGACACGCTGGGCCGGCCAGGTCGAGGAGCGGCTGCTGACGCTGCTGAAGCGGTTCGGGCTGGACGCGCCGGCCTCGGCCGCCGAGTCCCCGGTGCGGATCATGAGTTTCTCGGCGCGGTCGCTGCATCGCGTGCGTGCCGCCGCGCCGACGCTGCCGACGGTCTATCTGGTGCAGTTCCTCACGCCGCGGCTGCGCGACGGACGGCTGCCCGCGGGCGTGCGGATCGCGGGCCCCTCGATCCGCATCGTGCGCAACCAGCCCGGGTACGTGGAGCGGCTGAAACGGAACGGCCATCAGGTGCACGTCTGGACGGTGAACGAGCCCGAGGACGTCGAACTCTGTGCGGAACTGGGCATCGACGCGATCATCACCAACCGCCCGCGCGCGGTTCTGGAACAGCTGAGCCGCATGTGACCTCAAGAGGCCGGTAAAGAGCCGGACCGATCCCTTGACCGGGCTGTGCGTCTGCTGAATCCTCCGATCCCGACCGCAACGACGGAATTCAGCCACACGACGACCGAACAAGGAAGCCTTCGTCACAGGGAGTGCTCCGGCGCGTTCGCTCCGTAGAGGGATGTTGCGAATGCGTCACCGGAAGGGGATTGGCCGGTTTCCGGTACAGGTCCAGGGGGCATCCACACCGTGGCGTGGGGCAAAGGAGGTCTCGGGGGTGGCGTTGGTGGTGGCACAGGAGGTGCCCACGTCGTCGAGCATGGCCGTACCCCATGGCCCTGCGGGCGTGGGGAAGGCGAGGCACCGGATGCGCGCGCACCTGCGCAGCGGTGGCGTGCCGGAAACGGTCATCGACGATGCCGTACTGATCCTTTCCGAACTGTTGAGCAACGCCTGCAAACACGGGCGGCCCCTGGGTGATGCGCTGGCCGGGGACGGTGACGTACGCGCCGCGTGGCGGGTCGATCCGCGCGGGCGGCTCGTCGTGGAGGTGACGGACGGCGGGGGTCCGACCCGCCCGGCTCCGGCCACCCCGTCGGTGACCGCGCACGGCGGCCGCGGGCTGAACATCATCACGGCCCTCGCCGACGACTGGGGCGTCCGGGACGACGCCCGGGGCGAGGTGACGGTCTGGGTGGTGGTCCACGAGGACGTCCACGATCCCGATGCCGGGGGCCGCTGCGACGCTTTCGCTACGCGCGTCACACCCCCCGCGCTCGCCGACGTGGAGATGGCCGACATGGCCGACCTGGATTTCGCGAACGCCTTCGAGGACCTGGACTGAACGCCGGGACGCCCCCGGGTCGTCCACAGGTTCACACGGCTGGCGTCGAGCGCGCGTGCGTTGTCCACAGGTTCCCGTCGGTGATGGCCGGAACGGCTAGGCTCGCGCCCGTACGAGAAGCGCCGTAACCGGGAGACACCCACGATGGCCAAGAAGCGACCCCAGACGAAGGCCAAGCCACCGATCACGGACGGAGAGATCCCGGTTGTCGGCGCTCGCGAGCCCTGCCCGTGCGGCAGCGGCCGGCGCTACAAGGCGTGTCACGGCCGGGCCGCCGCGCACGCGGTGACCGAGCTGGTGCACCGCCCGTTCGAGGGACTGACGGGCGAGGGCGACTGGGTGGCGCTGCGCGAGCTGGTGCCGGCCGCGACGGTGGAGCTGACCCTCAAGGACGGCCTGCCCGAGGGCGTTCCGTCGGTCACGCTCGCCACGGTGCTGCCGATGGCCTGGCCGGCGCTGCGCCGCGACGACGGCTCGGTCCTGATCGGCCTGCAGAACGACACGGCGTCCGGTGACATCAGCCGCGATCTCGCCGACACCCTCCAGCGCGCGCTGGAGGCCGAGCCCGGCACTCCGGTGCAGGGCCGCCGAGCCCCGGCCGGCGGGCCCCGGCTGCAGGACCTGCTCGACCCCGAGGCGCCGTTCGAGCCGGTGGTGCACAGCGGCTTCGAGTTCTGGGTGCCGGACGCGGAGAACGCCACCCCGGAGGTGACCGCCTCCCTGGAGCGGGCCAACGCCGCCGCCATCCCGACGGCGCGGCTGACCGGTGTGGACGCGGCGTACTGGTGCCAGACCCCGGAGAAGAACCACCTGCGCTGGGTGATGCCGCACCCGGAGGAGCAGCTTCTGGACGCTCTCGCGCGGCTGCACGCGGCGGGCCGCTCCAGCCTGGCCGAGGGGACCCGGCTCGTGGGCTCCTTCCGTGCTCACGGGCTTACGGTGCCGGTCTGGGACCTGCCGAGCGGCATGTCGGCCGAGGACGTGGAGAAGCCGGCCGCCGAGTTCGCCGAGCGGCTCGCGACCGCCCTCGCCGCGACCGAACCGCTCACGGCGGACGAGCGCCGGGCCCGCGGCGGGCTGACCAACCGGCAGGTCACGCTCAGCTGACGCGCTCCGCGCGCGCGTCACGGCTGATCGGTCGGTCAGCCGTGACGCGGACCCCCACAGCAGGTGACTCCTGTCACAACTCCCCGTTGTCACAGGAAAATCGGTGGCCGAATGCCCGAGCCGGAATTTGCGAACCGCCGATCTCTTGTTACGGTTCCTGTATCCCGGTTGCTGGTGCATCCCCCGTCGCCAGCAACCGGGTCTTTCCATGTCCGCATACGCCCGGCCGTTCCGGAAGCGACGGTCAACTGCCTTGTGGATCCCCGGAGTTGCCCGAGGCGTCCGCCGGATCGCTGCCCGAGCGCAGCAGCAGGGCGCCGTCGGACCCGTGCTTCGCGAACTCGCTGACGGCCGTGTAGGCGTCCGGTCCGCCCCGGCTGGGCTCACGTGGCGTCTCGCAGGTGGCGGGCTCGTCGTCGGTGCCCGTGACACAGCCCAGCTGCGTCGTGCGGCCGCCCGGACCCATCAGGCTCAGCGCGGCGTCCAGCGGCTCGCCGGAGGTGTTGCGGTAGTAGGTGCGCGCCCAGGTGTCCGCGCCCTGGGTCAGCACACAGGTCTGCGCCTCGATGCCGTCGGGAGAGGTGAGCGCGGGGCCGCAGCGGGCGGCGGCGGCCAGGCCGAGCCCGAGCACCCGGGGAGAGGCACCGGGCGACGGCATCTTTGCGTCACCGTCCCTTGAGAGCCGTACGGCGCCCTCGTGCCCGAAGGCCTGCCCCGGGGCGTGCCCGAAGGCCTGCCCCGGGGCCCGTACGACGGCCCGCGGCTTTTCGGACACCGTGTGCCGGGCCGCCTCGCCCCCCTGCCGGGCGGACGCCACGGCCAGCGGCAGCACGGCCACGGCCGTCACGACGCCCATGAGGGCGAGCAACCGGGGCGAACGGTGTCCGGGACGCCGTCGTCGCCCGGGGAGCCGACGGCCATGTCCACCGGAGATTGGCAGCATGAGCGGAAGATAACGAGCGGGCGGGCCCGCCCGCCCCGCCCGCGCCGGACACCCCTACAACTCGGGCGCGCTCACACCCGTACGAGTGAGGGCGTCGACCACGGCGTCCACCACGGCCTCCACATCGGGCACCCAGGGCGCGGCCGAACCCGGCAGCGGGGCCCGCTCCCAGCGGACGGCGCCCTGGCCGGTCTCGGACGGGGGCAGGGCGAGATAGCCGCCCTCGCCGTGGAAGCGCAGGGAGCCGGGGACGAAGTCCTTGGCGTAGAGCAGTTCGCCCAACTGCTCCATGGAGTACGGCTTCACCAGCAGCGCCCAGCGGTGCGGCGCGGCGATCACCGGGCCGAGGCGCATGCCGCGCCGGTCGAGCAGGGCCAGGGCGCGGGAGGCGGCGAGCGCCGGCAGGCTGACGGCGCAGGGAGCCTTGCCGCCGGTGGCGAGGACGATGGGCGCGCTCGGCCGGTTGGTCCACCACCAGCGCACCATGCGCGCGTCGGTGGTGGCCGCGAGCAGGCCGGGGTCGAAGGGGTGCGCTCCGGGCACCGTGCACTCGGGGTCGGGGCAGGCGCAGCGGGCCCGCCCCTGCGAGTCCGGGGCCACGCCCGGGAGTACGGGCCACTGCCACTCGGTCGCGAAGGTCAGGGCCGCGCCGATCAGCTCAGGCCTCTCGTCGTTCCGCCTGGGCTTCCCGCCGTTCCGCCTGGACAGGAGCCCGCGTCGCCTTCCGAGGATCTCGCGCATGAGCGCTCGTTCCTTTCCGTTGCACCGCTGGCAACACCGTGGGTCCACATCACACCATGTGTCGATCACTTCACTGTGCGTACCTGTTGGCGCATCACACCCCCGCGCACGGCAGGGGGATCCCCAAGGGGTCGAGCATGGGCCGCGTCCGCGTCCGTAGCGCGTCGGTCAGAAGCACGGGTGCGGTGCGGGGTGGCGAAGTATGGCGTTTTGCCGTCGCGCGTATTTCTCTCCGCCTCCGCCAGGGAGGATGGGGCTCGGCCGTCGGTGGCTATGACGCCCGGGTCCGTCGCCAGGTTCCGGGTGGCCCCCAACCACCCCTGGCCTTCACCGAGTACGTACCCATCACGACCGCTGTGACGCTCCGTGGAGCAAGGCCAGTCGACCGCAATGAACCGATACCTGAGGCAGTTTTCAGCCAACTTGGCAGTAAGGCAAGGGGTTCGGGAAAAACCTCGTCCGGCCCATGGACACCAGGAATCCCGGCAGGACAATGCTGGACATCTCCTCACGAGTGCGTGTACATGTGGAGACACTGCTAGCGGCGCAGAATGACATGGGGGTTTGCGATGCTTTCCGGCAATACGCACCGGTCTGAAGGCCGGACACCATGAACGCCCCGCACCCTCCGAAAGTGGCCGGAATCGATCCACCGGTTCCGACGCCCGCACACACTGTCGCGCCCACTCCCCCCGCCCCGGGCGCCACGGCCTCCCCGGACGCCGCTTCCGTCCCCGCGCCGACCGGGCCCGCCCCCGGCACCCTCCTCCAGGACCGGCTGGCCGGCTGGGTCTCGGACCTCACGACCCTCCACGAACTCACCGAGCGCCTGTCCCGCACGAACGCGCTCGACCCCGCGCTGCATGAGCTGCTGTGCGCCGGAGCCGCCCTCGTCGGCGCCCGCCGCGGCCTCGTCGTCCTGGAGCCTGCCGACGGACTCGGCCCGCGCACCACCCTCGGCCTCGGCCTCGGCCGCGCCGACCTCGGCCACATCGAGACCGTCCCGCGCGGCGCCCTGCCGTACGACACCGGCGCGGGCACCGAGATCGCCCACCCCGACCTGTTCGCCGAGGACGGCCTCGACCCCCGGCACCGCGAGGTGGCCGCCCGCCTCGGCTACGCCGCCAGCTACGCCCTCCCCCTCGCCGGCGACTCGGCCGGCCGCCTCGGCGCCGCCGTCTGGCTCTACGACGAACCGGCCGAGCCCGACGAGCGCCGGCGTCATCTCGCCGGCCTCTACGTACGCCACGCCACGGAGCACCTCGCCCGGCTGGTGGAGGTGGAACGCGCACGCGCGCGCGTGGCGACCATCACCGAGGAGCTGCTGCCCTCCCGGCTGCCCCGTGTGGCCGGCGTGCAGCTCGCCGCCCGGCACCGCACCGGCCCGCGCGGCGGCGGCGACTGGTACGACGCGCTGCCGCTGCCCGACGCCGCCCTCGGCCTGTCCGTCGGCTCGGTCACCGGCTCCGGCCCGAGCGCCGTGGCCGCCATGGGCCGGCTGCGCGCCTCTCTGCGCGCGTACGCCGTGATGGAGGGCGAGGACCCGGTCGCCGTCCTGTCCGACCTGGAGCTGCTGCTGCGGCTCACCGAGCCCGCCCGCTCGGCCACCGCCCTGTTCGCCTACTGCGAGCCCGCCCTGCGCAAGATCACCCTGGCCGGCGCCGGCCACAGCCCGCCGCTGCTGATCGGTGAGCGGCGCACCGAGTTCGCCGAGACCTCCGTCTCCGCCCCGCTCGGCATGCTCGCCTGCTGGGAGGCGCCCAGCGTGGAGATCCAGGCCGAGGCCGGGGAGACGGTCCTGCTCTACACCGACGGGCTGCTGCACCGTACCGGCGACCCCATGGACCGCGCCTTCGCCCGACTCCACGCGGCCGCCGCGAGCATCCCGCGCGCGCTGCGCCAGGACCCCGACGCCATCGCCGACCACGTCCTGCGCACCGTGCTGCCGGACGGCCCGGAGACGGCTGACAGCGAGGAGGACGTGGTGCTGCTGGCGGCCCGCTTCGACTGAGCATGCGGTGCGCATCCGGAATGCATGACCGGGCATAACAGGTCATGCGACCCTGGTCCGCTCCTGGTACGACCGTACGATGATGGAGGCCCCCCGCTCGGACACGATCGCGAGCAGCGCGGGCCGCCGGGGGAGATCACACGCCGTACCGAGGAGGAACACGTGGCCGACGAGCTCAACCCGGAGACCCCGGAAACTGAGTCCGAGGAGCCCATCAAGCAGCGGAAGAACGGCCTGTACCCGGGCGTCTCCGACGAGCTGGCCGAGAACATGCAGTCCGGCTGGGCCGACACCGAGCTGCGTGACCTGAAGCCGATCGCGCAGGCCGCCGAGACCGCGCGCCGCCGCGCCGCGCTCTCCGCCCGCTTCCCGGGCGAGCGCCTGGTGATCCCGGCGGGCAACCTGAAGACCCGCTCGAACGACACGGAGTACTCCTTCCGCTCCTCCGTGGAGTACGCGTACCTCACCGGCAACCAGACCGAGGACGGCGTCCTGGTCCTGGAGCCGAAGGACGGCGGCCACGAGGAGACGATCTACCTCCTGCCCCGCTCCAACCGCGAGAACGGCGAGTTCTGGCTCTCCGGCCAGGGCGAGCTGTGGGTCGGCCGCCGCCACTCCCTCACCGAGTCCGAGGCGCTGTACGGCATCCCGGCCGCCGACGTGCGCGAGCTGGCCGACAAGCTCCGCGAGGCCACCGGCCCGGTGCGCGTGGTGCGCGGCTACGACGCCGGCATCGAGGCCGCGCTGACCGACAAGGTCACCGCCGAGCGCGACGAGGAACTGCGCGTCTTCCTGTCCGAGGCCCGCCTCGTCAAGGACGAGTTCGAGATCGGCGAGCTGCAGAAGGCCGTCGACTCGACGGTCCGCGGCTTCGAGGACGTCGTGAAGGTCCTCGACAAGGCCGAGGCGACCTCCGAGCGCTACATCGAGGGCACGTTCTTCCTCCGCGCGCGCGTGGAGGGCAACGACGTCGGCTACGGCTCCATCTGCGCCGCCGGCCCGCACGCCTGCACCCTGCACTGGGTCCGCAACGACGGCCCGGTCCGCTCCGGCGACCTGCTCCTGCTGGACGCGGGCGTGGAGACCCACACCCTCTACACCGCCGACGTCACGCGCACGCTGCCGGTCAACGGCACGTACAGCGAGATCCAGAAGAAGATCTACGACGCCGTGTACGAGGCCCAGGAGGCCGGTATCGCGGCCGTCAAGCCGGGCGCCAAGTACCGCGACTTCCACGACGCCGCCCAGCGCGTGCTCGCCGAGAGGCTGGTCGAGTGGGGCCTGGTCGAGGGCCCGGTCGAGCGCGTCCTGGAGCTGGGCCTGCAGCGCCGCTGGACCCTGCACGGCACCGGCCACATGCTCGGCATGGACGTCCACGACTGCGCCGCCGCGCGGACCGAGACGTACGTCGACGGCACCCTGGAGCCGGGCATGGTCCTCACCGTCGAGCCGGGGCTGTACTTCCAGGCCGACGACCTGACGGTGCCGGAGGAGTACCGGGGCATCGGCGTCCGGATCGAGGACGACATCCTCGTGACGGAGGACGGCAACAGGAACCTTTCGGCCGGGCTGCCTCGCCGGTCCGACGAGGTCGAGGCGTGGATGGCCGCGCTGAAGGGCTGATCTGCGTTTCAATGGCCGGGTACCGGGGAGTGCCCGGCCATTGGCATGCCTAGGGGGAGGGCTTTCATGGACGACTTCTGGTCCGGTGCGGGGGTGGACCTGCATCTGGAGACCGACACGGGGGACGGCCGGCGGATCGGGCTGGAGCGAGCACTCAGGGCCGCCGTCCGGGACGGGCGGCTCGCGCCCGGGACCCGGCTGCCCGCCACCCGGCGGCTCGCAGCCGACCTCGGCGTCTCCCGGGGCACGGCGAAGGCGGCGTACGACCAACTGGTCGCGGAGGGCTATCTGACGGCCCGGCAGGGCTCGGGCACGCGGGTCGCCGCGCTGCCGCCCGCCCTGAACACAGCGGGCCCGCGGACCGCCGCACACGCGCGTGCGCCGCGTTTCGATCTGCGCCCCGGCAGTCCGGACGTCGGCGCATTCCCGGCGGCGGCCTGGCTGCGCGCGCTGCGCCGCGCCATAGCGACGGCGCCCTCCCTGGCGTACGACTACGGCGACCCGCGCGGCCGCATCGAACTGCGCACGGCCCTTTCGGGTTATCTGGGCCGGGCCCGCGGAGTCATCGCGCCCCCGGAGCGGATCGTCGTCACCTCCGGGTACGTCCAGGGCCTCGCGCTCCTCACGCGCGTGCTCGACGGCGCCGTCATCGCCATGGAGGACCCCGGTCTGCCGTTCCACCGGGAGGTGGTCCGGCACAACGGCGGCACGGTGCGCCCGGTGCCGGTCGACGCGCGCGGGGTGCTCCCCGGGGAACTCGGCGACGCGGCCGCGGTGGTGGTCACCCCGGCACACCAGTACCCGACCGGGGTGACTCTGCATCCCGAACGGCGCCGGGCGCTCGGCGACTGGGCACGCGCGCGTGGCGGACTGATCGTCGAGGACGACTACGACGGCGAGTTCCGCTACGACCGCCAGCCGGTCGGCGCGCTGCAAGGCATGGCACCGGGCCAGGTGATCTACCTGGGCACCGCCTCCAAGACACTCGGCCCGGGGCTGCGGCTCGGCTGGATGGTGCTGCCGCCGCACCTGGTCGACCCGGTCGCCGACGCCAAGCTGCACAGCGACCATCACACCGAGACCATCGGCCAGCTCGCGCTCGCCGAGCTGATCGACAGCCACGCCTACGACCGCCACGTACGCGCGTGCCGGCTGCGTTACCGGCGCCGCCGGGACCAGTTGCTGGACCGGCTGGGGGCGGGCCAAAGCGTGCACGGGATCGCAGCCGGGCTGCACGCGCTGATCGACGTGCCCGACGAGGCGGAGGTGCTGGCCCGCGCGCAGGCGGAGGGTCTCGCCCTGGGCGCCCTGAGCGACCACTGGCACACCCCGGGCGTCCCGGCCGGCCGCCCCCAGGGGCTGGTCGTGGGCTACGGCACGCCTCGGGAGCGGGCCTATCCGGAGGCTCTGGAGGCGCTGGCGAAGGTGCTGGAGGTCTGAAGGCGCCGTCAGGCGGTGAGCAGCGAGGGGTCCTTCGTCCACTTGAGGATCTTGTCGAAGCTGACCACCGTCCCGCCGCCCCGGCCGGGCTTGGCACCGATGTGGACGTGATCGGCCAGTTCCCGGATCAGACAGAGGCCGCGGCCGTTCTCGGCGTCCACGCGCGCGGCGCGGATGTCCTGGACGCGGGTGAATCCGGGCCCCGAATCGGCCACTTCGATACGGCACTTCTCGCCGTCGAGGTAGGCCGTCACCCGGTACGCCTCCACGGCGCCTTCGCGGGCGGGGTTCCCGCCGTGCTCGACCGCGTTCGCGCAGGCCTCGGTCAGGGCGACGGACAGGTCGTAGGAGATCTCGGGGTCGACGCCCGCCGTCTCCATCGTGCCGATCAGCAGCCGGCGGGCGAGCGGCACGCTCGCTGCCTCGCGGCGCAGATGGAGTGACCACCAGATGCTCATGCTCCAGCCTCCTGGCCGCGGCTCGACATACCGTTACGTATTGCCGCCCATACATGGCCGTAAGCACACTCTTGACGTGACGCCGCCCATACAGCCGATGCGCCACGGGAGGAATCGGTGTATGAGGGACACCTCCACCCCTCCCAAGACCCGCTCCCGAGCCCGGCCGTAGCAATCCTCCGCCCCGCTTCCGCCCCCCCGCGGTCCCGCTTTCCGCGCCCTGCCGTAGGGCGCCGGTAAGCGCAGTGCGATGATGAGGCCGCCATGACTGCCCCCCACGCGCGCACGGCGCGGCCCGGAGCCGGGCTGCGGATTCTGCGGGCCGCGGTGTTCGCCGCGGTCTGTGTCGTGCTGGCCGCGTGCGGGCACACCCTGGCGTCCTGCGTGGGCGTGCCGCTGTGGACGCTCGGCGCCGGGTTCCTCGGTTGTCTGCTGGTCGTGGTGCCGCTCGCCGGGCGGGCTCGCTCGCTGCCCGGCATCGCCGCGCTGCTCGCGCTCGGCCAGACCGCCCTGCACGCGCTGTTCGCGCTGGGCGGGCACGGGGCCGCGATGGCCTCCGGCGGCATGGCGATGGGGTCGATGAACGCCATCGGCACCACGGGTGCCACGGGCGCCACGGGTTCGCCGCTCACGGGTTCGTCGCTCAGCGACACCGCGCTCGTCGAGCAGGCCGCGCGGCTGCTGTGCGGGACGAGCGCCACCGGGCTCACCCCCGGGCACGCCTTCCATCTGCTGCTCGACGCGCATCTCATCGACCGCGCGGGCCGGCCCGCCGCCGGCCGGGGCGTTCTGTCCCACGCGGCCGACGCCACCGGCCCCTCCGCGGGGCTGCTGCCCTCGCTGCCGATGCTGCTCGGCCACGTCCTCGCGGCCGTCGCCGCCGGCTGGCTGCTGCGCCGCGGCGACCTGGCTCTGCTGCGGCTGATCGAACTGTCGGCGCACGGAGTCGCGGAGGGCGTCGCAGAAGGAGCCCTCGTACGCTCCCTGCGCGCTGCTCTCGCGCTGACGTACGCCCTGTGCGCCGGGCTGCTGCCCGCCGCCGAGCCCGGCCCGCGCGCCCGGTGCGGCGCCCCGGACGACGCACCCGCCCCGCGCACCACCGCACTCCAGCACACGGTGATCCGGCGCGGTCCGCCCGCCGCCGCCTTCCTCCTCGCCGCCTGACGCGACGCGAGCACTCCCTCCCGGTCAAGACCTGGTGGAGAGGCCGCCGTCGCGCGGCACGCGCGCGTGCGCACCCTCCCCCACTCTCGGCTTCGTTCGACCGGGGGACCCCCACCGATCCGCCCCGAGCGGCACCGGCACGCGCACGCGTACCTCTCGACATCACCGGAACTCTCATCAGTGGAGTGCTCCTGCCATGCAGGCTTCTCGTATCGCCTCTCGGGTCACCGCCGCCGCTGCCGTCGCCGGCACCACCGTCCTGGCGCTGTCCGTCCCCGCCTTCGCGCACGTCTCCGTGCAGCCGGAGGGCACCGCGGCCAAGGGCGGCTACGCGGTCGTCGACTTCAAGGTCCCCAACGAGCGCGACAACGCCTCGACCACCAAGGTCGAGGTGACCTTCCCGGGCGACCACCCGCTCGCCTCGGTCATGCCCGAGCCCATGGCCGGCTGGAACGTGCAGGTCACCAAGTCCAAGCTGGACAAGCCGCTGACCGTGCACGGCCAGAAGATCGACGAGGCCGTCACCAAGGTCACCTGGACCGCGGCCGACGGCAAGGGCATCCAGCCCGGCTACTTCCAGAAGTTCCCGCTCTCCATCGGCGCTCTGCCCGAGAACGCCGACCAGCTGGTGTTCAAGGCGCTCCAGACGTACTCCGACAAGGAGGTCGTGCGCTGGATCGAGGTGCCGCAGGCGGGCCAGGACGAGCCGGAGAACCCGGCGCCCGTGCTGCAGTTGTCCGCCGCGGCCGACGCACACGGCGGCGCGGCGGACGCCAAGGACAGCGCCGACAAGACCGCCGGCACGACCGAGACCGCGGCCTCCGCCGCCGGCTCCGACGGGCACGACACCGACACCACCGCGCGCGTCCTCGGCATCATCGGCATCGTCGCCGGCGTCGCGGGCGTCGCCTACGGCGTCTTCGCGGGCCGCCGCCGGACCGCCTAGCCCCCTCCTTCCGGAGCGCGCACCGGGGTCGCCCGCACAGCCCCGGTGCGCACCGGAGTTCTCACATCTGGGACATTTTTCTATGCGCAAGAAGACGTTCGCCGCGGCCTCGCTGCTCGCCGCCGCCACCCTGACCCTCTCCGCCTGCGGCAGCGGCGACGACAGCAAGTCGCCGGTCACCGTGGTCTCCCAGGAGTCCGACTCGGGCAAGGCCGCCACCGTGCTCGACCAGCCCTTCGCCAAGCCGGACCTGGTCCTCACCGACACGCACGGCAAGAAGTACGACCTCCGCAAGGAGACCCAGGGCCATCCGACCCTCGTCTACTTCGGCTACACGCACTGCCCCGACATCTGCCCGACGACGATGAGCAACATCGCCGTCGCCAAGAAGGCGCTGCCCCAGGCCGAGCAGGACGACCTGCGGGTCGTGTTCGTCACCACCGACCCCGGCCGCGACACCCCCACCGAGCTGGGCAAGTGGCTCAAGGGCATCGACCCGCAGTTCATCGGCCTGACCGGGGACTTCGCCACGATCCAGGCCGGCGCCCGCTCACTCGGCATCTCCGTGGAGCCGACGTCGAAGGACAAGAACGGCAAGCTCGTCTCCGTCCACGGCACCCAGGTCATCGCCTTCTCGCCGAAGACGAACGGCGGTTACGTCCTCTACGGCGAGGACGCCACGGTCGACGACTACACCAAGGGCCTGCCCAAGATCGTCAAGGGGGCCAACCCGTGAGGCACCCCGTGAGGCGCCGGGCCGTCCTGACCGCCGCCGCCCTCACCGGCACCCTGGCCCTCGCCGGCTGCTCGGACTCCGGGTCCGCAAGCGCCGGGGCCGAACTGTCGGTGAGCGGGGCGTACATACCCCAGCCGGTCTCCGCCGACATGGCCGCCGGCTTCCTGACGATCACCAACAAGGGCGGCGCGAAGGACGAGCTGACCTCGGTGACCAGCGATGACGCCGGCCAGATCACCATGCACAGCACCACCGGCGGCGCCATGCGGGAGCAGGCCTCCTTCGCCGTACCCGCCCACGGTCAACTCGTGTTCAAAAGCGGCGGCAACCATCTGATGTTCGAGAAGCTGAAGCGACAGCCGAAGCAGGGCCAGACGGTCACCGTGAAGCTCACGTTCGCCGCGTCCGGGCCCCTCACCGTCGAGATGCCGGTGAAGTCCGCGACGTACAACCCGTCGACCGGCCACTGAGGGAGGGGACCCACCACCGTGACGCGAACCATCGCCCCCAGGCGACGCAGGGGCAGCCTGCGCACCCTGGTGCTGCTGCTCCTCGCCGTCGCCGGCGCGCTGCTCGCGGGCGCCGCTCCGGCCTCCGCGCACGCCGCGCTGACCGGCAGCGATCCCGCGCAGGGGGTGGTGGTCAAGCAGGCACCCAGCCAGGTGGCGCTCACCTTCTCCGAGAAGGTGGCGATGAACGACGACTCCCTGCGCGTCCTCGACCCCCGCGGCAAGCCGGTCCAGACCGGCAAACCCGCCAACCTGAGCGGGACGACCTACGGCATCCAGCTCAAGAGCGGCCTGGGCAAGGGCACCTACACGGTCACCTACCAGGTCGTCTCGGCCGACAGCCACCCCGTCTCCGGTGCCTACACCTTCTCCATCGGGACGCCCTCGCCGACGGTCGTCTCCGGCACCGGGCCGACCGCGGGCGGCGGCACCGTGGGCATGCTCTACGCACTCGGGCGGTACGCGTCGTACGCCGGCTTCATCGTGCTCGCGGGCGGCGCGGCCTTCGTACTCGCCTGCTGGCAGCGCGGCGCGGGCGTACAGGCCGTCCAGCGACTGATCGTCGGCGGCTGGCTCACGCTCGCCGCGGCCACCCTGTGGCTGCTGCTCCTGCGCGGCTCGTACACCACCTCGGGGACGTTCGGCGACGTCTTCGACCTCGGGCTGCTCGGGCAGGTGCTGCAGACCAAGACGGGCGCGACCCTGGTCTCCCGGCTGCTGCTGCTCGCCGCCGCCGCACTGTTCGTCACCGTCCTCTTCGGCGCCTACACCAAGCGCGAGGAGGGCCAGGAGAAGCGTGATCTGACCTTCGGGCTGGCGATCGGCGGAGGGGTCGTCGCGGCCGGGCTCGCGACCAGCTGGGCCATGGCCGAGCACGCCTCGGTCGGGCTCCAGCCGGGCATCGCCATGCCCGTCGACATCGTCCATCTGCTCGCCGTCGCCACCTGGCTGGGCGGGCTCACCGCCCTCCTGGTGGCCCTGTACCGGGCGCCCGCCGAGACACCGGTGGAAGCCGCCGCCGTGCGCCGCTTCTCCCGGCTGGCCTTCGGGTCCGTCGTCGTGCTCGCCGGAACCGGCACCTACCAGTCCTGGCGCCAGCTCGGCTCCTGGTCGGCCTTCACCGACACCCGGTACGGACAGCTGCTGCTGGTCAAGATCGGGCTGGTGGCCGTGCTGGTCGCCATCGCATCGATGTCACGGCGGTGGACCCGACGGCTCGCCGACGGCGCCGACACGGTCCCGGCCACGGTGGAGGAACGCGAAAAGGTCACGTCGCCTGCCGCGTCGGAGACCGTATCCGGTGCCCTACCGGAGGGTGCGTCCGACGCAGCGGCAGAAACCGCGCCCGGCACCGGCGACTCCCGGCGGGCCGCGCAGCTCGCCCGGCAGCGGGCCGCGATGGACACCGCCCGGCGCAAGCGGATGCGCGACGGCGACCCCCACCGCCTCGGGCTGCGCCGCTCGGTGCTCGCCGAGGCCGGCGTCGCGGTCGTCCTCCTCGCCGTCACCACCGCGCTCACCCAGACCGAGCCGGGCCGCACCGAGCTGGAAGCCAAGGCCGCCTCCTCGTCCTCCGGTTCGGCCACGGCGCCCACGAACGGCGCGCTGACCCTGGACATGCCCTTCGACACCGGCGGCACCAACGGCAAGGGGGTCGTCAGCGTCGACCTCGACCCTGCGGGCGTGGGCGCCAACGAGATGCACGTCTACGTCCAGACGCCCGGCGGGAAGCCCTACGACATACCCGAGGTGAAGGTCGCCTTCACCTCGGAGGCGAAGAAGATCGGCCCGCTTCCCGTGACTCCCGACCACATCACGACCGGCCACTGGTCGGCGAGCGGAGTGCAGATTCCCATGGCCGGCGACTGGAAGATCGCCGTCACCGTGCGGACCTCCGACATCGACCAGGTGACCGTCTCCAAGAACGCGCAGATCGGCTGAACGACACCATGCCCGACCAGTCCATCCCCCAGACCCGAACCTCCCCCGAGGCGGCGGAGGAGCCGACGTCCGCCGGGGGCCGGGGCGTCTCCCGGCGCGCGCTGCTCGGCACCGCGGGCGCCACCGGGCTCGTGCTCGGCGCGGCAGGCGGTGCCGTGGGCTACGCCGCCGCGCCCGCCCCGGCCACCCCGCTGTCCTCGGTGGGCTCCGACCGGGCGACGTTTCACGGGAAACATCAGCCCGGCATCACCGAGGGCCTCCAAGCGCGCGGCCATCTCGTCGCCTTCGACCTGGCGGCGGGCGCCGGGCGCAAGGAGGCCGCGGCCCTGCTGCGCCGCTGGTCGACGACGGCCGAACGGCTGATGGCCGGCGAGGCCGCGCCGCACGACGACACCGACGTGGCCCGTGACGCGGGCCCCTCCGCGCTGACGATCACCTTCGGCTTCGGGCACGGCTTCTTCGGCAGGACGGGCCTGGAGAAGCAGCGGCCGAGCGCGCTGGACCCGCTGCCGGACTTCTCCTCCGACCAGCTGGACAAGGCACGCAGCGACGGCGACCTGTGGGTGCAGATCGGCGCGAACGACGCCCTGGTCGCCTTCCACGCCCTGCGCGCGATCCAGAAGGACGCGGGCGGCGCGGCCCGGCTGCGCTGGCAGATGAACGGCTTCAACCGCACCCCGGGCGCCACCGCGCACCCCATGACGGCCCGCAACCTCATGGGCCAGCTCGACGGCACGCGCAATCCGAAGCCCACCGACTCCGACTTCGACCAGCGCATCTTCGTACCCGCCTCGGGCGAGCCCGCCTGGATGGCGAACGGCTCCTACGCCGTCGTACGCCGCATCCGCATGCTCCTGGACGACTGGGAGAAGTTGTCGGTGGCGGCCCAGGAGGCGGTCATCGGGCGGCGGAAGTCCGACGGGGCGCCGCTGTCCGGGGGCGACGAGACGACGCCGATGGACCTGGAGAAGGCCGACGCCAAGGGCCAGTACGTCGTCCCGCTCAACGCGCACGCCCGGATCACCCGGCCCGACAAGAACGGCGGTGCCGCGATGCTGCGGCGCCCGTTCTCCTACCACGACGGCTTCGAGGCGGACGGCACGCCCGACGCCGGTCTCCTCTTCGTCTGCTGGCAGGCGGACCCGCTGCGCGGCTTCGTACCGGTGCAGCGCAAGCTCGACCGGGGCGACGCGCTGTCGCAGTTCATCCGGCACGAGGCGAGCGCACTGTTCGCGGTGCCGGGCGGGGCGGCGAAGGGCGAGTACGTGGGGCAGCGGCTGCTGGAGGGCTGATCCGACGCGGCCCCTGGAAGGGCGCATCGAAGCCGAAGGAAAATACGGCCTTTCTGCTGCTTTTCCTGGTTCAAACCACCCGGTCGTGTGGCTCTTGTGAGACACCCGCGCCGAGGCAGCCTGCGGCCATTAGGGTGAGGGACATGCCAGCGAGCTATGCGTATCTCGGCCCCGAGGGCACCTTCACCGAAGTGGCCCTGCGGACGCTCCCGGAATCGGCCACCCGGGAGCTGATCCCGTACGTGTCGGTGCAGTCCGCGCTGGACGCGGTGCGGGTGGGCGAGGCCGAGGCCGCGTTCGTGCCGATCGAGAACTCCGTCGAGGGCGGGATCACCACCACGCTGGACGAGCTGGTCGCGGGCGAGCCGCTGACCATCTATCGCGAGGTGCTGCTGTCGATCACCTTCGCGCTGCTGGTCCGGCCCGGCACGAAGCTCACGGACATCAAGACGGTCTCCGCCCACCCGGCCGCCCAGTCACAGGTGCGGAACTGGCTGCGGAACAACCTCCCCGACGCCGCCTGGGAGTCGGCCGCCTCCAACGCGGACGCCGCCCGTCTGGTCCAGGAGGGCCGCTACGACGCCGCTTTCGCCGGCGAGTTCGCCGCCTCCCGGTACGGCCTTGAGGCCCTGGAGACCGGGATCCACGACTTCCCGGAGACCGCGCAGACCCGGTTCGTGCTGGTCGGCCGCCCCGCCCGGCCCGCCGCGCCGACCGGCGCCGACAAGACCTCCGTGGTGCTGTGGCAGCGCGACGACCACCCCGGCGGCCTGCGCGACCTGCTCGGCGAGTTCGCCTCGCGCGGCATCAACCTCATGCTGCTGCAGTCCCGTCCAACCGGCGCCGGGATCGGCAACTACTGCTTCTGCATCGACGCCGAGGGCCATATCTCCGACCGGCGGATGGCGGAGGCGCTGACAGGGCTGAAGCGGATCTGTCTCCAGGTGCGCTTCCTCGGCTCCTACCCGCGCGCGGACATCACGCCGGCCGAGGCCCCGGCGACCCGGCAGGGGACGTCGGACGAGGAGTTCGTGGCGGCGGCGGACTGGGTGGCGCGCTGCCAGGACGGCCGGTTCTAGCCAGTCCTACCTGCATATCATCGTTATCCACAGGAGTTATCCACAGGTCCGCTTCTCGACCTGGGGACAAGTCGACAAGCGTGCGCGAGTCGGTCGACAAATCGTCCCTCAGGGCCCCGATGCCGCCACCGGGCCGCACCTCACCCTTCGTCCACTCGTTTCCTTTGATTCATCTTTTGGGGCGACCGCTTTCCACCCGAAAGTGGGTGTCACCCAGGTTTGCCCTGGGAATTCTTCAGTTCGCCGCACACTTCCGGAGTGATCAATTCCGAAGTCCACAGATCTTCCACACAGCCTGTGGATAACTCTTGAGAGGGTGTGGATTCCTGTGGACAGTGAGGCCGCGAAGTCCCGTTCTCCACAAGGAAATCCGGTCAACCGGGCATCAGGGGCCTGCTCCGTCCCAGGGAATGAGACATTTTCGCTTGACGCGCTTCTGGCGTGTACTTACACGTTCCGCAATTTACGCATAACGGAACGTAAGCATCGAAATAGTGGCTGATCGGAACTCCACCGAATAGTGATTCGTGAGCGGCGAGCCCGCACCGGTAGCCTTGACCTCGTGATTGACCTTCGCCTGCTTCGTGAGGACCCCGACCGTGTGCGCGCGTCCCAGCGCGCCCGTGGAGAGGATGTCGCGCTCGTCGACTCCCTCCTGTCTGCCGACGAGCGGCGCAGGTCCTCCGGCGTCCGCTTCGACGAGCTGCGCGCCGAGCAGAAGCAGCTCGGCAAGCAGATCCCCAAGGCCACCGGCGACGAGAAGGCCGAGCTGCTGAAGCGTGCCGAGCAGCTTAAGGCCGACGTCAAGGCCGCCGACGCCGAGCGCGACGCGGCCGACGCCGAGACGCAGGAGCTGCTGCTCCGGCTCGGCAACCTCGTCCACCCCGACGTGCCCGTCGGCGGCGAGGAGGACTTCGTCACGCTGGAGACGCACGGCACGATCCGGGACTTCGGTGCCGAGGGCTTCGCGCCCAAGGACCACCTGGAGCTCGGCCAGCTGCTCGGCGCGATCGACGTCGAGCGCGGCGCCAAGGTTTCCGGCTCCCGCTTCTACTTCCTCACCGGCGTCGGCGCCCTGCTGGAGCTGGCCCTGGTGAACGCGGCGATGGCCCAGGCCACCGCGGCCGGCTTCACGCCGATGCTCACCCCGGCGCTGGTGCGCCCGCAGTCCATGGCGGGCACCGGCTTCCTCGGCCAGGCGGCCCAGGACGTCTACCACCTCGACAAGGACGACCTGTACCTGGTCGGCACCTCCGAGGTCGCCCTCGCGTCCTATCACATGGACGAGATCATCGACGCCGACCGGCTGCCGCTGCGCTACGCGGGCTTCTCCCCGTGCTTCCGCCGCGAGGCCGGCTCGCACGGCAAGGACACCCGGGGCATCTTCCGGGTGCACCAGTTCGACAAGGTCGAGATGTTCTCGTACGTCGACCCCGAGGACTCCCAGAACGAGCACCGGCGTCTGCTGGAGTGGGAGAAGCAGTGGCTGACCTCGCTGGAGCTGCCGTTCCGCGTGATCGACGTCGCCACCGCCGACCTCGGCTCCTCGGCCGCCCGCAAGTTCGACTGCGAGGCGTGGATCCCGACCCAGGGCAAGTACCGCGAGCTGACCTCGACCTCGGACTGCACCGAGTTCCAGTCCCGCCGCCTGTCGATCCGGATGCGTGACGGCAAGCAGGTCAGGCCGCTCGCCACGCTCAACGGCACGCTGTGCGCCGTACCGCGGACGATCGTGGCGATCCTGGAAAACCACCAGCTGGCCGACGGCTCCGTCCGGGTCCCCGAGGTGCTGCGCCCGTACCTGGGCGGCCGGGAGGTCCTGGAGCCGGTCGCCAAGTGACCGGTTTCCCGTACCGACTGATCGCCACCGACCTCGACGGAACGCTCCTGCGCTCCGACGAGTCGGTCTCGCAGCGCACGCGTGACGCGCTCGCCGCGGCCACCGCGGCGGGCGCCGCGCACATCGTCGTCACCGGCCGCGCGGTCCCGTGGACCCGGCACATCCTGGACGACCTCGGCTACGACGGCCTCGCCGTCTGCGGCCAGGGCGCACAGGTCTACGACGCCGGCGCGCACCGCCTGCTGACCTCGGTCACCCTGGACCGTCAGCTGGCGGGCGTGGCCCTGGCCAAGATCGAGGCCGAGGTGGGCCCGCTGTATCTCGCGGCCAGCCGGGACGGCCTGGACGGCGAGGTGCTGGTGGGTCCGGGGTACGCGGTCACGGGCAGGCTCCCCGCCACCCCCTTCACGGACGCGTCCGACCTGTGGACGGCGCCGCTGAACAAGATCTACATACAGCATCCGACGCTGTCCGACGACGAGTTGGCGCAGGCGGCCCAGCGCGCGGCCGGCGGCTTCGTCACCGTGGCCATGGCGGGCGAGGGCATCGTGGAACTGCTCCCGCTCGGCCTGTCCAAGGCGACAGGGCTGTCTCTGGCGGCCCGCCGTCTGGGCCTGAAGGCGGCCGACACGATCGCCTTCGGCGACATGCCCAACGACATCCCGATGTTCGCCTGGTCCTCCCGGGGTGTGGCGATGGCCAACGCCCACGAGGCGCTCCGCGGGGTGGCCGACGAAGTGACCGCCTCCAACGAGGAGGACGGCATCGCGGTGGTGCTGGAGCGGTTGCTGGGCTGAAGGCTGGGAAGGCGGCCGCGCGGGCCGACCGCTGTGGGCAATCGTTCCGCAGGGCGGAACGGGTGGGCACAGCCTGCAACGCGGGGCGCCGACATGACCAACCCCGGCTGAAGACCGGCCGTACCACAGCGGCAGCGCCTCGCGGCCGCCCCGGGCGGTTCCTGTGGCTCCACGGCGGGGTAACTACACCGGAGCCGACCCCGGACCGCCCTGTCGGGAGCTGGGCGTACTGCCGTGCATGGACATCGCCCACCTCCACTCCCGGATCGCGGCGCCGGGACATTCCCGGCGGATGGGCTGCAACCACTCTGCCCCGCCGCCGAGTTGGACGCCACCGAATTACCGGCGGCGCCATCTGCGCCGCCGGGCCTTGCTGAAGAACCAGCCCGCCGGCGGCTCGTCGGAGCGCCACGGCTGCGGCTCGGGCTCCTCGGCGCGCCAGCGGGCGGCGAGCATACGGGCCCGCGCCGACGGCTCGGAGGTCTCGGCGCCCCGGATGAACTCCTCGTCCAGGACGAGCCCGTCCAGCCCGTCCAGCCCGTCCCGGACGTCGCCCTCAAGGCGCCCGTGCCCGTCGTGTGCGGGTATCTCCTCTGCCATCGACGACCTCCTAGCCCTACGTCCTGCTTTGTCCAGTGTGCCCGGCCCGGTGTGAAGCCCCCGTCAAGCGGCCGGAGGCCTACTCCTCGCCCGTGAGCTTCAGTGCCCGCAGCTTCTGGCCGGCGTACCAGGTCGCCAGCACCGTGACGACCACCAGCAGCACGGTGGCCGTCGGCAGGCCCACGTAGGACGTCACGAGGTCCCCGCCGGCCACCTTGTGGGCGACGGCCAGCGACCACTGCTGGACGCTGAGCGTGCGCGCGCCGGGCACCAGGGAGCCGAACAGCGCCTCCCAGACCAGCGCGTAGACCAGTCCGAAGACCACCGCGTGCCGGGAGACCGTGCCCAGCAGCAGGAACAGCGCCGAGTAGGCGATGGAGGAGACCAGCGCGGCGACCGTGTAGGCGACGGCGATCTGCTGGCCGTTGCCGTTGAGGATCAGGCCCGCGATCAGGGTCGGCACCGCCGAGAAGACCATGGTCACGGCGATGGCGACGATCAGCTTGGTGAAGATGATCGCGGGCCGCTTCAGCGGTTTGGACAGCAGGTAGACGACGGAGCCGTCGTCGATCTCGGGGCCGATCGCGCCCGTGCCCGCGATGACGCCGATGATCGGCACCATCGTCGCGATGGCGAAGCCGCCGAGGACGTCGGACGCGGTCTGGTCGTCGGCTCCGGTCAGGGCCCGCACGGCCACGGAGAGCACGATCAGGAGCAGCGGCAGCGCGCCGAGGATGAGGGCCCGGCGACGGCCGAGCAGGGCCCGGTAGGTGAGCCGGGCGACGGTGGGGTCGTACATCTTCGGCCTCCTACGCCGCGACCAGGTACGAAAAGACGGACTCCAGGGACTCGTCGGACGGCGAGACCGTGAGGAGCCGGATGCCGTGGTCCCGGGCGACCTTCGGCAGCAGGGCGGTGAAGCGGCCGAAGTCGACGGCCTGGACGCGCAGCGCGCCCTCGCTGTGGTCGACCTCGATGCCGGCCGTCGAGGGGTCGGCGATCAGCGCGGCCGCGAGGGCGCGGTCGTCACTGGAACGCACCAGGTAGCGGTGCGGGCGGTCGGTCATCAGACGGCGGATCTTACGGAAGTCGCCGCTGGCCGCGTGCCTGCCGGCGACGACGACCTCGATGTGCCGGGCGAGCTGCTCGACCTCTTCGAGGATGTGCGAGGAGAACAGCACCGTGCGGCCCTCGTCGCCCATCTTCCGCAGCAGATCCATCAGTTGCATGCGCTGACGCGGGTCCATGCCGTTGAACGGCTCGTCCAGCAGGAGCAGCGAGGGCTCGTGGACGAGGGCGCTCGCCATCTTCACGCGCTGGCGCATGCCCTTGGAGTACGTGGCGATCTTGCGGTCCTGCGCGTACTCCATCTCGACCGTGGCGAGCGCCCGTTGGGCCGCCTTGTCGCCCAGGCCGTGCAGCTCGGCGTTGGCGACGACGAACTCGCGGCCGGTGAGGAAGTCGTACATCGCCTCGCGCTCGGGGACGATGCCGATGTGCCGGTAGATCTGCTCGTTGCGCCACACCTGCTGTCCGTCGAGGGTGACGGTGCCGGTGGAGGGGGCGAGGAAGCCGCCCATCATGTTGATCAGGGTGGACTTTCCGGCGCCGTTGGGGCCGAGCAGGCCGGTGACGCCGGGTCCGATGGTCATGGTGATGTCGTTGACGGCGACCACGTTGCCGAACCAGCGGGAGACGTGGTCGATGACGAGCGTGGTCACAGTCCCACCTTCTTGTAGCGGCGCATCAGCAGGCCGTAGCTGCCGGCGATCAGGGCGAGCACGACCAGGACGTAGACCACGCCCTGTCCGGCCGACGGGCTGACGCCTCCGGGATTACGGGGGGTCGCGCCCAGGAAGGCCGACTGGACGCCGTCGATGAGGGTGACCGGTGAGAACAGGCCGATCCACGGGATGGCGCTCGCGTGGTTGTGCACGTCGGAGATGGCCTGGAGCGTGGAGACGGCGCCGTAGGAGATGATCATCACGGCGATCACGGCGGCGATGCCGAAGCCCCGGCGCGGAGTGACGGCGGCGATGACGAGGCCGATGCCGGCGAACAGCAGGGAGAGCAGCGCCACGGAGACCAGTCCCTCGGCGAATTCCTTCGTCTGGTGGGCGAAGCCCAGCTTGGCCAGCAGCGCGCCCACGTACATCACGAGCAGGGGGGCGCCGGTGAGGATGAAGATCGCCGAGGCGAGTGCCGCGAACTTGGCGCGGACGTAGTCGGCGGTCTCGATGGGCCGCGAGAAGTACAGCGGTACGGTCTTGAAGCGCAGGTCGCGGGAGACGGACTGGGGTGCCTGGGAGGCGACGTACAGGCTGATCACGGCCTGCAGCAGGATCGCGTAGCGGGTGTAGGCGACCGGCAGTTCGTGCGCCTTGGTGAAGACCGCGACGGCCACCATGATGGCGGCGGGCACGCACATCACTGCGAACAGCAGCATCGGCAGCACCTTGGACTTGGCCGAGCGGCCGAGTCCGTAGGCGCCGCGCAGGGACTGCGCGAACAGCGAGCGGCGGGCGTAGGCGCGGCCGAGGCGGGGGCCGTCGTAGCCGCGGTAGCCGATGTCGTGGATGCGGGTCTGGTCGCCGGCGGGGGCGGCCAGGGGGTGCTCAACCGCCATGGACGGCCTCCTCCTTGCGCTGCTCGTCGCTGTCCCGGAAGACCTCCGAGATGTGGTGCCGGCGCTGCTCCATGCGCACCAGGCCGAGGCCGAGGTCGGCGACGACGTCCCGGACGAGGTCGTAGATCTCCTCGCCCTCGGCGGTCAGCAGCAGGATGTGTCCCGCGCCGGGGAGCCCCGCGCCTTCGCCGTGGCTGTCGACCCCGCGCGCGTGGAGCGCCTCGCGGACCGCGCGGGTGCCGTCGGGGTGGGTCTCGCTGTCGGTGACCTCGATCGCGAGGGTCGTCGTGGTCTGGGTGAAGTCGGTGGTGGAGCTGGAGCGCAGGAGCTTGCCGCCGTCGATGACGACGACGTGGTCGCAGGTGCGCTCCAGCTCGCCCAGCAGGTGGGAGGTGACCAGGACCGAGATGCCGAAGTCGGTGTGGATGCGGCGGATCAGGCCGAGCATGTCGTCCCGGCCGACCGGGTCGAGGCCGTTGGTCGGCTCGTCCAGGAAGACCAGCTGCGGGTCGTGCACCAGCGCCTGGGCGAGCTTCACCCGCTGCTTCATGCCGGTCGAGTAGCCGCCGATGGGGCGGTAGCGCTCCTCGTACAGGCCGACGTGGCGCAGGGTGTCCGCGGTGCGTTCGCGGGCGGCGGTGGGCGGCAGGCCGGACATGCGCGCCATGTGGACGACGAACTCGGTGGCCGAGACGTCCGGTGGCAGACAGTCGTGCTCCGGCATGTACCCGACGCGCTCGCGGATGGTGCCGCCCTTGGTGGCGACGTCCAGGCCGAGCACCTCGGCACGGCCCTCCGTGGCGGGGGACAGCCCCAGCAGGATCTTGATCAGGGTGGACTTGCCGGCGCCGTTGGCTCCGACGAGTCCGGTCACACCGGCTCCGATGTCCACGGACAGCCGGTCGAGAGCGGTCACCCGGGGGAACCGCTTGCTCAGGCTTTCGGTCGCGATCACAGTCACGCCTTCGACCGTAGTGATTCAGGACACGCCGGTCGTCAGACCTCAGAGCCGTCTTGGCGTCAGACCCAGGTATTACGGGGCCCTAGGGGATGCCCCACCGAAGGGTTACCGAGGGTTTTCCACAGCCTGACATCCCTCCTATTGACGCCGCCTCTAACAACTGTCACATTCACCGGTGTCAAGTTACGGACGCGTACCGCAGCCGATGGGACGAATCGGCGGCACGACGGGACGGGGCGGCATGACGACGGCAGTGAGCAGCGAACTCTCCGTGGAGCTGCGGGGGTTCAGGCGGGTGCAGCGCCTCGCCTACGAGTGCGCGGAGGCGGTCGCGGCGCGGCTGGAGCCGGGCGTGACCGAGCGCGAGGCGGCGCGGATGCAGCGCGAGTGGCTGCGTGAGCGCGGGGTGCGGGACTGGTTCCATCTGCCCTTCGCGTGGTTCGGCGACCGCACCGCGTTCGTGAACTTCCGCATACCCCTGCAGTTCTTCCCCACCGACCGCGCCCTGGCGCCCGGGATGCCGTTCATCCTGGACATGGCACCGGTCTACGAGGGATACACGGCGGACATCGGCTACTCGGGCTCCCTCGGGGTGAACCCGGTGCAGGACCGGCTGCTGGCCGACCTGGAGGCACACCGCGAGCTGATCCTGCGCGAGGTGCGCGAGCGGCGCCCGCTGCGCGAGATCTACGAGGACGTGGACCGGCTCATGGTCCGCCAGGGCTACGCCAACCGGCACCGCGCGTACCCGTTCGGGGTGATCGCCCACAAGGTGGACCGGGTCAAGCAGCGCCGTTTCTCCCCGCACCTGTTCGGGTTCGGCACGCAGTCCCTGAAGGGTCTGGCCGCCGACGCGCTGCACGGCCACCGCGAGGGCTGGTCGCCCCTGTGGTCGCCGTACCGCTTCTCGGACCACCCGCCGCGGCCGGGCCTGTGGGCGGTCGAACCCCACCTCGGCTTCCGGGGTACGGGCGCGAAGTTCGAGGAGATCCTCGTGGTCACCGACTCCAAGGACCCCGAACAGAGCGCGTTCTGGCTGGACGACGATCTGCCGCACGTGCGGCGCTGGGCGGAGGAGAAGTGACACTGGAAGGGGCGCGGGAGCGCCGCATAGCCACCGGCGGGGTCGAGCTGTGCGTGGCCGAGCTGGGCGATCCGCAAGCGCCGACGGTGGTGCTGGTGCACGGCTACCCGGACAGCAAGGAGGTCTGGTCCGAGGTCGCCGTCCGCCTCGCCGGCCGCTTCCACGTGGTGCTGTACGACGTCCGCGGCCACGGCCGCTCGACGGCACCGAAACCGCTGCGCGGCGGATTCACCCTCGCCAAGCTCACCGACGACTTCCTGGCCGTGCTGGACGCCGTCAGCCCGGACCGGCCGGTGCACCTGGTCGGGCACGACTGGGGTTCGGTGCAGTCGTGGGAGTTCGTCACGGTGGGCCGCACGGAGGGCCGTATCGCCTCCTTCACCTCGATCTCCGGCCCGTCCCTGGACCACTTCGGGCACTGGATCAACGCGCGCGTGAAGCGTCCGACACCCCGCCGGGTGGGCCAGCTGCTCGGCCAGGGCGCCAAGTCCTGGTACGTGTACCTGCTGCACACGCCCGCCCTGCCCGAGCTGGCCTGGCGCGGCCCGCTCGGCAAGCGCTGGCCGGGCATCCTGGAGCGGGTCGAGAAGGTCCCCGGCGGCGACTACCCGACCGCGTCCCTCCCCTCCGACGCGGCGCACGGCGCCTGGCTGTACCGGGACAACGTCCGCGCCCGGCTGACCAGGCCCCGCGCCGACGCGTACGCACACGCGCCCGTGCAGCTCATCACGCCCCAGGGGGACGCGTTCCTCTCCGAGCGGCTCTACGACGACCTGGAGCGGTGGGTGCCCCAGCTGACCCGCCGCACGCTCCCGGCCCGGCACTGGGTCCCGCGCACCCGGCCCGACCAGGTCGCCTCCTGGATCGAGGAGTTCATCATGTCCGTCGACGGCGGCCGTCCCGAGCCGGAGGCCACCGGCCGTCACGCCGCCCGGTTCGGCGGGCAGTTGGTGCTGGTCACCGGCGCGGGCAGCGGTATCGGCCGGGCCACGGCGTTCGCCTTCGCGGAGGCCGGGGCGCGCGTGGTCGCCGTCGACCGCGACGCCGAGGCCGCCGCCCGCACCGCCGAGCTGTCCCGGCTGATCGGCGCGCCCGAGGCCTGGGCGGAGACCGCCGACGTCTCCGACGAGCAGGCGATGGAGAAGCTCGCCGAGAAGGTGCACCGCGCGTACGGCGTGCTGGACGTGCTGGTCAACAACGCGGGCATCGGCCTGTCCGGCTCCTTCTTCGCCACGACGACGGACGACTGGCGCAAGGTCCTGGACGTGAACCTGTGGGGCGTGATCCACGGCTGCCGGCTCTTCGGCACGCGGATGAGCGAGCGCGGCCAGGGCGGCCACATCGTCAACGTCGCCTCCGCGGCGGCCTACCAGCCCTCCCGCGCGCTGTCGGCCTACAGCACCTCCAAGGCGGCGGTGCTGATGCTTTCCGAGTGCCTGCGCGCCGAACTCGCCGGTCAGGACATCGGGGTGAGCGCGATCTGCCCCGGGTTCGTCAACACGAACATCACCTCCACGGCCCGCTTCGCCGGCGTCGACGAGGCGGAGGAGCGCCGCCGCCAGAGGAACTCGGCCCGGCTGTACGGCATGCGCAACTACCCGCCGGAGAAGGTGGCCGCGGCGATCCTGGACGCGGTGAGCCGCGACAAGGCGGTCGTCCCGGTGACCCCGGAGGCCCGCGGCGCTCACCTCATGTCCCGTTTCCTGCCGGGGGCGTTGCGGCGCATCGCGCGCGTGGAGCCGAGGCTGTGACATGACCGGGGCGCCGCCCGCGCGGACGTACCGCATCGAGGATCTCGCGCACCACACCGCGACGACGGTACGGACCATCCGCGCCTACCAGGACCGCGGTCTGCTCCCCCGGCCCGAGCGCCGGGGGCGGGCCAACGTCTACTCCGAGGCGCACGTCACCCGGCTTCACCAGATCGCCCACCTCCTCGACCGCGGCTACACCCTGGCCTCGATCAAGGAGCTGCTGGAGGCCTGGGACACCGGCCGGGGCCTGGGCGGGGTGCTGGGCCTGGTCACCGAGGTCGACGGCCCCTGGACGGACGAACGCCCCGATCGCGTCACCCGTGCCGAACTCGACGCCCGCTTCGGCGGCACGCCCGACGACGACGCCGTGGCGGAGGCGGTCGAGCTGGGCGTGCTGGAGCGGATCGACGGCGACCCGGACACGTTCCTGGTGCCGAGCCCCCAAGAGCTGTCCGTGGCCGTCGAGTTGCATGCGGCCGGAGTCCCGCTGTCCGCGATCTCGGGCCATCTGCGGGAGTTGAGGGGCCAGGTCGAGCACATCGCCGCCCGTTTCCTGGAGTTCACCACCGAGTATGTCTTCGCGCGCTACCTGGACGATCCCGGTCACCGCACGGACGCGCACGCGGCGGAGGCGGCCTCCCTCGTGCGCCGGCTGCGGCCCCTGGCACAGCAGACGCTGGAGGCCGAACTCGCGCGCGCCATGCGCACTTTGGCCACTCGGCACTTGCGCACGCATCTGGTCGCGGAGAAGCCGGCTGATGATCCGGTCGCCACTCGTTCCGTGTCCGTGCCCGCCGGGGTGATCGCCGCTGTGAAAAGGCTTGTTGGCCCCGGGCATGTGTCCGAGTTCATCGCACTGGCGGCCGAACGAGAGGTCAGAGCACGGGCGTTGGACCGGCTGTCCACAGATTCCTTTGCAGCCAAGGAACTTCGTGAATCACCCTAAATGGTATGTCACTTGTCCACAGATTCGCCAATTCCCCTGTGGATAACCTCACTTGGTTGTGGATCAAACCTGCCAACAAAAAAACCTGCGTGATCAGCGTCTCGCGCGCACGCTGGACACATGAACGAAAGACCCATCGACGACAGACGCACCGTGAAGGTGTCGAAGTACCTCTCCCGGCACCTGCGTCACCAGCCGGAGCGGATCGGGCTCGCCCCGGACCCGGCCGGCTGGGTGGAGATCGACACCCTGATCGCCGCGGCCGCCGCCCACGGCTTCCCGTTCACGCGCGAGGAGCTGGACCACGTGGTGGCCGCCAACGACAAACAGCGCTTCGCGATCGAGGGCGGCAGAATCCGCGCCAGCCAGGGCCACAGCATCGAGGTCGACCTCGGACTGCCCCCGGTGACCCCGCCGCCGTACCTCTACCACGGGACCGTCGCGCGCAATCTGGACGCGATCCGCGCACAGGGGCTCAGGCCCATGAACCGGCACGACGTGCACCTCTCCGCCGACCGCGAGACCGCCACCCGGGTCGGCGCCCGCCGCGGCCGCCCCGTGGTGCTCGCCGTGGACGCGGGCGCCATGCACCGGGACGGCCATGTGTTCCGCGTCAGCGCCAACGGGGTCTGGCTGACGGAGGCCGTACCGCCGCGCTACCTGCGGTTTCCCGGACGCCGGTGAGCGGTGGTGCCGTGACCGCGATGCCATGATCAGTGGTATGGACCACTCGCCCGAGCATCTGCCGACCACCCAGGCCGCCGTCAACGCCCTGCGCGACCTCGCCGCCCGCTACGCGCGCGAGATCGAGGTGACCGACGACATCGGCGCCGACCAGACCTCGCGGCGCAGCGCCGCGGGCATCGGGACGACCACGGACCCGGACGGCTCCCTGCCGCACGAGGCATACGTCGAGTTCGGCGGCCTGCCCCGGGTGAGCGTGCGGCTCTACCCGGACGACGACGCGCTGATCACCGTCGAGGGCGTCGAGTGCCCCGACATCGCGCGCGACGACGTGCCGGCCTTCCTCCGTTCCGTCTTCGACGGCCTCGCCCGCGTCAAGGCGCGCCGCTTCCCGCCCGGCTACCGCCTGGTCGTCCCGCTGCCCGGCGACCGCACGCACATCGAGTACGTGCCGATGATCCTGCTCAGTCCGTGGCTGAGCCGGAACATTCGGTGACCGTTTCGTCCGCTGTCGGTGGGTCCGCTTACCCTCGACCGCATGAGCCTGCGTCTGAGCACCGTGATCCTGCCCCACCGCCGCTGGAGCGAAGGCGGCCGTTCCGCCTGGACCCGGGCCGAGCAGCTCGGCTTCCACACCGCGTACACCTACGACCACCTGTCCTGGCGCAGCTTCCGTGACGGCCCGTGGTTCGGCGCGGTCCCGACGCTGACCGCCGCCGCCGGCGTCACCGAGCGCCTCCGCCTCGGCACGCTGGTGACCTCGCCGAACTTCCGGCACCCGGTGACCCTCGCCAAGGAGCTGATCTCCCTTGACGACATCTCCGGCGGCCGGATCACCCTCGGCATCGGCGCCGGCGGCACCGGCTTCGACGCCACCGCGCTCGGCCAGGAGCCGTGGAGCCCGCGCGAACGCGCCGACCGCTTCGCCGAGTTCGTGCCGCTGCTCGACCGGCTGCTCACCGAGGACGCGGTGTCGTACGAGGGCCGGTTCTACTCGGCGGTCGAGGCGCGGAACATCCCGGGCTGCGTCCAGCGTCCCCGGCTGCCGTTCGCGGTGGCGGCCACCGGCCCGCGCGGCCTCAGGCTCGCCGCGCGGCACGGGCAGGCGTGGGTCACCACGGGCGACCCGAAGCTGTACGAGACGGGCACCCCGGAGCAGTCCGTCGAGGCCCTGCGCGGCCAGCTCGGCAAGCTGTCCGAGGCCTGCGCGGCCGTCGGGCGGGACGTGGCCGAGCTGGACAAGATCCTGCTCACCGGCTTCACCCCGGACCGCGGCACGCCGCTTCAGTCCCTGGACGCCTTCGTGGACTTCGCCGGCCGGCACCGGGACCTGGGCTTCACCGAGATCGTGATCCACTGGCCCATCCCGGACTCCGACTTCGCCGCGGAAGAGAAGGTCTTCGAGCAGATCGCCATGGAGGGCCTCGCCCAACTGGGCTGACGCCGGGGACCGTCCGGTCCGCAGAACGTCATCTGTGTCTCATCTGCGCGGAGTCCCGCACGGGCGTGCGGGCATATGCGCGAGAATGGGCCGGTGACCTCAGCGACCAGACAGCCCGGGACCCCTGCCGCCGCCGTGCCCCCGCGGCTGATCGCCACCGACCTCGACGGCACCCTGCTGCGCGACGACAAATCGGTCTCCCCGCGGACCGTCGCCGCGCTCGCCGCCGCCGAGGAAGCGGGCATCGAGGTCTTCTTCGTCACCGGCCGCCCGGCCCGCTGGATGGACGTCGTCAGCGACCACGTCCACGGCCATGGCCTGGCGATCTGCGGCAACGGCGCCGCCGTGGTCGATCTGCACGGCGGCCCCGGCGCCCACCGCTTCGTCAAGGTGCGCGAGCTGGACCGCGCGGGCGCCCTGGACGCCGTACGACGGCTGCGCACGGCGGCACCCGGCACGGTGTTCGCAGTGGAGCAGACGTACGGCTTCCACCAGGAACCCGACTATCCCAAGCTGCACATGGAGATACCGGACAACCTCCTGCCCGCCGAGCGGCTCCTCGCCCCCGACGGACCGGACGCCGACCAGCCCGTGCTCAAGATCCTGGCCTACCACCCGGACCTCGACCCGGACGCCTTCCTCGCCCTCGCCCGGGTCGCGATCGCCGACCGCGCCAACGTCACCCGCTCCAGCCCCAGCGCCCTGCTGGAACTGAGCGGCCCCGAGGTCTCCAAGGCCAGCACGCTCGCCCTGTGCTGTGCCGAACGCGGCATCTCGCACGAGGAGGTCGTCGCCTTCGGAGACATGCCCAACGACCTGGAGATGCTGACCTGGGCCGGCCGGTCGTACGCGATGGGCAACGCCCACCCGGACGTCATCGCCGCCGCGTCGGGCCGTACGGTCGCCAACAACGAGGACGGGGTGGCGGTCGTCATCGAGGAACTGCTCGCGGAACGTTTCTAGCATCCCGCTGGAGCTCAGCGGGCCTATGTGGCTCAGTGGGGCGCCTCCGCCCCCACCAGCGCCTCCGTCTCCTCCTCCCGCAGCGCCATCGTCCGCAGCGGCCCCTCCACCGCGACAAGTTCCGCGTACGCACCCCGCTGCACCACACGGCCCGCATCGAGGACGATCACCTCGTCCACCGCGTCCAGCCCCGCCAGCCGGTGGGTGATCAGCAGCGTCGTACGGCCCTCCGTGGCGGCCAGCAGGTCGGCCGTGAGCGCGTCCGCAGTCGGCAGGTCCAGATGCTCGGCGGGCTCGTCGAGGACCAGGACGGGGAAGTCGGCCAGCAGCGCGCGGGCCAGCGCGAGCCGCTGCCGCTGACCACCGGACAGCCGTGCCCCGTGCTCGCCGACGAGCGTGTCCAGGCCGTCGGGCAGCCCGTCCACCCAGTCCAGCAGCCGGGCCCGGGCCAGCGCCCGGCGCAGCTCGGCCTCGGTGGCGTCCTTCCTGGCCAGCAGGAGGTTCTCACGCACCGAGCTGTCGAAGAGATGCGCGTCCTGCGCACACAGCCCGACCAGCCGCCGTACGTCGTCACCGGCCAGCGCGTACGCGTCGACACCGGCGAGCGTGTACGTGCCCTCTTCCGGGTCGAGGAAGCGCAGCAGCACCTGGGCGAGGGTCGTCTTGCCGGCGCCGGAGGCCCCGACCACGGCGATCCGCCGCCCCTCCGCCAGCGTGAGATCGAACTGGGCCAGCGCCTCTCGGCGCTGCCCCTCGTACCGTGCGCCGAGTCCCTTGAGCACCAGCGGGAACGGCGAGGCGGGCGCCTGCCGCGGCCGATCCGGCTCGCGTACCGGCTCCGGGGCGTCGAGCACCTCGTACACCCGCTCCGCGCTCCGCCGCACCCGCTGCCGGTGGCGCACGGCGAGCGGCATGCCCAGTACGGCTTCGAAGGCCGCCAGGGGAGTGAGGACGACCACGGCCATCGCCACGCCGCTGAGCCGGCCCGCGGCCACCGCCTGAGCACCGGACAGTGCCGCGGCCGTCACGGTCAGCCCGGAGATCAGCGCGGTCAGCCCGTCACCGAGCGCGGTGGCCACGGCGGCGCGCGAGGCGATCCGCGTGAGCGTGCCGTCGGCGCGCCGGGCCGCGTCCTTACGGGCGGGCAGCGCACCGGCGACGGTCAGCTCCGCGGTGCCGGTGAGGAGGTCGGTGACGCGGATGGCGAGCATGCCCCGGGCCGGCGCCAGACGCCGCTCGGCCCGCCGGGCCACGGCCGCGGTGACGAGCGGGACACCAACACCGGCCGCCACAAGGCCCACGGCGAGGGCGGCTCCGGCCTCGGGCAGCAGCCAGGCCGTGAAGCCGACGGAGGCGGCGGAGACGGCGACGGCGACCGATGCGGGCAGCAGCCAGCGCAGCCAGTAGTCCTGGAACGCGTCCACGTCCGCGACCAGCCGGGTGAGCAGATCACCGCGGCGCGCGCTGCGCAGCCCGGCGGGCGCGAGACGCTCCAGCCGCCGGTAGACGGCAACCCGGGTGTCCGCCAGCATCCGCAGCACCGCGTCGTGCGACACCAGCCGCTCGCCATACCGGAAGACGGCCCGCCCGATCCCGAAGGCCCGCGTGGCGGTCACGGCCACCATCAGATACAGCACGGGCGGCTGCTGCGAGGCCCGCGAGATGAGCCACCCGGACGTCGCCATCAGCCCGACAGCACAGCCGAGCGCCAACCCCCCGAGCAGCAGAGCCACCCCGAGCCGCCCCCGCCAAGCCCCGCCAAGCGCCCGCACCCGAGCAAGCACACTCCGGCTCCGCCCAGAAACGTGCGCCTGCCCTCCAGAGCCACTGCCCGAGCCCGCCGACCCACTCTCCAGCCCATCAAGCTGGGTGGCCGGTGGGCGAGGGCGGGGGTGCAGGGGGCGGGGGCCCGGGGAGCCGAGCTCCCTGGGTGTGTGACTGTCCTTCAGGCGCACCACTCGATCCGCGACGTCGAGCAACGCCGGCCGATGCACAACAAGCAGCACCGTACGACCGACAGCAAGCCTCCGTACCGCGGCAACGACCTCCCCCTCGGTCGCCCCGTCCAGCGCAGCCGTCGGCTCATCCAGCAACAGCACAGGCCGATCGGCAAGAAACGCCCGCGCCAACGCCAGCCGCTGCCGCTGCCCCGCCGACAACCCGGCTCCGTACTCGCCGAGCACGGTATCGACGCCCTCGGGCAACGCGTCCACGAACTCCAGCGCCCCCGCGTCCCGCAGCGCCCGCCGTACGGCACCGTCGTCCGCGCCGGGCCGGGCCAGTCGTACGTTCTCCGCGATGGTCCCGGCGTACAGATGCGGCCGCTGCGGCACCCAGGCGATCCGGGACCTCCACTCCTCCAGGTCCAGCCCTGCCAGGTCCGCACCGCCGACCCTCACTCGCCCCGCGGCGGGCTCCACAAACCCCAGCAGCACGTTCAGCAGCGTCGACTTGCCCACCCCGCTCGGCCCCACCAGCGCGACCGTCTCACCGGGCTCCACGGTGAAGGACACATCGGTCACGGCATCGGCGGAACGGCCGGGATAGCGGACGGTCACCCCCTCGAACTCGAAGGCCACCGCACCCGCGGGCACCGTTCCGGCACCGGACGTCGGCACCGGCGTCTCCAGCACCGTGAAGATCTCCTCTGCGGCGGCCAGCCCCTCCGCCGCCGCGTGATACTGCGCACCGACCTGACGCAACGGAAGGTAGGCCTCGGGCGCCAGCACCAGGATCACGAGGCCGATGTACAGATCCATGTCCCCGTGGACGAGCCGCATGCCGATCGTCACCGCGACCAGCGCCACCGACAGCGTGGCGAGCAGTTCCAGCGCGAACGAGGAGAGGAAGGCGATCCGCAGGGTCCGCATGGTCGCCTGCCGGTACTCACCGGTGATCCTGCGGATGGACTCGGCCTGCGCCTTGGCCCGGCCGAACACCTTCAGCGTGGGCAGGCCCGCGACCACGTCCAGGAAGTGACCGGACAACCGGGACAGCAGCTGCCACTGACGGTCCGTCCGGGACTGGGTGGCCCAGCCGATCAGCACCATGAAGAGCGGGATGAGCGGCAGGGTGCCGACAATGATCGCCGCAGAGACCCAGTCCTCGGTGACGATCCGCGCCAGCACCGCCACCGGCACGACCACCGCAAGCCCCAACTGCGGCAGATAGCGCGAGAAGTAGTCGTCCAGGGCGTCCACACCCCGCGTGGCCAGGGTGACCAGCGAACCGGTCCGCTGACCGCTCAGCCAGCCTGGACCGAGCGCCGCCGCCCGGTCCAGGAGCCGTCCGCGCAGCTCGGACTTCACCGCCGCGCTCGCCCGGTGAGCGGCCAGTTCCGTGAGCCAGGAGACCATCGCCCGGCCGCCGGCGACGGCCGCCAACAGCAGCAGGGGAGTACGCAGCTCGGCAATGGACTGCCCGTGCTGGAAGGCACCGACGACGACCTCGGCGATGAGCATCGCCTGGGCGATGACCAGCCCCGCACCGACGGCCCCCAGGCCGACGACCGCCACGAGGAAGAGCCGGGTGGCGCGGGCGTAGCGCAGCAGACGTGGATCGATTGGTTTCACGTGAAACGTGCCCTTCGGTCCAGAGGGTGTGTTTCACGTGAAACACACCCTCGGCGGACTCAGTGCGCGATATCGGCGGCGAGGTGCTGCGTGCCGATCCGTTTGCGGAACACCCAGTAGGTCCAGCCCTGGTAGAGCAGGACGAGCGGGAGGGCGATCCCCGCACACCACGTCATGATCTTCAGGGTGTACGGGCTCGACGAGGCGTTGGTGACCGTCAGGCTCCAGTCCCCGTTCAGGGTGGACGGCATGACGTTGGGGAAGAGCGACAGGAAGAGCATCGCCACGGCGGCCACGATGGTGAGGCCGGACAGGGCGAATGACCATCCCTCACGCCCGGCCTGGTTGGCCACCAGCGCGGCGACCAGCGCGGCGACCGCCACGATCAGGGCCGCCAGGCTCCGGCCGTTGCCGGTGTGAGCCTGCGTCCACAGCAGGAACGCGAGCGCCGCCACGGCGGTGACGAGACCGACCCGCAGGGCCAGCTTGCGTGCCCTCACCCGGATGTCCCCCACGGTCTTGAGCGCGGTGAACACCGCCCCGTGGAAGGTGAAGAGCGTGAGCGTGACCAGACCGCCGAGCAGGGCGTAGGGGTTCAGCAGGTCCCAGACGGTGCCGACGTACTCGAAGTGCTGGTCGATCTTCACTCCCCGCACGATGTTCCCGAAGGCCACGCCCCACAGGAACGCCGGGATCAGCGAGGTCCAGAAGATCGCATGCTCCCAGTTGCGCTGCCAGTTCTCCTCGGGCCGCTTCGCCCGGTACTCGAAGGCGACGCCCCGGACGATCAGGCAGACCAGGATGACCAGCAGGGGCAGATAGAAGCCGGAGAAGAGGGTGGCGTACCACTCCGGGAAGGCCGCGAAGGTCGCGCCGCCCGCGGTGAGCAGCCACACTTCGTTGCCGTCCCAGACAGGCCCGATCGTGTTGATCAGCACCCGCCGTTCCGGCCGGTCCCGGGCCAGCAGCTTGGTGAGGATGCCGACTCCGAAGTCGAAGCCCTCCAGGAAGAAGTAGCCGGTCCACAGGACGGCGATGAGGACGAACCAGACGTCGTGAAGATGCATGACTGTTCCCCCGGCCTAGTAAGAGAAGGCCATCGGCTTGTCGGCGTCACGGGTGTCGCCGCCGATCTTCGTGGGCGGGTTGAGGTCCGCCTCGGTCAGCTCGGGCGGGCCGGCCTTGACGTACTTCGCGAGCAGCTTGACCTCGATCACCGCAAGGATCGCGTACAGCGACGTAAAGACGATCATCGAGGTGAGGACCTCGGCCTGGGAGACCCCGGGGGAGACCGCGTCGCGGGTCTGGAAGACGCCGTAGACGGCCCAGGGCTGGCGGCCCGTCTCGGTGAAGATCCAGCCCCAGGAGTTGGCGATCAGCGGGAAGGCCAGGGTCCAGGTCGCGATCCGCCAGTACCAGGGCGACAGCTTCGGGCTGAGCGCCTTGTTCTTGAACAGCACCAGATGCGGCACCTCGTCCTCACCGACCCGCAGATGCTTGGGCAGCAGGAACTTCTTGCGGGTCAGCCACAGTCCGGCCAGACCGATCGCGAAGGAGGCCATCCCGAAGCCGATCATCCAGCGGAAGCCCCAGAAGGCGACCGGGATGTTGGGCCGGTAGTCACCGGGCCCGAACTTCTGCTGCTCGGCCTTGTTGACGTCGTTGATGCCGGGGACGTACGAGGTGAAGTTGTCGTCGGCCAGGAAGGACAGCAGACCGGGGATCTCTATCGCCACGCTGTTGTGGCCCTTCTCCACATCGCCGTAGGCGAAGATCGAGAAGGGCGCCGGCTTCTGACCGTCCCACAGCGCCTCGGCGGAGGCCATCTTCATCGGCTGCTGCTTGTACATGACCTTGCCGAGGGTGTCGCCACTGATCGCCGTGAGCAGACCGGCGATGACCACGGTGACCAGGCCCAGCCGCAGCGAGGTCTTCATCACTCGGATGTGCTTCTTGCGGGCCAGGTGGAAGGCGGCGATGCCGACCATGAAGGCGCCACCGGTGAGGAACGACGCCGCCAGGGTGTGGAAGGCCTGACTGAGCGCGGTGTTCTGGGTCAGCACGGCCCAGAAGTCGGTCAGCTCGGCGCGGTGCCTGGCCTTGTCGATCTTGTAGCCGACCGGGTGCTGCATCCAGGAGTTGGCCGCGAGGATGAAGTAGGCCGACAGGATCGTGCCGATCGAGACCATCCATATACAGGCCAGGTGGATCTTCTTGGGCAGCTTGTCCCAGCCGAAGATCCACAGGCCGATGAAGGTGGACTCGAAGAAGAACGCGATCAGCGACTCGAAGGCGAGCGGGGCCCCGAAGATGTCACCGACGAAGCGCGAGTAGTCGGACCAGTTCATGCCGAACTGGAACTCCTGCACGATGCCGGTGACCACGCCCATGGCGATGTTGATCAGGAAGAGCTTGCCCCAGAACTTTGTCGCCTTGAGGTACTTCTCCTTCTCCGTGCGTACCCAGGCTGTCTGGAGCCCGGCCGTGAGGGCGGCCAGGGAGATCGTCAGCGGGACGAACAGGAAGTGGTAGACGGTGGTGATGCCGAACTGCCAGCGCGCCAGTGTCTCCGGCGCCAAAGCCAAGTCCACGTCGTCAGCTCCTTACTTCGCCGTGGTGAGCGGCAGTTTGCCCCTTTTGTCGCGCACATCATGGGACAACCGGGACGCGCTTGTGAACGCGTTCACATTCACAAGCCATTATGACGCACTGATTTTCAGCCCGACAGGGCGGGGTGGCCCTAGTGCCACGACGTCAAGACCTTGGCAGCGACTTCAACATCTTGTTGAATTGCGCGCCATGCAGATACGGATCTCCTGGCCCGCGGGAAACACCACCGCGACCCTCGACGCAGACACACCGACCGCGCAGGCCCTCGCCAAGGCACTACCGCTCACCTCCAGCGCCCGCACCTGGGGCGAGGAGGTCTATTTCGGCACAGGTGTCTCTGTTTCACGTGAAACGGACGCACGGCAGGTCGTGGAGCCGGGCACCGTGGCCTTCTGGACGGACGGCGACGCGCTCGCCCTCCCCTACGGCCCCACGCCGATCTCGCGAGGCGAGGAGTGCCGCCTCGCGAGCCCGTGCAACGTCCTCGGGAGCGTGGACGGGGACGCCGCCATCCTGGCGACCGTACGAGACGGCGACCCCATCCGAGTGGAACTGATCGACGAGTAGAGCCGGAGCGGAACTACACCTCCTTGCGGAACGCCTCCGTCACCTTCAGGAAGATGTCGTTCGCCTCGGTCTCGCCGACCGTCACCCGCACACCCTCGCCCGGGAACGGCCGGACCACCACTCCGTGCTGCTCACAGGCCTGCGCGAACGCGACCGTACGCTCCCCCAGCCGCAGCCAGACGAAGTTGGCCTGTGTCTCCGGCACCGTCCAGCCCTGGGCACGCAGCGCGTCGACCACGCGTGTGCGCTCGCACACCAGCGAGCCGACCCGGCCCAGCAGCTCGTCCTCCGCCCGCAGCGAGGCGATCGCCGCCTCCTGCGCCAGCTGGCTCACTCCGAACGGCACCGCGGTCTTGCGCAGCGCCGCCGCAACCGGCTCATGGGCGATCGCGAAACCGACGCGCAGCCCGGCGAGCCCGTAGGCCTTGGAGAAGGTCCGCAGGACGCAGACGTTGGGCCGGTCCCGGTACAGCTCGACGCCGTCGGGCACCTCGGGATCGCGGATGAACTCCCGGTAGGCCTCGTCCAGCACCACCAGCACATCGCCGGGCACCCGGTCGAGGAACCGCTCCAGCTCGGCCCGCCGCACCACCGTGCCGGTCGGGTTGTTGGGGTTGCAGACGAAGATCAGCCGCGTCCGGTCGGTGATCGCGTCCGCCATGGCGTCCAGGTCGTGCACATCACCGGGCGTGAGCGGCACCTGGACCGACCGGGCGCCGCTGATCTGCGTGATGATCGGGTACGCCTCGAAGGAGCGCCAGGCGTAGATCACCTCGTCGCCGGGTCCGCTGGTGGCCTGGACGAGCTGTTGAGCTACGCCCACCGAGCCGGTGCCGGTGGCCAGGTGGGAGAGCGGGACTCCGAAGCGCTCCGACAGCTCGTTCATCAGCCCGGTGCAGGCCATGTCCGGGTAGCGGTTGAAGTCGGCGGCGGCCGCCGTCACGCTCTCCATCACGCCGGGCAGCGGCGGGTACGGGTTCTCGTTGGAGGACAGCTTGTAGGCGACCGGCCCGCCGGCCGCGGCAGGCTTGCCCGGCTTGTAGGTGGGGATACCCTCCAGCTCGGCGCGCAGCTTCGGGCTCGTCTCGCTCACCGCAGTCCTCCTCGCGACCACCGGCGGACCGTCGACGCCGCCGGCTTCCAATACTGCTCACCTTATGAGGATTCGGCTCCGGTGCGTACAGGTGCGGGGACGACAACCGGAGAACCTCGTCTCCCGTCAGCGGCATCGGGGGTATCCCCGTACGAAGGCGTACGTTTCAGGGGGCGCGCCATACATATATCTATGCGCCGGTGGCTCACGCCGTGGCGCGCATCCCCCGTGCAGGTGAGTTGAGACCTCTTCGAGACATCGGGTACTTGGCAGGTCCATACGCGTCACTACATCACGTCCTGCCGCAGGATCGTTCAACTACCTGTATTTCTAAGGTAGTTGACGTCGTATGACCATGCAGAAACGTGCCTGTCAACGCGTGCATATGCGTCCGCACTACCCCACCGCATGAGCCCTACTATCGGCTCGCCATGACAGCAGCAGGGAAGCACCAGGTGAGCCGCGCGGAAACCTCACGTCGAGGCAGCCGGCCGGGCCGGGCGGGCATCAGAGACGTGGCCGCCGCCGCCGGAGTCTCCATCACGACCGTCTCCGACGCCCTCAACGGCAAGGGCCGGCTCCCGGATGCCACCCGGCGCCATGTCCGCGAGGTCGCCGACCGGCTCGGATACCGCCCCTCGGCCGCCGCCCGCACCCTCCGTACCGGCAAGTCGGGTCTGATCGGCCTGACCGTGACGACGTACGGGGATGAACCTTTCACCTTCACGGAGTTCGCCTACTTCGCGGAGATGGCCCGGGCGGCCACCTCGGCCGCGCTCGCCCGCGGCTACGCCCTCGTCATCCTGCCCGCGACCTCACGCCACGACGTGTGGTCCAACGTCGCGCTCGACGGCACCGTTGTCATCGACCCCTCCGACCAGGACCCGGTGGTCAGCGAGCTGGTCCGACAGGGACTGCCGGTCGTCTCCGACGGCCGCCCGGCGGGCACGCTGCCGGTCACCGCCTGGGTCGACAACGACCACGAGGCCGCCGTACTCGGCATCCTCGACCATCTCGCCGCCGCCGGCGCCCGCCGCATCGGCCTGCTCACGGGCACCTCGACGGACACGTACACCCATCTGTCCACCACGGCCTATCTGCGCTGGTGCGAGCGGGTCGGCCAGGACCCGGTCTACGAGGCCTACCCGGCGCACGACCCGTGCGCGGGCGCCGTCGCCGCCGACCGGCTGCTCGCCCGCCCCGACCGGCCCGACGCGGTCTACGGCCTGTTCGACCCCAACGGCACCGACCTGCTCGCCGCCGCCCGCCGCTACGGGCTGCGCGTCCCGGACGACCTGCTGCTGGTGTGCTGCAGCGAGTCCACGGTGTACGCGAGCACCGAGCCGCCCATCACCACGCTCTCCCTGAAGCCCCGCCGCATCGGTACCGCGGTGGTCCAGCTCCTCATCGACGCCATCGAGGGCGTCGAGTCGGACCAGCCGGTCGAGCAGGTGATACCGACCGAGCTGATCGTGCGCACCTCCTCCCAGCGGCGCCCTCCGCGCACGACGGTCAGCCCGCCGCGGACACCGGACGAGACGTGACGTCGTAGCGACGGCAGCGCGGGGGAGTGGGGGCCGGGGGCGGGGACCCGGCGTGCCGGCGACCGGTCGGCAACGGTCCGGTCGGCCCGAAGCGGGCCGGACACCTGCCCAAACCGGGCGAAAGCCGCGGTGAACTGGAGTGTTGTTCCGATTCACCACCCCTGGGTCATCACACGGCGCGACGCGCATTCCTATGATGGGCCCACGACACCGCGGACCGCTGCGACCAGGCAGTCACAAGCGGTGCAGCTGCGGCGCGATGGTGGAGGGGTCTGATGACTCAGGGGGCCGGTCAGGGACCCGAGGTGGAGCGGACGGCGACGTTGCGCGACTTCCGGGTGCCTGCATACGTCCATGAGACCGGTCCGTACGTCCGCACCGCCCATCCGGGCGACACCGTGCCGCCCGCCGACGAGGCGTACCCCGAGGGCTACACGCCCACCCAGCGCGACCTGCCGGTCATCACCCGGGCCGACACGGTCCAGGTCCCCGTCGAGCCCGCGCCCGCTCCCCCGGTACCGCAGCCCGCGACCGGCCCCGGACCGCTGTTCGTCGTCGGAGACGTCCACGGATACCTCGACGAACTGGTGACCGCACTGCGGGAGCAGGGGCTGATCGACGCCTCGGGCCAGTGGTGCGCGGGCACCGCCCGGCTGTGGTTCCTCGGCGACTTCACCGACCGCGGGCCCGACGGCATCGGCGTCATCGACCTGGTCATGCGGCTGTCCGCCGAGGCCGCCGCGGCCGGCGGCTACTGCAAGGCGCTCATGGGCAACCACGAGCTGCTGCTGCTCGGCGCCAAGCGGTTCGGCGACATCCCCGTCAACTCCGGCGCGGGCACCGCCACCTTCCAGGCGGCCTGGCTGCTCAACGGCGGCCAGAAGACCGACATGGACCGCCTCCAGGACCACCATCTGCAGTGGATGGCCCGCCTCGACGCCGTCGAACTCGTCGACGGCTATCTCCTCGTGCACTCGGACACCACGGCCTATCTCGACTACGGCGACTCCATCGAGGCGGTCAACGACACCGTCCGCGAGACCCTCACCCGCAACGACGCGGACGAGTGCTGGGATCTGTTCCGCAAGTTCACCAAGCGCTTCTCCTTCCGCGACGAGGGGGGTGCAGACGCCGTCCGTTCCCTTCTCGATACGTACGGCGGCACCCGGATCGTTCACGGCCACAGCCCGATTCCCTATCTCCTCGGCGAGGTCGGCTCCGAGGACGGCGAGGAGGGCAGCGGCCCGGTCGTGGAGGGGCCGCACGTTTACGCCGACGGCCTCGCCATCGCCATGGACGGCGGAGTGACCATGGCTGGAAAGCTGCTGGTCCGGCAACTGCCGCTGGATAACTGACCGTTCCCCGGGAAGGCGTCCTCGGGTCGGCGTACGCGCAGGCCGGGACGCAATTTCCGCAACCCCCTGTCACCGCGCGCCGTCACGGCTCTACCATCGGCTTATCCGTAGCAGGCTCCCCTCCGTTTCTGCCCGACGGCTCGCCGGCGTGCGAGCCCCAGCCCTACGGAGCATCGGGGGATGCACATGAACAGCGTTCCGCAGCACCTGCAGAGCGAGGACCGCCAGGAATTCGAGCGGCTCCTCGATGAGGCGCTGCGCTCCGCACCACACCGTCCGGAACTGGCCGCTGTCGGACAGCGGCTCAACCCCGAACAGCTGCGCACCATGGCGCTCAACGCCACCGCCCTGATCACGGCGGCCGCCGCGGCCGAGTATGAGCACTACGTCACGGTCCGCGAGGAACTGCGCCACCCGGCGATGGCCCCCGCGGCGACCCCGGGCGATTCCGCTTCCGCGGACCCGGGTCCGGCCGAGGCGGAGCTCGCCACCACCATCGGCGACGCGACGGCCGAGAACACCGGCGCGGGCGCCGTCGCGGTCGTCGCCGTGCTGGCTCCCGTCCTGTCCGGCACGGCCGCGGCGATATTCCTGCTCATCGGCTACATCCTGAAGACGCTGAATCCCGGCCAGACCTTCGCCGAGACCATGCTCACCGCCGGCTGGGTCTTCGGCGCCGTGACCGTGGCCGCGGTCCTGGTCGCCGCCGTCGGACTGCTTCTCACCGCCCTGCGCAACAGCAACTCGGAGCAGGCCCAGGCGCTGAACGCGGCGCACCAGGAGCTGGACAGGTCCAGAGAGGCCTGGCGCAGCGCCCTGCTGGAGCGCGGCATCCTGCCGTTTCTACGGGAGGCGCTCGCCGAGCCCGGCCCCGCCCCCGCGCGCCTGCGCACGACCCCGCCCGCCCCGCCCGGCCGGATGCCCCGCCTGGGCTACGGCCGCCCCGGCTTCAGCAGCCCCGACGACGGCACCGGCTCCAGCCACCCGAGCTTCACCAGCCCGGACTACACCAGCCCGGACTTCGGCGGCCCTGAGCACCAGCCGGAGTGACCGCGCGGCAGCCTGCGGCCCGGGTGCCCCGGGGTGGCGAGTTCGCCGTACCCGGGATCCGGGTTCACCAGCGGTATGTGCCGTTCAGTACCACCGGCTGAACGCCGCGACGCCCAGACCCGCCTCGACCGCATGGCGCAGCACCTCCAGCGGACCGTCCAGCAGCTCCTCCGCGGCGAACCCGGGTGCGTCACCCATCCCAGTCATCCAGTCGCCGATCCGGCCCAGCACCACCGCGCGCCGCTCACCGTCGATCCGCAGGGCCCGCTCGGCGTCGGGCAGGGCGGCGCGCACATCGTCGGCGGGGAGCAGGAAGTCGCCGAACCAGCCCGGCAGAAGCCCGGCCGCCTCGGCTCCCAGACCGTAGTACAGCGCGGCAACCGGACTCGCCTTGCGGGCGACCGCGCAGAACACCCCGGCGGATCCCTCTGCCGGCATCAGCTCCAGGCTCGCGTCCCGTATCGCCTCCGTCGCGGCGGTCTCCGGATGGGCGCCATGGACGAAATCCGCGAACCGTCTCCCCGCAGCGGTGGGCAGCAGAACCGCCGGATCGCTCCCGTCCCGTGCGAAGAAGGGCTCGCCGGCACAGCCCTCGCTCCACCAGGCCAGTGTCTCCGCGAAGCCCTCCGGTCTGCGGAAGTCTCCCTCCGCGACCAGATGGACGAACTCGTCCGGCAGCGACACCGCGGCCCGGTCGGGCACGGCACCGACCACCCACATCCCGAGCGAGCTCATCACACTGCTCCGAGGATCCTGAGGTCCGGGAGGTACACGCACGCGACCGCGATCGCGACCGGCTTCCCGGCGGCCGAACGACCCAGCCACACCGGCCACACCCCGTCCCCACCGGTGGGGAAGTGGATGAGGTCGCCGCCGGTCGCACTGTCCGACGTGCGTACATAGCTGCTGTCGGCGATCGGCTCCCCGGCGTCTTCCTCTCCCTCCATGCTGTAGCGCCGGTACTTGTCCGCGAGCACGGACCACGCGGCGGAGTCGGCGAAGCTGCCCAGAGCGGCATCGGTGGGGAAACCGTAGGCCTCGTCGTCCCGCAGCAGCCTGGCGTCCTCGCCCTCGGCGAGCGCCAGCTCCCAGGTGGCCGCCGGTTCCTCGTCGATCAGGAGCCGTACGGCGGCCCCCTCCTCCACCGGGAACACCTCGCCCGCGTACTCCAGCTCATAGCTGAGGATGGCCTCCTGCAGCGGGTAGGCGCCCGGCGGAATGCGCTCCCGCAGCTCGCGTTGCCTGCCGTCGTCCGTCGTCAGCGGGCAGGCGACGGCGAGTCTGCCGCTGGGCACCCGCAGCACGGCGATCTCCCGCACGGCGTGCACGGTCATCTCCGGCTGGTCCTTCGTCGCCACGCGCGTGCCAGGCCGGAACAACTCGCTCAGGTGCGGCGGAGCGGCCGGGCGCGGCGGCAGCCAGGGGGACAGAGCCGCTGCGGCGCCGTCCGCAGGGGAAGCCTCCAGGGTGGCCTCCGGGTCGTCCGCGTGCCGGCCGCACAGGGACGGCTCGGACAGGAGCAGGCTTCCGACACCGCCTGCGCCGAACTCCGCCCGGTCCCGCCGACGGTCCGCTTCCGGCACCTCCACGCGCCCGTGCCGCGACGGGCCCAGGGCACCCTGCGGCTCGAATACCGTTCTCCCCCTGCCGTCCGGTTCGAGGTCCGTCCTGGTGCGCCAGACGTCCTTCGCGAACTCGGCCTGGTCCAGGGAGTCGTAGCGCCACTGCGCGCGGCGGCGCAGGAGCAGGCGCCCCGGTTCGAGCAGCCGCCAGTCCAGCTCCTGAGTACGGCGGCCCCGCTCGTCGTACGCCCACACACCCACGTAATGATCGCCCCAGGCCACCAGGTGCACCTCCACAGGTACGGTGCGCCCCGGCACCCGATGGACCATCACATACGGCTCGCCCGCCCGGTCCCGCGCCTCTGCCTCGGACCGCGAGAGCGGTTCCAGGGCACTGCACGAGGACAGATCCCATCCCTTCGCGTACGACACCAGCGCGGTGCGTCCGTCGTCAGCCATCACAAGTCCCCCTCGATACCCCATGGATTGCCCCGCCGCTACGCAGCGTAACGCCCGCCACTGACAACGGGGCGCGGCCCAGGGAGCCGTCAGCTCTCCTGCGGTTCGGTGGTGAACCGGCGCCAGTCCGGCGGATACAGACCGGTCCCGCTCGGGGATCTCACTCCCAGGTAGCGCCAGAAGTCGAAGAGCGCTTCGGCCTCCAGGCGGCCCCAGCGATCGCCCTCGCGGACCGGACGGTTCCTGGGATCGTCGTCGTCCCACCAGAAGTCCTCGTACGCCGGATCGTCGGCGCTGTAGGGGGTCAGGTAGCCCCGCACATGCTCCAGGTCCAGCTTCAGTTCCGGAAACTGCGCCACCAGCAGCTCGGGACGTCCGTGCACCGGGAGGTCATCAAAGAAGCGCTGTTCCGCGTCGGTCCACTGGACGAATTGATCCACCGCGCCGCCGTGGTGGAAGAGCTCGTACCCCCAGTAGTTCCCGTCGTACATGAAGGTCAGCAGTCCAGGGCAGTCGTACACGCGGGAGACGTGGAGCTGCGCGCGGCGCCGCAGGTCCCATTCCCAGCCCGGCGTCCAGTCGAGCACGGTCCAGCCGTTGTGCTCCTCGTGCAGGGTGTAGACGTCGGTCTGTTTCGGATCGGCGGGCGCGAGCCGGTGACCCTCGCCCTCCCAGAACTCGGACAGCGCCTCGTAAACCTGCCGGTGATCAACGCCTCGGAAGAGATTGCACCGCAGAAATCCGCCCACGCACATCGCTCCTGACCCAGAAGGCGGAGGACCAGCGGATCCCGATCCTCCAAGTGGCGTGGGAATCGTCACCCATCGGCGGGCGGGCCGTCCATGCCACGGCCGGCGCAGGCCGTTCGGTGGCAGGGACCGCCGTACGCGGGCTCAGTCCGCGATCGGCAGGTACACCCGGTTGCCCGCCTCGGCGAACTCCTTCGACTTCTGGGCCATACCCTCCTCGATCTCGGCCCGGCTGCCGCCGTGTTCGCGGCGGATGTCCTGCGAGATCTTCATCGAGGACAAGTTCGAGCCGGAGTCATTCGTAGTCATGCGTTGAGATCCAGCAGTTCGACGAGCGCGATGCTCTCGGCCTGAGCAACTGCCAGGCGAGTACCGTCAGGGTGCAATGCCGCAACCGGGGTCGGGACATGGGTGACTCCGTAGGCCCCGTCTCGCCTGGATACGTTCAGCTCGGGCCATTCCGCCAGTACTGAACCGGTCGCGATGTCGATCAGCCTGGGGTGCCCATGCAAAGAGACGACTCGGCTGCCCTCGGCGATCAGGGTCCCGATCTCGAAATCGGCGCGGTTGCGGTGCAGCCACTGGCGCTGGGAGAGGGACCACACACGAGATGCTGAGGGCCCAGAGTCGGCACCTCCTCGTCATCGAGGACGTAGTCACCGGTCGCCACAGCTAGGCGATCATTGTCGAGCCAGCACGCTGACACCACTTCGGCATCCAGTCCCGGCTCCATGGGCAATACCCCTGGCCCGCCCAGGACGGCCGGGTCCGCCAGCGCACTGTCCAGATCAAACACTTCCACGGTTCCGTACGGATGCCACACCCAGCCGGCCACCAGCAGATGCCTGGCATCCCGACTCACCGACAGCCGGGAATGGAACACATCCTTGGCTTGACGTGTGCCTGCGGTGAGCCGCTGTCCCGATTCGACGTCCTCGACCTGGAGGACGGCATACTCCTCCGGGCAGTGAACCAGGATCTCCCGGCCGTTCCGCAGCGCCCCCAGCGCCACGGGGTAGTCGAAGTCATCGGCGTGGTAAGGGCTGCGCGTGAGTTCCCGGACAACACGCGCTCCTTCCAGCAGCAGGGCCTTCGTCCCGCGCTCGGCGTAGACAACGCTGTAACGGCCGGAGGGAGAGACAACGCTCCTGTCGAACCCGGGGCCGTGGTCGATGAAGATCCGGCGCTCCACGCCGGCGGAGTTCCAGGCGCGTCCTCCCACCAGGTCAACCAGATCGTCTCCCTGCCAGACAAGTGACTGGACCGGCGCCGACACCGCCTGCAACACCACGTGATCCATTGCCCGCCCCCTGATCACCGACCGCTGATGGCGCTGCTCCCGACGCATTGGGCCCCAGGAGCAGCGCCAATCTAGATGCTTCAGTCCGCGATCGGCAGATACACCCTGTTCCCCGCCTCGGCGAACTCCTTCGACTTCTGGAGCATCCCCTCAGCGACCTCCTCAGGCGACGCCCCCTCAGCCGCCGCACCGCCGAACCGCTCTGTGATGCTTTGGCTAATCTTCATCGAGGACAGCATCAGCCTTGAGTCGCGGACGATGTTCCAGCCCCAGGGGGTTGGCGGGTGGCTCGCTCGTCGAATTCCTCCCGTGCGGCCTGGACAGCGGCGATGTTCGCCTGTGACCAGTCGGTGATGCTCTGCAGCAGCCCACCTACCTCCTGGCCCATCTTGGTCAATTGATACTCCACGCAGGGTGGCACGGTCGGATACACGGTGCGGGTCATCAGTCCGTCGCGCTCCAGCGCACGCAGGGTCTGCGTCAGGACCTTCGACGTCACGCCGTCCAGCCGTCGACGCAGTTCGGCGAATCGCATGGGTCGACGGTCCTCAAGTGCCACCAGCACCAGCATGGTCCACTTGCTGGCGATCAGCTCCAGCACGGAACGGGTCGGGCAGTCGCGTAGGAAGACGTCCACGCCACCGTGTTTCCTCAGGTCGAAGCCGGTATCCATGAGGAACCTCGATATCAGATAAGTGCCTTCTTCCGCGGGGTTATCGCTCGGGCCGACCATGGAACGCACCGCGATCCACTGACGAGGAGCCCTGATGTCCGCCCGCATGCATGCCATCGTCCAATCCGCGTTCGGTGGTCCTGAGGTGCTGAACTACACCGAGACCGATGTGCCGGTACCCGGGCCCGGGGAGGTGCTGCTGCGGGTCGCCGGTGCCGGAGTCAACCCGGGCGACGCGGTTCTCCGGTCTGGCCGCGTGCCGGAGCTGGTCACCCTGCCGTGGACGCCGGGCAACGACGTCGCCGGTGTCGTCGAGCGGGTCGGCGAGGGTGTGACACGGTTCGCGCCGGGCGACGAGGTGTACGGCATGCTGGCGGTCACCCGACGCGGGGCGTACGCCGAGTTCACTGCCGCGCCGGCCGACGCGCTGGCCTTCGTGCCCAAGAACCTCGACCTGGTCCACGCGGGGGCTGTGCCTCTGGTCGCGTTCACCGCTTGGCAGGCGCTGGCCGTGCTGGCGCGGGTCCGGCCCGGCGACCGGGTACTGATCCACGCTGCGGCAGGCGGTGTCGGCCATGTTGCAGTTCAGCTGGCCAAGGAGCTGGGGGCACACGTCATCGGTACGGCACGGGCGGCCAACCATGATCTTGTGCGCGGACTGGGGGCCGACGAACTGATCGACTACACCACCACCGACTTCCGAACCGTCGTGGCTCCGGTGGACGTGGTTCTGGACTTGGTCGGCGGTTCCTATGGGCCGCGCTCCCTCGATGTGCTCCGCCCGGGCGGTCTGCTCATCGGGGCGTCGATCGACCCGGGGACGGACGAGCGGCAGGCCGCCACCCGTGGCTTGCGCTATGCGTGGGTCACGGCCGAACCCTCCGGGAAGTTGTTGGAGCGGGTCACCGAACGCATCGAGGCAGGTCGGCTGCGGGTCATGGTCCAAGACATCTACCCGCTGGCCGAAGCCGCCGAGGCTCACCGCACGATCGAGACCAAGCGGACCACGGGAAAAATCGTCCTCGTGCCGTGACCAACTCCAGTCATTCGGGCTCCTGGCCCTGCTCCACCTCGTGATCCCCGACCCCGATGGTGGTGGCCAAGCGGGGTCCGCGCTTCCGTGATGCCCTCACGTCGGCACGGAAACGCGGACCGCTTGCACCTGGATCTCAGTCCGCGATCGGCAGATACACCCTGTTCCCTGCCTCGGCGAACTCCTTCGACTTCTGGGCCATACCCTCCTCGATCTCGGCCCGGCTGCCGCCGTGTTCGCGGCGGATGTCCTGCGAGATCTTCATCGAGCAGAACTTCGGCCCGCACATGGAGCAGAAGTGAGCCGTCTTGGCGGGCTCGGCCGGCAGGGTCTCGTCGTGGAACTCCCGTGCCGTGTCCGGGTCCAGCGCGAGGTTGAACTGGTCCTCCCACCGGAACTCGAAGCGGGCGTCGGACAGCGCGTCGTCCCACTCCTGCGCGCCCGGGTGCCCCTTGGCGAGATCGGCCGCGTGGGCGGCGATCTTGTAGGTGATGACGCCGGTCTTGACGTCGTCCCGGTTGGGCAGACCCAGGTGCTCCTTGGGCGTGACGTAGCAGAGCATCGCTGTGCCCCACCAGGCGATCATCGCGGCACCGATGCCGGAGGTGATGTGGTCGTACGCCGGCGCGATGTCCGTGGTCAGCGGGCCGAGCGTATAGAACGGAGCTTCATCACAGATCTCCTGCTGAAGGTCGATGTTCTCCTTGATCTTGTGCATCGGGACGTGTCCCGGGCCCTCGATCATGGTCTGAACATTGAAACGCTTGGCGATCCGGTTGAGTTCCCCAAGAGTTCGCAATTCCGCGAACTGTGCCTCGTCGTTGGCGTCCGCGATCGAACCCGGCCGAAGGCCGTCGCCCAGCGAGTACGTGACGTCGTAGGCGGCGAGGATCTCGCACAGCTCCTCGAAGTTCTCGTACAGGAACGACTCCTTGTGGTGCGCCAGGCACCACGCGGCCATGATCGAGCCGCCGCGCGAGACGATGCCGGTCTTGCGGTTGGCGGTGAGCGGCACGTACGGCAGGCGCACGCCCGCGTGGACGGTCATGTAGTCCACGCCTTGCTCGGCCTGCTCGATGACCGTGTCCTTGTAGATCTCCCAGGTCAGCTCCTCGGCCCGGCCGTCGACCTTCTCCAGGGCCTGGTAGAGCGGCACCGTGCCGATGGGGACGGGGGAGTTGCGCAGCACCCACTCGCGGGTCGTGTGGATGTTACGGCCGGTCGACAGGTCCATGACCGTGTCGGCGCCCCAGCGGGTCGCCCAGGTCATCTTCTCCACCTCCTCCTCGATGGAGGAGGTCACCGCGGAGTTGCCGATGTTGGCGTTGACCTTCACCAGGAACCGCTTGCCGATGATCATCGGCTCGATCTCCGGGTGGTTGACGTTGGCCGGCAGCACGGCGCGGCCCACCGCGATCTCCTCGCGGACCACCTCGGGCGAAACGTTCTCCCGGACGGCCACGTACTCCATCTCCGGGGTGATCTCGCCCCGGCGGGCGTACGCGAGCTGCGTGACCGCCTCACCGCTGCGGCCACGGCGCGGCAGGCGCGGGCGTCCCGGGAAGACCGCGTCCAGGTTGCGCAGCCCGCCGCGCGGCGACGTGTGCTTGATCCCGTCGTCCTCGGGACGGACGGGACGGCCCGCGTACTCCTCGGTGTCGCCGCGGGCGATGATCCAGCTCTCCCGCAGCGGGGCCAGGCCCCTGCGGACATCGGTGTCGACGAGTGGATCGGTGTACGGGCCCGATGTGTCGTACAGCGTGACCGACTGCCCGTTGGTGAGGTGCACCTGGCGGACCGGCACACGCAGGTCGGGGCGCGAACCCTCGACATACGCCTTGTGCCAGCCGATGGACTTCCCGGCCTCCTGGGACTTCTCGCCCTGGACGGAGACAGGCGTGCGTGCGTCCTTATTGGTCATGAGACCTACTCCCTACGCCGGCATTACCCGGTAACAGGTTCGGCGGTCGACGCAGCGGTTTCCGTCGGTCGGTGCTTCCCGTGAAACAGGCTTCGTTTCACGTGAAACATCGCGAATACGGAGGTCAGCGCCCTCTCAGCCCGGTGCTCCGAGCTCCCGCGTGTGCAAAGGTGCCTCCACGCTAGCGTCATATGTGGCGTGCTGAACAGTGGGCCCCGTCCGTTCTTGCGATGATCGGGCGGTGACCAGGATGGAGCAGTACCCGTATCAGCCGCCCGAGCCGCGCCACCAGGACGCCTCGGCGCCAGGCGTCGGGCACAGCCACGACCACATCCACGAGCAGGGGCACGGGCAGGGGCACGGCCACGGGCAGGGGCACAGCCACGGGCCAGGGCACAGCCACTCGCACGGGCACAGTCACTCGCACGGGCACAGTCACAGCCACGGACCTGCCGCTCCGGTCTCCCGGCATCTGCGTAAGGTCATCGCGGCGATCCTGATCCCGTTCACGGCGGCTGTCGTGGTGGGGCTCGTGGTGCTGTGGCCGGGCGGGGCGCCGCCCCACAAGCGCACTGGCGTCGGCTTCGACCAGCAGACCCAGCAGGCCACGGTCACCCAGGTCGTTCAGGTCAGCTGCAAGTCGGTGAACGCCTCGGGCGAGACCCCCACCGGCGACACGTCCACCGCCGAGGGCAGTTCGGCGCAGCAGGAGGCGAGCGGCACCTGCCACACGGCGACGGTCCGCATCGACACCGGCAAGGACAAGGGCCGTACCTTCACCGAGATCGTGCAGCCGGACCAGCCCCGGCAACTGCACCAGGGCGAGAAGGTCGTGGTCGCCTACGAGCCCTCCGCGCCCAAGGACCTGCAGTACTCGGTCGCCGACGTCAATCGCCGCTTCCCGATGGGTCTGCTGGCCGGGATCTTCGCGCTCGCCGTCGTGGTGGTGGGCCGGCTGCGCGGTGTCATGGCGCTCGTCGCACTGGCGGTCAGCTTCCTGGTGCTGAACCAGTTCATCCTGCCCGCGATCCTTCAGGGCTCCAACCCGCTGCTGGTGGCGGTTGTCGGATCGAGCGCCATCATGCTGATCGCCCTGTACATGTGCCACGGCCTGTCCGCCCGGACATCGGTGGCCGTGCTCGGCACGCTGGTCTCACTGGCACTGATCGGCATCCTCGGCTCACAGTTCATCGGCTGGGCCGCGCTCACCGGCAACACCGACGACCAGACCGGCCTGATCCACGGCCTCTACCCGAAGCTCGACATGAGCGGCCTGCTGCTTGCCGGCGTCATCATCGGCTCCCTCGGCGTCCTGGACGACGTGACCGTGACCCAGACGTCGGCCGTCTGGGAACTGCACGAGGCCAACCCGACGATGGGCCGGCGCGGACTGTACCGGGCGGGCATCCGCATCGGCCGCGACCACATCGCCTCCGTGGTCAACACCCTCGTCCTCGCCTACGCCGGCGCCGCGCTGCCGCTGCTGCTGCTCTTCTCGATCGCGCAGAGCGGCGTGAGCACCGTCGCCAACAGTGAACTGGTCGCCGAGGAGATCGTGCGCACGCTTGTGGGCTCGATCGGCCTCGTCGCCTCGGTCCCGGTCACCACCGCGCTCGCCGCGCTCGTCGTCGCGGCCGACCGGCCCGGCCCGGACGCCCCGGCTCGCAGCGGCACCTCGCCCGCCCCGGGCCGGGGCGGGCGAGGGCGACGCCGGAAGCGGTGAGGCTGGGCGACGCCGGGAGCGGTGAGGCTGAGGCGCCGGTAGCCGTGCGGCTGGGACGCTGTCGGCGACCTCCGCTCGTCGTCCTGCGCAGAAGCGTTCCTGCGCAGTCCCACGCATCACGCCGAGCACCCTGCGCCCCCTGCCGTAACGCTTCAGCCGGCGCTCTGTTCCTCGGCCAGGATGCGATCCAGCGCCTCTTCCAGATGCGCGTCGAAGTCGGCCAGCGCCCCTTCCTGGCCGAGCGGCACCAGCTTGTCCGTACGGTCCAGGAAGGCCACGAGCGGCGGCGCCGACGAGCGGAACAGTGCCTGGTCGGTGCCCACCTGAAGCCTGATCAGCACTTCGCCGAGCACCTCGGAATCGGCGGGGGCGATGTGCACATCCCCTTCCCCGCACGGCCTGCCAACCCCGTCGATCATCAGCTCGCGCCCGAAGGCCCAGGTCACCGGGGCGTCACCGGGCAGATGAAAGGTCAGTCGCACGGCATAGGGATCACTGGTCTCGTAGCGCAACTCCACCGGAATGCGGAAGGAGAGCTCCTCCGAGACGAGAAAGCTCATCATGACTTCTGCCTGTACGGACTCGCGCATCGTCTACCCCGTCATAGGACATCGACTGGCTGGGATTGATCCCTCTAAGCGTGGTCAAATCTTGCTGAACGTACACAGGAGATCACAAGGAGTAAGTTTTCAGATACTGATAGAGAGGGTGAGGGTGCCCAGATGCCGCCCGATCTCCGTCTGCAGCCGATGCGCCGCGGGCAGCAGCCGGTCGGCCTGGTGGAGCGGGAGCGACATGGCCATCGTGGCCACGGTGGTGCCCACGGTGATCGGGACCGCCGCGCAGACCGTCCCCAGCGCGTACTCCTGACGCTCCACCACCGGCTCCATGCGCCGCATCCGGGCCAGCCGCCGCAGCAGGGCGTCGTTGTCCCGGACCGTGTACGGCGTGATGGGCTGCACCGGATAGCGGGCGAGATGGTCGCGGCGGGCGTCCTCGTCCAGCTGAGAGAGCAGGCACTGCCCGATGGCGTGCGCGTGGCCGGTCGCCCGGAAGTCGGCCCACTCCTCGACCGCGGGGGCCTCCGGGCTGTCGGAGACGCACATGACCTCGATCTCGCCGTCCCGGTACATCGCGTAGTACACCGGCACACCAATGGAATCGCGCCAGTGCGCCAGCGTGTCCGCCACCGCGCTGCGACGTTCCTGCTGTGCTCCGCTGCTACTCAGCCGCTCGGCCGCGTCACCGAGGAAGAACAGCCCTTTCTCACGGCGCAGATAGCCCTCGTGGACCAAGGTGCGCAGCAGGTGGTACGCCGTCGGCAGGGCGAGGCCGGTCTCGCGGGCCAGCTGCTTGGCGGGGGCGCCGTAGACATGCGCGGCGACGGTCTCCAGCAGGCGCATGGCGCGCTGCACGGATCCGATGAGCGTCGCGGCGGCCGCCGGTTCGGGAGAGGTCACGGAGTGCGGCTGGACGAGCAGGGCCGGGGGGTGCGGCTGGCCGGAGACGTCCGCCGAGTGCGGCTGACCGGGCACGGCCACGGCCGGGGAAGGTGGGTGCCGCGGGGGAGGCGCGCAGGAGCGCGGCGCGGTGGGGGGTGCGTGGGATTCCGCCGGTGCGGTGTCAACCGTGGCCAAGGGTCACTCCGAAGCGCGATGGGCAGCCCGTGCCGGGGAAGAGCACGGAGGGGTCTGCGCCGCCCACGGGGCCGGACCCCGTGGGGAGTTCCGGACTTTAACCGCCCGCCACCGCGCGCAGACGGCCTCGCGGGGAAACTTCCCTCCCCCGAGGGAACCGGTCACCCCTGGCCGGGACAGGTGATCGCGTGGTTCGCTCACCAGTCCCGCGTTCCGTCACCAGTCGCTGCGCGACGAGGAGTTCGACATGAACTTGCGCACGATGTAGATCAGTCCGCCGACCAGCGCGACGAAGACCAGCGCCTTGAACAGCAGTCCGATGACGAACCCGACGACGGTCGCTATCAGACCGCCGAACACGACCAGGGCGATGACCGGCACCGCGACCCACTTCACCCACCACGGAAGTCCCGCGAAGATCTCTCGCATCGCCTTTTCCTTTTCGTCGTCGGAGTCGTTGCACGACTCGGGTTCTCGTACGTCCTTGATGTTCCGCCTTCGATGCTAGAGCCGTGAGGGGGCCTCACGGGGGCCTTGCGCCCCTTGTCCTGCCCTGACCCTTCCCCTAGGGAACCCTGGGGTCCGGCCTCACGCCTCGGGCGGAGAGAAGACGACGAGAACCCTCAGATCCTCGCTGATGTGGTGGAACCTGTGAGCGACCCCGGCCGGCACGTACACGACACTGCCCCGTGCCACCTCGGTCGTCTCCGAGCCGACGGTGATCGACGCCCGGCCGCTCACCACGAAGTACACCTCGTCCTGATTGTGCGGCTTCTGCGGGTCGTGCTCGCCCGCGTTCAGCGCGTACAGCCCGACCGACATGTTCCGCTCCCGCAGGAACTGCAGGTAGGCCCCCTCGTTGGCGGCGCGCTCCGCCTCCAGTTCATCCAGCCGGAATGCCTTCATCGCGCTGTTGCCCTCGCCTCACTGCTCGGTTCCGATCCGGTCTGCCACGATCAGACACATGAAGAATTTCGTAGTCAAGACGATCGCCAACGCAGGCGCCCTCGCGGTCGCCGTATGGCTGCTCGACAAGATCACCCTGACCGGTACCAGCACGGCCAAGAAGGTCGGCACACTGATCGTGGTCGCGCTGATCTTCGGCCTGGTCAACTCGCTGGTCAAGCCGATCGTGAAGGTGCTGACCTTCCCGCTGTTCATCCTCACGCTGGGCTTGATCACCCTGGTCGTGAACGCGCTGATGCTGCTGCTGACGTCGTGGATGTGCGGCAAGCTCTCGCTGAGCTTCCACGTGGAGGGCTTCTGGACAGCCGTCCTCGGCGGTCTGATCGTCTCCGTCGTCTCCTGGGCGCTGCACATGATCCTTCCGGACGAGGACTGAACACGCCATGACCTACCGCGTCTGCTTCGTGTGTACCGGCAACATCTGCCGCTCCCCGATGGCCGAATCCGTCTTCCGCGCGCGCGTGGCGGAGGCGGGGCTGGAGGACCGGGTGGAGGTCGACAGCGCCGGGACCGGCGGCTGGCACGAGGGCGAGCCCGCCGACCCGCGCACCGTCTCGGTGCTTGAGGAGCACGGCTACGACAGCGAGCACGTCGCACGACAGTTCCAGCCGTCGTGGTTCGCCCGTCTCGACCTCGTCATCGCGCTCGACACCGGCCACCTCAAGGCCCTGCGCCGCCTCGCCCCCACCGAGGAGGACGCCCGCAAGATCCGCCTGATGCGCTCCTACGACCCTGCGGCGGACGACGACGTCGACGTACCGGATCCGTACTACGGCCACCGCGACGGCTTCGAGGAGTGCCTTGAGATGGTGGAGGCGGCGAGCACCGGGCTGCTCGCCGCCGTACAGGAGCACCTGGAAGGGCGAGCCGCATGAGCGACGCCGGCGGGGAGGCGCGGCCGTCCGGCGACGGCACGCGGGCGGTACGCGCGGGACTGCCTGAGCCGGTCAAGCACGAGCCGACCCTGCCCGGCCCGGTGTTCGCGGCGCACTTCCATCTGCCCGGCGAGGCGACGGGCCCGTATCTGTACGGCCGTGACGAGAACCCCACGTGGACACTGCTGGAGCGGGCCGTCGGCGAGCTGGAGGCGCCCGCGCGGAACGACGTCGAGACACTGGTCTTCGCGTCCGGCATGGCCGCGATCTCGTCCGTGCTCTTCTCCCAGCTGCGCGCCGGGGACGCGGTCGTGCTGCCCTCCGACGGCTACCAGGTGCTGCCGCTGGTCCGCGCCCAGCTGGAGGCATACGGCATCGAGGTGCGCACGGCGCCCACCGGCGGGGATGGCCAGCTGGAGGTTCTCGACGGCGCCCGGCTGCTGTGGATCGAGTCCCCGTCGAACCCCGGGCTCGACGTGTGCGACATCCGGCGGCTGGTGGCGGCGTCCCACGCGCAGGGCACCCTGGTGGCCGTCGACAACACCCTCGCCACTCCGCTCGGGCAGCGCCCGCTGGAACTGGGCGCCGACTTCTCGGTGGCCAGCGGCACCAAGCAGCTCACCGGACACGGAGACATCCTTCTGGGCTACGTCGCGGGGCGGAACGCCGAGGCCATGGCCGCCGTACGCCGCTGGCGCAAAATCGTCGGGGCGATCTCCGGGCCCATGGAGGCCTGGCTCGCGCACCGCTCCATCGCCACGCTCCAGTTGCGCGTGGACCGGCAGAACGCCACCGCCCTCGCCGTCGCCGAGGCCCTGCGGCAGCGGCCCGAGGTGTCCGCTCTGCGCTACCCGGGGCTGCCCGACGACCCTGCGCACAAGACCGCCTCGCGGCAGATGCGCCGCTATGGCTGCGTGGTCTCCTTCACGCTGCCCACGCGCGCGCGTGCCGAGCGTTTCCTGGAAGCCCTGCGGCTGGTGGAGGACGCGACCAGCTTCGGCGGGGTGCGCTCGACGGCCGAGCGGCGGCGCCGCTGGGGTGGGGACGACGTTCCGGAGGGCTTCATCCGGATGTCCGTCGGCGCCGAGGATCCCGAGGACCTGATCGCGGACGTGCTGCGTGCACTGGACGAGTCGGCCGGGTCCGCCGGGTGAGGCACCGCACGCGGTGACGCGGCGACGGTCCGAGCCTCCCCCCTCGTGGCTCGGACCGTCTTCGGTTCTGCGCGCGAAGAACCGCGCGAACAAGGCTAGTTGACTCTGTGTCAGTGTCCAATCACGCTAGCGACAGCGACCTATCGACTTATTTATAGTGGGGGCCTGCCTGGGCGCCGCAGGAGGGCAGGGACAGGGGAGGGGAAACCGTGGATCTGGCCTTGCTGCGCACCTTCGTCACCGTGCACCGGGCCGGCTCCTTCACCCGCGCCGCGGCGCTGCTCGGTCTCTCCCAGCCCGCCGTGACCTCGCAGATCCGCACGCTGGAACGCCAGTTGGGCAAGCCGCTCTTCCTGCGGCAGGCGCGCGGAGTGACCCCGACGACCATCGGCGACGAGCTCGCGCACAAGGCCGCGCCCCACCTCGACGCTCTGGTGGAGATAGCCGAGAGTGGCCTGGACGACGACTCGTCGCTGAGAACCCTGCATCTCGCCGGGCCGCCCGAGTTCACTGCGGAACGTGCCCTGCCCGCCCTCACGGAGCTGACCGGCGACGACGGCCAGGGATTCGCTCTGCGTGCCTCGTTCGGCACGGCCGAGGAGACGCTGGAGGGCCTGGCCGCCGGACACCATGATCTGGCCATCAGTACGGCCCGGCCGCGTGGCGCGCTGCTCACCGCGACTCCGCTCTGCGACGAGGAACACGTGCTGGTCGCCGCTCCTCGGTGGGTGGAGCGGATCGGCGCGGAGGAGCTCCGTCTGAAGGGCGCGCTGGCGCTGGAGGATCTGCCCTTGGTCGAGGTCCACGAGTCGCTGCCCCTGGTCTCGCACTACTGGGCCTCCGTCTTCGACTCCCGCCCGGCCGCCTCGGGCACGATCGTCGTCCCGGATCTACGGGCCGTGCTCGCCTGCGCGGTCGCCGGTGCCGGACTGGCGGTGCTGCCCCGCTATCTGTGCGCCCCGGCCCTCGCCCAGGGCACGATCGTGACACTGCACGACCCGGCCGTACCGCCCCTGCGCACGTACTTCCTGGTGGTGCGCACGGGCACCCTCGCCATGCCCCATGTGGCACGGGCCCATGAGTGGCTTCTGCGGGCGGCCGCGTCCTGGGGCTGACCCGCCCGCCAGGGGTTCACGCAGAGCGGTCGTACGATGGCGTATTGCGATGTTTCACGTGGAACCAACGGGGCCACATTTCTCCCATGACCGTCCGACCCGTGGTCAAGCGCACCGCCCGTGCCGTTCTCCTGGACGGTGACGACCTGATCCTGATCAAGCGCACCAAGCCCGGTGTCGATCCGTACTGGGTCACTCCCGGTGGCGGAGTCGAGCCCCGGGATTCGACCGTCGTGGACGCCCTGCATCGCGAGGTGTACGAGGAACTCGGCGCCAAGATCACCGATGTCGTGCCCTGCTTCGTGGACACGGTGGAGCACATCGGGGAGGACGGCGGCGCGACCGGCGTGAAAGTGCAGCACTTCTTCGTCTGCCGCCTGGAATCCATGGATCCGTCCCTGCGGCACGGCCCCGAGGTGGACGAGCCCGCCGGTGAGTACGAGATTGTCCGCGTCCCCTTCACCCGCGTCGGCATCGCCTCCGTCCACCTCGTCCCGCTGTCACTGCGCCACTACCTGGACGGCAACATCGAGGGCGTACGGGCCATGCACGCTCCCGACCTCGGATAGTGCGCTCAGTTCCCGACGACGAGCAGTTCCTCCACGGAGTCGTGCCGTATGCGGCTCGACGGGATACCACTGTCCCGCAGCGCGTCGACACCACTGCGGATCATTCCGGGCGGGCCCGAGAGATAGGCGTCGTACTCGCTCCAGGGGCCGTACTCCCTTATGGCGTCGGGGAGCTGAAGATGGGCCAGCTGGTCGATGACCGCCCGGACCGCTAGCCACGGGTGGCTCTGCTGGAGCCTGAGCAGGGTGTCGATTTCGTACAGGTCGTGGTCGGTACGGGCGCCGTAGAAGACCTCGACCGGGCGGCGTGCCCCTCGCTCGGCGACGTCCTCGACCAGGGCCTTGATGGGCGCTATGCCGGTGCCGCCGCCCAGACAGAGCAGTCCGCTGTCGGTCGTGTGGTCCACGGTCATCGAGCCGGTCGGCGGGCCGAGGCGTATGACGTCTCCGGGCCGGGCGCGATGCACCAGGGCGTTGGAGACCCAGCCTGCCGGCACGGCCTTCACATGGAATGTCAGCAGACCGTCCGAGCGGGGCGCCGAGGCGAAGGAGTAGTGCCGCCACACCCGCGGCCACCAGGGAGTCTCTACGCTTGTGTACTGGCCCGCCAGAAAGGGGTAGGGCTGGTTCGGGCGGACGGTGAGGATCGCGACCTCGGGAGTCCTGAGGTCGTGCGTGACGATCTCGGCGTGCCACCAGGGCGGGGAACGCAGTTCGTCTGCCGCGGCCGCGTCGATCATGACCTGGGAGATCGTCGTGTACGCCCGCACCCAGGCGGCCTCGGTCTCGGGGCTCCAGGTGCCGGTGGCGTACCTGCTCAACGCGCCGATCAGGCATTCCCCCACGGCCGGGTAGTGCTCTGCGCGTGTCCCGTACTTGCGGTGGCCGCGGCCGAGGTTCTGCAGGTAGTCGACGAGAACCGCCGTGTCATCCAGGTGCTCGGCTGCCGTCAGCAGTGCCTTCAGCAGACGGTCCCGCTGGGTGTCCATCGCGGGCGGGAAGAGGCTGCGCAGGTCGGGGTGGCGGACGAAGAGCAGCGCGTAGAAGTAGGAGGTGACCTTGTCGGCGATCGGGGCTATCTCGGCCATCGTGCGACGGATGAGGATGGCGTCCGGGGACCCTTCCTCGACGGTCGGCGCCGACCGCTGCACCGGTACACGCTGAACGTCCCTCGGCGGCGGGGCGGGAGCGTCGACCGGCCGCTGGGCGAATGCGTTTCCGCCGGTGCCGCCGGGCGTCTCCCGATCGCCGTCCGGCGGCGGGGTCGATGACACCTTGCGCGGCGTGAACCAGCCGCCGCCGCCCGGCGTGCCGTTCTCCCCCGACGTGGTGGTCGGAGCGTCCATGGTGTGCCCTCGCCTCGAACGTCTTTCGGTCGGTCTGCGCACCTCCCTGGGAAGATGCATGCTTTCCCCCGGCGGGCGGCCAGCCGTAGCACTCACCGCGCAGCGTCCCATCCCAGTGGGATGCCGCGGTCGCGTACCCGGAAACGCCTGTGTTCGATCTCTGCGTCCCGTTAGGCTGCATACCCTGCTCTCGGCCCGCACGGAATGCACGCACTCCGTCCCGGACGTGAACCGGAGTCGACCCTACCGGCCGACGCCGTGCACACAAGTCCCCCCTGCCTTCCTCACGAATCGGGCAAGGAGACGAACTGTGACGTCCGTCAACTAGCGGGCACCTGCAACCAATTCATAGGCTTCCCACAGATCCCGTCCCGTGTAGGAGTGGGTCGCGATTCCGGTCAGGTGGGCGTCCGCGTTGACCGCCACGGAAATCGGTACAACAGCAAACAGATCCTTGTCCGACGACGAATCGCCGTACGCCACGCAGTCCGCCCGCGCCACCCCGAACTCCGCGCACAGCTGGTCCGCGATGGTGACCTTGGCCGCCGAGCTGAGCACCCCGGCCGGGTCGACCGGCTCGGTGAACGGCACGGCAGGGAATCTCGATCCGTGAGCCGCGTGAGCGCCCCAGTCCAGCAGACGCTCCACGAAGAAGGACGGCGAGAGGGACACCACAGCGCAGTACTCGCCCGCGCTTCTGATCTCCGCCCAGACCTCGCGGATCCGGGCCAGCCAGGGCGCCGCTTCGAACGCGGCACGGACATGCTCCTCGGTCAGGTCACCCCACAGGTCGTACACCTGCGCCGCGTACTCCGGCGGCCCGATCCGCCCCGCCGCGATCGCCCGGTCCAACGCCACGGTCTCGGCCTCCCGCCCCAACTGGCGGGAAATCTCCACCGGAGCAGTGGTGCCATGCAGCAACGTGCCATCGAGATCGAAGAGATGAAGTCTCGCCATGGCCCGAGGCTAACCGGCCGCCGATGTTTCACGTGAAACACTCCGAGGCTGTCCACAGGCTGTGCATGGCCCACATCATGGCCAAAAGCACGTACGTCTCCCCCGAAACGGCTGGACGCCGGGGGTGCCCTTCGGCCAGCCTGACCTGCGTGCCGACTCCTTCCCTCGCCGCTCTGCCCATCCGCCGTCTGACGCTTCGCGATCTCACCGCCTGCGCCGACTTGTCCGAGGACCGGGGGTGGCCACGCGAGGAACACAAGTGGAGCTTCCTCCTCACGGCCGGAAAGGGCTTCGGCATCGACGACCCACAGGGCGGTCTCGTCGCCGCATGTGTCGTCACGGAGTACGGCACATGGGGCCGTCCGGACCTCGGCGCGATCGGCATGGTCCTGGTCGCCGAACGCCATGCCCGTCAGGGCGTGGGGCGCCGCTTGATGCGTCACGTCGTGTCGAGCATGGAGCCCACTCCGCTGACCCTGCACGCCACGCCGTACGGCCGTCCCCTGTACGAGGAACTGGGCTTCAAGGTGACCGGCCGGGCGGAGATGCTGTCGGGCCGCTTCACCCCCGGCGGGCCGGAATCCGGCGTGCTCACCCGCGCCGCCACCGCGGAGGACCTCCCCTCGATCCTCCGTCTGGACGAGGAGGTGTTCGGCACCGACCGCACCCCTCTCATCACCCGGCTGCCGGCTTTCGCCGACCAGCTGCGGGTGGCCGAGGAGGACGGCCGGATCATCGGCTACACGGCCGCGTGGCCGAACATGGACACCCATGTCGTCGGCCCACTGATCGCCCGGGACACGGAGACCGCCAAGGCCCTCATCGCCTCGCTGGCGGCCCGTACGGACCGTCCGCTGCGCACCGACATCGACGTACGGCATGAGGAACTGCTGGCCTGGGCGAAGGCGCGAGGGCTGGCCTCCGTGGCGTTCAACTCCGTGATGACGTACGGCATCCCCGATCTTCCGGGGGACTGGACCCGGCGGTTCGCCCCGCTGACGGTGGCGGCGGGCTGAGGTTCCCCCGCCGACGTAAGCCGGACGCCGCCCCCTCCGCCGATGTGGCGGGGCCGGCGTCCGTCCAGGACAGAGCCTGCGGCCGTGTGATCAGGCGAGCGCCCGCACAGCCGCCGTGGCGAAGCCGTGGTCCTGCTCCGGCGCACCGCCGCCTACGCCGATGGCGCCGATCAGCCGGCCGTCCCGGTGCACGGGCACACCCCCGGCGATGAACAGCAGGGGACGGTCGAGGGCCGTGGGCAGCGTGTGGAAGAGGCCGCCCGGCTGGACGGCGTCGCCCAGGTCGGCGGTGGGCGTGTTCAGCTGAAGCGCGGTGTAGGCCTTACGGGTGCTGGTCTCACCGGAGATCAGCACGGCCCGGTCGTCCCGGCGGAAGGCGAGCAGATGGCCACCGGCGTCCAGGACGGAGACGCTGACGGTCACTCCGGCCTCCTCGGCCGCGCGGCGGGCCGTGGCGACCAGCAGTTCGGCGTCCTCGATGGACAGCGGGGCGACAGCGGTGGTGCTCATGGAGCGATTCTCCTTGGGTGTTGCGAAGGTCACTGGTGTGGTGGGGACTCAAGGCTGGAATTGCTGAGGCCGTGGTCCGAGGCGCTCAGTGGTGGACCGGGGCCTGCTGCCCGGCGGGCGTACCGGAGGCGATCACGGTGCTCCGTGTGCCGTCGCGGCGCTCCAGGGCCGAGGACAGGACGGCGAGGACCAGGGCGGCCGCGGCAAGAGCGGCACCGACCCAGTTCGGGGCCGTATAGCCGTAACCGGCCGCGATCACGAGGCCGCCGAGCCAGGCGGACAGGGCGTTGCCCAGGTTGAAGGCGCCGATGTTCACGGCCGACGCGAGCGTCGGTGCGCCGTGTGCCTGGTCGAGGACGCGCTTCTGCAGCGGCGGGACCGTGGCGAATCCGAGGGCGCCGATCAGGGCGATGGTCACCGCCGCCGCGATCTTGTTGTGAGCGGTGAGTGTGAAGAGGGCCAGGACGACCGCCAGGGCGCCAAGGGAGACGTACAGCATCGGCATCAGGGCGCGGTCGGCGAACTTCCCGCCGACGAGGTTGCCACCGACCATGCCGAGGCCGAACAGGACCAGCAGCCAGGTGACCGAGCCGTCGGCGAAGCCCGTGATGTGCGTCATCATCGGCGCGATGTAGGTGATGGCCGCGAAGACACCGCCGAAGCCGAGGACGGTCATCGCCATGGCGAGCAGAACCTGGGCGTTCTTGAAGGCGGCCAGTTCGTGCCGCAGGTGCACACCCTCCGCCTTCGGCAGCTCGGGCACCAGCTTCGCGATGCCTGCCAGGCCGACGACCCCGAGCGCGGCGACGATGCCGAAGGTGACGCGCCAGCCGACGTGCTGGCCGACGAGCGTGCCCAGCGGGACGCCGACAACATTGGCGACGGTCAGGCCGGTGAACATCATGGCGATGGCGCCGGCCTTCTTCTGGGGTGCCACCAGCTCGGCCGCGACGACCGAACCGATGCCGAAGAAGGCACCGTGGGCGAGCGAGGCGATCACGCGCCCGATCAGCATGACCGCGAAGGCGGGCGCCACCGCCGAAAGCAGGTTTCCGGCGATGAAGAGGCCCATGAGCAGCATAAGCATCCGCTTGCGGGCGACCTTGGTGCCGAGCACGGTCATCAGCGGGGCGCCGGCGACTACGCCGAGCGCGTAGCCGGTCACGAGCAGGCCCGCCGTGGGGATGGAGACCCCGAAGTCGCCCGCGACCTCGGGCAGGAGTCCCATGATCACGAACTCGGTCGTTCCGATTCCGAAGGCCCCGATCGCGAGGGCCAGAAGCGCGAGAGGCATGAGGGGGTGAACCTTCCCAACGATTGCAGGAGCGCTTTGCGTGCGCTCACAATAGTTGCAGACGCGGGCTAAAGGCAATCGCTGGCTATTGCAATGTTGCTCTATCCTTGAGGCCAGCCGCTCCGGGACGGAGGAAAACGCCAATGACAGCGACGGACCCCGCGCTCACCGCTCTCGCCCAGGGCTGGTGCGCCCTCTCTGCGCTGCACGGAAGGATCGAGGCGCACATCGAGCGCGCGTTGCAGGCGAAGCACGATCTGAGCGTGCGCGAGTACTCCCTGCTGGACGTACTGAGCCGACAGCACGACGGCGAGGGCGGCCATCTGCAGATGAAGCAGGTCGCCGACGCGGTCGTCCTCAGCCAGAGCGCCACCACCCGTCTGGTGACCCGGCTGGAGGACCGCGGTCTGCTGGAGCGCTACCTGTGCCCCACCGACCGGCGTGGCATCTACACCAACGTCACCGAGGCGGGCCTGCGCCTGCTCAAAGAGGCCCGGCCCACCAACGACGCCGCCCTGCGCGAGGCCCTGGACGACGCCTCCAGAAACCCCGAACTGGCGCCGCTGGTCAGGGTTGTGGAGACACTCAACGTGCCCGCATAGGGTGCGGGCATGGGAGATCTTGAGATACGCCACGCAACCGCCGACGACCTTCCGTCGATCGTCGCGATGCTCGCCGACGATCCGCTGGGTGCCCAGCGCGAGTCACCCCACGACCTGACCCCGTACCGGGCCGCGCTGGAGCGCCTGGCGGCCGATTCGAACCAGCACCTGGTCGTCGCCGTACGAGAAGACCGCGTGATCGGCACCCTCCAGCTCACGATCATCCCCGGCCTCTCCCACAAGGGGGCGACCCGCGCGCTCATCGAGGCTGTGCGCATCCACGCCGACGAGCGGGGCAGCGGACTGGGCGGCCTGCTGATCCAGTGGGCGATCGACACGTCCCGGCAGCTCGGGTGTGTGATGGTGCAGCTGACGTCCGACAAGACGCGCACCGACGCCCACCGCTTTTACGCACGGCTGGGCTTCAACGCCTCCCACGAGGGCTTCAAGCTGAAGCTCTGAGAGCAGGGACGACGGAAGCAGGCTGGGGTGTGTTTCACGTGAAACGCACCCCAGCCGTCTCGGACCTAGCCGATACCCCGCCACCCGTCGGGGTCCACTCCGCCGGGTACCGGCGCCTCCGTGTCGTACGGCTGCCGCGTGAATACGAACGACCCGAGGTCGAGGTGGCTCACGGTCCCGTCCGGGCGCTGTACGGGCCGCAGCAGTTCGCCGGCGTAGTACCCCTCCAGGCCCGTCCAGGTGCCGTCACCGTTCGAACGGAAGCGGGCTCGTCGGCCGTTGCCGGTCAGCGGGCCCAGGGCTAGCAGGCCGTCGGCGGTCACCCGCAGGCCGTAGGCATGGGTCCCCCAGTACCACTGCCCCGCAAGCTCCAGGACCCCCGGGGCAACCTCGCGCAGCGGCCGCCAGGGCTCGGGGATCCGCGGTTCCGCCTCGGCGACGATACGGACAAGGTCGGCGCCCACCACTCCCACCAGCGGCCCGCTCGTACAGTTCGCGAGCACCACTGCGGCCACGTCGTCCTCCACGCTGATGACAAGGTTCGCAAGGAAGCCCGGGAGTGAGCCGGAGTGCCCGACGAGGAGTCGGCCATCGCGGCGCTGGAGCTGCATGCCGAGGCCGTACGAGACTCCGTCCAGCACGTCCGCCGCCTCGGCGGGCGCCGCCGGGGTCCGCATCTCGCGAACCGACTCCGCGCTCAGGACACGGTCGTCCCCCGCGGCCAGAAACGCGGCGAACCGCGCGAGGTCCCCTGTGGTCGACCACAGCTGCCCGGCGGGCGCCATCAGGCCCAGGTCCTCCGGCGGCTCGGGCAACAGCGCGTCCGCCCACGGATGCACGGCCCAGCCGCCCGCATGCGGGGACTGCGGCTGCGCGCTCGTACGGTGCAGCGCGAGCGGTTCGAGGATCTCGCTGCGCAGCACCTCCTCCCAGGAGGCGCCGCGCAGCTTCTCCACCAGTGCGCCCAGCACGGTGTAACCGGGGTTGGAGTAGTGGTGCCGGCGGCCAACAGGGTGCAGCAGGGGGCGCTCGCCGAGCACATCGTTCAGCTCGGGGCGCAGGGAGCTGGGGGTCCTCTCCCACCAGGGTGCGGGCGACTCGGCGGCCAACCCGGCCGTGTGCGCAAGCAGTTCGGCGATCGTCGCCTCGCCGGCCCCGGTGTCCGGCAGATGCTTCTCCAGCGGATCACTCAGGTCGAGCAGGCCCTCGTCCCGCAGCCGCATCACCAACACGGCGGTGAACGTCTTGGTGATGGACCCGATCCGGTACTGCACGGTCTCGTCCGGACCATGCCCGTCCACCGATGTCCGCGCCCCGTGCCACACCGCTCGCCCGCCCCGTACAACGGCCGCGACCAGCGACGGCGCTCTCCCTTCGGCCTGCGCGACAGCAATGCGGTGCAGCAGAGCACGTCGGGTGGCAGGGAGCAGATCTTCCTGAGATGTCGTCATGGGCCCAGTCCATCCGGTCGGACCTGCGGGCGTCGAATCCATTACCCGTCTTCCCTCTCCCCGACCACCGCATCCGGCCCACGAACACGCCCTCCAACACGAGGCCGTACCACACGCTGTTCTGCCGACGGTGAAGACCAGCCCCGCCCGGGCTCGCCCATCACCACGGTCCAGTCTCATGACGACGGTCACCACGCGCACGGTCGGATACCCGGCCGACGGCCTGACGATGATCGGACACCTCGCGCTCCCCGCCGGTGCCGATCGCCGGCCCGCAGTCCTGGTCGGACCCGAGGGGCTGGGGCTCAGCCATCGAGCGCCGCCGAGCCGATGCCTTGGCCGACCGGGGATACGTGGCGCTGGCCTTCGACCTCCACGGCGGGCGCTATGTGGGCGACCCTGAGCAGATGCTGGCCCGTTGCAGCGACGCGGGCCCGCAGCACGCACAGCGAGCCTGGCGCGACATCGTCGACCCGCTCGTCGAGTGCGTGCCGGTAACGGAGTGAGCAGAGCATCAGGACTGCCATCGGCAGGACACGACAGCGGAGAAGATGACGCGGAGCCTGAGCACCTACGTGCCCCAGGATCAGGTCTGGGCCATGTCCACGAAGCGGGAGTAGTGGCCCTGGAAGGCGACCGTGATCGTGGCCGTCGGGCCGTTTCGGTGCTTGGCCACGATCAGGTCGGCCTCGCCCGCGCGCGGGGACTCCTTCTCGTAGGCGTCCTCGCGGTGCAGCAGGATGACCATGTCGGCGTCCTGCTCGATGGAGCCGGACTCACGCAGGTCGGAGACCATCGGCTTCTTGTCGGTGCGCTGCTCGGGACCACGGTTCAGCTGGGACAGCGCGATGACCGGGATCTCCAGCTCCTTGGCGAGCAACTTGAGGTTACGGGACATGTCCGAGACCTCCTGCTGACGGCTCTCGGCGCGCTTGGAGCCGCCGGACTGCATCAGCTGGAGGTAGTCGATGACGACCAGTTTCAGGTCGTTGCGCTGCTTCAGGCGCCGGCACTTGGCGCGGATCTCCATCATCGACAGGTTCGGGGAGTCGTCGATGTAGAGGGGTGCCGCCGAGACGTCCGGCATGCGCCGGGCCAGGCGCGTCCAGTCCTCGTCGGTCATCGTGCCGGACCGCATGTGGTGCAGTGCGACGCGGGCCTCGGCTGACAGCAGACGCATCGCGATCTCGTTGCGGCCCATTTCGAGCGAAAAGATGACGCTGGGCAGGTTGTGCTTGATCGAGGCGGCCCGCGCGAAGTCCAGCGCGAGCGTCGACTTACCCATGGCGGGGCGGGCCGCGATGACGATCATCTGGCCCGGATGCAGGCCGTTCGTCAGCGAGTCGAAGTCGGTGAACCCGGTCGGCACACCGGTCATCTCGCCGCTGCGCGAGCCGATCGCCTCGATCTCGTCGAGAGCGCCCTCCATGATGTCGCCGAGCGGCAGATAGTCCTCGCTGGTGCGCTGCTCGGTGACGGCATAGATCTCGGCCTGGGCACGGTTGACGATCTCATCGACGTCGTCATCGGCCGCGTATCCCATCTGCGTGATACGAGTGCCGGCCTCGACCAGGCGGCGCAGGACGGCACGCTCGTGAACGATCTCCGCGTAGTACTCGGCGTTCGCCGCCGTCGGCACGGTCTGGACCAGGGTGTGCAGGTACGACGCGCCACCGACCTTGTTGATCTCGCCACGCTTGGTGAGTTCGGCGGCGATGGTGATCGGGTCGGCCGGCTCGCCCTTGGCGTAGACGTCCAGGATCGCCTGGTAGATCGTCTCGTGCGCGGGCTTGTAGAAGTCGTGGCCCTTGAGGATCTCGACGACGTCGGCAATGGCGTCCTTGGACAGCAGCATGCCGCCCAGCACCGACTGCTCGGCGTCCAGGTCCTGCGGCGGCACCCGCTCGAAGGAGGATCCGCCGCCGTCCCAGTCGCCGTTCTCCCGGCCCCGGTCGTGCTGTTCGCCACGACCCCGGCCGCCGTCGCCGCGCCGACGGGAGGCGGGCAGACGATCACTGGGTCCGCTGTCGGCCCACGGATCGTCCAAGGGCTCGGAAATGCTCACCGAGCCACCTCCTCCCGTCCGCACGGCGGACCTCGCCGTGCCCTCTGTTGTACGGCACGACACTGACAAATGAGAGGCCCACCTCCGGTTCGGACGCGTCGGATTTATGACGCTTCCAAGGCCGCGGAAAGGACACTCTCCGGGCCAGGGAAAGGAGCGGGCGCCGGTCCACGGTAGGCCCGTCGGCACCGTCAGCCAATCTGGTTATCCACAGGCCATGTGGACGACGGCCCCGATGCTGTGGAGAACTCACCGAAACCTGTGCACGACCCGGTGGACAGCCTTGTGAACAAGCCCTCCATCCGGCCCGGCAGGCGACTCTGACCTGCACATTTACCGTCCACCGGCTGTGCAGAAGAAAAACTTCCCCGGTCGGACCAAGATCGCTTCGAACGCCACACGAAAGGACACGCTCCGCGAGGGCAAGTAAGGGGCAGTCACTAGTTGCATCACTTACCTGTGGACGATTAGATTAGTGCTCATGACACAGGCTCCCGCGATACCCAGGGCCACCCGCCGGCGGCACGACCGAGAGATCGTCGCGCTGGCCGTCCCGGCCTTCGGCGCACTCGTCGCCGAGCCTCTCTTCGTCATGGCCGACAGTGCGATCGTCGGCCATCTCGGTACCGCTCAGCTCGCCGGTCTCGCCGTCGCCTCCGCCCTCCTCACCACCGCCGTGAGCGTCTTCGTCTTCCTCGCCTACGCGACCACGGCCGCCGTAGCCCGGCGGGTCGGCGCGGGAGATCTACGGGCGGCCATCCGCCAAGGCATGGACGGCATCTGGCTGGCGCTCCTGCTCGGCATCGGCGTCATCGCGGTGGTCCTTCCCCTGGCCCCCGGCATCGTGGACCTTCTCGGCGCCTCCACGACCGCGGCCCCGTACGCCACGACGTATCTGCGCATCTCCTCGCTGGGCATCCCGGCCATGCTCATCGTTCTCGCCGCCACGGGAGTGCTCCGCGGACTGCAGGACACCAGGACCCCGCTGTACGTCGCCATCGCGGGCTTCGTCGCCAACGGGGCCCTGAACGCAGGGCTCGTCTACGGCGCCGGCCTCGGCATCGCCGGCTCGGCCTGGGGAACCGTCATCGCCCAGCTCGGCATGGCGGTCGTCTATCTGACCGTCGTCGTCCGCGGGGCCCGCCGGCACGGCACCTCCCTGCGCCCGGACTCCGCCGGGATCCGGGCCTCGGCCCAGGCCGGCGTTCCCCTCCTGGTCCGCACCCTGTCCCTCCGGGCGATCCTCATGATCGCCACGGCGGTCGCGGCACATCTGGGTGACGCCAGGATCGCCGCGCATCAGATCGTCCTGTCCCTGTGGAGCCTGCTGGCCTTCGCCCTCGACGCGATAGCGATCGCCGGGCAGGCGATCATCGGCCGCTATCTCGGCGCGGACGACGCCCAGGGTGCACGTGAGGCGTGCCGCCGCATGGTGCAGTGGGGCATCACCACCGGTGTCGTACTGGGTCTGCTCGTGGTGGCCACCCGCCCGCTCTTCCTTCCGCTGTTCACCAGCGACTCCGTGGTCAAGGACACGGCGCTGCCCGCACTGCTGATGGTGGCGCTGTCGCAGCCCGTCTGCGGGATCGTCTTCGTCCTGGACGGAGTCCTGATGGGTGCGGGCGACGGGCCGTATCTGGCCGGAGCCATGGTCGTCACCCTGGCCGTGTTCGCCCCGGTGGCCCTGCTGGTGCCTACGCTCGGTGGCGGACTCACGGCGCTGTGGGCGGCGATGACGCTCATGATGACGATCCGCATGTTGACCTTGTGGCTGCGGGCCCGCTCGGGCCGCTGGATCGTCACAGGCGCGACCCGCTGAACAGAACAGCGGGGCCACACCACTGCGGTTTCACGTGAAACATTCCGCATCTGCGCGCCGCAATTCCGACACCGCATGCGAAGAGGGGCCACCCCACACAGGGCGGCCCCTCTCTCAGCTGTTCAAGCCGAGCGCAGCGTTACGCCGCGACGACCTCGATGTTGACCTTGGCGGCAACCTCGGGGTGCAGACGCACGGACGTCTCGTGGGCGCCCAGGGTCTTGATCGGAGCGGTCAGCTCGATGCGGCGCTTGTCGACCTCGGGGCCACCGGAAGCCTTGATCGCGGACGCGATGTCGGCCGGGGTGACGGAACCGAAGAGACGGCCGGAGTCGCCGGAGCGGACGGCCAGGCGGACCTTGACGCCCTCAAGCTGGGCCTTGACCTGGTTGGCCTGCTCGATCGTCTGGATCTCGTGGATCTTGCGGGCGCGGCGGATCTGCTCGACGTCCTTCTCGCCACCCTTGGTCCAACGGATCGCGAAGTTCCGCGGGATCAGGTAGTTGCGAGCGTAACCGTCCTTGACGTCGACGACGTCGCCCGCGGCACCGAGGCCGGAGACCTCGTGGGTGAGGATGATCTTCATGAGTCGGTCACCCTTCCCTTAGCGCGCGGTGGACGTGTAGGGCAGCAGCGCCATCTCACGGCTGTTCTTCACGGCCGTGGCGACGTCACGCTGGTGCTGCGTGCAGTTGCCGGTCACGCGGCGGGCACGGATCTTGCCGCGGTCGGAAATGAACTTCCGCAGCATGTTCGTGTCCTTGTAGTCCACGTACGTGACCTTGTCCTTGCAGAAAGCGCAGACCTTCTTCTTCGGCTTGCGCACAGGCGGCTTCGCCATGATGTTTCTCCTGTGTGATCAAGAAGTGTGGATGCGAGCCCTTAGAAGGGGGGCTCGTCCGAGTAGCCGCCACCGCCGCCGGAGCCGCCGCCCCAGCCGCCGCCACCCTGGTTGCCACCGGCGGGAGCGCCGGTCGCCCACGGGTCGTCGGCCGGAGCGCCGCCGCCCTGCTGGCCGCCGCCGGGGCCACCGCCCCAGCCGCCGCCACCCTGGCCGCCACCGCCGCCGTAACCGCCCTGGCCGCCGCGACCGCCACCGGCGGCGGTCTTGGTGACCTTGGCCGTGGCATTGCGCAGGCTGGGGCCGACTTCCTCGACGTCCAGCTCGTAGACCGTGCGCTTGACGCCGTCACGGTCCTCGTAGGACCGCTGCTTCAGCCGGCCCTGCACGATCACGCGCATGCCTCGCTGGAGCGACTCGGCGACGTTCTCCGCCGCCTGCCGCCAGACCGAGCAGGTCAGGAAGAGGCTTTCGCCGTCCTTCCACTCGTTCGTCTGGCGGTCGAAGGTGCGGGGAGTGGACGCGACGCGGAACTTCGCGACCGCCGCACCGGACGGGGTGAAGCGCAGCTCGGGGTCGTCGACAAGATTGCCGATGACCGTGATGACGGTCTCGCCTGCCATGGGGGAACCTCTCGGCGGGTTTGCTGCTCTGGCTGCTTGCTTGCTACTCGAATCCCGAGATCAGCTGAGCGGAAGGGCTCAGTGGGTCTCGGGGCGGAGGACCTTGGTCCGGAGGACCGACTCGTTCAGGTTCATCTGGCGGTCGAGCTCCTTGACGACCGCAGGCTCGGCCTGCAGGTCGATGACCGAGTAGATGCCCTCGGGCTTCTTCTTGATCTCGTACGAGAGACGACGACGGCCCCAGGTGTCGACCTTCTCCACCTTGCCGTTGCCCTCACGGACGACGGAGAGGAAGTTCTCGATCAGGGGGGCGACAGCGCGCTCCTCCAGATCGGGGTCGAGGATGACCATCACCTCGTAGTGACGCATGTGGAACCCACCTCCTTTGGACTCAGCGGCCACGGTCGTTCCGTGGCAGGAGGGTTGTGATGCGTACGCAACGGTATCGGCCACCACCGACAATCGGGGGCCGTCGCGGGCTCCCGCAGGGTGACCTGGGCAGGGGTGAGCAGACACCGGTGCAGACGGTACAGACTACCCGCACACCCGCTTCCGGTTGAAATCCGGCGGGGAAGGCCGTCACTCTGTACACGTCGGGTGTGTACGGCGCTACTATGCGCCGCCTTCCGCTGGAGGTGCCCATGGCACAGGCAATGCATCCCACCGTCGCCGGTTCCCTCTTCGCCACGGACGGCAAGACCCGTCCGCTGCAGGACGCTCTGATGGCGATCACGCTCGTCCTCGGCCTGCTGTCCTTCATCACGTCCTTCTTCCACGGTCTCCACCTGCTGACCTCGTGGACGGGCCTGGTGGGACTGGGCGTCGGCATCTACGGACAGTGGATCTCGGTGACGACACGCGAGCGCTTCGGTCTGATCCTGGGGCTCGGCGCCGCGGGGGTCGGTTTCCTGATCGGCATGGCACACGGCGGACTTTTCGGCGGACTCATCGGCAGCTGAGCGACGAACGGCGCCCGTCGGACGCCGTTTCGAACCCCCCGGACCGTCCCGGTCGCCCATCCGGCCGGGATTAAGGCCCGTATGCCCAGTCGGGGCGCGCGCAGGGCGCAGTAGGCTTCGGCGCGAGAGCCGGAGCCCCTGTACCCATGGGGACACACCAGCCCGAGGAGCGCCCCGAATGAGCCTGACCCTGAGGACCATCAGCCGCGAGCAGCATCTGGCCTACATCCAGAGCCTGCCGGCGGCGAGCCACATGCAGGTCCCGGCCTGGGCCGACGTCAAGGCGGAGTGGCGCTCGGAGAACCTCGGCTGGTTCGACGAGCGCACCGGCGAAATGGTCGGCGCGGGCCTGGTCCTCTACCGCCAGCTGCCCAAGATCAAGCGCTACCTCGCCTACCTCCCCGAGGGTCCGGTCATCAACTGGTTCGCGCCAAATCTGGACGACTGGATCCAGCCGATGCTGGCGCACCTGAAGCAGCAGGGCGCGTTTTCGGTGAAGATGGGCCCGCCGGTGATCATCCGCCGCTGGAGCGCGGAGACCATCAAGAAGGGCATCCAGGACCAGGACGTCAAGCGGCTGCGTGACATGGAGGCCGACTTCATCGAGCCGCGTGCCTTCGAGGTGGCCGACAAGCTGCGCCGCATGGGTTGGCAGCAGGGCGAGGACGGCGGCGCCGGCTTCGGCGACGTGCAGCCTCGCTACGTCTTCCAGGTGCCGCTGGCGAACCGCTCCCTGGAAGAGGTCCACAAGAACTTCAACCAGCTGTGGCGCCGCAACATCAAGAAGGCCGAGAAGGCCGGTGTCGAGGTCGTCCAGGGCGGCTACCAGGACCTGGCCGAGTGGCAGCGGCTGTACGAGATCACGGCCGTGCGCGACCACTTCCGGCCGCGCCCGCTGTCGTACTTCCAGCGCATGTGGACGGCCCTCAACACCGAGGACCCCAACCGGATGCGGCTGTACTTCGCCCGGCACAACGGCGTGAACCTGTCCGCTGCGACGATGCTGATCGTCGGCGGGCACGTCTGGTACTCCTACGGCGCCTCGGACAACATCGGCCGCGAGGTCCGGCCCTCCAACGCGATGCAGTGGACGATGCTGCGCGACGCCTACGCGCTCGGCGCCACCGTCTACGACCTGCGTGGCATCTCGGACTCGCTGGACGAGACGGACCACCTGTTCGGCCTGATCCAGTTCAAGGTCGGTACCGGCGGCCAGGCCGCCGAGTACCTCGGCGAGTGGGACTTCCCGCTGAACAAGCTGCTCCACAAGGCGCTCGACATCTACATGTCGCGCCGTTGAGCCGTGGGTGTTTGATTCCATAGCCTTCACAGCTCTGACACCCCCGCTGCACCGCAGTCACGAGAAAGGTCCCGGGTCCGGCCATGGCGCTCACGCTCTACGTCGACACCGCGCGCTGGCGTGCGCACCACAAGCACGTGCAGGAGCAGTTCCCGGGACTCGTCCCGGTCTGCAAGGGCAACGGCTACGGCTTCGGGCACGAGCGCCTGTCGGAGGAGGCCACGCGGCTGGGCGCGGACCTGCTCGCCGTCGGCACGACCTACGAGGCCGCGCGCATCAAGGACTTCTTCAGCGGCGATCTGCTGGTGCTGACGCCGTACCGGCGCGGTGAGGAGCCCGTACCGCTGCCCGACCGGGTGGTGCGCTCGGTGTCGTCGGTGGACGGCGTGTACGGCCTCGTCGGTGCCCGTGTCGTCATCGAGGTGATGTCCTCGATGAAGCGGCACGGCATCAGCGAGCAGGACCTGCCCCTGCTGCACCAGGCCATAGAGAACGTCCGGCTGGAAGGATTCGCCATCCATCTGCCGCTGGACCGCACCGACGGCTCGGACGCCGTCGAAGAGGTCATCGGCTGGATGGACCGGCTGCGCGCGGCCCGGCTGCCGCTGCACACGATGTTCGTCAGCCATCTCAAGGCGGACGATCTCATCCGGCTCCAGCAGCAGTTCCCGCAGACCCGGTTCCGCGCCCGCATCGGCACGCGGCTGTGGCTGGGGGACCACGAGGCCACCGAGTACCGCGGTGCCGTCCTGGACGTCACGCGCGTGGCGAAGGGCGACCGGTTCGGCTACCGGCAGCAGAAGGCGGCCTCGGACGGCTACCTGGTGGTCGTGGCGGGCGGAACGTCGCACGGGGTGGGCTTGGAGGCCCCGAAGGCCCTGCACGGCGTCATGCCGCGCGCCAAGGGCGTCGCACGGGCCGGCCTCGCCACGGTCAACCGGAACCTTTCTCCGTTCGTCTGGGGCGGCAAGCAGCGCTGGTTCGCCGAGCCGCCGCACATGCAGGTGTCGATCCTCTTCGTGCCCTCGGACGCCCCGGAGCCGAAGGTCGGCGACGAGCTGGTGGCCCATCTGCGGCACACCACGACCCAGTTCGACCGCATCGTGGACCGCTGAGCCCGGTCCAGGACGCCCACGCCCCTTTCAGAGGGAGCGTCAAGACAGCGAGAAGGCCGTACCCGGATGCTCCGGGTACGGCCTTCTTCCTGGGCTCCTGAAAGGCCGTTCGCTCAGAGCGAACGGTCCTCGGGAGAGGGCGGCAGCGGCCTGCCCCAGTCCACCTGTGGCCCCTCGAAGTGGGCGGCGTGGCGCGGCCGGTAGGCCGCCGCACCGAGCACGAAGACGTCCTCCGCTCCGTCGAGCACCCCGCCCGAGGGGTCGTCGTCGCCGGAGCGGCGCACCACATCCCGCTCCGGCATGAGGATGTCGCGTACGACGACGGCGCACAGGTACAGCGTGCCCGCCAGGTGCAGCACGATCGCCCAGTGGTAGCCCTGCGTGGGAAGCCCCTTGTGGGCGTCTCCGCTGGTCGTGTACGCGAGGTACATCCAGATACCCAGGAAGTACGCCACCTCGCACGCCTGCCAGATCAGGAAGTCGCGCCACTTGGGCCGGGCGAGGACCGCGAGCGGCACCAGCCACAGGACGTACTGCGGGGAGTAGACCTTGTTGGTGAGGATGAAGCCCGCCACCACCAGGAAGGCCAGCTGTGCGAAGCGCGGCCGGCGCGGGGCGGTGAACGTCAGCGCGGCGATGCCGAGGCAGCACAGCAGGACCAGCACTGTGGCGGCGGTGTTCACGAAGCCGGTGGAGGGCGGGTTGGTGGTGTTCTGCGCCCAGATCAGCCAGAAGGAGCCGAAGTCGACGCCCCGTTCCTGGCTGAACGTGTAGAACTTCGCCCAGCCGTGGAAGGCGAACAGCATCACCGGCAGGTTCACCACGACCCAGGCGATCACTGTGCTGAGCGTGGCCTGGACGAACTCGCGCCACTTGCCGGCCCGCCAGCACAGCACGAACAGGGGGCCGAGCAGGAAGACGGGGTAGAGCTTGGCGGCCGTGGCCAGGCCCACGAGGACACCGAAGGCCACGGGGCGGCTCCGGGACCACATCAGCATGGCGGCGGCCGTGAGCGCCACGGCCAGCAGGTCCCAGTTGACGGTCGCGGTCAGCAGCAAAGCCGGCGACAGGGCGACGAGGAGGCCGTCCCAGGGACGCCGGCGCTGGGTGCGGGCCACGCAGACGGCGATGACGACCGCGCACACCAGCAGCATTCCGGCGTTGACGAACCAGTACCACTGCTCCTGGTGCTGGATGGTGCCGCTGTGCGGGGTCAGCCAGGAGGCCACCTCCATGAACACACCGGTCAGTACCGGGTATTCGAGGTACCCCATGCCACCGGACATGTCGTCCGGAAGCCTGTCGAAGTACGGCACGAGGTGATCGGCGAACCCACGCCCCTGGTAAAGGTGCGGGATGTCCGAATAGCAGGCCTTCGTGTACTGGGAGCTCGCGCCGAAGAACCAGGCGCTGTTGTAGCAGGGCGCCTTCTGGACCATGCCGAGGGCGAACATACCGATCGCCACAAGGACGACGACCCGTACGGGTGTCCACCACGACATACCGAGCAGGGCACGCCGTCCGATGGGGCCGCCGATCAGCTCACTGCCGGCCGCGGCGACCTTGTCCTCCCTGGTCGGCTGCACCGGTTCTGCCGCTACGGGCCGCACGGGCTCGGGCTCGTGCACGCTCGCGGGCGTCATCTCTGCACTGGGCATGGAGCACATCCTGCCGTACGTGCCTAGGAAAAGGCCGAGGGCCGCCACACCCCGTGGGGTGCGGCGGCCCTTGTTTCACGTGAAACACCCGCAGCGGGCTAAAGGGACGCCAACCGGGCGGGCTCAGCTGCTAGTGCTGTGACCGCATAGGTTCGCCGGGTCGGTGGTCATGGCGGTTGGATGTGTGGTGACGTCTGATCCGACTGC
>NZ_JAIQYY010000019.1:0-9959 GCF_020181035.1 Streptomyces sp. CoH27
CGGCACGCCACCGTCGTCGTGGACGAGGCCGCCGCCACCAAGCTCAAGCTCGCCGACTACTTCCGCCACACCTACACCAGCAAACCCGACTGGCAGGGGATCTGACGTGCCCCGGGCAGGCAGGGCCGTCTGCGGCGGCGGCGGAGCGGGCCGGGGCGGATACTGGCCTGGAGGGGTCCCGGACGGGCACCCGGTCACCGTAGGGCGCCGTTCGGGCACACGACGGGTGGCCGCTGGACGTCGTGCGGAGGTGCGATGGTCATGGTCGGTGACATCGGTGACGAGCTGCGGGCCCGGCGTGAGGGCGAGGACGGACACTGTGTGCTGCCGCACACCGCCGACACGCGCCTGCACGCCTGGGGCACGACCCGTGAGCACTGTCTCACCGAGGCCGTACGTGCCCTGGTGGAGACCTTCGCCGATGTGACGGACGTGCACCCGACCGCCGTGGAACGGGTCCGGCTCGCTCCCGGCGGCGACGAGGATCTGCTGGTCGCGCTGCTGAACGAGGTCGTCTACCGGCTTGAGGTCGCGGGCCGGGTGCCGGTCGACGTGGAAGCGGAGGCCACCGACGACGGCGCGGTGGAGGCACGGCTGTCGCTCGCCGGCCTCGGCGATGTCACCGTCGTCGGGGCCGCACCCAAGGGTGTCTCCTGGCAGGACCTGCACATCGGACCGGACGCGTACGGATGGACCTGCGCGGTGATCGTGGACGTGTGACCGCACAGGGACACCCGGGGACGGCCGGCATCATCCCTTGACCACTCCCAGCGGCACCAGCCGGGCGACCTTCCGGCACAGTCCCGCTCCCTCGCTCGCGGTGACCACGGCGTCGACGTCCTTGTACGCCTCCGGGGTCTCCTCCGTCAGACCGCGCCAGGACTTCGGGCGCGCCGCGATCCCGGCCTCACGCAGCCGCGCCCGGAGCTCACTGCCGGTGACGGTGCGTGCGGCCTGGTGCCGGCTCATGGTGCGGCCCGCGCCGTGGCAGGTCGAGTGAAAGGCGTCTCCCGCGGGCACACCGGCCAGCACGTACGACGCCGTGCCGAGCGTGCCGGGGATCAGCACCGGCTGCCCGAACTCACGGATGTCTTCGGGTAGTTCGGGGTGTCCGGGCGGGAAGGCCCGGGTGGCGCCCTTGCGGTGCACGCACAACCGCCGCCGCCCCCCGTCCACCGGATGGGTCTCGATCTTGGCGAGATTGTGGGAGACGTCGTACACCAGGGACAGCCGCGCGCCGGCGGTGCGCCGGAAGACGGTGCGGGCCGCGTCGGACAGCAACTGGCGGTTCGCCCGGCCGTAGTTGGCGGCCGCGGCCATCGCCCCGAGGTACGCCCGCCCCTCGGGCGAGTCCACCGGCGTACAGGCGAGCTGCCGGTCGGGCACGGTGATGCCGTAGCGGGCCATGGCCTGGTCCATGAACCGCACATGGTCGGTACAAATCTGGTGCCCGAGTCCGCGGGAGCCGCAGTGGATCATCACGCAGATCTGACCCGGCCCGATCCCGAAGGCGTCCGCGGCCGGGCCGTCGTACACCTCGGTGACCTGCTGCACCTCCAGGAAATGGTTGGCGGAGCCGAGGCTGCCGACCTGGCCGAGGCCGCGTTCCCGGGCCCGCTGTCCGACCTGTGTCACATCCGCGTCGGCGACCGCGCCGCCGTCCTCGCAGCGCAGCAGGTCGCGTTCCTCGCCATGGCCCTGTTCCACGGCGTACCGGGAGCCCCCGGCCAGCAGCCGCTCCAGCTCGCCGGGGCCGTCCGGGCGCCACACCCCACCGGGCCCGGCCCCGCGCGGGATCGCCCGGTCCAGGCCGTCCATCACGGCGGTCAGCACCGGCCGGAACGCGTCGGCGTCGCAGTCGGCGGCCAGCAGCCGCACCCCGCACGAGATGTCGAAGCCGACACCGCCCGGCGAGACCACCCCGCCGGCGTCCACGTCGGTCGCCGCGACTCCGCCGATGGGGAACCCGTACCCCCAGTGGATGTCCGGCATGGCGTAGGAGGCGGCCACGATGCCGGGCAGCGCGGCCACGTGCACGACCTGCTCCAGGGACTGCTCGGCGTCCGCGAGCAGTTCCCGGGAGGCGAACACGATCCCGGGCACCCGCATGCCGCCGTGCGGCTCGATGCGATAGCGGAACGAACGTTCCTCGACCAACTCCATCGCGGTCTCCGCCCTGGCCCGCTCCGGCGCGCACGGGGTCACTGCCCGTGCAGCGCGGCGAGCACGTCGTCGTCCGTCAGCTGCTCGAATGCGTCGTACCACTCCCCCACGGCCAGGAACACGGCCGGCCGGTGCAGGAAGATCACCTCGTCGGCCTCGCCGCGCAGCAGGTCGGCCGCCTCCGGCGAGCACACCGGCGCCGCCAGCACCACCCGCTCCGGGGACTGCCGGCGCAGCCAGCGCAGCGCCGCACGCGCGGTGGCCCCGGTGGCCACCCCGTCGTCCACCACGATCACGGTACGGTCCCGCAGCTCGGGCGCGGGACGGCCCTGCCGGTAGCGCTCCTCCCGGCGGCGCAGCTCCGCTCGCTCCCGCTCCACCACCTCGTCCAGGTCCGCCTCGCTCAGCCCGAGATAGTCCAGGGTTCGCTCGTCGAACAGCGGAGGATCGTCCCCCGCGAGCGCCCCGACGCCCAGCTCCTCCTGGAACGGCGCGCCGATCTTGCGCGCGACCAGCACGTCCAGCGGTGCCTCCAGCGCCCGCGCCACCTCGCGGGCCACCGTCACCCCGCCGCGTGGCAGGGCCAGCACGACCGGGTGGGTCAGCGCCCCCGCCTCCTGCCGGATGCGCAACCGCTCGGCCAGCTCGTGCCCGGCATGGACACGATCACGGAACCGCATGCCCTGCTCCTTCCAGGCCGTCGCCGGGTTGCTCACCCGGCCGTGGTGTGCGGTCGTACGACGGCTTGTTCGAGGCGCTCGCGCTCCAGCAGCCCGATGAGCCGTCCTTCCGGGTCCGTGACGGGCACCGCCTCGGTGCCGGACCGGACCATCCGGGCCAGGAGCGGGCCGAGGGGCGCGTCGGCCCGCACGGTCGCCGGCCCCGGCCGCAGCGCGTCCCCGACCCCGCCGCCGCCACCGGCCTCGGCGTCCTCGCGGTCCAGCAGGCCCACGACCACCTGTTCGGCGTCGACCACCGCGGCGAACCGGTGTCCGGTCTCGTCCAGCATGTCCACGGCGTCGTCAAGGGGCTGGTCGACGGTGCACAGGGGCGCGGTGTGGTCGGCCACATCTCCGGCGAAGGCGGTGTCCGCCGTCCGGCCCTCGCGCGGCAGTCCGGCCGCCAGCCAGTCGGCCTTACCGGGCGCGTAGTCATACACCTGCCGGAAGCCGAGCTGTCGCAGCCGGGCGGCGGCGCGGGGGCTCAGATCGCACAGGGCGTCGGCGCAGTACACGACGACCGGCCGCCCGGGATCGAGCCAGTCACGCGCCCGCGTGTCCAGCTCACGCAGCCCGATACGCAGCGCGCCCGGCAGGTGGGCCTGCTCGTACGGCTCGCTCGGGAGCACCTCGACGAGCTGGGCCATGTCCTGCTCCACGAGCCGGAACACCTCCTGCCGGTCGAACAGCCGGACGGACATGACGGCACCTCCCTCCGGTGTCCCGTCCGAGTACCCGCGCGACACCTCACGACACCGGACATGCCCCCTCCGGCGTCCCGCCCGCGGTGGTCCGCCGTCGTCGAGCCGCCGACGGCGCATGATCACGGCGGCCGGACGTTCCTCGTCCCGCGCACGCGGCCGGCGGCGCGGTGCGGCAGACAGCCCGGGCGCAGGGGGCGACACTGGGGGAAGTGCACCTGCGTTCCGGGAGGAGTACGGCATGGCCGGGTCCGGCTCCGGTGGTACGGAGGGCGTGGCGGGCGGCAAGTCCCGGTTCGACGACATCTACGACCGGCCGGATCCACGCATGTACTTCGGGCGGCTGGCCCCCTTGGAGTACGAGATCCCGCACCACGCCCAGCCTGTCTTCCGGCAGGCCTCCGCCGAGCGGGCCGCGTTCGACGACGGCTGCCCCGGCCAGCCGGCGGTGCTGGACGTGTGCTGTTCGTACGGGATCAACGCCGCACTGCTCAACCATGACGTGACGCTGGCGGAGATGTACGAGCGGTACACCTCCCCCGCCCTTCAGGCCATGCCGACGACGGAACTGGCGGCGCAGGACAAGGAGTTCTACGCCGAGCGCCGCCGGCCGGACGCGGTGCCGGTGTTCGGCCTGGACGTCGCGGCCCCCGCCGTCCGGTACGCGCTTGAGGTGGGTCTCCTGGACGCCGCCTTCACCGACGATCTGGAACAGGGCCCACCCGGTCCCGCGCTGAGCCGCGCGCTCGCCGAGGTCGGCCTGATCACGCTGACAGGCGGCGGCAGCTACATCACCGCCCGCACGTTCACGGCGCTGCTGGACGGTGCCCGCAGGCCGGTGTGGATCAGCGCGTTCGTGCTGCGGACGGTGTCGTACCAGCCGATCGTCCGGGCACTGGACGGGTACGGTCTGCGCACCACACTCGATGTCTCACGCACCTACCCGCAGCGCCGCTTCACCGACGAGCGGGAACAGCGGTATGCGATCACGGCGGTACGGGCACTGGGCCATGACCCCGCCGGGCGCGAGGAGAGCGGCCGTTTCCACAGCCTGCACTACGAGTCCCGCCCCGGCGCGCGGTGACGGCGCGGCGGGACTTCCCGGGTTCAGCGCGCGCAGCCGACGTCCAGGACTTCGATCACGTCGCCGTGCACGGTGTAGACGAGCCAGCACCACTCGCCGAACACCGCGGCCAGGTTCGGGGCCGCGGTCTCCGAGTCGCGGGTGACCGCGTCGATGAGCGTGATGATCTCCTCGTGCGTCTCGTCCGGCACGTCGAAGAGCACGTCGGCAGCCTGTTGGATCAGTTCGACTCGCATGGCACCCCCGCGGGCGGGCAGCAACCATTCCTCGTGACCACCATAGAGCCGCTCGCGGACGACCGTGCACGCCGAGGAGTGCCGACCAGGAGGTCGGCGCTTCGCGGTTTCCCACCCCGGCCGACGGGCACCCGGAGCCGGGACCGCGCGGCAGAACGCAAAGGGAGACCTGTGGAGGAGGAAGAGGAACACGCGGGCGCCCTCTCCGACCTGCTGGAGACCTGAAACCTGCTGGAGAGCTGACCCGCGCCCGTTCACTCACGCGCCGTCCAAGCCTGCGGTCCACCACCGCGCCATTCGATCAGGTCGGGATCGTCGACCGTCGTATTGGACTTGGGCAGGCCCCTTCGGCGCAGAAACTCGATCACGTCGAGCAGGTGATACGCGGTACCGACGAACTCGCCGCCGACCATGACCCGCCGACCGCCGTCGGGCCCCGGCGGCTGCACAACCACAGGCGCGCCTTCCATAGCTCATGGGTTCCCCTTGCTGAGTCCCTCATGCCGGCCCCCGGCCTGCGCGCACAGAGGGTGATCGTACGTACTCGCTGGGTGGACGCGCCGGGCGGGTCCGCTCACCCCGGGGTACCGCTGGGGATGGCGAGTTCGCCGCCACGGCAGAAGGACTCCCGCTCCTCCACGACGTACGGGGCCATGCCGGCACGCCGCTGCGCCTCGGCCTCGGAGGCCCGCCAGGAGTCACACGCCTCCTTCGAGTCCCAGAACGACACCCCGGTGATTTCGTGCCCGTCCTCGGACCAGTACGCGAAGGCACGGCGCATACCCGGCGGGTGCCCGGCCGGCCGCCACGCCCTCTCGAAGTCCTCCAGGGTGCCCGGCTGAATGCGGCGGGTCGTCACCCAGACGAAGTGCTCCTCCATCGCGACCTCCTCCGCGACGCCGATGCGGCTCGTCGGCGCCGCTTCGACCACCGTAGGTCCACAGCGCCGATTACGCCTGCGCGGTGAAGCCGGTCGCGCGCCGCAACGGCACCGGTGGTGACGAGATCACCCCCGCACGGAGTCTCTCCGTTTCCTCGGGCACAGGAAGTGGCTGCCGGCACGGCGTGGATGCGTCGGTGTTCGGTGCGTTGCGGCGCAGTCCGCCGGCGATGGCCTCGCCTTCCCGGTCGGTCCCGGTGGCCACGGCGAGCAGGCGGAACGGCGCGGACGGCCACAGCTCGACGCACACCACGGGTCTGCCGGGCCGCACCGCCACGAAGTCCTTCCCACCCTGATGGCCGCGCGTGCCGAGGCACAGGGCGCCGGGGATGTGCACACCGCGCTGGTGAATACCACGCAGGGCACGCCACCAGTCCCGTTCGACCGTCACCCGGCGCACCGCCGCCAGCGGCACACGCACCTCGCCGCGACGCACGGCCAGCCGCTCCCACCAAGCCAGCCGTACGACCAGGTCATCCCCGTCGACAAGCATGCGTGCCATCGTCAGTGCCTCCCTCCCATCATCCCTCAGGGAGACGTACGGCGTATGCTCCGTCGGCCTCGCAGCTTCGCGCGACGATCTGACGTGAGCGTGTGTGCCCGGGCGGCGGCCGGCCCTCCTCACTCGCCGGCGTCGGCCATGAGCAGCGGCTGGAAGAAACCCGTCTCCTGCGGCATCCGCCACTCGGGGTCGGTGAAACCCGCATCGGCCGCGAGGCTGGTCAGCCGGTCCCGGCCGAGTGCCCAGTAGGTGCTCCGGCGGACCTCGACACGCCATGCGCCGTCCGCCGGCAGGAGTTGGAAGTGCTCCAGGTCGTAGTGCTCGCCGTCCTCGTGCCAGTGCCACAGCTGGAACGTGACGGTCCGCTCTTCCCCGTCCGCGCCCCGGTGGACCTGCGGGGGCATCGAGGCGGGGCGGTCGCGCAGGACGTCGTCGTAGGGGCGTGTGCTGATCAGCAGCCGGCCGGCGGGGCGCAGCACCCGGCGCATCTCCGTCAAGGCCGCGAGGACGTCCTGCTCCGTCAGAAGGTGAGGCAGCGCGTTGTCGGCGCAGACGACCGCGTCGAACTCGGCGTCGGGAAACGGCAGTCGCCGCATGTCGGCAACGGCCGCGCGCAGCGTCACCTCCCTAAGGGCGGCCTCACGGACGGCACGGGCGACAGCGCGGGGGCTCAGATCGGTGCCCGTGACACGGTGCCCGTGCAGCGCCAGGCCGATGGCCTGCGTGCCGATCCCGCAGGCGCAGTCGAGCAGCGCCGCACCGTCCTGGCCCAGCAGGGCGTCCAGGGCGTCGCCCTGCCGGCGCATGCTCGCGTCCCAGTCCGCGTAGATCAGGTGGTAGTCGTCGGCCAGGTCGTCGTAGAAACGTGCCGGCCAGCTCTGGGTCATGGCCTCAGGTTAGGTCGAAACGTGACGAGGAAGCGGCCGGGTCGCCCCACTCGCGCAGGTACGAAGCCGTCCGGGGCGTCAGACGGTCATCGGCTCCTGCAGCCAGCGGCTGATCCGGTACGGCAGCCACCAGGCGAACGGGCCGATGTCGAGGACCAGGTGCTCGGTTCTGAAGTCGGCCAGGACGGCGGGCGGCACGGAGGTCGCCGGTGCGCCGTAGGCCAGGCGCTCGATCGTGTCCTCGTACTCCGGCTCGTCGGCGGTGAAGCGGCGGAGTTCTCCCCAGCGGCGGTCGCGGATCTGCACGAAGCCGGGGCCCTTGCGCCACAGGCATTTGCACAGGTAGTGGCTCTGCTGCCAGGTGCGCAACGCCTCGTGGGCGTCCGTGGGTCCGTCGATGAGCCGGGGCGGCTGGAGGTGGCTGAGGAGCTGCCAGGCTCCGGCCGGCGCCGTGGGGAGGCGAAGGTCCCACTCGACGAGGACGGCTCGCGCGGTCAGATCCCGTACGAGGCTCAGTGCGGCCACCGTCCGGGCGGCTTGGCCGGGATCCGCGCCGGCGGTGAGGTCGATGGCTCCGGGCAGTCGCACGCGCCGGGCGCCGAGCTGCCAGAGCCGGTCGCCTTCGCTCTCCAGGGGGCCGGGAAGGGCGAGTTCGCCCAGGGACATGCCGGGGAGTTCGCAGGCGGACGGGTCGTAGTCGCGCCAGGCGAGGAGGGCGGGCAGGCTCGCGGTGGTCGGGGCGGTCATGGACGTCCTTCTCCTCGGGGCGTGGTCATGCGTGGACGGGTTCGGCGGGCGCGGCCGGGGTCGCGTGGGTGTGCCGCATGAAGTCCAGGCGCAGCAGCTCCTCGTTGACGGCGGTCGGGGCAAGGTGGACATACTGTCCGCCGTCCGTGAAGACGATCCCGAGGCGGACCCAGGAGTCGAGGAGCCGCCGCACGCCGGCCTCGTCACGGGTGGCTCCGGGTGTGTGCCGGGCGGCCTTGCGGGTGAGCGCGGCGACGGTGTGCGGCTGGTCCAGGAGGCGGAAGGCGGCCAGCTCGAAGGGGTCGGTCAGCTCGGTCGTACGCCAGTCGAAGGCGCGGCGCCGGGAGACGAGGACGATCCGGTCACCCAGGTCGGCGTGGGAGAGGCGGGCGTCGGCGTGGTGTTTCTTCCATGCGGCCAGCGCGTCGTTCAGCGCGGTCACGGTCGGTTCGCCGATGCCCCGTTCCGGTGCCTCGAAGACGTACGCGAGGTCGTACAGCTCTTCCTCCGGCAGGTCGTAGGTGAAGCGGTAGTGCTCCTCGGGCCTCAGGCCGGTGAAGCCGAGTTCGGGGCGCTCGAAGTACGGGCTGAAGCGTTCGATGGCGATCCGGGCCGACAGGTCGACCGGTGGGTCGAGGTGTTCCAGTGCCGGTATCTGGGCGATGACCGGCTCGTAGTCCTGGGCGGTCTCGCCGGGGAAGCCGTGGAGGTAGTTCCAGGAGACGGACAGTCCGGTCTCGGCGCCGTCACGGAGCATGCGGACGTTCTGGCAGCCGCTGACGCCCTTGTCCATCAGGTCGAGCACCTGATGGTTGAGCGATTCGATGCCGGGCTGGACGTAGATCATCCCCGCGTCGGCGAGGGTACGCAGCTGCGGGCGGCGCAGGTTGGCCTTGATCTCGATGTGCATCCGCAGGTCGTATCCGCTGTCGATGATCCGGGGCAGTACGGTCGTCAGGTAGCCCATGTCGAGGATGTTGTCGACGAGGTACATGTCCAGGACCCGGTGGCGGCGGGCCAGTTCGACGATCTCCTGGTAGAAGGTGTCCGGGCTCTTGGAACGGAACTCCATGAACGAGCCGTTGAGCCCGCAGAAGGTGCAGTGGTGCTTCTCGCCCCACCAGCAGCCGCGGGCGCCCTCCACGACCAGTTTGGGCTCGACCCAGTGGCGGGCGGCGGAGGCGGCGAGGCGTTCGAAGTAGCCGCTGTAGTCGGGGGGCAGGATCGCGGCGGGCGGCAGCGGGCGGGCCGCCATCGGATTGGCGCGGCTGTGTCCGTCGGCGCCCCGATGGCACAGGCCCGGCACCTCGGCGAGGTCGGAGCCGTCGGCGAGTGCGGTGAGCAGCTGCGGGAAGGCCGCCTCGCCCTCACCTCTGACGACGTGGTCGACGAAGGGGAAGTTGCGGTGCACGGCGGCGCCCTGTGCCCCGTCGCAGTTGGCCCCGCCCATGACGGTGACGATGTGCGGGGCGAGCTGCCGGACCCGCCGGGCGGCGGCGAGCGCCGCGGTGTTCTGCTGGAAGGTGGAGGTGAACCCGACGACGTCGGGGGCGTGCGCGACGATCCGGTGCGCGATCTCGTCGACGAACTCCGGGACGATCCGGTGCAGCGCGTGCGTCATCTCCATGCGCGACTTCTTGAGTTTCCCGCGCATCGCCGCGGTGAACTCCTCCTCGCGCCAGTGCGGGTCGTCGTAGAGGGCTGAGGAGAACACCCAGTCGCCGCAGCCCATGAAGTAGGACGACAGGGCGTAGTACTCGTAGTCGTCACCGGTGAAGTCGGTACGGCTGGTGATCCAGTCGATGAATTCGAGATTGGCGTGCAGGACCTCGGCCTCGGCGCCGGGCACGCGCTCGTCCACGCTGCGTTTGAGGATTCCCAGCGCGAGGGACGGGAGGTCGATGGGCGACCAGGGCATGTTGACCAGCAGGACACGCATGTCGGCTCCTCGGGGATGGGGACCGGCCCGCCCCGCCGGGC
>NZ_JAIQYY010000019.1:10062-223279 GCF_020181035.1 Streptomyces sp. CoH27
TGATGCCGATGCCCGGCCTGCGGTTCTCCTCGTCACCCGCGAGCGGGTCGTTGTGGATGATGTCCTTCTGCATGGGACCTTCTCCTCTCCGTGGCGTGTTCGCCGGTGTGGTGCTCCCCCGCTCCGGACGGAGCAGGGTGTCTGGGTGGGGCGGCCGGCCGGCCGCGCAGTTCCCGGTCCAGGAAGACCAGGGCCCGGCGCAGCACGGTGACGTGGTCGCCGCCGTCGTAGCCGTCGTGGCCGGAGTCGAGCCACAGTGCTTCGTGCCGGACTCCGCTCGCGCGCAGCGCGGCCAGGTAGCCGCGGATCTGGCCGGGCGGGCACTTGGCGTCATGGCCTGCGCCCGCCACCAGCAGCGGGGCGCGGACCGCGGCGGCGTAGTGGATGGGCGAGCTGCGCGCGTACCGTTCGGGAACCTCGTCGGGTGTGCCGCCGAAGAGCCGCTCGTCGAGGGCGCGCAGCGCGGGAGTGGTGGTGCGGTGGGCGGCGACGCAGTCGGCGACCGGTTTGACCGCCACCCCCGCCTGCCACAGTCCGGGACGGGTGCCGAGGGCCAGCAGGACGAGGTAGCCGCCCCAGGAGGTGCCCCACAGGCCGACGGCGTCGGGGCGGATGAGCCGGCGGGCGACGAGGTCGGCGCGCACGGACGCCAGATCCTCGACCTGGGTGAGGCCGACTCCGTCCCCGAAGGCGCGCCGCCAGCGTGGCCCGTAGCCGGTGGAGCCGCGGTAGTTGACGCGGGCAACGGCGAAGCCGGAGGCGACCAGGGAGTGGACGACGCCGTCGTAGGCGTCGCGGTCGTGGTCGGCGGGCCCGCCGTGCACCAGGAACACCGCGGCGGGCGGACCGTGCGGTGCCTCGGGCAGGCTGAGCAGGGTGTGTACGGGCCCGTCCGGGCCGGGGGTCCACAGGTCCCGGTGGGTGCCGGGGACCGGGCCGGCGAGCGTGGGCAGCTCGGGCAGCGCGGTGCCCCGCGTGGAGTGCAGCCGGGGCGGGTGGCCGGCGGCTGTCCAGAGGTGGTGCAGATCGTGTCCGGGCCGGGTGGCCGCGTCCAGAACGGTGCCCGGTGGGGTGGATACGGCGGTGCGGGTGCGGGCGGTGAGGTCGGCGCGATGCAGGGTGGAGCGGCCGTGGCGGTCCTGGCGGACCAGGACGGAACGCCCGTCGGCGTCCCAGCGGGCGGTGATCTCCGTGTCGAAGGCGCACCAGTCGTGAAGGGTCAGTCCGGTGCCGGGCCGCCAGGTCGCGATGACGTAGCGGTCGGCGCACTCGCGGACGAGGAGGAGTTCCTCGCCGTCCCCGGCAGGGGCGAAGCCCAGGCACCACAGCCGGCCGGTGTCGCCGGCGGGCAGGACGGCCCGTACGGCGCCGTCATGGGTGAGGACGGTGACGGCTTCGGCACCGGCGAGGGCCAGCAGCCGGCCGCCGGGGGTGATGCCGGTGAGGGTGGCGAGGCCGTCGGTCCGGGCCACTGTGCGTGCAGTACCGCCGCGTGGGCCCACGTGGACGGTGGTGGCGTGGCCGTCGCCGGCCGCGAGGGCGACGGTGCCGTGGTCGCTCACCGCCAGGCCCCGGGGAAGCCCGGCCGGGACGTTCGTCAGACCCAGCCGGTCGGGGCCCCCGGCGAAGGGCTGGAACCACCACCGTCCCACCCCGTGTTCGTCCTCGTCGAACCACCACACGTACGCGTCCCGGTCGATGGCGCCGTGCAGGGTGCCCCGGGGGCGCCGGGTGACCTGCCGGGCGCTGCGGGTGGCGGCGTCCCAGGCGAACACCTCGCAGCGGCCCTCGGCGTCGGCGGTGAAGACCATCCTGGCCGGGTCGCCGGCACACACCTCCGGCAGGGCGGCCCGGTAGACCCGGTAGCCGCCGCTCACCGGACGCCCTCCGCCGCGAGCAGGCCGCGTACCGGACGCCGGGAGCTGTGCGCCGCGAGCAGGGCCAGCAGCACTCCGCAGACGACCGCGGGTGCCGCGTCGGAGACCCGGTCGGCGAGCGTTCCGGCGAGGACGGGTGCCAGGGCGGCGGCACCCGTGGTCGCGGTGGCCAGGACCGCTCCGGTGCGGGCCTGCAACGCGGGCTCGGTGACCTGGAGGGCACGCGTCTGGAGCACGACGGAGGCGAGTGGCATCAGCAGACACACCAGGCCGAACAGCAGCCCGTACGCCCATGCCCCGGTGACACTGGCGAGCGCGGCCGCGAGCGGGACCAGCAGCCAGGTCACGGCGGTCACGACCCGTGGTGCGCCGTAGCGCCGGGCCACGCGCGGCGCGGCGAGCGCGCCCGCCAGGCCCGCGGTACCCGACAGGGCGAGGATCGCGCCGAGCACGGCGCCGGCGTGGCCGTCTCGGCGGAGTGTGAAGACGGCTCCGTAGTACAGCGCCACCACGACGGCGTTGACGAGGGTGCCCCAGACCAGGACCAGCCGCAGCACCGGTGAGGATTGCACCAGCCGCAGCCCGGCCGCGCCCTCCCGCAGCGGTCCCTCGCCGCGCTGCCGCGTGACCGGTGCGGTGAGGTCCGCGCGCAGGGCCGAGACGCACAGTGCGCTGATGACGTAGGAGAGGGCGTCGGCGAGGAACGGCAGCGCGCGGGCGGCCTGGTAGAGGACCCCGCCGAGCATCGGGCCTGCGATCAGCGCGCCTTGGTCGGCGGCGGTGAGCCGGGCGATCGCCCGGGGCTGCTCGGGGCCCGGGCAGATGAGTACGACCGTTCCCCGGGCCGCCGCCTCGAAGCAGGCGGTCGCCAGGCGTTCGACCAGTACGGCGGCGAGGATCAGGCCCAGGGGCGGCCGGCCGGCGGCGAGAGCGAGTGCCGCACAGCCGATGGCGAGCGCGGCGACGGCCGCGGACCCGGTCATCACCCGCTTGCGAGCGCCCCGGTCGGCGGGTAACGCGACGAGCGGGCCGAGCAGGAGCCCGACGGCGGTGGAGACACCGGCGAGCAGGCCGACCGTCTGGGGCGAGCTGCCCATCCCCAGCAGGAGCAGCGGGAGGACGGTGCCGGAGGCCTGACTGCCGACCCCGTCGGCGGCGTTGGCCGACCACAGAAGCCGGAAGTCGCGTAACACTGGCCGTTCCACTGAGCACCTCACCGTTGTGGCGAAACTGTGCAGAAAGTGTGGCGGTGATGAAGCGAGCGGGATCGTAATCGAGCCCGAACAGGCGTCACAAGAGCCCGCTGTGTGTGGCCAGATTCGTGTCGTACGGCGCCGGGGCAGGGTTGATCGGACACAAGGGGAAAAGAAGGGTGATCATTCCGGATAAGAGAGCCTGAATTCCGTTCTTTCCAGGGGAAACGTGCGACGGCTCAGGTGCTCCGCCCGGGGGCGCGGCGACGAGACGCCGGCCGGCCGTGCGACAAGGACTCGGCCAGGGCGCCGCTTTCGACCGAGAACGTTCGCCGCGGCGCACGGTGATCCGCCGTGCGCGGTCAGCGGTGCCGCCGCCCAGCGAGCCGTACGTCGACTGCGGTGAGCGCCAGGGCCAGCGGCCCGGGGGTCAGGAAGGCGAGGGGCGGGAGCGCCCAGGCGCCGGCGGCGGCTGTGGCCAGGGCGAGGAGGATCAGGCCGGTGCCGCCGGGGTCGTGGACCGTGTCACGGGCGGCGGCGCGCAGGGCCGTTGCCCACTCGGTGAGGGACTCGGGGCGGGCGCAGGTGCGGAGTCCGACCAGGCAGGCGCCGGCCGTGATGGCCGAGGCGGCGACGGTGAAGAGCGGGCCGCCGGGCAGGCCGGCGCGAGCCAGGGCGAGGTCGGCGGCCGAGAGGAGCAGCACGGCCAGGGTCAGGGCCCCGGCCGCGAGGTCGGCGCGGCGCAGGCGTCGGCGGAGCAGCGCCGCGTACCGTCCGGCGGTGGCGGGCCGGTCCTCCCCCACGCCGCGCAGGACTGCGCAGGCGGTGGACAGGGCGGCCGGTGCGGTGAGCAGCGGCAGGCAGGCCACGGCGGTGGCGAGGCCGACGCTGAGCATGTCGGCGAACAGGGTCATCCGGGGGCCGAACAGCTCGCCCGGCTCGCGGGTGCGGGGTTGGGACATCGTGCTCACCCCTTCAGCCCGGAGCTGGCCATGCCCTCCACGAGGAAGCGCTGGAAGGCGAGGAAGAACAGCACGATCGGCAGCAGGGCGATCACCGACATCGCGAACATCGGGCCGAACGACGACTGGCTGGAGGCGTCCACGAAGGAGCGCAGCGCCAGGGTGAGGGTGAACTTGTCCGGGTCGAAGAGGTAGATGAGCTGGGTGAAGAAGTCGTTCCAGGTCCAGATGAACGTGAAGATCGCGGTGGTGATCAGGGCGGGCCGGGTCAGCGGCAGGACGATGGAGAAGAAGCTGCGGAAGGACCCGCAGCCGTCGATGCGGGCGGCCTCCTCCAGTTCCCGGGGCAGGCCGCGCATGAACTGCACGATGAGGAAGACGAAGAACGCCTCGGTGGCGAGGAACTTCGGCAGAATCAGCGGCCAGTAGGTGTTCACCAGGCCGAGTTTGTTGAAGATGATGTACTGCGGGATCAGGACCGCGTGGTGCGGCAGCATGATCGTGGCGATCATGAAGGCGAACAGCGGGCGGCGCATCCGGAAGCGGAGCCGGGCGAAGGCGTAGGCGGCGAGGGAGCAGCTGAACACGTTGCCGAGGACGGCGCCGCCCGCGATCAGCAGCGAGTTGCCGAGCAGCCGCCAGACGGAGACGCCGTTCACGCCGTCCAGGGCGGTGGTGTAGTTCGACCATGCGAGGTGGCTGGGCAGCAGGTCGAGGCTGGCGATGACCTCGTTCGCGGGTTTCAGCGAGGTGGCCAGCAACCAGGCCAGCGGGTACAGCATGACGAGCAGAGCGGCCAGGCAGCCGGCGTGCAGGGCGATCCGTCCCCAGGCAACCTTCTTGCGGTGAAGGGCAGTTGTGGTCATCGCTCCCCCTCGGAGGCGTAGAAGACCCAGGAGCGTGAGGTGCGGAAGAGTATGGCGGTGACGGCTCCGATGACGAGCAGCAGGACCCAGGCCATGGCGGAGGCGTAGCCCATGTGGGAGGCGACGAAGCCCCGGTCGTAGAGGTAGAGGGTGTAGACCAGCGTGGAGTCGGCGGGGCCGCCCTTGCCGGCGCTGATCGCGAAGGCAGGGGTGAAGACCTGGAAGGCCTGGATGGTCTGGAGGACCAGGTTGAAGAACAGCACCGGGGACAGCATCGGCACGGTCACGGAGACGAACTGCCGCCATTTTCCTGCCCCGTCGACGGCGGCGGCCTCGTACAGCTCGGCGGGTATCTGCTGGAGTCCGGCGAGGAAGATGACCATGGGGGCGCCGAACTGCCAGACGGTCAGCAGGGCGACGGCCAGCAGGGCCCAGCCCGGCTGGTTGACCCAGCCGCCGGTGCCGAGGAGATGGTCCACGGTACCGCCGTCGTTGAAGACCGCCCGCCACACCAGGGCGACGGACATCGACGCGCCCAGCAGCGAGGGGGCGTAGAACGCGGAACGGTAGAAGCCCTTGCCGCGTTTCATGCCCTTCAGGGCGAGGGCGACCACCAGCGCGAGGCCCAGCTGGAGGGGTACGGCGATCACGACATAGGTGAGGGTCGTCAGCACCGAGCGCCAGTAGCGCGAGTCCTCGGTGAACATCTGCACGTAGTTGCGCAGGCCCACCCAGTGCGGCGGGTTGAACAGGTCGTAGTCGGTGAACGACAGATACAGCGACACGGCCATCGGCAGCAGAGTCAGCACGGTCGCGCCGAGCACCCACGGGGAGAGGAACACCCAGGCGGCGCCCTGGCGTTCGCGTGCCGGGCGGCGCTGTGCCGAGGCGGCGGACCGGCGGGCGGTGGGTACGGGGACGTCGGTGGTGGTCATGACCTCAGCTCCGCCTTCGCCTCGGTGACATAGTTCTCGGCCGCCGTGCGGGGCGACATGCGCTCGTACGACACCTGGTCGTAGTCGCGCTGGAAGGTGGTCTGCAGCGCGTTGTCGCCGGAGGGCGGGGCCTGCGGCGGATCCTTGAGGGTGCCTTCCAGGGAGGCCTGGTAGTCGGCGACGGTCCGGTCGAAGCCGGTGAGCCGGGGTCCGATGTCCTTGCGGATCGTCTCGTTGACGGGGATGCCGCGGGTCGCGCCGAGGATCTTCGCCGCGTCGGGGTCGTTGACGAGGAAGTCGATCAACTGGGCGGCCTGCGTGGCGTGACGGGTGTGGGCTCCGACACCGAGGAACATCGACGGCTTGAAGTACTGGCCGGGGGTGCCGTCCGCGCCGGAGGGCATCGGGGCGAGCGCCACGCCGCCCTTGACGAGGGCGCCGTAACCGCTGGCGGGGGCGTCCCAGTTGACGTCGGAGGTGGCCTTGCCGCGGCCGAGCGGGGTGTTCTCGACGGATCCGTCGAGCTGGGTGGTCTGCTCGGCGGGCGATACGGCGCCCTCGCGGCGCAGCCGGTCGGTGAAGGTCCACCAGCGGGTGAGGTCGGCGGCGGTGAAGCCGAGCCCCCGGTCCTTGGCGTAGAGGGACTTGCCCTGGCCGCGCAGCCAGATCTCGAAGGCGTCCTCGCTCTGCCCGGGGTCGGTGCCGCCCGGCCGGCCGGTCTTCTTCGCCAGGGCGCGCATCGCGCCGGCCCACTGGTCCCAGGTCCAGCCGCGGCCGGGCAGCGGCACTCCGGAGCGGCGCCAGGCCTGGACGTCGTAGACGACGGTCTCGGTGCCCCGGCCCTGCGGAACCGCGTACTGCGCGCCGCGGACCCGGCCGGTGGCGAGCAGTCCGGGGTCGATGCCGTCGGTGCGCAGTAACCGCCGCTGCCGGCCCAGGTCGAGCAGGACGCCGCCGGAGGCGTACTGGTCGATCTGCCGGTAGTCGAGCTGCATCACGTCGGGGGCGTCGCCGCCGGCGGCCTGGGTGGCGAGCTTCTGCTTGTAGGCGTCGTAGCCGGAGAACGACGTCTGCACCCGTACGTCCGGATGCCGCTGTTCGAACAGGGCGACGGCCTTCTCGGTGCGCGCGGCGCGGTCGGGGTTGCCCCACCACGTGTAGCGCAGCACGATCCTGCCGCCGCCGGCCGACTCCCCGGATCCGCCGCAGCCGGCCAGCACCGCGCACAGGGCGAGTGCGGCGGCCGACGCGCAGAACCCCTTTGTCCTGTGTCCGGGCATGCCGAGGTCACCTCTTCCTCTTCTCGGAGGTCTCCCAACCAGCCGCCGCCGCTACCGGCCCACGGGTTTGCCGTCGTACGGCAGCGTCGTGCCGGGCAGGGCGTACTCGTCCCGGCGCCCGCACATCCCGAAGCCGCCCAGGCGGCTCGGCTCGCTCCGATAGGCGGTCGCGTCGGCGAGGTAGGCCGGCTCGCCCGACTCCAGGGCGTCGAGCTGGGCGCCGGTGCGTTCGGCGGCGGCGAGGGCGCCGGCCCGCCACAGCTCGCGCCAGGCGGGCACCCGGGCCCGGACCAGGCGGGCGGCGGCCCGCTGGAACGCGCGGTACGGGCCGTTGTCGCCGGCGATCATGGCCTCGCGCAAGGCGAGATAGCCCTCGACGGCCAGGTCACGGCGGCGCCGGGCGGCGGCCTCGGTGTCCGGGCCGGTGCCCGGCGGGAGGGTGGCGGCGGCCGCGTACCGCTCGGGGTCGGCGAGCACCTCGGGCGGGAAGGTGAACACGGCGTCCCCGGCCTCGGGCAGGCCGCTGTTCTGCATGAGCACCGTGATCCGCAGATCGCCGCCCTGCACCATGCGGTGCACGGTGCCCGGGGTGAACCAGGCGAGTGAGCCGGGCCCCAGCGGGATGTCCCGGTAGCCGTCGGGGCTCAGGGTCTGCACCGCACCCCGGCCGGCGGTGACGACGTACGCCTCGGTGCAGACCAGGTGCAGATGCGGGCTGCCGCCGCAGACACCGTCGGCGGCCTCCCAGTCGTAGGCGCTCAGGTGCGACAGACCGACGGCGCCGGGCAGTGGGGAGGAGAGTTCACTCACCACGGCAGGCCCTCCAGGTGGCGGGTGACCCGGTCGCGGTCCCAGGCGCCGTCGGCGATCACCACCCGGTAGCGGTAGCCGAAGCTCTCCCCCGGCGGCAGGGCGAACTCCTCGAAGAAGGCCCAGGAGAACGCGACGGTCGGGATCGGCTCGGAGCGGACGAACCAGTGCGAGGCGTGGATCGCGGACGACTGGTCGAGGTTCTCCGGGGCGTGCGCGAAGACGAGCGTGGAGTGGGCGTCGGTCTCGTCGTGTTCAGTGGTGAAGGCCAGCCAGGGCCCCTGACTGCCCATCACTTTTCCGGCGCCGACGCCCGGTTCGGAGTCGGGCGTGAACACGGCGCCGCCGGTGAAGTCGCGCGGACCGCGCCACTGGAGCCCGGTGTAGCCGGCCATCTCGCGGCCGGCGGTGGTCGGCGAGCCGAACAGCAGGGGCTCGTCATGGGTGTTGGTGAGCTGGATGGACCAGTCCAGGGTCCAGGCGCCGGTCTCCTCGTCCACCGAGTGCACCGCCAGGCCACGCACCTCGCGCGCCCATTCCCGGCCGCCGTTCTCGACCCAGGTCAACTCCTCGGTGACATCGAGGCGTTCATCGGTCACGGCGATCTCGGTGAAGCCGTCGTGCCGCATCGAGCCGACCCGGTCGGGCAGCCGCAGGTAACCCTCGCCGTGCACATAGCAGTTGCCGCCCCAGAAGTTCTGCCCGGACAGATGACTGGCCGTCATCTGCAGGCCCTTGTGCCAGCGGTGGTCGTTCGGCCGGTACCCGGTCACCGTGCGCCCGGCGAGGGTGCGCAGCGGGTGGGCGTAGGGCTTGCGGGCCTCGAAGGCGTCCGGGTCGGGCCGGTAGACGTAGCGGAGGATCTCGGTTCCGTTGGATGCCTGGACCGCGAGGTGCTCGCCGTGGACATGGCTGACTCGTATGCTCATGCGCGCTCCTTCGGGGCCCAGTCGGGGTGGTCGCCGTGCATGGCCGCGTAGTAGGGGTCGCCAGGGCCGATCTCGCCTGCGCGCACCGGCTGCCCGGTGAACGCCGCCTTGTACAGGGCGGCGGCGAACTCCAGGGTGGCGCGCGCCTCGGGACCGCTGCCCGGGGGACGCTCGCCGCGGTCGAACGCGTCGAGGAGGGTGCCGAGCTGGGCGGTGTGCGAGCTGGGCACGTCCTGCGCCGGGGTCCGCCAGGCCGCGGCTCGCTCGGGATCGACGTGCGGCGCGGGGGTGTACACCCAATCGTCGTTGCTGTGCCCGTACAGATGGGTCAGTTCCAGTGTGGCGTCGGCGCAGTCGACGCGGATGCGGCTGACCTCGTGCGGAGACAGGACGCTGTTGACGACGGTGGCGAGCGCACCGCCGCGGAAGCGGACCAGGGCGGTGGAGACGTCCTCGCTCTCGACGTCGTGGACCAGCCGGCCCGCCATGGCCCGCATCTCCTCCCACTCCCCCAGCAGGTGCAGCAGCAAGTCGTACTGGTGGATGCCGTGCCCCATGGTCGGCCCGCCGCCCTCGCTCGCCCACCGGCCGCGCCACGGCACGGCGTAGTAGCCGGCGTCCCGGTGCCAGGTGGTCTGGCAGTGCGCGACCAGCGGGGTGCCCAGCTCGCCGCGCGTGATCAGGTCCCGGGCGTGTACGGCGCCGGAGCCGTAGCGGTGCTGGAAGATGACCGAGGCATAGGCGCCGGAGGCCTCCTCGGCGGCGGCGATGTCGTCGTACTCGGCCAGCGACAGACACAGCGGCTTCTCGCACAGCACCCAGGCGCCCGCCTTGAGCGCTGCCACGGTCTGCTCACGGTGCAGGGCGGGCGGAGTGCCGATGAGAACCAGATCGGGGCGTACGGCGTCGAGCATGGCCTCGGTCGAGGTGAACCCGGCGACCCGCGCACCCGCCTCCTGCCGGAAGGCCTCCAGTCTCCCCTCGTCCACATCGACGGCGGCGACGAGTTCGACGCGCTCCGCATGGGCTCTGAGCGCGGGAAGATGACTGCCGGTGACGATGGCGCCGGTGCCGATGACAGCGACACGGCGGCGGGGTGCGGACAAGGGCATACGGCGCTCCTGAGGGCTCGGCACACGGATTCAAGCACAAGGGAGAAAGCGCTTGCTCCGTACGAGGCGACCCTAGGGGCGCAGGGATTGTCAGGACAACCCCTGTGCGGGGAGAAATCGCTGGTGGCCGTGGCCTCGGCACAGGTGCCGGTCCTGGTCCACGCCTCGTCCGTCGGCGCGTACTCTCCGGGCTCCAAGGACGGTGATGGACGAGAGCCGGCCGACGCAGGGCCGGCCGGACTTCGCATACGGCCGCGAGTAGGCCTGCCTGGAGCGGACGCTGGACGTCTTCGAGCGTGATGAACAGGTGCGGCACACGGACGACGCCGCGCGCCTTCCGTCTTGCGCTGCGTTCCGTCTTGCGCTGCGTTCCGCCGCCGCACGAGAGGCCTTCAACGTCGCCGCCGAGCCCGTGGTGAACGCCGGCCTGCCCGCGCAGATGCCGGACCGCCGCCCGATACGGCTGACCCGTACGACCGCCCGATACGGCTGCCCCGTACGACCGCCCGATACCCCCCGTACGACCGCCCAGTCCGCGAGCGCCGCCGCCTCGCGGCCGCAGATCCTGCCCGCGTGCCCGCAGCAACCGGAGCGCTCCGCGCCGGAGGTGCTGCGAGAGTTCGTGAACGGGCTTCGGGAGGGTGCCGGGGAGGACACCGCCCCCTTCTTGCACGGCCGCAAGGCAGGCTGAACGCGAAGCGGCCCGCTGCGGCCCTGCTCAGGAATCTGCCCGCGACCGCTCGGCGGCGCCATGGCGCTCGGCCTCGTCCCTGATCAGCATCGACAGCAGAGAAGCCACGGTCAGGCCGGCCTCGGCCGGATGGCGCAGGATCTTGCTCGGATCGATCCGGTACTGGTTGACGCGCCCCTTGCGGGTGTGGGACAGGTAACCGTCCCGCTCCAGATCGGAGATGATCTTCTGGACGGCACGTTCCGTGAGCCGGCAGCGGGCCGCGATGTCACGGATACGCGCGTTGTGGTTGTCCGCGATGCTGGCCAGGACGCGCGCGTGACTGGTCAGGAACGTCCATCCGGTGTGCGGCTCGGGCACTCCGTCGACTACCACCATGCCCAAATCGTACGACTGCGCTTTCACGATCACAAAAACACGAAACAATATTCAGGTACGACTTGACGTGTCATGGGGTGCCGGATGAGCCTGGAGTCAGGCATGGGGAGGAGGCGATCATGCCGGAACAATCCTCCGAGAGGCCGTCGATCAGTGCGAACGGCCACCGCCCGTCTCCTCCTGCGAAGGCCCAGCTGCTGGTGCAGGCGGGGCGGGGACACCGCCGTGTGACCGTCACCGTGAGAGGCGAGTTCTTTCTCGACGACAGCCAGAGCCTGCGGCACGCCCTGTGCGACGCGCTCGCGAGGTCGGCGCAGGGAGTCGAACTGGACCTCAGCGGGCTGACGTTCGCCGACTGCTCCGCACTCAACGTGCTGCTGGCCGTGCGCCGCGAGGCGGTCGAGACGGGAAAGAGCGTCACCGTCACCGCTGCCAGCCCCGCCGCGGAGCGGCTGCTGACCTTCACGGACACCTACGACCTCTTCTCGGCCCGGCACGACGACGCCGGCCCGCCCGCCGGGAAACTCACGCCCCCCGGGAAGCCCGGACGGCGGCAGGAGGACACCGACGACGGCCTCCTGCAGACCGAGCTCGTCCAGCTCCGGCGTGCGCTGCGCACCCGCCCGGACATCGACCTGGCCCGCGGCATCCTCATGGCGTCCTTCGGCCTGGATGCCGACCAGGCATGGGAGGTGCTGGTCACGGCCTCCCAGCACACCAACACCAAGCTGCATCGCCTGGCCAGCGACGTGGTGACCACGGTGCGGGGCACTTCTTTGCCGGAACCCGTTCGCAGACAGCTCACGGCGGCCGTCGCCAGAACGCGCCACGCGGACGGTCATCCGCGCCGCCCGACCCTCACGGACTCGGCTCGGCAGGCGGTGTGCCGGACGCAGGAGTACTCATAGGCGGCGGACCGTGACGCGGGGCGGAGGGCGGAGGAGACACACTCGCTCACTTCTCCGCCCTCGGCCACACCCGGTTTCCCCGGTCCACCCGGATCCGAGCGAGGACGCCGGATGGCTCAGTCCTCGCCCCTGACGATGTTCCACTCAGCCCTTGTGTGCGCGGTGGGTGAGGCGCTCTCGCCCTCCACGGCGGCGGCACAGGTACGCAAGCCCTTGTTCCGGAGGCGACGCGCCTTGGCCCAGCCGCTTTCGGCCACTCGAAGAGACGTTTTCGGTGCGGTTCGCGTGGTCACTGCGTTTCATCTTCTCTCTGCGTGTTGCGTGCCACATCGAGTTGCCCGGTGTCGCGTGCGCAAACGTCGCCCCGCCATGTCGCCGCAGCTGAGCCCGAGTTGCGCGGAACACAGGCTCGTCGACGAGGGTCCGCGACACCTCCCTCGGCGTACGACTCGTCCGCCCGAACACCGCTCCCGCTTCCCTCTTCTCGGGGATGATCCGAGATGCCGGTTGTCTCGATCGGCGATGAGCGGTCGAAGTGCCGCTCCCGCCGCCGATCCGCCCTCAAGCGGCGATCGAAGCCTCCCAGTTGATCCGGTGGTCGTACTGCCAGGCCATTCTCTCCGGGGTGGCGAAGCGGGCGAAGAGCGGCAGGAGGGCGTCCCGGAACGTCCGGCCCACCGGCCCGGCGGCCTTACCGCTGTTGGTGCGGGCGGCCTGGGCGATGACGCGTTCGACCCGGCCGCGGCGGGCACGCTCGTAGGCGGTGAACGCCTGAGGGTACGGCAAGTCCCGCAGCGCCCGGGCGAGTTCCACGGCACTCTCCGCGGCGAGCGAGGCGCCCTGGCCTGAGCTGGGGGACGTGGCGTGGGCGGAGTCGCCGACCAGCACCATGCGGCCGCGATGCCAGTGCGGGACGTGCGGGAGATCCTCCATGGGTCCGGCCGTCACCAGGTCCTGGGGCGGAGTGCGCCGCAGCAGCTCCAGCGCGGGCACGCGGTCGTCGGCGAAGGCCTCGCCCAGCCGGCGCAGCCACTCCTCGTTCGTGGTCTGCCGCACGTGCGTCCATGTCAGGTAGGGGTGCGGAAGGTTGGCGAACCAGACGCCGGTGCCGTCGTCGAAGGATTGATGTCCGAAGAAGGCCCGTCGCCCGAAGGACATGTACATACGGTCGCCGGTGGGCGGCAGTCCGGCGCCGTCGACGCGGGCGCCGAAACCGAGGAGCCCCGAGTAGCGCGGCTGGGGTGCTCGGGGATCGATCAGCCGGCGCACGGTGGAGCGCAGGCCGTCCGCGCCGATCAGGATGTCGGCCTCCTCGCTGACGGTGCCGTCGGCGAAGACGGCCCGGATGCCGGTGCCGCTCTCCCGGACGTCGGCCAGTTCGTGGCCGTGGTGGACCGCGACGCCCTGGTCCAGGGCGAGGTCGTAGAGCCGCCGGTACAGGTCGGCGCGCCAGCTGAACTGCATGGGCTGGCGGATCTCGGTGATCACCCGGCCCTTGTGGTTCTGCAGCACGATGGCGTTCATCGGGGCGCCGATCCGGTCGACTCCGACCAGCCCGAGGGCAGCCCGGCCGTTCGGCGCGACGCTCAGGGCGCCGCCGATGCCGTCGGCGGTCGTGGCGTGGGACTCGTGTACGGCGGCCTCGATGCCGGCTCGGCGCAGCGCGAGGGCCGCGACCGGGCCGGCGATACCGCCTCCGATGACGATGGCGGTGCGGATGCGGTTCATGTCAGTGGGCCCTCTCCCGGGTCGGGTCGTCGACGACGGGCAGACCGCCCTCGCGGTGGGCGCGGCGCAGGTCGTCCAGGTAGGCGCGCGAGCACATGGCGGTGAGCTGGGCGGTGCCGCCGCGGCGGACGCGGATCTCGCCGTCGGTGACGGCGCCGGCCAGCCGCAGCCGGGCCGGGCCGGTGCCGGGCTGTGCGTCCTTCACGCGGCCGCGGCCGGAGAAGGCGAGGTCCCGGCCGTCCACGGCGACGTCTTCGGGCAGCAGCAGGGTGACCGCTGCGGAGACGAGCCTCAGGTGCACGGTGACCGGCTCGTCCCAGCTGATCCGCGGGGAGCGGAGGTCCAGCACGACGGTGGCGCGGCGGGCTCGTACGTCGAAGTCGGTGGCCTCGGTCCAATGCCCCAGGCGCTTCAGGGTGGCGTGGTCCGCGTGGATGCGCTCGGCGGACACGGTGAGCGGAGTGGCTGTCGTCATGGCTTGATAGTTGCAATGAAACTAGTCTCATGTCAACTAGTTCTTCTGAGATTGGCTCCGGTAGGCTCTGGCCATGCGCAGCTCCCCACTCGGCCTCACCGTTCTCTCGCTCCTGCACATGCGGCCACTGCACCCGTACGGCATCCAGCGGCTCATCAAGCAGTGGGGGAAGGATCAGGTCGTCAACGTCAGCCAGCGGGCGAGCCTGTACCGGACCATCGACCGGCTGCTCGAAGCGGGACTGATCGCGGTGCGCGAGACCAGCCGGGATCAGCAGTACCCGGAACGCACCGTCTACGAGGTGACGGAGGCGGGCCGTGCGGCGACGCGTGAGTGGTTGCGGGAGATGCTCGTGGCGCCGCGGGCGGAGTACCCCGAGTTCCCCGCCGCACTCTCCTTCACCATGATGCTGTTGCCGGGGGAGGTGGAGGCCGACCTGTCCGCGCGCGCCGCCCAAGTACGGGCTCGGATCGCCGAGTTGGCGGCCGCCGCCGAGGGCGCGCGAGAACTGGCGCTGCCCCGGGTCACCATGCTGGAGGACGAGTACCGGCGCGCCGTACTGACCGCGGAGCTCAACTGGCTCGACGCGGTCACGGCGGACCTGCGCTCAGGCACTCTCACCTGGGACTTCGAAACCCTGGCGGCGCTCGCCGAGGCTACGTCCTGAGGCGCTCCGCCGGACGTCAGGCCGCCTCGTGCTCCGGCTCCCTGCCCGTGGTCGACGACGGCCCCGGCGCCGTGATCACCGCGGTGCCGTCGGTGAGATGGAGGACGAGGTCGGCCTGGGCCGTCAGGCGCAGGTCGTGGGTGATGAGGAAGGTTGTGCGCCCAGCGGCAAGGCGGCGCAGTGGGGCCATGATGCGGGCCGTGGAGTCGTCGTCGAGCCCGGCCGTGGGCTCGTCGAGGATCAGCACGGGCGCGGTGCGGAGCATGGCCCGTGCGAGGGCGATCCTGCGGCGCTGGCCCCCGGAGAGGTGATTGCCGCGCTTGCCGACGGGACTGTCGTAGCCGTCGGGCAGCGCGCTGACGAATCCGTGCGCGTCGGCCGCGACGGCGGCGGCGAGCACGTCAGCCTCGGCGGCGTCGGGACGGCCGTAGGTGATGTTCTCGCGGACCGTGCCGTCGAAGAGCATGCTGTCCTGCGGGAGCAGCGTGATGTGCCGGCGCACCTCGTCCACCGGGAGTTCGGCGATGTCCCGGCCGTCGAGCAGGATCCGGCCCCGGGAGGGCTCGTGGAACCGCAGCAGCAGTTTGCCGAGGGTGGACTTGCCGGTGCCGCTGGGCCCGGTGACGGCGACGAGCAGGCCGGGGGTGATGTCCAGGCGCACCCGGTTCAGCACGGGCCGGCCGCTGCCGGGGTAGGAGAAGCCGACGTCCTCGAAGGTCACGGCGCCGCGCACCGGTTCGGCGAGCGGCGGGACGTCCGGCCGTACGGCGGTCTCACGGACCGTGCCGGTGCGCAGGACCTCGATGAGGCGTTCGCAGGCGGCGGTCGCGGAGGACGCGCTGACGACGAGTTCGCCGAGTTCCTGGAGCCTGGGGTGGAGATAGCCGAGGAAGGCGGCGAAGGAGAGCAGCCCGCCGACGCTGAGGTGGTGCTCGGAGATCTGCCAGGCCCCGGCGCCGATCACGGCCAACACGCTGAGGGTCTCGACCAGTTCGCCCATCGGGCCGTACACCGACGACAGCCGGATCTGCCGCAGTCCGGCGCGCATCCAGGTGCGTCCCTCGCGATGCACCTTGCCGTGCTCGGCCTGCTGCCGGCCGTAGGCCTGCACCAGGGGCATGTTGGCCAGGCTCTCCTCCAGCAGCGAGGCCAGCCGGCCGTTGCTGTCGCGTTCGGCGCGGGTGGCGGAGCGCATCAGGGTGCCGAACCACCGGGCGCCGAACCAGATCAGCGGGGCGGCGGTCAGGGTGATCAGGGCCAGCTGCCAGCTGGTCCAGAAGGCCGCCACGGCGAACACCACCGCCCCGACGGCGGAGGTGATCAGTTCGACGGGCGCGGAGGCCACGAGCGACTCGACGGTCTCGATGTCGCCGGTCAGCCGGGAGACCAGGTCGCCCGTGCCGAAGCGGTCCAGGGCGTCCGGGGGCATCCGTTGCAGATGCTGGAAGACCCGGTCGCGCAGACCGAGCAGGAAGTGTTCGCTGGTCCACCCGGCAAGGTAGCCCCCCACCGCGGAAGCGATCGCGCCGGCCACGGCGAGCCCGAGCCAGAGGGCGGCGGGCCCCCAGAAGGCGGCGAGATCACCGGGGGTGAGCACGTCGTCGGTGAGGACGCCGACGACGCCGATCGCGCCCGCGTCGCACCCGGCGGACACCACCAGCAGCGCGGCGGCCACCAGTACGGCCGCGCGGTTGACGCTGACCAGCGGCCAGAACGTGCGGAACGCGGCCAGTGGCGAGATCCGGGCGTGCCGCATCCGGGTCGGGGCACCGGCCGCGGTTCCCGTCCCGGAGCGGTCCGTGGACATGGTGAGGGGTGCTGCGAAGTGCATGGCCGGCGCTTCCTGGGCACTGCCCGGTCCGACGGCGTGCCGGGGTCCGCCACGCTTCCGTGTTGCGCGAACGGACCCCGGCACGGTCTGCCTGTGTGGTCGTGTTCCGTGTCGCCGTCCTACTTGGCGGCGGCCTTCTTGTGCTTCTTGTGGTGGTGCTTCTTGTGGTGGTTCTTGGCCTTGGCGGCGGCGCCGCCTTCCTTCTTCTTGGCCTTCTTGGCCAGCATGATCTTGGCGAAGGACATCGTCGTATCCCTTCCTGACGGTCCGTCAATCGGCGCTGTTCGCCGGTGACTTCGTCTTGTGTCGCACCGTTGAGTACGGGGACGGCAGACGCCTCGCTCAAGGGGGAAGGTGAGCGTTGACCTAGATTCCCTTACCCAATCCGCATACGGGGATGAGTACGCACCCCAGACCGCTGTCCTGGGTGGCCAAGACGCGGATCATCGCGCGGCCGGGGCCCGTGTGCGCCTCCTGCCCCGTTCGCCGCAGTGCCCGGTACTGCGACGGGGCCATCCCGGCCGCCGCATCCGAGCGGAGCGTCCCGCACCCCGCCGTAGGCGTGCGCCGCCCCTGCGGCGCCCTCTCCGGCCGATCGGAGCCCTGTCACGTGCGGGCCTCGACTTCCATGCGCCCCTGCCCACTTGCGTGCTCGCAACCCACGGTATCTGACGGATCGTCACCGAAGGGGGTGGTGGCATGTGACGGCGCATGACGGGCCGTGAGCTCTTCGCGCCTTGTGAGCGGCCAGGCGTCGCTGCCGTACTTCCTACAGCCCGCCGGGGACCACCGGTGGGCGGGAACTGCAGTGGAGAGGAAGGCCTATGACCGCACGACCGCGGCACCGCCGCACCGCGCCCCCACGGCTCCTGCCGTCGCTCCGCACCGCCCTTGTTCTCGGCAGCTTCGGCATCGTTCTGCCGCTCCTCGTACCAGCCGTCGCCCAAGCGGCCTCCGGCACCACCTGGGACCGGGTCGCCGGCTGCGAGAGCGGGGGCGACTGGAGCATCAACACCGGTAACGGCAATTACGGCGGGCTGCAGTTCACGCAGCAGACGTGGGTGGCGTACGGCGGGACCGCGTACGCGCCGCGGGCCGATCTGGCGAGCCGGGCGGCGCAGATCACCGTGGCGGAAGCGGTGCTCGCCCGGCAGGGGCCCGGAGCATGGCCGGTCTGCTCGGTACGGGCGCACCTCACGCGCGGCGGCGGGCGGAGCGAGCCGGTCGAACGCCCCAGCACTCTCCGGCACGCCGCACCCACGTCCCGCTCGCACCGCGGTACCGGCCCTCGCCCTGACGGCTCATACACCGTGGTCGAGGGCGACACCCTCTCCGGCGTCGCGCGGCAGGCCGCCGTCACCGGCGGCTGGCAGCGGCTCTACGAAGCCAACCGGAACATCATCGGCGCCGACCCGGACATGATCCGGCCGGGCCAGCGGCTCGCCCTTCCCTCCTCCACGAGTTAGCGCGCCTCATCGGCTCTCCGCCGGGTCCCGGCCTGCGTCGAGGACCCGGCGGAGGGCCGAGCCGTTCGCCCGTTCCACGGCTGGTCCCGCCTGGGTGCGGTGGCTATCGTGCTGTTGTGACCGGTTCTGCACGATGTCCGCTGCTGTTTCTGGATGTCGACGGGCCACTCGTCCCGTTCGGCGCGACGAGGCAGCGGTATCCGATCCGTGCGACAGATCCGGGGCCGGGTGCGGGCGCCGCGAATCCCCTGCTGACCAGGATCGATCCCGAACACGGAACCCGGCTGAAAAGCCTCCCGTGCGAGATCGTCTGGGCCACGACGTGGATGGCTGACGCCAACGAGTGCATCTGCCCCCGCATCGGACTGCCTGAGCTGGCCGTGGTGATCTGGCCGGAGCCGTCCGACCTCGACGACCAGGACGAACGCGACGGACTGCACTGGAAGACCCGTACGCTCGTCGACCGGGCGGCAGGACGCCCCTTCGCCTGGGTCGACGACGAGGTCACCGACACCGATCGTGCCTGGGTCGCCGTCCACCACCCCGGCCCCGCCCTGCTCCATCGCGTCGATCCCCGCCTCGGTCTCACCGACGACGACTACGCGGCTCTCGACTCGTGGCTGCGGCAGCCGTCCTGACACGCAGCACCTCACGTGCACCCCCTGCGCGTCGGCCCCTGCCTCAAGCGGGCCGCGCGCGTGACCGGTGGCCGGCGCCCGGCGGCCGTGCCGTTCGGTGTGCCGACGCTCGTCATGGTGTCGTAGCCCACCGGCCGGGCCCGGCTTCAGCCACACCTGGACGGTCAGCTGCCGGCAGGACGGCACGGCCCCGGCGAGGGACATGGCGTGCACAGCGGGGGAAGCCGTTCCCGGCACCGGTGCGGTGGAGGTCGCCTGTGCGGTGGCGGGTACCCCCCGTACCGCACCGGCCAACGCCATGGCCCCACCTCTTCGAGAAGGTTCTTGCGGCGCGAATGATCACCGGAAGTGGACGAGGATCCGTCCGGCGTTGCCGGTGTCGACCTCGCGCCGGACATACAGCTTCCGGATGTGCTTCTGGTCCAGGAACGCGAGTACGCGAGCCTTGAGCCGCCCGGATCCCTTGCCCGGAATGATCTCCACGACAGACTCGCCCGAATGGTTGGCCTTGAACAGGAACTGGCGCAGCGCCAGTTCGATGTCGCGGTTGTTGCGGAAGATCGGATGGAGATCGAGCGACATCATGCGGAACCTCCTGGTGAAGCGGGACGGGCGCGCGCATCGCAGACCAGTTAAGCATCATGGTTTTGAACGGTTTCAATCACCCACTCACCACGGCCGCTTCTGTTTGATTCTGTCGAATGTTCCTGCTGCTAGAGCGGTAGACAGACACCACATCCGTCACTAGCTTCGTCGAGCGACGAGTTGAATCGATACAAACGAGCCTCAGTCGAAGGGACATGGCATGAACGACGGCATACGCCGCAGGACGGTTCTGGCCACGGCACTGGGTTCGGTACCGGTGGTCGTGGCGGGCGGGATCGGCGGAGTCGGCACGGCACGGGCGGCCGTACCGACCGCAGGAGGCACAGGCGTGGCAGGGCTGACAGTCGAACACCGCACGAACCCACTGGGCGTGGACGCGGCCGCGCCACGGTTCGGCTGGCGCATGCTCTCCTCGGCCCGCGGCCGCCGGCAGAGCGCCTACCGGCTCCTCGTGGCCACCACCACCGAGCGCCTGCGTGACGGCCGGGCCGACGTGTGGGACAGCGGCCGCGTCACCTCGGCGGACTCCGTCGCCGTACGGTACGCAGGCCGGGCCCTGCGGCCTTCGACCCGCTACTTCTGGACGGTCCTGGTCTGGGACGAGGACGGGCGGGGCGTCCCCGACGCCCCCGTCGCCTTCTTCGAGACCGGCCTGCTGAGCACGGACGGAAGGACCGGCTGGGACGGCGCCCGCTGGATCACCATGGCGGGCAAGAAGCCGAACTCCCCCGGCGCCCCGCTGCTGCGCCGCGAGGCCACGCTCCGGGGGCGGGTGCGCGCGGCACGGCTGTACGTGTCGGCACTCGGCGTGTACGAGGCGTACGTCAACGGCCACCGCGTCACCGCACCGCACGGAGAATCTTCCGGCGGCTCCACCGAGGAACTGCTCACCCCGGGCTGGACCAACTACGACACGACGGTCAGCTACTTCACCTACGACGTCACCGAACTGCTCGCCGGTGAACGGAAGATCACCCTCGCAGCCGTCCTGGGCAACGGCTGGTACAACGGCCGCGTCTCCCAAGGCAGCGTCTACTACTCCCCGGACGGCAACCCGCTCGCCCTGAAGGCCCGACTGCTGCTGCGCTACGCCGACGGCTCGACGCAGAGCCTGGTCACCGTGCCGGACTCCGGCTGGAAGGCCACGGACACCGGCCCCTACCGCGCCGACGACATCTACGACGGCCAAACCTACGACGCCCGCGAAGAGTTGCCCGGCTGGACGGCCGGCGGCTACGACGACTCCGGGTGGGCGGACGTCACCGAGCACCCGTACGCGACCCGCTTCCCCGCCGCCAAGCTGGTCGCCTACCCCGGCGAGAGCGCCCGGCTGACGCCCGAGTGGGACCGTAGACCGCACTCCGTCACCGTCTGCACCGGGGTCGCGGGCCAGGACGGCAGCCCCAACGGCAAGGGGCACATCGTCGTCGACGCCTCGCGCACGGTCACCGACCCCGCCAGGGCCGCCACCGCTTCGGTGACCCTCGCAGAGGGTGACACGGCGATCTTCGACCTGGCACAGAACATGGTCGGTGTACCCCGCTACACCGTGCGCGGGCCCGCAGGCGCCCAGGTGACCGTCCGCTTCGGCGAGATGCTCAACGACGCGAGCAAGGGCGCCGACGGCCCGGCGGGCTCGGTCTACCGCGCCAATCTGCGGGGCGCGAAGGCCACCAGCGTCTACACCCTCAAGGGCGACCCGCTCGGCGAGACCCACCAGGACTCGCTCACCTTCTACGGCTTCCGGTACGCCTCCGTCACCGTCACCGGCGGCCCGGTCACCGTGACCGACCTGACCGGCAGGGTCGCCACGTCGGCCCTCCGCGAGATCGGATCGGTCACGACCGACGACGACAAGGTCAACCAGCTGATCAGCAACGTCCATTGGGGTCAGCGCGGCAACTACCTCTGGGTCCCCACCGACTGCCCACAGCGCGACGAACGCCTCGGCTGGACCGGCGACACCCAGCTGTTCTCCAACACCGGCCTGTACAACGTCGACGCCGTCGCCTTCCTGAGCCACTTCGAGGACATCCTCATCGACTCGCAGAAGACCTACGGCGAGGACCACGCCCAATTCACCCATGTCGCACCGGGCAACCGGTACAACTCGCCGGTGCCCGCGAGCGGTTGGGCGGACTGTGGGGTCGTCGTCCCCTGGACGGTGTGGCAGATGTCCGGTGACACCACCGTCATCGACCGCAGTTGGGATGCCATGACGACGTACATGGACTGGATCCGGCAGCGCACCGGGGACAGTTACGCCGGGCAGGGCGCGATCTACGGTGACTGGCTCGCCTTCCAGCAGACCAGCACACAGCTCATGAGCGATGTCTACTACGGCTACAGCGCGCGCCTGATGGCGGACATGGCCGCGGCCACCGGCCGGACGACCCAGGCCCGCGCCTACCAGGACCTCTTCGCGCACATCAAACGGGCCTTCATCACCAAGTACCTGAGCACCGAGGACGGCCGGCTCACCGTGCGCTCCAGCCTCGGCGACGCCTCGCCCGGCGGTACCACCAAGACCGAGGACAACTCCCAGACCGCGCTGCTGTGGGTGCTCAAGCTCGGCTTCTACGATACCGAGGCCCAGCACCGCCAACTGGTCACGCTGCTCGCCGAGAACATCGGCAACGACGCCGCCTACAAGGCCGCCCACCCCGACAGCACACGCGTCCAGTACGCCGAGAGCACCCTCGCCGTCGGCTTCCTCGGCGTCAACGTCCTCGCCCCCGTTCTCACCGACGAGGGCCACGCCGATCTCGCCTACAAGCTGCTCCACCAGAACGCCATGCCGTCCTGGCTGTACTCCGTCGACAACGGCGCGACCACCGTCTGGGAGCGCTGGAACTCCTACTCCAATCAGGACGGCTTCGGCCCGGTCGCGATGAACTCGTTCAACCACTACTCCTACGGCGCGATCATGGAGTGGATGTACGAGAGCATGGCCGGCATCGCCAAGGACCCGGCCGGCCCCGGCTTCCGCCACTTCTTCCTCCGGCCTCACCTCGACCCGACCGGGCGGATCACCCACGTGACCGGCTCGCACGTATCGCCCTACGGTGAGATCGTCAGCGAGTGGCGGACCGAGCACCGGACGCTCGCCTACCGGGCGACGGTCCCCGCCAACAGCACGGCGACCCTGTCCCTCCCCACCGCCGACCCGTCCACCGTCCGCGAGGGCAGAACTCCCCTGTCCCGCGCCCGAGGCGTCCAGTACCTGGGTTTCACGAACGGCTCGGCCTCGTACCGGCTGCCGTCCGGGCACTACGAACTGACCGCGATCCTGTAGCCCACGCGACAAGAACGCTTGGGCCACGCCCAGGGAGACCCCGAGGCGTGATCCGGGGTCTCCCTGATGCCGGGGCGGGCGAAGGATCAACCTGGACGTATGACGAACCGTCTCCGGCACCGTCGTCGTAAGGCCACATGGCTGCGCTCCCTTGCCGCCTGCGCCGCCGCCGCGGTCTGTACCCTCGCTGCCGCGCTCCCCGCCGGCGCGGTCGTCCACGACTCCAGCTCTCTGTCGCACCCAGGAGGCTGACGCACCGCGCCGGTGACGGACAGACGCAGCGGGCGCCTGCTGGTGGTGCTCTGCTCCCCCGGTCTCGGCGAATCCCGCACCTGGGCACCAAAGCGCTCCTCCCACAGCTGCATCTGCTGACATGGAGTTCGTGAACTGAGCGACGCGTCGGCTTCACTGACGTACGGAACCGAGAGGACCGAAATGCCCGCACTGCGCCCGGCCCGTGTTTCCGACCACGGCACGCTCGTGGAATGCGTACAGCAGTGGTGGGGAGACTCACGTACCCCCGAGCAAGCCCGGGAACTGTCCCTGTTGCTGCCCAGGTTGTTCCTGCAGTACTTCTCCCGCACCAGCCTGATCCTGGAGGACGGCTCCGGCATCCGTGCGTTCCTCATCGGCTTCCATGCCGCCGACAACGACACCGAGGCATACATCCACTTCGTGGGAGTCGACCCCAAGCTGCGCGGACAGGGCATGGCACGACGCCTCTACACGGAGTTCCTCCGCGATGCCGCCGAACGGGGTCGTACGGAGGTCCGGGCGATCACCTCGCCGACGAACGCGGGGTCCATCGCGTTCCACCGCGCCATGGGGTTCTCCCTGGAGAGCGGGGACAGCGAGGTCGACGGCCTGCCCGTACACACCGACTACGACGGTCCTGGGCAGGACCGGGTGTGCCTCTACAAGAAGATCACCCGCTGACCCGGTCACGGTTCTCGCCCAGGTCTCGGCCGGCGATGCGTTCCATGTGCCGGGCGAATACGGCCGCGGCGTCGGGATTCATGCGGGTGAGTGCGACCATGCCGGTGACGATGACGTCGCAGACCTCGGCTTCGACGTCCTCCCAGGTGTGTGAGTGGCCCTTGCGGGGGTTCTGTCCCATGGCGCCGATCACCGCCTCGGCGACCTCGCCGGCTTCCTCCTGGATCTTGAGCAGCTGCAGGAGGATGCGCTGTTCACGAGGGAGCGTGGAGTGGTTCTCCAAGCGGATGGCGAGGCGGGTGATCGTCTGCCAGATGTCCGTCACGTGTGTCTCGATTCTGTGTCGTCAGGCGATGTCCCACGCGGTCACCGGTCCTGGGCCAGGGCGAGGAGCTCTGCGAACAGGCCGTCCGCGTGGGCGAGTTCCTCGTATGTTCCCTGTTCGATGACTCGTCCTTTGTCCATGACCAGAATCCGGTCGGCGAGCCGCGTGTTCTCCAGCTGGTGGGTGACGACGATCGTCATGCGTTCGGCGGCGACCCGCTTGATCTCCAGGAAGATGGCGTGCTCGCCCCGGGCGTCCATCTGCGAGGTCGGCTCGTCCAGGATCAGCAGGGGTGTCCGCCGGTACAAGGCGCGCCCGCACACGAGTCGTTGCCACTGCCCGCCGGACAGCTCCGCGCCGCCCCAGAGCTCTTTGGCGAGCAGGGTGTCGAGCTGCTGGGGCAGGTTTTCGATCGCTTCGCGCATGCCGACGGCGTCGACGACCTCCCACACCGGCCCGTCGTCGTACTTCCTGGGCTGGCCCAGGGTGATGTTCTCTCGGGCGCGCAGGGGCCAGCATGCGAAGCCCTGGGGGACGAGCGCGGTGCGTTGCCACACGGCGTCAGGATCGGCCTGGGCCAGGTCGGTGTCGTCCCACACGACTCGTCCCTTGTCGGCGAGCAGGATGCCGGTGATGAGCTTGGTCAAGGTCGACTTGCCCGAGCCGTTCTCGCCGACGACGGCCAGGATCTCTCCCCGGCGCAGCGTGAGCGACACGCCGGCGACGGCCGGCTCCTCCTTGCCGGGGTACTGGTACACGACCTCGTCCAGGCGGATCTCGTCCACGCGTGCCGGGATGGTCAGTTCTCCTCGCTCCGGGGCGCGTTCGGCGGCCATGTCGAGGAAGGATCGCATGTCTGCCAGGTAGAGCGAGGTGTGGAACATCGCGGCGCCGTGGATGACGAACTGGGAGAGCGCGGCCAGCGTGGTCTGGACGGCGACGACGGCGGTGGCCGCGACGGGCAGGGCGACCCGGCCGGTGACGGCCAGCCAGGCGAGGGCCGTCCAGGTGCACAGCAGGAAAATCCCGCCCAGGGCGCTGGTGGCGAGGGTGATGCGCAGCATCCGCGGGGCCGCGGTCAGCGTGCGCTGGTCGATCCGATCGGACAGGGCCCGGTACCAGTAGAGGAGGTAGCCGGTCATGCCGTTGGCCCGGACCTCGTCGCCGTAGCGGGAGTAGGTGGCCCACCAGCGCATCATGGAGCGCACATTGCGGTCACCGATGTTGAGGTAGTGGGTCTCGTAGTCCACGCGGGCGGACAGTACGGCGCCGGCGCCGGCCGGGAGCACGGCCAGCAGGAGCAGAGGCAGCATCAGCGGGTGCAGCGCGGTGATGACACCGCTCGCCGCGATCATGCGGATCAGGGCAGACATGAAGCGTTGGGCGTCCTGCACCATCGTCCGGGTCCTGGTGACGCCGACTTCGGCGGCTTCCTGCCGGTCGGCGAATCCGTCCTCGCCGTATGCGGAGGACTCCACGCGGCACACGGCGTTCACGAGGGCGATGTCCGCCTCGGTCATCAGCAGGGGTGTGATGCGCCCGTCGGCATAGGAGGACAGGGCGCCACTGATCCGGCCGATGCCCGCGGCGACCGTCACGACGGCGAGAGCGGGCAGTGCGGCGTGCAGGCGTTCGGAGACCGCGCCGGTGCCGAGGATGTGTCTCATCGCCTGGGCCGTGAACGTGAGGACGACCGCGGCCGCGATGCCGGTGAGCAACTGGCAGACGAGGAGCACCGCGACGCCGGTCCTGTCGACGGCCCACGCCATGCGCGACGTATGCCTGAGCACGGCCGGAAGACGTCGGCACATGGCCCCGAAACCGGCATCCGCCAGGGGATTCTTCCCGTGCTTCCCCTCGAAGGTGATGGTGGCCGGGGGTGGTGGGGGCGGCGTCTTCGCGTGTGCCGTCGAGGCGTCGGTCACAGTCATCTGCGTTCCTCCTTGGGGGCGGCGCCGCACCTGGATGGCTCGGCGGTGCCCGGCATAACGACGCTCCTGGAGATTCGAACGCACTCGATTCCGGACGCGCTGGAGCCCTTGAATCGCAAGGGCTCGAACGCGTGGCCACCGTGATGAAGCCGCCCTGGAGGGGCGAGGATTGGCCGAATCGCCGATGCCTGAAACGCGTGTGACGTATGAGATTTCATCGTGCGGTGACCCGGCCCCGGGACCCCGGACATGAAGACGCCTCAACCGGCCCCGTACGAGAACCGGTTGAGGCGTGACCGCGATGAGCGCGGATGCGCGGCAACCCGCTGGTTACGGAAGCGTGGCTCCCTCGGCGTTCAGCGCCGCCGGCACCGGCTGGAAGAAGGTCTCGCCGCCGGACGTGCAGTCACCGCTGCCGCCCGAGGTCAGCCCGATCGCAGCGTCGCCGTCGAAGAGCGCGCCACCGCTGTCCCCGGGCTCCGCGCACACATTGGTGTCGATGAGCCCGGAGACAGAGCCCTCCTGGTAGTTCACGGTCGCGTCGAGCCCGGTGACCGTGCCGCCATGGAGACCCGAGGTGCTGCCGCTGCGCTGGACCGACTCACCGACGTAGGCGTCGGCGGCGTGGGTGATCTGCTGGCTGCTGCCGTCGTAGAGGTCGACGACGCTGGAGTGGTCGCTGCTCGCGTCGTCGTACTGGACCAGGGCGTAGTCGGTGCCGGGGAACTGTGAGTCGATGGTCTGGCCCACCTCGCCGCCGCCCTGGGAGTCGGACCACGTCGAGGAGGCGTTGCCGCAGTGCCCGGCGGTGAGGAAGTACGGCGCTCCGTTCACCGTGACGTTGAACCCGAGGGAGCAGCGCACACCGCTGCCCCAGATGGCGTCGCCGTCCGCGATGAGTGGCTTGAACGCGGAGGCGGCGCGACGTACGACGACCTTGTCTCCGAGCGCGCCGACCACGGTGTTCAACAGGGTGCGCTTGGCTCCGGTGACCGTCGGGTCGACGGTCACGACCACCTTGTCCTGACGGGGGTCGATCGACCAGGCGGTGCCGGCGATCCGTGCCCGCTGGGTCAACGCGCCCAGCACGCCGCGCAGCTGGGCAGTGGAGTAGCGCACGGTTCTGGGTACGGCGCCGGTGCCGCGGACCTGGTCGGCCACGGACCGGTCGGTGATGTTGACGACGAACCGGTGGGCCGCGGCGTCGTAGTAGGAGCCGGCGGCGCGGTCGCCCAGTCGTGCGACGAGGGCGGCGGCGGACGCGGCACGGACGGCGGCCGGGGTGGCCGCGGCGGAAGCGGGGGCGGCCGTGGCCGAGCCGGCACCGGGGAGCAGGGCCGCGCCGGCCATGAGAACCGCGACGCTCGCTCCGGTGAGCGAGCGGGTGGTGAGAGCTGTTCGGCGTTGCGCCATGTGAAGCCTCCAGTGGGGGTTGCCCCGCCCGCTCGACGGGTCGGGGCCGGAGGGATGACAGACACGGGTACGCCCCGACCCCTGAGGATCCAGTCGTGCCCATGCCAAACGCCGACGAGTATGGCGATGCGCTCACGCCACAACAAGGAAGGAATCCGGCCGGGCATCCGGTACGGCGGACAGCCGATCAGCGCCGCCATCTCTGCACTCCGCACCTTCGGCCCGATGTCCGGTCTCACGCACGGTGGCCGTCCGCACATCCGCCGCCCACGCTCGGTTCACCCATGGCTGGCCGGTACATATCGATTCCGTCCGGAATCCGGACCAGCCGTCCTTGTTTTAGAGCACTCTTGGCTCATCGATGACCGACGCGGCCAGAGCGTCGGCTCGGGACATCACCCGGGGCCGTGCCACGGACCCGGCAACGGGTCGGACTCCCCGGTGAGTTGCCCCTCCCGCTCGCCGGTCTCCGGTGCTACTGGTGCACACGGTCGCCGCGGCCCACTCCCGCCCGGTCGCGACGCGGCCAGGGGAGCAGCGCCGGAACACGGGCGCGGTAGGCCTCGTAGGCCGCACCGAACCGGCCGGCCATCAGCCGGTCCTCGGCCCTGACCCGCAGCAGCAGCCACGGAACGGCGACTATGAGGACCGCGGTCCAGACGCCGAAGCCGCAGGCCAGCATGCCGCCGATGACGAGGCCGAGCAGCCCCGTGTAGATGGGATGGCGAACCAGGCCGTACGGACCGTCCGTGCGCAGTTCATGGTGCTCCCGGACCGTCGGAACGCTGGCCCACATCGTGCCCAGCACCCAGCGGGCCCACAGCAGCAGGGCGGTCGAGGCGACGGCGAGCGCGGCGCCCAGCAGGGCCAGCTCGGGCTGCCAGTACCGCAGATGCCGCCAGAAGTCCCGGGAGTTTTCGAGCAGCACCGAGACCACGTAGGCACCAGCGATCAGGAGAATCCGGCGCGGCAACGTACGACGCTGCCCGCGCCACCAGCCGCGCACGCCGGCGTGACTCTTCGCGCCGAAGTAGAGCGCGCCCGCTATCCAGGCCGCATAAAAGATCAGGACACAGATTCCGATGAGTACGCCGAGCGCCGAGTGGAGCGATCCCATGACTCAAGACTGCTCCGCGGACACCATGGATCACCACCACCCACGGGTCGATGGACATGGCCTCACCCCTCTCCACCCCAGGATGGAGAGGGGCCACCTGTACGGAATCCGCGACCGGAATTCAGCACCTGTGACCGTCGGGCGAAAAATGTGCAATTCACGCACCGGAACACACGGGAACGCGCCGATATAATCGGCGCAGACAGGACGAGTGCATGACCGAGCCTGGAAGTGGACAAGAAAGCGCCACTCCGGCTGATGGCGAGTGAAGTAGAGGCTGTGAAGAAGGCGCCGATTCGTCACTCATGCGACTGGCGTTATGCGCATCGCGGAATTGAAGGCCAGGGGCGCGAAGATCCTCGATGTCACCTCTGTCCCGTACGAAAAGGTGGCCAAGAACGAGAAGCCTTCCGGGGCCGGCCTCAAGAGGCTGCAATACGGCAGCACCTGCATCTGGGTGGACTGCACGGGAACGGGAACGGGAACGGGCACGCACGACTTCCAAGGCGTGACCAATGGATTCCGTGACCAATAGATTCATCGAGACGTACAACGGCGATGAGTACGAGGCGGCGGCGTACGACGAGATCGACCGCGTCGAATGCGGCTGGTACCGAACTACTAGCCGCTCGGCACCGGTGATACCGGGAGCCCGCGCCCAGCCCGGGTGCGGGCTCCGTCCCTTCTTCGGTCGCCGTCGTCCCGGCTATCGAGCGACCCGGGGCCGCATGATGAGGGCCGCGACGTAATACGCGCACGGCGTCGGTCCAGGGTTGGCGTAGCCGTGGACGACATCGGCGGCGAAGTACACCGAGTCCCCGATGCCGAGGTCCACGGCACGTTCGGCGAGCGTGAGGCGCAGAGTGCCGGATTCCACGACGACGAACTCGTGTGAGCCGGACGCGTAGGCGGGGAACTCACCGGCGTCACAGCGTGGGGGCAGGACCGTGCGGATCCACTCGAAGTTCACGCCGGGCACCACCGGGGTCAGGATCGTCCGTCGCCAGCGACCCGGCTCCTCGACGGTGTCCTGATCGGCGGCGCGGCGCACGATCACGCGCAGATCCTGCGGCTCGGCCACCAACTCGGCGAGCGGTACACCCAAACCGTCCGCGATGCGCGCGAGCACGACGACGGTGGGCGCCTTCTGACCACGCTCGACCGACGACAGCATGCTCACGCTCACCTCAGCCGCGTCGGCCAACTGCTGCAGAGTCAGGCCGAGTCCATGCCGCGCCTTCTGCACACGGCCACCCAGGGTCACGAGATCCAGCATTCCTCTATAATAACTACGTATTTCACTATAGAGAAAGAAGGCCCTGATGGCAGCTCCCGCACCGGTCGTCCGCCCGGCCACCCCGTCCGACCTCAGGGCCGTTGCCGACATCTACACGCACTACGTCCGCCACAGCGTCGCCACCTTCGAGGAGACCCCGCCGGCCGTCGCCCACTGGGAGGGACGGCTGACGGACCTGAGGGCGCGGGAACTGCCCTTCCTCGTCGCCGAGTCGGACGGTGCGGTGACCGGCTTCGCGTACGCGTCTCCCTGGCGTCCGAAGCCGGCGTACCGGCACACGGTGGAGGACACCGTCTACCTCGCGCCCGACGCCACCGGACAGGGGCTGGGCACGGCGCTGCTGGAGGCGGTCATCACAGCCTGCGCCCGGGCCGGCATGCGCCAGATGATCGCCGTCATCGCCGACACCGGCAGCGACGCCTCCCGCGCCCTGCACCGCCGCTCCGGCTTCACCGACGCCGGCCACCTCGTGCGGGTCGGCCACAAGCACGGCCGCTGGATCGACACCTTCCTCATGCAGCGGGCGCTCACCAAGCAGGCAGACGGGTCCGCTGAGGCCCGAATACGCTGAGATCGTCGCCGCCGGCCCGATGGCCGACGGCGGCCGGCGCACCGTGGTGGCCGACTGCGAGGAGGTCCACCACGTTGCCTCGCCCATCCTGGCCGTCCAGCCCGGGAACCCCGGCGAGCTGATGGTCCGTGCTGATCTCGTCGTTCGCGGCGGTCGGCTACACGCCGAAAGCCGGGGCCGAGTCACCGGAGCGGTGCTCCATCGCGTCGGTCACGACGGCAGCCGGTGTGCGCTGGAGGTCACCGCGGTCCTCGGCCGGCCCGGAGGGTGAGCCGTACACAGGACGGTCTCAGCCCCGCAACGCGAACGCCTCGACGATGTCGCCGTGCCCGGCTCCGGTCGCCAGCAGCAGCCGGAGCAGCACCCGGGCCTTGTACGGGTCGAGGAAGCCGCCGTCGATCAGTCCGCGGCGCCGCAGGTCCGTCTCCGAACCGGGCGCGCTGTAGGTGTGCCGCAGGACCGAACCGCTCCCGGTGCGCGAGGTCAGTACGACGGGCAGGTGCTCGGCCAGTGCGCCGAGCCGTGGCGCGAGCACGTCCGGTACGTGGCCGACACCGAAACCCGCCACGACCAGGCCCTGGTGCGTGGCCTCAAGGCCGTGGAGCTGAGTGCCGTCGTCGTCCAGGGTGACCACGTGCAGGGCGACACGGGCGGCCTGGAGCCGCTCCCGGTCGATCCCGGCCGGCAGCGGCTCGTGCCGGGGCGGAGCCAGAAGCATCCGCACCCGGCCCTCGACGACGTGCCCGAGCGGACCGGCGCTCGGCGAGGCGAAGGTCGCGGGGCTCGTACTGTGCGTCTTGCGTACCCATCGAGCCGCGTGCACCTCGTCGTTGAGGACGACCAGCGCACCCGCCCCATGGGTGTCCCGCGCCGCGGCGACGCGCACCGCGGCGAGGACGTTGGCCGGCCCGTCCGCCCCCGCCATGGCCGGCTGTCGCATCGCACCGGTCAGCACGAACGGCGCCTCGTGCGGCCACACCAGGTCGACCAGGAACGCCGTCTCCTCCAGGGTGTCGGTGCCCTGTGTGACGACGACGCCGTCCGCGCCCTCGGCCACGGCCCGCGAGGCCACGTCGACGACGTCGAGGATCTGTGCCAAGGTGAGGCTTCCGCTGGGCACGGCCCGCACGTCCCTCACCTCCAGAGGGATTCCCAGGTCCGCCAGGCCCGGCACGGCCGCGGTGATCTCGGCACCGGTCAGCCGCGCTCCCTGGGTCCTGCCCGCCACCGAGATCGTGCCCCCGAGCGCCAGCAGTACGACACCCAACGCCCGCCCCCTTGCCTCGCGTTCGGCCCGGCGGATCCCCGCGGGGCCACGGCCCAACCTACAAGGCCGCCCTGAGCGCCCGCAGTCGGGCAGGGGCCGCGAACCATGCCATGGGGTTGTTTCTCAGTGCCGCGTCAGGGGAGTTGGCGGGGCCGCCGTCAGCTGGAACGGACCTCAGCCGCCGGGCTCACGGAGTTGTACACCACGACGGTCTTCGGTTCGCCACGGGACGTGACGCTCGACGAGATCGCCATCCGGACGTTCCTCCCGGAGGATCCGGGCACGGCGGCCAGGATGCGGGAGGCGACGGCCTGATCCCGCGATCCGCCTGCCCAGGGATGCCTGCGCGCGGCACGAACTCGTCCGCGACGAGGCGGGACGCGGCGGCGGTCACGGCGTGGTCCGCGGTCCGCCGCCCGCCAGGAAGGCCAGGGCCACAGAGGCGTGACAGGCGATGCCCGTGGCGAGCACGTCCTCGTCGACGGTCATGCGGGGCGAGTGGAGTGCCGGGGCCTCGTCCGGGGTCACGCCCGGCGGGCACACGCCGAGGAAGGCCAGGGCGCCGGGAACGGCCTGGAGGACGTAGGAGAAGTCCTCGGCCGTCATCTGGGTGGCCGGCAGCACGCCCACCGCCGCTGCACCGAGCGTCTCCTCGGCCGTGCGCAGCACGAAGTCGGTGAAGCGGGGGTCGTTGACGGTGATCGGGTAGCCCGGCACGACGGTCGCCTCGGCCTGTGCTCCGTGCGCGGCGGCCACACCCCGGGCCACCCTGGCGATCGCCTCGTGCATCCGCTGCCTCGTGGACTCGGACACGGTGCGCAGGGTACCGCCGAGTTCCGCGGTGTCCGGGATGACGCCCGTGGCGGTGCCCGCGGTCAGCTGCGTCACGCTGAGGACGGCCTGGTCGTCGGCGGACAGGCCACGGGTGACCGTCGTCTGCAGGGCGAGGACGATCTCGCAGGCCGCGGGTACCGGGTCGCAGGCGGTGTGCGGCGCCGAGGCATGGCCGCCGCGCCCGCGGACGACGACCCGGAACCGGTCGGAGGCCGCCAGCTGAGGTCCTGGGCGCAGCCGCACTGCGCCGGCGGGCAGGTTGGGGTGCACATGGAGGGCGAATGCGGCGTCGGCTCTGCGTCCGGACGCCTCCAGCACGCCCTCCTCGATCATGTGGCGGGCGCCGTGCTGCCCCTCCTCGCCGGGCTGGAACATGAACACGACGCGTCCGGCGATCCGTTCGCGCCGCGAGGCAAGCAGTCGGGCGGCGCCCACCAGCATCGCCATGTGGGTGTCGTGCCCGCATGCGTGCATGAGCCCGGGAGTGCGTGAGGCGAACGGCGCTCCGGTCTCCTCGGTGACCGGCAGGGCGTCCATGTCGGCGCGCAGCAGAATGCTTGGTCCGTCGGACGGTCCGGCGAGGACGGCGGTGACGGAGGACAGCGCACGGCCGGTACGGATCTGCAGGCCGAGGCCGTCGAGCGCGTCCAGTACGAGGCGCTGTGTGTCCGGCAGATCGAGGCCCAGCTCGGGACCTGCGTGCAGGGCGCGGCGCAGGGCGACCGCGTCGGGGGCCAGGCGGCGGGCCTCGTCGAGGAGGGATCCGGCGGCGGCTTCCCGCGGGGACGGGGCATCGTACGAAGGCGGGGGCGGAGGCGTCATACGGGCGTTCTCCTTCCCGGGCCCGGACCGGACAGAGCCCGGGGATCCGGTCCGCCGAATCCGGACGGGGCGCCGTATCGACAGGATGGCGGACTCCTCCTGCTGCCCAGGGGGCCGACGCGCCGACATGCTGACAGGTGTACCCCTCTACGGCGCGGTCAAGGCCGACCGCGTGTTCTCGGGGGCCCGGCCCGCGGCGGCGGAGGCCATGGGGCCGACGGCTGCCAGGAGTGCTTCGGCCGTCGCCGGGTCGGCCGGCAGGAACGCCTCCGGTTTCAGCTCGGCGAGTGTCACGTCGACGGCGGTGGCCGAAGGTCGTCACAGTTGTCATCAGGCGCAGTTCGCCGTACGAGGAGCGCAGGTGGAGCGGAACCGCGAATCCGAGGGGCGCGGCGGACGGCTCCAGATGGGCGACGTATCCGGCGAGCTCGGCGTGCAGGTCTTCCCGGTGGCCGAGGCGCGCCAGGATGTGCTGCCCCCATTCGGCGCGGTTCCCGATACGGGGAGCCAGGCCGTGGGGATGCAGCGCGAGGCGGTGGATGTTGGCTCCCGGGCCCACCAGTTCGGCGGCCGCGCCCTCGGTGATCAGGTCGAAGGCGGTGTCTGCGGCGATCAGGTCACCGGCTCGGTCCACCCCGGTGCCGGATACGGCAGATGCCCGCGCAGGATGTGGTCGAGCGCCGTGCGCACCGGGGCCGGCGCCGGTTCGTCGAGCGAGCTTTCGGGGTAGGCGGGCGCGTATCCGGCGGCCGGCAGCAGCTCGTTGCGCTCCCGCAGCGGCAGTTCCAGCGACTCGGCCAGGCGCACGATCATGTTCCGGCCGGGGACGGACCTGCCGGACTCGATGAAACTGAGATACCGCTGGGTGGTGCCGGCCCGCAGCGCCAGGTCGAGCCGGCTGAGATGACGACGGGCGTCCGGTCCGCCCGCTGCGCCCAGGCGAGGAGCTCCGTGTCGTCGGCATCCGGGTCCGGCGCGTCACTGTACGGCCCCGTCACGAGATCGGCCACGGCCGGCTGCGCCGCAATCTCCAAGGCGATCCGTGTCCCGGCGACGATGCCGTCCCGGTCCTCGGCCGTCGTCAGCCAGTTGTGCACGATCCGGGGCGCGGCGTCCGGGCGCGGGGAGCGCAGGGTCACCGCGCCGCGGCTGGTCGGGGCGAGCACGCACGGGCCGATGGCGAGGGCGTGCTCCGTGACCGGGCCGCGGCCCTCCTGATGGAAGGGCACGGGGGCGGCGTGGAACTGCAGGTCCGGGGCGTCCAGGCCGTCCCGGCCGCGGAAGAACCCGCCGGCCTCGGCGAGGTTGGAGGTCAGCGGGCAGCGCCCCTCGGTCTGTGGCAGCGCGGCGCTCTGCGGCCTCGCGCGCTGGTCAGGGACTGGGTATCGACGCGGAAGTTCAGCAGCACCATGTAGTGGCCCTGCAGACCCTGACCGACCGGCACCTCGCGTACGAAGCCGATGCCGAGGGCGGACAGGCCGGCGGCGGGGCCGATCCCGGACAGCATCAGCAGCTTCGGGGACTCGTAGGCACCCGCGGACAGGATCACCTCGCGCTCGGCGCGGACCACATCGACGGCCCCGCCGCGCTCCACCGCCACGCCGGTCGCCCGGCCGCCGTCGACGACGCCGCGGTGGGCGCGGGCCGAGGCGAGCACGGTGAGGTCAGGCCGTTCCAGACCGGGGTGCAGAACGCGCCCTCGCCGCGCTCGCTGTCCTCGGCGCGCCGGAAGTACGGCAACATCTCGTCGTACGACCACCCCGTGGTCCCGGCCGCGGCCCAGCCGTCGAGTCGAGGTCCCCGTCGAGGCCGGACTTGAACAACTGGGGGAAGGTGGCCGGGACATGGATCTCCGTGGCGGTGTCGGGCCGCCCGCCTCGGCGTTTCTGAAAAGGCGCTTTCACGCCTGTCCGGTGGCACTCGAAGACCTCCGTGGCTCTCCAGCACCGTGCCGTGCCGAGTGCGCCGTATGCGCTCGCGTCTCGCCGCAGCCCTCGGCGCGCGCCCGAGGAACAGGAACTGACCTGCTGCGCGCGGTTCAGCGCGCCGCGCGCAGTTCGGCGTACAGCTCCGGTCCTGTCCACGTGCGCGGGGTGGCCTCCGCCTCGTGCACCAGGGCCGCGAGACGCGCGTTCGCGGGCGCGCCCATGCCGTGAGCGGTGGCCAGGGCGACGATCTCGCCCTGCAGGGAATCGATCTCCGTGGACCGGCCGCGCTGCAGGTCTTCCCACATCGAGGAGCGTGCGTGGGCGTCGATCCGGAGGGAGGCCGCCGCCACCCGGCGGAAGAGGGCGTCGGGCAGCCCGAGTACGTACGGGGTGACGCCGGGCGCCGTAGGACCGAGGCGGGCGGGAGTGACCCCAGCCGCCCGGTACGCGGCGAGGGCCTCGCGCTGGCACAGGGCGAGGCAGCGGCGGTACGCCCGTCGGCCGAGCTGGTCGCGCAGCGGCAGCCCTGAGAGGGCGTTGATCGCGTTGTTGAGGTTCATCAGCAGCTTGGCGTGCTGCACTTCGGACATGTCGGTGCGGGCCTCGAAGGCCAGGCCAGCCTCGTGGAAGGCGGCGCAGAGCGTGTCGTCGGGCTCGGTCATGAGCTTGCCCGGCATGCCCTGGTGCACAGTGCCCGGTTCGGACTGCACCACGTTGTACGGGACCATTCCGGCCAGCACGGTGTGACCGGGAAGCGCGGCGCGCAGGGTGGCGGGGTTGTGCAGGCCGTTCTGGAAGCTGACCACGACGGAGTCGGGGGCGAGGTGCGCGGCGAGGTCTTTCGCGGCGGCCTCGGTGCCGGCCGTCTTCACCGTGACCAGCACGTAGTCGGCGCCGGCCGCGGCCTCCGGTCCGGTGGCCAGGGTCAGCCGGTCCGGCGTGAGGTGGACCGGCGGCCGCACGGACGTACTGAGCGTGAGTCCCCGCTCGCGCAGCACGTCCATTCCGGCGGGCCGGCCGATGAAGGTCACGTCATGTCCGGCGGCGGCGAGGTGTCCGCCGAGGTGACAGCCGATGCTGCCGGCGCCGAGGACGGCGAAGCGGGGCTTGGGCACGGGGTGACTCCTGTGGACGTACGGGGCGGGCAGGGGCCAGCATGGACCAGGGGCGTGTCGGCTGACCAGGCCGCTCGGTCTGCCGCCGCTCACCGCCCTCTGCCGCTGACACCGGCGCCGTCACTCGCCCGGACGGCACGGCGTCCACGGGGCTCGGGCTCAGGCGGGGGACGGCAGACCTGCTCCCGGTCGCCTGCGTTCAGTGCCGCGTGCCATGCGCTGTTCGAGCCTGGTGCGGCGGTCCGGCCATTCCTCCATGGTGATCGAGAAGATCGCGGAGTCACGCAGTCGGCCGTCCTCGCCCGGCACCCAGGACCGGGACCAGTTCCGCAACACACCTTCGAACTATGCGCCGACCCCTGCTATCGCCGCCCGCGACCGGCTGTTGCGCGCGTCCGTCTTCACATCCACCCGTGCCACACCCCAGTTCTCGAACGCGTGCCGGAACAGCAGGTACTTGGCCTCGGTGTTCACACCCGTGCCCTGGGCCGACGCCGCGAGCCAGGTGAAGCCGACCTCGATCGCGCACAGTCCGCCGGTCGTCGGCCACAGCCGCGGATCCCAGTGGGCCGTGGCCTCGATCGCCCGCCCCGACGCCTGCTCCCCCTGCGCATACGGGGCCAGTTTCCCGGCGGCGGCACAGGCGAGCTGGGCATCGATGCATTCGGCACGCTGCGACGCAGGTCCGGACGCCGGCACCAGCGCGGCTCGGCTGCCTGGGCAACCGGACAGGCTCCGCGCCTGGACGTCCGTGTGGGCATCGCCGGCGAAGCGACCCAGGAACTCGTCGACACCTTCAGCCGGATGGTGACGTGGACGCCACCACGGTGCTCGTCGCACAGACTGCCGCGGCGTTCGTCGGAACCCTGACGCTCGTGCTGTTGCCTCTGACCGCCCGTCTCTCCCAGGAGGCCGGTGCACCTGCGCTCTACCAGTCGGTATGCGCCGCGATCCATCTGTCCAAGCCGACCTTGTCGCCTGCAGGGGGCAGGTCGGGGGCGCAGGTCAGTGGCGTGGAGGACAGTTGCAGGTGCGTGAGATAGCCGTAGGGGCCGTTGTCGGCCGTCGGCCCGAGAATGAGCGCGTGCGTGGGGGTGCGCCAGATGCGGTGCGTCAGCTCGGGGCCGATACCCGCGGTGTACGACGACGCGGTCGTCCGCTCGGGGGCTTCGCCCAGGTGCTCGGTGACCGCCTGCGCCGCCTGCGCGAGTACGGCCTCACAGTCCTCGTCGGTGGACGGTCTGCGGCTGACCCAGCCGGGCACCTGCTCCCAGCCCTCGATATAGCCGTACAGCCATGGACCGTTCCTCATGTCCTCGTCGCTCGGGTCGACGGGGTACACCTCGCCGAAGACGAGGAACGTCCGTGAGCCGGCGTTACCGAACGGGTTGCCGTACTCGTCGCAGACCACGTGCTGGTGAGCGGTGCGGAAGGAGTCGCAGACGAGTTGGTGCTCCCATTCCCATCCGCGACGCCGCATCTCCTCGGTCATGGCGTCGGAGTCGTCGGGCACCTGCGGCGCCGTCGGCAGTGCGACCAGCTCCGCGACGGCCTGTACGGTCAACGGACGGTGCACGAGGGCATGTACGGGTATCGCCATGTCGATCACTTTAGGCTGCGGGGGCAGGTCACGCAGGCCTCGCCGGGGCGAATCGTGGAGAACACGCCTCGCCGGCCCTCTCCGGCGTACTGTCCGCGCTGCCTCACCTGTGCTGCCTGGTGACGGCCCCGGCCGTGCACATCGCTTTCCGTTCCCGGCCGCGCACCCGGATCGCGCTCGGCTTCGCCTGCATCGCACTCGGGCCCGCCGGCGCCGTGAGCCGGCCCTACCGCTGCTCCTGGCCGGCCGGCAGGGTCCGCACGGCCCGGGCGACGTCCGCGCCGAGGTCGTCGAGGCTGTAGTCGGGGCCGAGGATCATCCGGCGCAACTGGGGCATGGCGATGCTCCAGCCGGCCAGGGCGAGGGTGAAGAACACGCGGGTGCGGGCGTCGCCGCCCGCGCCGCCGGATTCGGCGGCGTCGATCTTGTCCTGGTAGTGGCGGGTGCGAGCCTCCTCGGCCGGGACCGGCTGGTCGCCGATCTCCAGGGCCTCCCACATCACCAGGCGCAGTGCCTCGGGACGGGCCCGGTGATAGGCGAAGAGGCGCTCCGCGTACCCGGGCAGGTCCTCGCTGGGCGGTACGGCCTCGGCCAGCTCTGCCAGCGCGCGCTCCAGGACGACGGCGAAGAGCTTGTTCTTGTCGCCGAAATAGTCATAGATCGCACGCTTGTTGGCCTTGGCTTCGGTGGCGATACGGTCCACCCGGGCACCGGAGACGCCGTGCGCGGCGAACTCCGTGGTCGCCGCCGCGAGGATGCGCTCTCTGGTCGCTGCCGAGTCGTATGCCATGCCCTCATGGTAACGAACCAGTTCGTTTGAGCTCCGCAGCAGCCCGGGGTCCGGGGCCGCTCAGGGGACCAGCGCGATCTTGCCCGGGCTGTGCCGCCGTTCCAGTTCGGCGGAGGCGTCGGCGACACGGTCGAGCGGGTACGTGGCGGCGATCGGCACCTCGACGGTTCCGGTGGCGACCAGGCCGACCAGCTCCAGGAGGATCTCGCGGGCGGCCGCGTACCCCGTGGCGCCGGCCATGTGCAGGGAGCCCACCACCGCCCAGCTCAGCACCTCGTCGCCGGACGGCCGGCCCCTCCACCCCGGCGCCGACGGCCACGACGACGGCGCCCGGACCCGGCTCGGGTATCGGGACGCTCTGCGCCGAGGACCTGGCCCGCATCCAGGAGATCCTCCCGCACGGCGCGGACTCACCGCCCGGACGCACTTCACTGTGCCGACGCCAACCGCTCGGCACAGTACAGCAGTTCAGACGGTCAGGCATTGAAGCGGTAGGACCCCGCCCCTGCCCGGTACACCTGGTAGGCAGCCCCACCGGAGGCGTCGTCGCGGACGAAGACGGCTCCTGCTGGTGCGGCGACGGGCCGGCCCTGGGTGGGAACCCAGATCTCGGCGTCCGTGGTGTAGGGGACGGTCACCGCGAGGTCGATCCTGCCGTCCGGGCGGCGCCGCCACGCCGAGCTCACCGTGCCGCGCACCGTGTCGATCGAGGCGCTGACATGGTCGAGAGTCGCGGACACGAGGTCGGTGTCCTGAGTGTCCTTCGGGACACGGCTGTTGACCGCGACCGAGGGGATGTACGGACGAATGCGCAGTGTCTCGTACGCAGTTGACGTCGACTTGATGCCGGCCAGGCTCTGGTAGAACCAGGTGGCCACGTTGGAGCGGTAGTGGTGGTCGACCGAGAGGCGGTCGGTCCACTGCTCCCACAGCGAGGTGGCGCCCTCGGCGATCTGGTGGACGTAGCCGGGAACGCCGGTCTGAGTGACGGCCTTGAGGGCGAGGTCCGTGTATCCGTACTCGCTGAGGATGTTGAACTCGTAGCGCGAGCCGTACATGTCGTTCTGGATGTGGTGTCCGGCGGCCACGATACGGTCGGCGAGGAGTTGCGCGAGCGCCTTCCTGTTCTCGTCCAGCGTCTTCGTGCCGGCGAGATGGCGCGGGTCGTCGGGGTCCAGGTCCGAGCCGGGCACCAGGTCGACGGCGATGGCCATCGCGTTCTCGCTGGAGATGCTGCCACGGGTGAAGTGCCCCTGGGAGGGGTCCCAGTAGTGGGCGATGAACGCCCGGCGCAGGGTGCGCGCCAACTGCGCGTAGTGGGCGGCGCGTTCGGTGCGGCCGAGCCTGCGGCCGACCTCGTCCATGTAGTCGCAGAAGTGGATGTAAGACGACCGTCGCGGTGAGGTCCTGCCAGTCGTGGTCCTGCGGCAGACGGCCGCCGATCCACCGCGCGCCCGACCAGTCGCGCTCGCCCTTCAGCAGGCCGGTCTCCCAGGTCGCGGACTCGCTCCAGGGACCGGGCACGCCCTGGTCGTCCCAGGAGCGCACGCGCCAGAAGTACGTCTGCTCCAAGCGTGGCGCACCACCCCGGTAGGGCACCTCGACGCTCTCGGCGGCGGCCACCTTCCCGCTGTGCCAGATGTCGGCCGCGCCGGGTGCGGTGCCGACCTGGATCTCGTACGCGCTCTGCCGGGCCACCGGGGGCACCCAGCTGAACGTCGGCGCGGTCTCCGTACCCAGCGGCTCGACCCTGGAGCCGACCCGCAGGTGCGCGGGTGCGGAGCCGTGTCCGGCGGATGCCGCCGCGCTCGCCGCCCGAGCCCCCGGCGCGGCGGTGAGCGGGAGAGCCGCCCCTGCCGCCGTCGCCGTCATGACGCCGAGCAGGTGCCGGCGGCTCAGGGCGGTTCCGTTGTCCTCGGCCACGGCTCGGATTCCTTTCGTCAGGGGCACGTTGGTCAGCAGCACAGAAGGATTTGAAACGTTTCAATCCCTTCCATGCGGAAAGCTTGCGAACACCCGGTGGCGCAGCACAATCGTCTTGCACCACCGGAGCCGCTCCGGCCGCACGGGCACTGGGACAATGGGGCGATGACCGACACCACAGGGACCGCGGTCGGCACGGTCCGGCCTGCGACGCGCCACCGGGGGCGGCCCCGCCGCGAGGGCACGGAGGACCGGATCGTGGAGGCGGTGCTACGGCTGATGCAGCGCGGCATGGGTCTGAGCGCGATGCCTATGGAGGCGGTGGCCGGCCAGGCCGGAATCAGCAAGGCCACCCTCTACCGGCGCTGGCCCGGCAAGGAGGCGCTTCTGCTGCATGTGCTGGAGCGTCTTCAGGCCGAGGTCGAGGAGGAGACCGTCCTCACCGGCGTGCCGCTGCGCGAGGCTCTGTTCCGTGTCCTGGAGAGCATCCGGCGCGACTACCTCGGCGAGAACTCCGGCACCAACCTCGCCGTCCTGGCGGCGGAGATCCGCACACTGCCCGAGCTCAACGAGGCTTTCCTGCGCACGGTCATCGGCCCGCGCCGACAGGCCCTGTACGACCTGCTCGCCGCGGCCCAGCGGCACGGCGAGATCCGACCGGACCTGGACCCGGCCCTCATCGGCGAGCTCATCGTCGGCCCGGTCCTCTCCCGTTCGCTCCTCCACCCCGACGCGCCGCGGCCTGACGCCGAGTTCTCCAGGCAGGTGGTCGACTCGGTGCTCGACGGCATCGTGCCTGCGTCACCCTGACGTCGGCTGGTGGCCGACGGGGCTGTTACTCCTCACCAAGGGGACCGCTCCGCTCCAGGCCGGCCAAAAACTGCTCCTCGTAGGTGCCGACGGCGGGTCGCCGGATCGCCGGATCGCCGAAGCGTTCGGTACGGCTCGTCTGTCGAGGGGCTGCAGCATGCCGTGGACGCGCCGAAGGTACGGCGCGACCGCAGGTGCGACGAGGCCGCACGTCGACGGTGCCGTCGAGTACGAGATCCTGGCGACGCTCCCGCCGGGCAGCCCGTGGCCCGTGAGCGCCCATGGCCTTCGGCGTCTGCTTCGTGCCCCGTGGCTGGGCTCGGTTCCTTTGACCGTCTGAGCGGGGTCTACGCCCGCGTCGCCTCGGCGACGGGCGACGCGGGCGGCGGTGACCGGCCTCAGACCAGCTGCGCGGACTCGATCGTCACCGGCTCCACCGGCACGTCGCCGTGCCCGCCCCGGGAGGTGGTGGCCACGCCCTCGATCGCGTCCACCACGTCGTTGCCCGCCACGACCTTCCCGAACACCGCGTAGCCCCAGCCATCCTGACCGGGGTAGTTCAGGAAGTCGTTGCCGGTGGTGTTGATGAAGAACTGAGCGCTCGCCGAATGCGGATCCGACGTCCGCGCCATCGCCACGGTGTACTTGTCGTTCCTCAGGCCGTTCTTGGCCTCGTTCTCCACCCGCTGCGGCGCGGGCTTCTGCTTCATGTCCGCGGTCAGGCCGCCGCCCTGAATCATGAAACCCGGGATCACCCGGTGGAAGATGGTGCCGTCGTAATGGCCGGCCCGGACATACTCGACGAAGTTCGCCACCGTCTTCGGGGCCTTCGCCTCATCGAGGTCCAGGGTGATGTCTCCGGCCGAGGTCTTCAGCAGTACTGTGGTCATTCGGCCATCCTATGCGGCGGATTCGAAGAACCTCGGGAGCGGCCCTGGGCCCGCGTCGGCTGGTCAGGCAACCGGGTGAACGCGCACGGGCAAGGGCGCCCACGAGCGCAGGGGCTTGTCGGGGTGGCGGTGCCGAAGCCGACGTGGCCGGAGGGTCGCGGGCGGGGTCGAAGCGGTCGGGGTCGGCCCAGGGGCCAGGAAGAAGCTCTGCCCCGGCGGTGAGCCGCGACCGCGCCACCAACGGTGCTTGCGTGCGGGTGAGTTCACCGCGGTCGGCAGCGGCCCCGGACTGCCGCGCCGAAGCCGTCCTCGCTCAATGCCTCCCATGCGCACTGCGCGTCCACCCACGCTGACAGACCCGTCATCCGGTAAGCGTCCGCCGTGACGAGGTAGTCGCGCGGGCCGAAGGCGTTGACGGCCTTCTTGCCGTACAGCAGCGGGTTCTCCCGGCCTTCCGGGTCGAGGCCCACCGCGTCCGGGAACGCGCGCAGCGGGAAGCCCTCCACCGGCGCGGTGAAGGCATCGAACTCACCGCCATCGGCCAGGACTTGGTCGATCAGTTTCCCGGCCAGGGCGTGCCGCCTCGCGCGCTGCCGGCGCAGGGCCGGCGGGGCGAGGGTCTCACGCAGCACCCGGCGCGGGGTGTCGTGCCGGGGCGGGTCGGCCTCCAGCAGCAGGCTCGGGAGCCGCCAGGGCTTCTCGTGGCGGAAGTCGGCAGGCCCGCCCCAGAGTGCCGCCGGTCGACGAGGGCGGCGTGCACCTGTTCGTAGCGGACCGGCGCGTGGACGTCGTAGCGCGCCAGGTACACCACGGGGCCGGTTTGGCGCAGGGCGCGGTGCAGCGGTTCACGATCCATCGGGATGCCATGGGCGAACGGGTCGGCATGGCATGCCAGGACCGACTCGCCGTTCCATGTCCTGCCCGCGCCGTCATCGGACGCGCGAGCCGTGCGGACAACGGCGGCGGAGCGAGGGGTCTGCTCCGGCACCCTGGCGGAGACCTCGTCATGAGTCACTCTGTGCCGTGGTGCCGTGGTGCCGTGGCGGCCGGACAGGTACGCGCCGAGGGCAAGGAGCGCGGCAAGGGCGACCAGGGCGCAGACGGCGCCCCAGCCCAGTTGGGTGAACGCGCGCGTCCCCAGCCAGGAGCCGGCGCTGGCGCCGACGAACCCGCAGGTCATGTAGCCGGTGTTGAGGCGGCTGCGAGCCTCGGGACGCAGGGCGAAGATGCGGGCCTGGTTGGCCACCTGGCCGCACTGCACCGCCACGTCGATCAGGAGCAGCCCGGCGGCGAGCCCGGCGAGGCCGGCCGGACCGCCCGCGAGGCCGGTGAGGAGGAGCGCGCCAGAGGCGAGGGCGAGCAGGACGCACCCCAGGTTGACGCGGTCGGGGCCGTACCGGTCGACCCAGCGGCCGGCTGCGGGCGCCAGGAACATGCTGGCCGCGCCGATCAGCGCGAGCAGACCTACGGCCTGGGTTCCCAAGCCGTAGCGAGGGCCCGTGATCAGCAGGGCGACCGCGGTCCAGGCCGCGCTGAAGGCGCCGAAGACGGTGACCTGGAAGGAGACCGACCGCCGCAGCTGGGGCTCGTGGCGCAACAGTCGGAGGGTGTCGGCGAGCAGGGTGGGATAGCGGTCGCGCACGGCCGGGGCACTGCGCGGCAGGGTGAGGCCGAGCACGAGGGCCAGCAGGCCGGTGAGCGCGGCCGCCACCAGGTACGGGGCGCGCCAGCCGAAGTGCTCGCCCAGTACGCCGCCGAAGGCGCGGGCCAGCAGGATGCCACCGATCAGTCCGGCCTGCAGAGTGCCGGTGACCGCACCCCGGCGTTCTGGCTCGGCCATGCCCGCGGCCATGGGGAGCAGAATCTGCGGCACCACGGTGGCCGCGCCGACCACCGCACCGGCGGCGAGCAGCGGCCCGACGGCCGGGGCGAGGCCGGCGACGAGCAGCGCGAGCGCGGTCACGGCCAACAGCAGCGTGACGAGCGGTCGCCGCGGCAGCCGGTCGCCGAGGGGCACCAGCAGGAAGATCCCGGCGGCATAGCCGAATTGCGTGACGGTTGCCAGAACGGCCGCAGCGTCCTGGCCGATGCCGAAGCCGTGGGCGATCAACGGCGTGATCGCCTGCGGGAAGTAGACGTTCGCCACGGCGACCCCGCAGGCCAGCGCCATCACCAGGGGCAGCCTGCCGCTCAGCCCCGTCTGGGCCGGCGGGGCCGTGACAGCGGTGCCAGACACGGCAGGCCTCCCATGACCGAACGAACTAGATGGTTCGCTTCAGCCTGACACGACTCTCCTCGCGCGTCAAACGAACCAGTTCGTTCGCCCCTACTCGCAGGTCACGAGGCTTCTACTCGCAGGTCACGAGGGGATGATGCCGGGCCGGAACGGTTCGACGCCCACGATGTGGCGCACCCGCTCCGGCTCGACCAGGACGTGGACCCGCTGCTCGCCTTCGATCAGCCAGGGGTATCCGTCGAGCCCCAGGTACCTGCGGGCCAGCCGGTCCATGCCGCGCTCGGCCTCCTCCCCCGTCACGAAGCGCACCGCGCGGCCGGAGATCTGTACCCGGTCATAGGGGTTCTCCGCGTCGGCGTGCGAGAGGTGGACCCGGGCGTCGTGGCGAAGGTTCTCCTCCTTGATCCGGCCGACCGAGGTGTTGAAGACGATCAGTCCGTCCTCCAGTCCCACCCACATCGGCGTGACATGCGGCGCCCCGTCCGGCGTCACCGTGGCCACGTACCAGAAGTTCGGTTCCTCCAGTCGCTTGCGCACCTGCTCGGTCAACTCCGCTGCCATGAACGGTCCTTCCCGTGATCGGCTCTTGCACGGGCACTCTGTCACGGCCGCTCGGCGTGCCCGTCCGAGCGCCTGCGGTGCAGGGTGAAGGTCTCGAATACCGACAACTCGCCGTGCGGCTTGTTCACGTTGTAGTAGGTCACGTGCATCCGTGTCGTGTCACCGGCGTGCCGGCCGGGATCGACGGTGAACGCCGCGAAGCCATAAGGGTGTTCGACGTCCCGGACGCCCGTCCAGACCGCCTCCTCCTTGGTGTAGGTGGAGGTGCGCTTGCCGTTCGCGCCAGCTGTCGCGGACACCGCGGTGATCACCTTCGCGGTGCCGTCGGTGAAGAACTTCTGGTTCGTGGTTCCCGAAACGCCTCCGCCACCGAGGATCATGTGCACGGTGCCCATGCCCGTGTCGATGGAGTCGGTGGCCTGGGAGACCGGGCGGGGCGTGAGCGTCTCGCTGCCCGGGACGACACCCCGGACGGCCAGCGAGCGTTCGTAGTTGTGCTCGTGACCGCACAGGACGAGATCGACGCCGTACCTGTCGAACAGCGGGCCGTACTTCTGGCGCAGGCCCAGGTCGGCGCCGTTCGCGTCCGAGGAACTGATCATCACCTGGTGCATCGCGACGACGATCCAGTCGACCTCCCGGGAGGAGCGGGCGGCCTTCAGCTCCCGCTCCAGGAATGCGAGTTGGCGTCCGCCGGAGTAACCGCTGATGTAGTGGTCGCCGCCGTCCTGGAGGCAGTTGTCGTCGTTCTGCAGCACGATCACCCGGACCGAACCGACCGTGAACGCGTACCACAGACCGGCCAGTTCGGCGTCGGTCTCGGTGGAGGGCAGGGAGAAATAGGCCTGGTAGGCGTCGAGGCCGAGCGCGCCGTTGGCCTTCTCGATCTCGTGGTTGCCGGCGGCCGGCATCCATGGGCGGAAGCGCGCCGAACGGGTGTTGTTGGTGAAGAAGTTGTTCCAGGTGCGGACCCGGTCGACGTCGAGGTTGGCGTAGCAGAGATCGCCGTTGAGGAGGTGGAAGAGCGGGGCGACCTGTTCGATGCCGGTGACGATGTCCTTCGTCGCGGGGGTCGAGTTCGCGTCCAGGGCCACTGTGCCGTCCGCCGCCCACGTCACCTGCGGAGCAGACTGGTCTCCGAAGCTGGTGAAGGTGAACGGCTCGCGTCCGCGCGGGGCCGTGCGGAACGTACCGCTGTCGGGCGTCGCCCCCTCGTGCGTGGCGAGGTAGAGGTAGTCGGTGCCGGGGGTGAGGCGGTTCAGCGAGGCGTGGTGGACGTAGACGGTACGGCCGGAGATGCCATCGACGTAACTGACCGTGCGGGCCGGCGCGCCGGACCCGAAGCCGTGCTCCAGCGTGCCGTAGTGGACCACGGGTCTGGTCACCGGTCGGTCGGTGAGCCACGAGACCGTCATCTGGGTCCGCGGGTCTGCCCCGAAGGTCAGGTGCAGCCCCTGCACCGGAGGTGCGCCGGCCGAGTCCGCGGTGCGGTGGAGCGCCGGGGCGCCGAGCGGGGCGGCCTGCGCCGGGCCCGCTCCCAGCAAGGGGGTGACGGCCGCGCCCGCCCCCGCGGTGCCGAGAAGCCCCAGTGCGTGACGGCGGCTGACCCCGTCGGAAGCCGTCGGCGACCCGTCCGGGGTGTCTGCCTGTGCGGTCATGATGCCCTCCCTGCCGAACAGTTGAGCTGACGACCCCGCACACTGGCGCCCCTCAGCGGCGCCCGGGTGAACACGGCATGACCACCTGGTCATCGTGTGGCAGGCAATGGGTCGGCCGGTCGTCCAGCACGGCGAAGCCGAGCTCCGTGAGTCCGGTCCTGGAGTCGACGCGGTGGAGGAGGGCCGGCCCTCGGTGGTGCGTGGGCAGCCAGGCCCGGTCGAGTTCGGTGATCGCGTCGTCCACCCGGATGAACGGGCGCCCCGCCGCGGCCCGGACAAGGGCACTGGTCGTCCAGTTCGGCGCGCCCGCCTCGGCCCCCTCCGGCAAGTCCGCCACCGGAAGCTCGGGCAGCCCGAGCAGCGGAGCTGTCACCTCGTTGGCGTTCTCCCGCCAGGCGGTGGCCCACATCAGGGCGCAGGGCAGCGCCGGCAGACGCGGGCCGTGTCCGAGGTCGATCTTCGCCGGCTGAGGGTTCGATGCCTCCTGCCAGGCGGCCCAGCCTTCAGGGGTCGAGGGCAGCCGTGCTCCGTCGTAGGGCAGGAGCGTTCCGTCGAACGTCCAGGAAGAGCAACGGGGGCCGCACGGGATCGGTCATGGCCGCATGCCGGTCCCTCGCGTGGTGCCCGGTCAGAGGAAGCTGATGCCCTGGGCGAGGGGGAGTTCGCTGGAGTAGTTGATGGTGTTGGTGGCCGGGCGCATGTAGGACTTCCAGGCGTCGGAGCCGGATTCCCGGCCGCCGCCGGAGTCCTTCTCGCCGCCGAACGCGCCGCCGATCTCGGCTCCGGAGGTGCCGATGTTGACGTTGGCGATGCCGCAGTCGGAGCCGGCGGCGGACAGGAAGATCTCGGCCTCCTGCTGGTCGCGGGTGAAGATGCTGGACGACAGGCCCTGGGGGACATCGTTGTGAAGCGTGATCGCCTCGTCGAGGGTGTCGTAGGTGAGGACGTACAGGATCGGTGCGAAGGTCTCCTCCCGTACGACGTCGGTCCGTTCGTCGACGCGGACGAGGACCGGTTCGGTGTAGGCCGCCGCAGGTGCCGCTTCGGCGAGGCGCCGGTTTCCGCCGGCGAGGATCTTGCCGCCCTGGGCCTGGACGCGGGTGAGGGCGCTGTGCATGGCGTCAAGGGCCGAGGTGGAGATGAGCGGGCCGACGAGTGTGGTGCCGTCGAACGGGTTGCCGATGGGCAGCCTGGTGTAGGCGGCGGTCAGCCGCTCGATGAGGGTGTCGGCGATGTCGCGGTGGACGATGAGACGGCGCAGGGTCGTACAGCGCTGGCCCGCGGTGCCGGCCGCGGCGAAGACGATGGCCGGCACGGCGAGGTCGAGGTCGGCGGACGGGGCGACGATCGCGGCGTTGTTCCCGCCGAGTTCCAGCAGGCTGCGGCCGAAGCGGGCGGCGACGCGAGGGCCGACCTCCCGGCCCATGCGGGTGGAGCCGGTGGCACTGACCAGGGCGACGCGGGTGTCGTCCACGAGCTTCTCGCCGACCGCGCGGTCCCCCAGGAGCAGGCGGTGGACGTCGCGCGGGGCGCCGGTCTCGGCGGCGGCGCGGGCGAGCAGGTGGTCGCAGGCCAGGGAGGTCAGCGGGGTGAGTTCCGAGGGCTTCCAGATCACGGTGTCGCCGCAGACCAGGGCGATGGCGGTGTTCCAGGACCACACGGCGGCGGGGAAGTTGAAGGCGGAGATGACGCCGACGACGCCCAGGGGGTGCCAGGTCTCGGCGAGCCGGTGGCCGGGGCGTTCGGAGGCGATCGTGCGGCCGTAGAGCTGGCGGGACAGGCCGACCGCGAAGTCACAGATGTCGATCATCTCCTGGATCTCGCCGAGCGCCTCGGAGCGGATCTTGCCCGCCTCGATGGTGACGAGGTCGGCCAGGTCTCTCTTGTGCTCGCGCAGCAACTCGCCCAGCCGGCGGACCAGTTCACCTCGGCGCGGCGCGGGCGTGACGCGCCAGGCCAGGAACGCCGTACGGGCGGCGGTGACGGCGTCTACGGTATCGGCGTCGGTGGCGGCCGTCAGTCCGAAGAGGTTCTCGCCGGTCAGGGGCGAGCGGGCCGGGAGATCGTCGCCCTCGGGCACGTCGGCGCCGATGGTCCCGAGGGCGGCACGGGCGCGGGTGCGCAGCTCTTCCGTGGTGGGCAGTGCGGTGCTGGTCATGGGGGTCCCTTGAGGTGTGAGGGTCAGCCGAGGGTGGCGGGGAGGTCCAGCTCGCGGGCGACCTGTGCGAGGGAGCGGTTCTGCTGCTCCTCGTACAGCGCGAAGGGGTCGAGGACGTCGCGGCCGATGGCGCCGGAGAGCCAGTCGGCGTCGTACGCGGCGCCCTGCCGACCGTTGTCGCGGGTGCCGTCGCCGCTGAGGTTGGACTGGAAGATGCCGGCGGCGGAGCGGGGCAGGAAGTCCTCGTAGACGATGGGCTCGGCACGGACCCAGCCCTGCCGCACCAGTTCGGCGAGGGTGGTGGGCGGCCGGCTGCCGTCGCGGGGCCGGTCGTCGGTGACCCGGTAGGTGAAGAAGGCCAGTCCCCCGGCGGCGAGTTCCTCCTCGCTGCCGGGCATGTGCCGCTCCCACACGGCGCGTGCGATGTCCCCGCGGGCTTCCATGGGGTTCTGGGCGGCCTGCTCGTCGATACGGCCGAGGAGTTCGTCGTAGCGGGCACGGCCCTGGCGGGTGAGGGCGATGCCACGTGCTTCGACCTCGCCGAAGCGGACCCGCAGGGTGCCGCTGACGACCCTGCCGTCCGGGGCGCGCATGGCGCGGGGTTCGGCCAGGGCGCGGAAGGAGGTCTGCCGCAGCAGGACGTCTGGGCCCTGCCAGGCGGGTGGGCCCTGGATGGTGTCGATCATCTCGATGCCGCGGTCGGTCATACGGCGGTACAGCTCGTCGATGTCGAGGACGCGCGGGGTGAGGTGGTTGATGTGTGTGCTGCGGACGCCGCCGATGTCCGCGGCGACGGCGGAGACCTTCTCCAGGGTCTCGTACCACGCCCGGTCGACCGGTTCGGCTGACAACTCGAAAGCTGCGACCGCCAGTTGAAGGAACCGCTCGGCCTCGGCGTCGGGCAGCGCGCGCTCGGCGGCGGCGCGGTCGGCCAGCGTGAGCAGCTCGGGCGGGAAGAGTTCGCGGCCGGCGAGGAAGGCCTCCAAGCGCGAGCGCAGGTCGGCGTCGAAGAAACGGGGGTCGGCGGGGGTGAGCATGGACGTGAACACCCGGAAGGGGTTGCGTGCGAGTTCCGCGCCGTCGACGGGCCGGAAGGCGGTGGAGATGACGGGTACGGCGCTGGCGGCGGCCTCCCTCAGGTCGTAGAAGCCGACGGGGTGCATGCCGAGAGCGGCGAAGACGCGGGCGACCTGCCGTAGTTCCCGTGGCCTGCCGACGCGGATGGCTCCGTGCCGCTCGGCGGTCACCCGGCCGATGGACCCGAGGCGTTCGGCGTCGGCTCCCCGCGCGCGCAGGACGTCCTCGTTCACCTCCCGTGAGACGTCCACGAGCGTGGTGTAGGCGGGCACCTCCTGCCCGTACATGTGCGACAGCCGCGCCGCGAACGCGGCCCGCAGCCGCCACTGGCTGATCGTCGGCATGGTTCGGCCTCTCGGTCGGGGGTTCACACCACGTGGGCTTCGGGGCGGGTGCCGGTGCCGTGGCGGAACCGGTCGGCGCTGAGCGGCGCGATGTCGGTGAACGGCTCCCGGCCCAGGTACAGATCGCGCATCACTTCGCCGACGGCGGGCGCCTGCAAGAAGCCGTGGCCGGAGAATCCGGTGGCATACAGGAAACCGGGCAGGGCGCCGGACCGGCCGATCAGCGCGTTGTGGTCCGGTGTGACCTCGTACAGGCCGGCCCATCCGCCGACGGTCCTCATCTCGGCCAGCGCCGGGGCACGGCGGCGGGCGACCGCGCGGAACAGCTCCAGCCAGTGCGGGGTCCAGGTGGTGTCGAAGCCCTCCTCCTGACCGGGATCCGCCAGTCCCAGCAGCAGGCCGTCATCGCTGTTGTGGAAGTAGGCGGTCGAGGAGAAGTCGATGGTGAACGGGATGCGCGGGGCGGGCGGGACGAGCGGCGCGGTCAACGCCAGCTGCCGCTTCACCGGCCGCACCGGGAGGTCGACGCCCACCATGGCGCCGATCCGCGCCGACCAGGCCCCTGCCGTACAGATGACGGTGGAGCACGCGATGCGGCCGTGGCCGGTATGTACGGCGGCGATGCGGTCTGCGGCCGCGTCGATGCCGTGGACGTCGGTGTGGGTGGCGACGGTGACACCGGCCCGCGCCGCCGCCCGCGCGTATCCCTGGACGACCCGTGCGGGGCGGGCGTGCCCGTCGGCCGGGGAGTACGCGGCGGCCACGAGGCCCTCGGTGCTGACGTACGGGCACAGCCGCCGGGCCTCCTCGGGGCTGATCATGCGGCTCGGCACGCCGAGGCTGTTCTGGAGCCCGACACCGGCCTCGAAGTCGCTCACCTGCCGTGCGCTGTCGAGCAGGAAGAGATAGCCGACGGTGTCGAGCTCGATGTCGGCGCCGGGCCGGTGGGCGAACTCCCGGAAGGCACGCAGACTGCGGTTGCCCAGCTCGATGTTGAGCGGATCGGAGAACTGGGCGCGTACCCCGCCGATCGGCTTGCCCGAGCTGCCGCGGCCGAGGTCGCCGCGTTCGACGAGGACGATGTTCCGCACCCCGGCCTCGGCGAGGTGGAAGGCGGTGCTCGCGCCCATCACGCCACCACCGATGATCACGACGTCGGCGGAGGCCGGGACCGTACGGAAGGCGGAGGAGGACAAACAGACCACTCCCTTGCACAGCGATGCCGGTCGGGTGTCCGCGCCCCGGTGTCACCTTCGCCAGAACAGGTGATGCGCCACGCCGCTCGGGCTGGGCACGACCTCAAGGTGGAACCGGTCGAGCAGTTCCTCGGGGGACTCCCAGAGTCGTACACCGGACCCGAGCTTCACCGGCGAGACCGCCACATGGAGGGTGTCGACCAGGTCGGCGTCGAGGAACTCCCGGATCGTGGTGGCTCCGCCGCCGAGTCGGACGTCCTTGCCCTGCGCCGCCTCCCGTGCCTGCGCCAGGACCGTGGCGGGGTCGCCGTCGACGAAGTGGAACGTGGTGTCGGAGAGCGTGAACGAGGGACGCTTGTGGTGGGTCATGACGAACACCGGGGTGCGGAAGGGGGGTTCGTCACCCCACCAGCCGCGCCACTCATGATCCTGCCAGGGGCCGCGCTGGGGGCCGAACTTGTTGCGGCCCATGATCTCGGCACCGATGTTGCGGGCGAAGTCCCGGGTGAAGTAGTCGTCGAGTCCGCGGCTCCCGCCCGGGTCGGTGCGCATCGGCCAGCTCGCCGTGGCACCGGCCCAGGAGAACAGCCTCCCGGGGTCGACGTGGCCGAACGGTCTCTCGAAGGTCTGGTCCTCACCGGCGCCGATTCCGTCGCTGGAGACGTTGAAGTTCTGCACCCTCAGCAGCTGAGCCACGTGTTCCTCCCTGGGCAGTCGATGACCATGGTGAGACTCTGCGGGCCGCGAAAACTCATCGCTGCGTCCGCGCGGCGTCGAGAACCTTGGGCGTGCCGGTGTGGGCGGAGGGCAACAAGCCGGCCAGGGCGTCCGGCGCGACGAAGGAGTGGTCGTCGTGCTCGTGGCTCAGGCGGATCGCGGTGCCTTCGGCGTCGGCGCGATGGTGGATGCCGATGAGCTTCGGCACGGTACTCAGCTCGACACCCGTCTCCTCGCGCATCGCACCCTCCAAGATCACTTTTGCCCAGCCGTCCGTGCGTCTATGCCCCTGTGCCGGATTTTCCGCCCCCGCGCTCAGTACGTCACCATGATCCGTCGTGCCGGGCCGTCCAGCCGCTGGAACGACCGCGCCTTGGCACGCCGCCCCATCGACAAGGCCGGGAAGCACTCCAGCAGGCCCCGCTCCCCCATGGTGCGCAGGATCCGGAAGACCTCCTCCGCGCCGGGCGGCTCCTCCGACGTCTCCAGGCTGCTGATGGCCGACCGGAACCCGAGGTGAACACGGCGGCGCGCACCGACCCGGTGGCCGAGGGATGAAGCGCGTACGGGCGCCCGATCTCGGTCATCGGTCCGCCGCCGAGGCAGGCCCGTGCCCGGCGACCGTGTGGGGTCACCAGGGCACCGATGTCCCGTCCCAGGAGAAGAACCCGCCCGTCGGCCCGTCGTCCGGGAGCAGCGCGAGTCGTACGGCTCCGCGTGCGCCCTCTTCCGGGTCGCCGCCCACCGCCCTGGCCCGGGGGTTGAGATCGGTGGCCCGTGCACCGGGGGCGAGCGCGTTCACCTTGAAGGGCGCGCCGAGCGTCTGGGCGTAGAAGACGGTGAGCGCGTTGAGCGCGGACTTGGCGGAGCGGTAGGCGGCGCCGTAGCCGTTGCCCGGGGTGAATTGCGGGTTGGGGCCGGTGCTCCAGGTGAGGGAAGCGGTGCCGCTGGAGACGTTCACGATGCGGGGCCGGGCCGAGCGGCGCAGGGCGGGCAGGAAGGCGTTGGTGACGGCGACCACGCCGAAGACGTTCGTCTCGTACGTCCGGCGGAAGTCCGCCAAGGTGGCCTCGGCGGGCGGGTCGAGGGGGACGGCGATGCCGGCGTTGTTGACGAGCAGGTCGAGGCGGTCGACGCGGGCCGCGGCGCGTGCGACGCCGTCCGCGTCGGTGACGTCGAGGACCAGGGGGTGGGCACCGGCGCCGATCTCCGCCGCCGCGGCCGTGCCGCGTCCGGCGTCACGGGAGCCGACGTACACGGTGAAACCCTCGGCGGCGAGCAGGCGGGCGATGTGGTGGCCGATGCCCTTGTTGGCACCGGTGAAGAGTGCTGTGCGATCGTTCATGCCCGGCCACGATTCCCCGGCCGGCGCCGTCCTGCCAGGGATCACCTGTACCAGGCAGGATCCTGTACCGGGCCGGACTGGGAGGCAGCGGCATGGCGAGGCAGGAACTGGCCCGCTTCTTGCGGGAACGCCGGGCGGCGCTCAGCGCCGGGAAGGTCGGCCTGCCGGACGGCGTCCCGCGCCGGACACCCGGCCTGCGCCGGGAGGAGGTCGCGGAGCTGGCCCATATGTCGGTCGACTACTACGTCCGGCTCGAACAGGCCCGCGGGCCCCGGCCCTCCCCCCGCGTCCTGGACGCGCTCGCCTCCGCGCTGCGGCTCGCCCCGGCCGAGCGCACTCATCTGTTCCGGCTGGCCGGCTCGGCCGCCCCGCCCGCCGCCCGGCCCGTGCGGCGGGTGCGCCCGCAGGTCGCGCGGATGCTTGAGCGGCTGCCCGCGACCGCGGCAATCGTCACCGACGCCACCTACGGCGTCGTCGCCTGGAATCGGGCCGCCCGGGCTCTGCTCGGCGACGACCTGGCACGGGACACCGCCAACCTGGCCCGGCGGCGCTTCTTGGGTGAGGGGCGCACGTACGAGACGTCCGGGACACCGGAGTTCGGGCACATCGCGGTGGCGCGGCTGCGCCGGGCCGCGGAACGCTACCCGCAGGATCCCCAACTCGCCGCCCTGCTGGAGGAGTTGCATGCCGAGAGCGACGAGTTCCGGAAGATCTGGCAGACCCACCCGGTGCACGCGCCGGGCCACCGCGCCAAGACCCTGGACCATCCTGAGCTGGGCCGGCTGCGGTTGAACTGCGATGTGCTGCTGGTCCCGGAGGACGACCAGGAGGTGGTCCTGATCACGGCCGAGCCCGGCTCGCCCTCCGCCCGCGCCCTGGAGTCCCTCGTCACCGCTCAGGCGCCCACCCGGACCAGTCCGCTCTCGTAGGCGAAGATCACGGCGTGCACGCGGTCCCGGAGGTCCAGCTTGGCCAGGATCCGGCCGAGATGGGTCTTCACCGTCGTCTCGCCGAGGTGCAGCCGGCCGGCGATCTCCCGGTTGCTCAGGCCGCGCGCGACCAGTGTGAGCACCTCCCGTTCCCGGTCCGTCACCAGGCCGAGGCGATCGGTGTGGGCGGCGGAGCTCTCCGGCAGCACGAAGCGCTCCACCAGGCGGCGGATCACCGAGGGAGCCATCATCACGTCGCCGCGCAGGACGGCGCGGACGGTCACCAGGATCTCCTCGCCGAGCGCGTCCTTCACCAGGAAGCCGCTGGCCCCGGCGCGCAGCGCACCGTAGGCGTACTCGTCGAGGTCGAACGTCGTCACCACCAGCACCTTGGGCGCGGCCGGGCCGGCGCACAGCCGGCGAGTGGCGGCGAGGCCGTCCACGCCGGGCATGCGGATGTCCATCAGGACCAGGTCCGGGCGGAGTTCGGCGCTGCGCTCCAGCACCGTCTGCCCGTCCGCCGCCTCACCGACCACCGTGAGATCGGGCTGGCTGTCGATGACCATGCGCAGTCCCATCCGGATCAGTTGCTGGTCGTCGCAGAGCAGGATCCGGGACGGGGCGCTCACCGGGTCACCGCCGGGACCGGCTGGGGCCGCAGGCTCGCGGTGACGCGCCAGCCACCGTCGGGGGTGGGACCGGCCGTCACGGTGCCGCCGTGCCGGGCGGCCCGTTCCCGCATGCCGGTGAGGCCGCGTCCGCCGGAGGGCGGTGCGGGACGGGTGGCGGTGGCGCCGGCGATGGCGTCCGTGCCGTCGATGCCGTGGGTGCCGCCGGCCGTGTTGTCGACGCGGACGTGGATCCAGCGGTGCGGGCCCGGCTCGCCGAGGTCGACGCGCACCCGGGCCCGCGCGCCCGGCGCGGCGTGCCTGGCCACGTTGGTCAGCGCCTCCTGCACGATCCGGTACGTCTCCTCGACCACCTGCTCCGGCACCTCCGCGCGCTCGCCGAGCAGTTCGAGGACGGTGTCGGTGGGACAGCGGGCGACGAGCGGGGCGAGGTCGTCCAGGGTGTGCGCGGCCACATCCTCCTCGCCGCGCAACACGTCCAGCAGGCGCCGGAGTTCACCGAGCGCGTCCCGCCCGGTGGCGCCGATCACCGCGAGGGCCCGGTCGGCGGCCGTGGGGTCGGTGGCACCGGCCAGCCGGGCGCCCTCGGCGTTGAGGACCATCACCGTCACGCCGTGCGCGAGGACGTCGTGGATGTCACGGGCGATACGGGACCGTTCCTCGGCGACAGCGGCACGGGCCAGCGCCAGCCGCGTCGACTCGGCGAGTTCGGCGCGCCGGGCGAACTCGCCGAGGTAGGCCCGGCGGGCCCGGACGTACGCGCCGCACATCCAGGATCCGGCGAGCCAGAACAGCACGGACGCCGGAGTGAACCACACATTGCGGTCCCGGGCGGCGGATGCCGTCAGCCAGTCCGGCACCCACAGCAGGACACACCACGCGGCGCACACCGCGAGGACGGCCGCCTGCCGACGCAGCCCCCGCACCACCAGGGTGTAGAAGACCGCGGCCAGCGCGATGACCCCGCGCCCCGGTTCCTGACCCCACACATGCCACAGGTACTGCGCCCAGAAGGCTGCCGTGACGACCACGGCGGCCGCCACCGGCCGGGTGCGCCGCACGAACAGGGGCAGCACGAAGGCGGCGTACACCACGACCTGCACCCACACCGGCCGCCAGCCGGGCCGTTCGCCGATCACCGGGGGTACGGCGACGAGGGCGACGAGCACGGCGTCGGACAGCCAGGGATGGCGCAGCCGCCATCGCGGCAGGGTCTGGATCAGGCGAAGCACCGGTTCACGCTACGGCTCAAGCGGCCTGCCGGGCGTCGTCCCAGGGTCGTCACCGGGGTCCTCCCCCAGGGCTACCCCGACCGGCCCCGAGGACTACCCGGGCGGGCCCCGGAAGACCATCCGGGCGGGCCAGGGACACGACGCGTGGCCACGCGGCCGCCGCCGAGCATGTCGGCCGTGTCACTCACCACTCAATTCCTCAGGCGCCCCGTCATGACCGGCGCGGTGGCCGCCAGCTCGCGCCGGCTGGCCCGGGCCATGACCCAGCACATCGGACTGGAGGAGGCGAAGCTCGTCGTCGAACTCGGCCCGGGGACCGGCGTGTTCACCGACGCCGTGCTCGGGCTGCTGGCACCGGACGCCCAGCTCATGGCCATCGAACTCAACCCGCACCTGGCCGAGCGGCTGGCGGCCACCCGACGCGACGACCGGCTCACGGTGGTGCACGGGGCCGCGGCCGAGCTGGCGCGGGCCGCGGGCGGGCCGGTGGACGCGGTGGTGTCCGGGCTGCCGTGGACCGTGATGCCGCCGGACGAACGGCGGCGGACGCTCGACGCGGTGGTGCGCGCACTGACACCGGACGGCCGGTTCACCACCTTCGCCTATCTGCACGCCGCATGGACGCCGCCCGGCCGCCGCCTCGCCGCCGACCTCCGGAACCGCTTCCACGCGGTTGACCGCGGCCCGGTGGTGTGGCCCAACCTTCCGCCGGCCTTCGTACACCGGGCGGTGTCGCCCAGACAGTGACCCGGCCCCGCGCTCGTGATGCCGATGGCGGTGTCGGTGACTCTCACGGTGCGTCGCCGGCCCAGTCGAAGCGGCGCGGATCGCCGGGGCGCGGTGCGTACAGCGCCCGGCCGCCGGCGCCGAACCGCCCCAGTTCGGTGGCCAGTGCGACACCGGGGCCGAGCTCGTCCGGCGTCCGGTCGGTGACGTCGAGCAGCAGCCCGTCCAGTGGCCCGCCCACCAGTTCCACGTACCGCTGCCCCGCCCGCGGGCCCGGTCGGTCGTAGTCCTGGCCGTAGACCCGGCCGCGCAGCAGCTGCTCGTCGTCACTGTCCATGGGGACCAGCCTCGCAGGCACCACTGACACAGCGAGATCCCGGGAAGGGCGTTCCGTGATCCTGCGTGATGTGTGGCCTCGGCTGCCCGGTGGTGGCCGCTGGGATTCGGCGATGCGGAGCACGAGGCCGGCTGCGCGTCAGGTCACAGCAGGTCTTGAGGGTGCCGGTACGTCCTTCGCTGTCCGGTCATCCCTTCGGCGCGGTGGTGTGGCGGCTGAGGAAGCTGAAGGCGGCCGGGTACAGGCGCGTCCAGGTGTTGTAGTTGTGGCCGCCGTCGGGCAGCACCATGGTCTGGGTCTGGACCTTCCTGGCGGCAGCGTCCCTCGCGAACTGCTCGATGTAGCGCGGCGGGCTGAGCCGGTCCTCGGCCGAGGTGGCCAGGAACAGGCTGACCGACGCGGTGCTGCGCTTCACCATGTACGTGGGGCTGGTGTGCTCGCGTGCCACCGGGTCCTCGATGACGCCCGTGTCGCCGGTCAGCGGGTCGGGATCCAGCGCGGCGCCGACGCCGAAGACCTTCGGGTAGGCCAGCGGGAGCCGCGCGGCGCAGAAGCCTCCGGTGGAGAAGCCCATGACGCCCCAGCCCTTGGGGCCGGGCAGGGTGCGGAACGTGTGGCTGATCAGTTCCGGCACGTCACGCGCCATCCAGGTGGCGACCTTCCGGTTGGGCTGGTCGGTGCAGTCGGTGTCGACGCCGCCCGGGTCGACCACCGGCATGGCCAGGATGAAGGGGTGTGAGGTGCGCGCGTTCATCAGCTGCTGGAAGTCATGGGGCATGCCGCCGTGTTCCAGCCAGGACGCGGGGCTGCCCGGTACGCCGTGCAGGAGCAGCACGACCGGGAAGCGGGTGTGGCGGTACCGGGGCTGGCTGTACTGCGGCGGCGTCCATACGATGACCTGCCCCGACAGTTGCGAGTGTTTGCCCCGGAAGTAGGTGTCGAGCATCCCCGAGTCGCCGTGGGTGAACTTCGCGCGGTCGGCCGGGGGGCCGGGCATGGCGACGGCGGCCCCGTTGGCGTTGCCCAGCAGGTCGTCCCAGGAGGCGTACAGGCCGTAGTCGTTGTTGATCCAGGTCGCCACCACCGAGATCGCGGTGAGCTGGCACAGGCCGATCATCAACAGCCGTAGCAGCCAGCGCAGTGAGTGGGGGCCTCTGAGCCGTGACCAGAGCACCAGGGTGCCGGCCACGCACACGGCGGTGGCCACGATCAGCAGGACGAAGAACGGCGTCCCGGTCAGGCTCATGATCATTCCCCCAGTCACCGATGGCACCCCCGATGACGTGTCGCGAGCACGGTGCGTTCCGGTCCGGCCCGAGGAAGTGACACAGATGACACTCCAGCGAGAACACAGAAGCCCGCCGCATCATCGCGGCGGGCCCCCTCCTGGACCGGTCGTCACTGTGGGTGATCAGTTCCTCAGTCCGTCACAGGACGGCTCAGGAGACCCGTGACCTGGGCACGGACGGCGTCCCATGCGGGGATCGGCAGGTCGCCGAGGGCCGTCGTACGCAGCGCGTGCAGGGTCTCCTCGGGGTCGGGAGCACAGGTGATGGTGCCGCTGAGCACGTCGTAGCCGTCGCGTACGGCCACCCGCAGACGGTCGCCGGCGTCCTCCGCATACCGTGCCGAGGCGACGACCAGGGGCGGCGGGCCGCCTGCCTCACCGGGCAGCTTGCGGTAGGCGCTGGCGATCGGGGTGCGCCAGTGCAGACTGAGCAGGAGGGGGTGCTTGGTGACCAGTTCGCCCAGGTCCGTCTCGCGCACGCCGTCGGGTTCCAGGACCGTCGCCCGGGCGTCGAGGACGAGTGCCGCGGGGAGCAGGCAGCGCAGTGTGCTGCCGACGATGTTCCCGCCGACCGTCGCCGTCCTGCGCACGGCCCCGGTGCCCACCGTGGCGGCCGCGAGGCGCAGCACGTCAGGTACCCGGTCGTCGATGCGGTGCAGGACCACTGCGGCCCCCACGGACTCCCGGCCCAGCACGTTCGCCTCCGGCACCTCACGCAGGGACACCGCCAGGTCGGGGAATCCGTCCCGCTGCCACGTGGCCCACACCAGCGTGGCCCCGCCGATCGGCACAGCCCCTTCGGCCAGGCACTCCTGCGTTTCGCACACCGACGTGGGCAGACGCAACAACACGGCGACCGACCCGCCTTCCCCACCTTGGACGAAAGCGGTGGGTCACTTCTGAGCCACTCCACCGCCGCCAGGGCAGTTTTCTCGCCCGGACGGGGGCGCATACAGGGCTCACACGCGCAGGGAGGCGCAGATCACGAACCCGGGAAAGGAGCGCCCACGCATGTGACGGAACGTCAGTTTCGCTGCGGCGCCGGATACCATGACCGCGTCTCGCCCCCTGATGGCGCGCGCCGAAGGAGCACATATATGAACATCACGACGCCACAGAAGATCACCACGTTCCTGATGTTCGAGGGCACCGCCGAAGAGGCGATGACCTTCTACGTCTCGCTCTTCGACGACGCCGAGGTCGTCAGCATCACCCGCTACGGCGCCGACGGTCCCGGCAAGGAGGGGAGCGTGCAGCACGCCACGTTCTCACTCGCCGGCCAGCACTACATGTGCATCGACAGCCCCGCGCAGCACGAGTTCACGTTCACGCCCTCGATCTCGCTCTTCGTGCAGTGCGAGAACGAGGCCGAGCTCGACCGCCTCTACACGGCCCTCGCCGAGCAAGGCACCGTGCTCATGCCTCTGGGGACCTACGGATTCAGCACCAAGTTCGGCTGGGTCAACGACCGCTTCGGCGTCTCCTGGCAGCTGAACCTGCCCGCCTGAGCCGGACACAGGGGCGTTCCGGCCGGCGGCACGCAGGTCAGGCCAAGTCCTGCGCGGGGTCGATGACCCAGTGGTTGGACCTGAGGATCCGGAAGCCGACGGAGCGGCAGATGCCGTTCGACGCAGCGTTGGCCGTCGCCGGGAAGGCGTGCACGAGGCCCCAGCGGTCTTGGTCACGGGCCTGCTCCAGGAGGGCGCGGACGGCGCGCTTGCCCAGCCCCTGGCCCTGGAATTCCGGCAGAACCATCCAGCCGATCTCGGACATCGGTCCGTCGCCGGCGGCATCGCTGTCGTGGGATGCGTGGGACCAGATGGTCACCGTTCCCGCGACCACGTCGGGGCGGGCCGGATCGGGAACGATCGCCTTGATCCAGGAGACGTCAGCGGCCGCCTCCCGCGCATCTCTGCGGACCTTGTCCGCCATGCCCGCACGCGGCAGCGGTCCGCCGAGGTCGGCCATCATGACCGGATCGCATCGCATCCGGACGTAGGCGTCGACATCGTCCGGTACGACGTTGCGCAGCTCCACCGGGCTCCTCCTCCGCTCGATCAGCGCCGGGACATGTAGCGGCCCGAGGGCCTTGTGCAGCACCTTGTCGAGCGGGTGGTCCCACTCGCCGAGGCTCCGAGTTCGTGGGCGTCGCACAGGGGATGAAACGGTCCCGCTCGGCGGTCTCGACGCAGAGCTCGTAGCAGGCGGGCAGGTCATCGTAGCCGCCCTGGACGACCTTGACGCCGGCCTTCTCGGCCTTCTTGATGTTGCGGCGCCACTGCTGGTTGAAGTCACGCTGGATCTCCTCCAACGCGCGCATCACCGCGCTCGTGTCCCGCGTATGGGACAGCCGCAGCGTCCTGCTGGCATGCGCCGGGTTGATCGCCGCCGCTGCGGTGCTCAATCTCTGCGTTCCGGAGGTGTATCGCATCAACCGCCTCACGGATCCGGCGACTTGAGCATCAGGCACTGAAGGTTGCCGGCGCTCACGCCGCTGCGGCCGGCCGACGTCACGCGCCCGGCCGTTTCCTGACGCCACGCTCGGATCCGACGGCGGCCGCGCCGGCACATACGACGGCGGCCAGGGCGCAGCCCAGCACGGCGGGGTTGATGTAGCCGGGAACGGACTCGGCGGCATAGCCTCCCCCGCCCTTCGTCTCGCAGACGAACCGCAGCGGTACGTAGTCCACGCTGTAGTCGACAACGGTCAGCGCCCGTTCCCCCTGTCCGTGCGTCCGGCAGGGCAGGAGCGGAGAGGACCCGGTGCCACCGTCCTCCGCGTCCAGGACCGCGCCGGCGATGTGGAGCAGGCCCCACGTGTAGAGGGCCACGGCAATGGCTCCGAGGACAGCGGCCGCGCTCTTCAGCCGCGCCTGACCGCTCGCACGACGCAGACCGACCCGCCCGAGACTCCCCAGGCCATGACCGGTGAGGGCGACGGAAAGGATCAGCCCGGCCGGGACAAGCAGAATCAGCAGCGACGTCACCCGCCGAGCCCACCAGGCCGAGCCTGCCGCAAGCTGTGGCGCACCTCACATACTCTGCAACAGGCGCGTCACGACCCACGCCTGTCACTCACCCACTGGGGAACAGGCCGTCGACGCGGCGATGATTTCCGTCCGTCGCGCCGGTCTTCACAGCTGGGAGGAAGGAGATCTGCCATGCCCGAACGAGGACCAGCCAAGCAGCCCACGACCGAGCTGGACGCCCGCTACAGTTCCGCGCTCAACCCACGCCCCGGTGCCGCGGACGTCACCGCCACCGAGTGGGAGGAGGCCCAGCGGAAGCTGGGGGCCGCCGAGATCTTCTGGGTCTCGACGGTGCGGCCCGACGGCCGGCTGCACGTCACGCCCGTGATCGCCGCCTGGCACGACGGGGTGCTGTACTTCTCCACCGGTCCGGGGGAGCAGAAGGCGCGCAACCTCGCCCGTCACCGGCACTGCGCGCTGACCACCGGCGGGAACTCGCTCGGCGACGGCCTCGACCTCGTGGTCGTGGGCGAGGCCGAGCCGGTCGCCGATCCGGCCGTGCTGGAGCAGGTCATCGCGGCGTACGAGGCGAAGTACGGGGCGCACATCACCACGCCCGAGGGCACCTTCCACGGGATCGGGGACGCGTTGCGCACAGGGGACGCGGTGCTGTTCGCGGTGGTCCCGGACACGGCGTACGGCTTCGGCCGTCACGACGGGGTGTACACCCATACGCGCTGGGTGTTCTGAGCCGCGGTGCGGACCGCCGCGGGGCGCACAGCCTAGGAGCGCGGATACTCAAGCACGGGGATGCCCGGTGCGAAGTGGGTGACGGCGCCGATCAACCGCGCCTTGTCCAGACGCCAGCCCGTCACCGCCCGGGACGCGACCACGATGTCGGCCGGCACAGAAGTGACGTGTTCCAGGACGGCACGAGCCGCCGGACCGCCTCCGGGCAGCGCCGGGGCGCCCTCGCGCCGGCTCACCCCGACGTAGGGGACGGTGGTCCTGCCCGCGCGCTGGTGCCAGAGGACGACACCCGTGATGTCCGCCCAGGGCACGTGGGCGGTGGTGGCCTCGTACCTCGCGGGGCTCCCGCCCCGTAGTACGCCCGTTTCGTCCACCCGGAACGCGACCTTGCCGCTCGTGGCCACGTACACCATGAACAGCCCACCCGCGCCGAACAGCGGCAGGCCCAGAATGCGTGCGTACAGCGGCATACCGGGGAGCAGCAGCACCACGGTGAAGACGGCACTGAGCGCCACGACCGCGCTGGTCCGGCGGTCCCAGCCGTACCGCGCCTCATACGTGAGTGAGTTCATTTCGGCCACGGCTGGATCATGACAAATCCAGCCCCTCCGGGGAAGCGCCCTGGACCGGTTGACGGGTCTACGGCCGGTCTGCGGGTCCTCGCTTCCCGGTGCGGCCCCCGGGGCCGTCCTCGTCGCGCAGGAGGCTTTCGAGGGCCGTGAGCACATGGCCGCAGATCTCGTCCGGTTCCGCGCTGGCCAGCGGTTCCTGGCCGACCACTGTCCGCATCACACCGATGCCGAGCAACCAGGCCATGGCGAGCTGGGCGCGCAGTGTGCTGTCGTCGGCCGAGGAGAGGGTGGCGAGCGCGGCGGCGTACTCCTCGCCCAGCGCGCGGACGGTGTCGGGTGCGGCGTCGGCACTGCCGATGGAGCGGAGGTAGACCGCCAGCATCCGGTTCCAGTCGGGTCTGCCGCCGTCCGCGAGGACACCGCGCAACGCGGTCTCGAACAGCCGGTCCGGCGGCGTGTTGACCAGCTGCTCCTTGCCTCCCTGCGCCATGACCTCCGTGAGCAGGGTCTTCTTGGAGCCGAAGTAGCGGAATATGAGCGCCTGGTTCACTCCGGCGCGGCCGGCGATGTCCCGGACGGTGGCCGCCTCGTATCCACGCTCGGCGAAGACCGCGCCCGCCGCGTGCAGGATGCGCGCACGGGTCCCCCGGGCGTCACGCGGGCGGTGCGGAACGCCCTCGGCCAGTGGGACCTCCTCGACCACGGGGATGTCCTCGCTCGGCGGGCCGCCGTCGGGTCGGTCCTGCTGCCGCGTGTGCTCGCTGGTGTCGGTGTCCACCCTCTACTCCTTTTGTGCCGCCGTGAGCCCGCTCGCGCCTGCCGAGTGGCCGTCAGGGTAACGGCCGATTAGCGTCGTTGACTGCCTGGTGACCAGCTCATAGCGTTGTAAGCGCATGCTTACACAAGGGAGGCAGCAGTGACGGCCACGCACGACGCACCCCTCGCCTATCCCTTCAACTCCAGCCAGGAACTGGCCCTGTCCGACGCGTACGAACGGGCCCGTGACACCCCGGGCCTGTTACGCGTCCAGCTTCCGTACGGGGAGCCGGCCTGGCTCGCCACCCGTTACGCGGACGCCCGGCTGGTCCTCGGTGACCAGCGCTTCAGCCGGGCCCTGGGCCTCGAACACGACGAGCCGCGTGCCTCCGAGGGCAGGCGGGACAGCGGGATCCTCAGCATGGATCCGCCCGACCACACCCGGCTGCGTTCCCTGGTCGCGAAGGCCTTCACCGTCCGCCAGGTCGAGAAACTCCGCCCGCAGATCCGGGAGCTGACGTCCGCTCTGCTGGACGAGATGGCGGAGGCGGGGCCGCCGGTCGACCTGGTCGACCGCTACGCCCTGCCCATCCCGGTCGCGGTGATCTGCCGGCTCCTCGGAGTCCCGGAGGAGGACCGCCCGCGCTTTCGGACCTGGAGCGACGCGGCACTGTCCACCAGCTCGCTGACCGCAGAGGAGTTCGACCGCAATCGCGAAGAGCTGCGCGCGTACATGGCCCAGCTGATCACCGCGCATCGCGAGCGGCCGCGGGACGACCTGATGACGGCGCTGATCGAGGCGCGCGACCAGGGCGACCGGCTGTCGGAGCTGGAGCTCGTCGACCTGTGCGTCGGCATCCTCGTCGCCGGCCACGAGACCACGGCCACCCAGATCCCCAACTTCGTACTCACTCTCCTCGACCATCCCGAGACGCTGTCCCGGCTGCGCGCCGAGCCCACGCTCATCACCAGCGCGATCGAGGAGCTGCTGCGCTTCGTGCCCCTGGGCAGCGGCGCCGGTCAGCCCCGCTACGCCAAGGAGGACATCGAGGTCGGCGGCACCCTCGTGCGGGCGGGGGAACCGGTGCTGGTCGCCGTCGGCGCAGCGAACCGCGACGCGCTGCGCTTCAGCGCGGCCGGCACGCTCGACATCACCCGCAGCGGCAACGCGCATCTGGGCTTCGGGCACGGCGTCCACCACTGCCTCGGGGCACCCCTCGCCCGCCTCGAACTCCAGGAGGCCATCGGCGCGTTGGTGGCCCGCTTCCCCCGGCTGCATGTCGCCGGTGACATCACCTGGAAGACCGAGATGCTGGTACGCGGCCCGCGCGTCATGCCGGTGGACTGGTGAGGCGGCCCATGAGCTGGCAGCTGCACGTCTCCTCCGACCGTTGCATCGGCTCCGGGATGTGTGCCGGGGCCGCCCCCGATCTGTTCGCCCTCGACGACGACCACGCACACCCTGTCAGCGAGCACATCCCGGAGAGCGACGACCGTGCCCTGGAAGCCGCCGACATCTGCCCGATGCTGGCCATCACCGTCCGGGACGCGAACGGACGGGAGATCGCACCTCGTGAGTGAGCCTGTGGACCTCGTAAGTGAGCCTGCGGAACTTCCTGCGCGCCGACGAGCGGCGGATCATCGACCACGGGCCGGGAGGAATGGGTTCGCTCTTGCGTGGGATCGCTTCTAGCCTGCGTCGAGTGATGACAGCCGAAGACGTGTTGTCCGTCCTGGCCGTCCTACGACGTGCCGGGGCCGACGTCTGGGTCGGTGGCGGTTGGGGGATCGACGCGCTGATCGGCGAACAGACACGAGAGCACCGCGACCTGGATCTGATGCACCGGCAGGAGCAGGAAACCGCCGTGGTGGCCGCGCTTTCCGGCGCGGGCTTCGCGGAGAGCCTCGACTGGAGGCCCGTCCGGTTCGTCGTCGTCGCGCCGGACGGACGGGAGGTCGACATGCACCCACTGGTCTTCGCCGAGGACGGATCCGCGCGGCAGGAGTCACCCCTGCCGGGGCACCCGTTCACCTACCCCTCGTCGTGTTTCGTGACGGGCACCATCCGGGGATCGGCGGTCCGGTGTCTGTCCGCCGAGCAGCAGGTCTACTTCCACCAGGGATACCAGCCGTCGGAACGCGATCTGCACGACATGGCTCAACTGCGACGTGTCTTCGGAATCGCCACCCACTTCTGACCGGAGCATCCTGTGCGCGGGCCGCGGCGGCTCCACCCGATCGCCCGGTGCGTCCGGCGGTCGGCGTGGTGCGCTCGGCGTCTACGATCCGGCCCGTGGCAGAGGTACCTGATGAGTTGATCAAGCTGGAACGGTCCGCCGAGGAAGAGCGGGCGAAGCTGGCGGGACTCTCCGGCGACGCCTACGACGCACAGTTGCGGCGCTGGCACAAGGCGTCCGAGGCGGTCCAGGCAGCCATCTCCGCGCATGCCGCGGCCACCTCTGCCGACCGGTGCAAGGTGGAGCAGGCCGTGAAGCGGGCCCTGTGGCACAGCCAGGAGGACCCGACCGTCGAGTAGCGGCCAGGTCCGCGCTCCACGGCACGCGCCCCACCTCCCGGTCACGTCCCTGGCGTCACCCCACGACGTCGGCCACCACGCAGCTGACGTTGTCGGGCCCGCCGGACGCGTTGGCCAGGGCGATGAGTTCGCGGGCCGCCTGCTCGGGCTCCGGCGTCCCGGCGAGCACGTCGCGGATCGCCTCGGTCGGTACGACGCCGGACAGACCGTCGGAGCACAGCAGGTACCGGTCGTTCGGCTGGGCGTCGTGCAGGCGCAGGTCGGGGGTACCGTCGGAGCCCAGGCCCAGCGCTCGTGCCAGCAGGGCCCGCTGGGGGTGGGAGACGGCTTCCTCCGGGCTGAGGCGTCCCTCGTCGATCATCGACTGCACCACTGTGTGGTCGTGGGTGATCTGGAACAGCCTCCCGTCGCGCAGGAGGTGGGCCCGGCAGTCGCCGATGTGGACGAGGGCCATCTGCGAGCCGGTCCAGAGCATAGCGGTGAGGGTCGTACCGGCCCCTTCGGCACAGGTGCCGGTTCCGGCGGCGGCGTACACGGCCTGCCGGGCCCGGTCGACGGCGTCTTCGAGGACGTTGAGGAGGTTGCCGGCCGGAATGCCGTCGGCCTCCAGGCGTTTGAGGGCTTCGACGGCGGCCGCGCTCGCAGTGGCGCCCGTGCTGCCGCAGCCGTCGGCGACGGCGAGCAGCGCGGGCCCCGCGTAGGCGGTGTCCTGGTTGCTCTCGCGGACGAGGCCCGCATCGGACAGGGCGGCGTACCGGATCTCCAGGGGCTTGACGGTCGGGGCCATGGCGGGGTCCTTCCGGGACAGATGGTCGATGAGGAAGGCGGCCAGGTCCCGCCGTGCGGCGGTATCGGTCTCCACCTGACCCCAGTAGGCTCGGATCTCCTGGGCCGCCCGGCCCGCGTCCAGCGTGCAGACGTGCTGGATCCGGGCCAGGGGCATCCCGAGACGCCGGAGCCAGGCGACCAGTCGGGCCTGGTCGAGCTGTTCCGCTGCGTACAGGCGGTAGCCGGTGACCGGGTCGACGCGCGCGGGAGCCAACAGGCCGAGCTCGTCGTAGAGACGCAACGCCTTCGGCGACAGCCGGGACGCCTTCGCGAACGCCCCGATGGTCAGCAGTCCCATGCCCGCCCCTCCTCATGCCGGGCACATCGCCCGGCCCCACCGATGCTGTGGCCTTCCCCAGGGTGAAGGTCAACGGCGGCACCGTCACCTTCGGCACGCACGCGCGGTACGCGTCCTTCGTGATCTCGATGAACGATCCGGTCAGCGGGTTCGTGTCACCCCCGTTCGCCACGACCACCACACGGCTCGGCGCCATGCCGAGCGTGCCGTCCCGGTGCACGGCCTGCAGTCACTCCAGGACGGTGCACACCACCGGACCCGCGCGCCGCCCGCCGCCGTTCCCGTACGTCCGCCAGGCCGGGTCGGTGCCCTCCGGAAACTGGAACACATCATCGGCGGTACGCGGCCGCTACTCGTCGCCGCCACAGGCCTAGGCACCGCCGATGCCGAACAGGTCCTCGCCCACGCCTCCGAGGCGGCCGACGGCCGTCGGCTGTACCTGACCACGACGCGCTTCCACCCGGAGCACGCCTTCGGCGCGCAGTTGTTCACCGATCGGGCCCCGTATCCGGTCAACCGCGTCCAGGCCGACGACCTGCGGACGAGGGGCCGGGTGGCGCACGGTACCTTCCGCAAGGGTCTCGATGCCCGTTCCTGACGTCCTGAACGGCCGTGGTGTCACTGGGGGCCGGAGTCCGGTCCGATCCAGCCCGCCACGCCGACACACGCCTCGTTCCCCTCGGGATCGGCCAGCACCCAGTTCGACGGCGCGTCGGCGTCGTTCACCAGACGTCCGCCGGCCGCGAGCGCCGCGGCTATCCGCGCCTCGGCCTGGTCGTACGGCACCCAGACATCGACATGAACGCGGTTGCGCTGCGGGCGCGGCGCGTCCATGTGCTGAAAATAGAAGGGTGCCCCGCGCCGGAGCGGATCGATGAGGTCCTCGCCGCTGTGCGCACGCTCCTCGTAGCCGAGCAGGGCACGCCAGAAGGGCACCACGTCGGCTCCCACGAGGGCGTCGACCGTCACCTGGACGGTCTGTACGGCGGACGGGTCGGCCGGTATCCCCAGTGCGCGTGCGGCGTCGGAGATCTGCCGGGCCACCTCGGTGTGCCGCTCGGTCAGCCCGTAGTAGTCGTCCGTGACCGTGATCAGCCGCACGCTCACGCCCTGGTGTCTGAGGTCGACGTCCGGCTGCTCGTCCCCCAGGCCCGGCAGCTCACTGATCGCCTGCACAAGCCGTGCACCGGCGGCGAACGACCCGGTCCGGAAGAAGGCGCACGCTCCTTCTCCGACGACACGCCAGTCCCCCAGGCCAGGGGTCTCATGGAACTGCTGCGGCCTGATGCGCTCGGTGCTGCCTTCAACAGTGGTGGTCATGGGATCAACGTAGCGTGCGGGTCTGACAATCCGCTTCGGCCGATCACCCGCGGCCAGCTCCCCCCGGGGAGCTGGTGACCCGGGGACCGTATCGCGGACCGTCAGCAGGCCGTCGTCGAGGTCGCCGCCCATCACTTCAGCAGAGCGCTTCCGAAGTTCCCGGTGGCTCCGGTCACGAGCATCATGAGCGCGGCCATTTTGCTCACCATGACCAGGGCGCGGTCACGCGGCGACAGCTGCGGCCGCCGGAACCCCCAGGCCTCCCGGACCTCTCCCCCCGGCGTATCGTCTCGGCATGCGGCGCACGGACATCACCCGGGACGACGGCACGTGGACGGGCTTGTCAGTGGAGGTGGAGGCACGTCGCCGACCAGGCCTGTGCCCGTTCAGCGCCGGGCGGCGGCTGCTGCTCGCCCAGCAGTCGTGCCCTGTGCTGCTGACTGTCGTGGACGAGGACTTCTGCGGGGTGGAGTTCTGGCGCACCGATGCCTACCGATCGCCCCTGCCGCCGTTGCGTGCCGAGACGGGACGGACGCTGGCCGGCCGCCCGGATCGCTGGGCGCACCGCTTCGTACAGCACCTGCTCGATGCGCCGGGCAGCCCGCTGCACAACGGCCGCTGGCTGCTCTCGCCGGAGAGTCCGCTCCTGCGCTGGAACCACAGCCGGCGACCGCAGGCCGAGTTCTGGGCGTCGATGCTCATCGAGGGCCATCCGGACGGATACATCGACTGGTTCGTCCACAACGGCTCGTGGGAGATTCTGCCGCTGCGGCCGATGCCGGACGCCGATGACAGCCGGGTCAAGGCCTACCGCAAGCAGGCCCGCGACGGCACGTTGCCGCCCGTTCTGCTCTGGTGGGTCAGCGGTTTGGACTGCCATCTCCTGCTGGACGGCCACGCGCGGCTCGCCGCGGCGATCGCCGAGTCGGCCGTACCCCCGCTGCTGCATCTGCACCGCACCGCCCCCGGCGACGAGGTGGCCGCGGGCACCGAGCAGGCGGTGCGCCGCTACGAGACCGAGCTGGCCCGTTTCACCGAACTGCGCGCCACCTACGGTCACGCTGTCCCGGACGGTGCCGCCATCGCGGGACCGGACCTGGCCCGTCGCCTCCGGGACCTGCACACCGCTCAACGGCCCAGCTGGGCCTGGCCTCTTCCCGGCGGGGAGGAGCAGTGGCGGTGCGTGGCACGGGAGGTGACGGCCGGTCGGTGGAGCGGTGGCGGTGGCGGTGGGACATCGGGGTGACCCCCGCGCCCCGGGTGATCAGGCTCCCGGAGAGCCTGAGGGCACCCGCCGGGCTGCTGAGGACCGGGCGGACGCCCCCATCGGACAGGCGTGCGGCCGTCACTCCGTGCGCAGGACCCGCGCGATGGTCTGCCGTGCCGCCGCCCGCGCCGGAATCACCGCGCCCACCGCGGCGATCGCCACCCCGGCCAGCACCAGCAGGGTCATCAACCCGGGGTGCCACACGTCCAGCATGCGGCCAGGCAAGGTGAGTTGGGCGGCGTGCTCGGTCATCGGAATCACCACACGGTACGCCGCGACTCCGAGCGGCAGCCCCAGGATCCCGCCGACCAGCCCGAGCCCGGCCATGGACACCACCATCATCACGGTGACCTGCCGTGGCGTCATGCCGATCGACTTCAGCATCCCGAGGTCGCGCCGGCGCTCCCGGGCGCTCAGGACGACGGTGTTGAACACGCCCATCGCGGCGACCGTCGTCAGCATCAGGGTCAGCACGGACGCGGAGCTGATCACGGTCACGGCCCCGGCGTTCACCGATGTCTTCTCGGTCGGGTGGAGCCCGGGATCGGCGGCCCGCACGGCTTTCATATAGGCGCCGACATCGGCACCGGGGGTGAGCCGCACCCAGTACTGGTCGGCCTGCGCGTCCGGCGCCAGGGCGGTCATCGTCGCCCAGTCCGCGCGCATCCAGTCCGCCGGTCCCGACATGACCTCCCCGACCAGCGTCACCCGCTCCTGCCGGCCGGCCGCGCTCAGCGTGAACGAGTCGCCGAGCCGCAGACCCTGCTTGGCCAGAAACCTGCCGGAGGCCACGACCTCGCCGGGCCCCCGCATCCAGCGGCCTCTGGCCAGGTCGTCCTGGCCGGTCGAACGCCCGCCGCGCAGCCCCATGATGGTCACGTCCTCGCTCTGCCCGAGCATCCGCACGTTCGCGAAGCCCACGCCGGCCACGTCCGCCGCGTGTGGCAAGGAGCGCAGCAGCGTCTGCGCCGCGACGTCACCGTGGTGCGGGACGGTCTCGTCGAACCTGGCCTGCCCCCGCCACACGATGGACTGCACGTTGCCGACGCCCTCGACCGCATCGCCGTAGGAGACCATGGTGGCCGACAGGCCGGTGGCGAAGGTCACCGTCGCCACCCCCAGCAGGACCGAGGCGACGGTGAGCAGCGCCCGTCCGGGCCGGGCGAAGGGCATGCCCAGGCCCAGGGTCACCGGGCGCGGCAGCCGCACCCCGGCCAGCCACCGCTGCACCGCCGGCCCTCGTCCGGCACGGGGTGCGCTGCCCGCGCTGATGGCGCGCGCCGCGGAGAGACCGTGGGCGCGCAGCGCCGGGACGAGTGCGGCAAGCACCACCACCAGCGGCATGCCGAGCGCCGTGGTCGCGTACACCCAGGAGCTGATCGCCGGTACGACGTTCACCGCGCCGAGGCTTGCGCCCTGGAAGACCTGGTGCAGCAGCGGCCGTGCCACGACCGCGCCCAGGGCCGTGCCGATCACGGCGCCCGCCGTGGCGGGTACGCAGACCATCACCAGGTAGACGGCGACGACCTGGTTGGGCGTGAATCCCAGGGACTTGAGCACTCCGATGTGCCGGAAGCCGGAGACGACCGCGCCGCTCACCACATTGCCCACGATCAGGACCGCCACCAGCAGGCCGAGAATGCCGAAGGCCATGAGGAACGGCACGAAGGCGTTGGGCTCGGCCGCGACCTGGGCCTTCAGTGTCAGGTACGACTGCTGGGCGACCAGCGATCCGGACGGCAGACCGGCGGTCACCGTGTCGGTGTCCGCGGTGATCTGGCGGGCAGTCGCCGCCCGGTCGAACCGGTACAGCATCTGGTACGTCGTGGGGTGCAGGGCCGTGATCTGCTGGGGGGAGACCCATGCCTGCGCGGTGCTGCTCACGCCGGCCGCGAGCCCCACCACGGTCAGCGGCCGCTGCCCGGGCAGGTGGATCCGCTTGCCGAGCGGCGAGTGCGGCCCGTTACGCAGCCCGGGCGCGTCGGGCAGCGCCAGCACGAGCTGGCCGGGGCCGGTGGCCCAGTGCCCGGCGAACAGGTCCAGCCGGTCGACCGGGCCACCGGGATCCGCCCGCCCCACCACCATCAGGGGGCCGGGCCCCATTCCGGGCATCTCGGATGCCGCGTCCTCCGGCATCTCGACCACGGCTTCCGGGAACGGCCCGGCCGCGGCCCGTACGCCCGGCCGGTGCGCGGAGCGTGCCACCTCCGCCTCGGAGACCTTCGCCGCGTCGAAGGTGACGACGACGTGCGCGCCGTGTGCCTGGCCGAAGAGCCGGTCGAAGGGCTCGGACACGACGTCCAGCAGGCCGAGGGCGACCACGAGAGCCATGCTGGAGGCGAGAACCACCACCCCGATCACAGTGGTCTGGAGCCGTCGGCGGCGCACGGCCGCGCGAGAGGCCCGCCACACCGCGCTCATGCCGTCCGCTCCAGGGTCCGCTCGCCGGTGATCCGGCCGTCGGCCATCGTCACCAGCCGGCTGGCGCACCTCGTGGCCAGCCGCTGATCGTGGGTCACCAGCAGCAGGGTCTGCCCCAGTTCGTTGAGATCGATGAGCAGGTCCATCACCTGCTCGCCGGCATGGCTGTCCAGAGCGCCGGTCGGCTCGTCCGCGAGCAGGAGCGCGGGCCGGTTCATCAACGCGCGGGCCACGGCCACCCGCTGGCGCTCGCCGCCGCTCAGTGCGGCGGGGTAGACGTTCCCGCGGTCGGCGATGCCGAGTTCGTCCAGCAGCTCCAGCGCCCGGCGCCGGGCCTGACGGGCGGGTGTTCCGGTGAGCTGGGCGGCCAGGGCGACGTTGTCGAGCGCGGGCAGGTCGTCGATGAGGTTGAAGAACTGGAAGATCATGCCGATCCGGCGGCGCCGGAACAGCGCCAGCCCGGTCTCGTCGATCCGCCCCACATCCTCGCCGTGTACGTGCACGGAGCCGCCGCTCGGCCGGTCCAGCCCGGCGATCATGTTGAGCAGGGTGGACTTGCCGCAGCCGGACGGCCCCATCACCGCCACCGCCTCCCCGGCGCCGATCTCCAGCGACACCCCGTTCAGGGCGACGGTGTCGCCGTACTCCTTGCACAGGCCGCGCACCCGGACGACTGCCTGCTCACGCCCGGCGTCCGCGCCGCTGATCTCCTCGGTGGTCATGACAGGGACGGTAGGCGGCCACGAACCGTCCCTTCATCACCCCCCGGAGGTAACCCACGGCGAGAATCATCCTGGCGATGTACGAGGGTGGCCCCGTGGACGGAGCCCCGCTCGGCGCGGAGGACACGGCGCGGCGGGTGCGGGCGCCGCGCGTTGTCACAGCGCCTAGGCCTCGGGCAGGGGTTGCACCGTCAGGTGGTAGTCCTCCAGGATCCGGCCGTCGTCGTCCAGGACGAGAAAGACCCGCGCCGCCCAGGCCACGTCACCTGCCTGCTCGCCGCAGGAGTGCACCAACTGGATCGTGAGGACGTCGACATGGTCATGGACGGCGACGTGTCCCTCGTGCGTCACCTCGTACTGGCCGGAGGCCACGAAGAGCGTGTGCGCCTGCGTCACCCGGTCCACGAGCGCCTCGCGGCCCCGGAACTGAGCGCCCTCGACGAACTCGACACCCTGAACTGGCCACAACTCGGCCACCGCGCGGGCTCGTGCCGCGGCGTCCGCCTCGTTCCAGACGGCGAGGTAGCGCTCCACGATCAGATCCACGTCCAGGGCGGTGGCGGCGGTGTCGGTCTGCGACATCGTGTATCAACTCCCGTATTGCGTCGGCTTGCGGCCGCGTTCCGGCCGTGGGCATCACCTTTCGGGAGTCCGTGGCGGGAGAGTCAAGGGAGGTCGCCCCGCCGGACTCTCCCCCTACGGGAGGGCGCACAATCGGGTCCGTGTCGAGTCACCTGTCCATCGGCGACTTCTCGCGCGCCACCCATATGACCGTCAAGACGCTGCGCCATTACCACGAGATCGGACTGCTGGAACCGGCCGACGTCGATCCGCAGACCGGGTACCGGCGGTACGCGGCCGACCAGATCCCGACGGCACAGGTGGTGCGCCGCTTCCGTGACCTCGGGATGCCGCTCGACGACATCAGGGCCGTGCTGACCGCGCCCGACGTGGAGTCCCGCAACCGGCAGATCACCGCGCACCTGAGCCGCCTGGAGGAGCAACTCGGCCGCACCCGGCGTGCCGTCACCGCACTGCGCGACCTGCTGGCGCCGCCACCGGGCGTCGCGGCCGCCGCGATCGGGCTGCGCAGCGTCCCGGCCGTGCAGGCCGCCGGCGTGACCGAAACCGTCGACGCCGGGGACTGCGCGGCCTGGTGCCAGGGAGCGCTGGGCGAGCTGTGCGCGACGGTGGCCGGGCAGGGGCTTCGGGAGACCGGCCACCCCGGTGGCGTGTTCGCGGACGAGTTGTTCACCAGCCATCGCGGGCAGGCGACCGTCTTCGTACCCTGCACCGGCCCGGTCCGGCCCGTCGGCCGGGTCAGGCCGCACATGGTCCCGGCCATGGAACTCGCCGTGATCGAGCACTGCGGCCCGCCGTCCGAGGTCGACCGCGCATACGGCACGCTGGCCGCCTACGTGGCGCGCCACGCGCTGGCCGTCAGCGGGCCGATCCGCGAGTACTACCTCGTCGGCCGCCGCGAGACCGCGGACAGCGGGCGGTGGCGGACCGAGGTCTGCTGGCCTGTGTTCCGAACCGGTACGACGCCGTCCACCACCCCGGCCGGCTAGCACCGCGCCTCGCCCGCGTGCTCCGCCTCCGTGGGAGGCCGTCATACCGTCGGTGTCCGGGAATCACCGGACCGGGCACGGACATTGATCAAGCCATGACCCAAAACCCAGCACCCCGCGCACTGTCCGACGCAGCCCTCTCCGACCTGCTCGGCAAGCAGCAGTTCGGCACGCTCGCCAGCATCAAGCGCAGCGGGCACCCCCATCTGACCACCATGCTGTACCACTGGAACCCCGCCGCCCGCATCGTCCGGTTCTCCACGACGGCCGACCGCGTCAAGGTCAAGCACCTGCGGCACAACCCGCGGGCCGCGCTGCATGTGCAGGGTGGCGACGTGTGGTCCTTCGCCGTCGCCGAGGGCGAGACCGAGATCTCCGGGATCACGACGGTGCCCGGCGACGCGGTCGGGCGTGAACTGCTCGGCATGATCCCGGAGGCGGCGAAGCCGGAGGACGAGGACGCGTTCCTGGAGCAGCTGGTGGCCGAACGGCGCGTGGTCATCCGGTTGAAGGTGGACCGGCTGTACGGCACGGCACTCGACATCGACGGCTGAGACAAGGGCTGGGCCGGCTCCCGAGAGGCAACGACCCGTGCACTCCGCGCGGTTCACACCTTGCCGGCTCGGCTACCCGGAGGCGACCCCAGACGGACGAACCTCCCGCACGACCGCCGTGCCGGCCACCGACCGGTCCTCATGCAGGGCGATCACCTGGCCGGGCCGCAGGCGACGCCAGCGGGCGGGGTCGAGAGGAGCGAGTCGTACGGTGGCCTGCCCGCCGGGCTCCAAGGAGTGCGGGTACTCCACCCAGAGGCGGGCGATGACGAGGGCCGGTTCGCCCGTCGGGGCACGGTGTCCGATGTCCCACATCGGGCGCAGCACCCCGGCACCGGAGAGGGGCGTGCGCCGTCGGCCTTCGGTGGCCGGGCGGAGCGTGAGGTCGGCGCGGATGACACCGTTACGGGTTTCGGAGCAGCGCCAACGGCACCAGGCCGCGCTCCTCTCCAGCCGCAGCTGCTCGGCCACGCCGGCCAGCGTCTCCCAGAGGGCGGGCGGCTGTGGGCGTAGGCCGCCGAGTTCCTCCAGCAGTCCGAGAGCCACGTCCCACTCGTCCCGGACGAGGTACTCCCAGACGTCGTGCACCGTGACATCGTCCTCGGTGGCGATCTCCTCGGGCACGAGCAGACACGCCGCCTCCAGCAGCCCGGCGACATCCTTCACGCGTCAAGCCCTCCTCGCTTCACCAACTCGTCGGCGATGACGTTCCGTTGGATCTCATACGGCCCCTCGCCGAGAGTCCGAGAGTAACGGGCCCCGCCTCGCCGGCCGCTAGCCTGCTCCGCATGTCCGACGACATCACACACGCACCTCGCGACGACAGGCCCGACGAGTCCCGGCGGGAGCGGCTGCGCCGGACGTTCGACGAGGACGCGGAGCTGTACGACCGGGCCAGGCCCGGATATCCGCCGGAACTGTACGACGATCTTGCGGAACTCGCGGGGGCGGTTCCCGGCAGCCGGGTGCTGGAGGTGGGCTGCGGGACCGGCCAGGCGACCGTGCCGCTGGCCGGGCGAGGCTGCCGGATCACCGCCGTCGAGGCGGGGCCGGGCATGGCCGCGGTCGCCCGCCGGAATCTGGCCGGGGCCGCGGAGGTGGGGGTGGTGACGGCGGAGTTCGAGAGCTGGCCGCTGCCTCAGGAGCCGTTCGACGTGGTGGTCTCGGCGTCGGCGTTCCACTGGATCGACCCGGCGGTCCGCATGGCCAGGGCGGCGGACGCGCTGCGTCCCGGTGGAGCGCTCGCAGTGGTGCGCGGCCAGCATGTGGCGGGCGGTACCGAGGAGTTCTTCGTCGAGGTCCAGCGCTGCTACGAACGGTTCGACCCGAACACGCCACCCGGGCTGCGGCTTCCCACGGCCGCCGAGGTCGGCAACTCGGACCATGCGGAGGAGGTGGCCCGCAGCGGCCGGTTCGGCACCACGGTGTTCCGCCGCTACGAGTGGGACCTCACGTACACCACGGCCGAGTACCTGGATCTGCTGCGCACCTTTTCCGGCCACCGAGCCCTGCCGGAGGCTGCCAGGAACGGACTGCTGGACTGCATCGCGGCCCTGCTCGACGGGCGGTACGGCGGCCGGGTGACCAGGCGCTCCCTCATCGAACTGGGCGTGTCGCGCCGGCGATGATCAGCGCCACGGGGACGGAGAAGCCGACCCGGCAAGGCGCTGACCGTCCAGGCCCGCGCGACCCCGCGCTCACCGTCAACTCGTGCCGACGGGGGCGGACTCGGGCGCGGCTGGGGGAACATCGCGCATATGGCGGAGCGGGGAGAAGAAGACGAACCAGCCGGCCGCCCAGGAACCGATGAACGCCAGCCAGAGTGCGGGCCGGACTCCGATCAGGGTGCCAAGTACCCCGCCGAGGACACCGCCGAGCGGCAATGTGCCCCACACGACCCAGCGGACGGCCGCGTTCATCCGGCCCATCAGCTCCGGCGGTGTCACCGCTTGCCGGTAGCTGACCTGGGCGATGTTGTAGACCATGCCGGCGAAGTACGCGATGCCCCAGCCCAGCGGGAACAGCAGCACTCCCCAGCCCTGCCAGGCGGCCGCCGCGATCACCTGCGGCGCACTGAAGACCAGCATCGACACCCAGATGATCCGCGCCGAGCCGACCTTGTCGGCGAGCCGGCCGGCGAAGGCTCCCCCGGCGATCCCGCCGATGGCCGCGCCCGCCGTGATCAGCCCGGTCAGCGCGGGGCTCACGTGCAGCACCCGGATGAGGAAGACCATCGCCAGCGCCGAACTCATGCCGCTGAACAGGTTCGCGGTGCCCGTGCAGGCCACGACCCTGCGCAGAATGCTGTGCCCGAAGACGAACTTCAGCCCTTCGGCGATCCGGCGCCGCAGCGTCTCGTCCGCCGGCCGCGCCGGCGGCGGCTCCTCCCGGGTCCTGATCCCGAGGATCGACAGGGCCGAGACCGCGTAGGAGACCGCGTCGGCCGTCATCGCGCCCGCGGCGCCGAACAACCCGACCAGCCCGCCGCCCAGACTCGGTCCCCCGAGCTGCGCGAACGCCTGGGTGGTCCCGAGCTTGCCGTTGGCGCTCATCAGGTGCTCGGCGCGGACGAGTGACGGCACATAACTCTGGTACGAGACGTCGAAGAACACCGAGCACACACCCGCCGCCAGCGCGACCACGTACAGCTGCGCCATCGTCAGGACGCCGAACGCCGCCGCCACCGGAACCGAGCCGACGATCACCAGACGGAGAACGTTGCAGACCATCATGATGGAACGCTTGGCGGCGCCGTCCACCAGCGCACCCGCCGGCAACGCGATCAACGCGAAGGCCAGCGTCGTGGCCGCGGTCAGCAATCCGACCTGGAAGGTGCTCGCCCTGAGCGCGACGACCGCGAGCAGCGGTAAAGCGACCTCGGTGACCGCCGATCCCATCTCACTGACCGTCTGGCCACTCCACAGCAGCATGAAATCCCGCTGGCGCCATAGGCTCGGACCATCGGTCTCCGACCCGGCAGCCCGCACATCCTTCGCTGTTTCCGTCACAGCACCAACTCCGCTCTCAGATCCTCGGCCTGGACCATCTCGCTGATCACCAACACGCCGACATGGTGCGCCCGGTTCTCGCCGAGACGGTGTGGAGCTGGTCGAGGACGGCTTCCACAGAGGGAAGCCGTCAAGGTCCGCCGGGGCGTTCCCGTCGTACGAGGGCCTTCGGGACCTGTCCCGCGTTCTGATCAGCACCCGGAGCGCCTTCACCCGCCCCAACCCGGCGGCACCCGGTCTGCCGCGGTTCGACGAACTCATGACCGCCTACGCCAAGCGACTGTCCCGGGACCTGCGCGAGCCCGCGCGGACGCAGCCCCACGTCACGGTCGAGGACATCGCCGCGACGCACGCCATGCTCCGGGAACGGCCGGAGGAAGTGGCAGCGCAGATCCTCGGGTTCACGGCGTCGGTCGGGGGCCGCGGCGAGCGATGACAGGTGCGCCTGCACCACACCGTCGGCCCACGATGCCCGGATGCAGCCGCACTTCACCGGCACCGCACTGATCATTAACGTCAACCTCTGTCAGGAGACCTGACCAAGTCTGCCCGAAGGACTGCCCTTCCGGTTCTTCCCCTCCGCCGGGGCACGGCCGAGACTCCCGGTGAGGATCCTGCCACCGGCCTCCAGCGAAGGGGCACCATGCGCAAGCACGAGCAATCGGGCACCACCACGGACAGGGCGCCGGTCCGGCCGGCCGCCGTCGGCTCTCGCTCGACGGTGCCCGCACCGGTCCGGACCGGACGGCTGCCCCCGGCCGCGGCACGGGCGCTGCAGCGCTCCGTGGGGAACGCGGTGGTGGCCCGGCTGCTGTCCGAGCCGGAGCAGGAGCAGCGCACCGACGACGCACCCGGGGCCGGGGTGCACGACGTACTGCGCTCCCCGGGCCGGCCCCTGGATTCCGGTGTCCGCACCGAGATGGAGAGCCGCTTCGGCGGCGCGGACTTCGGTGACGTCCGCGTGCACGCGGACGCCGCCGCCCAGCGTTCGGCGAGCGAGATCGGCGCCCGCGCGTACACCTCCGGCCATCACATCGTCATCGGTGCGAACGGCGGGGACAAGCACACCCTCGCGCATGAGCTCACCCATGTCGTCCAGCAGCGCTCCGGCCCTGTCTCCGGCACCGACACCGGTCAGGGCCTGCGGCTGAGCGATCCCTCCGACCGCTTCGAGCGGGAGGCCGAGGCCACGGCGCACCGCGTCATGTCAGGCTGCACCCCCTCCCCCGCCCTCCAGCGCGCCGGGGACACCGGCGGCGGCGGACGGGCCGCCGTCCAGCGTTACGTCGAGATCGAACCCGGCGCCGACAACTACCCCACCAAGCACCGGCGCGCGTCCATCGGCTCGACCAAGAGCGCCGAGAGCGACGACCACTTCTTTCCCAGTCAGCAGGAAGCGGACGGCAGTTACTTCTCCGACACGCAGTCGAGGACGGCCAACATCGTCTTCAACGGCAGTGTCCGGCTGCGTCTGTCGGACGGCTTCGATCTGGCGATCGAGCAGGGACCGGGAGAGTCCAAGGTCTTCTTCGCCACCCAAGCGCACATCGACCGGGCGAACGAGGCGCTCGCCGGCCGCGTACGGCTCCACCGGGGCACCCGCTATCTGCGCGTGCAGGGCGAGTCGGGGGAGCTGCGGCTGTACCAGGTCAAGCCGGTCGTGGAGACCAAGAAGGCCGGTGTGGCCGGGAAGCTGGGCATGACGAGGAAGGCGACCGGGCTGTCGATCCTGACTCCGCAACGCTGCAACGAGATGGCGGAGTTCGTCACCGGCAGGAAGGGTCTGTCCGCGCAGGGCATCGGCGCCTGGGAGAACTTCCTGGCCCGGGTCCTCGACATCGTGGAGGACAGCGGCAGCGAGCGTCTCGACGGCGTCAAGGAGGCCTTCCAGAAGGGCGTCGACGGCGACCAGCAGGCCTACCTGGCCTACTCCCAGCGGATGAGCCGTACCTTCCAGAACCTGAAGGCGGCCGGCTCGCCCCAACTGGAGGATGCGCTCAGGCAGTTGGGGCTGAACGAGTTCCTGCCGCCCCCGCCTCCGGGTTCCGCCCTGGTGACGGTCGGCTACGGTGACGCGCAGCAGGAGGCGGGCCGCGACCGGGACAACACCTTCGAGTACCACTTCGGTGCCACTGTGGCGACGAGCGGCAACGACTACGTCACCATGGAGAACTACGCCCGGCGCGACCCGGGCGTCGGCAACGCCACCGCGTCCGGCGGCGACCCCCTGTTCTTCTTCAAGATGTACGGCACCAGGCCGGATTCGGGCGACACCTGGCACGGTGTCCAGGTGGGCACCGGAGGGTTCATCGGGGCGGTCCTGTCCATCACGATCGAGGGCTGAGCACGGCTTCCCGGGTGGTGAGTGCGAGGTCGTGATCGGGCGTCAGGCAGAGCTGGACGGTGAGCCGGCCTTCAGGCGTCGAGCGGTGGGCCGCCGGGAACGCGGTGATGTCCCTGCGGTCCGCGAGGTCGCCGGTCAGCATGCCCAGGCGGAGTTCGGGACCGCCGTACGCGCTCAGGCGCAGGTCCCACCGTGCCGCTGTGCCGGGGTGGTGTTCGGCGGCGGTCGTGAGCGGGATGACGATGTGGAAGTCGCCGTACGGGTCGACGTGGCAGGGGGCGTCGAAGGCCCGGTCCTGGTGTCCCTGGAGCCGGGCCCGGAAGCGGTAGTGGTGGGCGCGGGCGATGCGCCCGTGGAGCGAGCCGGTCAGCTCGATCGCCGTGTCGCCGACGGCGACCGACGTCACCTCAGCGTGGGCCGGCCGGCGCCAGGTGCGCAGGGCCAGGGCGCCGTCCCGCGCCGGGTAGGGGATCCAAGGGGTGCAGCCCGCGTCGGACGGGCGGCGCGCGGCGGGGTCCAGCAGCCGGGCCGTCTCGACCGGGCCCGCGAGGACCGGTCGGGACCTGCTTCCGTTCACGTGCTGGACGTACACGTCCCAGTGTCCTTCGGCGAGCGACCAGGAAGCCTTGTCCAGTACCGCCCGCAGGCCCCGCCCGTCGCCCTCCGTCCGCTGTTCGAGCCGCAGTCGGACGGCGTCGCCCGCCGCTGCGTCCCGGGGGCGCAGCACGAGGTTCCAGGTGTCGGGTGTGAGGGCGGGCCGGTCGGCGTGGAAGGCGATCGAGCCGTCGGCCAATACCCGGCAGCCGACCTCGACCGGGGATCCGAGTCCGGCCAGGCCGACGCGTTCCAGCGCCCGGCGCCACGGCGGAAGGCCGGCGCGGGCGGCCGGGCGGCCTCCGCGCGGCAGCGAGCCCCGGCTCCGGCTGCCGAGTTCCGGCCTGAGGTCGGTGAAGAGGGCCTGGTACTGCGCGGCGATGTGCCGGGGGCGGAAGCATACGGCCGTCCGGCGGGCCGCGGCGGCCATACGGCGGCGCTCGGCGTCGTTCTCGATCAGCCGGCACAGCGCGTCGGCGAGCGCGTCCTCGACGGCTCCCTCCGCCGGAACGAGCAGGCCGTCCTCGCCGTGCGTGACGATCTCGCGGGGGGCGTGGCCGCAGTCGGTGCTCACCACGGGCACCCCGCAGCCCATGGCCTCCACGAGGGGCAGGCCGGAGGGCTCGGCGCCGCTCGGCACGACGGCGATGGCGCCCTTGGCCCACTCCGGGTCCATGGGCGTGCGCGGCCCCATCAGCAGGACGTGGTCGTGCAGACCGAGTTCGTGGATACGGCGGCGCAGGCGGCCGCGCTCGGGGCCGCGGCCGTAGATGCGCAGTGTCCAGTCCGGGTGCACCGCCACGACCTTGGCGAAGGCGTCGACGAGCCGGTCGTACCGCTCGGGCGCCGTCAGCCGCCCCGCCGTCACCACGGTTCGCGACTGCCCGGACGAGGGTTCCGTGCGGGGCGCGGGGCTGCACGCGGGGATGCTCGTGAGGCGGGTGGGTGCGGAATGCAGGGCCCGGCGGTGGGCGCGCGCGTCCGCCGCGGACACGCTCACATAGGCGTCGAGGAGGGACACGGCCCTGTCCAGGTCGTCCCGGAGCGCCTCCGGGTGCAGATCGCGGCCGGCGTGCTCCTGGCCGATGCGCAGCTGGTCCGGGCGGCCGTGCTCGGCCAGGAAGCAGGTCAGGTACGGCCGTGTCGCGATCACCACGTCGGCGTCGGTGTCCTGGAGGAAGCGCGCGAGCCGTTCCTCGCCGAGTGCGCTGGGCGGCGTCGGGCCGTGGTGCACCGTGTCGTGGGGGCACACGGTGTCGCGGGCCCGCTGGCCGGCGATGCGACCCGGGTGGTGCCGGGAGGCCGGCCGCAGGTCCACCAGTGTGCGCACCTTCACGCCCGGCGCCGGTGTCAGGCGCATCCGGTCGGCGGTGCGATGGCAGGAGACGATCTCCACGTCGTGCCGGTCGGCGAGGGCGCCGGCGAGGTTGGCCGTGGCGCGGACCGTGCCGTCGGTGCCGTAGGCGTCGTAGAGCAGGAAAGTGATCTTCATCGGGTCTCTTCGGGTCCGCTCAGCCGAACAGTCCGGCGAGCGCCGAGGCGGCGCGGTGGGCGAGGGCGGCGTACACGTCCGGACGGAGGACGGCCAGGACCGCGGCCGACGCCATGACGATCAGCAGGGCGGCCTCCCTGCCGCCGCCGAGCTGTCCTTTCACCGGGCGTCCGTTTCCGTGTTGTGCGTCATGCTGTCCAGCCTCGGACCGGGCCTTGCGCGCGGGACATCCGCCGGCCGGCCGGAGCACCCCCGCCGGCCGGCGGGAGGCGACCCCCCACCTGACTGGATCACTCGTCCGGGCAACCGTGCCGGTGGCCGGCCCCTCTTAAGGTCGTAGGCGACAGACGCAGAACGGACAAGAGCGGGACGCGATGCACGTGATCCGGGTAGTGGTGGTGGACGACGAGGCGCTCGTCCGCTCCGGTTTCCAGCTCATCCTGAACGCCGCCGACGGCATCGAGGTGGTCGCCACGGTGGGCGGCGCCGAGGCCGTGGCCCGCGTCCGCGAGGAGCGTCCGGACGTCGTCCTGCTGGACATCCGCATGCCGGACGTGGACGGGCTCACCGTGCTGCGTGAGGTGCGTACGCTGCCGGACGCGCCCGTCGTGGCGATGCTGACGACGTTCGACACCGACGAGTATGTGCTGGCGGCGTTGCGCCACGGGGCGGCCGGCTTCCTGCTCAAGGACACCGAGCCGGAACAGCTGGCCCAGATGGTGCGCACGCTCGCCGCCGGCGGCATCGTCATGTCCCCCAAGGCGTCCCGGACCCTGCTGCTCAGCCACCCCGGCGCGGAGGCGGCGGACGCCGAGGAGACGGCCCGCGTGGAGCGGCTGACGGCACGGGAACGCGATGTGCTCATGCTCGTCACGGAAGGGCTGTCGAACACCGACATCGGAACGCGCCTCCATCTCAGCGCCGGCACCGTGAAGGACCACGTCAGCGCGATCTTCGCCAAGCTTCGGGTGACCAGCCGCATACAGGCCGCGCTCCTCGCACAGCGGGCCCGGCTCCTGGACGAGCGGAACCGGCCGAGGACCGGCCGGTGAGCGGCCGGCGGGCGGACACCCCGGATCCCTCGGCCGACACGGGGCGAGCCGGGCCGGCCGAGGGCCCGCCGGCGAGCAGGCGGCGAGCGGGCTGGGCGCGGGTGCCGGCGCATGTGCCGGCACCCGCGCTCGATGGCGGGCATGCCGGGCCGGCCGAGCGCTCCCTGACCAACGGGTGGCGAGTGGGCTGGGCGCGTGTGGTCGGTGCCGGGCCGGCCGAAGGCCCGTCGGCGAGAGACCGGCGGGTGGGCTGGCCACGGGTGCCGGCGCCCTTGGTCGACGGCGGGCTTGTCGCCGTGGCGGCCGGAGACGCATGGCTCGCGGTGTCGGACACCTCCTTGCTGGGGGTGGCGCTCGCCGCGGTGGCCTGTGCGGCGCTCGCGCTGCGCCGCTTTCTGCCGCTCACCGTCGTCCTGCTCACGCTGCCGGCCACCGTGGTCGCGGACCTCGTCTTCGCCCCTCTCGCGGCCCTGTTCGCCCTGGCCGAACGGTCCCGTGACCGCCGTCTGCCGGCAGGGTGCGCCGTGCTGATGGCGGCCGCCTCCGCCGCGCCCTGGCCATGGCACGACCCCGACTCACGCGACCGTACATGGACGCTGATCCAGTTCGTCTACACCCTGGCCGGCACCGCCGCCCCCGTGCTGCTCGGCCAACTGGTGCAGGCGCGGCGGGACTTGTCGCAGCGGCTGGCCGAGATCGAGGAGGCGAGGGAGCACGAGCGGGCGCTGCACGCCCAGGCCGTGCTCGCCCGTGAACGCGCCCAGCTGGCCCGTGAGATGCACGACGTCGTCTCGCACCAGGTCAGCCTGATCGCCGTCCAGGCCGGCGCCCTTCAGGTCGCCGCCAAGGACACGGACTCCCGGGAGGCCGCGCGGACCATCCGTTCGCTGAGCGTCTCCACGCTGGACGAACTGCGGAACATGGTCGCCCTGCTGCGCGCCTCCGGCGGCCGCGCCACCGAGCTGACCCCGCAGCCCACGCTGGCCGACGTACGACGGCTGGTCGCCACGAGCGGTATCGACGCGGAGCTGACCGGCCGGCTGCCCGACACGGTCAGCACTCCCGCCCAGCGGGCGATCTACCGCACGGTGCAGGAGGCGCTGACGAACGTGCGCAAGCACGCTCCGGGAGCCGGTGCGACGGTGGAGCTGTGGCGGGACGGCGACCATGTCGGCGTCACGGTCACCAACAGCCGCCCCACCCGTCCTTCCCTGCCCCTGCCCGGCTCGCAACAGGGCCTGGTCGGCCTCAGGGAGCGCGCCGAGATCCTGCACGGCACGTTCGCCTCCGGCGTGACCTCCGACGGGGGCTACGAGGTCAGCCTGCGGATCCCTGCTCAGCCGGAGTGACCTGGCAGACCGGGGCACCGCGGCTCAGCTCAGGGGCAGTCGCATCAGTGTCAGGTCGAGCCAGCGGCCGAACTTGGTGCCGACCTCCGGCAGCGTGCCGGCGTGCTGGAAACCGAAGCGTTCGTGCAAGCGGATCGAGGGCGTGTTCCCGGCTTCGATGCCGGCGATCATGACGTGGTGGCCGGCCTCGCGGGCGGCGGCGATGAGGGCGGTCAGCAGTGCGGAGCCGATGCCGAGTCCGTGCCGGTCCTCGCGGACGTAGACCGAGTTCTCCACCGTGTGCCGGTATCCGTCCAGCTCCCGCCAGGGGCCGTAGACCGCGAGCCCGGCCACCTCGCCGCCGGCCTCGGCGACGAACGCCGAACCGCGCTCCAGATGGGCGGCCAGCCAGGCGACGCCCTGGGCTGCGGTCTGCGGGGTCCGGGTCCACAGGGCCGTCGAGTGCTCGACGGCGTGGTTGCGGATCGCGCGGATCGCCTCCACGTCCTCGGCCCGGGCGGGGCGCACGCTCACAGCCGCCGGGTTCCTTGCGTATATTGCAGTCATGTCCAACATAGTAGATCCCCTGGTGGAGCGGATCGCGGCACGTGTCCGCACCGAGCGGGAACGCCGCCGCTGGACCCTGGCCCAGTTGGCCGACGCCTCCGGTGTGTCCCAGGCGATGATCAGCCGGATCGAGCGGGCGGAGAGCAGCCCCACCGCCGTCGTCCTGGGCAAGCTGTCCGCGGCCTTCCAGCTCAGTGTCGCCTCCTTGCTCGCCCTCGCCGAAGGAGCGCCGGACGACACCCAGGGGGCGTCGGGCGTGCGCCGGCCGGCGGACACGGCCGAGTGGCGCGACCCCGCGACCGGTTACCGGCGCCGCCAGATCACCGGGCCGCGCTTCCCCGCCGAGATCGCCGAGATCCATCTGCCGGCCGGCGCCCGAGTGCCGTATCCGGCCGCCGCGTTCGCCTTCGTACGACAGGTCGTCTGGGTCCTCGACGGCCGCCTGACCTTCCATGACGGCGACACGGTCCATGAACTGGGCGCGGGCGACACCATCGAGCTGGGCGAGCCCGCCGAGCGCGTGTTCGCCAACACCACGGGCAGCGAGTGCCGTTACGCCGTCATCCTCACCCGCGGCACCACCCCGTGACCCGCCCGCTCCCCCGCGGCGGCACGCTTCTGCTCGCCTCCATAGCCGGGACGGCGATCGCCAACAACTACACCATCCAGCCCGAACTCACCGCGGTCGCCGCCGACTTGGGCATGCCGCTCGCCGTGATCGGACTCGTGCCGACCGCGGCGCTCACCGGCTGCATGGCCGGCTTCGCCCTCCTGCTGCCCCTCACCGACCACCTCGCCCCCAACCGCCTGGTCGGCGCGCAGCTCACCGCGCTGGCCGCCACCCTCGCCCTCGCCGCGGCTGCACCCGGCGCGGGCGTGCTCCTGGCCGCGTATCTCCTCATCGGCGCGACCGCCAGTGTCGCGGCCCAGGCGAGCACTATCGCCGGTCGCCATGCCCCGACAGGGCGTCGGGGAACGGGAGTCGCCACGGTGGCCGCCGGCATGTCGGCCGGCATCCTGCTCGGTCGGCTCGCGGGCGGAGCGCTCACCAGTGTCCTCGGCTGGCGGGGCATGCTCCTCGTGTTCGCCGCCCTGGCCCTGCTCGGCGCGATCGCCGCCGCCACGCTCCTGCCCCGGCAGCGCCCGCACTCCGACCGCGGGTACCGGCCGGCTCCGGCCTCACTCCCGCCGCTGCTGCGCCAGTTCCCGGAGCTGCGCCGCGCGGTGGCCATGGGCGGGCTGTGGTACTTCGCCTTCAATCTGATCTGGGTCGCCCTCGCCTTCGCCCTCGCTCAGCCGCCCCACTCCCTCAGCCCGGGTGCCATCGGCCTGTACAGCCTCGCCGGGCTCCTCGGCTTCGCGGCGCTCCCGCTCACCGGACGCCTCGCCGACCGGTACGCCCCGGCGACGGTGCGCACCGCCTGCGTACTGGCCGCCGCAGCCGGCACCGCGCTGCTCGCGACCGGCCTCGACAGCCCGCCCGTGACCGCATTCGGGCTCGCCGTCTTCGACGCCGGTTGCTTCGCCGCCCAGGCCGTCAACCAGAGCCGGATCATCGCCCTCGCCCCCGCACGTTCCGGCAGCCTCAGCGGCGTCTACCTCGTGCTGTACTTCACCAGCGGCGCCGTCGGCACCGCCGTGACCGCACCACTGCTCAACACCCTCGGCTGGCAGGGCATCGGCCTCACCGCGACCACCGCACTGCTCCTCGCGGCCGCCCTCGGCAGCCGGTCGCCGGCCGGCCGCTGACGACGTCGGCACGGGCGGAGCAGAGCGCGGTCGCAGCTGGGCCTGCTCGCGTCCCCCGGCCCGGTCTCCGGCAAGAGGGTCGCCTGGCATGCGCTGGGCAGCCGGCGTTTCGTGCTGGTCGTGGTCGCCTCCAGCCGCTTCGGCGACATGCGCAGCGGCCTCGCCGTCGCCGTCGCCGGACCCATCAGCATCGCCGATCCGCTGGGGGCGATCTGGTCGGCGGCCATGCTGCTCGGCCACCGCGCCGCGGCCAAGGACATCGTGGACGCGATCGCCTCGGTCCTGGCCACGACCGACGTGCGCACCCGCGACCTGGGGGCACCGCGACCACGGCCGAGTTCACCGACACGCTGATCGAGCTCCCCTGAGACCTCTGATCTGTGCCGAAACAGGCCTGGGCCCGCCGGTTCCTGACCGGCACCCTTCGAGGCCACCGGCGTGGGGCGCCCGTTATCGTGACGGATCACAAGCGGCGGCGAGGTGATCCATGGCTCGGGAGAAAGACGGGGACCGGCGCAGCGGCGAGCGTCCGCGGGAGCTGTCCGCCGGTGCGGCGGCGCTCGCCGCTCGGTGCGAGCCTCGGGTGAACGAGCTGGCCCGGCGCATGGCAGGCGACGTCTTCGAGCAGGTGCGCGGGTACGCGGAGCTGCCCGCCGATGTGAAGGACGTCGAGATCGCCGCGACGGCCCGGCACGGCATGCGGCTGTTCCTGCGCCGGGGCGCCGCCCGGCCGCGCCCCGATGCACTGGAGCACTTCCAGGAGCGCGCCGCCCAGCGCGCCGAGGAGGGGATGCCGCTGCACCTCCTGCTGCGCACCTACACCCTGGGTACGAAGGAGCTGTTCCGGGCGTTGCGGGAGACCGCCGGCCCCGGTGAGCAGGATGCCCTGGCGGAGCTCGCCGAGGCACTGTTCACCGCGGCGGACCGGGTCGTGGGCGCCGTCACCGAGAGCTATCTCGACGAAGAGGCGGCCCTCGCCGCCGAACGGCATGAACAGCGCCGCTCGCACGCCCGCGCTCTGCTGGACGGCCGGCCGGTCACCGGCGGACCCGTGCCCGGCGGGCCCGCACTGGTGTTGTGCCTGCGCTTCGGCGACTCGGCGGTCACGTGCGGTGGTCCGGGTTCCGCGGTCGGGGTACGGCGGCTGGTGCGGCGTGTTCAGACGGCGCTGGACCGGGCCTTCGGGACGGACGTGCCCGCTCTGCTGGACGCCGGCGGCGGACTGGCCGTCGTACCGGGAGCAGTCGAACCACCTACGCGGATGGTGGAGTTGGTGCGCGAGGCGACCGGGCCTGAGGTACGGCTGGCGGCGGCCCGCGCTGCGGGGACCGGTGACATACCGCGCGCGGCACGGCTGGCCGGGGAGGTGGTCCGGGTCGCGGCCGCGTGTGGCCGGCCGCCCGGACTGCACCGGCTGGACGACGTGCTGCTGGAGTACCACCTGTCCCGGCCGAGCGAGGGCAGCGACCGGATCGCCGCCCTGCTCGACCCCCTGGCCGGCCGGCCCGAACTGGTCGAGACGCTGCGCACGCATCTGGAGGAGCGGCAGGACCGCCGGGCCACGGCCCGTCGGCTCAGCCTGCACCCCAACTCCGTCGACCACCGGCTCGCCCGTGTCCAGGAGCTGACCGGTGTCAGCCTCGCCGACCCGCGGGACACCGCCCTGGTCCTCGCGGCCCTGTTGCTGCGGGAGACAGAGACGGAGACGGACGCAGGCGTCACGGGGTGACGATCGCGAAGTCCGGATCAGGGGCGTCCAGCAGCGATCCGAACGTGATCAGGGCCCGCACGTCACCGTCGAGGACCACCGTGCCGCCCGCGATCTCGTCGGCGAAGGTGGAAGCGCCGGCCACCACGGTGTCGAGCGTGGTGCGGGCCAGCCGCAGCTCAGCGGCGGGCCGTTCACCGCGTGGGGCGTCACCGGGTGTCGCCGTCAGCGCGCCGTTGGACAGCAGCAGGGTCCACACCTCGCCGCTGTCGATGAACTCCCAGCGCAGCAGCAGCCGTCCGGCCGCGGCCGCGCGTGGGCCGTTGACGCGTACAGCCAGGGACCGGAAGATCTGCTCGATCGTCAGGGCGGCCAGGATGTCCGGGGCCCGGCGGGTCGGCGTGCCGAGGATGCCGCCGCGCAGTTCGGCCGCGCCCATCAGGTAGAAGTTGCGCCAGGGTCCGCACTCCGCGCCCTGGCCGAGCCGTTCGAAGGTGTCGGCTTGCAGGGCGCGGGCCTCCCCGTGGCCTGGTTCGGCGAACAGGACGTGGCTCAGCACCTCCGCGACCCACCGCAGGTCACCGGCTCCGTAGGACCTCCTCGCCTTGGCGACCACGGCATCCGCGCCGCCCATGAACTCCACGTACCGGCCGGCGGCTTCGGCGGGCGGATGCTGCCACAGGTGGGCCGGGTTGCCGTCGAACCAGCCCATGTAGCGCTGGTAGACCGCTTTGGCGTTGTGGCTGAGGGAGCCGTAGTAGCCGCGGGTGTGCCAGGCCCGTTCGAGGGCGGGCGGAAAGCGGAGTTGCTCGGCGATCTCCGCTCCCGTGTGCCCGGTGTTGATCAGCCGGACGGACTGGTCGTGCAGATAGGCGTACGCGTCCCGCTGCTCCTCCAGGAAGCGTACGACCCGGTCCTGCCCCCAGGTGGGCCAGTGGTGGGAGCCGAAGACGACGTCCGTGTCCGTGGCGAACAGCCGGATCGTCTCCGTCAGATACCGGGCCCAGGCGCTGGGATCGCGGACGAGGGCCCCGCGCAGGGTGAGCACGTTGTGCAGGGTGTGGCAGGCGTTCTCGGCGGCGCACAGCACCCGCAGGTCCGGGAAGTGGAAGTTCATCTCGGCGGGGGCCTCGGTGCCGGGGGTGAGCTGGAAGACGATCCGCACCCCGTCGACGGTCTCCTCCTGACCGGTGGCGGTGATGTGGACGGTGGGCGCGATCAGGCCGACGCTGCCGGTCGACGTCGTCTGTCCGAGCCCGCAGCCGATCTGCCCGGCCGGTCCCTTGGGCAGCGCGGCCCCGTACATGTAGGCCGCCCGGCGGGCCATCGCCGTGCCCGTGACGACATTCTCGCCGGCCGCGTGCTCCAGGAACCCGGTCGGCGCGATGACCGGCACCCGGCCGGCGGCCACCTCGGCCGGATCGACGACGCCGCGCACCCCGCCGAAGTGGTCGATGTGGGAGTGGGTGTAGATCACGCCGGTCACGGGCCGTTCGCCGCGGTGCTCGCGGTACAGGGCGAGCGCGGCAGCGGCGACCTCCGCGCTGATCAGCGGGTCGATCACGACGACACCGCGCTCGCCCTCCACGAAGGTGATGTTCGACAGGTCCAGGCCGCGCACCTGGTGAATGCCGGGCACGACCTCGTACAGCCCCTGGCGCGCCACGAGCCGGCTCTGCCGCCACAGCGAGGGATGCGCGGTGGGCGGGCACTCGTCGTCCAGGAAGGCGTAGGCGTCCGCGTCCCACACCACCCGGCCGTCCGCGTCCCGCACCACACCGGGGTCCAGCCGGGCGACGAACCCCCGGTCCGCGTCGGCGAAGTCCTGCTCGTCGTCCCAGGCCAGGCCGCTGTCCATGGGCTCCTGCTCACTGCCGGTCATGGTCGTCGATCCTCACACGCCCGAGGCGGAGACGCTTGATGACCTGTCACAGAGCGCCCGTTGACCCGTCACAACCACCGGAAGCGGAAGTCAGTACAGGTTCCCCGGCTGCCCATCGGTTACGACCGGACCGGACACCTTCACTTTCACTTTCGTCCAAGGGACGCCGGCCTCTGTCCATGGACGGATCCGCCGCCGCGGGGTGAGGGTCGTCCCATGAGCGAAACCGGCCTCACGCCCGGACCGCGACGGATGCCGAGCGGCCTCCTCGCGCTCGCGCTCGGAGGTTTCGGGATAGGGCTGACCGAGTTTCTGATCGCCGGGCTGCTGCCGCAGGTGGCGTCGAGTTTCGCGGTGTCCGAGGCGGCGGCGGGCCGGCTGATCTCCGGGTACGCGCTCAGTGTGGCGATCGGCGCCATCGCGCTGACCGCGGCGACGACGCGGCTGCCCCGCAAGAGCGTGCTGGTCGGCCTCGTCGCGTTGTTCGTCATCGGCAACCTGTTGTCCGCCGTCGCGCCCGGCTATCCGGTGATGCTGCTCGGGCGGATCGTCGCGGCGCTGTGCCACGGCTCGTTCTTCGGGATCGGCTCACTGGTCGCGCGCGACCTGGTCGCGCCCGAGCGGAAGTCCCGCGCCGTGGCGGTCATGTTCGCCGGGCTGACCGTCGCGAACGTCCTGGGCGTGCCGTTCGGCGCGCTGGTCGGCGAGCGGTGGGGCTGGCGGGCGGCGTTCTGGGCGGTCACGGCGGTCGGCGTGCTGGCGCTGGTGGGCATCGCCGTCCTCGTCCCCGGCCGGGCGGACCGGGCCCAGCCGCCGACGGCCCCGGACGGCTCGGGCCCGCTGCCGCCCACCGCCCTGCGAGCCCAGTTCCGCGCCTTCCGGTCCTGGCAGGTCTGGCTGACACTGGCGGCCACCGCGCTCGGCTACGGCGGGATGTTCGGCGCGTTCAGCTACATCGCCTACACCTTCACCGAGGTCAGCGGCTTCTCCCCGGCCGACGTCGCCTGGCTGCTGATGGTGTACGGCGTCGGTCTGGTCGTCGGCAACCTGATCGGCGGACGGGCCGCCGACCACGACCGCGACCGCGCCCTGCTCCTCTCCCTCCTCGCACTCACCGTCACCCTGGCCGTGTTCGGTCTGCTGGCCGGCAGCGCCACGGCGTCCGTGATCCTGGTGTTCCTGATGGGAGTGTCCGGGTTCGCCAGTGTCCCCGGACTGATCACCCGCGTCACCGACGTCGCCCACGGCACGGCACTGGCCGCCAGCGCCAACGTCTCCGCCTCCAACGTCGGCAACGCCCTCGGCGCCTGGCTCGGCGGCCTGGCCATCACCGCGGGCCTCGGCTACACCGCCCCGCTCTACGTCGGCGCGGGCATCACCTTGACGTCCGTCGTCATCATGGCCGTCGCGGCACGCCGGGCCGGATCGGCCTCCGGGGACGCACTGCGCGTGGGCCACTGAAGTGGTCCTGTACATAAGGCTGTTGATCTCGGTCGGTGCGAGCAGCGGCCCGGCGTCCTCCTGGCTCCGGGGGGAGCGGCGCGGCCATCAGGGTGTTTCCAGGTGGTGTCGGGCGGCCGGGGCGGGCCCGTTCTGGCCATGCTGGGCCACGAGTGACACCCATCCTTCCCTGCGACAAGGAGCACGGTATGACCTCGGACCCGGTGGAACGATTCCTGGCGGCCCTGGACCCGGAACACCGCGATGCTGTCAGCGCCAGGCCGCGCCAGGAGCAGGAACAGCTGGCGGCGGCCTGGGAACGGGAACTGGAATCCGACGACGAGCTCGACACTCTGGACGAGCTGTCCCCGCCGGCGGCGGAGTCCGAGGCGGCCCGCCGCGTGATGGCGCGGGAAGCCGGCTAGCGAGCGGCGCCCGCGCTGCGCAGCACCTGCGCCAGTGCGGTGGCGGGGTGGCCGGTCAGGTCCTCGATGGCGGTGCTCACCCCGGCGAGGGAACCGTCGGCGATCGCGGTGTAGGTGGAGACCCAGGCGTCGAGGAGCCAGTCGGGAGCCTGGTAGCCCGCGCGGGAGGCGTAGGCGTCCTCGACCGTCTCAGGCACGTACGAGACCGGGCGCCCGGTGACCTCGGCGAGCGTGGCCGCGATCTCGGTGAGCGTCAGTGCCTCGGGGCCGGTCAGGTCGTAGGTGCGACCGGCGTGCGGGCCCGGTTCACGCAGCACCGCGACCGCGGCGTCCGCGATGTCGTCCTGCGCGACCACGGCGGCCCGGCCGTCCCCGGCGGGGCCGCGGATCGCACCGTCTTCGCCCACCAGGCCGGGCATGAAGTCGGCGTACAGGTTGTCACGCAGGAACGTGAACGGAACGCCGCTGGAGCGGATGTGCTGCTCGGTGTGCCAGTGGTCGCGGGCCAGCGTGAAGGTCGCGTCGGGCGCGGCGCTGTAGAAGGAGATGTACACCAGGTGGGCGACGCCGGCCTCGGCCGCGGCGTCGACGAAGGTGCGGTGCTGGTCGAGGCGGTCGGGAGACTCCGAGGCGGAGACCATCAAGACGCGGTCGGTGCCGCGCAGCGCACGTACGACGGCGTCGTGGTTCCCGTACGCACCGGGTACGGCCGTCGCTCCGGGCAGCTCGGGGGCGCGGGCCGGGGTGCGGCACAGGAGGGTCTGCGGGATGCCCGCTGCGGCCAGGCGGCGGGCGATCCGTCCGCCCAGGCGCCCGGTGGCACCGGTGACGGCGTAGGTGGGCTCGGCGGAAACCATCGCGCTTCTCCTCGTCGGGGTGCCGGTACTGCTGCCGCGTTCCTGTCAGCACACTAACCGCCGCCGCCTACGATCCGCGCAACAGGCCACGCTGAAACCTCCCGGAAGGAGGTACGGGGCAGCGAGGAGCTGAAGACGAAGGGGTGGGGGCACGTGTCCGACGTCAACTGGGCCCTGCCGAAGGGCGCCTGCTACAGGGCGCGACGGTAACGGAGTTCAGGTACGGACACACCGTCGTAGTCGTCGGCCTGGACCGCCCCGTCGGGGACGTAGCCGGCGCGTTCGTAGAAGCTACGCGCCGGCATGTTGCCGGTGAGGACCCACAACAGCACCTGGTCGAAACCATGGCCGAGCGCGCGGGCATGCACGGCTTCGAGCAGTGTGCGACCGATACCGGAGCCGATGAGCGCGGGCTGGACGTAGAGGGCGTACAGCTCGGCGGCGGTCCCGGAGGTGGTGTCGGCACTGCGACAGGGGCCTAGGCAGGCCCAGCCCACGACCGCTCCGCCGGCGTCGACCGCCACCAGGTCGGCCACGCCGTGCCGCGGCCGCGTGACGTGCTGTCGGCGCCGCCGCGCATCCGCCTCGACCGTCATGCCATCGAGGTAGGACCGAGGCAGGATCCCGGCGTACGCGGCCTTCCAGCCGGTCACCCGTATCGCCGACACAGCCCGGATGTCGGCTTCCGTCATCTCTCGCACCGTCACCATCTGGGCACCGTAAGGGATCCGTCACCACGACCACCTGGGAATTTCGGTTCCGCGGCGGTGCCGGTGCGAGCCCTGCCGTGTGCACCCCGGTGGATCTGCCGGTGGCGATCGGCGGTGTCGACTACCGGGCCCACGAGGGCGCCGGGACCATCTGGCAGCTCGCCGTGCTCCCGGCGCTGCAGTGCTGCGGCCTGGGTACGCTGCTGATCCGCGCCGCCGAACAGCGCATCGCGGGCCGTGGGCTGGGCAGGGCCGAACTCGCCGTGGAAGAGGACAATCCGCGGGTCCGGGCCCTGTACGAGCGCCTGGGGTACGTCCCGTACGGTCGCGCGCCGGATGCCTGGGACGTGGAAGGGTCTGACGGGTCCGTCCGCCGGTACGAGACGATGTGCGTGCTGATGCGGAAGGATCTCTGAGACGTCGACCGGCGGCGACCGAGGGGCGCGTTCACTCGGCGTCGTGGCCCGGGAACAGGGTCGCGGCCACATGGTGGGTGTCCGCGTATTCGACGACCGAGGTGATCCTGCCGTCGCGGACGGTGTAGATGCCGAGGCAGCGGTTGTCGTAGACGCCGCCGTACACGGTCCTGGCCTTGGAGGTCCATTCCGCCACCACGCGGTCGCCCTCGGCTATCGTGCTGACCAGTTCGATCTCCACGGTGCCGGGGACGAAGACCGTTCCCATGCTGCCGAGGAACTCGTTGATGATCTCGTCGCGGCCGTGCCACACCTTGGAGACGGGCAGGCTGCCCGGGTAGTGCCAGGTCGCGTCCGCGGCGAAGCTGTCGTGGATGACGTCGGCGTCACCGTCGCGTACGGCCTCGACGTAGCGGATGACGACGGCCCTGGGGTCGGTGGTGGTCATGGTCGTACTCCTTGGGTGAGTGGTGAGATCCGTCGGTCTGAGCGTGGTTCAGGACAGCGTGAGGACGGCCTTGCCCCGGATACGGCGGTCGCGCAGGTCGGTGAGTGCGGTCGCGGTGTCGGCCCAGTCCGCGACCCGGCCGATCTCGGGACGCAGCCGGCCCTCGGCGGTCAGCCGGACCAGCACGGCCAGGTCGTCGGCGAGACGGGTGTCGGCGTCGAGGTAGTGGAAGTGCCGGACGACGGCCGATTCGGGGCCGGTGAAGAAGTCGAAGAAGTCGAGCGTCACCGGTGTGCGGCCGGCCTGCCCGAACCAGATGAGGGTGCCGCGCCGGGCGAGGCGGGCCAGGGCGGTGGCGAGGGCCTGGCCGCCGGTCGACTCCAGCACGATGTCGTACGGTCCTCGGGCGTCGGCGACGTCGTGGACGATGTCGGCGGCGCCGAGTTCGACGAGCCGCGCGCCGCGCTCGGCGTCCCGGGTCACCGCGGTGACCTGGGCCCCGGCGGCCGCCGCCAGCTCGGTGACGTAGTGGCCCACTCCCCCGGAGGCGCCGGTGAGCAGGATCCGCCGGCCCAGGACGGGTCCGGCCGTGCGCAGCAGCCGCAGTGCGGTGAGCCCGGCCAGGGGCAGGGCCGCGCCCTGGAGCGTGCTGACGCTGTCGGGCAGTTCGGCGAGCGCGCTGGTGGGCACTGCCACGTACTCCGCCCAGCCCCCGGACATGGGGTGTCCCACCACCCGGGTGATGCCCGACGGTCCGCTGCCGTCGGCGGCCGGCTGCACCACCAGGCCCGCGATGTCCTTGCCGGGGCGGTCACCGGCGACGGGCTTTTCCAGCTTGAAGGTCTCGCCCCGGTTGACGGAGAACGCCTCGACCTTCACCAGGGCTTCGTCGGGGCGGAGCGTCGGCTCGGCGACGTCGGCGAGCACGACGGGCTCGGCGGGATCCCCGGTCGGTATGAAGGCTTTCATCGGTGTCGTCCTCCTCGCCGGCCTGTCGGCCGTCGGTCGGTTGTCGCGTCGGAGACCATCTGACCGGCCCGGGCGCCGACCCGGCCAACAACCGGACCGGCCGGCCGACAACCCCGCGTTGTCGCATAAGGTCAGCGGCATGGATCTCGACCTCGCCCTGGTCCGCGCCTTCGTCACCACGGCCGGCACGCTGCACTTCGGGCGTGCCGCCGAGGAGCTCGGCACCAGCCAGCAGGCGCTGTCCAAGCGCATCGCCAGGCTGGAGGAGCTGCTCGGCGCCCGGCTCTTCGAGCGCCAGGGCGGCGTCCGGCTGAGCGCGGCGGGCGAGCGGTTCGTGCCGGCCGCGCGTGAGGCGCTCGCGGCCGGCGAACGCGCGGTCGCGGCGGTCACGGGCGCCGGAGCGGCCGTACGGATCGACACGTGGGGGCATCTGTACGCGCCGATGCGCACCGTCGCCGCCGTCCAGGCCTCCGATCCGGTGCGGTGGGAGCCGGGCCCCGGACGTGACTGGCCGTCAGTGGCCCAGGCGCTGCTGCGCGGTGACACGGACCTGGGATTCGGCCGGGTGCATCCGCTGCCGGACGGGCGGGAGGCGGGGCTGACCCAGCGGCTGGTGCGGCTGGAACCCGTCGACGTGGTGCTCGGTCCGTCCCACCCGCTGGCCGGTGCGGATGCGCTCCGGCCCGCCGATCTGCGCGACGGCGTCCTGTGGAGCCCGGCCGAACTGAGCCGCCTGGACTTCCTGCGCCGCTTCGCCGACGAGTTCCGCATCACCCGGCGGCACGACGGCCCCAACCTGGGCCTGGACCACCTCCTCCAGCACATCCGCGCCGACCGCGAAGGCTTCACCCTCTTCCCCGCCGACGCGCCGCTGCCGGACCACGCGGGCCTGCGCAGCATCCCGTTGGCGGACCCGACCCCGCTGTACGCCTGGTCGCTGGCCTGGTCCGACTCCTGCCGTCACCCGCTGCTGGACACCCTGCTGCGCGGCTTCGCCGAGACCGCCCGCGCCCGCCGCTGGCTGGAGTACTCCCCGCAGCGCGACTGGCTCCCCGACACCGACCACGCAAAACTGGCGCCGAGTCAGGCGATCGGCGGCTCACCATTCCTCGGGCGGCAGCAGCCGTAGCGCGTGGAGGGCCACCGAGAGGTCGGCGACCGCGCGCGGGTCCTGGAGACAGCGGCCGGTCAGGGCCTCCAGCCGGCGCAGCCGGTAGCGGACGGTGTTGCGATGGCAGTACAGCCCCCGCGCCGCGTCGGCCGCCGAGCCGCCGGCCGCGTACCACTGCTCCAGGGTCTCCAGCAGCCGGTCCCGTTCCTCGCGGGGCAGGTCGAGTACGCGCGCGAGGACGGTGCGCGCGATCCTGGTGGCCTCGTCCACCGACGCGGCCACCAGCAGGGCCACCGGTCCGTCGTCGAACCGTACGACGCCCGTGGCGTTCCGCGGCACCCGGGCCAGCGCGAGGCGGGCCAGCCGCAGCGCCCTGGGGGTGTCGCGCAGGGCGTGGTACGCGGGGCTGACCCCCACCCGGGCCGCGGGGAGACCGCCGAGGACGCGCAGGGCGGCGTCCCCGGCGTCCGGGCCGCGGGCCGCCACGACGCCGACCTGAAGGTCGGGCAGCAGCCGCCAGGCCGAGCGGACCCCCTCGGCCAGCAGCCGGGGCTCGATGCCGGGCAGCGCCTCCCGCCCAGGCGTGGGGACACCGGCCGCCACCACCAGGAAGGGCCCCTCGGCCGGCAGGCCGAGCGCGTCAGCGGCCTCCCAGAGGGTGGTGCGGTCGGTGAGCACACCCGTGAACAGGGCCTCGACCAGCACGGACCGCTCACGGTCGCGTTGGAGCAGCAGTTCCGAGGCGGTTTCGCGGTAGGCGTCGCTGGCCGCCGCCGCGAGGCCCTCGTTCACCCACCACGCCGCGAGGGCCACGACGGTGTCGGCGGTGACGGCGTCCGCGGCACGGGCCGCGGCCGCGAGCTCGGACCACAGGAACTCCGAGCCGACGCGGTAGGCGTGCAGCAGTTCCCCCAGAGGCGCTCCCTCGCGTGCCGCTCTGCGGCCCGTCTCCTCGGCCGGCTCCATGCCGCCCGTACAGCCGTCGGCCAACTGCCCGAAGACCAGCTCCGTGTTGCGTCGGCAGCTGGCGGTCAACTCCTCCAAGGTGACGGGTCCTTCGCCGCCGTAGTAGCCGACTTCGGCGCGGATGCGGCGGGCCATGCGGGCGCCCAGGTCGGGCGCGCGGCCGAGCAGTGCGGCCGCGACGGGGGCGATCGCGGCAGGCGGCGGCGGTGTGCGGCTCATGACCGGCAGGTTACAAAGAGGCGCCCGGCGCACAGGGCGCTTGTGCACGGGGACAACGGGGCCGGTGCTCCGCTGTCCGCGGGCACATGGCCCGTGGGGCGGGCGGCTACGACGATGACGGCAACGTTACCGGCCGGTACCGGAGTTGGTCTTCCGTCGTCGCACCTCCCCAGGAGCAACCGTGCCCAGAGCCGCATCCACGAGCACGCACCACACCCACCGAGCCCCGCACCCACGCGAGGCCGCCCCCCGCGCCAAGGCGCTCAGGAGATGGGCATCCGCCCTCGCCGGCGGCCTGCTCCTGGCGACCGCCTCCGCCACCGCCGCCCACGCGACGGCCTCGGACTCCGGCGGGAGCGGCACCTATGTGGCGCTCGGGGACTCGTACGCCGCCGGCGCCGGCGTCCCCGCGCAGTCCGCGGGCCTGTGCTTGCGCTCCGACCACGACTACGGCCACCTCGTCGCGCAGTCGCTGGCCCCGCCGGCGTACCGGGACGTGACCTGCGCCGGTGCGAAGGTCAGCGCGCTCACCACGGCCCAGACGGACGCCGGGGCCGTCGTCAACGGCCCGCAACTCGACGCCGTGACACCGGACACCAGCCTCGTCACGCTCACCGTTGCGGGCGACAACCTCGGCACGTCCGACTTCGGATTCGGCGACGTGGCCGCCACCTGCTCCGCCCTCTCCGTGACCGATCCGCTCGGCACCCCCTGTCGTGACTACTACCGGAACACCCTCAGCGATCGGCTGAACTCCGCCGCGGCGCAGCTCGGCAGTGCCCTCCAGCTGATCCACGCGCACGCCCCGCAGGCCCGGGTGCTCGTCGTCGGCTATCCGGCGGTGCTTCCCGACGACCCCGGGCAGTGCCTGGGCAAGATGCCCGTCACGACCGGGGACATCGCGTTCCTGCGCTCGGTTCTCGGCGAGCTCGACGACACGGTCGCCACCACCGCCCGAGCCGAGGACGCCACCTACGTGGACACGCTCACCGCGACCCTGGGCCACGACAGCTGTTCCTCGTCGCCCTGGATCGAGGGACTGATCCCCACCTCTCCCGCCCTGTCGCTCCATCCGAACGCCACCGGTGAACACGCCATGGCGGACGCCGTACTGGGCGCGCTCGGCCGCTGATCCCGTCCGTCCGGCCCGCGGGGCGCGGTGCGCGGGCCGGACCCGGGACCAGGGCGTGTCCGGCCTGGTCGCGCTTCTCCGGGATGGTGTGCGGGATCTGCCGGCGGCGCAGGTATGCGCGGATGGCCCGGGAGGAGCAGGCCCGGTCGGCCGGCCCGTGGCCCGGCCGAGGCCACCGCGCGAGCGGCCCGGCGTGTGGTCGTCCGGCTCGGGCGCCACGCCGTTGGCGGACGACGGGGCCGGACCGGGAGCCCCCTTCTTGCGGGCCCCGGCCGCATGCTGGTGGGCTCGGCAGACGATGGCTTGGCTGGTGGCGGCGGTAGGCGACCTGCTGTCTGCCAAGGCCCCGCTCCCTTGAATACCGGCAACAAGCCCCTTCCCCAACACGCTCTAGGACCGGCGGCGTGCGAAGAGGATCGCGCCGGAGGCGCTCTTGTCGAGGTCGAGCGCCATGTGCGCCTCGACGGTGAATCCGGCCGCGCGCAGCCGGTCAGCGACCCGGTCGGGCCGGCGGCGGTGGACGTGGACGTGCATCGGATGGCCGCCGTAGCCCCGCGCCTTCAGCGTCGACTCGTCGCCGGTGCGGAAGCCGAGGAGCAGGGGTCCGCCGGGGCGCAGGACGCGCCGGAAGTGGTCGAAGACCGTGGGGACGGCCTCGTCGGGAACATGGATCAGCGACCAGAAGGCGAGCAGGCCGGCGAGTGAGGCGTCGGCGAGGTCGAGGTCCGTCATCGAGCCCACCTCAAACCGCAGTCCGGGGTGGTCGCGGCGGGCCACGTCGACCATCGCGGGGGAAAGGTCGATGCCGAAGGCGTCGACACCCAGCGCGCGCAGATGCGCGGTGACATGCCCCGGTCCGCAGCCCACGTCCGCCACCGGCCCACCGCCGGCAGCATTCACCAGGTCGGCGAAGAGCGCCAGCGACGCGCGCAGGTACGGCGCCCCGGCCAGAGCCTCGCGTACGAAGTCGGCGTAGCTCCCGGCGACCGTGTCGTAGGAGGTTCGAGTGTCTGCCAGCCAGTGGTCCGCGCTCATGCCCGGTCACGGTAGCCGGGACGCGGCAACCGGTTGCCGCTGGGTCCGGCTCCGGCCGGGCCGGTCACTTCTCCCGGTGCTGGCTGCGGATCCTGGCGGCGACATCGTTCTGTTCGGTCTCCCACCACGGCCGTACCCGCTCGGCCGACGGCGCCTCGGGGACGGGGGCGGAGGTGGCCGCGGGTACGACGGCAGGGGTGAGTTCCGCGTCCAGGCGGCGGTCCAGCGCGGCGTTCTGGACCCGCTCCGCACGCGCCCACTGGTACAGCAGGGCCAGCAGGAAGGGCAGCGCGACCAGCTCGGCGATGCTGAGCATCGCGCCGCCGCCGAGCTGCTGGTCGTGCCGGACGTCCGGGGACCAGGCCGGCGCGTGGTGCAGGTACCAGGCGCCCGCGATCAGGGTGCCGTGGGTCATCACGACCACGCCGGGGACCGCGTCGACGATGCCGTCCAGGAAGACCAGTCCCGCCCGTACCGGGTGGGTGCACCAGCTGGGCAGTGCCTCCTCGTGGGTCAGCACCGGTACGACGAACAGGGAGCCGGCCACGAGCAGGTGCAGATACATCAGCTCGTGCAGCCAGCCCACGCGCAGTGCGGTGGCGAAGTACGGCGTGAAGTAGACCGTCAGCTCCGTGGCCAGCACCAGGGCGGTGCTGACCAGGGGGAAGGTCAGTACGCGTACCAGGCGGCCGGACATCACCCGGCGCACCCGCCCGCCGGCGCTCTCCGGCAGGGCCAGGACGGCCAGCCGGAGCGGGTCGCCGAGGGCGAGGCCCAGCGGGGCGACCAGGTCCAGGAGGATGTTCTGCACGGCGGCCGGCCAGAACAGCACATGGTCGTAGACGGCCAGCGCGGACATCGTGGCCACCACCAGCGCGCCCAGGCCGAGCAGCACGAAGGCGGCGACGCGGCCCGGCGGCCAGGACTCGCCCCGCCGGCGCAGCCGCGCGACGCCCCGGCCGTAGAGCGCGCCCAGGGCGATGACCAGCAGCAGCGCGGGGATGTCGAGCTGCCAGGTGGACAGCAGACGTCCTGTGGTCAGCTCGGGCAGCTCGCCGGCCGACAGGGCGGTCAGCGCGTGGCCATCCATGCGGATCGTCCTCCTTTGGTTCGGTATGGCGGGCTCGGCGCGGAAGAGTCCGGCTCGGGTCCACCACGGGACGGTAGTCCCCGGCGGGCCGGGACCTGGCATCGGGGTGCCGCGCGCCGGGGTGAAGGGCGGGGATCAGGCAAGACCGAACCAGCCCAGGACCGTCTGCACGAGGAGGATCGTCGACATGGCCGCGACACCGACGACCACAGCGGTGGCGGCGATGCGGTAGCGCGGGCCGTTGGCCGCCGGGCCGAGGACGGAGCGGCGGTTGGTCAGGACCAGGAGGTAGACCAGGACGACGGGGCTGATCAGGCCCTGGAGGACCTGGGTGCCGATCAGCAGCTGGATGACGTCGACCGGGGTCATGGCCACCGTGGCACCCAGCACGATCTGGGCGGTGAACAGGCCGAGGAAGAGCGGGGCGTCGCGGAAGCTGCGGGAGACGGAGCGCTCCACGCCGGCGGCTTCTCCTATGGCATAGCTGGCCGAGAGCGGGACGACGGCGCCGGCCAGGGCGGAGGCGCCGAGCAGGCCGAGCGCGAACAGGAGCTCCGCGCCCTGGCCCGCGACCGGTTTGAGGGCCTCGGCGGCCTGGGCTGCGGAGTCCAGCGGGCCGGTGCCGCCGATGGCGGAGGCCGTGGCGATGATGATCGTCAGGCTGATGAGACAGGCGAAGACGGCGCCCAGGATGGCGTCGGCGCGGATCAGCGGGTAGTCGGCGGGCTTGGCGCCCCGGTCCACGACGCCCGCGGCGGCGTAGAACTGCATGTACGGGCTGACGGTCGTGCCGATCAGGGCGACCGCGAGCAGGATGAAGTCCTTGTTCGCCTCGACGTGCGGGATGACCAGGTTGTGGCCGACCGCGCCCCAGTGGGGGTGGCCGAGGATCATCGCGAGCGGGTACGCGAAGAAGGCCAGCGACATGATGAGGAAGATGCGTTCGGCCCAGTGGTAGGAGCCGAACAGCACCAGCGCCCACAGCAGGACCGCCGCCGGCGGGATGACCGCCCACTTCGGCACGCCGAGGAGCTCGAACGCGGCGCCGATGCCGGCGAACTCGGACACGACCAGGCCGGTGTTGGCGAGCAGCAGGCAGGACACGGCGAGCGCGGTCAGGCGCAGGCTGAACTGTTCGCGGATCAGGGCTCCCAGGCCCTTGCCCGTGTGGGCGCCGAGGCGTACGGCCATCTCCTGCACCATCACCAGGGCGATGGTGACGAGCACCATGAAGAAGAGGGTGCCGTAGGTGTACTGGGAGCCGGCCGAGGCGTAGGTGGCGATGCCGGCCGCGTCGTTGCCGGCGTTCGCGGCGACCAGTCCGGGTCCGGCGACGGCTGCGATCATGGTGAGGCGCCGCCAGCCGGTCCGGCGCGCGGGGGCCTGCGGTGCCGCGGTGGCGGTGTCGAGGTCGCGGGTCACTGGAGGAACCTCCGGAAGTGCAGCCGGCCGCGTTCGGGCAGCAGGGCGTCGAGCAGATCGTCGGCCAGGATCCGGCCGAGCGGGCGGTCGCTGTCGTCGACCACCAGGAGTGAGGAGGCACGGGCCGCGACGAGCTGGTCGGCTGCCTCGGCCAGGGAGGTGTCGGCGTGCACGGTGTCCGGCGGGCCGAACTGGACCCGCCAGGCGACCAGGTCGGCGATCGGGGTGGTGTCCTCGGCCACCGCCAGGTCGAACAGGGGGATGTCGGACAGCAGCCGGTCCGTGCCGTCCACGACGGCGACCGCGTCGATCTCGGTGCGGTGTTCGGCCTGTTCGGCCAGCCGGCCGCGCACCTCGGCGACGGACTCGTCCTGCCGGGCGGTGATCAGCAGCGTGGTCATGGCACCGCCCGCCGTGCCCTCCCGGTGGGTCAGCAGCCGGCGCAGTTCGGCCGCCTCGTCCTTCGGCATCCGGGTCAGCAGGGCTTCGCGCTCCTCGCGGGTGAGGTCGCGCAGGGCGTCGGTGGCCTCGTCGGGCTCCATCTCGTCGACCAGGCGGGCCGCGTGCTCCGGCTGGGCCTCGCGCAGCAGGTTCTGCAGCTCGGCCGGTTCCATCTCCTCCAGCGCGTCGGCGGCCCGCTCCGGCTCCAGCCAGCCCAGCAGCTGCTGGCGTTCGGCGCGGCCGAGGTCTTCGAGGATGTCGGCGAGGTCGGCCGGGCGCAGCCGGTGCAGCGCCGCCCGGGAGGCGCGCAGCCGCACCTCGGGCGGGCCCTCGGTGGCCTGCTCGGCGAAGGGCGCGACGGACTGCCAGTCCAGCACCCGCTCCGGCGTGGGGCGGGCCTGCCAGCGGCGCGGGCCGAGCCGGCGCAGCAGGGTGGGCAGCGAGACGTCCACCCCGACCAGGACGATCTGGTCCACCAGGGGTGCCAGATACAGGTCGGCGGCCCGGGTGACCTGTACGCCGTCGACGTCGACCAGCTGGTGGTCGAGGACGTCCTTGGCCAGCAGCACCTCGCCGGGCCGGCGCACGAAGTCCCGCAGGTCGACGCGGGCGGTGCGCAGCCGTACGTGTCCGGCGTGCACCTTGCCGACGGCGTCGGCCGGCACGAAGGTGTGGCGTCGGCCGATGCGCAGGATGAGCCCGGTGACCGGAGGGTAGGAGTCGGTGCCGTAGAGCCGGGCGACGACGTCGACGACGCGGCCCACCTCGTCGCCCGACTGGTTGGTGACCGGACCGCCGATCAGCCCGGCGAGGGAGACCAGCGAGGTGCGGACCGCCTTGGACGCGGTGGCACGGCGCTCCAGACTGACACGGCGGTCTCGCAGACGGGCCGAAGTGGACATGAGCAGAGTGTGGGCAGCCAAAGTGAACACCCCCTTGCCCCGGCGTGACGGGGCTACGGGCGGCCCACGGCAGCGCACGTCCTCCCCCGGACCGCGCGCCGGGCGCGCCGGGCGCACGACAGCACACCGGCCGACCTGGGCCGGTGTGCCGGTGGCCGGTCGGGGGTCAGGGAAGAAGAGGCTGCTCCGGGCCGCGGAAGAATGGCGCGGACAACACGATGAGGGGCCGACTATGGCCCGGACTACTGTCCATGTCGCCTCCTCCCGGTCGCGGCCGCGTCACCCCTCGGGACGGGGGGACCAGCCTTGAAACCATACCGCCCGCCGCAACCCGCCTTCCGCACCCATGACCCGTCCTTGACCTGCGCGCTACGCAACGGAGACCGTTTCTTCAGTACACGTCCCGCACATAGCGCTTGTCGGCGGCGAGCTGCTTGACGTAGACCGCGGCCTCCGTCTCGTCCAGGCCACCGTGCACGACGGCGATCTCCCGCAGGGCCTGGTCGACGTCCTTGGCCATGCGGGAGGCGTCGCCGCAGACGTAGAAGTGGGCGCCGTCCTGGAGCCAGGACCACAGCAGCGGGCCGTGTTCGCGCATACGGTCCTGGACGTAGACCTTGGCACGCTGGTCACGGGAGAAGGCGGTGTCCAGGCGGCTGAGCGTGCCGTCGGCGAGGAACGCGGTGAGCTCCTCCTCGTAGTAGAAGTCCGTCGCCCGGTGCTGTTCGCCGAAGAAGAGCCAGTTCGGCGCGCGGTGGCCGCGGGCCCGGCGTTCCTCCAGGAAGCCGATGAAGGGGGCGACGCCGGTGCCGGGGCCCACCATCACCGCGGGGGTGGCGGGGGCGGCGGGCGGCCGGAAGTGCGGCGCCCGCTGGACGCGGACCGGCACCGGGGTGCCGGGCTCGGCGTCGGCGAGGAAGGGGGAGCACACGCCCTGGCGGGGGCGGCCGCCCAGGTTCTCGTAGCGGACGACGGAGACGGTCAGTGAGACCAGATGCGGGTCGGTCAGGGGACTGGACGATATGGAGTACATCCGGGGTTGCAGCCGCCCCAGCACGTCCGCCCATTCCTGCGCCCCGGCCCGGACGCCGAACTCTCCGACCACGTCGACGGCCTGCCGTCCCCAGGACCACTGCGCCAGCTCGCCCTTGTTGTCCGGCCGGAGCAGCTTGCGCAGCTCGCGCGGGTCGCGGGTGCGGTCGGCGGCGAAGCGCAGCAGGTCGGGAGTGACCCGGGTGATGTCCAGGTGCCGGAGCAGGGCTTCGCCGAACGGCACCTCTCCGACGGTCTTGAGGGTGACGGCCGTGTCCGCGTCGAGACCGGTGACGGCCAGCCATTCGGTCACCAGCTCCGGCCAGTTGACGGGGTGTACGGACAGGGCGTCCCCGGCCTCGTAGACCAGCGGGGCCTCGCTGTCGCGGGTGTCGAAGGTGAAGCGCCGGACCTCCTTGCCCGCGCCGGGCAGGCTGAGCAGGCGGTTGCCGGTGAGGTGGGCGATGACGGGCGCGGGACGGCTCGGCCGCGGGGCCGCCGGGAGGGTGAGGGGGGCCGGCTGTTCGGAGGTCTGCAGCGCGGAGCGCACCTGGTCGAGCCAGGCTCCGGCCGCGCTCTCGTAGTCCGGTTCGCAGTCGGTGCGCGGGGCCAGGGGTGTCGCGTCCAGTTCCGCCATGCGCCGGTCCAGGCGGCGGCCGTGGCCGCAGAAGTCGTCGTAGGAGGAGTCGCCGAAGGCCAGGACGGCGTACCGCCTGCCGTTCAGGCGCGGGGCGTCGGGCGCGGCGAGGGCGTCCCAGAAGCCGGCGCCGTTGTCGGGGGCGTCGCCGTCGCCGAAGGTGCTCGTGATCAGCAGCAGGTCGGCGTCGGACGGCAGCGCGGCGGGGTCCGCCTCGGCCATGGGCAGGAGGGAGGCGGCGTGGCCGTCGGCGGTGAGCCGCTCCACCGCGGCGAACGCGAACTCCTCGGCGTTCCCGGTCTGCGAGGCCCAGAGGATCACGACCTGGCGGCGGGGACCGGCCGCGGCCGGGGTGGACGGCTGCGCAGAGTCGCCGGTCCCGTGTGCGGGCGCCGGCTCGGACCTGGAGTACATCCCGGCGAGTACGCCGTTGACCCACAGGGCGTGCTCCGGGCTGAACGGGGCGTTCTCCGGCAGGACCGGTACGCCCGCCGAGCCGAACGGGATACCGGCCAGGAAGCCGGTGAGATAGCGGCGTTCGTGGTCGGCCAGGACCGGTGGCGGTGCGGCTTCCAGCCCGAACGGGGTGGGGACGGACGCCGTCGGCAGGGCGGCGGACGCCTCAGGCGGCGCGACGGCAGCCGGAGCGGCCCCGGCGGGCCCCGGGGTCATGGCCTCGGGGGCCGCCGGCACCGGAGTCTGCACGGTCACCGGGGTGGCCACCTTGGTCAGCGACACCGCGCACACCTTGAACTCGGGCTGGAACGACAGCGGGTCGACGGCGTCGCTGGTCACGGCGTTGACGCTGAGGTACTCGCCGAACAGGTCGTTCCAGTGGAACGGCGCGAAACAGCAGCCCGGCCGCACCCGGTCGGTGACGACCGCGGGAAGCACCGCCCGCCCGCGCCGCGAGGCGACCTCCACGGAATCGCCCTCGGCCAGGTCCAGTCGGGCCGCGTCCTCGGGATGCACCTCCACGAAGGGCCCGGGGTTCAGCTTGTTCAGCTTGGCCACCTTGGCCGTCTTGGTGAGCGTGTGCCACTGGTGCTGGAGCCGGCCGGTGTTGAGCACGAACGGGTAGTCGTCGTCGGGCATCTCCGCCGCGGGTATGTGCGGGCGGGCGTAGAAGACCGCACGGCCGCTCGCGGTCGGGAAGGTCGGTGCCCCGGCTGTTGAGTCCTCTCCGACATACCGGATCGGATTGCGGTCGGGACCGTCGGCGCTCGCCGCCGGCCACTGCACGGGCGTGGTGCGCAGCCGCTCGTAGCTCACCCCGCGCAGGTCCCAGCCGGTCACCGGGTTCCAGGCGCGCTTGATCTCCTCGAAGACCTCCTCGGCGCTGTCGTACGCGAAGCCCTCCTCGTAGCCCATCTCCCGGGCCACGGCGGCGATGATCCGCCAGTCCGCGGTCGCCTCGCCGGGCGGGTCGGCGGCGGGCCGGGCGAGGGTGAGGTTGCGCTCGCTGTTGATCAGGACGCCCTCGGCCTCGGTCCACAGCGCGCCGGGCAGGACGACGTCGGCGTAGGCGTTGGTCTCGGTCTCGGCGAACACGTCCTGGGTGACGACGAGTTCGGCGGCCTCCAGGCCCTCGATGACCGTCTTGCGGTTGGCGACGGAGGCGACCGGGTTGGTGCAGATGATCCAGCACGCCTTGATGTCCCCGTCGGCCATCTTCTGGAACATCTCGACCGTGCCCTTGCCGACCCCGTCGGCCCGCAGGGTGCCGGGCTCCAGCTCCCACAGCTCCTCGACGAAGGCCCGGTCGGCGTCGGCGAGCACGGACCGCTGGCCGGGCAGTCCCGGCCCCATGTAGCCCATCTCCCGGCCGCCCATGGCGTTGGGCTGGCCGGTCAGCGAGAAGGGGCCGGAGCCCGGCCGGCAGATCGCGCCGGTGGCGAGGTGCAGATTGACCAGGGCGTTGGTGTTCCAGGTGCCGTGCGTGGACTGGTTCAGGCCCATCGTCCAGCAGCTCGTCCACTCCCCGGCCTCGCCGATCAGCCGGGCGGCCTCCCGTATGTGCTCCTCCGGTATGCCGGTGATCTCGGCGACGGTGGCGGGCGGGTAGTCGGCGAGGAAGCCGGGCATCGCCTCCCAGCCCTCGGTGTGCGCGGCGATGAAGTCGGGATCGGTGTGCCCCTCCGCGTGCAGCAGATGCAGCAGCCCGTTGAGCAGCGCGAGGTCCGTGCCGGGCTCGATCTGCAGGAACAGGTCGGCCTTGGCGGCCGTGGCGGTGCGCCGCGGGTCCACGACGATCAGCTTGGCGCCCGCCGACTTCACCCGCTCCATCATCCGCAGGAAGAGGATGGGATGGCAGTCGGCCATGTTGGAGCCGATGACGAGGAAGACGTCGGCCTTGTCGAGGTCCTGGTACGACCCGGGCGGCCCGTCCGCGCCCAGGGACAGCTTGTAGCCGGTTCCCGCGCTGGCCATGCACAGCCGGGAGTTGGACTCGATCTGGTTGGTGCGGATGAAGCCCTTGGCCAGCTTGTTCGCCAGGTACTGCGCCTCCAGGCTCATCTGTCCGGAGACGTAGAGGGCGACCGCGTCGGGGCCGTGCTCGTCGATGATCGCGCGCAGCCGGCGAGCCGTCTCGGCGACGGCGTCCGCCAGCGGCACGGGCCGCGGTTCCTCGCCGCGCTCGGGCCGGACGAGGGCGCTGGTCAGCCGGCCCGGGGCGGCGAGCATGTCCGCGGTGGTCGCGCCCTTGGTGCACAGCCGGCCGAAGTTCGCCGGGTGCTCCTTGTCCCCGCTCGCCTTCAGGACCGTACGGCGCCCGTCCGGCCCCATGCCGACGTCGAGGACCAGGCCGCAGCCCACCCCGCAGTACGAGCAGACCGTCCGCACCTTCGTCGTGCCCTCGCTCAGCGAGCCCGGCGCGGCCACGGGCGCCTCCTTGTCCACTGCTCGACCTGATCTCACCCTTCGTGACGGTACGAACCCCTCATTACGCCGGTGTCTCCACGCCTGATCATCAGGGGTTACGCCCGCCGCACAGGGGCCGGGAGGCGCGTGTGAGCCCGGGTCGTGGATCGCTCGCGGACCGGGTCCCTCACTCCTCCCCGCTTGCTGGGGCGCAGGCCACTGTGCTAGGAGCCGCTGGAGCCGTGGCGGAGGAAGGCTCTCACTTCCCGTACCGGCGCTCCCGGGCACCGTAGCTGCGCAGGGCGCGGAGGAAGTCGACCTCGCGGAAGGCGGGCCAGTAGGCCTCGCAGAAGTAGAGCTCGGCGTAGGCACTCTGCCACAGCAGGAAGTTGGACAGCCGCTGTTCTCCGCTGGTGCGGATCACCAGGTCGGGGTCCGGCCGGCCCGCCGTGTACAGGTGCCGGGCGATGTCGTCCACTGTCAGGCTCGCCGCCAGGTCGGCCGGCGACTGCCCCGCTTCGGCACATTCGAGCAGGAGCTCCCGCATGGCGTCGATGACCTCCTGCCGGCCGCCGTAGCCGATGGCGAGGGTGACATGTGCTCCGGTGGTACAGCCCCGGGTCGCCTCCTCGGCGTGCTTCAGGGCGTGGGCGGTGGTGTCGGGGAGGCCGTCGACGGTTCCGGCGATGTGCACCTGCCAGCGGGCTGCCGGCTGCGCGAGCTTGGTGGTCACGACCCGTTCGATCAGCTCCATGAGGAAGGCGACCTCGCCGTCGTCGCGGCGGGCCAGGTTCTCGGTGGAGCAGACGAACACCGTGACGTGCCGGATGCCCAGCGTCTCGCACCAGGAGAGCACGTCGTCCACGCGGTCGGCGCCGAACTTGTGGCCGAGGCTGGGATTCGTCATGCCCATCTGGCGGGCCCAGCGGCGATTGCCGTCCATGATCAGCCCCACGTGCTCGGGCAGCGGCCCGCCCTTGACCTGGCGGCGCAGGCGGTGGGTGTAAAGGGCGTACAGCGGTCCGGTGAGCGGCACGGTTCGGTCCTTTCGTCGGCGAAGCAGCGACCTGTCCAAGGTGACAGCTCCGCCGAGGAGGGCGTGGGCGAAGCCGAGGGCCGCCGGCCTGGATACTACATGTCGAGTACTACACACCGCGTACTATTAGGCGTGTCATAGCCGCGCGAGCCGCCATCCGAAGAGACAGCCCCGGTCGGCGAAGGCGCCGTCCGGGGCTGGTGTAAGGAGGATGTGGCCGTCGAGCGTGACCGGGGTCAGCTGCGGTGGCCGCGGGCGTGGCCGTCTTGCCGGACGGCGCTGCGACCGTGAATTGCGGGTTTTCCTGTTCCGTCGGGCCCACACGCCGTGTCACCTTCCACGCGCCCACCGAAAGTGAGCAACGCGTGTGGGCCGATCAGAGCAGTCCGCCGGGCGTCAGCGCGCGGGAAGGGTCCGGGTGTGTTCGATGCGTACGGCGTCCAGGCTCCGCGGGTCGAGGCCCAGCAGCCGCAGGATCGTCGGGGCGATCTGGGTGGTGCGCACCGGGCTGTCGACGCGCACGCCGTGCGGGGCGGCGGCGCCGGAGACGACGAGCGGGACGTCGAGGTCGTCGGCGTGGGCGCCGCCGTGCTCGGCGATCTTGCCCTTGCCGCCGGTGTAGACGACGCCGTACTGGGTGACGCCGACGAGGTCGGGCACCCGGTCGTCACCCGGGCGGGCGTGGAAGTAGCGGGCGGCGGCCGTCCCCGCGTACAGCTTCTGCAGACCGCTCGCGGTGAACGGCCGGGCCTTGCCGTCGATGCCGTTGCCCGTGCCGGACCGGGCGAGCAGGTAGGCCTTGGCGAAGTCGGCGGCGGCCTGGGACCGGTCGGTGAGCCAGATCAGCATGGCGTCGTCGTCCACCGCGTGGGCGACCAGGTCTCCGGCTCCCGGGTGGGCGGCCTTCCAGGCGGCGTTGAGACCGTCGAGCAGCGGCCCGTCGTCGATGCGGTTCAGCGCCGTGGGGTCGGTGGGCGACTGACCGTGCTTGGCGGACAGGATCACCGTGGTGCTGTCGGCGAGGTGCCGCGCGCGCAGTTCGGTGAGGAGGGCGCCGACCTGCTGGTCCACGAAGTCGAGGTTCTTCGCCAGCAGCGGACCGGGCACGCCCTTGGCCTGGTAGCCACCGGTCAGACCGTCGGAGGCGGGAAGCTTCTGGGCGGTCGAGACGGACTGGAAGTTCATGCCGAAGACGGCCGGGGTGCCGACCTTGTGGGTGCGGCTGTGGTCGTAGCCGTCGATCTCGTTGAGGACGGCGCGCACCTTGTAGCCGTCGTACTGCTCGGTCGCTGCGTTGTCCTTCGTCCAGTCCACGCCCGCCGCGTAGCCGATGGCCTTGCTGTTGATCTCGGGCGTGAACAGGTCCTGGATGCCCTTGCCGGACTGCCCGTTGAGGATGTCGTAGGCCGCGTGCTTGTCGGACCAGGCGGTGCGCAGGCCGGCCGTGCGGGCCACCTCGAAGACGGTGTTCACGCGCAAGTAGGAGTGCGGGTAGACCGGCCTGCACGTCTTCGGGTCGACCGGCAGCTTCGCCGGGTCGAGGAGGGTGGTGGGATTGCCGGTCATCTGCAGGATGCTGCCGGGCAGTCCGCTCAGGCCCTGGCCCGCGTCGAGGGAGTCCTGGTTCTTGTCGAGGTCCTCGGTGAGGTCGACCTCGGCGCCGGGCTTGACGCCGGCGCACTTGGTCGTGCCGGCCGGCAGGAGGCCCGAGCTGTAGGTGTCGTCGTAGTAGACGCCCGTGGTGCCCGGGTCGCCGCCCGTGAGCTGGCCGACCATGCCCGGGAAAGAGTCGGAGGGGTTGGTGGTTCTGGCGTGCGTGTACTCCACGCCGCCGCCGGCGAGTCGGGCGAGCGCCGAGTGCGGGTGGCGGGCGATGTACCAGGCGAGGTCGGACTGGTGCAGTCCGTCGACGGACAGCAGCAGGACATGCCGGGCGGCGCGCGGGTGGACAGGGGCGTGCGCCGAGGCGGGCGTGGCCGCCGCGGTGAGCGCGCCGACGGCGGCCAGCGCGGCGGCGGCCGCGACGGAGCGTACGGAGTGAACCGGGCGTCGGGACAAGGGTTCTCCTCGGACTGTACTGGGCGAGCGCACGCGAACCGTGCACCGACATCCGAGAGGAGGAACGTGTACGGAAGCAGGCCGGAACACGGCGTTCAGCCCAAGAAACCCATCGCCGCACGCAAAGGCACCCCCAAGCGCGGTCATCGACTCGTGCGCGCGGCGCTCACCGCGCTGTTGACGGTGCCGAAGTCCGCCGCGCCGGCCGTCGCGTCGTAGGTGCCCGCCTCCAGCAGCTCGGTGGCCGCGCGTTGGATGACAGCCGGATGCGGTCAACGGCCGGGATGCCGGCCGGATGCGGACATGATGCCGGGCACTGTGACCGTGACCGGATCGGAGCCGAGGGAGTGACTCACCTCGACGGGCACCGGGGCGGGAGCCGATCTCGTCGACCGCACCGTCACGGACGTTGCGTGTGCGGTTTCACCAGCCCGCTCTGATAGGCGATGACGACGAGTTGGGCGCGGTCGCGGGCGTCGAGTTTGGTCATGGCCCGTTGGATGTGGCTGCGTACGGTCAGGGGGCTCAGGAACAGTTGGTCGGCGATGTCGGCGTTGGACTTGCCGAGTGCGGCGAGTGCGGTGACTTCGCGTTCGCGGTCGGTCAGGGTTCTGACCGCGTCGGGGAGGGTGTGGAACTCGTCGGTGGCCGGGGCCGCCAGGAAACGGGTGATGAGGGCGCGGGTGGCCGTGGGCGAGAGGAGCGCGTCGCCGGCCGCGACGGTGCGGATGCCGGACAGGAGGTCGTCGGGGCTGACGCCCTTGCCGAGGAAACCGCCGGCGCCGGCCCGCAGGGCCCTGGCCACGTTCTCGTCGTTCTCGAAGGTCGTCAGGATCAGGATGTGTGTGCCCGTCAGTTCCGGATGGGAGCAGATAGCGGCGGTCGCGGTCACGCCGTCGACCCGGGGCATGCGGATGTCCATCAGGACGACATCGGGCCGGTGGCTGACCGCGAGGTCGATCGCCTCCTGTCCGTCGGCGGCCTCCGCGACCACCGTCAGGTCCGGGACCGAGTCGATGAGGATGCGGAAGGTCGCCCGGAGCAGGGCCTGGTCGTCGGCGAGCAGGACACGGATCGTCATGGGGCGGTGCTTTCGTCAAGGCTGTCGTCGTGAGGGTCGAGCGGGAGGGAGCAGGCGACCTCGAAGCCGCCGTGCGGGCGGTGGCCGGCCTGGAACGTGCCGCCCGCCGAGGTGGCGCGCTCGCGCATGCTGAGCAGGCCGAAGCCGCCGCCGGGACCGGCAGTGACGGCCGGGCGGCCGGGGGCGGTGTCGTTGGCGATGGTCAGGGTCAGGAAGCGGGAGGTGTAGCTGAGCCGTACCCGCGCGGCGCGGGTGGCGGCGTGCTTGGTGGCGTTGGTCAGCGCTTCCTGGATGATCCGGTAGGCGGTCAGGTCGAGCACGGGGGTGAGCCGGCGCGCCCGGCCCTCGACGGTGACGGTCACGTCCAGTCCGGCCGCCGCGCAGGCGTCGACGAGGTCGGGCAGGTGCCGTAGCCCCGGCGCGGGTGCCAGGTCGTCCGCGGGGTCGGTGTCCTGGCGCAGGAGTCCCACGGTGGCCTTGAGTTCGCGCAGGGCCGCCGCCGTGGTCTCGGGCAGTTTCGCGATGATCTCAAGGGCCTGGTCCGGGTGGGTGCGGGCGAGATGGGCCGCGGTCCCGGCCTGAGCGTCGGCGAGGGTCAGGTGATGGGCGACGACGTCGTGCAGTTCGCGGGCGATGCGCATGCGTTCCTGGATCACGCGATGGCGTGCCTCCTCCTCCCGCTGGCGGTCGGCATGCTCGGCGCGGGCCGCCGCGTACTCACGGCGCACCCGGATGTAGCTGCCGAGGGCCGCGCACAGCAGCACCCAGGCCACCGGGTTGACGACGGCGAGGATCAGGGAGTTGTGCAGGGTGGTGAGGAACACGCCGGTGACGACCATGCCGGCGGCGGCCGCCAGTGCGCTGTTCCAGGCGGTGCGCCGGGGTGTGCGCAGGTTGGTGACGTACTGCGCGACCAGCAGCGGGCCCATCAGGAGCAGGGTCATCAGGTAGCCGAGCGCACCCTCGGCCATGGTGCACAGCGTGGTCACCGCGAGGACGTGCAGGGGGTGGGTACGTCGCCGGTACAGCGCGGCGCAGGCCACGGCGGACAGGGCGATGCCGGGCCACGCGGCCGGCGGCTCGGGCATCACCGCACGAGTGAGGAAGACCCCGCCGACGGTGCCCGCGAACAGCAGGATCAGCCTGGCGGCCTCGACCGCTCTCGGACGGGCCGCCGCCCGCCGCTGCCAGCTTGTGTTCATCACGCTCCGAGAGAGGACCGAACGTAGACATACTCCCACCCGGCAGGCCACCACGACGCGGCCTGCCGGGCGGGCACCGGATGTGAGACCCAGGTGCGGGGCTCAGATCAGATGAGGGGCTCGGATGTGAGGCCCGAATACGGGTCCCAGGGGCGGGGCCCGGCCCGGGGCGGCGCCCGGGCGGAACCCAGGTGCGGGGCCCATTCAGGGGTGCGAGCCCGGCTGCGACGCCCGAGGACGGGACCCAGGTGCGGGACCCAGCCCAGGAGCTTGGCCCGGGAGCGGAACCCAGGTGCGGGGCCCCGACGCCGCGCCGGCGGATGCGGGGCCCGCACCTGGCCCCGGGCGCAAGGCCCGAGTGCGAGGCCCGGCCGTGAGACCCAGGCGTGAGACCCGGGCGTAAGACCCGGGCGTAAGGCCCGGTGATGGCGCCCGGTTGTGAGGCCCAGGTCAGGTGCGGGCCGGTTCCTGTGGTGCCGTTTCGGTGTCCGCGGGTTCGGTACCGTGGGCCGGCGACGTGGTGAGACCGGCGCCCTCGACGTCCACCCGGGGCAGCAGCCGGTCGAGCCGGCGCGGGAGCCACCACGCCTTGTCGCCGAGCAGCGCCAGTACGGCGGGCACAAGCGCCATGCGGACGACGAACGCGTCCAGCAGCACCGCGACGGCAAGACCGAAACCGATCGTCTTGATCATCGACTCGCCGGAGCCGATGAACGCCGAGAAGACCGCGATCATGATGACCGCCGCGGCGACGACCACCCGCGCACTGTGCCGGAAACCGGTCTCGACCGCCTGTGGGGCCCGGTCCCCGTGGACGTAGGCCTCCCGCATCCGGGCGACCAGGAACACCTCGTAGTCCATCGCCAGGCCGAAGACGATGCCTACCAGGAAGATCGGCATCAGGCTCATGATCGGACCGGTTTGCTCCACGCCGAGCAGCCCGGCGCCCCAGCCCCACTGGAAGACCGCCACGACCGCGCCGAGCGCGGCCAGCACCGACAGCAGGAAACCGAAGGCGGCCTTGACCGGCACGAGCACGGACCGGAACACCACCAGCAGCAGGACCAGTGCCAGGCCGACGATGACGGCCAGGTACGGCACGAGCGCGTCCTGCAGGGCCTGGGCGATGTCGATGTTCATCGCCGTCGTGCCGGTGACCTCGAAGGTCGCCCCCGTCCGCTGTTCCACCCCGGGGCGCTCGGCACGGATGGTCTTGACGAGGCTCTTGGTGTCCTCGGTGTTCGGGCCGGTGGCGGGCACGGCCGAGACGAGTGCGGTGTCGCCGGCCCGGTCGAACCGCGCGGGAGAGACGGAGACGACACCGTGCGTCGCACGGACCTCCTGGGTGATCTCGGTGACGGCGGCCTTGGGGTCGGCCGCGCCCTTGGCGTCGACCACGATCGTCAGCGGCCCGTTGAAGCCCGCCCCGAAACCGTGCGCGAGGGCGTCGTAGGCGCGGCGCTCCGTCGTGGAGACGGGCTTGGACTCGTCACCCGGCATGCCCATCTGCAGGTGCGTGGCGGGCAGCGCCAGGGCGCCCAGTCCCGCGACGCATGCGAGCAGCACGGCCACCGGGCGGCGCAGTACGAAGCGCGCCCACCGGGCACCGGCGTTGTCCACCGTGCGGGCCACGCGACCGCGCTTGCGTGCGGCCCGGGAGAGTACGGCGTTCGGCCACATGCCGAGCAGGGCGGGGACGAGAGTGAGGGCGACCAGGACGGCGACGGTCACGGCACCCGCGGCGCACAGCCCCATCTTGGTGAGCATCGGTACGTCGACCACGGCCAGCCCGGCCAGCGCGATGATCACGGTGAGGCCGGCGAAGACCACGGCGGAGCCGGCCGTGCCGACGGCGAGCCCGGCCGCCTCGCGCGGAGCGTGGCCGGCGGCCCGTTCCTCGCGGTAGCGGGAGACGACGAAGAGGGCGTAGTCGATGCCGACCGCGAGACCGACCATCGTGGCGAGGGTCCCCGAGGTCAGCGACAGGCCGAGGGCGCTGCCGAGGGCCAGGATGGCGGCCATGCTGACCCCGACGCCGACGACGGCGGTCAGGAGCGGGAGGCCGGCGGCCGCGAGGGAGCCGAAGGTGATCAGCAGGACGACCGCGGCGAGGACGATGCCGATGGTCTCGGAGGAACCGCCCGCCGAGGGCTGCGAGGCGAGTGCGCTGCCTCCGGTCTCGACCGTGAGGCCGGAGTCGCGGGCCTGGTCGATGGCCTGCTGCAGGGCGGCCTTGTCGTCCTTGGTGAGGTCGTCGGCCTTCACCTTGAAGTTCACGGTGGCGTAGGCGGTGGAGCCGTCCTTGCTCACCGCGTGCGCGGTGAACGGGTTCACGGCGCCGGCGACCTTGGGCTCGCCGGCGGCCTCCGCGACCAGTGTGTCGATGGCGGTGCGGTGCCCGGACGCGGTCACCTTCTCCCCGTGGGGTGCGACGAACACGATTCGCGCGGTGGCGCCGTCGGCGTCCGAGCCCGGGAAGCGCTGTCCGATCAGGTCGAAGGCCTTCTGTGCCTCGATGCCGGGCATGAAGGAGGTGCCGGCGTCGGAGGAGGCCGGAGCCTTTGCGGCGCCGAATCCGACTGCGCCGAGGATCAGGGCCCACAGCAACGTCACGAGCCAGCGCCGCCGGAAGGCGGTACGGCCCCATCGATAGAGCAGGGTAGCCACGGGAAACGGATCTCCAGGTCTGGGGTCGGGGACCTGACCAGCCTGGCCGGAACGGGGGTGCCGGGGCGTCGTGCCGGTGCTGGCAATACCGCCTGGTGGCAGCGCACGAGCCGACGCGCTCAGCTCAGCCTCAAGGAGGAGCACCCTCTACTGCGCGGGGATGACGTCACCGGGTCCGCGCAGACGAGCAGCAGCTCAGCCTGCGTCGTCGTCGCGCAGCAGGAGGTCGAGCAGCCCGGGGAAGCGCGCCTCGAACTCCTCGCGCCGCAGCCGGTTGACCCGCCGCGGCCCCTCGTCGCGCTGCTCGACGAGACCGGCGCCGCGCAGCACCGAGAAGTGGTGGCTGAGCGCGGCCTTGCCGACGGGTACGTCGAAGCTGCCGCAGCTGCGCGTCCAGTCGGCGGAGCCGGCCAGCTCGCGGATCAGCTGGACACGCACGGGATCGGCGACCGCGGACAGCGCGGTCAGGACGGAGACGTCCTCGGGATCCGTGTGCACCGGCGCGGCTCGGTGACTCGCGCCCGCGGCCTGGTTCGCCATGCCCCACTCCTCGCCCTGTGCGCTTCGCGGGTGACACCCCGCCGGGTACCCGGACCACTTGCCGAGTGTTCGATGGATATCTTACAGTCCCAGTGTTCGCTTTCCATTGAACACTGAGGGATCCCCCCGTGGATCCACCCCTTGACACACCGTGCAGAAGGACGGTTTCCGCTGATGCGTGCAGTCGAATTCCAGGAGTACGGCGGCCCCGAGGTGCTGAAGGTCGTCCAGGCCGACATCCCCGAGCCGGGGCCGGGGCAGGTGACCGTCGACACCGCCTACGCAGGCGTGAACTTCGCGGACCTCAAGGCCCGCGCCGAGGGATACCGGGTGCAGTCGCTGCCGTTCCGCCCCGGGCTGGAGGTCTCGGGACGGATCCGGGCCGTCGGCCAGGGCGTGGCGGGACTGCGAGCGGGTCAGGAGGTCGTCGCGTTTGTCAGCGGCGGCGCCTACGCGGAGGTCGTGGCCGCCGACGCCGCGACCGTCTTCCCGCTGCCCGAGGGCGTGGACCTGCGCACCGGGGCCACGCTCCCCACGGTGGTGCCGACCGCGCACGCCCTGCTGCACGAGGTCGGGCGGCTGCGCGCCGGTGAGAGTGTGCTGGTGCATGGCGCGGCGGGCGGCGTCGGCACGGCGGCCGGTCAGCTGGCCCGGGCGGCGGGCGCCGGAGCGGTGTACGGCGTGGTCTCCACTCCCGACAAGGCCGAGTACGCCCTCAAGCACGGCTACGACGAGGTGTTCACCATCGGCACCTTCGCCGAGGACGTCCGCCGTGCCACCGGCGGTCGGGGTGTCGACCTGGTGCTCGACCCCGTCGGCGGCGACACCCTGCGCCGTGGCCTGGACGCGCTGGCCGTCTTCGGCCGTCTGGTGTCCTACGGCAACGCGAGCGGGGCGGAGCCGTGGCACGTCGGGCAGGCGGCACTCGGCGCGCAGGGCCGGTCCGTCGCCGCGTTCTCCATCCTGAATCTCGCGCAGTCGGACCCCGAGGCGCTGCGCGCACTCGCCGAGCGCTCCTTCCGCAAGGTCGCCGACGGCACCGTGACGCTGCCCGTCACCGCGGAGTTCGCCCTGACGGACGCCGCCGAGGCACACCGGTTGATGGGCGGACGCACCTCGACGGGCAAGCTGCTGCTGCGCACGGCGGACTGAGCACACAGACCCCGCGTGCGCCTCGCCCTGCCCCACAAACCAGCGGCACGCCACCTCACCCTGCGCAAGCGCCCGGAGGATGTGGCCCGGCTCGTCCAGGATCTCCACGACGCCGCGGGCACCGAGCTCGACGCGGCGACCGAAGCGGCGCCCGCCAAGGCCGCCGAGCACTCGCTGCGCACCCTCTGGCACGGCTCCACCTCCATGGTCGAGGACTTCGCCCGCCCGGTCGGCGCAACGCGCCAACTTACCCGAACTGCAAGCCTGTTCGCGAGCGTGCCGGACCTCCCGGACGGGGCCGGGGACGATCCCGCGCAGATGGAGGCGGTGATCCGGCGGGCGGGCGAGGAGATCGGCCGGGCCGATGGACAGAACGACTTCGGCATGGACCGTCTCGACCGGTCGGAGCGAACGGCGGTGGCCCTCGGTGAGATCTCCGAGCACCAGTGCAGCAAGCGGTTTCGGCTGCTGCGCCGGATAAAGGCCGAACCGGCCCGGCTCAGCCACGAGCAGCGCCGCCGCGACGTCACCATGACCGGCAAGGGCGCGCCGGCCCACGCCCTGCTGTACGAGCCGGCCCAGCCCCGTCCGGACCGCCCGGCCGTGCGCTCAGGATCACGTCGCCCTGCCGCGATTCCTCTACTGTGACCCGGTGATGACCCAGGTGATCGTGCTCAACGGTGGTTCCAGTGCGGGGAAGTCGGGAATCGTACGGTGTCTGCAGGCAGTCCTGCCTGATCCGTGGCTGGCGCTCGGGACGGACACGCTGGTCGAGGCGATGCCGGCGTCCATGCGGGCGTCGGACACCGGGATCGAGTTCGCTCCGGACGGCGAGGTGACCGTCGGGCCGGAGTTCCGGACGCTGGAAGCGGCCTGGATCGAGGGAGTCGCCGCGATGGCCCGCGCCGGTGCGCGGGTCATCGTCGACGAGGTCTTCCTCGGCGGACCGGAGTCACAGCAGCGCTGGCAGAAGGCCCTGGGTGACCTGCGGGTGCTGTGGGTCGGTGTCCGATGCGACGGTGCGGTGGCCGCCGGACGGGAGGTCGCGCGGGGCGACCGTGTCATCGGAATGGCCGCCGCCCAGGCGGACCTCGTCCACCGGGGCATGACCTACGACGTGGAAGTGGACACCACACACACCGAGTCGATGGAGTGTGCACGCACCATCGCCGCACACGTCGGCTGACGGGCCTTCATGTCAAGATCGTCAACGTCTGTGTCCCGTTGAGATCAGGTGAACATGCGAAGAACATGCCTTCTCGTGATGGCCGTGCTGGCCGCCCTCACGGGTGTGGTGGCGCTGCCGGCCACGCCCGCGCTCGCGGTGTCGGCGCCGCCGTCGTCCACCGGCCAGCGCTGGGCCCTGAAGGTCAACGGCCTGTACGTGGCCGCCGAGGTGAACGACTCCGGCGACCAGTACGGCAAGCTCCGGGCCCGGTCGACGTCCGTGGGCAGCTGGGAGACCTTCTCCCTGCACACCGACCACATCGACGGCGCGGGATACGGCACGACCATCACGCTGCGCAACGAGGAGAACGGTCTCTACGTCACCTCGGAGGTGAGCACCAGCGGCGTGCAGAGCGGCATGCTGCGGGCCTGGGGCACCAACACCGGTTCCTGGGAGCGGTTCTACGTCATCCCGCAGGGCAGCGGGCAGTACGCGCTGAAGTCGGCCGCGAACGGCCTTTATGTCTCGGCGCAGTTCAACTACACCGGCGGCGACCAGGGGCTGCTGCGCGCCCGTTCCTCCTCGATCGGCAGCTGGGAGCGGTTCACCTTCGAGAAGGTAGGCGGTACGGGCGACATGTCGGCGCCGTCGGCACCGACGGCCTCGGCCTCCGGGCGGCACGACATCGCCTCGTGGAACCTGTGCGCGAACAACAACACGAGCGCGGAGTGCAAGCTGCAGTACGCCGACGCGGACACCGTCGCGTCCAGCGTCGCCAGTGACCTGGCAACCGTCCCGGCCGGGTATCTCACCCACCGACCGGAAGCGATCTTCTTCCAGGAGATCTGCGAGAAGGCGGTCAAGCCACTGGAGCTCCAGCTGGAGAACCAGCTCGGGGGCGGCTGGGACGTGCGGTTCGCGCCCACGTACTACAAGGTCGTCGACGAGAACGGGACCACCGACTCCCTTCTGACGGCCCAGAAGACCTGCGCGGACAGCACGACCGGCACCGACCGGGGCGCGTTCGGGATCGCCCTGGCGGTCAAGGACTCCAACACCTGGTACCGGGGCTACACCCTGCCCTCCCCCGACGGCAAGGAGCAGCGTCCCGCGCTGTGCGCCACCGTCCCCGACGCCGGAACCGTGTACTGCGACGCGCACTTCAGCAGCGGTTCCTACGTCGACAGCAGCGGCAACCAGGCCGGGGACGACCCCGACAACGTCTACCGCCCCCAGCAGGCCGAGCAGCTGCGCTCCATCGTGGACGGCCTGCAGTCCTACGGGTACACGCCGTTCTACGGCGGCGACCTGAACACGACCACCGCGGACGTGTCGGTCCTGTCCAGCCTCTACTCCTCGCACCAGGAATGCGGCCAGGCCACGCCGGACGCACCCCACGCCGGCGCACCCACGGACGGCAACAACAAGATCGACTACATCTTCGGTCCGGTCGGCCCGACGTACGGCTGCGCAGTGGTGGATCCGCAGCTCTCGGACCACCGGGTCATCCACGCCACCGTCGCCTTCTGACCCTGGCGGGGCCGAGCCCCCCGCCGGACAGCGGGGCGGGGGCCCGGCCCTCCGCGGTTACGGATCCGCTCGCAGCCCGGGGAACAGGGCCTGGGCGCGCTCGGGGCCGGGGGCGATGAACACCCCATCGGCCGTGACGAGTTGGACGGCGGCGTCCGCCTCGGTCGTGATCGATCCGGTCACGAAGATCTTGCGGTCGTCCGTACCCGTGACGCGGGCGAAGACGCGCAGCGGTGTCTCCAGCGGGACAGGGCGGTGGTCCGGAGGGAGACGGTCAGCCCGGGGGTTCCGGCCGCCGCGCAGGCGTAGCCCATGAGTTCGTCCAGCAGCATGGCGCTCATACCGCCATGGCCGTAGCCGGGCGGGCCCTCGTGGGCGATGCCGAGGGTGCAGCGGCCCCTCAGACCGTCGTCGGCGGGTGTGACGGTCATCGGCGGGGCCAGCGGACTGCCGGTTCCGGTGACCGGGCTGAACATCCGTGGCCCGCCCGGGAATACGTCGAGTTCGGGGATCTCCGCGCGGGCCCGCCGCCGGCCCGTGAGCTGTCCGGTGACCTGGCGGACGCCGTCCGCCACGCGGTGGAGGGTGTCCGGGGAGGCGGCGGTGCGGACGGCGGCATCCACCAGGGCGCGCAGTTCGCGGCCGAGCCGGTCGACGGCCGCTGTGTGGTGGTCCCGTTCGGCGGCGCCCGACGGCGTGGGTCCGGTGTCGGTCCCGGAGGCCGGCGGGCCGGTGAGAGAGGTGTGCATCGGGTCTCTCGGTGCGGGGTGGCGGTGTGCGGTCGTGGTGCGGTCAGGCATCGGCGCGGACGAAGACGGGCTTGAGGTGCTTCTCCGGCAGAGCGGCGGGCAGGTCCTCCCAGTCGATGACGTGGGAGACCACCGCCTTGGGGCTGACCTTGCCGGAGGCGGCGAGCGCGAGGGCGTCGGGGATGTGGGAGCGGACGTTGTCGCGGGCGATGCGCAGGGTGACGCCGGTGAGGTACATGTCGAGCAGGGGCAGTTCGCCGGGGCGGAAGTGGTTGCCCGCCGACTCGCAGATCCCTTCCGGAGCGAGGGACTTGACGGCCAGGGCGAGCTGGTCGACGCGTCCGGTGGCCTCCACGGCGATGTCGAAGCCCTGCGGAAGCGGTTCCAGGGTTTCGGCGGTGGCGGCACCGAAGGCGCGAGCCAGCTCCCGGTGTTCGGGGTCGGGGTCGACGTAGAGGACGTCGGACGCGCCGAGCACACGGGCGATGTCGCACACGTACAGACCGATGCTGCCGCGGGCGACGACCAGCACCCGTGCACCGGGGCGGGCCTTGAGGTGGGGGGCGACCAGGCGCCAGGCCAGGGACCAGTTGTCGCTGGCCGAGGCCATGGCGACAGGGTCCAGTCCGGTGGGCAGCGGGACCAGCATGGCGTCGGCGTACGGCACCCGGACCAGCTCGGAGAACAGCCCGCCCCAGCTGCCGCCGATGGGCGCGCCGTACATCGCCATGTAGGGGACGGCCTCGCAGTGCGCGGTCAGGCCCGCCCGGCAGCGGTCGCAGCTGCCGCAGTTGATGGACCAGGGGACGACGACGAGGTCGCCGGGGGCCACAGAGGCGACGGCGTCTCCGGTCTCGACGACCCGGGCGACGCACTCGTGTCCCAGAGCGAACGGCGGCTCCGCGCTGTATTCGATGTGCGGCTGCCGCCGCGTGGCATGTCCGGCGAGGATCGCGGAGTCGACGTCGCACGGGGTGGCGGCCACCGGTGCGACGATCGCCTCCCCGGCGCCCTGGAGCTCGGGATCGGGCGCCTCGCGCCACTCGACGGTGCGCCGGGCGACGTAGGTCAGTTCACGCATCGGCGCGCTTCTCCTTCGCCAGTGCCACCAGGTCGGCGTAGCGGATGACGGAGCCGCCCGCACCCCAGGTGCCGTCGGGCTGTTCGTGCACCAGGACCCACACCCGCAGTGCGTCGGCCGGTCCGAGACCGGCGGCGGCCAGCACGGTCTTCGTCGCCTCCTCGACCAGGCCCGTCCTACGGCGCTCGGACAGGGCCCCCGCGGGGACGGTGACCTCGACCAGGAAGCGGGGCTGGTCGTCCTCGGCGGTGGTCTGGGCGCCCTCGGGCAGTTCGAGCAGGTAACTCCACGCCTGGGCGCGGAAGAACGCCGTGTCGGGAGCGCCCTCCCATTTCAGCAGCACCGCGGCGAGGACCCGCTGAACGCTCTCGCGGCCTTCTTCGGTCAGGGCACCGGCGGGGGCTGTGATCCGGATCATCGGCATGGGGGCACGCCTCTCTCTTCGGTCCGTACGACGGGTCGCGTACGACGACGGGTCTATGACAGTCGTTATAGACCTCGGTCACGCTAGACTATGACGATCGTTATAGTCAGTGGGGCAGAAGGGATCGAGTACGTGAGCAAGCCCACCCCGACCCCGCGCGAGCGGATCGTGGCCGGTGCGGCCGACATGATCAGCCGGCGCGGCCTGAACGCGACGAGCATCCGCGAGATGGCCAAGCACGCCCGGGCTCCGCTGGGCTCGACGTACCACTACTTCCCCGAAGGCAAGCAGCAGTTGGCCACCGAGGCCGTCCGGTACACGGGCGAGTGTGTCGCCCGCGTCCTGCGCAGGGAGCTGGAGGCAGGACCGGTGGCCGGGCTGCGCGCCTTCCTCGGCCTGTGGCGAAAGATCGTCGTGGACAGCGACTTCCGGGCCGGCTGTCCGGTCCTGGCCGTCTCCATCGAGGAGCCCCCGGGCGACGAGACACCCGAGGCCCTGCTGGCCGCCGCCGATGTCTTCACCACCTGGGAGAGCCTGCTGGCCGACTCCCTGCGCGCACACGGCGCCGGGCCCGACCAGGCGGCCCAGCTCGCGACGCTCTGCGTCGCGGCCGTCGAGGGGACCGTGGCCATGTGCCGCGCCAAGCGCAGCATCCAGCCCCTGGACCACACCGCGGAGCAGCTCCGGACACTCATCCTGGCCACGATCAAGGACTGACCGGGGCGAGCGTCAGCCGTCGATCACGGTCATCCTGGATGCGGCAGGACCATGGCCGGGGGAACCCACGCGAAGGGAGGCGCCCGATGGCGTACGACGAAGGTCTCGCCGAGCGGATCCGGGAGCGGCTCGGGGACGATCCCGGCATCACCGAGAAGAGGATGTTCGGCGGCATCGCCTTCCTGCACCGAGGCAACATGGCCGTCGGTGTCACCGGCGACGACCTCATGGTCCGCGTCGGCCCGGACGCCACCGACGCGGCCCTCGCCCGGCCGGGGACGCGGCTCTTCGACATGACCGGCCGTCCGATGCGCGGCTGGGTCGTGGTCGCGGGCGACGCCGTCGCGGAGGACGCCGAACTGGCCGGGTGGATCGAGCGGGGCCGGGCGTTCGCGGCGAGCCTGCCATCCAAGTGACGCCCCGATTCCGCGCGGAGCGGTACCGGCCGGATCAGTCCGGCGGTTCCGTCAGGGCCTTCACAGCGGGCCGGAGGATGCCCGCGACGCGGTCGCCCGGTGCCTCACGCAGCGGGGCCAGGTCCAGGAGCTGGTGGCCGATGGTGATGCCGAGCAGGGTGGTGACGACCAGTGTGGCCCGCAGCTCGGGGTCCTCCACTCCGGGCAGGGCCGCGGCGATGCGGTCGATCTGCCGGAGCAGGGTGCCGCGGGCCTGTTCGGCCGCCGACGGGTCGGTGAGCATGGAGCGCAACATCGCCAGCGCGCCCTCGGGCAGACCGCCGAGTTCGAGACCGAGGGTGGCCAGCAGCTCGTCGACGAGCGCGCCGGCGTCGGCGACGGCCGGCACCGCCGGCATCGCCTGCACGGCCCGGGTGAACAGCTCACGCTTGGAGCCGTAGTACTGCATCACCAGAGCCGGGTCGACACCGGCCGCGCTCGCCACGGCGCGGATGGTGGTGCGATCGAATCCCTTCTCGGCGAACAGTTCCCGGGCGCACTCCAGAATGCGCGCCTCGGTGGCTCGACGGCGGTCGGCACGGGACCGGTGAGGCCGGGGCTCATGCGGCGTGGACACCAGTTCACTCTACGATCGTTGATCAGACTCCCGCGCGAGCTTTACGGTGAGTGAGTCAACAAGCGTTGAGCGAATAAAGTGATCATGCGGGACAAGTCCGCGGACGACCGCGCCGATCTTCGCTCGCTGCCGAGCATGTCGTGAGCGGCACAGTGGAGCGGGGTCCCGACGAGCCGAACCTGACGACGCGCAGCGCGGCTACTTGAGGATGTTGACGGCGCGAGCGACCACGAGGACCACGGTGACCAGGGACACCGACGACTGCAGCATCATCAGCATCTTCGACCAGCGGGACAGCGGCATGACGTCGGTCGGGCTGAACGCGGTGGCGTTGGTGAAGGACAGGTACAGGTAGTCCAGGAAGGCCGGTTCCCAGTCCGGCGGGGCGATCTCCGGGCTCTGCATCTGCACGAAGAGGAAGTCCGCGTACTGATGTTGTCCCTGGACCCGGGCCATCGGGCCGCCCCGGTCCCACTCCCAGTACCACAGGGCGAACACGATGACGTTCGTGAGCCAGATGACGCCGCCGGTGAGCAGCAGCGGCACCGCCTGGTCGCCGCCGGTGCCGTTGACCAGGTCCCCCACGAGCCGGACCGCGGACCAGCCGTTGGCCAGGCTGATGGCGCAGATCAACGTCAGGCCCAGCCACCGCAGCCACCGGGCACCGGGCTCCACCCGGCGGGGGTTGGCGGCCACCAGGCCGGCCAGCAGGGCCAGCTCCAGCACGGGCATGGCCCACGCGGGATGAAGGAGGACGAGCCGGTGCGGCAGGGTCAGCTGCAGGGCGACGGCCGCGAGGATCACGGCCGTCACCGTCCAGCGCGGCTCGCCCCGGGTCGCCCGGCGCCAGGCGGGGACGAACTCGCGCTGACCGCTCTCCAGCAACCGCTCGATCCGGCCCAGCCGGCTCTCGGCGTCATCCATGTCGTCGTTCATGACAAGGATTGTCGCGGGCGAAGTCCTCCCCCTCGGGAACCGGGCTGCCGTCGGGACACCTCGTGGCGACGTGCCGTCCGGTCGGTCACGCCTCGGGCGGGACGCCCGGCACGCGTGCCGGGGCCGGGCCGGGCCGGCGAAGTCCGACGGGCAGGACCGTACGGCCATGTGTCTCGTTGATGACGCCCGCAGCCGAGGCGTACCAGGCGACGAGCCCCGTGGCGATGCCGAACCATCCTCCCACCTGGGTCATGGCGTGCGGCTGCGCCCCGGTCTGGAACGCTCCGATGGCCAGGAAGAGGTAGGTCAGCGCGAGCAGGACCAACACCATCAGCACGGCGAGACTGACCCGGAGCGCGGCGACGGCCATGTACACGGTGAAGATGCACCACCCGAGCAGGAACAGGCCGAGCGCGTTGTGCACATCACCGGCGAATGCCAGACGCTGCACGATCCACCAGTACGACAGCCAGAAAGCGGCGTACGAGACGAGCGCCGTGGCACCGAACGTGTTGCCCCGACGGAATTCGAAGAGGCCGGCGACGAACTGGGCGAGGCCGCCGTAGAACGCGGCCAGCCCCAGGACCGGCACGACGGCGCCGGGCTCCCTCAGCAGGTTGGTGTTGACGATCGAGAGCAGCAGGGTGGTGAAGGCGAAGCCGGCCAGGCCCAGCGGGGCCGGGTCGCCCCTGACCGCCGGGAGCGGATCTTCCGCCGGTGGCCGCTCCGGGTGCAGGCTCCTCGTGTCCTCGTTCATGACCGGCATCCCTTCGAGCAGAGCCGGACCAGCAGCCGACGCTTGGCTAGCCCACGAACGTGCTGGTCAGAACCCCCGAGGCGGGCTGACGGCACTCATGTGTCGCCTACGTCTGTCCATCTGTACGAAACGTACCCGTTTGCCCCACTCGTTAGGCATGTCCCGGCCATGCAAGGGCCCGCTCCTCAGGGCTCGCGGTGTTCGTGGGCCGCTTCCTCCAGGGCCGCCGCCTCCTCCTCGGCCACGCGTGTCTCGGCGGCCACGTCGATGGAGCGGGTCAGCCACCAGTACAGCAGGGCGGCGACCGGCAGGCCGATGAACAGGGATATGTCGGCGCCGTCGAGGGCCTTCGCCGCGGGGCCGACATACAGGGTGCCGACGGAGAAGAAGGGGATCATGACGGCGAAGCCGACCAGGTAGGCGATGATGCCGTGCCAGCCCCAACGTCCGTAGATGCCGCGGGGGTTGAAGATCTCGGCGATGGCGTAGTGGCCACGGCGGACGACGTAGTAGTCCATGAGGTTCACCGCGGTCCACGGGATGAAGAGGTAGAGGACGAGCAGCAGGAAGTTATTGAAGTTCTCAAGGAAGTTGGCGGTCGCGGCCAGGGCGCCGACCAGGGAGAGAGCCGCGGTCAGGCCGATGGTCAGCAGGCGTACGCCCAGCGTCGGCCGTACCCGTTTGAACGAGTCGATGCCGCTGATGAGGGTCAGCGAACCGCCGTACATGTTCAGAGCGGTGACGGACACCAGGCCCAGCGCGGCGAAGAGCAGGACGATCGCGCCGAAGCCGCTGAACACCTTGTCGCCCGCCGCGTTGATCGACTTGATCGTGTCGAAGTCCTTGCCCGCCCAGGCGGCCAGCAGCGAGCCGAGCACCATCAGCCAGATGCCGCCGAGCGCGGAGCCGAAGTACGTCCAGTAGAAGGTCTTGCGGACCGTGACGTCCGGCGGGAGGTAGCGCGAGTAGTCGGAGACGTAGATGGCCCAGCTGATCTGGTAGCCGGCGACCACGCCGAACTGGGCCAGGAACGGCGTCCACTTGAAGGCGCCGAGGTCGAAGGAGCCCGCCGGGTAGTGCAGGGTGACCAGGACGCCCACGGTGAAGATCCCGAAGATCACCAGGAAGGTGTACGTCAGGATCCGCTCGGCCTTGTGGATGATGTCGTAGCCGACCAGCGCGATGACGAGCGCGACCACGGTGACCACGACGACCCACAGCTTCACGCTGCCGTGCAGGGTGGTGTGCAGGGAGTCGGCGGCGAGGATGCTGTTGAAGACGTTGAACCCGGCGTACTGCACATACGCGAAGAGCCAGACGAGCAGCGCGCCGACGTAGCCGAACTGGGGGCGTGACTGGATCATCTGCGGCAGGCCCAGCTGCGGGCCCTGTGCCGAGTGGAAGGCCATGAAGAACGTGCCGATGACGGTGCCGGCGACGATGGCCAGCAGCGACCAGATCAGGTTCCCGCCGGAGGTGATGCTGATCAGCCCCACGGCCAGGGTGGCGATCTGGGCGTTGGACATGAACCACAGCGGGCCCAGATGCCAGAGCTTGCCGTGCCGCTCGTCCAGGGGGACGTAGTCGATGGACCGGATCTCAAGGCCTGACACCCTCGGCTCTGCTGCAGTGCTCATGACGCCTCCCGTGCCCGGTCCGCCTGTGGGAGACATTGTGATCCCGCGAGGGCGCGGTGACGAGTGCTGAGGTGCAGGATTGTGCGCGGATTCGGGTGAGGACCCGCGTCAGGCGTGGAGCGCGTCCGAAAGGCGGACGAAGCGGTGGCCGGTGGCCAGCAGGTGCGGGACCGCGCTCGCGATGCCCTGGGCCGTGCCGCCTTCGGGGTGGTTCATGTGGCAGATGACGATGGAACCGCCCGGCGCGGCCGCGACGGTCTCGTGCACCTGCCCGTGGGTGAAGGTGGCACCGCCGTCGCCGTTGACGGAGAAGCTGACGAAGCGTTCCCCGAGGTCCTGGACGATGCGTGCCGCGACGTCGTCGCAGTACGCGGTGCCGGACCGGAACCAGCGGGGCGGGGCGCCGAGCAGCCGGGTCAGCTTGGCCCGGTTCCCGGCGATCTCGTCATACACCTCGCCGGCGCTGCGGGTGCCGGGGATGCCGTACGCGGAGCGGCCCGTGACCGACAGCGGGCGGTGCCGGGTGCCGTGGTTGGCGATCTCGAACTGCGGCTCGGCGGCCAGGCGGTGGAACTCGGCCGGGTTGGCGTCGATCCAGCGGGAGTTGATGAACAGTGTCGCCGGGATGTGCCGGGTGCGCAGGAAGTCGATCAGCTCACGGTCGAAGCCGTTGCCGCCCGGGCCGCCGCACGCGTCGAAGGTGAGCGCGATCTCCTTCTTCGTGGCCGGCAGGGAGTGCACCACGCCGGGGGCGTCGAAGCCCCAGGTGTGCGGCACGCTGTGCCCGTAGCGGGCCACGACCTGGGCTCGGGTGACGGTGGGCCGGGTCGCGGCCGATGCCGTCGAGGGGATGGCGCCGGAGGCCTGCGGGGCGGGGGCGGGGCCGGTCCCCTGCGGGCCGGAGGAGGCCGCGGAGGTGTCCGTGTCCTTCTTCTGGCCCGCGCAACCGGCGAGCAGACCGCCCGCCAGGACACCGAGCACCGCGCGACGACCGGCAGTCATCCGTCCGCTCCTTCACACCCGTTCGCACCCGGCGGAACACACCTGGTGGCGGGCCGCCACAGCCGACGAACGCCCGCATCGGCAACCGTACGCACCGCGGCGGCCACGACCGTGAAGACGGCGGTAAGCACGGGTAAGAGATCGCCCAGAATCACCCGGACGTCGCCGTACGGCCCTCCGGCGTGCGCGGACTCGGGTCACCTGTCGTCAGATCACCTCCCGCACGGCCGCGGGACGACGACCACCGGCCCGCTGTCAGTGCCTGCCGCTACCGTCGGCCCTATGAGCACTGAGCTGGTCGAGAACTCATGGGATCGCATCGACAGTTGGCTGGATCGGCATGCGCCCCGGACCCTCGCCTCGCTGCGCGCGCCCGCGGCGGAGGAGGACATACGGGCGGCCGAAGGCGAGCTGGGCCTCGTCTTCCCGCCGGACCTGCGCGCGTCGCTGCGCCGGCACGACGGGGCCACGGGCGACCGGGAGGCGTTCCGGTTCCCGACGCACGACCGGCTGCTCGGTCTGCGGGAGATCGCCGGCATGACCGCCGACCTGCGCGGCTTCGCCGCCGACCTCGATGAGGAGGCCGCCGCCTGTTACTGGCACCAGGGCTACGCCAAGATCGGTTCGTACGGGGCCACCGCCGACGGTCTCACCGTCGACTGCCGCCCGGGAGGGATGTCCTACGGCGCGATCGGCCGCTTCTTCGACGAGACTGGCACCGGCTTCGGGCACGCCGACTCGCTGGGCGCCTACCTCGCCGGGGTGGCGGATCGGCTGGAACGCGGCATGAACGCCGGAGCGGTTTCCTTCAACGGGCGGCTGATCTGGGGGTCCGCCCTTGCGCCCCGGCCGGACTGGGGCAGCGCCGACGACCCCCTTCCCGGACCAGAGGAACCGCTCCCGCCGCTGGACCTGCCGGAAAGCGGCACGGATCCGCTCCCGGTCGGCTACCTGCTCAGCCTGGAGGAACTCGGTGCGCTGGTCGCCGTCCTGCCGCGGGAACGCCTGGCCGAGACGGCGCGCAGACAGCTGCGCAGACTGGCCACCGAGACCGGGCTGGCCAAGTACCCCGAGACCGGTGCGGCCCTGGACGCGCTGGAGCGGGACGAGCCCTTGCCGGCCGGCCTGGCCGGCCCGCTCGCCCTGCGGCTGCGCTCGGTGCTCGCCCAGGCGGACACTCAGCGGGACGACCTGCGCCGATGGGCCGCGCAGCAGATGGCCGAGACGATATGGTCCGCGTCCCCGCACCGGGCGGTGTACGGCATCGCGATCACGCGCAGCCGGCTGAGCGTCGACTGGCGCGCGGAACTCCTCGCCGACCTGGGCGACCCGCCGATCCCGCCGATGCCGGACGACCGCTTCTGGGGGACCTTGCGCAATCCCGACGTCAACTCCAGCCACTGCGCGGACCGTTGTGCGCCGGACGTGAGTGTCTCGTGATCAAAAGGCCGGGCGGCGCCCGGTCGTGGCGCGGTACGGTCCCGGCATGTCCCGATCAGCCAAGACCGGCTTCTCCCCGTCCTCCGTCACCGCGGACGATCTCGACCTCGCCGTGCGGCTCGCTGTGGCGGTCCTGCGGGAGGCACCCCCTGACGCCTGGGACGGCATGGCCGGTTCGCTGGAGTGGGACTGCTGGGAGACCGTCGAGCATCTCAGTGACGACCTCTTCTCCTACGCCGCCCAACTGGGCCCCAGAACACCCCCGTTGGACGGCGAGGTGCCCTTCGTGTGGGCGCGGCGGCGGCCGGGCGGCCCGGCGAACGTCATCCACGTGAACCGTGAGGCAGGTCCCGCGGGCCTGTTGCAGGTGCTGGAGGCGAGCGGTGCGCTGCTGGTTGCCATGGTCCGTACGACGCCTGCGCAGGCCCGCGCCCACCACGTCTTCGGCATCTCCGACCCCGAGGGCTTCGCCGCGATGGGCATCGTGGAGACCCTGGTGCACACGTACGACCTGGCGCAAGGACTCCGGCTGGCCTGGCACCCGCCCGCCGATCTGTGCGCGCGGGTGCTCGCCCGGCTCTTTCCCGACGTCCCTGACGCCATGGACCCGTGGCGCACCCTGCTGTGGGCGACCGGACGCGGTGAACTGCCCGGCCGCCCCCGGCTGACGACCTGGCGCTGGGACGGCACGCCCCGGACGTAGGGCTCGGGGTCTGCGCCGGCCGCGGGGAGATCAGACGTCCCGGCGGCGGACGACCAGCACGGCGAGTGCCACCGCGACCAGCGGCCACAGCGCGTACACGACCCACGAACCGGGGACGGTGGCGGTCAGCATGAGAGAGCCGGGCTGCGGTTGCCAGTTCTGGATCAGGCGCCGCCAGGCGGTGAGGACCATGGCGTGCTGGATGTCGGCGGACCACCGCCTCCTCGGGGAGAAGACCGTGGGGAGCATCAGCAGCGTGAAGGCGCACACGGTGATGGTCGCGGCGCTGTGCCGGATCAGGACGCCCAGTCCCAGGCCGACCAGGGCGCAGATGGGCATCACCAGGACGGATGCCGCCAGGGCGCGCGGCACTCCGGGGTGGGTGAGCCCGACTCCGGCGTGCCGGCCGTTCAGGATGGCCTGGGCGACGAAGAAGGAGGCCAGGGAGACCGCCGTACCCACGGCCGTCCACAGTGCGGCGGTGACGGTCGCCTTGGCCAGGACGACCGAGCCGCGGGCAGGAACGGCCACAGTGGTGGTGCGGATCAGACCGGTGCTGTACTCGCTCACGGCGGTGATGGCGCCGACGCTGCCGGCGACGAGCATCAGCGTCATGTAGCCGGACGGCGGAAACGCGTCGAACGGCAGGAAGACCGGTGGCCCTTGCGTGCTCGTGGCGGAGCCCGCGAGGTTGCGGTAGTCCGCCACCGCGGCCACCGCCGCCGATCCGACGGCGAAGAGGGCGCCGAGGGCGATCGTCCACCAGGTGGAGCGCAGAGACCGCAGCTTGATCCACTCCGAGGCGGTCAAGTCGCCGAAGCGGGCGGCGGGTTCGGTGACGAACCGGGGCGCGGGAGCGGAGGTGAGCGTGTTCATCGGCGGTGTCCTGCCAGGTATTCGGCGCTGTCGGCGGTCAGTTCCATGAAGGCCTCTTCCAGTGAGGCGGCCTGCGTGGTCAGCTCGGTCAGCTGGATCCGGTGCTCCAGGGCGAGCGCTCCGATCCGGTCCGCCGGCAGCCCGGTCACGGCGATGCGTCCGGCGTCCGCCGGGCCCCGCGGCTCGACCGACGCGCCCGCCGCGGCGAGTACGGCCGCCAGTTCGACGGCTCGCGAGCTGCCGGCCACCACGCTCAGCCGGGTGCCGCGAGCCGCGAAGTCGGCCAGCGGCTCGGCCGCGATCAGCCGGCCCCGCCCGATGACGACGAGCTGGTCCGCGGTGTTCTCCATCTCCGACATCAGATGGCTGGAGAGGAAGACGGTACGGCCTTCGGCGGCCAGGCGCCGGAACAGCCGTCGTACCCACAACACGCCTTCCGGGTCCATGCCGTTGATCGGCTCGTCGAACAGCAGGACCGGCGGGTCGCCGAGCAGGGCGGTGGCGATGCCGAGCCGCTGCTTCATGCCGAGCGAGAAGCCGCCGATGCGGCGCCCGGCCGCGTCGGTCAGCCCCACTTCGTCGAGCACCTCCCTCACCCGGCGCGGCGGGATGCCGTTGCTGCGTGCCAGGGCGGTCAGATGTGCCGTCGCGGTGCGTCCGCCGTGGACGTGGCCTGCGTCCAGGAGGGCGCCCACGTGCCGCAGTCCGCGCCGGTGGCCGCGGAAGGGAACGCCGCTGACGGTGGCGGTGCCGCCCGTGGGCGTGTCGAGGCCCAGGATCATCCGCAGGGTGGTGGTCTTGCCGGCTCCGTTGGGGCCGAGGAAGCCGGTGACCCGGCCCGGCCGCACGGTGAAGGACAGCTGGTCGACGGCCGTCCTGTCGCCGTAGCGCTTGGTGAGTTCGCTGATTTCGATCACGGGACCACCGTGCCGGGCGACCCCCCGCCCCGGCATGAGGCCACGGACGGCAATGCGGGCGGCCGGGTTCGCCCACGGGTGTACGTCCCCGGACCGATGCCGGACCGATGCCTACTGGCTAGTCTGCCAGCATGATCACCACACCGACCGCGCCCCGTGGCGACCTCGTTCCCGGAAGGAGACACCGGTGATGAGGAGAACGACGCTCCCGGACTGGGCGTGCGGCGTGCTGTACGTCTTGCTGGTGCTGGTCCTGCTGACGGGAGCGCCCCGGGCCGGGGGTGTCCTGCACGCCGTCGGCTCGCTGCTGGCGGTGACTCTGCTCGCCGGTGTGGCACGGCGCCGGCCGCTCACGGCACTGGCTCTGACGCTGGCCGGGGCCACCACGGTGGTGGTTCTCCCGCACCGCCCCACCAACGCGGTGCTGACGCTGGCGTACCAGGCTCCGTTCCTGTCGTTCCTGGCGGTGGATCTCGTCGTGGGGTACATCGTGGCCACCCGGACACGGCGGGTCTGCGTGGCCGCCGTGGCGGTGGCGTTCACCGTGCAACTGCTGGTGATCGGCGTCTTCTCGCACGGCGACTACCTGATTCTCAACGGTGTGATCGGACTTCTGGCGCTGATCGCGTCCGGCATGGTCGGGCTGCTGCTGCGTGAGCGCCGCGAGCACGCGGTGGCGCTGCGCGCCCAGGAGGTGGCGGAGGCCGTCACGGCCGAACGGCTGCGGATCGCACGGGAGTTGCACGACATGATCGCGCACAGCATCGGCATCGTCACCATCCAGGCCGGGGTGGCCGGCCGGGTCATCGACACCCAGCCGGACGAGGCGCGCGAGGCGCTGCGGGCCATCGAGACGACCAGCAGACAGACCCTGTCCGGGCTTCGGCGCACGCTGGTGGCGCTGCGTCAGGCCGACCCCGCGACGGCGGCCGGGGAGCGGGAGGCGCTCGCGCCCGCGCCATGTCTCGGGGATCTCGAACGGCTTGCGGCGGCGACCGCGGACGCGGGGGTACGGGTGGAGGTGCGCGTGAGCGGGGAGCAGCGGACCTTGCCGGGCGACCTCGAACTGGCCGCCTACCGTATCGTGCAGGAGGCGTTGACCAATGTGGTCCGCCACGCGGGCACCGGGCACTGCCGGGTGGACGTCGACTACGGGGACGAGGAGCTGACGGTGGAGGTCGTCGACGACGGGTGCGGCGCCGCCGCGTCCGGCTCGGGCCATGGCTTCGGCATCATCGGCATGCGGGAGCGGGTGGGGCTGCTGCGGGGCCGGCTCAGTGCCGGGCCGCGTCCCGAGGGCGGCTTCCGGGTGGTGGCGCGGCTGCCGGTGCCGGAGACCGCCGCGGCCGGGGCGGAGGCCCGATGACCATCCGGGTCGTGCTCGCCGACGACCAGCCGCTGGTGCGGTCCGGGCTGCGCGTCCTCATGGCCGATCACCCGGACCTCCAGGTCGTCGGCGAGGCGGCGACCGGCGACGAGGCCGTCCAGCTGGTCGAGGACGTCGATCCCGACATCGTGGTGATGGACATCAGGATGCCCGGCGCGGACGGCATCGAGGCCACCCGCCGGATCACGGCCGGTCCGGCCGCGGCCCGGGTCCTCATCCTGACCACCTTCGACGAGGACGACCATGTGTACGGCGCGTTGCGGGCGGGCGCCAGCGGCTTCGTCGTCAAAGACATGGCACTGGACGACATCCTCGCCGCGATCCGTGTCGTCGCCGCCGGGGACGCGTTGATCGCACCGGGCGTGACCCGGCGGCTGATAGCGGACTTCGCCGGCCGTCCCACGGCCGCCGCGCAGCGCCCCGTGCGGGCCCTCGACGGCATCACCGAGCGGGAGCGGGAGGTGCTGACGCTGATCGGGCGCGGCCGCTCCAACACCGAGATCGCGGAGGACCTCTTCATCACGGTGGCCACCGCCAAGTCCCATGTCTCCCGCCTGATCACCAAACTGGGCGCCCGGGACCGGGTACAGCTCGTGATCACCGCGTACGAGGCGGGGCTGGTCACGCCGTACTGAGCCGTCGCCTCGCTCCTGCGCCGGCTTCGGCGCCCGTCCTTCTCCTCCCGGACCCGGCGTCCCATACTGATCAACGCCGGTCCTGCCGTACCCCCACCATCAGGCCGGCTGTGGCGCCGGCGCGTCGCGGTCGGCCGGGAAGCCGAGAGATGACCGAAGACATCCAGAAAACGGGCACGGCCCTCTCGTCGGGGCGGTTCGAGGCGGAGCGGTCGGCGGAGATCGTCGCCGCGAGTCTCGCCGGCACGACGGACGAACGTCTGAAGGAGATCCTCACCTCTCTGGTGCGGCACACGCACGAGTTCGTCAAGGAGGTCGGGCTCACCGTCGAGGAGTGGGCCGCGGGCATCCGATTCCTCACCGAGACCGGGCAGAAGTGCGACGACACCCGGCAGGAGTTCATCCTGCTGTCCGACGTGCTGGGGGTGTCGATGCTGGTGGATGCCGTGAACCATCCGGCCGACGGCCCGGTCACCGAGTCGACCGTGGAGGGGCCCTTCCACATGGTCGACTCGCCGCCGCGTGCCCTCGGCGACACCATCGACGAGGCCGGGCTGAGCGGTGAGCCGTGCCTGGTCACCGGCCGGGTCACGGACACCGACGGCCGGCCCGTGGCGGGCGCGGGCATCGACGTGTGGCAGGCCGACGCCGAGGGCTTCTACGACGTGCAAAGGCCCGGCGAGGTCCCGGAGCGCAATCTGCGCGGGCTGTTCACCGCCGACGAGGACGGCCGGTTCTGGTTCCGGACCATCGTGCCGCGCTACTACCCCGTCCCCGTCGACGGACCGGTGGGCACCCTGCTCAAGGCCACCGGGCGCCACTCCTACCGGGCCGCGCACATCCACGTCGAGGTGTCCGCGCCCGGTGTGCGCACCCTGACCACCCACATCTTCGTCGACGACTCGCCGTACCTGGACTCCGACACCGTCTTCGGTGTCAAGGAGAGCCTGATCCGCGCCTTCGCCCCGGTCGACGACCCCGTCCGGGCCGCCGAGCACGGGCTGCCCAACCCCTTCCGCCACGTCGACTTCCCGGTCGTCGTCCGGCGCGACACCCAGCCGTGACGTCCCTCTGTCTCCGCTGAGCCGACTCGGCATCAGTTCCGTTCAGATCCACTGGAGGTTCGACCATGTCCGAGCGCGGCAGCGGACACATCACCGTCCACGAGACTCTGCCCTGCCGGGTCCTCCTGGGCGCCGGCGCCCGGCACACCGTCCCCGAGGAGACCGAACGGCTCGGCTCGGACCGGGTGTTGCTCGTCGCGTCGGGCTCGGCCCGCGCCGCCGCCGACGACCTGGTCCGGGCCCTCGGTCCCCGTCTGGCGGTGCGATTCGACCGGCCCGTGGTGCACACGCCGGTCGCCGTGACCGAGGAGGCGCTGAAGCTGCTGCGCGCGGCGGACGCCGACAGTGTGGTGGCTCTCGGCGGCGGCTCGGCGATCGGCCTCGGCAAAGCGCTGTCGGTGCGCACCGGCCTGCCCCAGATCGCGGTCCCCACCACCTACGCGGGTTCGGAGGTGACCCCGGTCCTGGGCGAGACGAAGGACGGGGTGAAGACGACCCGCCGTGACCCCGTCATCGCGCCCGGTACGGTCGTCTACGACCCGGAACTGACCCTCGGTATGCCGGCCGGGCTCACCCTGACCAGCGCGCTCAACGCCCTGGCCCACGCGGTCGAGGCCCTCTGGGCGCCGAACACGACCGCCGCGAGTGACGCATTGGCGACCGAGGCCGCCGACGGCATCCTCACCGCCCTGCCCGAGGTGCTCGCGCGTCCCGGAGACCTCGCCGGGCGCGAGCGGCTCCAGCAGTGCGCCTGGCTGGCCGGGCTCTGTCTGGCCCAGACCCGGATGGGCCTGCACCACCAGCTGGCCCACGCCCTTGGCGGCACCTTCGACCTGCCGCACGCCGAGCTCCACGCCCTGCTGCTGCCGCATGTCCTCGCCTTCAATCTGCCCGCCGCGCCGAAGGCCGCCGCCCGGCTGGAGCGGATCACCGGCGGCGACCCGGTGACGGTCATCGGCGGTCTGGCCGGCAGCCACACGGGCCCGACCACGCTCAAGGCCCTGGGCGTGCCGCGGGAGGGGCTGCGGGCCGTCGCCGAGCGGGTCGCGGCCCAGCCCTATCCCAACCCGCGCACACCGGAGGTGGAGGCGGTGACGCGCTTGCTCGACGACGCCTGGTGAGCGGGCGGCTCATCCCCCTCAGGCACATCCCCCTCAGGCACATCCCCCTCAGGCACTGCGGAGACCGGAGGCGGCGCGGACCAGGCCGTCCAGCCATGCCTGATGGCCGTTGAGCATCGAGGTGGGCAGTTCCCTGGCCGGCGCGGCGGCGGGCTGCCCGATCCGTGTCTCCTGGGTCAGGATACGGACGCGGCCGCCGGGCAGGTCCTCCACGAGCCGGGCGTGCAGCGCATCGAGCTGTTCCTCGGGTGTGCCGTCCTGCCGGGCCGTCCAGGACAGCCGGCCGGGAGACCTCAGCGGCCGTGATGCCCCGGACGACGACCTCGTCGGAGACGACGTTGCCGCCGGTGCCGGGCAGGTGCTGCTCGGGCCGGTCGATCGCGTTCTGCACGGTCATGGGCGTGCCTTTCCCCGGCTTTCTCGGGGGCGTTCCCGCCCTGCCGGCGTTCTCGACCGCAGGCAGCACACCCATCCGGACATCTATAGGAAAGCGGATCTCTGATATCGGGACATCGATAGGTGCAGTGGCTACGCCGGCTGCCATGGATCTGAACCTGCTGCACACGTTCCTGGCCGTGTACCGCTCCGGGTCGTTCACGGCGGCGGCACCGCAGCTGGGGCTGTCCCAGCCGACCGTGACCGCTCGGATCCGCACCCTGGAGCAGCGGACCGGGCGGGAGCTGTTCACCCGGCTGCCGCACGGGGTGGAGCCCACCCTGTACGCGCACGAGCTGAGCGCCCGGATCGCCGGCCCGCTGGACGAGCTCGCCGCGCTGGAGGAGCCCGGCGCGGCGGCGGTGCCCGTGCATCTGGCCGGACCGTCGGAGCTTTTGCGCGTACGGGTCCTGCCCGCACTCGTCCCGCTCGTCGCCGACGAGGGCGAGCTGCGGGTCGCGCAGGGGCTGTCCGAGCCGCTGCTGGAGGAGATGCGGGCGGGCCGGCACGACCTGGTGATCGCCACTCGGCGGCCGCGCGGCCGGGGCCTTGTGTCCGTGCCGCTCACCGACGAGGAGTACGTGCTGGTCGCGGGCCCCGCCTGGGCGGAGCGCGGCGCCGGGTCCGCCGATGTGTGCTCCGCGCTGCGGGACGTGCCGATGGTGACGTACGCCGAGGATCTGCCGATCGTCCGGCGCTACTGGCGGGCCGTCTTCGGCAAGCAGCTCACCGCCCGCGCGGCCATGACCGTGCCCGACCTGTACGCCGTGCTCTCCGCGATCACCGCGGGCGCCGGCTACAGCGTGCTGCCCCGCTCACTGTGCCGGGACCACCTGGACTCCGGCCGCCTGACCCTGCTGCACGATCCGGAGGAGCCGCCGCTGAACACCGTCGTCCTGGTGCAGCGCCCCGGTGCCGACACCAACCCGGACGTCCTGCGCGTGCGTGACCGTCTGCGGCAGGCGGCCCGTAGCTGGTGACTCCCCCGCACCTCGGACAACTGCTCAGCTCAGGGCGCATGCGGTGGTGCAAACACCCTGGGCGGCCTCAGGACAACCCCCGGTCCGGCCGGGTGACTGGCAGGCTGTTACGGCCGCACCGCCGTCCCGAGACTCGTCGGCATGACGATTTCCACCGACACCTCCGTCCCGGCCACGCTGCCGGCCGCCCGCTCCCGTACGTCCGGCTCCGGAGCCGGCAGCGACTTCGCCCGGCTGTCCCGTCGTATCGCCGAGGCGGGTCTGCTGGAGCGGCGCCCCGGCTACCACACGGCGCGGCTCGGTCTGGTGATCGCGCTGCTGGCGGCGGGCTGGGCGACCTTCCTCGCGCTCGGCGACACCTGGTGGCAGCTGGCTGTGGCGGCCTTCATGGCGTTGCTCTTCGGTCAGATCGCCCTGGTCGCCCATGACATGGCGCACCGTCAGGTCTTCGGCAGTGCCCGCAGGAGTGAGCTGTGGGGGCGGCTGTTCGGCAATCTGGCGATCGGCATGAGCTACGGCTGGTGGATGAACAAGCACACCCGCCATCACGCCAACCCCAACCACGAGGAACTCGACCCCGATGTCTCCCCTGACATCCTGGTGTGGTCCACCGACCAGGCCCGCAACAGCCGGGGACTGGCCCGGCTCATCGGCGGCCACCAGGCGTTGCTGTTCTTCCCGCTGCTGACGCTGGAGGGGTTCAACCTGCACGTCTCCAGTGTCCGGGCACTGCGCTCACCGTCGATGAAGAAGCGGCTGCTGGAGGGCCTTCTGCTGGGCCTGCACCTCGGGGCCTATGCGTCCGCGCTGTTCCTGGTGCTCTCCCCCGGCAAGGCAGTGGCGTTCCTCGCCGTGCACCAGTGTCTCTTCGGTGTCTACCTCGGCTGCACCTTCGCGCCGAACCACAAGGGCATGCCGACGTTCACCGGTGACGAGCGGCCCGACTTCCTGCGCCGCCAGGTGCTGACCTCCCGCAACGTACGCGGTGGCCTGCTCACCGACGTCATGCTCGGAGGGCTCAACTACCAGATCGAGCACCATCTGTTCCCGAGCATGCCCACACCCCATCTGCGCCGGGCCCAGGTCATCGTCCGCCAGTACTGCGCCGAGATCGGTGTGCCGTACCACGAGACCGGACTCATCCGGTCCTACCGCGAGGCCCTCACCCATATGCACCGGGTGGGGGAACCGATCCGGCGGCAGCGCAAAGCGTCCTGACGACTCGCCGGGGCACCGAGGCGGTCGGGGCTGCGGGAGAGGTCAGTCGGTCCGCACCGAGAGGCCTGAATCCGGCTCCGCCGCCACGTGACCGGAGTTCGCCACGGCCGTACCATCGGGCTCCTCCGCTACGAGGGCGGCCTCGCCACTCAGCCCAGCAGGAGGGCGACGGCCACGACGGGGATGACCCCGAGCGCGGACGCGGTCGCCGACAGGGCCAGGAACGCCGAACCAGGCACGCCGATGGGCAGGACGAGGCCTCGCTGGAACCGGTGCACGGTGACGCGCCCGGTACGGCGGCGGGCTCGTCAGGCAGGTCCGGCCGTGGTGCCGCCCGGCCGATACGGCGCTCAGGCCGGGCGGACGGAGGAGGACCCGCCGGTGCCGTGGCTCGTGGCGAAGCGGGACGGTGACATGCCGAAGGCGCGGGTGAAGGCCGCTGTCAGCGCGGCCGGTGAGGCGTAGCCGAGGCGGCCGGAGACCTCGGTGACCGATGCCGTGCGCAGCAGCGGTACGGCGGCGAGCAGGCGCGCCCGGGTCCGCCAGACCGCCGGGCTCTCGCCGGTCTCGGCGCGGAAGCGGCGGGTGAAGGCCCGCTCGCTCATGGCTGTCCGCGCGGCCCAGTCGGCATTGGTGACGCCTGCGTCCGGAGCCGCCAGGTAGGCGCGGCAGATCTCCGCGAGGTCGGGGGCGGTGGGGATCGCCACGTGGAACGGGAGCGGGGCGCGCGCGGCGATCTCGTGCAGCAGGAGCGCGACGACGCATCCCTCGCGGCCGGAGAGGCGGTAGTCGGCCTCGAACTCCACGGCGGCCAGGAGCAGTTCGCGCAACAGCGGCGGTACGTCCACGACCGTGCAGGTGGCCGGCCACCAGGGCACGGCGTCCGGCTCGATGTACAGGCTCCGGGTGCTCACCCCCACCATGCGGACCCGGTGCCGGGTGGTGGCCGGGATCAGGACGGCCCGCTCGGGCGGCACGGTCCAGGTGCCCTCGGGGGTGTCGACCACCATGACGCCGGTGGCGCCGTAGAGGAACTGGGCGCGCCGGTGCTCGTGCCAGTCGAGCACATGGCCGGGCGCGTAGTCGGTGCCGATGGGCAGCACGGCCCGGTCGACGTGGTCGTAGTCGGCCAGAGAGACGTTCTTCACCCGGCTCACCCTATGGCCGAGTCTCGAAGGGATGATGCCGACCATCGCATGCGGGACACCTGTCCCGGCTGGTGGGGTGGGTGCCGTGAACGTCATGGCACTTCTCGGCATCGGGCTCCTCACCGGAGTCACGACTGTGTTGTTCGGGTTCGGCGGCGGGTTCGTCGCGGTCCCGGTCGTCGTATGGGCGAACGCCGCCCTGGGCGCGGACGCGATACGGGTGGCCACGGCCACCTCGGCGCTGGTCATGCTGGTGAGCGCGGGGTTCGCCACGGCCGTCACGCCGCGCCGGGTCCTGTCGGCGCTGCGGGGCAGTGGGGTGCTGCTCGTCCTGCTGGCGGCCGGCGCGGCAGGCGGTGCGCTGGCCACGCGGCTCGCCCCGGCGGGGCAAGCCCGCTGGGGGTTCGTCGCGTACGTCGCCCTCACCATCGCCGATCTGCTGCTACGGCCCGGTTTCCTGCGTCCGCGCGGGCAGGCGGAGGCGGCCGGAGGGACGCCGCGTCCCCTGCCGGCCGTCCTCGGGGTACCGATCGGCGCGGTCGCCGCCTTTCTCGGTGTCGGCGGCAGCGTCATGACCGTGCCCGCGCTACGCCGGGCGGGACATCCGATGCGGGTGGCGACCGCGCTGGCGAACCCGCTCACCCTCGCCATCGCGCTCCCGGCCACCGCGCTTGCCCTGTACGGCGGTTCGGGCATAGCCGCCGCGGGGACGCACCCGCGCCTCGTCGGCCTGGTCGACCTGCGGGCCGCGGCGGCGCTGCTCCTCGGTGCCCTGCCCGTCATCGCGGTGCTGCGCCGGCGCCCGCCGCGCATCCCCGACCGCGCCTACGCCTGGGCGTACCTCGGGCTCCTGGGCGTGGTCGAGGCCGCGATGCTGCTGGCGGGCTGAATCCGTTGTCGCCTTCGGTCAGCGTGCGGCGAGGAGTTCGAGGGTGTCGATCACTCGGTTCGAGAAGCCCCACTCGTTGTCGTACCAGGCGACGACCTTGATGTGCCGTCCGTCGACGCGGGTGAGGGCCGAGTCGAAGATCGAGGACGCCGGGTTGCCGGTGATGTCGGAGGAGACGAGCGGGTCCTCGGAGTATTCGAGGACGCCGGCCAGCGGGCCCTGTGCGGCGGCGCGGTAGGCCTCCAGCACGTCGTCGCGGGTGACGTCGCGACTGACGGTGGTGTTGAGTTCGACGATCGAGCCCACGGGGACGGGCACGCGGATGGAGTCGCCGGACAGCTTGCCGTCGAGGTTCGGCAGCACGAGGCCGATCGCCTTGGCGGCGCCCGTCGTGGTCGGCACGATGTTCACCGCGGCGGCGCGGGCGCGGCGGGCGTCTCGGTGCGGGCCGTCCTGGAGGTTCTGCTCCTGGGTGTAGGCGTGCACAGTCGTCATGAACCCGTGCTCGATGCCGGCGAGTTGGTCCAGCACGGCGGCCAGCGGGGCGAGCGCGTTGGTGGTGCAGGAGGCATTCGACACGATGGTGTGCAGGGCGGGGTCGTACGCGTCGGTGTTGACCCCGTAGGCGAGGGTGACGTCGGCGCCGTCCGAGGGCGCGCTGACAAGTACCTTCCGGGCGCCCGCGTCGAGGTGGGCGCGCGCGGCCTTGGCCGAGGTGAAGCGGCCGGTCGACTCCAGCACGATGTCCACGCCGAGGTCGGCCCACGGCAGCTGAGCCGGTTCGCGCTCGGCAAGCACCCTGATACGGCGGCCGTCGACGACGAGGTCGTCCCCGTCGGCGGCCACGGGACGGCCGAGCCGGCCGGCCGTGCTGTCGTAGGCGAGAAGCCGTGCCAGGGCGGTGGGTTCGGTGAGGTCGTTGACGGCTACGACCTCCAGCTCGCTGTCGCGTTCCAGCAGCGCGCGCAGCACGTTGCGTCCGATACGGCCGAATCCGTTGATGGCGATGCGCGTCACGGGTGGTGTCCCCTTCGGTTGTTCACTGCGGGTCGCCACCAGCGTCGCGTGTCGCGTCCGGCCGTGGCCGTGTCCGGAGCGCCATGGTTCGCAAGGATCGCGCCAGGCTGCTCTCGCGCCGCTAATCGCCCTGGGTGAAGGTGCGCCGGTACTCGCTCGGGGTGGTCCCGAGGATCTGCTGGAAGTGCGCCCGCAGATTCGCGCCGGTGCCGAGTCCGACGTCGACAGCGATCTGCTCGACGCTGCGCTCGGAGCGTTCCAGCAGTTCGCGGGCCATGTCGACGCGGGCGCGCATCACCCACTGCATCGGTGTGTAGCCGGTGTCCTCCACAAACCGCCGGGAGAAGGTGCGCGGGGAGACCGCCGCGTGCCGGGCGAGCGCCGCGAGGCTGAGGGGTTCGCCGAGGCGGTGCAGGGCCCACTCGCGGGTCGCGGCGAACCGCTCGCCGAGCGGTTCGGGGACGCTGCGCGGCACGTACTGGGCCTGACCGCCACTGCGGTAGGGGGCGGCGACCAGACGCCGGGCGGCGTGGTTGGCGGCGGCGACGCCGAGGTCGGCGCGGAGGATGTGCAGGCACAGGTCGATGCCGGAGGCGGCGCCGGCCGAGGTCAGCACGCTGCCCTCGTCGACGAACAGCACGTTCTCGTCGACCTGGACCAGCGGATGCTTCGCCGCGAGGGCCCGGGAGTAGTGCCAGTGGGTCGTCGCGCGTCTGCCGTCGAGGAGGCCGGTGGCGGCGAGGGCGAAGGCACCCGTGGAGATGGCGGCGAGCCGCGCTCCGCGCGCGTGGGCGGCGAGCAAAGCATCGATGACGTTCCGCGGCGGATCCTCGCGGTCCGGGAACCGGTAGCCGGGGATGAAGACGATGTCGGCCCACGCGAGCGCGTCGAGTCCGTGGGCGACGTGGTACGACAGCCCGTCGCCACCGGTCACGAGTCCCGGCACGGCGCCGCACACCCGTACCTCGTACGGCATGCTCGCCCGGGTCGTGAACACCTGCGCGGGGATACCGACATCGAGCGGCTTCGCACCGTCGAGCACCAGGACGGCGACACGGCGCAGACGGGAATGGGGCACGGCGACCAGGGTACGAGGGGTACGGGTCGGGGTCGGGGGCGAGGTCGGTCGGCAGTGCGGCGCGGGACGCCGACGCGGTCCGGTCCAGGACCACCTCCCGTAGTCGTCCAGCTGTGGCCCGCATGGGCGAGGCGGGCCCGCAGTCGGATTTCGGCGCTCGGGGTGACGTACGCCCCGCGCCGTCCCCTGATACGACGGCGGGCCCCGCCGGTGGTGAACCGACGGGGCCCGTTGTCCGGGTGCGTACGACCGGGTGAGCGTGCTCAGTCCGTGCCGGACTCCATCGCGGCGCGGTCGAGCAGTTCGTCCTCTTCCTCCGGGGCCTCGCCGCGCGAGGCGATCGCCTCGGCGCCGCCGTGGGCCATCGCGCCGATCAGACCGGTCGAGGCCGCCTGCGCGGCGCCGATCAGCGCCGGGTGCTCGGTGCCGACCATGCCCAGGCCCGCGTACTGCTCCAGCCGGGCACGCGAGTCGGCGATGTCGAGGTTGCGCATGGTGAGCTGGCCGATCCGGTCGGACGGGCCGAACGCGGAGTCCTCGGTGCGTTCCATGGACAGCTTGTCCGGGTGGTAGCTGAACGCCGGACCCGTGGTGTCCAGGATCGAGTAGTCCTCACCGCGCCGCAGCCGCAGCGTCACCTCGCCGGTGACCGCGACGCCGACCCAGCGCTGGAGCGACTCACGGATCATGAGCGCCTGCGGGTCCAGCCAGCGGCCCTCGTACATGAGCCGGCCGAGCTTGCGGCCCTCGTTGTGGTACTGGGCGAGGGTGTCCTCGTTGTGGATCGCGTTGACCAGGCGCTCGTAGGCCGCGTACAGCAGGGCCATGCCGGGCGCCTCGTAGATGCCGCGGCTCTTCGCCTCGATGATCCGGTTCTCGATCTGGTCCGACATGCCGAGGCCGTGCCGGCCGCCGATGGCGTTGGCCTCCATGACCAGCTCGACCGGCGAGGCGAACTCCTTGCCGTTGATCGTCACCGGGCGGCCCTGGTCGAAGCCGATGGTCACGTCCTCGGCGAGGATCTCGACGGTGGGGTCCCAGAACCGCACACCCATGATCGGCTCAACGGTCTCCACACCGTTGTCCAGGTGCTCCAGGGTCTTCGCCTCGTGGGTGGCGCCCCAGATGTTGGCGTCCGTCGAGTACGCCTTCTCGGTGCTGTCGCGGTACGGCAGCCCGTGCGCGAGCAGCCACTCCGACATCTCCTTGCGGCCGCCCAGCTCGGTCACGAAGTCCGCGTCCAGCCAGGGCTTGTAGATCCGCAGGTGGGGGTTGGCGAGCAGCCCGTAGCGGTAGAACCGCTCGATGTCGTTGCCCTTGAAGGTGGAGCCGTCGCCCCAGATCTGCACGTCGTCCTCAAGCATCGCCCGCACCAGCAGGGTGCCGGTGACGGCGCGGCCGAGCGGCGTGGTGTTGAAGTAGGCACGCCCGCCGGAGCGGATGTGGAAGGCGCCGCACGCGAGCGCGGCCAGCCCCTCCTCGACCAGGGCCGCACGGCAGTCGACCAGGCGCGCGATCTCGGCACCGTAGGTCGCCGCACGGCTCGGCACCGAGGCGATGTCGGGCTCGTCGTACTGACCGATGTCGGCGGTGTAGGTGCACGGGACGGCACCCTTGTCGCGCATCCACGCGACGGCGACCGACGTGTCGAGGCCGCCGGAGAAGGCGATGCCGACGCGCTCGCCGACCGGAAGGGAGGTGAGGACCTTGGACATAGGAAGAGTATGCACCATTCCGTATGGCCATGCATAGTCGGGTGTCGCGATCGGCCACGGCGGAAGGGAGGCCGGTGATCGGTCCGGCCCGGAATGCCGGCAGCCGCAGCCCCGCTGGGGACGGTCTCACCGACGAGCGACGCCACCCGCCGGGCCTCGGCCCGGTCGCCGGGGCCCCGCCGGTGAGCGTGCCGTCGCCGAGCGGCAACGGGTCGGCCAGTCCTGGAGCGACACCGGGACGGGCACCGGACGGCGCCCGGTGCCCCGGCGAGCCGGTCGAAGCGCAGATGCCCGCAGGCGAATCCCCGCAAGCGATCCCCCGCCGGACGAGCAGCCCCACCAGTCGCCCACCACCGCCGTGGGCACCCTCGCCCGTCCCGGGCCGGACCGCCACCACGCTCCGGGCGGTCGGCGCCGAGGCTTCGACCGGCTTCGCCCTCGCCGTCCTGACCGAGTGAGCGGGAGACCGGCCTCAGGAGCGAGTGACCCGGTGCGGCGCCGGACTCGATCAGTTGCCGGTCAGCAGCCGTCGTACGACGTACCCCGCGGAGTCCACGCCCGAGCTGCCACCCTCGACGAGGGCCGCGACCGCGATACGGGAGTCGTAGGCGGTCAGCCAGCCGTTGGTGTGGTCCCCCTCCTCCGCGGTGCCGGTCTTGGCGCCGACGCCCGCCAGTCCGCCGAGCCGCGGAGCCGCGGTCCCGCTGGTGGCGACGCCGCGCATCATCGACTGGAGGTAGCCGGCCGTACGGGGCGAGATGGGCCGGGGCGCGGTGTCCTGGTGCTGTCCGGGCAGGATGACCGGCTGCTCGAAGCCGGCGTTGCGGACGGTCGCCGCCACCGACGCCATGAACAGCGGGGTGGCCGTGACCTTGCCCTGGCCGATGAACTGGGCCGCCTGGTCGCCGCCCTGGGCGTCCGCCGGGATGCTCGGGTCGGTGGTGGCGACCCCGCCGCCGATGGACCAGCTGCCCATGCCGAAGACGTTCACGGCCTCGTCGTGCAGGGCGGAGGCGTCACCATGGCGTACGAGGTGATGGAACCCGTCCTTGATGAACGAGGTGTTGCACGACACCGTGAACGCCTGGGCCAGCGAGGAGCCGGGATCGGCCCGTACACCGGGGTCGTTGTGGAACAGCTGACTGTTGGCCATCAGCGAGTCCGTACACGGCGCCGGGCTGTCCGGCGTGAGACCCGCCTGGTCGAAGAGGGCCGCTGCGGTGATGATCTTCATCGTCGAGCCGGGCGACTTGATGCCGTTGACGGCGATGTCCCCGTCGTCGCCGGTGTGCGCGACGGCGAGGATGTGCCCGGTGCGCCAGTCGAGCGCCACGGTACCGGCGGGCTTGCCCTGGAGGTTGGTGTCCTGGACCGCGTTCTCGGCCACCTTCTGAAGGTCCGCGTCGATGGTCGTCCGGATCACCGGGGCCCGCCCCTTGATGAAGACCTTCACCGTCTCCACCGGCTCGCCGTCGCCGCCGACCACGGCCACGCCCGTCTCGGCGCTGCCGCCGGTGGCCTTGGCGTTCTTGCGGATCGTCGCGGCGATGTCCCGCAGGGACGGGAAGCCGGAGAGGTCGGTCCTGCCGTCGGACGCGACGACCTTCGCCGCATCCGGGTCGGCCGGCAGCTTTCCCGCGACCAGCGACTGGCCGTCAGCCATGCCCGGATAGAGCACCGAGTTGTTCCAGTGCACCGCCGGCTGATCGTGCGTGCTCTTCAGCACCGCGACCGCGCTGGAGTAGCTCCATGTGCCGCCCGCCACCTGGGCGGTGACGTCGAAGGTGACCTTCGTGGCGCCCGGTGTCACCTGGGACGGCCCGACGGCGACGATGTGGTCGAACGACAGCTTCTTCAGCCGCAGTCCGTCGGCGTAGCTCCGCAGCGCCTGGGACGCCGTGTCCGGTACGTCGGTGTCGCTCGCCGCGCCGTCGAGGTGCTGCTTGGACCAGCTGTCCAGGAAGGCACGGGTCAGCTTCGCCGCCTCGGCGCCCGTCGGCGGCGTGCCCGACATCTCCGACGCGTCGAAGGTGCTCCCCCGCGTGGGCTGGGCGTCACCCGCGGAACCGGAGGTCAGGCCGTGGACAACGTTGTACGTACCGATTCCCCCGAGAGCGAGCAGCGCGGTGCATGTACCGGCAAGGCCGATCTTCACAGCTCTGTTCATGCGTCGGATCGTATGTACATTCCATGAAGACGCGTGCGGTTCGTCAACAGATCGTTATCGGACCGTCAAGCCGTCGCGTCTCCATATCACCGCGCAGGCACGGGAGTTCACCGGCAGAGCCGACGGCAGGGGCCTAACCGCCCGACACCACCGCCTTCAGTCCGGCCAGCGACTCCCGTGTCAGCTCCGCCATCGGGCGTTCCTCGCCGGCCGCGATCCAGCGGTCGAAGGCGACCTTGAAGACGGCGATGCCCGCCTCGGCGGCCAGGCTCGCAGTCGGTTCGGGTACACCGCGGCGCCGCAGGGTGCCGGCGAGCGCCGCCGACAGCGAGGCGAGCTTGATCAGCTCGCGCTCCATCAGTTCGGCGTTCCCCGTGATCACCGCGTGCCGCCGGCGGGCGAAGTCACGCCGGTCGGCGAACATCTCAGCGGCGGCGTACAGCCCCAGCGCCAGCGCGTCCAGCGGTGCCGCGGATTCCGGAGCGCCCGTGACCGCGCGCACGAAGAGATCTTCCAGCTCGCCGGAGCCGGCGAAGAGCACCTCGCGCTTGTCGGCGTAGTGCCGGAAGAAGGTCCGCTCGGTGAGCCCGGCCCGCTTGGCGATCTCCGCGACGGTGGTCTGCTCGTACCCACGCTCGCCGTACAGCTCCAGCGCGGCCTTCGCGAGGCGCCCGCGCGCGTCCGGCTCCCATCTGCCCATGCGCCGATCTTACGTGATGACAGTGACTGACATTCGGTGGTACTGTCTATGACAGTCACTGACATCGACTCTCTGGGGCTTCCATGCGCATCTTCGTGACCGGCGCCTCCGGCTGGATCGGATCCGCCGTCGTTCCCGAGCTTCTCGACGCCGGACACCAGGTCGTCGGGCTCGCCCGCTCCGACACCTCCGCCGCCGCGCTCACCGAGGCCGGCGCCGACGTCGTCCGCGGCACCGTCGACGACCTCGACGTCCTGCGGGAGGCGGCCGCCGCCTCCGACGGGGTGATCCATCTCGCCTTCAAACACGACATCGCCTTCTCCGGCGACTTCCAGGGCGCGGCCGAGGCCGACCGCCGCGCCGTCGACGCCGTCGGCGAGGCGCTCGCCGGCACCGACCGGCCCTTCGTCCTGGCCTCCGGCGTGGCCGGTCTCGCGCCCGGCCGGCGGGCGACGGAGCGGGACATGCCGACCGTCGACGGCTCACCCCTCTCCGTCCGGGCGGCCACCTCCCTGGCCGCGCTCGGCCTCGCTTCGCGCGGCGTCCGCTCGTCCGTGGTGCGGCTCTCCCCGACCTGCCACGGCGAGGGGGACAACGGATTCATGGCGACCCTGATCGCCACCGCCCGCGCCAAGGGCGTCTCGGGCTATCTCGGGGACGGCACCAACCGCTGGCCGGCCGTGCACCGCCTCGACGCCGCCCGGCTGTTCCGTCTGGCGGTCGAGAAGGCGCCCGCGGGCGCGGTGCTGCACGGCGCCGCCGAGGAGGGCGTCGCCCTCAGCGAGGTCGCCGAGGTGATCGGCCGCCATCTGGGTGTCCCGGTGACCTCGGTGGCCCCCGAAGCCGCGGCGGAGCACTTCGGCTGGATGGGCGGCTTCGTCGGCCTCGACGCCCCGGTGTCGAGCACCCTCACCCGCGACCTGCTCGACTGGCAGCCGGCCCACCCCGGCCTTCTGGACGACCTCGACAAGGGGCACTACTTCCACACCACGGGCTGATCACCGCCCGGCCCAGCGCTCCGATCGGGCCATTTCCAGGATCGTCCACCAGAAGGGACGTACGAACTGCGCAACGGCGCCGACGAGTTCTGACGCCGGACACGGCGGTCCCGCCCCGCGCCGCTCACGGGCCGGACGGGACCGCCGTGGGTGTGCCTAGGGCCGGGCGCGGGCGAGCGGCTCGTCGCCGGGTTCACCGCCCCGGCCGTAGACGCCGATCACGAGCGGGCCGGCCTCCCCGACGGCGGCCCAGGCGTCACCGGCCCGCTGGAACTCGAACTCGGTCCGGCTCCCGTCCACTTCGATGCCGAGCGTCGTCGGCCACGTGTGTTCCGGCCCGAGCCGTCCCGCCTCGCGGAAGGCGGCCTCGGCCTCGGCGTCGTCGGGACCGGCCGGGAACGCGAAACGGTCGGGGTCCGGCCGGAACGCCAGGTGCAGGGCGCCCGCGAGACACTCGACACGGGCCTCGGCGAAGGCGTTCTGGAGCCCGTGAAATCCGTACCGGTTGGAGTCGACGGGCCGCCAGGTCGATACGACGACGGTGGCTCCCGCAGCCGTACGGTACGCGTGGCTGACGAACCACAAGGGCTTCTCGGGCTTGCCCTCCACGGTGCCCCACCCTTCCAGCCAGCGCTCCGCAGCCCCGTGTGCGAGGCCGTGAACGGGGAATTCCTGCCCCTCATACGGGAGTTCGGGCTGGAGCCCTGGCCCTCTCAGCGCGGCCAGTCGAGGCAGGGCGTAGGCCCGGTCCCAGTCGTCCAGGTGGTGGCCGGAGGAAGAGAGGAAGCTCCGCAGCAGCGCGGCGCCCTCGCCCACGTACTGGGGTGCGAGCCGGGCCAGCGCGTACGCGCCGTCGATGTTCTCCCACTGCTCGACATAGCCCCGGTACTCGTTGGCCACGAGCCGCAGGGAACCGGCGGCACTTTTGACGTGGTCGCCGCCGAGGGATGCGCGAATGCGAGCGGCCTCGATGCGCCGCGCGGATCCGACGTGCTGGTTGCTCGTGAAGACGAGCCCGAGCCGGGTCGCCGCCTCGCCGGAGTACCGCGGCCCCAGCGCGATCAGCCGCCGCGCCCCCTCCAGTATGGCGTCTGCGTCGACGCGCCACTCGGTGTCGAGCAGCCGCCGCGCCTCGCGCACGTCCGCGCTGTCGTCGTGCTCCCCGTTCGTCACGCCGTTCTCCCCCTCGGTCCGGCAGACATCTCGATCCTGCTCGTTGCACGGTTCTCCTCGAAGGGTACGGCGAGTTGGCGGCCGTGGATCGGCCCGCGACGGCCGGCGTGCATGCGCCGCAGGCCACCGCTCCGCGTGACCGTGCGGGTCGGCACGACTCAGGTGAGGTTCAGCAGGCCCAGGTAGACGTCGAGTCGCGTGGCCGCCCGGAGCATGGCCAGGCCCTGTGCGGTGAGTTTGCGTTGCCAGGCCTCCAGGGAGGCGGCCAGTGCGTCGGTGCCGCCCGCTGTCCGGATCTGCCGGACGACCATGGCGATGTGATCCAGCGGATAGCCGCCGCGCCGCAGGAGGTGCGCCAGCTCGGCGTCGCGGACGTCGGCGGCGTCGAAGACGCGGTATCCGGTGGCGGGATCCCGGGCGGGGTCGAGAATGCCGGCCTCTTCCCAGTTGCGCACGGTCGCCGGGGTGATGCCGAGCTGGTGCGCGAGTTCGCCGACGGTTCGGGTGCCGGCGTCCGGTGACGGTGTCGGAGCGGAGCCGGACTCGGCGGTCAGGTGAGTCACCGCGTCGCGCACCGCGTCGAGGGTGTCCCGGTCGCGCAGCAACTGGCTGTGGCCGCGGTCGATGATCGTCAGGGCGTCGTCGAGCGCGTCCCGGTGGAGCGCGTTCATGATCTGGCCGCCGACCGCGTGACCGTACGCCGGGACGAGCGCGAGGAAGGCGCGGAGCGCCGCCGCGTGCACCTCGGTGTAGATGCGGTAGCCGCTCCGGGTGCGCTCGGCGGGAGGGATGAATCCGTCCCGCTCGTAGTTGCGGACCGCCTGGGTCGAGATGCCGTGCTCACGCGCGAGGTCCGCCGGACGGAAGGTGCTCATCGGTTGAGACTTTACGCCATGGCCCGCCGAAGCTTCCGGGGGCACCTCTCGCTCAAAGTATCAACCGAGCTTTCAAAGATACGATTGAGGCTCATGACTCAGGACATCCGAGACTTCGTCACCCCTTCGTGCGAACTGCTGGCGCTGGGCGAGCCGACACACCAGGAGCCCGCCTTCGGCCGGGTCCGCAACGAGCTGTTCGCCCAGCTGGTCGGGGGCGGCTTCCGGTCCATCGCCCTGGAGACCGACCGCGTGGCCGCGCTCGCCGTGAACGACTACGTCCAGGGAGGAGCAGGCAGCCTCGACACGGTGCTCAGCGAGGGCTTCTCCCACGGCTGGGGCGCGCTGGAGCCCAACAGGCGGCTGATCGCCTGGATGCGGGACCACAACCGCAACCGGCCGCCGGAGCAGCGGCTGGCCTTCCACGGCTTCGACACCCCGACGGAGAACTACAGCGCCCCCAGCCCGCGCGCCTACCTGGAACACGCCCGCGCCTATCTCGGCCTCGACCTCGACCTCACCCGCCTCACCGGCGACGACGAACGGTGGAGCCGCGCGGAGGCGGTCATGGACCCGGCCATGTCACCCGGCGCCACGGCCGAGGCCGGGCAGCTTCGGCTGATCGCGGACGACATGCTCACCTCGCTCTACACCCGCGCACCCGAACTCATCGAGTCCACCTCACGCGAGCGGTGGCTGCGGGCCCGGACCCACCTCACCGCCGGTCTCGGCCTGCTGCGCTACCACCATGAGTCGGCACGGCAGCCCCTCGACACCAGCCCCAGGGTCACCGCGCTGCTCGCCGTCCGGGACGCCCACATGGTCCAGAACCTGCTGGACATCCGGGACATCGAGGCGGAACGGGGACCCACCCTGGTCTTCGCCAACAACGGCCATCTGCAGCGCACCATGAGCGGCTGGCATCTGGGCGAGGTAGGGGCCGACTGGTGGGGCGCCGGTTCCGTCCTGGCCCACCTGCTCGGCGAGCGGTATCTCTTCGTCGTGGGCAGCCTCGGCCGCAGCGAAGCCCTCGGCCTCGGCGCTCCCGCGCCGGACACCTACGAGGGCCTCCTCCAGGCCCGCTTCCCCACCTGGGCACTGACCGCGCCCAGCACACTCGCTCCCGCCCGCGTCCGGACCGACACCGAACCGCGGCAGGGCTACGCCCCTCTCGCCCAGGCCACGCTCGACACGGCGGACGCGGTCCTGCACATCGGCGACGGCACGGCCGCGGCACACACATGAGGCTCGCTCGACCCGTGGTCCGTGACCGGCGTACCCGCGACGGCACCCCGAGCACACGAACCCCCTTGTGCCGCCGCGCCCTTCGGGTGCGGCGGCTCAGCGCAGCCCGAGACAGGGCAGCCACGTCCGTGCGGCGCCCTGTCCCGCGGTGAGCAGGGCACTCAGCGCGCCGGCCGCCCCGCCGAGGAGTCCCCTGGCCTCCTGGCCGAAGCTGTACAGCTCGGGCAGGCGGCCCAGCAGCCGGCCGAGCAGCCGCGCCTTCAGCTCGGCTGCCACCGGGAGGCCGGCGTGGTGGTCGAAGGCGTCGGCCACGGCCAGGACGCCCGCCGCGCCGTGGCACAGGGCCAGGACGTCGGCGGGGCGGTCGCCGAAGAGGTGGAAGCTCTCGTCGTAGCGTTCGGCGAGCGTGGCGAAGGCGCCGGCGGCCCAGGTGGCCGCCTCCGGGTCGCCCAGCGCGTCCGCCGCGTCCCACAGCGCCCAGGACACCCCGGGCGTGCCGTAGCACCAGGCCTGGCGGGCGCGGGGCCCGGCGGGCGGCGGTCCGTCGAGCCCGGCGCCGTCCCAGGTGCGCAGAGAGCGGGCGTCGTCGAAGGACTGGCGCATCAGCCACCGGGTGGTGTGGCGCAGGGCACGGGTCAGTTCGGGGCGGGGGCCCAGGTGGCGGACGGCGGCCGTGAGCGCGGCGACGACGCCGGCTGTTCCGTGCCCCATGCCGGTGTTGATCCGTCCGTCCAGCCAGTCGAGGTGGGGATGTCCGGCATAGCCCGCCGTCCGCAGTCGTGGCAGGTCGTCCGCGTCGCACAGTGCGGCCAAGTGGTCGGCGAACGGCACGAGGTCAGCCGGTTCAGGCTGGGTGCCGGCGCACAGCGCGAGCAGAGTCCCGGAGGGCCCGACGATCAGGTCGTAGTCGGGGAAGGAGACGCGGTCGCGCCGCCAGCCCCGGGCCGGCGCGGTGCGGACGAGCTGGTCGCGCAACCGGTCGGCGGCCAGGTTCAGTTGGGGGTGCAGCCGGGCGCCCAGCCGCAGGCCCACAAGGGTTCCGGCCAGCCCTCCGTCGTACAGGCCGCGATGGCCCGGCCCCTGTCCGGCGGTGCGGGCCCACACGGCCACCGCGCGGGCCGCCGTCCCGGCGCTCCCCGGCGGCCCCACGTCATGCAACAGGGCGGCCAGGACGGGGATTCCGGGATCGGACGGATGCCCGTCGCACACGCCGCCGTCACTCCCGCCGGCGGACCAGACGTCCAGGAGCCGGCCGACGAGCGCGGTGAGGGCGGTGAGGGCGGTGCCGGTGTACGGCGCATGCTGGGTGCCCTGCGGCATGGCATCTCCTCGGGGGTGCTCGGTTGCGGCGCTCCGGAGCTATGACGGGGGCCGGCCGGCGTCCCGCCCGGGCGGGATCCGGAGGGGCCGGGCGGGACGCCGGTACTGCGGTCTCATGCCACGAACGCTCGCGGCATGAGACCATCCCGGACAGGCCTCGGGGCACCCTTGCCGCGCCCTGAGGCCGCCGGCGGAAGCGATCTACCGGCGGATCGTCAGCAGACGACGCCGCTACAGATCACCACGGTGTCGCAGACGAGGACCGTGCACACACCGCTGCAGCCACCGGTGTCGGCCTCCACCGACGGCAGGGTGCTCTCGGTGATCCGGGCCTCCAGGTCACCGATGAGGGCGTCGAGGTCGGAGAGTTGCATGGCTTCGGGCATTGCTGTCCTCCTTCAGGGGACGGGATGGGTGTCGGGCCGCCCCGGAGACGGCCCGCCCGCTCGGGGCGAGCGCTCCGGGGGCGTCTGAAGTGCCGCGCAGTGCGGCGGCGGCGAGTGCCGCGAGTTCCGCGGCGCTCCGGTCGTACGGAAGTCTCAGCAGCAGCTGGGCGGCCACGGCCGCGCCGTCGTGCAGAGGGTCGTGGAGCAGCAGCTGTCCGGGCGCGGGGAGCATCTCCTCGACCAGGAGCTCCGGTCCGGGCTGGTGGGCGCAGACACGCTCCAGCAGATGCAGGGCGGTCAGCGCCTCGAAGTCGACGGGCACCGGCTTCGCCTGGGGTACGGCCCGTACGAACGCGAAGCGGGGCAGTCCGGCCGAGTGCCTGAGGGCGGCGAGGGCGCGCACCTTGGCCAGGTCGCTGTCGCCGGGCCGCCACAACCGGGCTCGGGACAGCCGCCACAGGGCCGGGCTGACGACGAGGTCCCCGCCGACGGTCACCCGGGGCAGGCGCTCCGCGCCGGGGAACGCCTCGGCCAGGCCGTCCAGCCGGATCACCCGCGAGGCAGCGGGGTGTCCGGCGGCCATCAGCAGCCGGACCAGGACATCGTACGGCGGCAGGGGTGAACGGGTGGCGTGATGCACGGGCAGGATGCGCCGCCCGTCGGCCTCGGCGATCACCTGCGAGCCGGCACGGCGGAGCGTGATCCGGTCCAGCGGCAGATAGCGCGCACCCGGACCGGCCGGTCCCCGGTACGGCGCCGGATCCGGATCGCCGGTCCACCACTCGGTGGTGACGGGACGTCGTACGGCGTTGGCAGCGCGCGCGGCCAGCGGGGGCACCAGGAGTTCGACGAACCGCGCGCCCGTCAGCCGCTCCACACCGGCGAGGAAGGCCCGGTAGCTGTGCGGGCTCCCGTAGCCGCCGTGGAGGGTGTGCAGCGCGTCGGCGAACCGGGCGTCCAGGATCCCCGCGGGCGAGGCCGTCTCCAGCACCGCGACCGGTCCCGGGGCCGGCAGCGGGCGTAACAGGCAGTCCAGGGGCCAGGACGGCAGCGCCGTGCGGGCCGGCGGCGCGCCGAGAGCGTCCAGCAAGCCGTCGTCCAGGTCCGCCTGTTCCTCGCCGGTGCGGTCGGCGAGGTGCGCCAGCAGGCGGGCGTAGCCGGAGCCTTCGGTCTCGGCGGGGTGCCAGCCGGCATACCGGCGCATGGTCTGCGGCGGGGGTAGCGGACAGGCGCTGTCCGGCAGGCTGCGGGCCAGGATCTCGCCGAGGGGGCGCGGCCGTTCGTCGAGCGCCGCGAGCTCCGGGGGCAGGGGGCGGGCATCCGGCGCCGGGAACCGGTCCGTGTCCCGCAGCCAGGCCACCCGGGCGGCGATCCGCAGCCCGCGCTGCACCCGCTCGACCGCCGCTGCGGGGACCGTGGCCGAGACAGTGCGGTACGAGTCGATGAACCAGGCGTCGGCTTCGCCGGTGTGCGCGGTCGGAGCGGAACCATGATCGTGCCCCGGCTCGGGCGTAGGTGCGGCTACGGCTGCTGGTGCGGATGGGGCGGACCGGGCATCGCTCGCCGATGCGGCGACGGCGGCGCGCCGACCGGCGCGGTGGTCGGTCTCGCGGGCAGCGGCCGGTGCGGGGACCGGCTGGGGAAGGACGTCACGCTCCCGCACCTTCTCCGCGGGGACCCATGCGGTGCTACGACGGCACGGGGCCGTGCAGACCTGGAGTACGCCGAGTTCGACCAGGTGGGCGAGGAAGCCGCGCAGCACGGCCGGGCCGGGGTCGGCCGCACGGATCGCCGGCGTGCCGAGCAGCGCTGTCTCGATGTCTCCCAACTGGCCCGGCCCATCAGCCAGTTGGGCGAGCACGGCGTCCAGCGGGCGGGTGCGCCGGAGGACGACCTGTCGCATCCTGCCGCGTTCGCGCGGGTCGATCACCCAGCAGCGCAGCACCCCGGTGCCGGTGTCCGTGGCCGTGCCCGCCGGGTCGAGGAAGTGCAGCGGGGCAGGGGCCAGGACGGTTGCGGGGCCGGCCGCCCTGAGGTCCAGCGTGCCGAGCCGGCCGCGCAGCAGGTGGACGTTCTCCACGGCCTCGGCGGCCAGCGCGCCGAGCGCCGTACCGGGCGGGACGAGCGGTGCCGCGGGGCCGTTGCCGCTCGCACCGTCCGCGGCCGCCGGGGCGACCCGCAGCGCGACGACCTGGCCGGCCCATCCGCGCGGGGTCGTCTTGGCCGCGGCCCGTCCCAGGGCCCGCCACAGATAGGCCCCGCGTTTGCGCAGCCGCTGCCCGTTCCAGGACTCGCCCTCGGCCAGCCGCCGGACGATGTCCGCGGACACGCCGGGCGCCGCCTCGTGGAGGAACGCCCGCATGACCGGGGCGGCACACACCAGCGACCAGCCCAGCTCCCCCACCCGCACCCGCTCGGCGGTCACCGCTCGCTCCAGCTCGCGCAGGGTCGTGTCGGCCGACTCGGTGTCCCGGCGCAGCCGTTCGGCCTCGCGCGCGAGGTCCCGGGCGGCGGGTAAGCCCTCCAGCAACCGGCAGTCCGCCGGGCGCGGAGCGGCAGCGGAGTGCAGCCGCCGGCGCAGGGCGAGGACGGCGCGCCGGTCGGCGGCGGTCAGTCCGGGGTGCGGTACGACGGTGACGCCGAGCGCTTCGGCCAGCGCCCGGGCGCGTTCGGCCCGCCGTCCGCTGTCGTGGGCGTGCTCGGTGAGGCGGGCGAACAGCTCCGGGCTGCCGGCCGCCGCCCAGGCCGCCAAGGGCATCCCGGCCACTCTCAGCAACGCGGTGCCGCCCAGCATCAGATCCTCTCCCACGTCAGAACCTCCCGTCGCCGGCGAGGGCATGCGTGAGCAGGCTCTGCCGGGCGAGGGACAGCCGACCGCGGTTCCAGTGGAAGATCACGTAGTAGGCCGCGGCGCGGCGGGGGCCGACGATCGCGTCGCCGGACTCGAAGTACCCGGTGCGCCACCGCTCGGCGCCCCGGCGCACCGCGGCCGCGTGGGCCTCGACCGCGGTCCGGCGCTTGTCGGGCAACGGGTCCAGCAGCGCGCGGGGACCGGCGTGCCATGCGTCCAGGATGCCCGTGGCGGCGCGGCGGGCGTCCCCGTCCAGGCCGGTGCCCAGCCGGCGCCCGGTGTCGTCACGCACCACCTCCCACACCCCTCGGTGCTCCCAGCCGACGACACCGAGCCCGCCGAGGAGTTCACCGAGCAGTACGAGGGACAGCCGCCAGTCCGCGAGGGCTTCGGGTCCACCGTCGGTGTGGTGGTCGAGCCAGGCGAGGGAGTCCACCGTGAACAGCTCGCGCACGAGCCGCATCGACCGCAAGCCGCCGAAGAGGTACGTCTCCGGCTCGTACATCCCGCACACCGGCGCGGCCGCCTGCCCGTCGAGATGGCGGAGACGATCCGTCAACTCGGCTTGTAACAGCTCTGGTTGGCGCTTGCGACCCTCGAACCGGGCCCGCAGACCCGGAGGTTTGTGCATGAAGAAGAAGGACTTCACCATGCCCGACGCGATCAGGTCGCGGGCCGTGTCGGCGAGGAAGCGGTACGTCCGTCGCCGGGCCGAGGGACCGGGTGCGAGACTGATCTGCACCCAGCCCGCCTCCGGCACCCCCACGCGCAGCGCGGACAGGCCTGCCGTCAGAAACTACGGCGGGCCGCCGCGTAGGCGGGCCCTTCGGGGACGACGGGCACCGTACCCAGGGAAATGTCACGCGCGTCCCGGAGACAATCGGCCAGCAACTGTTCGACCTCCACCTGCGTCCTTCCCTTGGCAGCCACGGAGCGATCGACTGAATTTTCCGCTCCTGTCATGGGAATTCCGCACTTGCTCCCACCTGAAAAACAGACCGGAATTCCTCATATGATCAACAGGGTTACGCCTGGTGCACAGAAAGCGCATGACGCGCCGAAGGCGCACTCCGCGCGCCACATCGGGTGCACGGGGATCCTCTCGGTTGTCCACAGAGCGTTGTCCACAGGCCTGTCGTCCGAGCTGCGGACCGTGCATGATCGGTTCGCGCACTGATCGTGTGCGGCACGAGACCGGGACAAACGGGTGGGGTCGGTAATGCAACGTCGATGGGTGAAAGTCCTGGCGATCACGGTCGTGGTCCTGGCCGTGCTGTTCACGGTCGCCGACCGCGTGGCCGTGCACTTCGCGAACAAGGAGGCCGCGCGCCTCGTCAAGGAGAAGTACGACTACGGCAACACCACCGACAGCCACGTGGACGTCTCCATCGAGGGCTTCCCGTTCCTGACACAGGCGCTCAGCCAGAGCTTCGGCCACGTCAAGCTCACGGCCAGGCAGTTCACCGTCGACACCACGACCAACGCTCAGGGCGGCTATCTGCCCATCAAGCGGTTCCAGCTCGACCTGCACGGCGTGAACGTGACCTCGCTGACGGCGAGCAGCGCCGAGGTGAACCTCGCCACCGGCACCCTGACCCTGTCGTACGACGAACTGTCCGGCGTCGTCACGAGGTTGGCCGGCAGCGGCGGTCCCATACGCGTGTCCCAGGCCCCAGGATCGTCGGAGCAGGCGGCGAAGGTCAGGATCACGGGCACGGTCGGCGGACGGAACATGGACGGCACAGGCACGCTCCTCGCCCAGGGCGACGAGATCACCCTCACTGTTCCTGGTGCCCGGCAGACCGCGCCCGCGTGGCGGGTCACGCTCCCGGAGGGCGTCGGCTTCACCGCGGCACGCTCGACCTCGGACGGCGTCGAGATCACCATGGTCGGCCACCAGGTGACGCTGGGCAGATCACGCTTCACGAGATGAGCGCCGGCCACGCCCCCGAACACCGGCACCGTCCCGACACACCGACCGGAGAAGACGCACTTGACACCGCACTCCGCAGACGAAGAGGCCTGGACGATCTACGGCCAGCAGCGCTCGACCGGGGATACTCGCCGCCGGTCCCGGAGCGCATCGACTGGGGCTTCTGGCCGGGTGTGGGTCCGGGGGCGGAGATCATCGGAGACATCCGGGGCAAGCGGGTGCTCGACATCGGTTCGGGCCCCGGCCATCACGCCGTGCACCTGGCCCGCACCTACGGCGCCCTCGTGGACGGCGTCGATCTGTCCCCCACGCAGCACCGACGCGCGCTGAACGACCACGGCACAGAGCCCGGTGTCCGTTTCCTGTGCGCCGACGTCGCCGAGCATCTCCGCCGGACCCAGCGGTCGTACGAAGCGGCGTATGCCCTGCGCACCTTCGGCTGCGTCGATCCGCTGCACCTGCTGCCGGCACTGCGCGACGGGCTCGTACGGGGCGCGCCGTTGGTCTTCTCGGCCCTGCACACCGACGCCGACGGACAGGGGCCGTCGAGTGAGCCGGTGGTGCGTCAGGGATACGTCCGGCTGCGTGACCAGGAGCCCATCGCGGTGCGGATGTGGGTGCTGTCACCGGTGCTGTGGGAGGAGCTGCTGGCCGCCCACGGCTTCGACGTGGAGGTGTCCGAGCTTCTCGCCGCCCCGGACGCGGGCAATCCCGTGGTCGTCCAGCTGGTCCGCGCCCGGCGCCGTTGAGCTGCCTGCCCATGGGCCTCGGCTGTGCACACCGGTGACACACCGGCGCGCACGGCCGCGATGACCGCACACCCACTCGGCCGGGCCTCGTCCAGGCCCGTCGAGGCGCGGGACACAGTGTCTAGCCGAGGATTTGCGCGGCGAGCGCGGTTCCCTCGACACGGGCGCGGATCTTGGCGAACGCCACCTCACGTGACGTGGAGGTGTCGTCGGCGAACGGGGCGAAGCCCGCGTCGTCGCAGGTGCCCAGCTGGTCGACGGGGATGTGCTTGGCGGCCCGCAGCACCCGGTCGCGGACTTGCTCAGCCGTCTCCACGCGCGGATCGGTCGGATCGGTGACACCGACGAAGACCCGGGTTCCAGGGCGCAGCTCGTCGGCGATCAGGCGCAGAACACGGTCCGGGTCGGCCTCGCTCGCGAGCTGCAGATAGAAGTTGCCCGCGGTGAGCCGGAAGAGCCTGGGCAGCAGCTCGGCGTAGTCGACATCGAGGCTGTGTGTGGCGTCCTGGTCGGCGCCGGGCCCGCTGTAGACACCGATGCGGGCCCGCTCGCTCTCGGCGAAGCGGGCCAGCACCTGGTTGTTGAGGGAGACGAAATCGTCCAGCACCTGCCCGCTGGGGTCGAGCTTGAGGGAGAGACGGGCCTCTTCGAAGTCGAGTTGGACGACATGTGCACCCGCGTCCAGACACCTGCGGATCTCTGCCTCCGCCTCATCGGCCAGCTGGTGGAGGTACTCCTCTCGCGGGTACCCCACGATCCCGGCGGCCGGGTAGAGCAGGCTCAGTGCCGACGGTGCGACGACGGCCTGCTTCACCGGCACCCGGGCGTGCCGCAGGGCGGCGCGCAGGTACTGGTCGGCGGACACCAGATAGCGGAAGGGCCCGGCCGTCAGAGCGGGCAGCTGCCGCTGGTGCCCGTCGGCGAAGGGGATCACCACGCCGTCGGACGACAGACTGGGGGAGCCCGCGATGGGATAGGTGAGAAAGCCGGGCTTGCTCTGCTCGCCGTCGGTGACGACCGGCGACCCGGCCGCCTCAAGCCGTTCGATGGTGTCACGGACGGCTTCTCGCTGGGCGTTCGTGAAAGCATCCTCGTCCAGCTCCCCGGTCTGGAACGCGGCCCTGGCCTGGAGCAGCTGAGGAGAACGGGGAAGGCTGCCGATGGGTTCGGTAGGGATGATCATGGCGGCAGCCTAGGGAGCACACAGTCACCGTTCCGGTCCGAACACCTCCCGCTCCCCTGATTCCACCCGCACAGGGCACGAACGCCCCATGGCGTTGACCTCGGCCTTGCCCCTGAGGGCAAGGTTCAGCATTGAGTTACGACCGGCTCCAGGACGCGGCGGTCGCCGCCGTGGTGCACGCACGGCCGGCACGCCCTGACCTGCATGGTGCCGGATCGCAGTCGTCGGCGGTCGGCGTCCCCGGCCCCCGGAGCCGGCTCGCGCACCAGGAACACATCCGCCGCATCCGCGGACTCGACCGTGGCTGTCGGCCGCCCAGGAACGCCATGACCCGACTCCGGTCCAGGCGCTCACCACGGGACGGGAGAGCCACGACACATGAACGGCCCCTGTCGCCCATCTTGTCACCGCGCAACGCACAGGCTTCACTCAGCAGAAAACAGGCTGACCCACCCGTATCATCCCCTGTGTTGTGCACCTTCGAAGCACAACTCCCGCTCCCCGCCTGCCGTCACCGGACTCGTCGAGCGAGCGGCACATCACCGCCGGACACGGAGGAACAGATGTCTGAAAGCACCACACCCGTCACCGAGTTGACCTCGCAGTACGTCAGCCAGGTGTCCAATGACCTCGAACGCAATGTCAAGGAACAGGAACGCATCACGGCCGAAATCGCGGCACTGCAAGAGCAGTTGACCGGTCTGCAGCATGATCACGGTGTCCTCGTGAGCATGCAGCAGGCGCTCGGTGTCACGCCCCCGGCCGACGCGCCGGCCGCCACCGAGGGCGTCGTGGTGCCCGCCCCGCGCAAGAAGTCCACCACGGCGACCGGCCCGGTGAAGACGCCGAAGAAGGCGAGCGTGCCGGAGGCCGAGGCCAAGAAGCAGCCGGCCAAGAAGCCCGCGGCGAAGAAGGCGGCGGCGAAGAAGCCCGAGGCCAAGAAGGCTGCCCCGCAGGCGGCTCAGCCCACGCTCGTCGAACTCGTCCGGCGTCACCTGGCGGACCAGAAGGAGCCCCGTTCCGCGGCCGAGGTCGCCGAGGCACTCGGCAAGGCACTTCCCGACCGGGAGATCCAGACCAAGGTCATCCGCACCACGCTGGAGAACCTGGTGGCCCGCAACGGCGCCCAGCGCACCAAGCAGGGCACGTCCGTCTTCTACACCGTTCCCGCTGCCGCCGAGGCTACGGCCGCGAGCGAGCCGGAGGCCGGGTCCGACGCCTCCGCGTGACCCGTGGTCGCGGTGCCGGCCGTGCCACCCGGGCGCCGAAGAAGTGTCTCCGGCCGCTCGGGACCGGTCGTGGTCGGCACCGGCGCGTGCCGGTTCCGGTCCTCCAGGTGGCGGTCGGCCGTGTCGTGTCGTGGACGACAAGGCCGCGCGGGGCCGAAGCCCGGCCCGACGGCCGTCCTGGAGCAACGCGACCGCGCCCGTCACCTGGACGTGGAAGACGACGAAGCCCTCGGCATGGCCGGCCGAGCATGCGCGGCCGTACGGCTGAGCCGCTGAGCGCCACCCTGACGGTGCACACACCACCCGAGGCCCGCCACCCGGTCGCCATCGAACAGAGCCACGCCGTCGCCCAGTGGGTCGTCGGGCAGGGCGCGGCCAAGGCCTGGACGGGTCCCGGCCGGCCGTGGCCGGTGACTCCGTCGGCGGCAACATGACCGCCGCGCTCCCCCTGACGGCCAAGGAGCGGGGCGGTCCCACGCTGGTCCAGCAGGTGCTGTGTCACCCGGTGACCGACGAGGCCGAGCGCGCCCAGATCATCCAGGACTTCGTGATGCTCAACGTCCTGCGCGGCACCCACGCGGCCGGGGCGGCCATCGACCTGGCCGTCCGCACGCCGCGCTCCGCTCTGCACTCCGGCTGAGCCGGAAGGTCACGTCTGCGGTATGCCGGAGTCCCACGTGCTCTCCACGGCGCCGGCCTCCCCGCAGGGTGACGGGGTGCCGGCGGCGGTCCGCTCCCCCTGAGACCGCCGCCGGCTGCTTGTCAGGAATTCGGTCTCCCGTGACGTACCCTCGCTCGCGATGATTATCTGCGGTCGCCCTGCAGAAATGATTCCGCCGCGGTATTTCATACAGAATTACCAACGTCTTTCGCAGGCGGACCAAACTTCCCGCAACAGCGTCGGACAATCCTCGCCGTAGGCGGCGACGGCCGCGAACACCGCGTCGAGGGCCGCCCGCAATGGATCGCTCTCCCCGGCGCCCAGCAGTGCGGGCAGAACCATGTGCGGCTGGGAGACGGGCAGGGACGGGCCGGGCGCACCGATCGTGGCCCACAGCTTGTAGCCCGTCGCTCGGGTGGGCTCCGGCGCGGGCTCTTCGGAGGGCCCCGGCTCCTTCGCCCGGTCGGCAGCCGGTCCCACGATCCATGCGGTCGGTTCGGGCGCCGGAACCGGCAGGCACACCTCGTCACCGGCGGGCGCCTGGAACGGCGGACGCTCAGGTGGGACGGCCCGCCTCACGGTCCGGTGCGGGAGACCCGGATCGGCGTCAAAGGCCCGCCAGGCCCGCTCCGAGTCGTCGAGGGGCGGCGGCAGTGGCCGTCCCTCCGTCACGGCGGCGAGTCCGGCGGCGATCCGGTCCAGCTCCGCCAGCCCCGCGGCCTCGCACGCGCGACGCGCGGCGAGCAGGGCCACCGCACGCTGTACCGCGGGGCCGGCCGCGTCGATGGCGTGTACGAGAGGCGCGTCGAAGTCGATCAGACCGAGCACGTTGCCGTCGGCCTCGCGCAGCGCCGGGCTCGGCGACCGACCGCCCCATGCCCACCGCTCATAGGCCAACTCGCGTTCCTTTTCCGCCTCTTCCTGTGCACGACGGGCCCGGCGTCCGGCATCCGCGCGGTCGGCCGGTGTGGGCGGCGGTGGCAGCTCGCGGGCGTGGCCGTGCCAGTAGGCCGCCATCCGCGAGGTCGGCCGCACGACGCGGTCCGGTGCGGGCGCGGCGGGCCAGAACTGCAGGAGACAGCAGTCCAGTCGGGGCTCCTCGTCCAGCCGGGTGTCCTTCCGGTGGGCCGCGTCCATGCCCATGGCGCAGTACCGCACCCGGTAGTCGGTCTCGGCCAGGTCCAGCTCCCAGGTGTCCTCCCACGCCCACCGCACGAGCCTCGTCCCGTCGGAGACGGGGCGGAAGGACACCTCCACGACGTCCTCCCAGCCTTCGGCCAACGGCGGTGCCTCCTCGTGCACTTCCACCGTGAAGCCCACATCGCCCGTGTGCAGTCCGGTGGTCAGCCACAGTGCGCCCGGAACTCCAGCCCCGCAGAGCCCGGCGGACTGGCCGGCGAACGCCTCCGCGAGGTCCGGGCCGAAATCCGCCCGTCCGCGGCGGCCGGGCCGGGGCTCGCCATCAGGTCGAGGTCCGTTCACCGCCAGCGTGTCTCGCGTCCCGCCCCTGAAATGGAGTCATGACTTCACAAGCACCCCTGAACGGCAGGAAGGCGCTGGTCACCGGCGGCAGCCGTGGGATCGGCGCGGCGACGGCACGACGACTGGCACAGGAGGGCGCGGACGTGGCCGTGACCTATGTGCACGGCAAGGAGGCAGCACAGGAGGTGGTACGCGACATCGAGGCGCTCGGGCGGCGGGCGGTGGCCCTGCGGGCGGATGCCGCGGACGCGGCGGAGGCGGCCGGCGCGGTGCACCGTGCGGCGGAGGCGCTCGGGGGCCTGGACGTGCTGGTGAACAACGCGGCCCTCGGCCTGATGCAGCCACTGGAGGACATGTCGCTCGCCGACGTGGACCGGCTCATCGCCGTGAACGTGCGCGGGGTGTTCCTCGCCTCCCAGGCCGCTGCCGCGCTCATGGCACCCGGAGGGCGGATCGTCACCGTCGGCAGTTGCATCACCCAGCACGTGCCTGCCCCCGGCGGCACCCTGTACGCGATGAGCAAGTCGGCCGTCGTGGGGCTGACGAAGGCGCTGGCCCGGGAGCTGGGCGGGCGCGGGATCACCGCGAACGTCGTACACCCGGGCCCGACCGACACCGACATGAACCCCGCCGACGGGCCCTTCGCGGCCGGCCAGGCGGCCATGACCGCGCTGGGCCGCTACGGCACGGCCGAGGAGGTGGCCTCCGCCGTCGCCTACCTCGCCGGCCCGGAGGCGGCGTACATGACGGGGGCGGAGCTGTCGGTGGACGGCGGACACGCGGCATGAGCGGGCGGGGCGCATCGGACTTCGGCCCGGCGCGCCCCGGCTCGACCCGCTCGACCCGCTCGACCCGCTCGACCCGCTCGACCCGCTCGACCCGATGGTGCGCCCCGACTCGGCCATGTCGACCAGGCGGTGTGTCCGGTGCCCGCCCCGGCTCGGGCCGACCGGCCGATGGACCGGTGTTTCGCGTGCCGGTTGACCGTGACCGAGGGATGGCTTTGGATGGGGGCCATGTCGGGTGGCGCACAGGCCGGGGCGGAGCCGCTTCTCCTCTTCTCCACGCAGGACGCGTGGGAGCAGTGGCTGGAGGAGAACCACACGGACGTCGCGGGTGTCTGGCTGAAGATCCCGAAGAAGGGCTCGGGAATCGACGGCGTCGACTACGCGCGGGCACTGGAGTCGGCGCTCTGCTTCGGCTGGATCGACGGGCAGAAGAAGAAGCTGGACGAGCTGCACTGGTTGCAGCGCTTCACTCCGCGTCGGCGGGGCAGCAAGTGGTCGCAGGTGAACCGGCAGAAGGCCGTCGAGCTGACCGAGCAGGGCCGGATGCGACCGGCCGGTCTGCGGGAGGTGGAGCAGGCCAGGGCGGACGGCCGCTGGGAGGCCGCGTACGCCGCGCAGAGCACGGCGACGGTGCCCGATGATCTCCAGGCTGCCCTGGACGCCGTCCCGGAGGCGCGGGCCTTCTTCGCGACCCTGGACAGCCGCAACCGGTTCGCGATCCTGTACCGGGTCCAGGACGCGAAGAGGCCCCAGACCCGGGCGGACCGCATCGAGAAGTTCGTCGCCATGCTCGCCGAGCAGCGGAAGATCTATCCCTGACCGGTGGCTCGGGCGCGCTCGGGCTGCGGATTGCCGCGCCGCCTCGGGAGAAGTCCGAACCCCGCCCCCAGCGCGACGAGGCCCATCCCCACCGCGGCCATGACGCCCTGCGTGCCGTCCACCGCGACCGCGCAGAACGCGGCGACGGTGCCGTTGAACAGGAACAGGAACCACAGCACCGGCCGGCGCGACAGGAAGGACTTGACCGGCTCCTTGCGGGCGATGCGGGAGCCGGCCACCAGCGAGAGGGCGATGCCGCCGTAGGTGGCCACGCTCTTCGCCGTGCCGTCGAGGACGGTGCCGGAGGCCGCCGCCGCCGAGAGTCCGGCGACGCACGTGATCCAGAGGGTGGCCGTGGTGAGCAGGGACTTCATGAGGGGACTGCCTTCCGGGGAGGGGCGGGAACGTGTGGTTCCACCGTCTCGTCACCCGGTCGCGGCCACGAGGGTGTGCGCTCCCGAAGCGGGGGTGTAGCCCGCTGCACCCCGTTGGTGTGGGCCGCTCCCCCGCCGTCGGGCAGCCGGGCACCTAGCGTGGCCGGTATGCGGAAAACCATGCGGCAGGCCGGGCGGGCCACGGTTCATCTGGTGCTTGCGGGGGCGATGGTGTTCGGCCTCTGCCTCTTCGTCACCGTGCTGCTGATCACCGCTGTCGGCACGCTCACGGTGGTCGGGGCCTGGCTGCTGCCCGAGACCGTGCTGCTGATCCGGCGGATCGCCGGGGCCAAGCGCGCCATGACGGCCGCGTGGACGGGCCGGGAGATCCCCGAGGCGTACCAGCCGATCACCGGTCCGCTGCGGCAGCGGCTGCGCACCGCCGTCCACGACCCCGGCACGCGCACCGATCTGCGCTGGATGTTCGCCTCGTACGGCTACGGCACCCTCGTCCTGGTCGCGTTGCCGCTGTGGCCGCTCGGCCTGGTGGCCGACGGGGTGTGGTGCGGGCTGCTGCGGCGCGCCCCGGTCGTCCTGCCGCTGATCACCCGGCTCGCCGACCTGGAGACCCGCTGGTCACAGGCCCTGCTCAGGCCCGCTCCGCAGGCGCTGCTGGCCGCCCGGGTCGAGCGGCTGGCGGCCACCCGTGCCGACGCCGTCATCGCCCACGAAGCCGAACTGCGCCGTATCGAACGCGACCTGCACGACGGCGCCCAGGCCCGCCTGGTGGCCCTCTCGATGCGGCTCGGGCTCGCCCTGCGTGCCTACGACCGGGACCCCGAGGCCGCCCGCGCGCTCCTCGTCGACGCACATCACCACGCCCAGGAGGCGCTGACCGAGCTGCGGCACGTGGTGCGCGGCATCCACCCGCCGGTGCTCACCGACCGGGGTCTCGTCGGAGCCGTACGGGCCCTCGCGGCGAGCAGCGGGCTCGATGTGACCGTGAGCGTGACGGGCGGCCTGGAGGAGGGGCCACGGCCTCCGGCGGCGATCGAGGCCGCCGCGTACTTCGCCGTGGCCGAGGCGCTGACCAACGCGGCCAAGCACGGCGGCGGCCGGCGGGCGGACGTACGGCTGGAGCGCCTGCGCGGCGGGCTGCGGACCGTGATCGGCGACGACGGCCACGGGGGCGCCGACGAGCGCGGCGGCACGGGCCTGCTCGGCGTCCGGCGCCGGGTCGCGGCCCTGGACGGCGAGCTGACGGTGACCAGCCCCGCCGGCGGCCCGACCGTGATCGAGGTGGAGCTTCCCTGCGTGTGGTGACGGCCCGCACCGAGGGTCTTGATCGCGATGCCGGACTGCATGGCCGGCACAGCACACGTGCTTCGGGCACGCTCGATGCCTCGGCACGCGTCACCAGTCACGGTCCGCCGTTTGCGGCGTCGCCGACCCGGGAGTTGCCCGGAGCCCCAGGTGACGCAGTGCGGCCGCCGCCGCTCCGGCGCCGCACAGGCCGTGGGCGCCGGGGCCCGGCGGGGTGGCCGCTGAGCAGAGGAACACCCCGGGCAGGCCGGTGGCGTACGGGTCGAGGGCCGGGCGGGGGCCCAGGAGGAGCTGGGGGGTGGTCTTGGCTCCGGTGACGATGTCGCCGCCGGTGAAGTTGGGGTTGGCGGCCGCGAACCGGGCGGGTGGGGTGGCCCGCAGGCCCACGATGCGGTCGCGGGCGCCGGGGGCGAACCGCTCCAGTTGCCCGAGGATCGCTTCGGTGGCGTCCGCGTCGTAGCCGTGCGGGACATGGGCGTAGGCGTACACGGGGTGGACGTCACCGGCCGAGCGGGCGGGGTCGGCCAGGTACTGCTGGCCGACCAGGACGAAGGGGCGTTCGGGCATGCGGCCGGCCACCACGTCCCGCTCCGCCTGTGCCACCTCGGCGAGCGGGCCGCCCAGGTGCACCGTGGACGCCCGGCGCGCGTGCGCGTTCGTCCAGGGCACACCGCCCTCGACGGCCAGGTCGAGCTTGAAGACGGCGGGTGCGCGATGGAAGCGCCGGTAGGCGTCGCGCACCCGGGCGGGCAGCCGGTCGCCGTACAGGGCCGCGACCTGGCCCGGGTCGAGGTCGAGGAGGGTGACGTCGGCGGGGGGCAGCTGCCGGCGGTCGGTGACGCGGACGCCGGTGTGGACGGTGCCTCCGTGCTCGCGCAGTACGCGCTCCATGGCGTGCGCGATGGACTGCGAACCGCCCTCGGCCACGGCCCAGCCCGCCGCGTGGCCCGCGGTGAGGATGCCGAGTCCGATCGCCGAGGTGAACGGGCGGGACAGCGGGCGCATGGCGTGCGCCGCCACGCCGGCCCACAGGGCCCGCGCCCGGGGCGTGCGGAAGAGGCGGGCGAGGACGGTGGCGGGCAGGGTGGTGGGCAGGCCGAAGCGGGCAAGCAGCAGCGGGTGGGAGGGGACGCGCAGGAGGGGGCCCAGCGCATCGTGGGCCAGGGCGTCCCAGTGCCGTACGGGGGTGGTGAACAGGGCCTGATAGCGGTCGCCGTCGGGGCCGAGCAGGCGGGCCGTGTCCGGTACGGAGCGCAGCAGCACCCCGGCGCTGCCGTCATCCAGCGGGTGTACGCAGTCGACGTCGGCCGTCCGCCAGCGCAGCCCGTACCGGTCGAGGCCGAGGGCGCGCAGGGCCGGGGACGTGACGGCGGTGGGGTGGATCGCCGAGCAGTGATCGTGCAGCAGGCCGGGCAGGAGGGCCTCGGAGCTGCGGGTGCCGCCGCCGATCTCGTCCGCCGCCTCCAGGACCGTGACCTCCAGCCCCGCCTTGGCGAGAAAGGCAGCGGCGGCGAGCCCGTTGGGCCCGGCGCCGACCACGACCGCGGACGTCATGCCGTGCCCCCCGTGGCGACTCGTGCAGAAATCAGATGGCCGCGGTGATCGTAACCCTCGGCCGCTCCGACCTCGGCTGCCCGCGCCGGCTCAGCTCAGCACTGGGGCCGCTTCCCGTGGTTGGCGGCGTGGCCGCGCCGTGACTTCTTCTTCCGGCGTCGCTTCGAGGACATGGCAACCTCCTGCCGAGGAAAAGATTCGATATACGCTACGAAAAATATCCCTCTTGTCGCATTTCAAAGCATCTTGAAGCATATGCACCCTTTGGAGTGAAGGAGCCGCCATGACCGGTGATCCGGAGCCGATCAGCGCCACGGCCCGGCGCGCACTGGAGCAGGAGCTGGCCGACCTGCGTGACGAGCGGCGACTCGTCGCCGGGACCGTGCGGGACACCGCCGAGGTGGGCGACAGCGCCGACGAGGCAGACGAGTTGCGGCGTGCCGACCAGCTCGACCGCCTGGACCGCCGTATCGAGGACATCACGGTACGGCTGCGTCAGGCGGCCGTGGCCGGGCCCGCACCCACCGATGCCGTGGGGGTGGGCAGCACGGTCACTGTCCGCTTCCCGGACGGCTCGGTGGAGACCCTGCAGGTCGGGGAGGTCGCCGAGGCCCTGGACCAGAACCTGGTCACCGTCGACAGCCCGTTCGGCCAGGCCCTGCTCGGCCACCGTCCCGGCGACACCGTCCGCTTCAGGACACCGGGCGGGCCGGCGAGCGCGGTCGTGGTGTCGATCGGCGAGCAAGGTGATCAAGACGAGCAGGGCTGAACGGCCGTTGCCGATCGCGGTGGTCGGTCACGTGCCGTCGGCGTCGGTGCTCTTCCGCACCGAGCAGTGCAGCGAGTCCTCCACCACGTCGGCGACGATCGTCTGCCCGGGCTCGGCTTCACCGCTCAGCAGCAGGTCGGCGATGCGGTTGTCGAGTTCCGCCTGGATGGTGCGGCGCAGCGGACGGGCGCCGAACTCCGGCTGGTGGCCATGCGCGATGAGCAGCTTCTTCGCGGACTCCGTGACGTCGAGCCGCATGCCCTGGGCGTGCACCCGGCGCTTGCTCCGGTCCAGCAGATGGTCCGCGATCCGGCTCAGGTCGTCCTCGGTCAGGCCGTGGAAGATGATGATGTCGTCGATGCGGTTGAGGAACTCCGGCAGGAACCTTCCCCGCAGGTCCTCCATCAACGCGTCCTTCAGTTCGGACACATCGCCCTTGTGGTCGAGGATGCGGTGCGCGCCGATGTTGGACGTCATGATGACCACACAGTGCCGGAAGTCGACGGTGCGGCCCTGCCCGTCGGTCAGCCGTCCGTCGTCCAGGATCTGCAGCAGGGTGTTGAACACATCCGGGTGGGCCTTCTCCACCTCGTCGAACAGCACCACACTGTACGGCCGGCGGCGCACCTTCTCGGTCAGCTGGCCCGCCTCCTCGAAGCCGACGTATCCGGGAGGGGCGCCGACGAGCCGGGCGACGGTGTGCTTCTCCTGGAACTCGCTCATGTCGAAGCGGATCATCCGGTCCTCGTCGCCGAACAGCAACGCCGCGAGGGACTTGGCGAGTTCGGTCTTGCCGACACCGGTGGGGCCGAGGAAGAGGAACGATCCCACGGGCCGGTCCGGGTCGCCCATGCCCGCGCGATTGCGGCGCACGGCCTGCGAGACGGCGGTGACCGCCTCGTCCTGGCCGACGATCCGGGCGTGCAACTCCTCCTCCAGCCTGAGCAGTCTCTCCTTCTCGCCTGCGGTGAGCTGGGCGACCGGAATGCCCGTGCGGCGGGAGACGACGTCCGCGATGTCGGCGGCCGTGACGGACACCACGCCCTCGCGGCGCTCCTCGATCCCGGCGAGTTCGGCCTCCACCTCGGAGAGCTTCCGCTTCAGCTCGGAGGCCCGCTCGAAGTCCTCGGCGGAGACGGCCTGTTCGAGTTCCCGGCGCAGCTTGGCGATCCGGTCCTCGCAGCTGACGACCTCGGTGGACCGGCTCACACTCCGCAGCCGTACCCGGGCGCCGGCCTGGTCCATGACGTCGATGGCCTTGTCGGGCAGGAAGCGGTCGGTGACGTAGCGGTCGGACAGCTCGGCGGCCGCGGCCAACGCCCCGTCGTCGAAGCGGACTTGATGGTGAGCCTCGTAGGAGTCGCGGAGTCCTTCGAGGATCTGGACGGTCTCCTCGACCGTGGGCTCGGGGACCATCACGGGCTGGAACCGGCGCTCCAACGCCGCGTCCTTCTCGACGTACTTGCGGTACTCGTCGATGGTGGTGGCGCCCACCACACGGAGTTCGCCGCGCGCGAGCGCGGGCTTGAGCATGTTGCCCGCGTCCATGGAGCCCTCGCCGGTGGCGCCGGCGCCGACGACCGTGTGGAGTTCGTCGATGAACAGAATGATCCGGCCCTTGGCGGCCTGGACGTCCCCGATGACCTTCTTCAGCCGTTCCTCGAACTGGCCGCGGTACTGCGCGCCCGCCACCATGCCCGACAGGTCGAGGGCGACGACCCGCCTGTCCTTCAGGGTGTCCGGGACCTCGCCCGCCACGATGCGCTGTGCGAGCCCCTCGACGATGGCGGTCTTGCCGACGCCGGGTTCACCGATGAGGACGGGGTTGTTCTTGGAGCGCCGGGAGAGGATCTCGACGGTCTGCTCGATCTCCTCGGCGCGCCCCACCACCGGGTCGAGCCTGCCCGCCCTGGCCTCTTCCGTCAGGTCCCGGCCGAACTCGTCCAGCGTCGTGGCCGGCTGCGGGCGCTCGGCGGGAGCTGCGTCGGCCCGGGCGGCCTGTTCGGCCAGGCCCGCCAGCTTCCCTGGGTCCGTGCCCTCGGCCCGCAGCAGCCTGGCGGCACCGGCGTCGCTGTCGCTCAGCAGGGCGCCGAGGATGTGCTCCGGGCCGATGTACGACACGCCGGCCGCCTGGGACTGGGCATAGGCGGCGCCGAGCGTGCGTTTGGCCGCCGGGGTCAGGCCCGGCTGCGATGACGGCTCCCCGGACTCGCGCGGCAGGATCTTGGCGATCTCGGCCGCGAGGGTGTCGGGGTCGACGCCCGCCTGGGAGAGCAGCCGCCGGGACGGGTCGACCTGGGTGGCCGCCCAGAGCAGATGTTCCGTGTCCAGGTCGGTCGTCCCGTCCTCGACGGCCCGCTGCGCGGCGAGGTTGAGCAGTTCCTGCGACGACTCCGTCAGCAGCCGTCCGATCGGCACGCGCTGTACTGCGGGAGGCGAGGACGCCGGTGACATCCCGAAGAACCGGTTGAACATCTCGCTGAACGGATCCGACGAACCGAAGGGTGCACCGAACGACATCGACATGACAGCTCCTGGGCGCGGAGAACCATTGATCCGCGGGGGTCCGTAACGCAGGGGGCGGTGACCTGGGGCAGTACTCGAACCGGTACTCGCTCCGGAGTCAGTAATCACTGAACCCCGCCGCGCACGGCACCGCAAACGGAGGGGCGCTTGGCATTCCGGGGTGCCGTCGGGTACACCCGTGGCGTGCTCTTTCGTCAGCTCGAATACCTCGTCGCGCTCTCCCGGGAGCGGCATTTCGCCCGTGCCGCCCAGGCCTGCTACGTCTCCCAGCCCGCCCTGTCGGAGGCGCTGCGCAAGCTGGAGGAGGAACTCGATGTGCCGCTGGTGCGGCGCGGCCGCAGGTACGAGGGGCTCACCCCGGAAGGGGAGCGCATCGTCGTGTGGGCGCAGCGGATCCTGGCCGACCGCGACGCCCTCAAGGACGAGGTCGACGCCCTGCGCAGCGGCCTGAGCGGCCGGATACGGATCGGTTCGGTGCCGACCGCGTCCGGCGCCGTAGCCCATCTGACCGGGCCGTTCTGTGCGGCGCACCCACTGGTCACGGTGGAGGTCATCGCGGACATGCAGTCGGTGGACATCCTGCGGCAGCTGCAGAACTTCGAGCTGGACGCGGGGGTGACCTATCTGCGCGCGGACGTGTCGGAGCAGTTCCACACGGTTCCGCTGTACCAGGAGCGGTACGTCCTGCTGCTCCCGGCCGCCGACAGCCTGGCCCGGCGTACGACGGCCACGTGGGCGGAGGCGGCGCGGCTGCCGCTGTGTCTGCTGACCCAGGCGATGCAGGGGCGCCGGGTGCTGGACGAGCTGTTCGCCGAGGGGGGGACGCAGGCCTCGCCCCGGTTGGAGACCGACTCCGTGGCGGCGCTGTTCGCCCATGTGAGGACGGGCCGGTGGGCGAGCATCGTGGCGCACGCCTGGCTGCATGTGTTCGGTGTGCCGCACGGCATGCGGGCGGTGCCGCTGGTGGAGCCCGCCGCCTCCGTACCGGTGGGCCTGGTGATCGCCGCCCGGGAGCCGGAGTCGGTCATGGCCCGGGCCCTGACGGACATCGCCCGCAGCACCGATGTGGCCACGGCCCTGGACCGTATCCCGGGGGACTAGCCAGGCGGCGGCCTGCGCGGGGAACGGTCAGCCCACCGGCTGGGCCGCGAGGCGTTCGGCGCCGGTGTAGACGTTCATCGACGTGCCGCGCAGGAAGCCGACCAGGGTCAGCCCGCTCTCGGCGGCCAGGTCCACGGCCAGCGAGGAGGGCGCCGAGACGGCCGCGAGCAGCGGGATCCCGGCCAGTACGGCCTTCTGCACCAGCTCGAACGAGGCACGCCCGCTGACCATCAGCACGGTTCCGCGCAGCGGCAGCAGCCCCGAGCGCAGGGCGTGTCCGACGACCTTGTCCACGGCGTTGTGCCGGCCCACGTCCTCGCGCAGACACAGCAGCTCGCCGTCGGCCGTGAACAGGCCGGCCGCGTGCAGTCCGCCGGTGCTGTCGAACACCCGCTGGGCCGCCCGCAGCCGCTCGGGCAGCGCGGCGAGCAGCTCCGGGCCCACGCTCAGCGGGTCCTCGGCCACCGACCATCTCCGCACCATGCGCACCGCGTCCAGGCCGGCCTTGCCGCACAGGCCGCACGAGGAGGTGGTGTAGAAGTTCCGCTCCAGCGACGCGGTGGGCAGGGCCACCCCGGGGGCGAGGCCCACGTCGACCACGTTGTAGGTGTTGCCGCCGTCGGCCGTGGCGCCCGCACAGTAGCGGATCCCGGTCACGTCGCCGGCGGCGTGGACGACGCCCTCGCCGACCAGGAACCCGGTCGCGAGGTCGAAGTCGTCGCCCGGGGTGCGCATGGTCACGGTGAGCGGGCGGCCGCCGACGCGGATCTCCATCGGTTCCTCGGCGGCCAGGGTGTCCGGCCGGTGCGCGGCCGCTCCGTCGCGGATGCGCAGCACCCGCCGTCGTACGGTCACTCGCCCCATGACGCCGCTCCGCTCGCGGGCTCCAGCCGGATCAGCACCCCTTTGGACGTGGGTGTGTTGCTGATGTCCGCGACGCTGTCGAGCGGTACCAGGACGTTGGTCTCGGGGTAGTAGGAGGCGGCCGAGCCACGGCTGGCGGGGTAGGCGACGACACGGAAGCCCTCCGCCCGGCGCTCGCGTCCGTCGTGCCACACCGCGACCAGGTCCACCAGGTCGCGGTCGGCGAACCCGAGTGCCTTCAGGTCGTCGGGGTTGACGAGCACGACCCGGCGGGCGTTGTGGATGCCGCGGTAGCGGTCGTTCATCGCGTACGGGACGGTGTTCCACTGGTCGTGGGAGCGCAGCGTCTGGAGCAGCAGATGTCCCTCGGGGATGTCGGGCATCGTGAAGTCGTTGCGGGTGAAGACGGCCTTGCCGCTCGGGGTGCGGAAGACGTACTCGTTGACCGGGTTGGGCAGCCGGAAGCCGCCGGGCCGGGCCACGCGGGCGTTGAAGTCCTGGAAGCCGGGGACGACGCGGGAGATGCGGTCGCGGACGGTGCCGTAGTCCGCCTCGAAGTCCGCCCAGGGGATGTCCGGGGTGTCGCCGAGGGTCCTGCGGGCCAGCCGGCTGATGATCGCGACCTCGCTGAGCAGGTGCGGGGAGGCGGGGTCCAGCTTGCCGCGGGAGGCGTGGACCTCGCTCATGGAGTCCTCGACGGTGACGAACTGCTCGCCGGCCGCCTGGACGTCCCGGTCGCTGCGGCCGAGGGTGGGCAGGATGAGGGCGGTGTCGCCGCAGACCGTGTGGGAGCGGTTGAGCTTGGTGGAGATGTGCGCGGTGAGCCGGCAGCGCCGCATCGCCTCCTCGGTGACGAGGCTGTCCGGGGTGGCGCGGACGAAGTTGCCGGCGACGCCGAGGAACACCTTGGCGGTGCCGTCGCGCATGGCCCGGATGCTGTCGACCGAGTCCAGGCCGTGCTTCGTCGGCGGGGTGAAGCCGAACTCGCGCTCCAGGGCGTCGAGGAACGACTGGGGCATCCGCTCCCAGATGCCCATGGTGCGGTCGCCCTGGACGTTGCTGTGCCCGCGCACCGGGCACACGCCCGCGCCCGGCCGGCCGACGTTGCCGCGCAGCAGAAGGAAGTTGACGACCTCGCGGATGGTGGGGACGCCGTGCTTGTGCTGGGTGAGTCCCATGGCCCAGCAGACGATGATCTTTCCGCTGCGCAGCACCTGCTCGTGGACGGCCTCGATCTGCTCGCGGGTCAGCCCGGTCGCGGCGAGGACGTCCTCCCAGGCGGTCTGCCGGGCGTGGTCGGCGAAGTCGGCGAAGCCGGTGGTGTGGGCGCTGATGAACGCATGGTCGAGGACGGTGCCCGGGCGCTTGTCCTCGGCCTCCAGCAGCAGCCGGTTGAGGGCCTGGAACAGAGCGAGGTCGCCGCCGGGGCGGATCTGCAGGAACTGGTCGGCGATCGCGGTGCCCCGGCCGATCACCCCGCGCGCCTTCTGGGGGTGCTTGAAGCGCAGGAGCCCGGCCTCGGGCAGCGGGTTGACCGCGATGACCTTGCCGCCGCCCCGCTTGGTCTCCTCCAGCGCGGACAGCATGCGCGGATGGTTGGTGCCCGGGTTCTGGCCGACGACGAAGACCAGGTCGGCGGTGTGGATGTCGTCCAGCGAGACGCTGCCCTTGCCGATGCCGAGTGTCTCCATCAGCGCCGAACCACTCGACTCGTGGCACATGTTGGAGCAGTCCGGCAGGTTGTTGGTGCCGTAGGCGCGGGCGAAGAGCTGGAGCAGGAACGCGGCCTCGTTGCCCACCCGGCCGGAGGTGTAGAAGAGGGCCTCGTCCGGGGAGTCCAGCCGGCGCAGTTCCCCGGCGAGCACCTCCAGCGCCTCGTCCCAGCCGATGGGTTCGTAGTGCTCGGCGCCGGGCCGCTTGATCATGGGCTCGGTGAGCCGGCCCTGCTGGTTGAGCCAGTAGTCCGACTTGGCACCCAGTTCGGCGATCGAGTGCTCGCGGAAGAAGTCGGTGGTGACGCGGCGCGTGGTGGCCTCGTCGTTGATGTGCTTGGCACCGTTCTCGCAGTACTCGTTGAGGTGCCGCTTGCCGGCCGCGGGCTCGGGCCAGGCGCAGCCCGGGCAGTCGATTCCCTTGGCCTGGTTGATGTTCAGCAGGGTCAGCGCGGTGCGGCGTACCGAGGTCTGTTCCAGGGAGTACGCCAGCGCGTGGGTGACCGCCGGAACGCCGGTGGCCCAGCGCTTGGGCGAGGTGACCGACAGGTCGTCTACGGGGTCCTCGATGCCGCTCATGGTCCGGCAGCATCCGCCCCGTCACGCAGGGAAGTCAAAGAGGCGTTTTCAATGAGCTGATAAGCGGCGGTTATCACATAGGCGGCCCCTATCGGCCGACAAAAAGTCCCTCTTTGACTTCGCCGGACACCCGGTCGACGATGATCCGCATGACGCCATCCCGGACGGACACGGCCGACGGCACGGCACCGCACGCCGCACACGCCCGGCCGGGCTCGCCGCGGGCCGTCCGGGACTGGGAGCGGGCCCGCTCGATCGCCCGGTCCTGCGCCGGGCAGCCGCTGCCCGCCGTCCCCCGCATCCTCGCCGACGCGCTCGGCCACGCGCTCGCCGAACCACTCGTGGCACTCACCGATCTGCCGTCCTTCGACACCGCCGCGATGGACGGCTGGGCCGTGGCCGGACCGGGGCCGTGGCGGCTGAGCGGCGCCGGAGTCCTCGCCGGTGAGGAGCCCGGTCCGCTCGGCCCGGACACCGCCGTCCCCATCGCCACCGGCGCCCCGGTACCGCCGGGCGCCACCGCCGTACTGCGCAGCGAGCACGGCGCGACGGACCCCGGGCAGGATCTGCTGTACGACCGCTCCCCCGGGCCGGTGTGCGCGGGGCGGGACATCCGGCCGCGCGGCCAGGAGTGCCGCTCCGGCGAGCCGCTGCTGCCCGCCGGCAGCACGGTGACCGAACGCGTCCTGGGCCTTGCGGCGGCGGCCGGGTACGACCGGCTGACCGTCCATCGCCGCCCGAGCGTGGAACTGCTCGTCCTCGGCGACGAGTTGCTGGAGCGTGGTGTGCCGCGCGGCGGACGGGTCCGGGACGCGCTCGGCCCGCTGCTGCCGCCGTGGCTGCACGGCCTCGGCGCCGAGATGATCGGCCGGCGCCGGATCGCGGACGACCTCGGCCCGCTCCGCGAGGCCGTGCGCCGCTCTCCCGCCGACGTCGTGATCACGACCGGCAGCACCGCCGCGGGACCGGTGGACTTCCTGCACGACACGCTCCGGTCGGTGGGCGCCCGGCTGCTGGTCGACTCCGTGGCGGTACGGCCGGGCCATCCGATGCTGCTCGCCGAGTTGCCGGCCACCGCCGACGGCCGGGCGCGCAGGCTGGTCGGACTGCCCGGCAATCCCCTGGCCGCGGTGGCCGGCCTGGTCACCCTCGCCGAGCCGCTGCTGCGGCACCTCGGCGGCCACCGCGACCCCGGTCCGGTCCGGCTGACGGCCTCCGCCGCTCTGCCGGGACACCCGTGCGACACGCGGCTGCTGCCGGTCTTCACGGCCGGGCAGGAGGTGACCCCGCTGCCGTTCGACGGCCCGGCGATGCTGCGCGGCCTGGCCCTGGCGGACGCCCTCGCGGTGGTGCCACCGGGCGGTGTGACGGCCGGAGCCACGGTGGAGGTACTGGAGCTGCCCGGCCGGTGAGACCGCGGTCGTCGGACGGCACACGGCAGGCGCACGAGAGCGAACGGACTCGGGCGCCGGTGGCGGCACGCGGCGGCCCGTGCGTGCGGACCACGGGCTCTCCCCGTGCGGTGCACCGCCCTGCGCCCGGTCGACGGGACCCTGTTCCCCGCCGTGCGGGCGGGGCCGGCTGGGGGGCCGGCGCGAGCGGTGGCCGGCGCCACCGTCGTACGGCGACCCGGGGCCGTCGGGGCTAGCGTGAGGGCATGCGTCATGAGGTGACCGTTGCCGACACGGCGGACGCGGTGGGCAGCGGTGATGTGCCCGTGCTGGCCACGCCCCGGCTGATCGCCTGGCTGGAGGCGGCCACCGTGCGGGCCGCCTCTGCCTTCACCGGGGCCGGTCAGACCACCGTCGGTACCGAGGTGCGGGTCCGGCATGTGCGGGCCACGCGGGTGGGCGGCCGGGTGGAGGTGAGCGCGAGGCCCCTGCCCTCCACGACGGACCGGCGGCTGACCTTCCTGGTGCGGGCCGTCGACGGCGCGGGCCGGCTGGTCGCCACGGGCGAGATCGACCGGGCTGTCGTGGACCGGGACCGCTTCCTGGCGCAGGCGCCCGACCCGGCGGCCGATCGCTGACCGGCGCGTGTCACACCGGCGTGTGACCCTCGATGTAGGCGCGTACGACGGCTGGGAGATCGGCGTCCGTGGTCTCGGCGGGGAGAGCCCAGCGGAGTTGTTCCGGGGCGAGTCGGGCCCCGTCGGAGGGGGACTCGCTGAGCAGTTGGCAGATCACGGCCGTGGCCCCGTCGTCCGGGGCGAGGCTCTCGGTGCCGTCGACGAGGTAGCCGGTGAGTTCGTAGACGACCCGCGCCGCGGTGGCCTCGGCCGGCTCGGCCGGTCCGGGAGTTCCCGACGGCAGTCCCCAGCCGTCGCCCTGCTCCGCGAGCAGCAGCCGTCCGTCGTACAGGACGAGTGCCTGCACCACTCCCTCGGCGGGCTCCAGTGTCATGACGGACCAACCCCTCCCCCGGCGCGTTCGGCCCGGTTCTCCTCCCCTACCCATGGCCGTGCGGTCATGCACCGGCCTGTGCCATTTCCCGATCGACGAGCTGAGGGTCAGTACAGCACCGGCAGGTCTGCCGGCCGCACCCGCACGGTCACCGGCAAGGTGGCCTCGACCTCGCCGTCGGCGCCGTAGTAGACGGGCCGGGTCGCCTCGATGCGCAGTTCCCGGCCGCGCAGGACACGTACCTCGGGGCGGTGGACGTGGCCGCCGGTCTTCAGCTCGTTCATGAGGGCGAAGAACAGCCGGCGCGGTGCCTCGCGGATCATCACGACGTCCAGCAGTCCGTCGTCGACACGTGCGCCGGGGGCGATGAGCCGACCGGAGCCGTAGTAGGGGGAGTTGGCCGCTACGACGGTGTAGCCGCGGTGGGTGTGGTCCTCGCCGTCGACGGTGACGCGGTAGTCGGCCGTGCGCCAGGTGGTGACGGCGCGCAGGCCGCCCGCGTAGTAGGAGGCCGCGCCGCGCAGCAGCCGGGCGTGGTTGGCGTACCGGTTGGCGACGGCGTCCACGCCGGCGTAGACGCTGCCCAGGACCACGGTGCGGTCGTGGACGGCCGACTCCACCTCGATGGTGTCGACCGGCCGGGGCTCGGCCTGGAGCAGGAGGGCGGCGAGGGCGGCCGGGTCGGACGGCAGGTTCAGGGCGCGGGCGAAGTCGTTGCCGCGTCCCGCGGGCACCAGGCCGAGGACGGTTCCGGTGCCGCTCAGTGCGCCGCCGATGCCGCCGGCGATGCCGTCGCCGCCGACGGCCAGGACGATCCGCCCGCGCTCGCCGGCCCGGCGGGCGATGTCCTGGGCGTGGGCCAGGCTGTGGCTGTACTCCGTCTCCAGCCCGGCCCCGGCCTCGCGCAGCAGCCGGGCCAGGTGCAGCAGGGTCGCCGCCGCGGTGGAGCCGCCCGCGGTGGGGTTGACGACGGCGGTGAACTGTCGCATCGGTGTGCCTCCGGGGCGGTGACGGGGAGCGGCGGACGGTGTCGGGGTACGGCGGTGAGGGGTTGGTGGGCCGGGTCAGTTGATGGGGGGCAGCAGGACGCCCGGGTTGAGCAGGCCCTCGGGGTCCAGGCGGCGCTTGACCGCGCGCAGGGCGGAGATGCCGAGGGGGCCGGCCTCGCGGACGTACCAGTCGCGGTGGTCGGTGCCGACGCCGTGGTGGTGGGAGATGGTGCCGCCGGCGGCGAGCACGGCCTCGTTGGCCGCGTGCTTGGCGGGCCCCCAGTGGGCGACGGGGTCCTCGCCCTGGGCGCTGACGACCGTGAAGTACAGGGAGGCGCCGTTCTCGTACACATGGGAGATGTGGCACATCACCAGCGGCGGGGTGCCGGCCTCGGTGAGGGTGTCGGTGAGCGCCGTGCGCACGGCCGTGTGCAGGTCGGGGATGCGGGACCAGAAGGCCGCGGTCTCCAGCGTCTCCGCGAAGGCGCCGACGTCGAGCAGCGCGTCGCGCAGGTACGGCGCCGAGAAGCGGCCGTGGGCCCAGCGTTCGCCCGGTTCGGTGCCGACGAGGGTGCCGCCGCAGGCGGTGAGGACGGCTGCGGCCTGCTGCCGGCGCCGCTCGGTGTCCTCAGCGGTGCCCTCGTAGCCGGTGATGGCCAGGCAGCCGGCCGTGCTCTGGCTCACGTCGCCGCCGATGGAGTCGGGTTGGGCCAGGCCGATGAGGGTCTCGGTCTCGTCGGACAGGCGCAGCACGGTCGGCCGGGGTCCGTCCTGGGCGAGCCGGCGCAGGGCGGCTGCGCCCTCTTCGAACGAGGCGAACCGCCAGCCCTCGTAGACGCGGGCCTCGGGTAGCGGGCGGACCCGCACGGTGACGGAGGTGATGACGCCGAACGCCCCCTCGGAGCCGAGGATCAGCTGGCGCAGGTCGGGTCCGGCGGCGGAGCGCGGGGCGCGGCCGGTCTCGATGGTGCCCTCCGGCGTGGCGAGGGTGAGGCCGAGGACCATCTCGTCGAAGCGGCCGTACCCGGCGGACGCCTGGCCGCTGGAGCGGGCCGCGGCGAAACCGCCGATGGTTGCCCACTCGAAGGACTGCGGGAAGTGCCCGAGGGTGAAGCCGTGTGCGGCGAGCAGGGCCTCGGCCTCGGGGGCGCGCAGGCCGGGCTGGAGGACGGCGGTGCGCGAGACGGGGTCGAGGTCGCGCAGGCCGTTCATCCGGCGCAGGTCGAGCGCGATGAACGCGCTGCGTTGCGGGGCGAGCCCGCCGACGACCGACGTGCCGCCGCCGAAGGGCACGACGGCGAGGCCGTATGCGGAGCAGACGCGCAGGACGGCGAGGACGTCGTCGTGGGAGCCGGGCAGTACGACGGCCTGCGGGACGTCCGTGGCGTCTCCGGCGCGGATGCGCAGCAGGTCGGGGGTGGACTTGCCGCGGGTGTGCCGGATGCGGCTCTCGCTGTCGGTGCGGACGTGCTCCTCGCCGCCGACGGCCTCGGCAAGTGCCTTGAGCGCGCCCGGAGTTGCGGTGGTGGCGGGCAGGCGGACGTCTTCGAGGGCGAGGGCGGGGGTGGTGCGGGGCTTGACGCCGAGCAGGTCGCGCAGCAGCCCGGTCACCGAGTCGGGCAGGGGTGCCGCCTTGGCCGGGTCGCCCCAGCCGTTCCACAGCATGTCCATTGAACGGTCGTCCTCACAGGTCGGTGTGCTCGGTTCGCGCGACGGCCCGGCTCGGCCGCGCCCGGGGGCGGTCGGCTGCTTCCGTCCGGACCCTGGGGCGTTACACTGTGACACATGACGCCTATTCGTCACAACGGTTCGGGCAATGATCACGTCCTCGACGCGGTACGCGACTGCGTGCTCGCCGTCGGAGTCCGCCGCACCACCCTCGCCGACGTGGCCCGCCGCGCCGGCGTCTCCCGGATGACGCTGTACCGGCGCTGGCCGGATCTGCAGACCCTGGTGGGCGATCTGATGACCCGTGAGTGGATCGACGTGGCCACCCGAGCCATCCCCGAGGCGGCCGACGCCACCGACGCGCGCTCGCGGATCGTGGACGGACTGGTGGCGGGGGTGGAGGCGTTCCGGGCCCACCCCCTCTTCCGCAAGATCGTCGACGTCGATCCGGAGCTGCTGCTGCCCTATGTGCTCGACCGGCGCGGAGCGAGCCAGGAAGCGCTGCTGGCGCTGCTGGCCGGCGCACTGCGCGAGGGCCACGCGGACGGGTCGGTGCGCCCCGGTCATGTCGAACGGCAGGCCCGCGCGCTGCTGTTGACCGTGCAGTCCTTCACTCTGTCCCTGCGCACGATGACCGACGAGGACGATCCGGAGCTGGACTCCGCCGCGTTCCTCCGGGAGCTGCGCACCCTCCTGGAGAGGACCCTCACGCCATGAGCGACACCAGGACCGGCACCGGCGCGTCCCTCGGCGCACAGCGACGGGCCCGGGAACTGACCGAGGCCACGGACGGCAGGGTGGTGGACGTCCTGGTCGTCGGCCTCGGCGCCACGGGCGCGGGAGTCGCGCTGGACGCGGCGGCCCGCGGCCTGGACGTGGTCGCGGTGGACGCCCACGACCTGGCCTTCGGCACCTCCCGCTGGAGCTCGAAGCTGATCCACGGCGGGCTGCGCTATCTGGCCTCCGCACAGTTCGACGTCGCGCACGAGAGCGCGGTCGAGCGCGGGGTGCTGATGACCCGTACGGCTCCGCACCTGGTGGCCGCCCAGCCGTTCGTCCTGCCGCTGACCCCGCTGGTGTCCCGGGGCCAGGCCTCGCTGGCGTGGGCGGGGTTCCGCGCCGGGGACATGCTGCGGCTGGCCGCCCGGACCCCGCGGCAGGTCCTGCCCGCCCCGCGCCGGCTCACGACGACGGAGGCCCGGCATCTCGCGCCCTCGGTGCGCCCGGCCGGGCTGCGCGGCGGGCTGCTGTCCTGGGACGGCAGGGTGACCGACGACGCCCGGCTGGTCACCGCCCTGGCCCGGACAGCCGCCGCGCACGGGGCCCGGATGCTGACCCGGGTCCGCGCGCTGGAACTGACCGGCAGCGGCGCCCGGATCCGCGACGAACTCACCGGCGAGGAGGGCGGGATCCGGGCCCGCGCCGTCATCAACGCGAGCGGGGTCTGGGCGGGCGACCTCGTCGAGGGCATCCGGATCCGGCCCTCCCGCGGCACCCATCTGGTCCTGCGCTCGGAGCGGCTCGGCGCCCTGCCGGCCGGCCTGCACATCCCGATCCCCGGCGAGACCAACCGCTTCGTGCTGGTCCTGCCCCAGGGCGACGGCCGGGTGTACGTCGGCCTCACCGACGAGCCGGTCGAGGGCGGCATCCCGGACGTCCCGGAGGTGCCCGAGACCGACATCGGCTTCCTGCTGGACGTCCTCGGCTCGGTTCTGGACACTCCGGTGACCCGGGACGAGGTCGTCGGCGCCTTCGCGGGCCTGCGGCCCCTGCTGGACACGTCCGGACACGAGGGCGGCGACGGCGCTCCGGCCCGCACCTCCGACATCTCCCGCCGGCACGCGGTGCTGACGTCCCCCGACGGTGTCACGACGATCGTCGGCGGCAAGCTCACCACGTACCGCCGGATGGCGCAGGACGCCGTAGACGCTGCGACCGCCGGCCGGGGCCTGCCCGCCGTCCCCTCCCCCACCGCCACGCTGCCGCTGGTCGGCGCCGCCGCACCCGCCCGGCTGCGCGCCCTGTCCGCACCGGCCCGCCTGGTCCGCCGCTACGGCGCCGAGGCCGCGTCCGTCCACGCCCTCGCGGCCGAGGACCCCGCCCTGGCCCAGCCGGTGCTGCCGGGCCACCCGGTCACCCGGGCCGAACTGCTGTGGGCGATCCGGCACGAGGGCGCCCTGGACGAGTCCGACCTCCTGGACCGGCGCACCCGCATCGGCCTGGTGCCGGAGGACCGCGCCGAGGCGCTCGCGGTGGCCCGGGAGGTACTGGAGCGGGAAGCGGCCGTACGCCCCTGAGCGGCCGGCCGGCGCAGGACGGCCGGCCTCGGGGTGCGTCGCCCTTCCTGACGCGGGAGGTGCCGGCGCAGGCGGCCGTACGGCCGTGCACCGTCGGCCGGGGTGGGCCGTTGCGTGGTGTGTCACAGCAGGCGGCGGATGTCACCTCGCACGCGGTAGAAGCCGCCGGCCGCCGGGTGCAGGGCGTCCACGACGTAGCGGGCGCCCGGCTCGCGTATCGCGCGCGGGAACTGGACGTTCCAGGAGGTGTCGTAGCCCTCGGACACCACATGCACCCGCATCCGGCCGCCCTCCTGGACGCATTGGACGACGACCGCTCCGGCGGGGGCCTGGGTGACGGTGGTGACCGCGGCCACGGCGGTGGCGGGGGCGTACGTCGGCAGGGCGGCGGCGAGTTTGACGTCCCTCGCCACCGGCACCGTGCCCTGCTTGGCCGCCGAGATGGCCGCCTCGCTCGCGTCGACGCAGACCAGTGAGCCGTCGGTCGTCACCAGGTACAGCCGCTCGTCGCGGTACTGCATCGACAGCGCCGAGCCGCCGCCCGTGCCGAGCTTCCACAGACGCGTGCCGTTGTGGTCGAAGCAGTAGACGGAGGAGGCGGAGTCGCCCGCGAAGACGAACCGCCCGCCCGGGGACGTGGCGCACGAGTACACCGCGCTGTCGCAGGCGTACGTCGCCTCGATCGTGCCTGTCGCCTTCGACAGCCGCTGGACCACGTGGTGTCCGGTGCCCGCGTAGACGGCGTTGTCCTCCTGCCAGCCGAACAGCACGCTGCCGTTGGTGGCCGTGTGCCACAACTCGCCGCCGCCGTCGGGCGCGTAGGCGGTCACGCCCCGGTGGTGGCCGTGGTAGACGGCCCGGTCGTCGGCACGGACCATCCAGGCGTGCTCGCCCTGGCTGCGGCGGGCCCACTGGTGTTCGTCCTCGTGGTCGATGACGGTGAGCCGGCCCGCACGGTCGGAGACGTTGAGGATGCCCTCGTGGATGTCCAGCCAGAAGATGTCGACGTCGGCGGCGATGTCGTACGCGGCGAACGGCAGCTTGGAGGAAAGGTCGTAGACCTTGCCGTCGTCGCAGCCGGCGTAGATCCAGAAGTCGTCGGCGACGAGGCACTTCACACCGTCCGGCAGGCTGAACCGGGCCAGCAGGGCGCCCTCGTGGTCCAGGGTGTAGACGTCACCCGACTGGTTGCCCACCCAAGCGCGGTCGTCGTCGATGTGGATGCCGAAGGCAGCGGAGCCGGTGCGGAAGCGCCACAGCACGGGCGCCACCGCCCGCGCGGTCGACGGGGCCGAGGTGACCTGACGCCGGGTCACCGCGCGCGGGGCACGCTGTCCCTGGACGGCCGGGGCGTATCCCTTGCGGACCTTCTCGCCCACCTTCTTCGCGGCGGCGGCCTTCGCCTTCTCCGCGGTCGGGAACGTCGTGGTCTGGGTCTGCCCAGCCGCGCCGATCCTGCCGTAACGCACCGTCACCACCAGGCCGTCGACGGTCACCTCGTAGAACTTGTGGGCACCGCCGCCCTCCTGCGACAGCTCCAGATACGTCGTCGACACCGCGGACGCCGTGGACATGGCAGACCCCTCCCCAGGACGGACCCGCGGCCGTTCCAGCAGGTCCTCTCACTGATCACACCGTAAGGCCGACCACTGACAACGGCCCGGCCCCACGGCTGCGGCTGACGGAACCGGTCCTACTCCCCCGCCGACACGCCCATGCCGCCGACCAGTTGGCGCAGGCAGTCGATCGCCAGGGCGGCCGGGGAGCCCTCGCCCGTGACGCCGGCGTCTGTGTCGGCCCAGGTCTCCAGGGCGATGCGGATGGCGTCCGTGGCCGCCGCCGCGATCAGCCGTACCCGCATCGCTTCGAGACGCCCGTCGGCGAGGCGGGCGACGACCGGGACGAGGCGTTCCTCGGACTCCTGGTTGACGCGATACCACACCGCGCGCAGCGCGGGGTCGTCGGCAGCGGCCCGCAGCAGGCCGCGGGTCCGCAGCAGCGCCTGTGCCGCGTTCTCGTCCGGTGCCGCGAGCGACTGTTCCACGGCCGTCTCCAGCACCCGGGACAGCTCGGTACCGGGCTCGGCCGCCTCCAGCAGGGCCCGCCAGCGGTCGGCTCCGGCGGCGAGCAGCGGGCTCACGGCGTCCTGCTTGGAGCGGAAGTACCGGTAGAAGGTTCGCAGCGCTACCCCGGCGTGCCGGGCGATCTCCTCGGCCGTCGTCGCGTGCGGGCCCTGTGCGGCGAAGAGCTCGGCCGCCGCTTGTGCGATGTCGAGCTGGGTGGCCGCCTTGCGGCGCTCGGTCAGGGAGACGGGCGGCGCGCTGCTCGCCCGGGACGGCTTGGTGCTCACCCCAGAAGGGTACGGCTCGCCACCCTCGGGCGGCACGTAATGACACAGTGGCAAAACGTGTCACCTAGGCGTAACGTGAAGCGTATGGGGACGCCGGCGGGCAAGCGATCCGGCGTCGCGTAGGCCCCGCCGCATCCCGGCGGGGCGGGCAGGAGTGAGACATGAACCGCTACGAAGGCCGCCGCGCGCTGATCACCGGGGGTGGCTCGGGCATCGGCCAGGCCACCGTGCTGCGCCTCCTCGCCGAGGGCGGCACCGTCGTGGCCGCCGACGTGAGCGAGCGGGGCCTGAAGGACACGGCGGACAAGGCGGGGGCGTACGCGGACCGCCTGACCACGCTCGTCGTGGACATCGCCGACGAGACCTCCGTGCGCGAGGGCGTCGCCGCCGCCGTCTCCGCGCTCGGCGGCCTGGACGTGCTGGTCAACGCGGCCGGGATCCTGCGCTCCTCGCACACCCACGAGACGAGCCTCGCGGACTTCACCCGCATCGTGCAGGTCAACCTCGTCGGCACCTTCCTCGTCATCCGCGAGGCCGTACCGGCGCTGCTGGCGGGCCGGGACGCGGCGGTCGTCAACTTCAGCTCCACCTCGGCCGTCTTCGCGCACCCCTACATGGCGGCGTACGCGGCGAGCAAGGGCGGGATCCAGGCCATGACCCACGCCCTCGCCGCCGAGTACGCGCAGCGGGGCATCCGATTCACCGCCGTCCAGCCCGGCTCCATCTCCTCCGGGATGACCGACGGCAGCGGCGCCAGCGGGCAGAGCACCGGGCCCGGGCTGCCCGCGGACGCCGACATGACCCTGTTCGCCAAGCTCACCCCGGCGCTCGGCCAGGGCTTCGCCGGCCCGGAGACGGTGGCCTCCGTGGTCGCCATGCTCGGCTCGGAGGACGGCCGGTTCATCACCGGCACCGAGGTCCGCGTCGACGGCGGCACCCACTTCTGAGGACCTTCGGGCCGGTGTCAGGCGAGGGTGACCAGGCCGCGGTAGCCCTCGCTCCACAGGTCCTCGGCCGCGTCCGGCAGGAGCAGGACGCGGTCCGGGCGCAGGGCGTCGAGGGCTCCCTCGTCGTGAGTGACCATCACGATCGCGCCGGGATACGAGCCGACGGCGGCCAGCACCTCGTCACGCGAGGCTGGGTCGAGGTGGTTGGTCGGCTCGTCCAGCAGCAGGACGTTCGCCCCGGAGTGCACCAGCCCGGCCAGCGCCAGCCGGGTCCGCTCGCCGCCGGACAGCACGCCCGCGGGTTTGCCGGTGTCGTCGCCCGTGAACAGGAAGGCGCCCAGGACGCGCCGGGCCTCGCCCGTGTCCAGGTGCGGCGCGGCCGCGGTCAGGTTCTCCAGGACCGTGCGTTCGGCGTCGAGCGTCTCGTGTTCCTGCGCGAAGTAGCCGAGGCGCAGCCCGGGTCCGTGCACCACCCGTCCGGCGTCCGGCCGTTCGGTGCCGGCGAGCAGCCGCAGCAGGGTGGTCTTGCCCGCGCCGTTGCGCCCGAGCACGATCAGCCGGCTGCCCCGGTCCACGGCCAGGTCCACTCCGTCGAGGACGCGGTGGCCGCCGTAGGACTTGGCGAGGCTGATCGCGCCGAGCGGCATCCGCCCGCAGGGCGCGGGTTCCGGCAGCCGGATCCGGGCGGTCCGCTCGGTACGCCGGGCCGGTTCCAGCTCGGCCAGCATCCGGTCGGCACGGCGGGCCATGCTCCGGGCCATGGTGGCGGTGGCCGAGCGGGCCTTCATCCGGTCGGCCTGCGCGTGCAGGGCAGCGGCCTTGCGTTCGGCGCTCACCCGCTCCCGGGTACGGCGCCGCGCCTCCGCCTCCCGCCGACTGGTGTACGCGTGCCAGCCGGTGTTGTGAAGGTCGATCGTCGCCCGCGTGGCGTCCAGGTGGAAGACGCGGTTGACGACATCGGCGAGCAGGGCGGTGTCATGGCTGATGACGACCACCCCGCCCTGGTGTGCTTGCAGAAAGGCTCGCAGCCAGGCGAGCGAGTCGGCGTCGAGGTGATTGGTCGGCTCGTCCAGCAGCAGGGTGGCGTCGGCGCCGCCGAACAGGATGCGGGCGAGTTCCACGCGCCGCTTCTGTCCGCCGGACAGCGTGCCGACCGGCTCGGCCAGCACCCGTTCGGGCAGCCCGAGTCCGGCCGCCACCCGGGCCGCCTCGGCCTCGGCCGCGTAGCCGCCGCCCGCCTGGAAGGCGGCGTCGGCACGGGCGTAGGCGCGCATGGCGCGCTCCAGGGCCGCCGGGCGGGCCGCGTCGGCCATCGCCCTCTCGGCCGCGCGCAGTTCACGCAGCGCGGTGTCGAGACCGCGGGCGGACAGGATGCGGTCGGTGACCGTCAGGGCGGGGTCGGCGGCACGGGAGTCCTGGGCGAGGAAACCGACCGGCCCGGTGTGCGTGATCGTCCCGGCGGCGGGCCGGGTCTGTCCGGCGAGCGCGGTCAGCAGGGTGGTCTTGCCCGCGCCGTTGCGGCCGACGAGGCCGATCCGGTCGCCGGGAGAGACGGTGAAGGAGACGCCGGAGAGCAGCAAGCGGGCGCCGGCGCGCAGCTCGACATCACGGACGGTGATCATGGGAACGCTCCGAAATAGCAAGAGGACACACTTCTGGCGTGGAAGCGGGTCCTCAGCTAGGAAATTCGGGGCGTCGACATGCGGTCACGGTAACCGGCGTACTCCGAGCGGCGCATGTGCTTTTCCGTCACCGCTCCCCTGGCCCTGCGTGAACGGGGCAGAACGGCGACGATCCGGGCGGCCTCGGTGCGCTGAGGCAGGCCGTGGTGGTCGGAGTACCCCGCTACGAGGTGTCGCGCGGTGCGGCCGATCAGTCCGGCGCTGGTGAGCGGGGTCCGGGGCAGGGTGACCGGGTCGGCGCCCGGGCGTGGGACGCGCGGGTCGTCGGGGAGGAAGGAGGCCTGGGTGTCGCCGCCCGCGGGTACGCCGATGCAGCCGGGTGCGCCGGCCACTCCCATGCCGGTGACGGCGAGCGTCTCCGCCGCGCGCGGGGTGGGCGAAACCGGACAGGTCCATGACCTCCGCGGTCAGTTCGGCGATGCTGTACGCCCGTCCGTACGCGTCGATCCCACCGGAGGGCCACGACTGGGCCGAGCTCTGGACTCGACCGGAGCGAACCGGCCACGTACGGCGGCTGCGTCGGCCGCGCACTGCCGTGCAGGCGGCCGCACACCGCCCGTCGGCCACACACCGGCCCTTCGGCCGCACACCGGGCCCTGCGGCCGACACCGATGTCTCCGGCCGCCGAGCTCCGACCGTCACAGAACCCGCTGGCGGTCACCGAGCTCCGACCGTCACAGAGCCCGCCGGCGGTCACCGACCCCTCCGGCCCCGATCCGGCCTCCCCCCTCCCGTCCTCACCGACCCCACCAACAGTCACCAGCCCGCCGCCCGTCAGCCACCCAACAGCTCGGTGAACCGCGCGGTGTCGATGTTGCCGCCGGAGGCGATGACGCCGATGCGGGGCGGGCGGCCGGCGATGTGGGGCGGGCGGGTCTCGGCGCGGCTCGTCAGGAGCGCGGCCAGGCCCGTGGCGCCGCTCGGTTCGAGGACGATCTTCAGGCGTTCGAAGGCGAACCGCATGGCGGTGATGATCTCCGCGTCGCTGACCAGCGCGATGTCGTCGACGAGGCGCTGGTTGACGGCGAACGTGATCTCGCCGGGCGTGGGCAGGGCCTGTCCGTCGGCGATCGTCCGGGGCACGGGCAGGGTGACGCGGGTGCCGCTCTCCAGCGAGCGCCTGGTGTCGTCCCCGGCCTCGGGCTCCACGCCGACCATCCGGATGCCGGGGTGCAGCGCCTTGGCGGCGGTGGCACTGCCGGCGATGAGCCCGCCACCCCCGACGGGCACGAGGAGGACGTCCAACGGGCCGGTCTCCTCCAGGAGTTCGAGGGCCGCGGTGCCTTGCCCGGCGATGACATGGGGGTGGTCGTACGGCGGGATGAGGGCGAGCCCGCGGTCCTCGGCCAGGGCCTCGCCGAGCGCGGTGCGGTCCTGGGTGTAGCGGTCGTAGGTGACGATCTCCGCGCCGTACCCTTCGGTCGCCGCACGCTTGGAGCGGGGGGCGTCCTCGGGCATCAGGATGACGGCGCCGGTGCCGAGTTCGCGGGCGGCGAGGGCGACGGCCTGGGCGTGGTTGCCGGAGGAGTAGGCGGCGATGCCCTTGGCCCGCTGCTCCGGGGAGAGCTGGGCAGCCGTGTTGTAGGCGCCGCGGAACTTGAAGGCACCGACCCGCTGGAAGTTCTCGCACTTGATGAACACCTCCGCGCCGACAAGGGAGTTCAGTGTGCGCGAGGTGAGGACGGGGGTGCGGTGGGCGATGCCTTCGAGGCGTGCTGCGGCGGCACGGACGTCGTCGAAGGTGACGGGCGGAACGGCGGCCATGGCGTGGTCCTCTCCCGGTGTGTCATTTCGCGTAGTTGTAGACGGTGGCCCGGGAGACGCCGAGCAGATCCGCGATGGTCTGCGCCGCGTCACGCGAGTCGAAGTAGCCGTCCTGGTACAGCTGCCGTACGAGCGTCTTCTTGTCCTCCCGGCTCAGTGACCGGGGAGGGGCGCCACGCTGCGCGGAAAGCGTCTCCACTGCCTGCCGGAGTTCGCGGGAGGTGCGGTCACGCAGGGTCTCCAGCGGGCGGTCGCCGTGCGCGGTGTCGGTGGCGACGAGGTTCGACAGGGCGAGCGTCACGGGTGACAGGACGGAGATGTCGAGGTTCAGGCACAGTGCGGCGACGTACTCCCCCGCGGCGTTCTTGATGCCGATGGACGTGCTCTTCGCGGGGCGGCCGTCCGGGAAGCGGTTGGGGTAGTTCTGGATGACGCTGGGGTAGTCCGGGTCGGCGATTCTCGCCAGCCCCAACTCCGTTGTGGAGTCGCCGACCTGACGGCCGGAAAGATTGTTCTCGATCACCCGGATCGCGTGCCGTGGATCCCGCAGATCGTGCAGCACCACCTCGCACAGCCCCGGGAACATCCGGCCCAGGGCGACGGCGATCTTCTCGGCTTCCTGGACGAGGTGCTCGTCCGAGCCCGTCTCCACCTCGCTCACCCACCTCCCCGGCCGCGACTTAGACCGATTATCCAATCCTGTACGTGGAGTCTAAAAGCACTGACGCCCGTCTGTCCAGGTGCTGGGCAGACGGGCGTCGGGCCGGCGGCCGGACTCAGTGGCCGCTGATACCGCGGGGCATGTACGGCTGCTCCAGTCCCCCGACCTCGTCGTCGGTGAGCCGGAGGTCGAGCGCGGCGAGCGCGTCCTGGAGGTGGTGCGGCTTGGTGGCGCCGACGATGGGGGCGGTGACACCGGGGCGGGAGGCCACCCAGGCCAGGGCCACCTGGGCCCGCGGGACACCGCGGCGCTCGGCGATCGCCGCGACCGCGTCGACGATGCGCTTGTCGTCGGGCTGGTAGAGGGTGCGGCCGTAGGCGTCCGTCTCACCGCGCGCGCTGCTCTCGTCCCAGTCGCGGGTGAGCCGCCCACGGGCGAGCGGGCTCCACGGGATCACACCCACGCCCTGGTCGGCGCAGAGCGGCAGCATCTCGCGCTCCTCCTCGCGGTAGAGGAGGTTGTAGTGGTTCTGCATGCTGACGAACTTCGTCCAGCCGTGCAGCTCGGCGGTGTGCTGCAGCTTGGCGAACTGCCACGCGTACATCGAACTGGCCCCGATGTAGCGCGCCTTGCCCGCCCTGACGACGTCGTGCAGCGCCTCCATCGTCTCCTCGACCGGGGTGTGGGGGTCGAAGCGGTGGATCTGGTAGAGGTCGACGTAGTCGGTGCCGAGGCGGCGCAGGCTGTGGTCGATCTCGGTCATGATCGCCTTGCGGGACAGCCCCGACCGGTTGGGGCGCTCGCTGCGCGCCGCGCCGTCCGCCACCGCGAAGAACACCTTGGTGGCGATCACGACGTCCTCGCGCCGGACCATCTCCCCGAGCGCCTTGCCGACGATCTCCTCGCTGGTGCCGGCGGAGTAGCTGTTGGCGGTGTCGAAGAAGGTGACCCCCGCGTCCAGCGCCTGGCGGATGAGCGGGCGGGACGCGTCCTCGGGCAGGGTCCACGGGTGCGGACCCCGGTCGGGGACGCCGTAGCTCATACAGCCCAGCGCCAGACGCGAGACCTCCAGACCGCTCGTGCCGAGCTTGACGTACTCCATGGTTCGGTTCCCCTCGTCGGTTTGGTCCCGCCGGCGCGCCGGGGCGCGTGTCCGAGGACGAGCGGGCCTGCTCCGTGAGCACGACCATGATCGCATCGAGGCGTGTACGGCGACGGGATCAGCGGGTTCCCGCGAGCGGCCGGGAGACCGGCACCCCCGGCCCGCCGGTCCGCAGATGTCCTGAGCGGCGCGGCTCGCTACCCGGCGAGCTGCGGGTACAGCGCCGCGAGGTCTCCGGAGAGCCCCGCCTTCACGCTCCGGGTGATGTCGTCCGCCAGCACCTCGTGCGCGCCGGACTCGACGCCGTCGAGGGCCAGGGCGGCGACGGCTCGCGGGGTCGACTTGGGCGCGTCGACGGCCGCGGTCATGTCGGTGTCGATGTAGCCGACGTGCAGTCCGGTGACCGCGATGCCGCGTGAACGCAGCTCCAGCCGCAGGGAGTTGGTCTGGGACCACAGTGCGGCCTTGGTGGCGCTGTAGGACCCGGCCACCCCGAGCCAGGAGAGCACGGAATGGACGTTGAGGAGGTGACCGCCACCGCCCAGCTCGATCAGCGGGGCAAAGGCCCGGGTGACCAGCAGCGGTCCGTAGAAGTTGGCCTCGAACTCCCGTCGTACGACGTCGAGGTCGGCGTCGAGGAAGGAGGTGGCGCCGAGCGAGACGCCGGCATTGTTGACCAGCAGGGTGACGTCCTTCGCCTGCGCGGCCGCGGCCTCGACGGATGCCGGGTCGGTGACCTCCAGGGCGAGCGGCACGGCGTCCGGATGCGTCACGGTGCGCGGGTCCCGGGCCGTGGCGTACACCTTCGCGGCGCCGCGCGCGTAGAGCTCGTCCACCAGCGCCTTGCCCAGTCCGCGGCTGCCGCCGGTGACCAGGGCGACCGAGTCCTTGATCGCGGTCATGTCCATCTCCAAGGGGGGTCAGGGGACGTCGGGAACGACGTCCGAGGGGAAACCGAGGACGGAGGCCGCGAGCGGAGCGGAAACCGATCGGTTTCTCTCCACCGTAAACCGATCGGTTTCCGGCTTCAAGCGCGATCGCCAGTCGTTGACACGCGGATCCACGGATCCGCACCTTGCCGTCACGCCCCACCACCCCTCATAGTAAGTTTGATTTTCCAACCCAGCAGGAGGGTGCCGGTATGAGCGAGCAGGACACGGCCGGGGCGACGGGAAGCCGGAGGCTGCCCGCCCGGCTCGCCGCCCATCCGTCCGTGCGGGCCGTCCTGGCCTCCCGCGCGGCCGGCGCACCGGCGCCGCGGCCGCCGGTGATCGACGCGGACTGGCTGCGCGCGCTGTGCCTGGAGGCCGGTGCGGACGACGCGGCGGCGGTGAGCCTGGACCACCCCGATCTCGCCGGGGAGCGGGAGCACGTTCTGGCCGCCCTGCCGGGGACTCGCTCGCTGGTCTCGCTCGTGGTCCGCATGAACCGCGACAACACGCGCTCGCCCGCGCGCAGCGTGGCCAACCAGGAGTTCCACCAGACCGATGAGCAGGTCAACGCCGCCGCCCGCACGGTGGTCCGGGCCCTGGAGGACGCCGGCCACCGGGCGCTCAACCCGTCGGCCGGCTTCCCTCAGGAGATGGAGCGCTTTCCGGGCCGTATCTGGGTCGTCGCCCACAAGACGGTCGCCGTGGCGGCGGGGCTGGGCGTGATGGGCCTGCACCGCAACGTCATCCACCCCCGGTTCGGGAACTTCGTCCTGCTCGCCACCGTGCTCGTGGACGCCCCGGTCAGCGCCTACGGGCAGCCGCTGGACTACAGCCCCTGCGTGGATTGCAGGCTGTGCGTCGCCGCGTGCCCGATCGGTGCCATCGGCAAGGACGGTTCGTTCGACGCACTGGCCTGTACGACCCACAACTACCGGGAGTTCATGAGCGGGTTCACGGACTGGGTGCAGACCGTGGCCGACAGCGCGGACGCCGCAGACTTCCGCGCCCGGGTCACCGATCCCGAGAACGCCTCGATGTGGCAGAGCCTCGCCTTCAAACCCAGCTACAAGTCCGGCTACTGCCTGGCCGTCTGCCCCGCCGGCGAGGACGTCCTGGGCCCGTACCTGGACGACCGCAAGGCCTATCTGGAGACCGTGCTGCGCCCCTTGCAGGAGAAGCGGGAGACTCTCTACGTACTGCCGGGCTCCGACGCACAGCGGTACGCCGAACGCCGTTTTCCGCACAAGCCCACCAAGGAGGTCTCCGGCGGCTGGCGGCCGCCTGCCCGCCGCAGCCCGGATTCGACCGACACGCGCTGAGCACCGGATTCCTCCGGTCGGTCGCGTCACCCGGCCGGACCGGCTCCACTGGCCCCGGCGCGGCCGTCGGTGGATGGTCGGAACAAGATCGGTGAGTCGATGCTTCGTCCGGCCGGTCTGCGAGTCGTCCCTCCATGTCTGCGACGAGGCGGGCGACCCACCGGGGGCGGGGAGCGATCAATCCATGCGCTCGGGTAGTTCCCCGCCCCGTCGGATCGCCGGCGCGCCGCCGTCGCCGGGCCCCGCCGCAGGGAAGCGGATCACCGGGTGGCTGTCCGGGGACGTGACCTCAGTGTCGACGCCGTACACCGCTTGATCACCTCGGGTCGGTACGCCGGCCGGGGTGCCCTCGAAGACGCCCTGTCCGGCGGCGAGCACGAGCAGAAGAGCGGCCTGCACCGGAACTGTGGTCACTGGCGGGGAAGTTGATATGGGAAGCTTTGGCCAACCGTTGACGGACCGAGGCCGTGACGGTCGTGGAGAGGAGCACAGCGTGACTCAGGACGGCGGCCCGGCCGTGCAGATCGACACCAGCAAGCCGCATCCCGCGCGGATCTACGACTACCTCCTGGGCGGCAAGGACAACTACGAGGTGGACCAGCGGGCGGGCGACCAACTGGCCGCGGCGGCGCCCGAGGTGTGGATCTCCGTGCGGGCCAACCGGGCCTTTCTGCACCGTGCGGTGCGGTACGTCATCGGCAACGGCGTCCGCCAGATCCTCGACATCGGCACCGGGCTGCCCACCTCGCCGAACGTGCACGAGGTCGCCCAGGAGCTGGCCGACGACGTGCGCGTCGCCTATGTCGACAACGACCCGATCGTGAAGGCGCACGCCGACGCGCTGCTCAGCCGGGCCGGCACGACCAGCATCGTGCTCGCCGACCTGCGCGATCCGCAGTCCGTCATCGATCACCCCGAGGTCCGCCGGATCATCGACTTCGGCCGGCCGGTCGCCCTGTTCCTCGTCGCCATCCTCCACTTCATCCGCGACGCGGACGAGCCCGAGCGGATCGTGGCCACCCTGCGCGACGCGCTCCCGGCCGGCAGCTTCCTGGTGCTCTCGCACGCGACGGGCGACTTCGCCGACGACCGCAGCGACGCCGAGGCCGTCTACAACAGCGCGACGGCCACCATGAACCTGCGCTCCCGCGACCGGGTCGAGCGGTTCTTCGACGGTTTCGAACTGGTCGAACCCGGCCTGACCCAGGTCCCGTTCTGGCGCCCGGACACCACCCCGCCGGCCGGTTCCGAGGCGATCGGCTTCTACGGCGCGGTAGGCCGCAAAACCGTGTGAGTCCCGTCCGAGTCCGGCACAGGGTCGAACCCATACCGGACCGGACACACGAACCTTCGCCGAGGAAGCGGTCAGGACCGGCACCTGTGCGGGCGTACAGGTGCCGGTGCTGCTGCACGGACGGACCGTCATCGACTTCGCGCTCGGCGAGGAATCGCCGGGCATGCCCCGACGGCCGACTCGGTCGTGCCGTGGTTCTCGGTGTCCGAGCTGCCGGCCACGCTCGCCTTCGCCTTCGCCCGCGCCTGGGAGCTGGGTCTGCCGAGCCCGGACGACCTGGAACGGGACCCTCTGCCGGAGTTCACCGGAGGCGGCCGGACGCCGTCACGGTCCGGCCTCCGTGGAGCCACACCGCGCCGCTGCGGACCGCCGACCGGGCCGCGGACGACGCCTCCGAGCAGGGCCGGGACACGCTGGTCGCGCTGATCTGCGCCACCGCCACCGACGCCGACCCCGACCGGATCCCGGGGCAGCGGGCCGGACATCTCGGTCACGCCGGAAACCTGCTCCTCGGGGAGATCGTCGCGCACCGCAGCGGCTCGGCCTTCGCCGACTTCCCGCGCACCGAGATCACCGGACCGCTCGGGCCGACCGCCTCGCTCGGCGGCCCGCCCGGCGGCTGGGAGGTGCAGGTGCCGTACCTCGGCCTCGCCGCGCTCGGGGCCCGCCTCACCCTCTTCGACGTCACCCAGGGATACCCGGCGCCTGCATGGCCGGCCCCGTGGCCGAGGCCGGCGGCTGCTACGCAAGGAGACCTGCGCGGCCTTCGTGCGCGCCCGGCGTCCGGCGGACGTGATGGACGAGACGATGGGGGTCCCCCGTGCGCTGGGGGCTGGGGGCTGGGGGCTGGGCCTGATGCTGGACAGGTTCGGCTTCGGCCGGCCCTGTCCGCCGCGCGCCTTCGGCCGTACCGGAAGGCCGCGCCTGCCTGGTCCTGACGGTTCCGGACACCGGCCTGACGATCGCGGCCCACTTCAACGGCAACGCCTCGCTCACCGATCCGCCGCGGCCCCCGTCGGCCCGGTGCGGGAACCGTCCGCTTGGTGGCCCTCGCGCGATGGTGCGACGCTGGTGGAGAGGTCGCCGCCGAGGGGACTGCTGGAGGGCCGATGGGCCGCGACGTCCCGGCGCTCGTCTTCACCCGCGAGGACCGCCGCCGGTACCGGATCAAGATGCACGCGTGCCTCGACGCGCTGGCGCAGATGCTGCGCGACGAACGGTTCGAGTCCGAGCGGCCCCAGGTCGGCCTGGAGATCGAGCTGAACCTGGTGGACGACAGGGCCGAGCCCGCGATGCGCAACAGCGACGCGCTGGAGGCCATCTCCGACCCCGCCTGGTCCACCGAACTGGGCCGGTTCAACCTGGAGATCAACGTCCCGCCCCGGCGCCTGACGGCGGGCGGACCCGACGCGTGGGAGAGCGAGATCCGGGCCGCGCTGAACCACGCCGACGAGCGGGCCGGATCCATCGGCACCCACCTGATCATGATCGGGATCCTGCCCACGCTGCGCCAGGAGGACATCGGCGAGGACTCCCTGTCGGAGAACCCCCGCTACCGGCTGCTCAACGACCAGATCTTCGCGGCCCGCGGTGAGGACCTGCGCATCGAGGTGGACGGCGTCGACCGGCTGCGGACGTACGCGGACACGATCACCCCGGAGGCCGCGTGCACCAGCACCCAGTTCCATCTCCAGGTCTCCCCCGAGGAGTTCGCGCCCTACTGGAACGCGGCGCAGGCGATCGCCGGGGTCCAGGTCGCGCTGGCGGCGAACTCCCCGTTCCTGTTCGGCAAGGAGCTGTGGCACGAGACCCGTGTCCCGCTGTTCGAGCAGGCCACCGACACCCGCCCGGAGGAGATCAAGGTGCAGGGCGTACGGCCCCGGGTGTGGTTCGGGGAGCGGTGGATCAACAGCGTCTTCGACCTGTTCGAGGAGAACCTCCGCTACTTCCCGGCTCTGCTCCCCCTGTGCGACGAGCAGGACCCGGCCGATACCCTGGACCGCGGCGACATCCCCGACCTCGGCGAACTCACCCTGCACAACGGCACGATCTACCGCTGGAACCGTCCCGTCTACGCCGTCTCCCACGACATGCCGCACATCCGGGTGGAGAACCGGGTGCTGCCCGCCGGTCCGACCGTCGCCGACACGCTCGCCAACGGCGCCTTCTACTACGGCCTCACCCGGGCCCTGGTCGAGGAGGACCGGCCGGTGTGGTCGCGGATGTCGTTCGCGGCCGCCGAGGACAATCTGCACACCGCCGCCCGGCACGGCATCGAGGCCCTGCTGTACTGGCCCGGCATGGGTGAGGTCCCGGTCCCGGAACTGGTGTTGCGCCGGCTGCTGCCGCTCGCCCACCGGGGTCTCGCGCTGTCCGGTATGGACGAGGCGTGGCGGGAGCCGCTGCTCGGCGTCATCGAGCAGCGCTGTGTGACGGTGCGCAACGGCGCGGTGTGGCAGAAGGAGATGTGCCACCGCCTCGACGCCACCACCCGCGCCGGCCGCCATGAGGCGCTGCGCCGGATGACCATGCTGTACGTCGACTACATGCATCTCAACGCCCCGGTCCACACCTGGCCGGTGGACTGAACCGGCCCGGCCGTCGCAGGTGCGTCCGGCGCGGGTCAGGTACTCCTCGTTCGGCAGGCGGATGACGAGACCGTCGGGCAGGTCGCACGCCCCCCCCCGCACGCGCCTCACCCGGACCGGGTCACGCCGTTCAGCGGAACGCGCCGCGCGGTCACCGTGCGGTGGCTGATCCGCCAGCCGTCGGGGGTGCGGACGAGGATGTCGTCGTAGGTGACGGAGCCGCAGGAGCCGTCCGTGCGCACGCCGAGGCCCTTGGAGCGGGCGCGTACCCCGCCGTCCGCCGCTTCCCGCACGACGACGTTGGTGACGTGATGGGCGACGGGATTGCCGGCGCCGAGGGCCAGCGCCGCCTCCCGGATGGCAGGCAGGCCCGTCAGCGGGTCCTGCCCGAAGTCGGTCACGTCATAGACGACGTCCGGGGTGAACAGCTCGTCGAGGCGGTCGAGTTCACCGTCGTCCACGAGGTGACCGTGCAGCGCGATCAACTCGCTGATGGCAAGCCGGTCTTCGAGCGTCAGCGTCATGTACGTCCCTCTCGGTCGGCGGGTGTCAGTGCGCGAACACCGTACTCGCCAGCGCGACATGCACCGCGGTGCCGGCCAGGATGCTCAGCGGGGCGTTGCGCCGCCACAGGTGCACGCCGACGGTGACGGTCAGCGCCGCAAGGGGGGCCGGCACGGCGGTGGGCGTGAGCGGCAGGTCGCGCAGGCAGTAGACGACCAGGATCACCATGATCCCGGCGGGCATCCGGGACTGGAGGTATCGCACGGTCCGGCTCGCGCGCAGCGGGCCGAGCACGGCGAACGGCAGGGCGCGCAGGGCCCAGGTGACGGCGGCGGCGACGAGGACCGCGGCGACGAGATAGGGCGTGTCAGGCATGGCTCGGGTCCTTCCCCACGGTCAGCCGGCGCACGAGGAGCCCGGCGGTGAACAGGCCGAAGGCGGCGAGGAGCAGGCTGCCCGGGAAGAGCAGCCGGGCGGCGAGCGCGCTGAGCAGGGCGAGCACCGGTGTCGGCAGATCCTCCCGCCGCTCGCGCACGGCCTCCAGCGCCAGCACCGTGAACAGTGCCGTGAGCGCGAAGTCCAGGCCCTTGACGCCGTCGGGGACGAGTGAGCCGAGCAGCGCTCCGGCGGTGGCGCCGCCGGCCCAGTACAGCTGCATGAAGAGCTGGAGCCACAGGATGCGGCGCCCGGACCAGGTGCGGGCCTGCTGCCCAGCGGTGAGCGCGTAGGCCTCGTCGCACAGCGCGAAGGTGCTGTAGGCCTTGCCGAGGGGGCCCTTGACCCGGTCCAGCGGGAACGACAGGGCGTAGAAGACGTGCCGGACGTTCACCAGCAACGCCGAGACGGCGACCGAGGCCAGTGGTACGGCGGCGGTGACCATGCCGATGAGCAGGAACTCGAAGGACCCGGCGTAGATCAGCGCGCTGGACAGGCTCGCCCACCACCAGTCGACGCCGGAGTGCGCGACGAGCACGCCGAAGGCGGCCCCGAGCGGGACGAAGCCCAGCCCCACGGAGGCCGAGTCCCGGAAGGCGGCCCGCGCCTCGGACCGGCTCCGCGGCGGCGCGGCGAGAGCGGGCAGCGACGGGTCGCCGGCGACGTCCACGGCAGGAGGTATTCGCATGGAGACATTTTAGGAGGAATCTCACGGCATATGGTTGCCGATAATGTCTATAGGATGGGCTCATGCGCAATGAAGTGAATCTCGATGCCATCGATCGCGACATTCTGTTTCACCTCGGCCGGGACGGGCGGCTGACCAACGTCGAGCTGGCCCAGCGGGTGGGGCTGACCCCGCCGCCGTGCCTGCGCCGGGTCAAGCGGCTGGAGGAGGCCGGGATCATCACCGGGTACCGGGCGGTCGTGGATCCCGAAGCCCTGGGCCGGAGCCTGGAGGTCCTCGTCGACGTCGAGGTCAGCGCCAACGACCGCACGACGTTCCTGGAGTTCGAGGACACCGTGGCCGGCTACGACGAGGTCATCGAGTTCCGCCGGATGTACGGCCGGCCCGACTACTTCGTCCGCGTCGCCGTCGCCGACCACGCGGCCTACGAAGCCTTCCTGGTGGAGAAGCTCAGCGGACTGCCCTGCGTCCTGCGCATCGACTCCCACCTGACCATGAAGACGATCAAGTCCGGCCCCTGAGCCCGCCAGGAGCAGGATGTAGCGTGCAACTACCTGCTCGACGCCTGGCCGCCCATCCTTGAGGAGAGACACCCGTTGTCCGCCAGCTACTTCGAACGCATCGACCGGCACCGGTACAAGCCCACCGCGCACGCGAGCGGCGCCTGGGACTCCGACGAGACGCACTTCAGCCCGCTGGCCGGACTCGTCGTCCACGCCATCGACGGGTATCTCGCCGAGCGGCCGCACGGCGGACTGCTGCTGTCCCGGATCAGCTTCGACATCCTGGGGCGGCTCGCCCTGGACGAGTGCGAGATCCGCGTGGAGTCGATCCGGCCCGGCCGCACGATCGAACTCCTCGAAGCGGTCGTGGACATCGCGGGACGGACGGCCGTACGGGCCCGCGCCTGGCTGCTCACCGAGGTCGACACCGGCGCGGTGGCCGGCGGCGGTGCCGCCCGCCTCACCCCGCCGGACGCGATCGCCTCGCAGTCGCTGACCTCCGTGTGGCCCGGCGGCCACTGCGCGTCCATCGACTTCCGGCCCGTCGTCGCCCCGCAGCCCGGCCGTACCACGGCCTGGATCTCCACGCGCCTCGACCTCGTCGCCGGCGAGCCGAGCAGCCCCCTCGCGTCCTACGTCGCCCTCGTCGACACCGCCAACGGCATCGCCGTGCGCCGCCCGCCGACCGAGTGGATGTTCCCCAACGTCGACCTGACGGTCCACCTCCACCGCAGGCCGGAGGGCCGCTGGGTCGGCATGGACACCACGGTCGTCTTCGGCCCCACCGGCCAGGGCCTCACCAGCACGGTCCTGCACGACGTCCACGGCCCGGTCGGCCAGGCCCAGCAGACCCTCACCGTACGACCACTGCCGGGCCGGGGCGGGGCATAGCGAAGGCCGTGCCGCCGGCGCCGCACAGGCCGAGCCCATGAGATGACCCCGGCTCCGGCTCGCCGGCTCTCAACGGCCCGTCACCTGGCGGTTTCCACGCCGGTCACCGCCTGAAAACGGACACGACGGCGTCGAACCGCGTGTGACACCCTGGGCGGCAGGCGAACAGGGGGACACATGTGCGCAGAGGCACGGGTGTTGCGGGCGGCGTACGAGGCCTCGGTGGCGGCCGTCGCGGGGCTGAGCGACGAGGAGTCGTGGGTGCCGAGCGGCTGTACCGGCTGGGCGGTCCGTGATCTTCTCTTCCACTGCCTGGGCGACGCCCAGCGCGCCCTGGTGGCCCTGCACACGCCGTCACCGGAGCCGGCGGACCGGGACGCGGTGACGTACTGGCAGGACTGGCGGCCGAACCCGGTCGGCGCGGCGAACGGCCGCCGCTGGGCGCGGGTGAACGCGAGCATGTTCCTGGACTGGGGACAGCTGCGGGGCCTGTACCTGGAGACGCTGACGGCGACCGTGCACGCGTCGGAGGCGGCCGACCCCGCGCTGCCCGTCGCCACCCAGGGGCATGTGCTGACCGCCGGCGACCTGCTGACCACCCTCGCGGTGGAGGCGACCGTGCACCATCTCGACCTGACCGTCGGCCTCCCGCACGCCCCTGGACCGTCGCCCGAGGGACTGGCCGCGGTGCGCGCCACGCTGGACGGGCTGCTCGGCCGGCCCGCGCTTCCGGAGTGGAGCGACACGCACTACGCACGCGTGGGCACCGGCCGGGCTCCGCTGACGGGGGCCGAGCGCGCCGCCCTGGGCGCGGCGGCCGAGCGGTTCCCGCTGTTCGGCTGACACCACCTGCGCGGTGCGGGGCGGGCCGGCCGGGTTGATGGAAACCTGCGAGCCATGAACAACCCGCCCAGCATCAACAGTTACGTCGACCGCGTCACAGCGGGCCCCGGCGGAGCCATGACCGACGAGGCCGGCGTCCTCACCGGCGACCTGACCGTCGCGACCATCCTGCTGTCCGACGGTCACAGCGCGCGGGTCGCCGTCCAGCAGTCCGGCAACGACACGTGGTACACCCTCAGCGGCAGCCCGGCACCCGTACCCGCCGGGCAACTCGCCGCCTATCACCGGGATCTGCTGGGCCGCATCCGGCGCGGCGGCGGCACCCGAGCCAGCTGACGGTCCATCAATGACGGTGGGCTTCCATTCGGTTCACTCCCTCATGAACACGCAAAAGGCGGCTCCCACACCTTGACCGGCATCTGGTCCAGACCAATCATGGCCTAGACCAATAGCCCCGGCCGGGCTGCTCGCATCCCGTTCGATCGCCTGTCATCCATCCGGGAGTACCCGATGACCCGTCCGAGATCCCTCCGCGCCCTGCTCGCCGGCGCGGCCACCCTGGCCGCGTCCGCAGGGCTCGCCCTCGGGGCCACAGGCACCGCGCAGGCGGCGACCCCGCTGCCCGCGCTCGTCTTCGCGCCCTACTTCGAGGCCTACAACGGCGACAGCCCCGCCGCACTCTCCCAGGCCTCCGGCGCCACATACCTGACGATGGCCTTCCTCCAGACCGACAAGAAGGGCTCCTGCACGCCGTACTGGAACGGCGACACGGGCAAGCCGGTCGACTCCTCCGTCTTCGGCGCCGACTTCGCCACGATCCGCTCCCGCGGCGGTGACGTGATCCCGTCCCTCGGCGGCTACGCGGCCGACAACGGCGGCACCGAGATAGCCGACAGCTGCACGAACGTCGACTCCATAGCCGCCGCCTACGAGAAGATCATCACGACCTACGACGTCTCGCGGCTCGACATGGATGTCGAGGACAACTCCCTGACCGACACCGCGGGCATCGACCGCCGCAACCAGGCCATCAAGAAGGTGCAGGACTGGGCGGCCGCGAACGGGCGCTCGGTGCAGTTCTCGTACACCCTGCCGACCACGACGACCGGGCTCGCCGACAGCGGGCTCGCGGTGCTGCGCAGCGCGAAGAACGCGGGCGCCAAGGTGGACGTCGTCAACATCATGACGTTCGACTACTACGACGGCGCCACCCACCACATGGCGACCGACACGGAGACGGCGGCGAGCGGACTGCACGATCAACTGGCCTCGCTCTACCCGAATCTGTCGGACAGTCAGCTGTGGAACACGATCGGCGTCATAGAGATGCCCGGCGTGGACGACTACGGCCCGGCGGAAACCTTCACCACCGCCGACGCGACGACCGTGTACGACTGGGCCGTCTCCAAGGGCATCAACACCCTCTCCTTCTGGGCCCTCCAGCGCGACAACGGCGGCTGCCCCGGCGGCAGCGCCTCCGACACCTGCTCCGGCATCGCCCAGGACACCTGGTACTTCAGCCACACCTTCGAGCCCTTCACCGGCGGCACGACGACACCGCCCGCGAGCGACTTCGCCGTCTCCCTCTCCCCCGCCACCGCCTCGGTCGACCCCGGCGGCTCGGCGACGGCGACCGTGCAGACGTCGGTGACCTCGGGCAGCGCCCAGAGCGTGGACCTGGCCGTGAGCGGCGCACCGAGCGGAGTGACCGCCTCCCTCAGCCCCACCTCCGTCACCGCGGGCGGCACCTCCACCCTCACCGTGCGGACCAGCACCTCGACGGCACCCGGCACCTACACCCTGACCGTCACCGGCACGGCCGGCACGGTCAAGCACAGCTCTTCGCTCACCCTGACCGTGAACGGCTCCGGCGGCGGCACGGGTGTCCTCACCAACGGTGCCTTCGAGACCGGCTCGCTCACCCCCTGGACCTGCGACAGCGGCGCAACGGTGGTCACCTCGCCGGTACACGGCGGCTCCCACGCCCTGAAGACCACGCCGACCTCTTCGCAGACCGGCCAGTGCGCACAGACCCTCACCCTGAAGCCCGGCACCTCCTACACCCTGAGCGGCTGGGTGCAGGGGCCGTACGCCTATCTCGGTGTCAGCGGCGGCGCGACGGCCAGCACCTGGACCTCGTCCACGTCCTGGTCGAAGCTGACGGTGCCCTTCACCACCGGCTCCTCGGGCACGGTCACGGTCTACGTCCACGGCTGGTACGGACAGGGCCCGGTGTACGCCGACGACCTGACCGTCAGCTGACCACCCGCCGCGCTTCCTCCCCCAAGCCCCGCCCGGCACTCGTCGGGCGGGGCCGGGCGGTGAGCCCGCCTCACGGCCGGACCGGCGCACGGGCGGTGTCTTCCGTACGCTGAAAGGACCGAGGCTCTGGGGGGTGTCCCGCAGGCAGGAGAGGGTCGTGATCGAACTGGCTGCGGCGTTCGCCGTCGCGGGAGCGGCGAGCAACGCCATGGGCACCGCCTTCCAGCGCAAGGCGGCGTCCACCTCCCGCCGCAGCGGGATCCGGCTGGTCGCGGAGCTGGCGCGGCGGCCCTTCTGGGTGATCGGCATGTGCGGTGTGGTCGGCGCCGCGCTGTTCCAGAGTCTGGCCCTGGTCAACGGCCCGCTCGCACTCGTCCAGCCGCTGTTCATCCTGGAACTGCCGTTCGCGCTGCTCATCGCGGCCCCGCTGATGCACAAGCGGATGCCGCGCTCGGGCTGGTGGGGCGTGGGCTGCTGTGTGGGCGGCCTGGCGGTCCTCCTCATGGCCGCGGCCCCGCACGGCGCCACCGACCACGCGCCGCTGACCCGCTGGATCCCGGCTCTGTCCCTGTGCCTCGGCGGGATGACCGGGGCGGTACTGCTGTCCGGCCGGGGCCACGCGCCGGCCCGGCGCGCCGCACTGCTCGCGGCCGCGTCCGCGACCGGGAACGCCCTGACCGCCGCCCTGCTGAAGTCGGCCAGCGGCACCTTCGCCGACCACGGCTTCGGGGCCTTTCTGCGGTCCTGGCAGACGTACGGCTTCGCACTCGTCGGAGTCGCCTCCGTCGTCCTGCTGGAGAACGCGCTCCAGGCAGGCCCGCTGGTCGCCGCCCAGCCGGCACTCACGATCGGCGACGCGATGATCAGCCTGGCCCTCGGCATGACCCTGTTCGGGGAGCGGATCCGCCTGGGCTGGTGGCTCGTGCCGGAGGCGTGCGGGGCGCTGCTGATCGTCGCGGGTGTCGTGGTCCTCAGCCGGGCCGTCCAGCGCATCACCACGGTGCCGGTCGCGGCGGAGCGGCGACACGCGGAGGCCTGAGCGGTGCGCCCGTCAAGGCCGGCCCGGCTGGCTGGATGTCACCGTTGACCGGGTTGGTCCGCCCATGACACGTTCGGCCTGCCCCGGCCGAGTGGACGGGGCAGGCCTCCTGGAGGGAGACGAACGATGGCGTTATGCGGTAGACGCACGCGGCTGCGCGCGGCCGTCACGGTGACCACGGTGATGATCGCGGCGGTCGCGGCCGGGCCGGCCGCCGTCGCGGCGAGCGCCCCGGCGCCCCGCGCCGCGACCCCGGTCGCAGCGGGTGCGCTGAACGATCCGACCCCGGAGGAGCAGGAGCACCTCAGGGAGGTGGCCGGTTCGATCTGGACACCGGAGCTGGCCGCCGGCTGGAACATGAACTCCGACGTGGCCGACGTCCTGTCGACCGCCACCGGAGAGATCCTCAAGTGCAGCGAGGCCTTCGCGCTCGTCCCCCGCCCGCCCGGCTTCCTTCCCGGGATCGGCTACCTGCTCAGCTACTGGAAGAACCTCCGCGACTACTTCCTCGTCGTGAAGGACGACCGTACCTACCGCGCCTGTGTCGTCACGGCCGCCAACAACTACCGCTCACAGATCGAGATCGCCTCGATGGGCATCTGAACGGATTCCTACCGCCCCGCGATCCCGTCGATCCAGGACAGCAGCCGTTCCCCCTGGGTGGCCATCACGCCGGGATCGCGCAGGGTGTTGGTGAGGACGGACATGCCCTGATAGGCCGCGACGAGTTCGACGGCGAGCGCGGCGGCGTCCACCCGGCCGAGCTGGGCGAACTGGGACTCCACCCAGTCGAGCAGGGCCCGCATCACCTTCGCGGCGGCCCGGTCCAGGCCGTCGTCACGCTTGTCCAGCTCGGTGGCGAGGGTGCCGAACGGGCAGCCGAAGCGGGCGGCGGTCTCGCGCTGGTCGACCCAGCCGGCGACCAGCGCCTTCAGCCGGTCGGCCGGGTCCGGCAGGGCGGCCAACTCGGCTGTGAGCGCGTCGAGTTGCTCGCAGTGAGCGTCCACGGCGGCCTCGACCAGCAGGTCCTTGGTCTTGAAGTAGTAGTAGACGTTGCCGAGGGGGACGTCGGCCGCGCGGGCAATGTCGCCGAGGGTGGTCTTCTCGACGCCCTGCTCATGGAAGACCTGGACGGCCGCTCGCACCAGGCGCTCACGTTTGCCGCCGCGGCCCGAGCGCGGTGCTTTCGCGGAGGTGGCGCGGGTGCCGGATTCTGAGTCAGTCACCTGACTGAGGATAGACAACGGGCACGGGCGCACGCTAACGTCTCGCTTAGTTAGTCAACTAACTCACTGGAGGGGATGTCATGATCGTCGTCACGGGAGCCACCGGGAACGTCGGCCGCGCGCTGGTCGCCGAGCTGGTCGAGGCCGGGGAGGCGGTGACCGCCGTCGCGCGGCGCGTCCGGAACGAGGACGTGCCGCCGGGAGTACAGGCCGTGGCCGCCGACCTGGGGAACCCGGAGACCCTGGGGCCGGCGCTGGAGGGCGCGAAGGCCCTGTTCCTGCTGGTGGCCGGCGAGGACCCGGCCGGCATCCTGCGCCGGGCCGCCGCGGCCGGGGTCGCGAGGGTGGTGTTGCTGTCCTCGCAGGGGGTGGGCACCCGGCCCGAGGCATACGCACACGCGGCGGGCTTCGAGGCGGCTGTCGCCGCGTCCGGCCTGCCGTTCACCGTCCTGCGCTCGGGCGGCCTGGCCTCCAACGCGCTGGCCTGGGCGGAGCCGGTCCGCCGGCACCGTACGGCGGCGGCGCCCTTCGCCGACGTGGCGCTGCCGTTCGTGGACCCGGCCGATGTCGCGGCCGCGGCGGCGGTCGTCCTGCGCGAGGACGGCCACGACGGCGCGACCTACACCCTGACCGGCCCGGAGCCCACCACCCCACGGCAGCGGGCCGCCGCCCTCGCCGAGGCGCTCGGGGAACCGGTGACGTTCGTGGAACAGAGCCGCGAGGCGGCCCGCGCGCAGATGCTCCAGTTCATGCCGGCGGCGGTCGCCGAGGGCACGCTGGCCGTCCTCGGCACACCCACACCGCAGGAGCAGACGGCCAGTGGGGACGTGGAGCGCCTGCTCGGCCGCCCCGCGATCCCGTTCGCCGCGTGGGCGGCACGCCATGCGGCGGCGTTCCGCTGACGGGCTGCGACGCCGGGAGGATGACCGGGACGACGGGCGGTCCGGCCGCCCCCACGCCACGACCGGGCCGGTATGCACGCGTCGAACGCGAACGGCGCTTCCTGCCGGCCGGCCCGCCCGCGCCCGCGACGGTGACGGCCACGCGCACGATCACCGACCGCTGTCCGCCGGGCACCCGCCTGCGGCTCCGCCGCTCCGAACGGCCGGACAGCCAGGGCGAGTTGAAGCTGACGCAGAAGATCCCCCGCACCCGGCCCGGTGCCGTCGCAGGGCCTGGTCACGAGCACGTTCCTGTCGCCGGCCGAGTACGACGTCCTGGCCTCGCTGCCCGCCCTGACCCTCACCAAGACCCGCCTGAGCGTTCCCCCGCTGCGCGTCGACGTCTTCGCCGGGCGGCTGCGCGGACTGGTGCTCGCGGAGGGCGAGTTCGCGACGGACGAGGAGGCGGAGCCCTTCGCACCCCCGCCCGAGTGCGGGGCCGAGGTGACGGACGACGTGCGCTTCATGGGCGGGCACCTGGTCCGGGCGACCCGCGCGGAGCTGCTCAGCCGTCTGGCCGAGTACGGCATCCACCCCGAGTGATCCCAGTGGCCGTGGAGCGCCATAGGGCCACCTGGGTGAGGCAACTTCCCGCTTGGCGCCTCCTTTGCCCGCCACACCGAACCAAATAAAGCCATTTGTCTGCTTATCAACCCTATGGTGCGAGGTGTTCGGGGTCTCGGCTGAGGGGGCGCACAACGCGTCGTGGCAGGGCGCGGGTTGGGATGGCGATGAGTGGAATCGGCCGCCGGAGCGCGGCGCGTCTCGGGCTCGGTGCCGGAATCGGCATGGCCGCCGCCTCACTGGCGGGATGCAGTGGCCAGGGCGGGCCCGAAGGGGCGCCCGCGCCGGGGGCGGGTCGATTGATCGGGGACGGCTCGACGTCGTACACCGGACGGCAGCCCAACCAGCCGCCCCCGCCCACGGCCCTGGAACCCGGGCAGCCCCCGCCGCAGTTCGTGGTGTTCTCCTGGGACGGTGCCGGCGAGGTGGGCACCGGCCTGTTCCCGCGTTTCCTCCAGCTCGCCCGGGACCACGGCGCACACATGACGTTCTTCCTCTCCGGCCTCTATCTGCTGCCGGAGGACAGGAAGCGGCTGTACCGTCCGCCGAACAACCCCGTCGGCGCCTCCGACATCGGCTATCTCACCGACCGGCACCTCAAGGAGACGCTGACGTGCGTGCGTCAGGCCTGGCTCGACGGCCACGAGATCGGCACCCACTTCAACGGCCACTTCTGCACCGGCCCCGGCTCGGTGGCCGACTGGACCGCCGCGCAGTGGCGTTCGGAGATCGAACAGGCCCGGTCGTTCGTCACGTCCTGGCGCACCCACACCGGTTGGCACAGCGCCCCGCCGCTCCCCTTCGACTACGACAAGGAGCTGGTGGGCGGCCGTACCCCGTGCCTGCTCGGGCAGGCGAATCTGCTGCCGGTCGCTCGGGAACTGGGCTGGCGCTACGACGCGTCCTCGCCGGGCGGACTGCAACGCTGGCCGCGCAAGCGGCACGGCGTCTGGGACCTGCCACTGCAGAGCATCCCTTTCCCGGGCCGCACGTTCGAGGTGCTGTCCATGGACTACAACATGCTCGCGAACCAGTCCAGGAACACGACACGGGCACCGTCCTACAACTACCCCTACTGGCGCGCCCAGGCGACACAGGCGTACCTGGCCGGGTTCCAGCGGGCGTACGAGACCAACCGGGCGCCGTTGTTCATCGGCAACCACTTCGAGGAGTGGAACGGCGGCATCTACATGGACGCCGCCGAGGAGGCTCTCAGGCAGATCGCCGGCCGGGAGGACGTACGGCTGGTCTCCTTCCGCCAGTTCACCGACTGGCTCGACGCCCAGGACCCCGCGCTGCTCGCGCAGCTGCGCCGCCTCCAGGTCGGCGAGAAGCCCGACGGCGGCTGGACGGCGTTCCTGCGCCCGGCCGAGCGCTCCCGGGGCATGGCGTGACCGCTCGGCACACGAACGTCAGCCGGCGCTGCGGCGGGCGTACACCTCGATCTCGATCTTCATCCGGGGGTCGGCAAGGCCGCACTCCAGCATGGTCGCGGCCGGGCGGACGTCGCCGAAGCAGCGCCGCAGCACCGGCCAGCAGGGCTCGAAGTCCGCGCGGTCGGGCAGCAGATAGCGCACGCGCACCACATCGGCGAAGGTGCACCCCGCCTCGGCGAGCGCGGCCTCGATGTTGCGCAGGCACTGCTCGGCCTGGGCCACCACGTCGTCCGGGATCGTCATCGTCGTGTAGTCGAACCCGGTGGTCCCGGACACATGCACCCAGTCGCCGTCGACCACGGCACGGGCGTAACCGATCTGCTCCTCGAAGGTCGAACCGCTGAGGATCGCGCGTCGCTCTGTCATGCGCCGAACGCTAGGTGACCAGCACCGATACGTCTAATACGGTCAGTGGCATGGATCGATATCCCAAGGAATATCGCAGGGGTGTCGCAGGGGATGTCGCCGCGCCGGCATCTGCTGATATCCCAGGATCATGGACCGTCCCGAACTGCTGCCTCTCCCGCAACTGCACGCCTTCCTCGTACTCGCCGAGGAACTGCACTTCGGCCGCGCGGCCGCCCGCCTGGGCGTGGCCCAGCCTCCGCTCAGCCAGCAGATCCGCAGGCTGGAGGAGAAGGTCGGGTATCCGCTGTTCGACCGGGCCCCGGGCCGGGTCGCGCTCACCCCGGCCGGCCATTCCCTGCTGCCGGCCGCACGGCGGGCGCTGACCGGGCTCGCCGACGGGCTGGCCACGGCGCGGGCCGCCGGCAGCGGGCGGGCCGGGCGGCTGCGGATCGGTTTCGCCGCCTCCCTGGCGCTGACCGTGGTGCCGGGCCTGCTGCGCGACTTCCGGCAGCGCTTCCCGGAGGCACATCTCGACATCCACGAGATGACGACGGCACCGCAGCTCGACGCCCTGCGCGACCGGACGATCGACATCGGCCTGCTGCGCGAACCGCCGGCCGGCCCGTCCGAGCTGGGCTTCCGGACCGTGCTCAGTGAACCGTTCGTGACCGTCCTGCCGGCCGCGCACCCGCTGGCCGCCCGACGGACCGTGCCGCTCGGCCGGCTGGCGGACGAACCGTTCGTGCTGCTGCCGCGCGCCGTGGGCCCACAGCTGTACGACCGGATCACCGGCCTGTGCGAGGCGGCGGGGTTCACGCCCCGGATCGCGCAGCACGCGGTGGAGTGGCAGACGGTGTGCGCGCTGGTGGAGACCGGGCTGGGCGTGTCCGTGGCGCCGGCCGGCATCCGCCGTATCCGCCTCAAGGGCGTCGCCTTCCGCCGGATCGAGCCCGGCACCGCCCGTACCCGGGTCGCGGTGGCGTGGCGCGAGGGCGACGGCAATCCCCTGGTCGGACAGCTGCTGGCGACGATCGGTCAGGGCGGAGCCGGACGCCTGCCCGGCACGGTCACCGGGCCGGCTCCGGACGCACCGGATGCCCGCTCATGATCGAGACCCGGTTGAACGCGTTGATGGTGACGGCCACCCAGATGACCGCCGCGATCTGGTCGTCGGTGAGCACGTCCCGGGCCGCCGTGCAGGCCGCGTCCTGCGCGGCGGTGTCCGCGGCGGCAGTGGTCGCCTCGGCGAGCGCCAGTGCGGCTCGCTCGGCGGGCGTGAACAGTTCGGTCTCCCGCCAGGCGGCGAGCACACCGAGGCGCTCCGGGGTGTCACCTGCCCGCAGCGCGGCCCGGGTGTGCACGTGCAGGCAGTAGGCGCAGCCGTTGATCTGCGAGACCCGGAGGTTGACCAGCTCCACGAGGGTGCGCTCCAGACCGGCGTCGGCGGCCGTCGCCCGTACCGCCTCGGAGGTCTGCACCAGTGCGTGATACGGCTTGGGGCTCTGCTTGTCGATGAAGATCCGCCGAGCGCCGCCGGCCGGGACGGGACTGGTCAACCTGGACTCCTCCGGGGTTCGCACCATACTCGTCAAGGATTAAACCATCAGGGTTCTGGCCCGTTGGTCTCCGGTGAGGACCGGCGCTATGCGACGACTTCGCCTAGGCGGCGACCTCGGCGGTCTTCGCCTCCTCCGCGTTGGGTACCTGGATCGCGATCACCTCATAGCCCTGCCCGGCC
>NZ_JAIQYY010000002.1:0-38937 GCF_020181035.1 Streptomyces sp. CoH27
CAATGCCCCTCCCCCAGTACGCAGTGAGATCGAGAGAAGCAGCATCACTCCTCTGATCAGATTCCACGTAACTGATAGGTAGCGGGAGGCGGCGAGCGGGTTGATCGCGAAGACCTTGCGGTTGCCGGTGCGCAGGGCGGCCACGAGCAGGCCGCGGCTGGTTTCGATGGCCACGGGTATGGGGGTCTCCGGGCTGTCGCCATGTTCGGCCGACAGGTCCTAAGCGTCCGGGCTGACGGTTGCCTGTTCAGGCGCGGCGGGCCACGTTGCGCGCGCTGCGTTTGTGGAGTTCTCATAACCGGGGCTGCGGTCAGCAAGGTTCCGAAGAGAGCAGGGATCCGAGCTCGCTGAGGGCAGGGCGATCCGCTGACGACTCGTGACGCAAGTTCGAGAGCGCAGAGGTGAGTGGGATGTGGGAAGTGCGAGCGGACTCCCGAGAGCCACCTGACTACTTGTCAGCAAAGTCAGCATTGGGTCAGCATCAGTCCGACCAAAACTGACTACGGCTGGCGAAACTTGCATTTCAAGGTGGAGTGGAACGGGTGGCGTAAAGGGGGTTTGCTCAAGTGGTCGAAGAGAACTGGGCGGGGTGCGCTTCACCTCGCCCAGCTATGAGCGCGTCGGTACGAAAATCCCAGCTCAGCGCACTCGACCCCGCGCCTTCAGTGGCACCGCCGGCAGCTCCGGTGCAGGCAGCTGGTCTCCGTCATACCCCTTCACTTCCCCAAATCGCGACCCGCTCATCCACTCCTCCCGGGCCTGTTTGATATCGTCCTGGGTGCGTCCGATGAAGTTCCACCACATGACCAGTTCCTCTTCGAACGGCTCGCCGCCGAGCAGCATGAGGCCGGCGTCGGACTCCGCGCGCAGCGGCAGCTCGCGGCGGCCGCAGCCGAGGTAGAGCATCGAGCCCGGCAGCACCGGCACGCCGTCGACGTGCACCTCGCCGGACATCGCGAGCACGCCGTACTCGAAGTCCGGTACGAGCGGCAGCCGTACGTCGGCGCCGCGGGCGAGGGCAAGGTCGGCGCCGACGATCGGGGTGTACGTCGTACCCGGGGAGGCCGAGCCGTCGAGGTCGCCGAGTATCACGGTCGCCGTGAGACCGGGCGCCGTGACCGTCGGCAGCTCCGCGTGATACTCGAACGCCGGGTCGGTGTACCGGTGCGCGTCGGGCAGCGCGACCCACAGCTGCGCGCCGTGGAGGTAGCGCGCGTGCGACTTCGGGCTCTCCTCCGAGTGGCTGATTGCACGGCCCGAGGTCATGAGCCCGAGTTCGCGGGGGCGGATCGTGCGGAGGCTGCCGGTCGAGTCGCGGTGCAGCACTTCGCCCTCGTGCAGCCAGCTGACGGTCTGCAGGCCCATGTGCGGGTGCGGGGGTACCTGCATGCCGGGCTCGTCGGCGATGTCATCGGGGCCGTAGTGGTCGACGAATGCCCAGGCGCCGATCATGCGCCGGCCGAGGTTCGGCAGCAGCCGGCGCACTTCGGTGGATTCCCCGAGCTGTACGTGTCGCGGGCTCAGCAGCTCGCGGACGGGTTCGGCGACGACGAATCCGCGGCCGCCGCACACGCTCGGTACGGGCGCGCGGTCAAGGTTGCTCATGCGGCACAACCTAGCGGGGGCGGGGGCGGCGGCGCGCCCGGAACGGCGGCCCGGTCCGTGTCTTCAGCCGGTCGAGCAGTCCGGTGAGTTCCACCCGGATCCCGGGTGCCTCGGGACCGGATCGCAGCAGGCGCAGGTGTCAGGCCTGCTCCACCGTCGCCGTCACCGGTGTTCCCGTCTCCACCGTGCGGCTGACCGTGCAGAGGCGGTCGTGGGAGGTCTTCACCGCCCGGGGCAGGATCGCGCGGGCCCGTTCGGCGCCCTCGCCGTCGGGGAACGTGACGTGGAAGGTGACGGCGAGGTCCGTGAGGCGGTTGCCGAGGTCGTCGTCGACCTTCGTACCCCGCACGTCGACGGTGAAGGCGGTGGGCTCCGCGTGCCGGCCGGTCGCGATGTCCACGTCCACCGCCGTGCAGCCGCCGAGTGCCGCCAGCAGCAGCTCGACCGGGGTGAACTCGGTGTCACCCGCGGCGCCGGTGCCGAAGGAGATCGTGCCGCCGCGGGTGTTCGTCGCCGTGAAGTGGCCGGTGCTGGTGCGCTCCACGGTGACGGTGCGCAGGGAGTTGTCGGTCATACCGGCGACCTTAACTCGGCAGGGGCCGCGTCACCGGCCGAGCACTTTGCCCGGGTTGAGCAGGCCGTGGGGGTCGAGGGCGTCCTTGACCGCCCGGTTGAGGGCCATGACCTCCGGGCCCAGCTCGGCGCGCAGCCCCTCCCGCTTGAGCAGGCCGACCCCGTGCTCCCCGGTGACCGTGCCGCCGAGCGCCAGGGCCTCGGTGATGATCTCGCGGAAGGCGGCCTGCGCCCGTTCCCGCGCCGCCTCGTCGCCGGGCGGGGTGATCAGCAGGGGGTGCAGATTGCCGTCCCCGGCGTGGGCGATGTTGGCGATGAGCGTGTCGTACCGCTCGGCGAGGGCGTGGATGCGGCCGAGCATCTCCGGGACGGCGGACTTCGGTACGCAGATGTCCTCGGTGAGCACGGGGCCGAGCCGTTCCAGGGCCGGGTAGGCGAGCCGGCGCGCCTCGAACAGCGCGTCCGCCTCCTGCGGGTCGGTGGAGCGGGCCGCCCAGGTGGCACCCGCGTCCTCGAAACAGCGCAGGACGGTCTCGGCCTCCTCCTCGCCCGCCTTCCCGGGCGCGTCGGTGCGGCCGAGCAGGACGACGTCCGCGTCGGCGGACAGCCCCATCTGCTTCCACGCGTCGACGGCCTCCAGGCAGTACCGGTCGATGAGTTCCAGCGCGGAGGGGGTCACTCCGGCGGCGGCCACCGCGGCGACCGCGCGGCCCGCGTCCACGACGGACGAGAAGTACCCGGCCACCGTGTGCTCCGGCGGGCGGCCGGGCCGCAGCCGGAGCGTCACCTCGGTGATCACGCCGAGGGTGCCCTCGGACCCGACCATCAGGCCGGTGAGGTCGTAGCCCGCGACGCCCTTGGCGGTACGGCGGCCGACCCGGACGAGTTCCCCGGTGCCGGTGACGAACTGCAGGCCCAGCACGTAGTCGCGGGTGACGCCGTACTTCACACAGCAGATTCCGCCCGCGTTCGTGGCCACGTTGCCGCCGATGGTGGACCAGCGGGCGCTGGCCGGATCCGGCGGGTACCACAGGCCGTGCGCGGCGCAGGCGGTGCGCAGGTCCTCGTTGACGACGCCGGGTTCGACGACCGCGAGCCGCTCCAGCGGGTCGATGCGTTTGACGGCCGTCATGGCCTCGGTGGACAGCACCACCGCCCCGTCGACGGCGTTCGCGCCGCCGGACAGCCCGGTGCCGGCCCCGCGCGGCACCACCGGGGCCGCGTGGTCGAGGCAGGCGAGGACGACCGCGCGCACCTCCTCGGCGGTGCGTGGCCGCACCAGTGCCGCGGGCCGTCCGTGGGGCGCCCATTCCGCCTCGTCGTGCGCGTACCCCGCCAGCAGGGCGGGGTCGGTGACGACGCGTCCCCCGGGCAGGTCGCGGTGGAGGCGTTCGATCAGTGCGGGGTCCGGGGCGTCCGGCGCGCGATCCGGGAGGGCGTGGGGCATGGCAGCACCGTAATCCGGTCCGTCCCGCGGCGGTCGGTGAACGGGACGATCTCGGCGCGGAACCCGGGAAGTCCGCCGACCTCACGGATGTTGCAGCCGGTGGCGCCGGGTGCCGGCGTCGCTCGTCAGCTCGCTGAGCAAGAGGAAGAAGAGCCATGTTCCAGCGCATCCTGGTCGCCGTCGATTCCGGTCCCGCCCGTCACTCCGCCGTACGGCTGGCGGGCGAGCTGGCCCGGCTGGCCGGTTCCGAGGTCCGGGTCCTGCATGTCATCGCGTCCGCCGCCACGCTCGCCACGGTCGTCCCGTTGGAGGACGACGCCGAGGGCAGGGCCGTGCTCGACGAGGCCGTGGCGGCCCTGGGCGACCTGGACGTCAAGGCCGACGGCGCGCTGGTCCGCGGCCTGACCACCCAGGTCGCCACCACGATCGCCGAGTCGGCCGCGGAGTTCGGCGCCGACCTCATCGTGCTGAGCCCCCATCACCGGGGCGCCGTGGAAGCCCTGTTCACCCCGCGGGTCAGCGACGCCGTCGCGCACACGAGCCGCACGCCGGTCCTGCTGGCGCCGGAGGACGAGCACCTGGCCTGAGGCCGGGCCGTCTGCCGGGGCGGGCTCGGCGCTCGCCCCGGCAGACGGCACCCGCAAACGCGGACCACGGCCGGGGCGGACCGCCATCAAAACAGTAGCCATGTACATAGTAGCCATGTACTGTATCTGCCATGAGCAACGGTTCCGAAGGAGCCACGCCCGGCTTCCTGGTGTGGCGGCTGTCGATGAAGTGGCGGGTCGCGGTGGACCGCGCGGTGGCCCCGCTGGGGCTGACACACGCGCAGTACGCGCTGCTGGCCTCGCTGTACGGCATGCACCGCACCGGACTGCGGCCCAGCCAGCGCCGGCTCGCCGACCAGATCGGGCTGGAGGCGCTCTACGTCTCCAAGCTGGCCCGCGGCCTGGAGTCGGCCGGCCTTCTCGAACGCACCCGGGATCCGGCCGACCCGCGCGCCGTCCAGCTGGCGCTCACCGAGCAGGGACGCGAGGTCACCGCGAAGGCGATCGGCGTCGTCCAGGGGCTGCTGCGGCAGCTGCTGGCCCCGCTCGGCGGACTCGACAGCCCGCGCACGCGGGAGTTCACCCGCGAGCTCACAACCCTGCTCGACGCACCGCTTGACCCGTTCGGCACCACCGATCACGAGACGGAGCAGCCATGACCACCACCACCGCACCCCGCGTCGACCCCCGCGTCATCGCCCTCGCCCACTACGCGGGCCGGGCGATCCTGGAGCGCGTCCTCGTCCGGCACGGCATCGACTTCCTGCAGTCCGTCACGCTCCGGCTGACGGTCGTGGCCGACGGCCCGGTCGAGCGGGCCGGCCTCGTCGCCGACGTCGTCGGCGCGGTGAAGGTCGCCGAGGCCGACGCCCACCGCGCGATCGACGCGCTGACGGCCGCCAGGCTGGTGTCGGCCGAGGAGCCGTCCCAGGTGCGCGTCACGGACGCCGGACGGGAGCTGTACGCCACGACCTCCGCCGCGACCGCCCCGATCACCGCCCGGATCTACGCGGGCATCTCCGAGGAGGACCGGGCCGTGGCCGGGCGCGTCCTGGCCTTGATCACGGAGCGGGCCGACGCGGAGCTGGCCGCTCTGAGCACACGGAACAGTTAGTGGAATATTGAACAACTGCGGTCCGTTGTGGCCTCCGAAGGAGGTCGACAGTGGAGACGACGTACTACGACCACGGCACGCCGGCCGAGCGCTGGGAGCGCGCGCAGCAGTTCTTCGACGCCAAGGACTACGCGGGTGCGGCACGGGTGCTGACCGGGCTGGTCGAGGAGGTGCCGGAGCAGACCGGACCCCGGCTGCTGCTGGCCCGCGCCTACTACCACTCGGCCCAACTGCGCCGCGCCGAAGCCGAGCTGCGAGTCATCGTGGAACGCGACCCGGTGGAGCACTACGCCCGGCTGCTGCTGGGCCGCACCCTCGAACGGCAGGCCCGGCACGAGGAGGCACAAGCGCACCTGCGGATCGCCTCGGCGCTCGCGGGCGACTTCCCGCAGGACTGAACGGCACAGGATGGGCCCGGTTCCCGTACGGGGACCGGGCCCTCGGCACGACCGCCCGCGCCGGGGGCGGCGGGCGGGCATGGCATCCTGGCGCGATGGCACCCTCCCCTGATCACGCGCCGCTCGCCGAGCGGGTCGAGGAACTCCTCGCCGCCGGCGGCCCCTTGCCCATCGTCGCCGCCGGACAGCCGGTACTGCGGCGCGGCACCGAGCCGTACGACGGCCAGCTCGGCCCCGCCCTGCTGGCGCGCTTCATCGAGGCCCTGCGCGACACCATGCACGCCGCGCCCGGCGTGGGCCTCGCCGCGCCGCAGGTCGGCGTGCCCCTGCGGATCGCGGTCATGGAGGACCCGGCGCCGGTGCCCGAGGAGATCGCCGTGACCCGGGGCCGGGTGCCCCAGCCGTTCCGGGTCCTGGTCAACCCGGTGTACGAGCCCGTCGGCAGCGCGCGTGCCGCGTTCTTCGAGGGCTGCCTGAGCGTGCCGGGCTGGCAGGCGGTGGTGGCCCGGCACGCGGAGGTACGGCTGCGCGGCCTGGACGAGCGGGGCCGCGCGCTGGACGAGGTGGTCACCGGGTGGCCCGCCCGTATCGTCCAGCACGAGACGGACCACCTCGACGGCATGCTCTACCTGGACCGCGCCGAACTGAGGTCGCTGTCCACCAACGAGGCCGTGGCGGCACTGTGGGCCCAGCCGACGCCGGAGACGGCGGCCGCGGCCCTCGGCTTCGAGCTGCCGTAACCGCCCCGAGCGCCCTGACTGCCGTACATCCGCGGTCAGTTGTCCCGGTACGCCTCCAGCAGCCGCAGCCACACCTCGCTCAGCGTCGGGTACGACGGGACGGCGTGCCACAGCCGGCCGACCGGGACGCGGCCGGCGACGGCGACGGTCGCGGAGTGGATGAGTTCACCGACGCCGGGGCCGACGAAGGTGACGCCGCGCAGGATCTCCTCCTCCAGGTCCACGACCATCCGGGCGCGGCCCTTGTAGCCGTCGGCGTACAGGCCCGCGCCTGCGACCGAGGAGAACTCGACGTCCACGGCGCGGACGCGGTGCCCGGCCTGTTCCGCCTCGGCGAGGGAGAGACCGACGGCGGCGGCCTCCGGGTCGGTGAAGACGACCTGGGGTACGGCGTGATGGTCGGCGGTGGCGGCGTGCGCGCCCCAGGGCTCCTCCGGCGGGGTGCCGCCGGCGGCGCGGGCCGCGATGGCGGCGCCGGCGATACGGGCCTGGTACTTGCCCTGGTGGGTGAGCAGGGCACGGTGGTTGACGTCGCCGACGGCGTACAGCCAGTCGGTGCCGGTGACGCGCAGGCTGTCGTCCACATCCAGCCAGGAGCCGGGTTCCAGGGCGACGGTGTCCAGGCCGATGTCGTCGGTGTGCGGGACGCGGCCGGTGGCGAAGAGGATCTCGTCGGCCTCCAGCCGGTCGCCGGCGGCCGTGACGGCGACGACCGTGCCGTTCTGGCGGGTGACGGACTCCACCGACGTACCGGTGCGGACGTCCGCGCCCGCCTCGGTGAGTGCCTCGGCGACGAGTTCCCCGGCGAACGGCTCCATCCGGTTCAGCAGCCCCTTGCCCCGGACGAGGAGGGTGACCTGGGAGCCGAAGGCCTGCCAGGCGGTGGCCATCTCGGTGGCGACGACACCGCCGCCGACGACGATCAGCCGGGCGGGGGCCGCCTTGGCGCTGGTCGCCTCGCGGCTGGTCCACGGCTGCACCTCGGCCAGGCCCGGCAGATCGGGCAGCTGGGCGCGGGTGCCGGTCGCGACGGCGACGGCGTGCCGGGCGGTGAGGGTGGTGACCGTGCCGTCGGGGGCGGTCACGGTGACCGTACGGGGGCCGGCAAGCCGGCCGTGGCCGCGGTACAGGTCGGCGCCGATGCCCTCCACCCAGGCGACCTGGCCGTCGTCCTTCCAGTGGGAGGTGTACTCGTCCCGGCGGGCGAGGACCGCCGGGGTGTCGAGCGGGCCCTGGACCGCCGGGGCCAGGCCGGGCAGGCGGCGGGCGTCCGCCTGGGCGATCACCGGCCGCAGCAGGGCCTTGCTGGGCATGCACGCCCAGTACGAGCACTCGCCGCCTACCAGCTCGCTCTCCACGACCGCGGTGGTGAGGCCGGCCGCGCGCGTGCGGTCGGCGACGTTCTCCCCCACGGGCCCGGCCCCGAGCACCACGACGTCGTACGCGATGGATTCCGTTTCCGTCATGGGGTCAGTCTGGTGGGTGGTGTGCGCGGCGGCCACACGGGTACGTGCGCGGAACACAGGCGTGCGCGGGTGGAATAGGCGGTCCGACGGCCGTGTTTCCGCCGACGGCACACCCCCACACCGGGAAGTAGGGATTCACACCATGAGCAGCACCGTGGAGCTGACCAAGGAGAACTTCGACCAGACGGTCACCGAGAACGAGTTCGTTCTCATCGACTTCTGGGCGTCCTGGTGCGGGCCGTGCCGGCAGTTCGCGCCGGTCTACGAGAAGGCCGCCGAGGCCAACCCCGACCTGGTCTTCGGCAAGGTGGACACCGAGGCCCAGCCGGAGCTGGCGGCGGCCTTCGAGATCCGGTCGATCCCGACGCTGATGATCGTGCGCGACAAGATCGCCGTGTACTCCCAGCCGGGTGCCCTGCCCGAGGCCGCGCTGACGGACATCATCGGGCAGGCCCGGAACCTGGACATGGACGAGGTCCGCAAGAGCGTCGCCGCCCAGCAGGGCGGGGCGCAGTAACGCGGCGGCGGCGCCACGGGCCGGGGGCCTCGGCCGGACGGGTCAGCTGGACTCGCGCCGGATCACCGAGGCCCCCAGCACTGCGTGCACCTCCGGCTCACCGCCGGGGTCGCGCACCGCGCGGTCGACCAGTTCGGCGAGGTCACGGCCCGAGGGCAGCTCGATGTGGACCGTGCTGAGCCGGGGCCGCAGCAGCCTCCCCAGCATCAGGTCGTCGGCGCCGATCACGGCCATGTCCTCGGGGATGCGCAGTCCCTCGTCCTGCAGGGCCCGCATCAGCAGCATCGCGTACTCGTCGTTGTAGGCGAAGACCGCGTCGAGATTCAACTCCCGGCAGTGAACGGCGAGTTGAGCGGCTGCCTGCTCGGTGTAGGCCAGCGGCAGCTCCGTGACGGCCACGTCCGTGCCGTGTACGGCCTCGCGCACGCCGGCGAGCCGGGGCCGGGAGTAGGCCTCCAGGCCGGGCTCCTCGGGCACCACGACACCGATCCGGCGCCGGCCGGCGGCGTGGAGGTGGGCGCCCGCGCAACGGCCGACCGCGTCGTGGTCCATCAGCAGGGCGTGTGCGCCGTCGACGCGCACGGGGCCGAGGGTGACCACGGCCCGGGCGCCGGAGCGCTTGAGCACCGCCACGCCCCGCGGCCCCAGTTCGGCGCCGGGTACCAGGACGGCGACGGGCCGCAGCTCGGCCCAGGCGCGGGCGGCCTCGTCGCCGTGCAGGCCGACCGTGCCGTACTGCACGACGGTGTAGTCCAGGCGGCCGAGTGCCTGCTGGAGTTCGTCGAGGAACCGGCTGTACAGGGGGCCGACCGGGACCGCGGGGGCGGGCATGAGGACCATACGGCTGTGTCCGGCGCGCAGGCTGCGGGCGGCGGCGTGGGGCACGTACCCCAGTTCCCGCGCGGCCTCGTGGACGCGCCGGCGCGTCGGTTCGCTGATCCGGACGGCGCTGGTGTTGTTGAGGACATAGGACACGGTCGCGCGCGAGACTCCGGCCAGGCGGGCGACGTCGGCGCTCGTGGGCGTGTTCGGTATCTGCACCATGACAGACCGCATCTTGGCAGAGGGGCGGGGGCGGGAAGCGGGCGGGGCAAGCTGGTTCACCGTTCGACGAAAACGGGTTCGCGGGCGGGCGCGGAGGGCATCGTCACCGCCGCCGTCGCGACCCTGTGCGCGGAAGGGCCGCGCACGTGACCATGCGGCGCCCCGCACAGGAGCTCGACACCGGCCCGGCCTCGCGGTACGTGTACGTCCGCGACACCGGCGAACCGCTCGGCGCGCCCGCTGCTCTCCGCCGCCCGACCCGCCTGCCCGGGTGTGCCGTTCGCCGAAGCGGACCTGACGGGGGCGGACCGTCGGCTTCCGGTGAGCGCGGCGGTGGCCGGCGAAGGGATGCTGCCTGCCGCGCCTGCGGGCCGGCCCGTCCGCGACGCGATGCCCGCCACGGCACCCGGCGCCGGCGGCCGGTCCTCAGCGGAGCGGCTCCGTGCCGGTCACCCGGGCGACCAGGTCGATCCAGCCGGCCTCCAGCCGCGCCATGGGCATCCCGCACTGCCGGGTCCGGTAGTGGATCAGGGCCGGGTCGAGCGAGGCCAGCAGTGTCTGGGCCAGCAGTTCGCAGTCGGCGTCCGGCACGATCTGCCGCAGCAGCATCGTGACGTGCATGCGCCGCGCCCCCATCGCCGGATGGGAGAAACGGCGGGTGGGCTCCGGCTGGGCGGCCAGCTGGAGGTCGAGCTGCTCGGCCGACCGGTACAGCACCGCCACGCCGAAGGCCCGGAGCCGGTCCACCGGCGGCGCTCCGGGGCCCAGCGGCGGGGGCCCGCCCATGAAGTCGGCCTGGAGCCGCCGGTCCGCGTGGTCGAGCAGGGCCATCAGCAGCCCCGTACGGTCGCCGAAGCGGCGGAACACGGTGCCCTTGCCCACCTTGGCCGCCGCGGCCACGGCCTCCATGGTGACGCCGGCCACCCCGTGCTCGGCGATCAGCCGGGCGGCGGCCTCCAGCAGCGCGGCCCGGTTGCGGGCCGCGTCGGCGCGCAGGCACGGCTCCTCCGAGGAGGGGGGTGCGACCTGCAGCAGCTCAGGCGCGTCGAGGGGCTCCTCGGGCATGGGGAAGGGCGGCAGCGCGGCGGACATGAACCCAGCGTAAAGCATCGGGAAGAAAACTGGACCGTGGTCCGGTTAGGGTGGTACACACTTAAACGGACCCCGGTCCGGATCGTAACAGCGATGTTTCAGCCCCTTGGAGTTCCCCATGTCTGTTCGCATCCTCGCGCTCGTCGGCAGCCTCCGCGCCGGTTCGCACAACCGCCAGCTCGCCGAGGCGGCCGTCAAGCTCGCTCCCGAGGGCGCCGAGGTCGTGCTCTTCGAGGGCCTGGCCGAGATCCCGTTCTACAACGAGGACATCGACACCGAGGGCAGCGTCCCGGCCACCGCCGCGAAGCTGCGTGAGGCCGCCCAGGCCTCCGACGCCTTCCTGCTGTTCTCGCCCGAGTACAACGGCACCATCCCGGCCGTCCTGAAGAACGCCATCGACTGGCTGTCCCGCCCGTACGGCGCCGGCGCCTTCGGCGGCAAGCCCGTCGCCGTGGTCGGCACCGCCTACGGCCAGTACGGCGGCGTGTGGGCGCAGGACGAGGCCCGCAAGGCCGTGGGCATCGCCGGCGGCAAGGTGGTCGAGGACATCAAGCTGTCCATCCCGGGCTCCGTGGTCCGCTTCGCGGAGACCCACCCGGTGGACGACGCCGAGGTCGCCGCCCAGCTGACCGAGGTCGTCGCCCGTCTGCACGGCAACGTGGGCGAGACCGCGGCCGCCTGAGCCGCAGCCACCCCGTGAAGGGGCCGGAGCTCCGCTCCGGCCCCTTTCCGTGTCGGCCGGGCCTCGGTCGCACCGAGGCCCGAGCGGCTCACGCGCCGCACGACCTGCCCATCCGGGCGCAGCCCTACGAGCCCTGCCGCTGTGCGAGATCCAGTCAGTCGGGGGCCGCCGGGTTCGTCAGGGCATCGAGCTGGGCGGCGAGGTCGGGGTGGTCGGGGGTGAGGTGGGGTCGGGTGGCGTTGAGGGGGTGGATGAGGACGGCGGGGTCGTCGTGGGCGAGGGCCGCGTGGAGCTGGCTGAGCGGCTTGCGGGCCACGGTGGGCAGGTCGGTGAGGGCGGTGATCTGGCCGGCGATGCGGCGCAGGTCGGCGGCGTTGCGGCGGGCCCAGGCGGCGGTGGTGCGTTCGGCGGCGCGGCGTTCACGGGTGGCTTGGACGCGTTGTTCGCCGGTGGTTCCTGCGGGGCCGGGACGGCCGCGCAGGTAGCGGCGTTCGGCGGCCTGGCGGCTGGCGACGCCGAGGGGGTGGGCGAGGTCGGCCCAGCTGGCACCCGCCTGGCGGGCGGTTTCGATCAGGCCCGTTTCCCATCCGGCGAGCTGCTCGCGTACCTGCCGCAGCAGCAGAAGAGAGGCCAGCGCCTGTTCCGGGCCGACGTCATGGGTCTCGGCCGTGCCGGGGACCTCGTGCCGGGCTGCATGCAGGGCGTCGTCTATGGCGTGCAGGGCTGCCGCGGCGGCGAGGAACGACGCCGGGCCTTGTGTGTCGGCGCTGGACGGTGCCGGCTGGTCGGCCGGGGTCATGGGCACCTCCCTCAGGTAGTCGTCCTTTGGACGACACCATGTTTGTCATCCATTGGATGACATGTTACAACGGTTTCAGTGAGGCGCATTGGCAGCAACTGCCTGAACCCTTCCTGGAGGTGTTTTCCGATGTTGATGCGCACTGACCCCTTCCGTGAGCTGGACCGGCTGGCACAGCAGCTGCTCGGCCCGGGCACCTGGTCGCGGCCGTCCCCGATGCCGATGGATGCCTACCGCGAGGGCGACCAGTACGTGGTGGCCTTCGACATCCCCGGCGTCAGCACGGACGCGATCGACATCGACGTCGAACGGAACATGCTGACCGTCAAGGCCGAACGCCGGCCCGCGACGAAGGCCGACGACGTGCAGATGGAGCTGTCGGAACGGCCGCTGGGCGTCTTCTCCCGCCAGATCGTGCTCGCCGACACGCTGGACACCGAGCACATCCAGGCCGACTACGACGCAGGCGTGCTCACCCTGCGTATCCCGATCACCGAGCGCGCCAAGCCCCGCAAGATCGCGATCGGCGGCGGATCCGACCGCAAGGAGATCTCCGGCTGAGCCGGACAGACGAGGGCTGAACAGCGGCGGAGGACGGGTACCTGATCTCCCCCTCTCCCGTCCTCCGCGCCCCGTGTACCTGAGCAAGGGGGCGGCCGACGTGACTGTGCGACGCGAAGCGTTCCTCGGCCATGTGAAGGAACGCGGCGAGTACGACACCCTGAAGGAAGCCGAACGCGCGGCCCGCGTGGTGCTCGCCCTGCTGGGCGCACACCTGATCGGCGAGGTACGCGCCCGGCTTGCGGCGCGCCTGCCGGAGGACTTCGCCCTGATCCTCCTCAACCCGCTGCAGAGCGCCGAGCCGCTGCCCCCGGAGCGGTTCGTGCGCGCGACTGCGGCCTGGATCGAAGGGGCCACGGAACAGACCGCCGCCTGGGACGTCAGCGCCGTCCTGTCCACGGTCGCCGACGCAGCCGGCGACGGCCTCCTCAAAGAGATCCTGCTCCAGCTCCCCGCGGGCTACGACCTCCTCTTCGGCCGCCCCCAGCCCGCCTGACCACCCACCCCCTGGTGACCGCACACCGGCCACCACGACCCCGGAGACAGAAAGGCAACCACCACCGTGACGTCCGACCGGCACGCGTCGCTCCAGCACTCCTACGGCAGGGCGTACGAGCAGATGCTGGAAAAGGTCCGCTACGACGGCGCCTACCCCACCCGCGAGAAGGCAGAGGAAGCCGTCCGCCTCGTCCTCGCCGGACTGGGGCGCCAGCTGACCGGCGACGAACGCGTCGAACTGGCCGCCCGGCTGCCCCTGGAGGCCGCACGTATCCTGACCGCGCAGATCCCCGACACCCAGCCGCTGGGTGGCTGGGCCTTCGTCAAGGACCTCGCCGCCCGCACCGGTGCCTCCCTGGCCACCACCCGCTGGGACACCGGATCCGTCTTCTCCGCCGTCGCGGCCTACGCCGGCCCCGACCTCATCACCCGCATCCTGCACCAGCTCCCCTCCGGCTACGCGCTGCTGTTCGGCCACGCCGAACTCACCCGAGCCGCATAGGCGCGCCGCGCCTTTCGGGCGCCACAGCATGCCGGTGACCATGACGCGTGCACGAGCGGCGAAGACCGCACAGCGCGTCACGGTCACCGGCATCATGCTGACGCGACCAGGGCACAGCGTGGTCCGTCACCGGCCCTGAGCGAGCCGACGCTGGAAGCACCTCTCCTTCGCACTCCGAGGACCGCGAACAGGCACTCGGGGCGAGTCCCGCGCGCCGTGCAAGCAGGTCGGCTCCCTCCCGGATCCGCCGCCCGAAGGGCGGCGCGTCACACCGTGAGCAGTGCGATGCCCAGGCCGGTCAGGGCGGCCACCTTGAGGAGTTCCAGTGCCACGTACCACAGGTGGCTGCGGGAGCGGGGCATGTCCTCCCCGGCGAGGACGCGGTCGGAGCGGCGGTTGAGGACGGGCCGGACGGCGGCCAGTTGCGCGAGCAGCAGCACCGCTACGGCCGCGGTCAGCCCGATGACCCGGGCCGGGGCACCGCCCGCGGCGGCCGCGGCGATCACCACGACCGCCAGGACGGCCTCGACGGCGTTCAGCGCCCGGAAGACCAGTCGGCCTATGCCCAGTCCGACGGGAATGGTGACGCCCGGCGCGCGGAACTTCAGCGGGGCCTCCAAGAAGGAGATCGCCAGGACCATCCCGAGCCAGACGAAGGTGACGGCACCGGCGAGGGCGGCGGACGTGGCGTTCATGTGCAGGGGGCCTTTCTCCGCCGGGGCCGGCGGCCAGGGGGAGTTCGTCGCTGGCGTCAGGCAGCGGTGGCGCCGGCCAAGTGGGCGACACAGGAGTCTGGTTCGGCGAAGGGCTCCAGGCCGGTGGCGGTCAGGGGCGCGTCCAGGCGGGCCAACGCGCCCTGCATCAGACCGAGATGGAGCGGGCAGACCAACCGGCCGTGCTCCTCGGCGAGTTCCAGGAAGGGACAGTGCCGCAGCCGGATCCGCCGCGGCGGCGCGCCAGGTGTCGGCTCCTCTTCCGCAGTTGGCGCGAAGCCCAGCTCGTCGAGCAGGGCGAGAAGCGCGGCCACCGAGCGCTCGGCCGTCGGCCGCTCGAACGGGGGCGGCGGATCGACCAGGTATCCGCCCCAGGCGCGGCCGGTCTCCATCGCCTCCGCGCGCGCCTCGGCCGGATCGGCGGCCGCCCACCGGCTGAGCAGGACGCGGGCGAGGAGCCGGTAGTCCCGGGTGCCGCCGCGGTCCATGCCGGGACGCGCGGTGTAGACGGTACGGGGCCGGCCGGGTCCCGGGGACCGCTCGGTACGGCGCTCGACCAGACCCTCGGCCACCAGGGAATCCAGATGGAACCGGACCGTGTTGGGGTGGACGCCCAGCCGCCGTGCCGCCTCTGCGACACCGAGCGGCGAGGGTGCGGCGCGCAGCGCGTCCAGCACCGCCAGGCGCCGTGAGCTCTCCCGTGGGGTCACCGCTGGACACCCCTCTCCGCCTGCGTCCATTTTTCACGAATCCTACATGTATAAATTGTAGAGTGAGGAGAGGGCCCTGTTGACCTAGGTTCAGCAGGAGCAGCGGAAGACTTGAGCGTCGAGGGGAACAGCAGATGACGTCGCCGTCCGCGAGGAGCACCGGGCCGGCCGGCACCACGGCGGCCGAGCCGCGTGTCCTGTGCGACACCCGGACCCTGGCCGAGACCCCGCCGCTGCCCGGCGGGGTGCTGTGGAAGCTCGCCGAGAGCGCCCGGCAGCTCGACGCCAACGTGGTCCGGATCGCTCCGGGCGACCGGATCACGACGCACACCGAGACACAACTGGACGTGCTGGTCCTGGTCATGGCCGGGGACGGCGCGCTCGGCGCGGGCCCCGCCGGGACACTGCTGCCGCTCACCGAGGGCGCCCTGGTATGGCTGCCGCGCGGCGCCACGCGCAGTATCAGCGCCGGTGCGGCCGGGCTCACCTACCTGACCGTGCATCAACGCCGCCCGGGCATGCAGATCAGTACCATGACCAGCACCAGCGCCTGAACCGGTCTTCCGCCCCGCTACGGCCGCATCCGCACAACACCCGCACAGCGGGCGCCCCTTGCCCCAGGCCGCCCGGCCGCTAGGGTGCCCCCGTGAGCACGTTTACCGAAGAGAACGTCCCCGGCCGGTACGGCCCCCACGCCACCACCGAGGCCGACCCGCGCGAGGTCGGCCGGGTGCGCACCGAGTACTCCCCGGCCCACGACGGCGACCCCGACCCCGGCGAGATCGCGTGGACCTGGGTGCCCTTCGAGGAGAACGACGGCCGGGGCAAGGACCGCCCGGTGCTGGTCGTCGCCCGCGAGACGGCGGGCACCTTCCTCGCCGTACAGCTGACCAGCAAGCGGCACGACGGCGACCGGGACTACGTGGCGATCGGCAGCGGGCCGTGGGACCGCTCCGACCGGGACTCCTGGGTGGACGTGGACCGCGTGCTGCGCCTGCACGAGGAGGGCATGCGCCGCGAGGCCTGCGCGCTGGACCGGATGCGGTTCGACCTGGTCCGCCGGCGCCTGCACGAGCGCTACGGCTGGACCTGAGCCCCGCTCGCCTCGGGAAACGCCCGGGCGAACGCCTCCCGCACCACCGCTCCCGGCGTCCGGTCCAGCACCCCGAACACGACGTGGTCGAAGGTCCGGGCGAACCGGCCGCCGGGGCCGAGCAGTGCCCGGAAGGCGCCCGCGACCTGTGCCGGGTCGTTCTGGAACACCCCGCATCCCCAGGCGCCGAGCACCAGCCGGCGGTAGCCGTGCACGGCGGCCGTCTCCAGCACCCGCTCGGCGCGGAGCGCCAGGGCTTCCGGCAGGCCGGCGGCGCGCTCCGGCGCCGTACGCCGCACGACGCCCGCGTTGGGGGCGGCCGCGGTCAGGAAGCCCGCCGCGTACGGCTCGGCCAGCAGCAGGCCGCGGTCGTCGCGGAAGACCGGGACGGCCGGCGAGTGGATGACCCGGTCCGTGTAGAACGCGTCGCGGTCGGCGCGGTGGTGGTCGTAGAAGGCGCGGGCCGTGACCAGGCAGGTGTACAGCGCGGAGGCGCGGCACAGGGCCTCCTCCTGGGCCTGCGCGCCGTTGAGGTAGCCGCCGCCCGGATTCCGGGCCGAGGCGAAGTTCAGCACGGCGGCCGGTGCGCCGGCCAGCCGGCGGGCGGCCTCCAGGCTGCTCTCGCCGGTGACCTCGACAACAGTGCCCTCGGCGACGGAGCCATCGGCCCCACCCGATTGCCGTACGGAAACCAGTTCCGGTACGGGAACCGGTTCCGGTCCGAACATCCGCGTCCCCGCCCGCGCGGCCTCGATCTGCGCCGCCAGCAAGACTTCCCGGCCGTCCGGCGCGCGGTACCGGCCCGCGGCCACGATCTTTTCGGTCTCCGCGGCGATCCCGCGCAGGCGTGCGCTCACGGCGCCACCCCCGTGGACGCCCTGGTCACCGCCCGTGCGGTCTCCCCCGTCGTGCTCATGTACGCATCGTGGGTGATGCTGGGCTTACGCCGCAACGGAGTTTCTCGGCTCGCGACGCCCCGGAGAACGCGTACGGAAACGGAGGTGACCGAACCGGAACGTCCGGTAGGGCGCCCTTGTGCGAACCGGCTCAAGGGTCTTGGGTGGAACGGATGCCGACCCGGCCCCCTGACAAACCGGGCCGCTGGCATGGTGGAATCTCAGGAGGATCCCGACATGTCCGACTCGAAGAGCGACGGCGGCGACTGTACCGACCACCGCGCCGCCGTCACCGAGGCCGAGGTGGAGGCCCTGGTCAAGGGCATCTGCTTCAAGACCGGGCCGCCTCGCGCGCTCGGTGTCGAACTGGAGTGGCTGGTCCACGATGTGGACGCCCCCCAGGTCCCCGTAACACTCGAACGGCTCGAAGCGGCCTACGCCGCCCTGCGCGCCGTACCGCTGCGCTCGCCGCTCACCGTCGAGCCCGGCGGCCAGCTGGAGCTCAGTTCGCCGCCCGCCGCCTCCCTGATGGAGTGCATCCGCACCGTCTCGGCCGACCTGGACACCGTGCGCGGCGTCCTCGCCGAGGACGGGCTCACCCTCGTCGGCATCGGCCACGATCCCTGGCACACCCCGCGCCGGTTCCTGCACGAGCCGCGCTACGACGCCATGGAGATCTGCCTGGACCGCACCGGTCCGGCCGGCCGCCGCATGATGTGCGCCTCCGCCTCCGTGCAGGTCTGCGTGGACGCCGGGCACGAGGAGCCCGGCCCGCTCGGGCATGTGCGGCGCTGGTGGCTGGCGCATCACCTGGGCGCGGTCCTGGTGGCCGCGTTCGCCAACTCCCCGCTGATCGGCCGGGAGCCCACGGGCTGGGTGTCCACCCGGCAGCTGCTGTGGACGGAGATCGGCGCCGACCGGGCGGGCGCTCCCCCGCTGGACGACGGTCCGCGGACCGCCTGGGCCCGGCATGTGCTGGACTCACCGGTGATGTGCGTCCGCCAGGACAGCGGGCCGTGGGAGGTGCCCGAAGGGCTCACCTTCCGGGAGTGGACCCGCTCCGGGTCGCCCCGGCCGCCCACCCGGGCGGACCTGGACTATCACCTGACCACGCTGTTCCCGCCGGTCCGACCGCGCGGCCATCTGGAGCTGCGCATGATCGACGCACAGCCCGGCGAGGACGGCTGGATCGTGCCGCTCGCGGTGACGGCGGCGCTGTTCGACGACCTGGAGGCCGCCGAGACGGCGTACCGGACCGTGAAACCGCTCGCGGAACGCGCCCGGGACCGGCCGGCCCCGCACAACCCGCTCTGGACCGACGCGGCGCGCCACGGGCTCGCCGATCCGGAGCTGCGCGAGGCCGCCGCCGTGTGTTTCGCGGCGGCGCTCGGGGCGCTGCCCCGGCTCGGGGCCACCACCGAGGTCACCGACGCGGTGGCCGCATACCTCGACCGTTACGTCGCCCGGGGCCGCTGCCCGGCCGACGACCTGCTGGACCTGCGGCGCGACATGGGCGCGTCCCGGTCCGGCCGCACCGGGGGCACCCCCGCCGACCGTCGGAGGAAGGACATCCGCACATGACCGCCCCCGAGACCGAGACCGAGACCGCGGTGAGCGAGCGGGACACCGAGGCGCTGCGCAAGCGCGCGCTCGCCTCGCTGCTCACCGCCCGTGCCCGCACCACGCTGCTGACCAGCTGCGTCGAGGACCCGGACCTCACCGCCCAGCACTCCCCGCTGATGTCGCCGCTCGTGTGGGACCTCGCACACATCGGCAACCAGGAGGAGCTGTGGCTGCTGCGGGCGGTCGGCGGCCTGGAGGCGATGCGGCCCGAGATCGACGGCCTGTACGACGCCTTCGAGCACCCGCGCTCCGCGCGTCCCTCGCTGCCGCTGCTGCCGCCCGCCGAGGCTCGGCAGTACGCGGCCGAGGTACGCGGCCGGGTGCTGGACCTGCTGGCGGGCGCCGACTTCCACGGCTCGCGGCTGACCGAGGCCGCCTTCGCCTTCGGAATGATCGCCCAGCACGAGCAGCAGCACGACGAGACGATGCTGATCACCCATCAGCTCAGAAAGGGACCGCGGGCGCTGACCGCCCCCGGTCCCGAGCCGGCGCCGCTGTTCACCGGTCCGGCCGAAGTCCTCGTGCCCGGCGGCCCGTTCACGATGGGCACCTCCGGCGAGCCGTGGGCGCTGGACAACGAACGCCCCGCACACGTCAGAGAGGTGGCGCCGTTCTGGATCGACACCACCCCGGTGACGAACGCGGCGTACCAGGCGTTCATCGAGGACGGCGGTTACGACACCGAACGCTGGTGGACGCCGGAGGGCTGGGCGCACATCCGGCAGCACTCCCTCACGGCCCCGCTGTTCTGGCACCGGGAGGGCGGGCAGTGGCTGCGCCGCCGGTTCGGGGTCACCGAGCCGGTCGTACCGGACGAGCCGGTGCTGCACGTGTGCTGGTACGAGGCCGACGCCTACGCCCGCTGGGCCGGACGGCGGCTGCCCACCGAGGCGGAGTGGGAGAAGGCCGCCCGTCACGACCCGGCCACCGGCCGCTCCCGGCGCTATCCCTGGGGCGACGCGGACCCGGCGCCGCACCACGCCAACCTTGGCCAGCGGCATCTCGGTCCCGCACCCGCCGGCAGCTACCCGGCCGGTGAATCCCCGCTCGGTGTACGGCAGTTGATCGGGGACGTGTGGGAGTGGACGGCGAGCGACTTCCTGCCGTACCCCGGGTTCCAGGCGTTCCCGTACAAGGAGTATTCGGAGGTGTTCTTCGGCCCCGAGTACAAGGTCCTGCGCGGCGGTTCGTTCGCGGTGGACCCGGTGGCCTGCCGGGGGACGTTCCGCAACTGGGACTATCCGATCCGGCGGCAGATCTTCTCCGGGTTCCGTACGGCCCGCACGGCGGCCGCCTGATGTGCCGTCACATCGCCTATCTGGGGCCGGAGACACCGCTGGGCCGGATCCTCATGGAGCCTGTGCACAGCCTGGTGCACCAGTCCTGGGCGCCCGAGCGGCAGGCGTCCGGGACGGTCAACGCCGATGGTTTCGGGGTGGGCTGGTACGCCCCGGGGGATCCCGTCCCGGCGCGCTACCGGCGGGCCGGGCCCATCTGGGCGGACCTGTCCTTCGCCGATCTGGCCCGGGTGGTGCGCTCCGGCGCCGTGCTCGCCGCCGTACGGGACGCGACGCTCGCGGGCGCGGACGCCGAGGCCGCCGCGGCGCCCTTCACCGCCGGGCGGTGGCTGTTCAGTCACAACGGGGCCGTCGCGGGCTGGCCGGACTCGGCCGCTCCGCTGATGTCCGCCCTGCCCCCGGTCGAGCTGCTGACGCTGGAGGCCCGTACCGACTCGGCGTTCGTCTGGGCGCTGGTCCTGCACCGGCTGCGCGCGGGCGACGACCCCGGCCAGGCCTTGGGCGAGACGGTTCGCCGGCTGGCCGGGGCGGCCCCCGCCTCCCGGCTCAATCTGCTGCTGACCGATGGCGTCACGATCGCCGCCACCGCCTGGGGCGACAGCCTCTGGTACCGCACGGAGCCCGGCCTGAGCACGGTCGTCGCCTCCGAGCCCTACGACGACGACCCGCTCTGGCAGGAGGTCCCCGACCGCACCGTGCTCACCGCGAGCCGCGCCGGCGTGCTGCTCGCCCCGCCGGCCGAACCGGCGTCCTCCCCCACTCTCGACTCCGCTCGTGCGGGGGGACCCCCATCATCGAAGGAGCCCTGTACGTGAGCCCCCTGCACGTCACCCGCACCCTCCCCGAGGACGCGACGGACGCCGCGCTGCGCGCCGACGTCCTGCACGGCCTCACCGATCACCCCAAGTGGCTGCCGCCGAAGTGGTTCTACGACGCCCAGGGCAGTGAACTCTTCGAGCAGATCACCGAGTTGCCCGAGTACTACCCGACGCGGGCCGAGCGGGAGATCCTGCTCGCCCGGTCCGGCGAGATAGCCGCGGCGAGCGGCGCCCGCACCCTGGTCGAGCTGGGCTCGGGCTCCTCGGAGAAGACCCGCCATCTGCTCGACGCGCTCACGCCCGCGGCGTACGTCCCGGTCGACGTCAGCGAGAGCGCCCTCACCCAGGCCGGGCAGGCCCTCGTCGAGGAGCGCCCCGGCCTCGAAGTCCACGCGCTGATCGCCGACTTCACCGCCCCGCTGACCCTGCCGGCCACTCCGGGACCCCGGCTGCTGGCGTTCCTCGGCGGCACGATCGGCAATCTGCTGCCGGACGAGCGGGCGAAGTTCCTGGCCTCCGTGCGCGGGCTGCTCGGGCCGGGCGACGGGCTGCTGCTCGGCACCGACCTCGTCAAGGACGAGCGGGTGCTGGTGCGGGCCTACGACGACGCGGCCGGGGTGACGGCCGCGTTCAACAAGAACGTGCTGGCCGTCGTCGACCGGGAACTGGGCGCCGACTTCGACCCGGACACCTTCGACCACGTGGCCCTGTGGGACGCCGAGCGGGAGTGGATCGAGATGCGGCTGCGCTCCCGTACCGCGCAGACCGTGAAGGTGCCCGCGCTGGACCTGGCCGTGGACTTCGCGGCGGGCGAGGAGCTGCGCACCGAGGTGTCGGCCAAGTTCCGCCGGGACGGAATCACCAGCGAACTCGCCGATGCAGGGCTGGAGTTGACGCACTGGTGGACCGATTCGGAGGGCCGGTTCGCGCTGTCGCTGTGCATGGCCCAGTGAAGCTGAGCATGGCCCGGTGAAGCGGAGGCGGGATCAGAGGCTGGGGGTCAGCTCCTCGGTGATCCTGCGGGAGGCGCGGCGGGCCTCGGTCGCCGGGTCCGCGCCGCGGAGCACCCGGGTCATGTACTCCTTGATCGGGTTGTCGGCCTCGACGTCGGCCCACTGAGGGGTGCTGGGGGTCGCCCGCCCGTGCGCCGCGCCCGCGGCCATGGCGGCGACCCCCTCCTCGCCCGCGACCGCGCCCGTCAGCGTGGTCTTGTTGGGCACGTAGTTCATGGTGCGGGCGAGTTCGGTGTCCCACGTGGCGCCGGTGAGCGCGCCGACGACGGCGGTCGCCGCGAACTGGTCCCTTGTGTTCTGCGGGACGACGAGGTCGGAGCCGCCGGTGAACACGGTGCCGGGCCGGGCGGCGGTCTTCCCGGGCACCGGGAAGAAGCCCAGTTTCCCCTTCAGGTCCGGGTTCTGCCGGACGATCGACTGGGCGAGCCCGGGTACGGCGACGATCTGCGCGACCTGGCCACCGGCGAACACCCCGGCCTGGGGCGGGTGTTCCTCGTCGGCGCCCACGGGGCCCCGGCCGAGGGCCTGGAGCCGGCGGTAGAAGTCCATGCCGCGCAACGCGGCCGGGGTGTCCAGAGTGCCCTTCCAGTCGTAGTCCTTCTGCACGGCGAGGTCGCCGCCCTCGTCCCAGATGAAGCCGGAGAGCGTGTACCAGTCCTGTCCGGCGAGGTAAATGCCCTGGTTGCCACCGGAGTTGAGCTTCTCGGTGTCGGCGAGCCACTCGTCGCGGGTCTTCGGCGGGCCGCTGATGCCGGCCGCCTCGAACAGGTCCTTGCGGTAGATGACGACGCGGTTGGCCGCGTACCAGGGGATGCCGTACTGCGCGTTGCCGTCCTTGCCGGGCTCGGCGAGGCCGGGCAGCCACTGGTCCTGGCCCCAGTCGCGCATCGACTCCAGGGTGAGATCGGCGAGCCGGCCGCCGTCGGCGTACAGCGGCACCTGGGTGTTGCCGACCTCGATGACGTCGGGTCCGTCGCCGGAGGTGTCCTTGAGCGCCGCGCGGACCTTCTCGACGATGCCGGTCCACTGCTGGATGCGGATGTCGAGGCGCAGGTCCTGGTGGGTGCGCTCGAAGTCCCCGGTGAAGCGCCGGAGGAACTCCTCGGAGGCGCTGTCCTTCATCAGCCACACGGTGACGGTCTTGCGCCCGTGCCCGCCCGGGAGCATCCCGCAGGCGCTCACGAGGCAGCCGGTGGCACAGACGAGGGCGAGCAGACGACGTCTCACGAGGGGTCCTGTTCTGTCTGGCAAGGGTGCGGACAGGCGTGGGGGCCCGACGTGGGGGGACGGGCGGTGGCGCTCGTACGGGTGTGCTGGATTTTGGTATGGACCAATGCGGAGGTCAAGGGCGGGGCCATGGGCTACCCGCGGTAGTCCCGGGACGCCGTGCGGGCGGGGCGGGGATGCGGCACGGTGGAGGGTGGCCTGACCGAGAGGAGCACCCTCATGTCGAATCACACCTACCGGGTCACCGAGATCGTCGGCACCTCGCACGAAGGTATCGACCAGGCCATCCGCAACGGCATCGCGCGCGCCGACCAGACGCTGCGCAATCTGGACTGGTTCGTGGTGACGGAGGTGCGCGGGCAGATCGAGAACGGGCGGATCGAGCACTACCAGGTGGGGCTGAAGGTGGGTTTCCGCATCGAGGACGGCACCTGACGCCCCTCAGGTGCGGCCCTCCCGCTCCTGAACCTCTTCCAGCACGGCGGACTTCGCGGTCCAGCGGGCCCGTACGACGCGGAACCCGGCGCGTTCGGCGTCGTCACAGACCAGTTCGTCGTCGTCCACGACGAAGCGGATCTCACGGCCCTGGGCGAGCCGGCGCAGGATCTCCAGCTTGGTGAACCGAGCGGGCCTGCGATCACCTCTTCCCCCACCCGCCCGCCCTGCGTTGCCCCGCATGAACACCCGCCCCTCGGGCAGCCCGTGGGCCGCGAGCCAGTCCAGGGTGTCTCGCCGGCACCGCTCGGGGCGGCCGGTGAGATAGACGACCTCGCACGCGCGGGCGCTCTCCACGGCCAGCGCGATGCCATCGGTGATCGGCGGGTCCTGGGGCGCGGCCGCGAAGAACCCGTCCCAGTCCCGCGGCCGTTCTTCGAGGAAGTGCTGCCGGTGGGCGGTGTCGGCCAGGGTGTTGTCGAAGTCGAACACGGCGAGCGGCCGCTTGCTGCTGTCGGTCACCCCGCCACCCTAGCCAGGACCCGCCGCCCGGGAATCCCCGGTCCCCCTGCGCGTTGACACCTGTGTGAGCAGCTCAGTGATCGCCCGGACCCGGTTCTCCGTCCTCGACCGTTCCCGTACCCGCGCGGGGCGGCCGCCCGCCGAGGCGCTGCGGGACACCGTCGCGCTGGCCCGTCGGGCGGAGGCCCTGGGCTATCACCGCTTCTGGGTGTCCGAGCACCACGGCGTGCCCGGTGTCGCCGGGTCCGCGCCGACCGTGCTCGCCGCCGCGGTCGCCGCGGCCACCCGCACGATCCGGGTCGGTACCGGCGGGGTGATGCTGCCCAACCACCGGCCCCTCGTCGTCGCCGAGCAGTTCGGCGTGCTGGAGGCGCTGTTCCCCGGGCGGATCGACATGGGGCTCGGGCGGTCCGTCGGCTTCACCGACGGGGTGCGCAGGGCCCTCGGCCGGGACAAGGAGGACGCCGAGGACTTCGCGGCCCAGCTCGGCGAGCTGCTCGGCTGGTTCGAGGGCACCTCGCCGACCGGGGTGCACGCCCGCCCCGCCGAGGGCCTGCGGGTGCCGCCGTTCGTGCTGGCCATGGGCGAGGGCGCGCGGATCGCGGCGCGCGCCGGGCTGCCCATGGTCATCGGGGACCTCCGGCACCGCGAGAAGATGCTGCGGGGCATCGACCGCTATCGCACCGAGTTCCGCCCCTCGTCCTGGGCGTCCGCGCCGTACGTCGTGGTCTCCGGCACGATCGCGGTCGCCGGCACCGAGGCGCAGGCGCGGCGGCTGCTGGTGCCCGAGGCCTGGTCGATGGCGTACTCCCGCACCCACGGCACCTTCCCGCCGCTCGCCCCCACCGAGGAGACCGAGGCCCGCGCGATGACCGCGAAGGAGCGGGATCTCTACGAGTCCGGGCTCGCGGGGCACATCGCGGGCACGGCGGAACAGGTCGCCCACGAGCTGGAGACGGTGCTGAAGGAGTCAGGCGCCGACGAGGTCCTGGTCACCACCAGCGCCTACGACCGTACGGCCCTGCTGGACTCCTACCGGCGGCTCGCCGGCCTCTTCGCCCCGGGCCGCTGACGCCCGAGATGCGAGCGCGGCCGGGCCCGGTGACCCTGGGAGGGGAAGCCTCACACGACCAGGAGGGCTGCCATGTCCGTGATGGACAAGCTCAAGCAGATGCTCAAGGGCCACGAGGACCAGGCCCGGCAGGGTGTCGACAAGGCGGGCGACGCGTTCGACGCGAAGACCCAGAACAAATACAGCTCCCAGACCGACGCCGCGCAGCAGAAGATCGACGAGCAGCTCGGAATCCAGGAACAGGACCGGGACAACCCTCCGCAGTAGCGGTGCGCGGGCGCGGATAGAGTTGCGCGTCTATGCACCACCCACATGACCCCTACGTCCGCGTCCGTGACGCCCGCGAGCACAACCTGAAGGGCGTCGACGTGGACATCCCGCGGGACGTACTGGCCGTGTTCACCGGCGTGTCCGGCTCGGGGAAGTCGTCCCTGGCGTTCGGCACGATCTACGCCGAGGCCCAGCGGCGCTACTTCGAGTCGGTCGCGCCGTACGCGCGCCGGCTCATCCACCAGGTCGGGGCACCCAAGGTCGGGGAGATCACCGGGCTGCCGCCCGCGGTCTCGCTCCAGCAGCGCCGTGCGGCTCCCACGTCCCGTTCCTCGGTGGGCACGGTCACCAATCTCTCCAACTCCCTGCGCATGCTGTTCTCGCGCGCCGGGGAGTATCCGCCGGGCGCCGAACGCCTGGACTCGGACGCGTTCTCGCCGAACACGGCGGCCGGTGCCTGCCCGGAGTGCCACGGCCTCGGCCAGGTCCACGACACGTCCGAGGAACTGCTGGTCCCGGACCCCTCGCTGTCGATCCGCGAGGGCGCGATCGCCGCCTGGCCGGGGGCCTGGCAGGGCAAGAACCTGCGGGACATCCTCGACACCCTCGGCCACGACGTCGACCGGCCCTGGCGCGAACTCCCGGCCGAAGAGCGCGCGTGGATCCTGTTCACGGACGAGCAGCCGGTCGTCACCGTCCACCCGGTACGGGACGCCGACCGCATCCAACGGCCGTACCAGGGCACGTACATGAGCGCTCGCCGGTATGTGCTGAAGACCTTCGCGGACACCAAGTCCCAGGCGCTGCGCACGAAGGCGGAGCGTTTTCTGACCGCCGCGCCGTGCCGGGTGTGCGGGGGCAGCCGGCTGCGGCCGGAGGCGCTCGCGGTGACCTTCGGCGGCCGCACCATCGCCGAGCTGGCCGCGCTGCCGCTGACGGACCTGGCCGCACTGCCGGGCGGCCACGACGAGACCGCCCGGGTGCTCACCGAGGACCTGCGGTCCCGTATCGCACCGGTGGTCGAACTGGGCCTCGGCTACCTCAGCCTCGACCGGTCCACTCCCACCCTCTCGGCGGGCGAGCTGCAACGGCTGCGCCTGGCCACCCAGTTGCGCTCCGGGCTGTTCGGCGTGGTGTACGTCCTGGACGAGCCGTCCGCCGGACTGCACCCGGCGGACACCGAGGCGCTGCTGACCGTGCTGGAGCGGCTGAAGGCGGCCGGGAACTCGGTGTTCGTGGTGGAGCACCATCTGGAGGTGGTGCGCGGCGCGGACTGGCTGGTGGACGTCGGCCCCGGCGCGGGCGAGCACGGCGGACAGGTGCTGTACAGCGGGCCGCCCGCCGAGCTGGAGTGCGTCGAGGAGTCGGCGACGGCGGCCTATCTGTTCGACGAGTCTCCGGGGGCCGCTCGCCAAGTCCGCGAGCCGCTCGGCTGGTTGACGGTCGGCCCCGTGAGCCGGCACAACCTGCGCGCGGTGACGGCGCGGTTCCCGCGGGCCGCGTTCACCGCCGTCACCGGTGTCTCCGGTTCCGGAAAGTCCACGCTCATCGGCGAGTTGACCGAGGAGCTGGCGGGCGTGGAGCGGCTGGTCCGGGTCGACCAGCGGCCGATCGGGCGGACCCCGCGCTCCAATCTGGCCACCTACACCGGCCTGTTCGACGTCGTCCGCAAGGTGTTCGCCGGCACCGAGGAGGCGCGCTCGCGCGGGTACGGCGTCGGACGGTTCTCCTTCAACGTGGCGGGGGGCCGCTGCGAGACCTGTCAGGGCGAGGGGTTCGTCAGCGTCGAGCTGCTGTTCCTGCCGAGCACCTACGCGCCCTGCCCGTCCTGCGGGGGTGCCCGCTACAACCCCGAGACGCTTCAGGTGACGTACCGGGAACGGAACATCGCCGAGGTGCTCGATCTGACGGTGGAGGCGGCTGCGGAGTTCTTCGCGGACGCCCCGGCTGCCGCCCGGAGCCTGGGCACCCTGCTCGGCGTGGGCCTCGGCTATCTGCGGCTCGGGCAGCCGGCGACCGAGCTGTCCGGCGGCGAGGCCCAGCGGATCAAGCTGGCGAGCGAGCTGCAGCGCGGCCGGCGCGGCCACACCCTGTACCTGCTGGACGAGCCCACCACCGGGCTGCATCCGGCCGACGTCGAGGTGCTGATGGAGCGGCTGCACGGGCTGGTCGACGCCGGGCACACGGTCGTGGTGGTCGAGCACGACATGACGGTCGTCGCGGGCGCCGACTGGGTGATCGACCTGGGTCCGGGCGGCGGCGACCGGGGCGGCCGGGTCGTGGCGGCCGGTCCGCCGGAACAGGTGGCCCGGTCGGCGGCCGGCGCCACCGCGCGGTATCTGGCCCGGGTCATGCCGTGAGTGCCGCGCGCCGCCGACGCGTACGGCGCGATGTGCGACCTTGATGCGGGCCTTGGCCCGGTTCTGCGACCCCTTGACCTTGCGGGACAGCTCCCGCTGTCGGACAAGAGAAAGCGTTGGCGCTGAGGCGGGGGACGCGATCACGTCCACCTGTTGGTGCACTGCCCGCCCGAGGTCGCCGTCTCGAAACTGGTCGACAGCCTCAAGGGCGTCTTCGCCCGCCGGACACGGCAGGAGTTCACCGGCCGGATCGACCCGTCCCGGGCCCGCCCGCGACCAGGGCCGTGTGCGTCCAGGCCGGTTCCGGGCTCACCGGCTGGGCCGCGCGGGCCAGGGTACGGCGGTCGGGGTGGGCGCCCGGCGGGATCAGCGGCCGTATCTCCACCTCGGCGGTCAGGCCCCGGGCGCGGGCCACCCGCCACAGGGAGGCGAGCAGGGTGTCCTCGCCGACGAACGCCGCCGCCGTGCCGGGACCGCCGCCCTGAAGCCGGTAGCGCAGCCCGACCGGCTGCACGGGCACGCCCGCGTCGAGCGCGGCCTGGAAGACGGCCCGGTGGAAGCGGCCGTGGGCCCGGCCGCACCAGGTGCTGCCCTCGGGGAAGGCGGCCACGGCCGCGCCCGCGCGCAGCGCCCCGGCGATCCGGTCGACCGTCTCGGGCAGGGCGCGCAGCCGGTCCCGCTCGATGAACAGGGCCCCGCCGCGCGCGGCCAGCGCACCCGCCACCGGCCACTGCCGGATCTCGGTCTTGGCGAGCATCCGGGCCGGGCGTACGGCGGTGAGCAGCGGGATGTCCAGCCACGAGACGTGGTTGGCGACCAGCAGCAGTCCGCCGGCCGGAGCGGGGGTCCCGGTGAGGCGGACCCGGACCCCGACGGCCCGCACGATGGCCCGGCACCACCGCCTGACCCACTCGGCGGGGATCCGGCCGCCGAGCGGGGACAGGGCGATCCCGGCCAGTACCAGGGCCACGACGGCGGTCAGCCGCAGCACCGCCCGGGGTACGGCCGCCGCGGTGCGGGCCTGCTCCACACAGGCGCCCGGGGTGCAGGGCGCGCTGGGCAGCCAGACGCTCATCAGGCCGGCACGAGGGAGAGGAAGTGCCGCAGATAGCGCGCGTTGACCCGGCGCATCGACAGCAGCACGTACAGGTCGGCGACCCCGAAGTCCGGGTCGTGCGCGGGTTCGCCGCACACCCAGGCGCCGAGGCGGAGGTAGCCACGCAGCAGGGCGGGCAGCTCGCTGTGCCCGGCGGGGGCCCCGGCGTTCGGGGTCCAGGGCAGCAGCGGCCGTACCCGGAACTCCTCGGGGGCCAGGTTCTTGGCGCGCACCCGCTCCCAGGTGGCGGTCGCGAGGGCGCCGCCGTCGGCGAGCGGTATCGAGCAGCAGCCGGCCAGCCACTCGTGCCCGCGGTCGACCATGTAGCGGGCGATGCCGGCCCAGATCAGGCTGATGACGGCGCCGTCGCGGTGGTCGGGGTGCACACAGGAGCGGCCGACCTCGACCAGGCCGGGCCGGATCGCGTCGAGGGCGCTCAGCTCGAACTCGCCCTCGGAGTAGAGCCGCCCGGCGACCGCGGCCCGCTCCGGGGGCAGCAGCCGGTAGGTGCCGACGACCTGGCCGGTCACGGTGTCGCGGACCAGCAGGTGGTCGCAGTAGGCGTCGAAGGCGTCGATGTCGAGGCCCGGCTCCGAGGTGGCCAGCAGGGCCCCCAGCTCCCCGGCGAAGACGTCGTGCCGCAGCCGCTGCGCGGCACGCACGTCGTCCTCGTCGCGGGCGAGGGTGACGGTGTAGCGGGTGGGTGCCGCGGGCTGCGGGGGACGGTCGAGGGTGGACACGCCGGTCATGGCTCTCTCCATGGTCACGGGCCGGTTCGGCGACAGCGGCGGCGGGCTCGGTGCGTACGGCCCGTCGCTCCTGTTCTTCCGACGCCGGTTGGCGTCAGCGTGACCTGAGCGGGGAGAGCGGATGTGGGAATGCTGAACGCCGGGGGCCTCATGATCAGGGAAAACCAGACGGGGCCGGGGATGAGCACCACTCCCGGCCCCGCCCGTCCGCCCCCTGTTGTCGGCGAACGTTCTTTTTCTTCCGGCGGCGCTACCGCTTGCGCGCCTTCCGGGTGGCCCGCAGCCACTCCCTGTTCATACCGGTGATCGACACCAGCGGAATGCCCTTCGGACAGGCCGTCGCGCACTCACCGGTCAGCGTGCACCCGCCGAAGCCCTCCGCGTCCATCTGCGCCACCATGTCCAGCACCCGCGTCTCCCGCTCGGGCGCCCCCTGGGGCAGCACGTTGAGATGGTTGATCTTGGCGGAGGTGAAGAGCATCGCCGCGCCGTTGGGGCACGCGGCCACGCACGCCCCGCAGCCGATGCACTCCGCGTGCTCGAAGGCGAAGTCGGCGTCGGCCTTCGGCACCGGCGTGGCGTGGGCCTCGGGCGCGGAGCCGGTGGGCGCGGTGACATAGCCGCCGGCCTGGATGATCCGGTCGAACGCGGACCGGTCGACGACCAGGTCCTTGATCACCGGGAACGCGGCCGCCCGCCACGGCTCGATGTCGATCGTGTCGCCGTCCTTGAAGGACCGCATGTGCAGCTGGCAGGTGGTGGTGCGCTCCGGGCCGTGGGCGTCGCCGTTGATCACGAGGGAACAGGCGCCGCAGATGCCCTCGCGGCAGTCGTGGTCGAAGGCGACGGGGTCCTCGCCGGACAGGATGAGCTGTTCGTTGAGGACGTCCAGCATCTCCAGGAAGGACATGTCGGACGAGATGCCGTCCACCTCGTACGTGGACATCGCTCCGTCGGCGCCGGCGTTCTTCTGCCGCCAGACGCGCAGGGTGAGCTTCATGCGTAGCTCCGCTGGGTGGGGTGGACGTACTCGAAGACCAGGTCTTCCTTGTGCAGGACGGGAGCCGTGCCGGTGCCGGTGAACTCCCAGGCGGCCGCGTAGGAGAACTCCTCGTCCTTGCGGGCGGCCTCGCCGTCCGGGGTCTGGGACTCCTCGCGGAAGTGGCCGCCGCAGGACTCGGCGCGGTGCAGCGCGTCGAGGCACATCAGCTCGGCGAGCTCCAGGTAGTCGACGATCCGGTTGGCCTTCTCCAGCGACTGGTTGAACTCCTCTCCGGTGCCGGGGACCTTGATGCGCCGCCAGAACTCCTCGCGGATCTGCGGGATGCGCTCCAGTGCCTTGCGCAGCCCTCCGTCGGTGCGCGCCATGCCACAGAACTCCCACATCAGCTCGCCGAGTTCGCGGTGGAAGGAGTCCGGGGTGCGGTCGCCGTCGACGGACAGCAGCAGGTTGAGCCGGTCCTCGGTCTCGGCCAGCACCTCCTGCACGACGGGGTGTTCGACGGTCACCCGTTCCTGGTGCGGGTTGCGGGCCAGGTAGTCGTTGATGGTGGCCGGCAGGACGAAGTAGCCGTCGGCGAGGCCCTGCATCAACGCGGAGGCGCCGAGCCGGTTGGCGCCGTGGTCGGAGAAGTTGGCCTCGCCCACGGCGAACAGGCCGGGAATGGTGGTCTGGAGGTCGTAGTCGACCCACAGTCCGCCCATCGTGTAGTGCACGGCCGGGTAGATCCGCATCGGCACCTCGTACGGATCCTCGTCGGTGATCCGCTGGTACATGTCGAAGAGGTTGCCGTACTTCGCCTCGACCGCCTTACGGCCCATCCGCTGGATGGCGTCGGCGAAGTCCAGGTAGACGCCCTGGCCGCCGGGGCCCACTCCCCTGCCCTCGTCGCAGACGTTCTTCGCGGCGCGGGAGGCGATGTCCCGGGGGACGAGGTTGCCGAAGGACGGGTAGATGCGCTCCAGGTAGTAGTCGCGCTCGTCCTCGGGGATCTGGTGCGGCGGGCGGGTGTCGCCCTTGGCCTTGGGCACCCAGATCCGGCCGTCGTTGCGCAGCGACTCGCTCATCAGGGTCAGCTTGGACTGGTGGTCGCCGGTGCGCGGGATGCAGGTGGGGTGGATCTGGGTGAAGCAGGGGTTGGCGAAGTATGCGCCGCGCCGGTGCGCCCGCCACACGGCGGTCGCGTTGGAGTTCATGGCGTTGGTGGAGAGGTAGAAGACGTTGCCGTAACCGCCGGAGGCCAGCACCACCGCGTCGGCGAAGTAGGTGTCGACACGACCGGTGATCAGATCCCGGGCCACGATGCCCCGGGCCCGCCCGTCCACGACGATCAGGTCCAGCATCTCGGTGCGCGGGTGCATCTCCACGTTCCCCGCGGCGATCTGCCTGCTGAGGGCCTGGTAGGCGCCGAGCAGGAGCTGCTGTCCCGTCTGGCCGCGGGCGTAGAACGTCCGTGACACCTGGACGCCGCCGAAGGAGCGGGTGTCGAGCAGACCGCCGTACTCGCGGGCGAAGGGCACACCCTGGGCCACGCACTGGTCGATGATCTCGACCGAGATCTGCGCGAGCCGGTGCACGTTGGACTCGCGGGCGCGGAAGTCGCCGCCCTTGACGGTGTCGTAGAACAGCCGGTGGATCGAGTCGCCGTCGTTGCGGTAGTTCTTCGCCGCGTTGATGCCGCCTTGGGCGGCGATGGAGTGGGCGCGGCGCGGGGAGTCCTGGTAGCAGAACTGGACGACGTGGTAGCCCTGTTCGGCCAGGGTGGCGCCCGCGGAGCCGCCGGCGAGTCCGGTGCCGACGACGATGACGGTGTGCTTGCGCCGGTTCGCGGGGTTGACGAGCTTGGCCTCGAAGCGGCGCTTGTCCCAGCGCTCGTGGATCGGGCCGGAGGGCGCCCTGGTGTCGACGGCGGGTTCGCCGGTCGTGTAGTTCGCGTAGTCGGTCATGTCAGCTCACCACTCCGGTCATGACGCCCACGGGTACGGCGATGAAGCCGGCCGTGAGCAGCAGCGCGAGGACGTTGGCGATGGTCTTCAGGGCGCGGTCGCGGGTGCGGCTGCCGACGCCGAGGGTCTGCGCGGCGCTCCAGAAGCCGTGCCGGATGTGCAGGCCGAGCGCCAGCATCGCGACGATGTAGATGACGTTGCTGTACCAGTGGGAGAAGTCGGAGACGACGTTCTGGTACGGGTGGCCGTGCTCGAAGCGGCCCGGGTGCACGGTGCCGGTGGTCAGGTCCAGGACGTGCCAGACGACGAACAGGCCGAGGATGATCCCGCCCCAGCGCATGGTGCGGGTGGCGTAGCTCGCCCGGGGTTTCGTGTGCACGTACTTGCTGGGCCGTGCCTTGATGTCCCGGCGGCTGAGCTGGTACGCGGACGTGGCGTGGGCGACCACGGCGACGGCCATGACGATCCGGACGAGCCACAGCGTCCACATGTGGTGCATGAACGGCTCGCCGATCCGGCGCAGCCAGTGACCGTAGTCGTTGAACTCGCCCGGACCGAAGTAGATCTTCAGGTTGCCGATCATGTGCGCCACCAGGTACGCCAGCATGATCAGACCGCTGACGGCCATCACGGTCTTCTTGCCGACGGAGGAGTCCCACATCGTGCGCGCCATGGACGGCCGTCGGTCCGTCCGCGTTGCCAGAGCCATGCCCAGCACGCTAGGGCCGGACGGCCCGATCGGTCCAAGACATGGTCCACCTGGATTCCATAGGTGGAAGCTATCGTGACACCATGCAGTTCCAGCAGCTTCAGTACTTCGTCGCCGTCGCCGAGACCCGGCACTTCACCCGGGCCGCGGAGCTGGTCCATGTCGCCCAGCCGTCGCTCTCGCAGCAGATCAAGGCGCTGGAGCGGGAGCTGGGCGCGGATCTCTTCCTGCGCGCCCGGGGCAACATCACGCTCACCGACGCGGGCGAGGCGCTGCTGCCGCTGGCCAGGCGGATCCTGGCCGACGCGGACACCGCGCGCCACGAGGTGCAGGAGCTGGTGCAGCTGCGCCGGGGGCGGGTGCGGCTGGGGGCGACGCCGAGCCTGTGCACGGGCCTGCTGCCGGACGTACTGCGTGCCTTCCACGACCGCTATCCCGGCATTCAGCTGCTGATCGAGGAGAGCGGCTCGCACGACCTGGTGCGGGAGCTGGCGCGCGGTGCGCTCGATCTCGCGCTGGTCGTGCTGCCGCTGCCGACGGCCGCGCCCGCGCTGACCACCGTGGAGTTGCTGCGGGAGGAGCTGGTCGTGGTGTCCTCACCCGAGGCGCCGGCGCCCGGCCGGGGCGGGCGGGTGGTACACATCGCCGACCTGGAGGGTGAGCGGCTGGTGATGTTCCGGCACGGGTACGACCTGCGGGAGCTGACGGTGGCCGCGTGTCGCTCCGCTGGGTTCGAGCCGGATTTTGCCGTCGAGGGGGGCGAGATGGATGCGGTGTTGGGGTTTGTCCGGGCGGGCCTGGGAGTGGCGGTCGTTCCGCGCATGGTCGCGTCCAGGTCCGGACGCGGGCTGCGGGTCACTCCGTTGGCCCGGCCGGGGTTGCAGCGGGCCATTGCGCTGGCGCATCGCAGCGATGTGGCGCCGCCGCGGGCTGCGCGGGAGTTGCAGCGGATGTTGATTGAGCAGTGAGGGTGCTTTCGTTCGGATTCGTCTGCCTGGGAAGCACCGTTTCGGGGTGCGGGTGCGTGGTGGCTTGTCGCGCCCCGCGGCGGAGCCGCATGTCAATACGGCCCTGCACCCCTCAGGGAACTGCGCCGCCCCTCCTGGAAAAGTTCAGCCCGTCGCGTCCACCAACGCCAAGTCGTGCAGCCTTTCCGGCGGACCCGGGCGGGCGTAGTACCAGCCCTGGGCCGTGTCGCAGCCCAGTATCCGCAGCTGCTCGGCCTGGGCGCCGGTTTCCACGCCCTCGACCGTGACCGCGAGGTCCAGGCTGTGGGCGAGGGTGACGATGCCCTCGACGATCTTCAGGTCGACCGGGTCGGCGGGGAACTGCTGCATGCCCTGGGTGAAGGAGCGGTCCAGTTTGAGGATGCTCACCGGCAGGCGGCGCAGGTTCGCCAGATTCGAGTAGCCCGTGCCGAAGTCGTCCAGGGCGATGTCGACGCCCATCTCGGCCAGCCGGCGCAGGGGTTTGAGCAGATCGTCGTCGGCGCCGATCAGGGCCGACTCGGTGACCTCCAGGCACAGCGCGTCCGGGGTGACGCCGGCCCGCTCCAGGATCTCGACCGTGTCCTGGACCAGGCCCGGATGACTGAGCTGGCACGGCGACAGGTTGACGTTGATGCGCAGCGGTCCGGCCGCCGTCTCCTCGCCGTACCGTTCTCGCCAGGCGCGGGCCTGCCGGATGGACTCCTCCAGCACCCAGCGGCCGAGCGGGACGATCAGGCCGGTGTGCTCGGCCAGCGGGATGAAGCGGTCCGGGCCGAGGACGCCGTGCTGCGGATGCAGCCAGCGCACCAGGGCCTCGGCGCCGCGCACGCTGCCGTCGCCGAGGTGGACCAGCGGCTGGTACTCGATGAAGAACTCGCCGCGCTCCAGGGCCGTCGGCAGGGCCGTGGTGAGGCCGTGACGGGTGATGGCGCGGGCGTCGGCCTCCGGGTCGGCCAGTTCGGAACGGTTGCCACCCGCCGACTTCGCCCGGTACATGGTGATGTCGGCGCTGCGGAGGACTTCAGCGGCGGTGCGTTCGCCCGCCGGGCCCTCGACGATGCCGAGGCTGCCGCGCACCATCAGGTCCCGGCCGTCGATGCTGATGGGGGTCACGAGCGCGTTCATGATGCGCTCGGCCAGCTCGTCCACCGTGCGCTCGGTGCCGGGGCCGGTGGTGAGGGCCACGAACTCGTCGCCGCCGAGCCGGGCGACCATCTCGCCGGGCGCGGTCGCGCAGGACTGCAGGCGGTCGGCGACCTCCACCAGCAGCCGGTCGCCGGCCGCGTGTCCGAGGCTGTCGTTGATGGTCTTGAAGCCGTCCAGGTCGAGGTAGCACAGGCCGAACCGCTGGCCCTCGCCCGCCCCCAGCGCCTTCTCCAGGCGTTCGAAGAACAGGGTGCGGTTGGGCAGACCGGTGAGGGCGTCGTGCGTGGCCTCGTAGCGCAGCCGGAGGTTGAGCAGGCGGCGCTCGGTGGTGTCCTCCATGAGAGCGAGCTGGTACTGCGGAGCGCCGTCGGCGTCCCGCAGGAGGGAGACCGTCAGGTTGGTCCACAGGACCGTGCCGTCGGGGCGGTTGAACGCCTTCTCCATGTGGTAGTGCTCGCGCTCGCCGCGGACCAGCTCCTCGTAGAGCTTCCAGGTCTGCGGGGCGTCCTCGGGGTGCACCCAGTCCTGCACCCGGCGGCCGCGCAGCGTCGGCTCGGACAGGCCGAACATGCGCAGCAGCGCCTCGTTGACCTGGAGGACGGTGCCGTCGAGGCCGGCGATGCCGATTCCTATGGCCGCGCCCTCGAACACCGCGCGGAAGCGGGCCTCGCTGGCGTGCAGCGCCTGTGCGACCACACCCTGGGCCCGCAACGCGGCCTGGGCGATGGACTCCTGCTCGGCCAGGGTGCGCTCGCGCAGCGCCTGCGCGAACCCGGCGGCCATCGCGTGCTGCAACCGCGAGGACCGCAGCCGCAGTTCGTCCTGCGGCGTCTCGGGGTCGTCCGCACCGCAGTACAGCACCAGATACGCGTCGACGCAGTCGAGGGTGCGGGTGAGCGCCTCGGGGTCGGTGCAGTGCGCGTCCACCAGGGCGGCACCGACCGCCTTCGCGCCGTCGGCGTCGAAGCTGTGCGCCCGCAGCAGCTCGCTCAACCGGCGGGCGAGCGGCAGCAGTTGCTCCTCGAACTCGGCGCGGGTCAGCGAGGTGGAGGTCACCGGGTAGACCGCCCGGCTCCAGATCGTCGCGAACCGGCGCAGTCTGCCCTCCGGCGCATCCGGCTCCGCGCTCACGCCGTGCGCCCCACGCCGGCGAATCCGGAGAAGGCGAACGGATCCTCGTCCTCCAACGCCGCATCCGGGCGCCAGTGCGGCATCGGCACCAGTCCGGGTTCCACCATGTCGTACCCCTCGAAGAACCGCGCGATCTCGTCGCGCGAGCGCATGATCAGCGGGTTGCGAATGTCCTTGTATACGTCCACCGCGCCCTCGGCCCGCTCGGCCGGCACCGGGATTCCCTCGTACGAGGCATGAGTGAGGATCAGCAGGCTGCCGGGCGCGAGCGCCTCGCGCAGCTCGGCCACCGCACCGTAGGGGTCGTCCGCGTCTTCCACGAAGTGCAGTATGGCAACCAGCAGAAGGGCCACTGGCCGGTTCAGGTCGATCAGCCGCTCCACCTGGGGGCTCGCGAGGATCTCCTGGGGCTTGCGGAGGTCCGCCGCGACCACGTCCGCGTCCGCGTTGCCCGCCAGCACCGCCTCGCTGTGCGCGACGGCGACCGGGTCGTGGTCGACGTAGACCACGCGCGCGCCCGGCGCGGCCGCCTGGGCCACCTCGTGGACGTTGCCGAACGTCGGGATGCCGGAGCCGATGTCCAGGAACTGGGTGACGCCCTGCCCGGCCGCGAAGCGCACGGCCCGGCGCATGAAGGCCCGGTTGGCCTGCATGATCTTCGGCAGGCCCGGCATGAACGCCATGGCCCTGCGCGCCGCTTCCCGGTCGACCTCGAAATTGTGCGAACCGCCCAGGTAGAAGTCGTAGATCCGCGAGACGCTCGGCACCGAGATGTCGATGCTCCGTGGGGCCCAGGCGGGACGCTCCATGTATCTCTCCAAGGCGTGGACGGCAGGGACAGGCGATCCGGTGTTCGAGCTGAGGCTACTGATCGCCCGCCAAAGGAGCGACCTGAACCGGAAATTGACCGTCCGTTCCCGGTCACTGCCTGCGGCATGTGCCCGTACGACCCCGCTGTGTGACGGCTGTGCCGGCCTGGGCTTCTCCCGCCCAGCACAAGGGTCCGCCCCCTCCGTGCGGTGCGGAGGGGGCGGACCGGCGGTGGCGCCCCGGGCCGGGCGGGACGATCGACCCTGGGGAGGTGATCAGCTGCTCGGAGCGCCGACCGGCTTGCCGTCGGGCGCGACGGCGTACCAGGTGCCGCCCACGCCCTGACCGTTGGTGTCGCCGGGGGCGTTGTCCCCGGAGAAGGTGTAGATCGGCCAGCAGTTGACGGTCATCTGCTGCGCGCCGTCGGGACGGGTGAAGCCCATCAGCCCCTTCTTCTTGACGCCCTGGGTGTCCTCCGGCTTGACCGGAGCGACCGCCGGCCACTTCACGAGGCAGGGTCCGGTGCAGTTCGAGATGACCTTGGGCCAGGCCTTGTCCTTCAGGAAGCGGTAGACCGTCCTGCCGTTCTTGTCGACGATGATGTCGCCGAGCTTGGGGTCCTTGCGCACGGACAGGCCGGGCAGGGAGGCCAGCGAGGCCTTCTTGCCGTCGGGGGCCAGCGCGAACCACTTGCCGCCCACGCCCTGGCCGTTGACGTCACCGGCGTTGACGTCCTTGGCGTAGCGGTACGCCGGCCAGCCGCCGATGGTGAGCTGCTTGGTGCCGTCGGCGCGGGTCACCTCGCCGAGCAGCGACTTGTCGATGCCGGCGCCGGCGGTGGCGTCATTGGCGGGGACCGGCGGCCATGTCTTGGCACAGTCGTCGACGCAGTTCGACTTGGGCGGGTTGGCGGTGTCCTTGTCGAACCGGTAGAGGGTGAGGCCGGAGCCGTCGGTCAGCACGTTGCCGAGGTCGGGGTTGGCGGCCACGGTGAGCTTGCCCGCGGGCGCGGCCGCGGTGGGGGAGCTGGAGCTCTGGTTGCCGTCGGCGCCGTAACCGTTGCCCGCGCCGGTGGCCGTGCCGAGGCCGGCGCCGGTGGTCGGGCTGCCCGCGGGCGCGGTGGCGCCGACGTTCTGGGCCGCGGAGGCCGGAGTGGTGCTGTTGTCCTGACCGCACGCCGTCGTCAGCGCCAGCACCGCGGCGGCTGTCGCCACCAGCGAGGCGGTCCGCCCGGAGGTCTTCATCGTCAACTCCCCATCATCGCCTGGATGTTGCAGCGCCTTGCTGTGCCGCCGCACGGCCATGGGTACGCGGCGCAGGGGGTGGAGTGTTCAACGCGGACGCGAAAATCTTTCCGGAACCTGTGTCCCGCCCTTCGATGGCGGGCGTACGCGGGGCGCACATTTCACGCCAAGCGCGTACTTGGCCGCGTCAAACACCTGATCACGCAATGTCCTTCCTTCGAAGCAATCCCGGCGCACCAGGGCGTGCTTCCGGTTCCCGCGCCCCATGATCTTCGTCGTGCATGGACCCGAAGTGACTCGATGCGCGCCCGCCGTAAGGGTGTTGGCCCTGTTGACGCTGAGCTGGACCCTGGTGGGCTGGCCGGCCGGCGGCGCGTCGGCCGACGCCTGCGCGTCCGCCTCCACGGGACCGGACGGCACGGTGGCCGTGGCGTGGGCCGGTGACGGCGCTCACTGGCCCGACCCGCCCTGCCCGACGCCG
>NZ_JAIQYY010000002.1:39005-55329 GCF_020181035.1 Streptomyces sp. CoH27
GCCGGCACCGCCACCGCCTCCCCCACCGCCACCGCCCCCACCACCCCCGAAGCCGACGCCGCCTCCGCGCCCGACGCCGAAGCCCGCCCCGAAGCCGAAGCTCCCGGTCCGGCCCGCGCCGCCTCCGCCGGCCCCACGCCCGGTCCTGAAGCCCACCCCGACCCCCACACCGGCACCGAGGCCGAAGCCCGCGCCGCGGCCCTCGGTGACCCCGGTGAGCTACCCCGCGTACCGCTCCCATCCCGTCAGTCACCGGGCGACGGGCACCACCACGCCCGTCATCTACGTCCTGCTCATCACCGTCCCCGCGATCGTCGCCGTCGCGGCCCTGCGCCCGCGCTGACGCGCCGCCGCTCACCCTGGAGGTATCCGTTGCCGGATTGGCTTGTTCTCGTCCTCGCGATGCTGGCGGCCTGTGCCGTCGTGGTGGTCGTCACCGTCCTGCGCAACCGGCGGGCACCCGACGACGAGGACCCAAGCGAGACCCCGGACGTCATCGAGTACATGACGATGTGGATCGGTGTCGTGTACGCCATCGTCCTCGGTCTGGCCATCGCGGGCGTGTGGGAGGCCCGCAGCTCCGCCCAGGACTACGTGCAGAGCGAGGCCCAGGCGCTGCACGAGATCTCGGAGCGGGTCCGGATCTATCCGCCGGACGTCCGTGACCGGATCCGGACTGATGTCAACACCTATGTCAGCTATGTCGTCGACCACGAGTGGAAGACGATGTCCAACCAGGAGCGCGTCACCGACCGCGGTGGCGAGCTGCTGCAGAAGGTCCGTCACGATGTCACCGACTACCAGCCGAAGAACGACTTCGAGGCGCAGGCCTACCAGCCGCTGCTGGACCAGATGACCGCCGCCGACCAGGCGCGCAACGACCGGGCCGACTCCACCGGGGCCACCATGCCGGCGGTGGTGTGGTGGGGGCTTCTCGTCGGCGGGCTGGTCACCGTGGGCATGGTGTTCGCGCTGCAGATCCGGCGCACGAAGCGCGAACTGGTGCTGGCCGGGCTGTTCTCCGCGACCATCGCCTTCATGCTGTTCCTCATCTGGGACTTCGACGCCCCCTTCAGCCGGGGCATCGCGGTGACCGCGGAACCGTTCACGAATCTGTTCCCGGGCCTCACCAAATAGCCTCGCGGCCGGATGCCACCCGGCCGCAGGACCGTTTTCCCGGACGACGCACACCCGTGCCCCATTCGCGCTACTCCGATCGCGCGGGTGTGCGGACGTTCCTAACGTTGCGGTCATCGAGGTGCGCTCCTGGCCCAGGCGGAAACAGGTCCGCGGCCGCTCCTCGGGACCGGAGGAAGCAGTATGCGCGCGATACGCGTCGCTTCGGCCGCTCTGCTGGGCGCCGGCACCCTCGCCCTCGCCCTCAGCGCATCGGCCGCCCTCGCGGGTGACGACCACGACGGCACGCCGTTCGGTTTCCGGGTCGCCCCGTCCGCCATCGCGGCCGGGGACCGGGTGCGCCTCCAGGTCGACCGGGACGGCGGCGGCTGCCGGGGCACCGCCACGGTGTCCTCCGGGGTCTTCGACACGCTACGGATCCCGCCGGAGCGCTCCTCGGCGACCGTCGTGGTCGACCGGAACGCCAGACCCGGGGCCGCCCACTCCGTGACGTTCCGCTGCGACGGGGCGAGCGGGGCCACCGACCTCACCATCGCCGGCGGCCGCGACGGCGATCAGCGCGACCAGCCCTACGACCAGCCCTACGCGCCGCTTCCGCCGGTGCAGCACGGGGTGCGGGCCGGTGCGGGCGGCAGTGTCGGCGGGTTCGACGTCAAGGAGATCGGCCTCGGCGCGCTGCTGATCGCCGGTTCGCTCGGCACGGCCTACCGCCTGGCGCGCCGCCGTGCCCACGAGGACGGCATCTGACCCCGCACCGGCAACGGCGTCAGATCGGCTTCCCGTGCCGGCGACGCAGCCGGAACACGCCGCCCGCTGTCGTCGCCCCGCCCGAAGTCGTCCCCACGGTCCGACCCGCGATCCGAGTGCCGCCCGCCGTCCCCGCGGCCGGTGCCCATGCCGTCCGCGACGGCCACAGGGGCGGCGAGCCCGAGCACAGCGACAGCGGCCCACACGGCCGCGAGAGCACGTCGGTTTCGCATGTGATCCCCCGCGGGAGACGCCCGGGTCCGGCTCCCGGTCGATCGGCGAGACGACACCTCCCGGAAAAGGCCCTCGGACCCCGGGAACACGCCCGCATGCCGGGAATGGTCCGTCCTGGTGAGGCAACACACCGGACCGAAATCACACAGTCGGATATTGTCGCAGGTCACGGGCCGTCAGGAAATTCCCGGGAACGGCACCTCGGATGGCGCACCGCATCCGCCGCGGGCCACCCGTTCGCCGCTCACCCCGTCGCCCGCACCGCGCGCGGGATTTAGCGTTTTCCCATGCGCGACGCACGCGGCGGCGGCCGCGGCGAGAGGGGATGGCGAATGTCTGCGTCCGGACTGTACGAGCTCGCCGAAGAGGAGGAGCGGCGGCGCAAGCGCGCCCCGTGGGGCGTGATAGCGCTTGTTCTGCTGACCGGCCTGGCGCTCATCCGGAACGGTTCGGGGGAGTTCGACATCGGCCCGCCGCAGCCGGCCTCGGCGGCGGCCCCGGACAGCCGTACGGGCACGTTCGCCGGGGCTCCGGCGCCGCTCGCGTTCTCGGCCGTCGAGCGGGTGCGGATCCCCGCGATCCAGGTGGACGCGCCGGTGATGCCGGTCGGCCTGGACACGGACGGCTGGGTCGGCGCACCCCCGCCCGGGGACCCCAACCTCGCGGGCTGGTTCACCGGTGCGGTCTCCCCCGGCGAGAAAGGCACCGCGGTCGTCGTGGGGCACGTCGACAACCAGCAGGGCCCCGCCGTCTTTTACGGACTCGGGGCCCTGAAGCAGGGAAACCGGGTCGAGGCTCTGCGCAGGGACGGAAAGACCGCGGTGTTCGAGATCTATGGAATCGAGGTCTTCTCGAAGGCCGATTTCCCCGGTGACCGGGTGTACGGCTCGAAGGGCACCCCGGAATTGCGGGTCATCACCTGCGGGGGCGGTTTCTCGAAACAGAAGGGCTACGACGGGAATGTCGTGGTCTTCGCCCGGCTGGTCGCGGTGGACTGAAGCCACCTCGGCCGGCCGGGCGAAACCCCTGGTGAAGGGTCACGTGCGGCGGCGCGGCACGGTCATGTGATATCCGGAGTCGAGGAGATGGGGCAGCCATTCACGGATGGCGTGGACGGTCTGCGAACGGTCGCCGCCGGCGTCGTGGGAGAGCACCACGACACCGGGGGCGGCGCCGCTCTCCACCCGGTCGATGATGGTGGAGGTGCCCGGCGTCATCCAGTCGGTGGTGTCCACCGTCCAGGCCATCGGCTCCATGCCCATCTCGGCGCCGAGCTGGAACGCGGCCCGGTTCCAGGCGCCGTAGGGGGCCCGGAACCACTGGGGGCGCTCGCCGTAGGAGTCCTCGATGGCGTCGCTGGTGCGCTCCATCTCGTCGCGGATCTGCCTGCGATCGAGGGTGGTCAGCAGGGGATGGGTCCAGGTGTGGTTGCCGACGACATGGCCCTCGTCGGCCATCCGGGCCACGAGTTCCCTGTTGTCGACGACGCACTCGCCGCACAGGAAGAACATCGCCCGCACGTCGTACCTGGCGAGGGTGTCCAGGATGTGCGGGGTGTAGTCGGGGTTGGGGCCGTCGTCGAAGGTCAGCATCATGTGCCGGCCGCGCCCGGAGATCTTCAGGATCGGCTCGGTGCGCACCTTCAGCTTGCGCGGCGCGGGGCGGGGCGGGCCGTATCCGGTGAGCGGCTGGAGCCGGAACGCGGAGGGCGTGAGCGCCTGACGGGCCTGCGGGCCGGGGGCGGGGGCGGCGGGGATGCGGGCGGTCTCCTCGGTGCCGCCCGCGAGAACGACTCCGGCAGTGCCCGCGGCCCCTACTGCTGCGGCGCCGGCGAGGAGCATCCGGCGCCGGGTGAAGAACTGATCCTTCTGCATGACTCATCACTCGCCCCACCGGCCTCCGGCACACCACGACGACACCGGTGCGAGGGCGGGAAAGCACCCGGTCGGACCAGCGGGGGCCGGTGGGGAACCGTCCGGGGGCTCTGATAAGTCATTCAGTCCGCACACACTGCCGGAGAACGGACACAGGGGGCGAGCCGAGTTGGTGCACGGGGGAGAACGCGGGCCGGGCCGCGGGGCGTTGGCGGTGGTGCTGCTGGCCGTCGCCCAGATCCTGGTCGTCTTCGACACCGCGGTCTTCGCGGTGGGGCTGCCGTTGATTCAGTTCGACCGGCATCTGTCGTTCTCCGGGCTGACCTGGCTGCTGTCCGTGTACAGCGTGTGTTTCGCGGCGCTGCCGGTGCTCGCGGGGGCGCTCGGCCGGGCACTCGGGCACCGGCGGGTGCTGATGGGCGGGTTCGCGCTGTCGAGCCTCGCCGCCGCGGCGCCCGCGCTGTCGTCCGCCGCCTGGGTGCTGCTGGCGTCGCGGGCGGTGCAGGGTGTGGCGGCGGCGGTGATCACGGCGGGCGCGCTGGCGCTGATCGACGCCACGCATCCGGCGGGCCGGGACCGGGACCGGGCGCTGAACGTGCACTTCGCGGTCGTCGCCTGCGCCACCCCGGCCGTGCTGCTGCCGTGCACGATGCTGCTGGACAGCGTGCGGACGGCGAACACGGTCTTCTGGGTGCAGGCAGTGGCCGGGCTGGTGCTCCTGGTGCTGACCCCGGTGGCGCTGGCCGAGACCGAGCCGGTGCCCGGGGCACGGAGCCGGGTGGGCGGTGCCGCGCTGGCCGTCGTGCCGCTGGGCTTCCTCGCGTGGTTCGCGGACTGGCTCGGCGGCCGGAGTGTGTCCGTCACGACGGTCATCGTCATCGCCGTGGGCGCCGCGCTGCTGCCGTCCGCGCTGGGCTGGCTGGGCCGTGGCGAGCGGGTGCCGGCCCTGCTGTCCCGGCTGTACACGGAGCGGGTCGCGTTCGGCGCCTACACGGTGGTGGCGCTGCTGGCGGCGGGCCTGGCCGGGGCCGTGCTCGTCCTGATGTTCGCCCTGCAGCTGCTCGGCAATCTGTCCCCGATGCAGGTCGGCTGGGCCCTGCTGCCCGCGGTCGCCGGGGTGGTGCTGGGGTGTGCGGTGCTGCCCGTGGTGGCCGCGCGTGCGGGGCTCGCCGGTACGGTGGCCGGGGCGTGCGTGGTGGCGGCCGCCGGGTTCGTGCTGCTGGGCCTTCCGGGGGCGGGCTACGGCTTCGGCGCGGTGCAGCTGCCGCTGCTGCTGATCGCGTTCGGCTGCGGGGTGCTCGCCCTGCCCGCCGGTTTCGCGCGGGGCGGCAGCGGTGCGCTCCCCCAGGAGCTGAACTCCTCCCGGCAGTTCGGCGCCGGTCTGGGCGCCTCCCTGTTCGTCGGTGTCATCACGGTCGCCGAGCGGAACACGACGACGGGGACGCTCGCCGGTCTGAAGGAGTACAAGGTCGTCCTCGCGCACGAGGTCCGCCACTGCTTCGACCTCGGTACGGCGCTGTGCCTGACCGCCGCGCTGATCGCGCTGCTGGCCCTGCCCCGCCGCGCCGTTCCCGCGGCCGGCCCGGAGCCGGGGGTCAGCGGTGGCGCACCAGCGGGAACGGCAGGGTCTCCCGGATCGTCAGGCCGGTGAGGAACATGACGAGCCGGTCGACGCCGAGGCCGAGGCCGCCGGTCGGGGGCATCGCGAATTCGAGGGCCTGAAGGAAGTCCTCGTCCAGCTCCATGGCCTCCGGATCGCCGCCGGCGGCCCGCAGCGACTGCTCGGTGAGCCGCCGGCGCTGTTCGACGGGGTCGGTCAGCTCCGAGTAGGCGGTACCGAGTTCGACGCCGAAGGCGACGAGGTCCCAACGCTCGGCGAGCCGCGGGTCGGTGCGGTGCTGCCGGGTCAGCGGGGAGACGTCGGTCGGGAAGTCCTTGTAGAAGGTGGGCAGCCGGGTGCGTTCCTCGACCAGCCGCTCGTACATCTCCAGGACGACGTCGGCCGGGGTGTCGTCGGCGGTGTACGGCACTGCGGTGCGGTCGCACAGCCGGTGCAGCCGCAGCAGTTCGGTGCCGGGGCCGATCTCCTCGCCCACCGCCTCGGAGACCGCCCCGTACACGGTCCTGACCGGCCAGGGCCCGGAGATGTCGTACTCCTGCCCGTCCCTGCGGGCCACCGGAGAGCCGAAGGCGGCGCTCGCGGCACCCTGGATCAGTTCGCGGGTGAGGTCGAGCATCACGGTGTAGTCGGCGTGCGCCTGGTAGGCCTCCAGCATCGTGAACTCGGGGTTGTGCTTGTAGGAGACGCCCTCGTTGCGGAAGGTGCGGCCGAGTTCGAAGACCTTCTCCAGGCCTCCGACGCACAGCCGTTTCAGATACAGCTCGGGGGCGATGCGCAGGTACAGGTCGAGGTCGTAGGCGTTGATGTGGGTGGTGAAGGGGCGGGCGGTGGCGCCGCCGTGGACCGGCTGGAGCATCGGAGTCTCGACCTCGACGTAGCCACGGTCCAGCAGGCCCCGTCGCAGGGCCTGTACGGCAGCGGAGCGGGCCCGCAGGACCGTGCGGGCGGCGGGGCTGGTCGCGAGGTCGAGGTAGCGGCGGCGGACCTTGGCCTCGGGGTCGGTGAGGCCGCGCCGTTTGTCGGGCAGCGGGCGCAGGCACTTGCCGGTGAGCTGCCAGTCGGTGACGAAGACGGTGGGCTCGCCGTGGTCGCTGCGGCCCGCGTGGCCGGTGGCGGTGATGTGGTCGCCGGTGTCGGCGTCGGCGGTGAAGCGGTCGAGGGCGGCCGCGCCGGTGCCGTCGCGGGTCAGGGCGATCTGGTGGTCGCCGGACCAGTCGCGCAGCACGGCGAAGACGATGCCGCCGAAGTCGCGGACCAGCATGACCCGTCCGGCGACGGTGACGTCCGTTCCTTCGGGGACGTCGGCGAGGGCGTGGCTGGGGGCGGGGACGCCGACCGGGTAGGGGTCGGTGCCGGCGGCGCGCAGCCGGTCCAGGGTGCGGCGGCGGACGCGGACCTGGTCGGGCAGGCCCGCCTCCGGGGCCGCCGGCCCGGCCCCCTCCCCGGCTTCGGGGCCGGGCGCCGTCAGGGACGGCAGGCCCGCTGTGGTGGCGGGCCGCGGCCCGGCCTTCGGATGCCCCTTGCCCCAGAGCTTGCGCAACGACGGTACGGGGACGAAGCCTTCGGCGATTCCGGAGGCGAGCCCGATGCGGGCGAGGGCGGCGGTCTCTCCGTAGCAGATGAAACGCGGGTACCACTCGGGGTGGTATTTGACGTTGGACCGGTACATGGCCTCCAGTTGCCACCAGCGGGAGAAGAACAGCAGCAGACGGCGCCAGAATCTGAGGACGGGTCCGGCGCCGATGCGGGCGCCTTCCTCGAAGGCGGAGCGGAAGACGGCGAAGTTCAGCGAGATCCTGCGGACGCCCAGCTTCGCCGCGGCGGCGCACAGTTCGGCGATCATGAACTCCATGACCCCGTTGGGGGCGGTCCGGTCACGGCGCATCAGGTCCAGGGAGATGCCGTCGCGCCCCCAGGGCACGAAGGAGAGCAGGGCGAGCAGCCGGCCGTCCTCGCCGAGGGCCTCCACGAGCAGGCAGTCGCCGTCGGCGGGGTCGCCGAGCCGGTCCAGGGCCATGGAGAAGCCGCGTTCGGTCTCGGTGTCGCGCCAGGCGTCGGCCTTGCCGATGACCTCCTCCATCTCCCGCTCGCCGAGTGCGGCGTGGCGGCGGATCCGGGTGGTGGCGCCGGTGCGGGCGACGCGGTGCACGGCCTGCCGGGTCACCCGCATGTCCCGGCCGTTCAGGTCGAAGGAGGCCACTTGCAGGATCGCCTCGTCGCCGAGCTGGAGGGCGCCGAGCCCGGCGCGGACGTAGGCACGGGCGCCTTCCTCGGAGGCGCCCATCACGGCGGGCGCCCAGGCGTAGCGGCGGGCCACGTCCAGCCAGGCGGCGATCGCGTGCGGCCAGGCCTCCATGTCGCCGACGGGGTCGCCGCTGGCCAGGCACACCCCGGCCTCGACGCGGTAGGTGACGGCGGCCTTGCCGCTGGGCGAGAAGACGGCGGCCTTGTCCCGGCGGGTGGCGAAGTAGCCGAGCGAGTCCCGCTCGCCGTAGTCGGCGAGGAGGGCGCGGATGCGGGCCTCCTCGTCGTCGTGCAGGGCGGCCTCCAGACGCTGGGAGCGGAACAGCGCGGCGGCGGCGTTGAGCAGCGCGAGGGCGCCGAGGAGGCCGAGGACGAAGGTGACCTTGCGCGGCGGGCGGCCGGCGAACGCGCCGGGCGGGAACAGTCCGCCGAGGACCCGGTCGGCCGCCCAGGCCAGATGTTCGTTCGCCGGGAGCGTGCCCGGAAACATCATGACCAGGCCCCAGCCCAGCAGGATCGCCACCACGAGCCCGGCCAGCAGCACACCGAGGGCCCGCCACACGGCGCCGCGGCGGGAGGCGGCGTAGAACTCCCCGTGGGCCACGACGAGCAGGACCAGCAGCAGGCCGGACACCGCCAGGGACAGCAGCGACTCGGTGTACAGCCCGACGCCCACACCGAGTGCGTCGCTGAGGACGACCAGGCCGAGGTAGACGACGACCAGCCACCAGGCGACCTTCTTGCGGGCGGCGGTGGCGCCGGCCAGCAGGAACAGGAACACGGCGTAGGCGAGGTTGGCGCTGATGGGCACCAGGAGCATGTCGAGGGTGTGGATGACCGGCTGGAGCAGGTCCCGCAGGGGCTCGATGAGCGCGACCAGGGCGCACAGCAGGCCGAGTGCGCCGAACAGGGTCGCGAAGGCCTTGGGCACCCAGCCGAGGCGCCCGCCGGCGGACGGGCGTACCGGCGTCGTGGGGTCCCTCCGTTCGGCGGGCCCGGCACTCGCGGTCATGGTTCCGACTGTAGGAAGCGGTCGGGCGGCTCGCCCGTCGAGAGCCCGGCGCGGGGCCGGAACGGCGCGCTGTCCTGCTGCGATACGGCCCCGTGCCTTATCGGGAACCGCCGGTTCCGATAGCCTCACGGCCGTGACGGAACAGCAGGGGCAGCACTCTCACTCGCCCGCGCACCGATTCGAGCGGGGTACGGACGGGCCGAAGGTCATCGTGGTCGGGGTGGACGGCTCCGACTCCTCGATGCGCGCCGCCGCGTACGCGGGCGGGCTCGCCCGGCGCCAGCACGCGCTGCTGGCCGTGGTGTACGTGCAGCCGGTGCTCGCGGCCGGGGCGGCCCTCGGCGCGCCGGTGGCGGAGACGACCGACGAGATCGCCGAGGACCTGGTGGCGCAGATCCGGGAGGCGGCCGAGCGGGTCAAGGGGATATTCGAGGTGCGCTGGGAGTTCCACACCTTCCGCGGCGACCCCTACACCGGGCTGGTGAAGGCGGCCGACGAGCTCCAGGCGGACGCGGTGGTCGTCGGTGCCTCGGAGCAGGCCGGGCACCGGATCATCGGTTCGGTGGCGGTGCGGCTGGTGAAGGCGGGGCGCTGGCCGGTGACGGTCGTTCCGTAGCGCGCGTGGGGCGCCACAGCAGCAGCGGGGTGGCGAGGAGCAGGACTCCGGCCACGGCGATCGCCGTGCGCGGGCTGGTGGCGGCGGCCAGCAGGCCCCACAGGGCGGTGACGGCGGCGGTGGTGGCCTTGCCGGTGACGGACCAGGCGGCGAGGGTACGGGCCACCCGGTCGTCCGGGGTCAGTTCCAGGCGCTCGGCGGCGAGCACGGGGCCGTAGATGCCCGAGCAGGTGATCAGGCCGGCCTCGGTCACCATCACGACCAGCAGACCGGGCAGGCCGGGGCGGACGAAGGCGAGGCCGACGGACCACAGCGCGCGCAGTACGCCGGCGGTGAGCAGGACCCGGCGGCGGCCGTAGCGGGTGGCGAGCGGGCGGGCCAGCCGGGAGCCGAGCAGTCCGCCGAGGCAGGGCACGGCGAAGGCGAGGCCGTACTGCCAGGGGGTGAAGCCGAGGTGTCCGAGCATGAGGACCGACAGCACCGGCGAGGTGGCCATGATCAGGGCGTTGTTGGCCAGCGAGTTGAGGAACAGCGGGCGCAGGGCGGGGCTGGTGAGCAGGTGCCGCCAGCCGTCGAGGAGGTCGCCGGCGCGGGGTGCGGCGGTGCGCTGCGGGCGGGGCTCGCCGGTGCCGATGGCGCGGATGCCGAGGGCGGAGAGCAGATAGCTGACGGCGTCCGCGACCACGGTCGTCACGGGTCCGAGCAGGCCGATCGCGGCGCCGCCGAGCGGGGGGCCGAGCACCGTGGCGGTCCAGGTGGTGGACTCGAACCGGCTGGTGGCGGTGAGCAGGTCCGCGGCCGGCACGAGGGCCTTGAGGTGGGCGCCGGAGGCGGCGGTGAAGGTGATGTCGGCCGCCGCGACGATCACCGAGACGATGAGCAGCTGCCCGAAGCCGAGCATCCCGAGCGCGTAGGCGGCGGGCAGGCTGAGCAGCGCGGCGCAGCGCACCAGGTCGGCGGTGATCATCACGGGGCGCTTGCGGCGGAATTCCACCCAGGGTCCGACGGGTACGGCGGCCACCGCGCCGACGGCCACGCCTGCGGAAGCCAGCAGCGAGACCTGGGCGGAGCCGGCGTGCAGCACGAGGACCGCGATCATCGCGAGGGCGTCGAAGGCGAGCCAGGTGCCGAAGGTACTGACCGCGTAGGCTCCCCACAGCCATCCGAACTGCCGCCCCAGCTTCATGCACAACCTCCCGTTGACGGAGGACATGAAATCTGCTGGACGCTACTGGGGGCAAACAACCGGAAGGGCGCCGATCACAACCAATGGTTGTGCGAGTGCCGAGACGCACTGGTCAGGTGGGGGCGCCCATGCGTGGCGTCTTCCGTACGGGTCCCTGCTCGGCCATCATGAGCCGCCGGCAGCCGTTTGCCGTCGGTGAAGAGGTGAGGCTCATGGTCAGGATCCGCGCGGGTGAGGGCATTCTCCGGCGCAAACCCATCGAGCACATCGAGGAGACGGAGGTCCGCGAGGGCCCCCGGCTGGACCGGTCGCTGGGCCTGTGGCAGCTCACCGCGATCGGCGTCGGCGGCATCATCGGCGCCGGCATCTTCACGCTGGCCGGCACGGTGGCCAACGGCACGGCCGGACCGGCGGTGCTGGTGTCGTTCCTGATCGCCGGTGTCGCGAGCGCGTGCGCGGCGCTGTCGTACGCCGAGTTCGCCGGGCTGATCCCGAAGGCGGGGTCGGCGTACACCTATGGCTACGCGGTGCTCGGCGAGTTCGCCGGCTGGTTCATCGGCTGGGACCTGCTGCTGGAGTACACCGCGATCGTGGCGGTGGTGGCGATCGGCATCTCGGGCTACTTCAGCTTCCTGGTCCAGGAGATGGGCGCCAACCTGCCGCACTGGATGCTGGGCGCGCCGGGCACCGGCGACGGGCACCGGGTCGATCTGTTCGCGGTCGTGCTGTGCCTGCTGATCGCCTGGCTGCTGAACCTGGGCATCCGCAGCGCGGCCCGCTTCGAGACGCTCGTGGTGGCACTGAAGGTCCTGGTGGTGCTGCTGGTGATCGGGGTGGGCGTGTTCCACATCGACTCCGCGAACTATCACCCGTTCTTCCCGTACGGCATCGGCGGCGCCTTCACCGGCGCGGCCACGGTGTTCTTCGCGGTGTTCGGCTACGACGCGATGTCGACGGCGGCCGAGGAGTCGAAGGACGCCCAGCGGCACATGCCGAAGGCGATCATCTACTCGCTGGCGATCTCGATGGTGCTGTACGTGGCGGCCTGTCTGGTCCTGACGGGCATGCAGAACTACCGGCACATCAACAAGGAGAGCGGCTTCGCCACGGCGTTCAAGTCGGTGGGCCTGAACGCGCTGGCGGACGTGATCGCGGTGGGCGCCATCATCGGCATCCTCACCGTGATGTTCACGTTCATGCTGGGCGTGACCCGGGTGTGGTTCTCCATGTCCCGCGACGGGCTGCTGCCCAAGTGGTTCGCGAAGACGCACCCGACCCGGCATGTGCCGACCCGGGTGACCTGGATCGTCGGGGCGGGCTCGGCGGCCATCGCCGGGTTCGTGCCGATCGGCTCGGCGGCCGAGCTGACCAACATCGGCATCCTGCTGGCGTTCGTCGTGGTGTGCACGGCGGTCATCGTGCTGCGCTACCGGCAGCCGGACCTGCCGCGCACCTTCCGCACGCCGTGGATGCCGGTCGTGCCCGCGCTGGGGGTCGTCTTCTCGATCTGGCTGATCACCTACCTGACGTGGGAGACGTGGGTGCGGTTCGCGGTGTGGTTCGTGATCGGTTGCGTGATCTACTTCCGCTACTCCTACCGGCACTCGGCGCTGGCCGAGCGGCCGCCCGCCGCCTGAGCTCCGGCCGCCGCGCTGGTCCCGGACACTCCGGTGGCCGTACATCGCGTCGGCGATCCGGTCGCCATGCCGTGGATCACCCAGGCGCCGTCGTACGGCCTCCATGTGACACAGCGCCAGATCGGCGCGGGAGGCGACGGGTTCGGCACCGGCGGGCGTGGGCCCGAAGTCCTAGTCGCGCCCGGCGCCGTCGTAGGCCGCGCGGTCGATGACGGAGGTGTGGGGCAGGACGTCCCCGGAGGCGACGAGAGGGAAGCCGCGGGCGGCGGCGCCGGTCGCCGGGTCCGCGCTCTGCTGCCGTGCGTGGTTCGTGCAGGCTGCCGCCGCCGTGAGGACGGCGGTGAGGGCCAGGGCCACTTTTTGTCTGCGTCCGAACATCAGCTCACCCCAGGAATGTCGTATTTACTGACAAAAGCCGTGACGGGCATATGGGTACGAATCTCGCCCGGCAGATAAACGGACCATCCGCTCCCGTTAGCCCGTCCGGCGCACCGCCGGGCCGCCCGTCCGACCGTTCGCCGACGCGATCGACCGCCCGCCGCACGGCCGCGCCCGCCCCCTGTCCCCCGCCCGCGCACTGCGCTGGCATACGGCCATGACGGCCGCAACCTCACTCACCCGCGGGACGACGACCGCCGAACACGAACTGGCCGCGCTCCAGCGCGAGCATGGCGGCCCCCTGTTCGCCCTCCTGCTCCGGCTCTGCGACGGCGACCGGCAGCGCGCCGAGGACCTCGTCCAGGAGACCCTGGTGCGCGCCTGGCAGCACCCCGAGGCGCTGCACGCCGAGGACTTCGACTCGGTACGGCCCTGGCTGCTGACCGTGGCCCGGCGGCTCGCGATCGACGCCCGCAGGGCCCGCCAGGCGCGGCCCCCCGAGGCCGGCGGCGAGGTCCCCGAGACCGCCCGGGTGACCGCCGATCACGCCGAACGGGCGGCCGCGATGCTCGATGTGCGCGAGGCTGTGAAGACCCTCACGCCGGAGCACCGTGACGTCCTTGTACTGGTGTACTTCCTCGGGGCCAGTGTGGCGGAAGCGGCGCGGACCCTGGGCGTGCCACCCGGTACCGTGAAGTCCCGCGCGTACTACGCGCTGCGCGCGCTGCGCCGGGTCCTGCCGGGTTACGCGGCCGACCTGCACTGAAACCGGAACCTTGGTCAAACCTCGGTAAAGCGCCTTGCTGTGGCCCCCATTGGGGCAATGGGCTGTCCTCACGGTGTTCCGGGCGGGGACCGGGCCGCGACCCGACGGGGGTCGGGCCACGCGCGTACCGGAGGAAGGGCAGGAAGGGATGCTGCACAGAGGGCACGAGAGCACGGACGGCACCGGTGGTGGTGAACTGGCCGTCCCCATGGCCTGGTTGTACGCCGAGTACATCGCCGACGAGCTGCTGCGCACCGGCGACCTCATGCCGCCGACGTCCTTCGAGTTCCGGGCCGGCCGGGACGCGCTGGCGCTGACCGTCTTCCTGTCCGACACCGACGGGGAACTGTCCGGTATCCGGGTGATCTCCCAGCTGGAGCACTGGCTGTCGCTGACGGCGTACGACCAGCCGTGGCAGGACTGGGTGCGCGAGCGCATGGCCGAGCTGACCGAGCGGGCCGCCGAGGCCGGCACCCGCTCACCCGACCTGGCCCTGGCCGCCGACGCCTGGCGCTGGCTGGAGGAGACCGAGCTGCTCGCGCCCGACCTGGACGCGGTGCCGGGCGGGGCCGGGGTGCTCGGCGAGGACGACGGGCCGAAGGTGTGGACACCGGCCTGGCGGCTCGGGCTGCCGCTCGGACATCTGGCGATCCACCTTTTCTGAGGTTTCCGGAAACCCGACCAATCCGCGGGCCGGGCCGCTCCGAATCTCTTGACCCGGATTCCGTGGGTGGCTTGAGTGATTCCGCTGTCGGCTGCGTACGGGTGGGAGCAAGGAGTAACCCCACCCACACCCAACGGCACGAGGATTCGGCATGAGGTCCCAGGAAAGGCATCGCGATGTCGGCGCGTACGCGCTCGGCGTGCTGGACGAGGCGGACGCCTTCCGCTTCGAGGACCACCTCATGGAGTGCCCTCGGTGCGCGGCACAGGTGACCGAATTCGGCCCTGCCGCACGGCAGTTGATGCTGTACCGCCGGGCCACGCCGCGCTTCGTGCACCCCATGGCACAGCCCGGTACCCGGCTGCTGGAGCGGCTGCTCGGCGAGGTCGCCCGCCGCCGGCGGGCGGGCCGGCGGCGCTTCCTGTACGGCCTGGCCGCCTCCGTGGTGCTGGCCGTGGCCGGCTCCGGCCTGATGGCCTTCACCGGTCATGATGCGGCGGCCGCGCACGTCACCGCGGCGACCGATCCGCGGACCGGGGTGTGGGCCGAGGTCACGGCCGACGACGGGGACACCGGCAGCCGGCTGCTGCTGCGGGTCCAGGACCACACCGGCCCGCACACCTGCCGGCTCGTCGTCGTGGGCCGCGACGGCTCCGAACAGATCGCCGGCACCTGGACCCAGACCGGCCGCGACACCGGCACCGTCACGGCGCAGGGCGCCTCACCGCTGCACCCCGACCAGATCGCCCGCTACGACGTGCGCACCGCCGACGGGCAGCGTCTGGTGTCCGTCCAGGCGCCCTGAGGTTCACTTCAGCAGCCGGGACAGCCTGCGGTCGGCCAGCGGCCTGCCGCCCGTCTGGCAGGTGGGGCAGTACTGGAGCGAGGAGTCGCTGAAGGAGACCTCGCGGACCGTGTCACCGCAGACCGGGCAGGGCTCGCCGGTACGGCCGTGGACGCGCAGCCCGCTCTTCTTCTCCGCCTTCAGCCGCCCCGCGGCCACGCCCCGGGAGCGCTCGACCGCCTCGGTGAGCGTGGTGCGCAGCGCCGCGTAGAGCCGACGGGTCTCCTCCTGGGTGAGCGAGGAGGCCAGCTTGAACGGGGACATCTTCGCGGCGTGCAGGATCTCGTCGCTGTAGGCGTTGCCGACGCCCGCGATCAGGGACTGATCCCGCAGGGCGCCCTTCAGCTGCCGCCTCTCGCCCTTGAGCAGCGCGGCGAAGCGGCCTTCGTCGAAGCCGTCGGCGAGCGGGTCCGGGCCGAGCCGGGCGATGCCCTCGATCTGCCGCGGGTCGTGGACGACGTACACCGCGAGCCGTTTCTGGGTGCCGGCCTCGGTGAGGTCGAAGCCCGCGCCGGTCTCCAGCGCCACCCGCAGAGCGAGCGGGCCCTTGCCCGGCTTGGGCAGGCCGTCGGGGAGCCGGTCCTTCCACTGGAGCCAGCCCGCGCGGGCCAGATGGGTGACCAGGTGCAGGCCGGTGCTCCCTGCGATGTCGAGGAACTTCCCGTGCCGGTGCACGGCGGTGACCTCGCTGCCCTCGAACGCCCCGAGGGGAGGGTCGTACGTCTTCAGGACGCTGATCGCGACCGGCAGCACCCGGACGACCTCGTGGCCGACCAGGTGCTCGGTCAGGAAGTCCCGGAGGGCTTCCACCTCGGGCAGTTCCGGCATACGTCCAGCGTGCCATGCGCGGCGTCCGCGGCCCGTGCGGTCAGGCCGGCCCGGGTGTCAGGAACTCGCACCACACCGCCTTGCCGCCGCCGCGCGCCTCCACGCCCCACACGTCGGCGAGCAGGTCCACCAGGAGCAGGCCGCGGCCGGAGACGCCGTCCTCCCCCGCGTCACGGCGGCGGGGCAGGGCGCTGGAGGAGTCCTCGACCTCGATACGGAGCCTGCGGTCGCTGCCGTCCAGCACCCGCAGGGTGACGACCGCGGAGCCCTCGGTGTGCAGCAGGACGTTGGTGACCAGTTCGTCGGCGACCAGCTCGATCTCGTCGGCCCGCGCGCCGGCGTCCCAGGCGCGGACCGCGCCGCGGACCATGTGCCGGGCCTGTACGAGGGCCTCGGGGTCGCCCGGGGCCACGTGCTGCTGGAGCCGGCCGCCGGCCCGGGGGGCCTCAGGGACGCGGCGGCGCAGCAGGAGCAGCGCCACGTCGTCGTCGCCGCCGCGCTCCTCGGCGAGCTGGATCAGCCGGTCGGGGGGGGGG
>NZ_JAIQYY010000002.1:55442-86445 GCF_020181035.1 Streptomyces sp. CoH27
CACAGCAGAAGGGTGTCGCCGGGGTCGAGTTCGAGGCTGGAGACGGGGTACTCCAGCCGGCCGAACTCGGCGGACAGGCCCAGCGGCAGCCCGCCGTGGACCGGGGCCCGGCGGCAGGTGCCGTCGGTGTGCCGGATCAGCGGGTCGATGTGCCCGGCGCGCACCGCCTGTACGACTCCGGTGGCCAGGTCGGCCTCGGCGTACAGGCAGGTGGCGAAGCGGTCGGTGTCGAGTTCGTACAGGAAGACGGAGGCGCGGGCCATCACGGTGGCCGGGGTGTGCCCTTCGGCGGCGTAGGCGCGCAGCACGATCCGCAGCTGGCCCATGACGGCCGCCGCGTGGGTGTCATGGCCCTGGACGTCGCCGATGACCGCGCCGACCCGGCCGCCGGGCAGCGGGATCAGGTCGTACCAGTCGCCGCCGATGTCCCGGCCGAGGCCGCCCCCGGCGGTGGCGGCGCGATAGCGGACGGCGACGTCGGCGCCGCGGACGCTGGGGATGGTGCGCGGCAGCATGGCCTGCTGCAGGCCCTGGGCGAGGTCCTTCTCCTGCTCGTAGAGCATGGCCCGCTGCAGGCTCTGCGCGATGCTGCTGCCGAGCGCGACCAGGACGGCGCGCTCCTCGGCGGAGAAGCCGCGCCGGTCGCTGTAGAGCAGGCCCATGGCGCCGATCGGGCGGGCCTGGGCGATCAGCGGGAGATAGGCGGCCGAGGTGATGTGCAGGTCGGTGAGGTGCGGCCAGAGGATCGGGTAGCCCTCGGCGAACTCCTCGGGCGACTCGATGAAGCGCGGCAGGAGCGTGCGCACGACCTCGCCCATCGGGTACGGCTCCTCGATCCGGGTGACCTTGGTGCCGGGCACGGAGGCGTAGGCGGGGCCCTCGGCGACGAGCCGGATCCGGCCGGCCTCCACCAGGCCCATCACCAGGCTGGCCGCGCCGAGATGGCGGACGCCGTGGGTGTCCTTGAGGACGTCGATGACGTCCTGGACGGTGCGGGCGTGGGCGAGGGCGGCGGAGACGACCTGGACGATGTTCGTCTGCTGGCGGAACGCCTCGTCCTGGGCGGCGCGCAGGCTGCGGGCGCTGCTGTCGGCCAGTTCCTCGGTGGCGTCGCGGAGGATGCCGACGACCCGGCGGGGGCGGCCGGTCTCGTCGCGCCGGATGTAGCCCTGGGTGTGGGTCCAGCGGAGGGTGCCGTCGCGGCAGCGGATGCGGAAGTAGCTGCCGTAGTTCTCGCTGCCGTCCTTGATGGCCTGGGCCACCACGGCGTCCATCCGGGCCGCCTCGGGCTGCGGCACCCGGGCGGTGAGGGACTCGGCGCGGCCGTCGTACTCCTCGGGCCGCAGGTCGAAGATCTCGTGGGCCTGGGCGTCCATGTGGAACAGTCCCGTGTCCAGGTCCCAGTCGAAGGTGCCCATGCGGTTGAGCGCCAGGATCGGGTCCGGGTGGGCGGGCCAGTCCGCCGGGAGTGACAGGGCACTCGCTCCCCGATCAGCCATGGGGCCACCTTGCCAGGGATTGCCGGATTCTTCGACCTGATCGGGACGAGGCCGGGGAGCCCACCGGGCGGTGCGTCTCGGGGTGTGGTCCGGGGTGTGGTCAGGGGTGTGGCTGTCCCCCGCCGGAGGCACCGGCGGGGGCGTCGGGCGGGCCGATGTCGTAGGGCGGGTCCAGGGTGAGGTCGAGGGACGGCGGGTTCTGCTGGAGGGCCAGCCCGGGGGCCGGGGCGGAGGGCGCGGTGGTCCCCGGCCGCGGGCTGGGCGGCAGGGTGTACGGCGGTCCCGTGCCCGCGGGCGCCGGGTCCGCCGGGTCCGGGTCGGGCAGGGCGGTGGTGGTCCGGGCGGGCGCGGGGACGATCTGGTCGCGGCGGACGTCATGGCCGATGCGGCGCCCGATCCAGGTGTGCGTCGCGACGTCGAGGATCGTGAAGCCGGCGACGGCGCGGGGTGCCGGGGTCACCGCGATGACCTGGCCCGGCCGGTACCCGGACCAGACGGTGCCGCGGGTGCCGAGGCCGTCGTGGCCCGGTGCGGGCGGCCCCAGCGGGTTGCCGCAGGCACAGCGCACCCGGGGCACGCCCCGGTTGTCCACGAGGACGGCGGTGCCGGCCTGGAGCACGGCCTGGTAGGCGGCCGCCTGCCCGGCACGGTAGGCGTGATTGGTGACCCGGGTGTCGGCACGCAGCATGACGGGGGTCAGGCCGCGCAGATAGCCCGGCAGGTCCGGCGCCGAGATCCCGGCCGCACCGGCGAAGGCGCCGCCCCGGGCCCGGTCCGCCGTCAGATACCCGATCTGCCGTTCGACGTCGCAGCCGGCGACGCGCTCGGTCCCGCCGTAGAGACCGGGCGTCCCGCCCGGCAGCGCGCGCATCGCCGGCAGGGGTACGACGGGCAGCGCGGCCGGGAGGGCCGGCCGCCGGGCGGATGCGGGGACGGTCGGAGCGATGGGGCCGATGCCAGGGGGTGGGGCGGCGGTGGGGGTGAGGGGAACGGCGGGGACGGAGCCGGTGGGGACGGCAGGAGCGGTGGGAACGGCGGAACCGGGTCCGGCCGGAACGGCAGGACCGATGGAGCCCGTGGTGCCGGAGCCCGGAGTCTGGGGCGTGGTCGGCTCGGTGGCCGTGGAGTCGGTGAAGGGGTCGGGCCCCTGGGAGGCGGCGGGCTGGAGGTAGACCTCCGCGCCCAGCGGGGCCTCCCTGACGCCGGGGCGGATGCAGCCGGTCACGAGGAGCGCGGCCGAGAGCACGAGGGCCGTGACGATGGATCCGGTGGGTATCCGCACCGTACACTCCGCATCACTATGGGTGACTTACGCTCTATTGTCTGCATTGCACCCGTTTGGCTGGCAACTCGGGGGGCGGTCATGATGGAAACGGCCCCGGCGGTGCGGCCATGACGAAGGGCACGCAGCCGTGAACTGGTTCACCGCTCCCGACTACTGGCTGAGCCGGCTGGTCCTCCAGCGGGCGCTGGCCGCGCTGTACCTGGTCGCGTTCCTGACGGCGGCCCGGCAGTTCCGTGCCCTGCTGGGCGAGCGCGGCATGCTGCCGATCCCCCGCTTCGTGGCACTGGCCCCCTTCAAGCGGGCCCCGAGCCTGTTCCATCTGTACTACTCGGACCGCTTCTTCGCGGGCTGCGCCTGGGCGGGCTGCGCGGCGTCGGCGGCCCTGCTCGCCGGGGCGGACTCCCTGCTGCCGCTGTGGGCCGGGATCATGCTGTGGCTGGTGCCGTGGGCGCTGTATCTGTCGATCGTGAACGTGGGCCAGACCTGGTACGCGTTCGGCTGGGAGTCGCTGCTGCTGGAGACGGGTTTCCTGGCCGCGTTCCTCGGCAACGACAAGGTCGCGCCGCCGGTCGTGGTGCTGTTCCTGCTGCGCTGGATCCTGTTCCGGGTGGAGTTCGGCGCCGGTCTGATCAAGCTGCGCGGCGACGCGTGCTGGCGCAAGCTGACCTGCCTGTACCACCACCACGAGACCCAGCCCATGCCGGGCCCGCTGAGCTGGTTCTTCCACCATCTGCCCAAGCCGCTGCACCGCGTCGAGGTCGCCGCGAACCACGTCACCCAACTCGTCGTGCCGGTCCTGCTGTTCACCCCGCAGCCGATCGCCTCGGCCGCCGCCGCGCTGATGATCGCCACCCAGCTGTGGCTGGTGCTGTCCGGCAACTTCTCCTGGCTGAACTGGATCACCATCGTGCTGGCCCTGTCGGCACTCCGGATCCCCGGCTCCGCACCGTCCGTACCGCACACGCCCCTCGGGTACGAGATCGTGGTGCTCGCGCTCGCCGCGCTGCTGCTGTACCTGAGCTACCGCCCGGTGACGAACATGATCTCCCGGCGCCAGATCATGAACCGCTCCTTCGACCCGCTGCACCTGGTGAACACCTACGGCGCGTTCGGCAGCGTCAGCCGGGTCCGCTACGAGGTGGTGGTCGAGGGCACGCTGGACGACGTGCCGCGCGAGGACTCGGACTGGCGGGAGTACGAGTTCCGCGGCAAGCCCGGGGACACCCGGCACTGGCCACGCCAGTTCGCGCCGTACCATCTGCGGCTGGACTGGCTGATGTGGTTCGCGGCGCTGTCCCCCGCCTATGCCGGTGAGTGGTTCGGCGGTCTGGTGGAGCGGCTGCTGGAGAACGACCGCGACACGCTGCGCCTCCTGCGCCGCTCCCCCTTCCCGCCGGACACGCCGCCCCGCTACGTCCGGGCCCGCCTCTTCCGCTACCGCTACACCACCTGGCGGGAGCTGCGGGAGACGGGGGCGTGCTGGGAGCGGACGTACGTGCGCGAGTATCTCCCGCCGACGCGGCTGGCAGAGGTGGCTCAGAGGTCGTAGACGCGGGTGGCGGTGGTCTCCAGGATGCGGGTGCGATCGGCCGGGCCGATCAACTGGACGGTCGCGTCGAGGACTTCCCCGTACGTTCCGGCGGTCGTGCACACCGGCCAGTCCGAGCCGAACATCAGGCGGTCCGGCCCGAAGGCGTCCAGGACGGTCTCGGCGTACGGGCGCAGGTCGGCGACGGTCCAGGAGGCGGGGTCGGCCTCCGTGACCATGCCGGAGAGTTTGCAGACGGTGTTGGGCAGGGCGGCGAGGGAGCGCAGGCCGGTGGCCCAGGGTTCGAGGGCCCCGGATGCGATCGGTGGCTTGCCCAAGTGGTCGAGGACGAAGGTCAGTTCAGGCAGGGACGCGGCCACCTCGGCGCAGGCGGGGAGCTGGTGCGGCAGGACGACGAGGTCGTAGACGAGGCCGGCGTCCGCGATCGCCCTCAGACCCCTCAGGACGTCCGGGCGCAGCAGCCACCCCGGGTCGGGCTCGCCCTGCACCTGGTGCCGCATGCCCTTCAGGTGGGTGCCGCCCGGGAGTTCGCGCAGCCGGGACAGTTCCTCGGCGATGCCGGGGCGCGTCAGGTCGGTCCAGCCGACGACGCCGGCGACGAGGTCGTGCGCGTCGGCCAGGGCCAGGAACTCCGGGGTCTCCTCGGGCACGGTGACCGTCTGGACGAGGACGGTGCGGGTGACTCCGGCCGCACGCGCCTCGGGTTCGAGGTCGGCGAGGCCGAAGTCGCGCCTGAGCGGGCTGTGGTGCGGGATCCAGTCCTGGTCCCGTACCGAGAGGTCCCACACGTGGTGGTGGGCGTCGACGGTCACGGCAGCTCCCGGACGACGGGCAGTGCGGCGTCGGCGCCTTCGCCGGAGCAGTCGTGCACGGCGAACCGGTCGCCACGGACCTTGGTGTGCAGCTCGGCTCTCATGACGGACCCTCCTCGGTGCTCAGGAGGCCTGACTCCCGCAGCTCCTGCCAGAATTCCACCGGGACGCGGGCCGCGAACTGGTCGGCACAGTCGTGGACTTCGGCTGCCGAACGGGGTCCGGTCAGCACGCAGGCGACGGCCGGGTGGGCGGCTGAGAAGGCCAGTGCGGCGGCGCGCAGGGTGGTGCCGTGCCGTTCGGCGACCGCCTTCATCCGCGCGGCCCGTGCAAGCAACTCATCGGGTGCCCGACCGTAGTTGTACGTCGCATCGGGTCTCGGGTCGGCCAGCAGGCCCGAGTTGAAGACCCCGCCGAGGACGACCGACACCCCGCGCTCGGCGGCCAGCGGCAGCAGTGCGGTGGCGGCGCTCCGGTCGAGCAGGGTGTACCGGCCCGCGCACAGAACCACGTCCACGTCGGTGTCGCGGACGAACCGGGTGAGCATCTCCGTCTGGTTCATGCCCGCGCCGATCGCGCCCACCACGCCCTCGCCGCGCAGCTTCTCCAGGGCCGGATAGCCCTCGTGGAAGGCCTGTTCGGCGTGGTCGTCGGGGTCGTGCAGATACACGATGTCGACGCGGTCCAGGCCGAGCCGGGTGAGGCTGGCCTCCAGGGAGCGGCGGACGCCGTCGGCGCTGAAGTCCCACACGCGCCGGTGGGTCGCGGGTACGGCGAAGCCGTGCGCCAGGTCGTCGCCGGTGCCGTCGGCGTCGTCGGCGGGTTCGAGGCGGCGGCCGGCCTTGGTGGAGACCGTGTAGGCGGCGCGGTCGTGCTCCCGCAGGGCCGCGCCCAGCCGGCGTTCGGACAGGCCGAGGCCGTAGTGCGGGGCGGTGTCGAAGTAGCGGATGCCGCGCTGCCAGGCGGCGGCCACGGTGTCGTGCGCCTGCCGGTCGTCCAGTGCGGTGTAGAGGTTGCCGATCGAGGCGGCGCCGAAGCCGAGCGGGGTGACCTCGACGCCGCTGCGGCCGAGCCGTCTCACCGGCCCGCCGGGCGCAGCCTCAGGCCCTGCATGCCGCCGTCGACGGCGAGCGCGGTGCCGGTAATGGCACCGGAGAGGGGTCCGGCCAAGTAGGCGATGGCACCCGCGACTTCGGCGGCCGAGACGAGGCGGCCGGTGGGCTGGCGGGCCTGAAGGGCGGCGCGTTCGGCGGCCGGGTCGGGGGCCGCGTCCAGCAGCCGGCCGACCCACGGGGTGTCCACCGTACCGGGGTTGACGCAGTTGACGCGGATGCCCTCGCGGACATGGTCGGCGGCCATGGCGAGGGTCAGGGAGTACACGGCGCCCTTGCTGGCGCTGTACAGGGCGCGGCTGGGCAGTCCTGCGGTGGCCGCGATGGAGCAGGTGTTGACGATCGCCGCGTGCCCGGAGCGGCGCAGATACGGCAGGGCGGCGCGGGCGGTGCGGACCATGCCGAGGACGTTGACGTCGAAGACGTGCCGCCACTCGGTGTCGTCGTTGTCCTCGACCGTGCCCTGGGCGCCGATGCCGGCGTTGTTGACCAGGATGTCCAGCCCGCCGAGGTCGTCGGCGGCCCGCTCGACCGCCGTCCGTACCGAGGTGTCGTCGGTGACATCGGCCCGGTACGCCAGCAGCGGCTTGTCGACGCCGGCGGTGTCCCGGTCGAGGACGGCGACCTGGGCGCCGCGCGCGGCAAGGAGGTCGGCGGTGGCCCGGCCGATACCGGAGGCGCCGCCGGTGACCAGGGCCTTCAGGCCGGCGAACTCGCTCATGCGGCCTCTCCCTTCTGGGTGTCGGGGTCGGCGGCCCAGTAGGTGCCGCCGGGGAAGGTGTAGCGCGCGACGGACTCCGGGCGCAGGGCGGCACAGAAGCCGGGCTCGGTGGGCGCGGTGTAGTGGCCGGCGCGGATGACGACCGGGGTGACGAAGTGTTCGTGGAGGTGGTCGACGTATTCGATGACCCGGTCCTCGGTGGTGCCGGAGACCGCCACGTAGTCGAACATCGAGAGGTGTTGGACGAGCTCGCACAGGCCGACCCCGCCGGCGTGCGGGCAGACCGGGACGCCGAACTTGGCGGCGAGCAGCAGGACGGCGAGGTTCTCGTTGACGCCGGCGACGCGGGCGGCGTCGATCTGGACGATGTCGAGGGCACCCGCCTGGAGCATCTGCTTGAACATGACGCGGTTGTGGACGTGTTCGCCGGTGGCGACCTTCACCGGGGCCACCGCACGGCGGATCGCGGCGTGCCCGAGGACGTCGTCGGGGCTGGTGGGCTCCTCGATCCAGTACGGGCCGAACTCGGCGAGGGCCCGGGTCCAGCGGATCGCCTCGTCGACGTTCCAGCGCTGGTTGGCGTCGACGGCGAGGCGGATGTCCGGTCCGATCACGGCGCGGGCGACCCGGCAGCGCCGGACGTCGTCGTCGAGGTCGGCGCCGACCTTCAGCTTGATCTGCGTGAAGCCGTCGGCGACGGCCTGCGCGGCGAGCCGGCCGAGCTTGTCGTCGTCGTAGCCGAGCCAGCCCGGGGAGGTGGTGTAGGCGGGGAAGCCGCGCTCCAGCAGCCGCGCACGGCGCCCCTCGGCGCCCTCCTTGCCCCGCCTGAGCAGGTCGAGGGCCTCCTCGGGGGTGAGGGCGTCGGTGAGGTACCGGAAGTCGATCTGCGCGACCAGCCACTCCGGGTCGGCGTCGGCGAGCAGCTGCCACAGCGGCTTGCCGGCCCGGCGGGCGGCGAGGTCCCAGACGGCGTTGACGACGGCCCCGCTCGCCATGTGCATCACGCCCTTCTCGGGGCCGAGCCAGCGCAGCTGGCTGTCGCCGATCAGGTCCCGGAAGAGCGCGCCGGGGTCGGCGCACAGCTCCGCCACGTCACGGCCGAGCACATGGTCGCGCAGCGCGTCGATCGCGGCGACCTGGACGTCGTTGCCCCGCCCGATGGTGAAGACGAATCCGTGTCCCTCCAGCCCGTCGGCGGCGTCGGTGCGCAGCACCACGTAGGCCGCCGAGTAGTCGGGGTCCGGGTTCATCGCGTCGGAGCCGTCGAGCTCGCGCGAGGTGGGGAAACGGATGTCGTGGGTGTCGACCGCGGTGATGCGGGCGGGGGCCTGGGACACTGAAGTCCTTTCCGTCAGGGGGCGGTTGGTGGCTGGGGTCAGTCCTGGGCGCGGCCCGTCGTCACGCGGGCGATCATGAGGGCGACGAGGATGATGCCGCCGTAGATGGCCTGGATCCAGAACGACGGGACCTGGGCGAGGGTGAGCAGGTTCTGTACGACGCCCAGCAGCAGGACGCCGGTCAGGGCGCCGGACATGGTGCCCTTGCCGCCGTCCAGGCTGATGCCGCCGATCACCGCGGCGGCGAACACGGTGAAGATCATGTTCTGGCCCTGGTTGGCGCTGATCGCGCCGACGTACCCGGTCTGCAGCAGGCCGCCGATCGAGGCGAGGACACCGGCGACGACGTACACACCGAGCATCACCCGGTCCACGCGGACCCCGGCCGCACGGGCGGCATCCGCGTTGCCGCCGATCGCGTACAGGGCGCGGCCGGTGCGGTGGTACTTCAGCAGGAACCCGGTGACGGTGAAGGCGACGGCGGCGAGCCACACGGACATCGGGACGTTGAGGAAGGTGGTGGTGGCCAGGGAGGAGAAGCTGTCGGGCATGCCGAACAGGGTCTTGGCCTTGGTGGCGCCGACGAGCAGGCCGCGCAGCACGATGAGCATCGCGAGGGTGACGATGAAGGCGTTGAGCCGGAACTTCACGACGAGCACGCCGTTGAAGGCGCCGATGGCCGCGCCGACCAGGGGAATCGCGAGCAGGGAGAGGGCGGCGGGGAGTTCGGTGCCCCAGCCGGACTGGCCGGCGGGCAGCACCAGCAGGGCGCCGACGGCTGGTGCGATGCCGACGACCGACTCCAGGGACAGGTCGAACTTGCCGGTGATCAGGACGAGGGACTCGGCGAGCACGACCATCGCGAGCGCGGCTGAGGCACCGAGGATGGAGATCAGGTTCCGCTCGGTGAGGAAGGAGTCGTTGACCAGGGCGCCGAGCACCAGGAGCAGCAACAGGGCGGGAACGAGGGCGAGTTCGCGGGCGCGGCGGAGCAGGACAGCTCTGGCCGGCCGCGCGTCCGGGGTCTTCGGGGGCGCGAGCTGTGGGGCCGCCCGGGTCTCAGCCATGGTCAACTCCTTCGATGGAGGCGATCAGCTCGTGGTCGTGCCAGCCGGCCGGGTGCTCGGCGACGACACGGCCGTGGAAGAGGACGAGGACGCGGTCGCAGCGGCGCAGGTCGTCGAGTTCGTCGGAGACGACGAGCACGGCGGTGCCGTCGTCGCGGGCGCTGTCCATGCGGGCGAGCAGGGACTCCTTGGACTTCACGTCGACGCCGGCGGTGGGGTTGATCAGGACCAGCAGCCGGGGGCCGGAGGCGAGGGCGCGGGCCATGACGACCTTCTGCGCGTTGCCGCCGGACAGGTCGGACACGGGCTGGTCGGGGCCTTCGGCGTGGATGTCGAGGCGGTCGATCAGGTCGGCGGCGAACCGGCGCCGCCGGTCGGTGCCGACGAAGCCGGCCCGGCCGAGCCGGTCCAGCACGCTGAGCGTGGCGTTGTCGCCGATGCTCATGCCGGACACCAGTCCCTGCTCGTGCCGGTCGCGCGGCACACAGCCGACCCCGGCCCGCAGCGCGGCCCGCACATCGCCGAACGGAAGCCGTTCGCCGTCCAGTCGGGCGGTGCCGCCGGTCGGGGTGTGCAGTCCGGCGAAGGACTCGGCGAGTTCGGTGTTGCCGCTGCCGCTGGACCCGGCGAGTCCGACGACCTCGCCGCGCCGGACGGTGAGGTCGACGTTCTCGTACGCCGGTGAGGTGAGCCCGCGCGCCGCCAGCAGTACGGCGGCGTCCTCATCGAACTGCCGTGCTTCTACGGCCTGTTCGGCGACGGTCTCCCCCGCCATGGCCTCCACCAGGGCCGCCTTGGGCAGGCCCGCGACCGGGGCGGTGGTGATCCAGCGGGCGTCGCGCAGCACGGTGACGGCCTGGCAGACCTCGTAGACCTCCTGGAGGTGGTGCGAGATGAACAGGAAGGTGACGCCGGAGTCCTGCAGGGAGCGCATGCGGGTGAAGAGCCGCTCGATCTCCCGGTTGTCGAGCTGGGCGGTGGGTTCGTCCAGCACGATGAACCGGGCGCCGAGGCTCAACGCCCGTGCGATCTCCACCATCTGGCGGTCCTCGACCCGGAGGTCGGCGGTGCGCGCCTCGGGATCGACGTGCACGTCCCAGGTGCCGAGCAGCTCGGCGGCGTCCCGGCGCAGCCGGCGCCAGCTGATGAGACCGCGGCCGGTGGGCTGCCGGTTGAGGAACAGGTTCTCGGCGACGGTCAGCTCCGGGACGACCGTCGGTTTCTGGTAGACGCAGGCGACCTTGCGGCGCCAGGCGTCCCGGTCGGCCGGCGGGGGCGCGGGCTCGCCGTCGAAGCGGACCGTGCCCTCGTCCGGGGCCTGGAGTCCGGTGAGGATGCCGACCAGGGTGGACTTGCCGGCGCCGTTGCGGCCGACCAGGGCGTGGGACTCGCCCGCGTGGACGGTGAGCCGGCCGTCGGCGAGAGCGACGGTGGGGCCGTACCGTTTGACGATGCCTTCGGCTTCAACGAGCGGTGTACTCATTTGACCGTGTTGCCCCACAGCTTGGGGTCGTCGACGTCGGCCTTGGTGACCAGGGGTGCGGGCAGCTGGTCCTCCAGGATGCCGCTGGGCAGCTTGACGATCGTGGAGCCGTGGTCGGTCGGGCCGGGCCGGAACGTCTTCCCGGCCATCGCGGCCTTGATGTAGTACAGGCCGTACTGGGCGTAGGCATCGGCGGGCTGGGAGACCGTGGCGTCGATCTGGCCCTTGCGGATGGCGTCGAACTCCTGCGGGATGCCGTCGTTGGAGACGATGGTGACGTGGCCCTGCTGCCCGGCGGGCTTGAGCATGTTCTTGGACTTCAGGGTCTGCAGGGTCGGCGCGAGGTAGACGCCGCCGGCCTGGAGGTAGATGCCCTTGATGTCGGGGTTGGCGCCCAGCAGGGTGTCGAGCTTGGCGGCGGCGGTGTCGGACTCCCACTTGGCGGGGATCTCCAGCACCTTCAGCTTCGGGTACTTCTTCGTCACACAGGACCGGAAGGCCTCGGAGCGGTCGCGGCCGTTGACCGAGGCGAGGTCGCCCATGATCTGCACGACCTTGCCGCTGCCGACGTGCTGTCCGAGGTAGTCGCAGGCCTTCTCGCCGTACGCCACGTTGTCGGCGCGCACCACCATGGCGACCTTGCCCTTGTCGGGCGCGACGTCCACGGCGACCACGGGAACGCCCTTGCGCTCGGCCTGGTCGAGCCCCGCCTGGATGGCGGCGCTGTCCAGCGGGGCGACCACCAGTCCCTTGACGTCCTGGGTGAGTTCGTTGTCGATGTCGGTGATCTGCTGCGAGGGGTCGCTGTTGGAGTTGACCGTCTTCAGCACCTCGACGCCCTCGGACTTCGCCATCTTGGGCACGTAGTCGTTGTACGACTGCCAGAACGGCGAGGTCAGCAGCGGCAGGATCACACCCACCTTGCCGGTGCCGCCACCCCCCGCGCTCGCGGTGTCCTTGGTGCTGCCGCAGGCGGCGAGCATGAGCGAGGCGCCGGCGGCCAGAGCCACCGCGCCGATGATCCGTGACCGCTTGCGTTTCCACACTGTGCTGGCGGGCATCTCGCGGCTCCTCGTCGAGGGTGGTGTCGAGGGTGTGGTCCGAGGGTTTTCAAGCAGACGCCGCATACTTATCAGACCAATGAGACGAGACAACACCCTCTTGCAGCGAAATTCCCGCCCAGCGCGGCATAGTGGTCGGACCACTACGCTGGTTAGACTGCGTCGCACCGGGTGACTGGAGGAGTGGCGTGGACGAGGCAGCACCGCAGAAGGGCACGGTGACCCAGCGCGCCATCGAGCAGATCAAGGCGATGATCGCCGAGGGCCGGCTGGAGCCGGGCCAGCGGCTGCCCACCGAGCGGGATCTCGCGGTCCAGCTCGGCATCTCGCGCAGCTCGATGCGGGAGGCGATTCGTGCGCTGACGGTACTGGGCGTCCTGGAGGCCCGGCACGGATCCGGCATCTACGTCACCGCACTGGAGGCCGGCGACCTGCTGGAGACCTTCGGGGTGGTCGCGGATCTGTCCCGGGGACCACGGCTGGTGGAGCTGCTGGAGGTACGGCGGATCCTGGAGTCCACGGCCACGGCGCTGGCCGCCGCACGGATCACCGACAGTCAACTCGCCACCGTGGAGAAGCACTTGGCCGCGATGAACGCCTCCGACGACCCCGAGGAGATCCTCGCCCACGATCTCGCCTTCCACCGGGAGATCGCCGCTGCGGCGGGCAACGAGACCATGGCGGCGATCCTGGAGGGACTGTCGTCGCGCACCTTCCGGGCCCGGGTGTGGCGGGGGTATCAGGAGGAGGGGGCGTTCGCGCGGACGCGGCGCGAACATACGGCGATCCACCGGGCCCTCGCCGCGCGGGATCCGGAGGCGGCGAGGGCTGCGGCGGCCGCGCATGTGGGTGAGGTGGAGGAGTGGTTGCGGGCCCAGCTCGGGCCCTGAGGCAGGGGGCGGGCCGCAGGCTCGGCCGAGTCGCAACGTCACCGACTGGAACGGCCGCAGGAGCAAGGGGACGCTGACGCCGTTGCGTTCCGCCGCCTCCGGCAGCGATCGTTCCAGCAGGTCCGTCACCGTCACGTCCGCGACCTCGAAGCCCGCCGTGAGCGTCGTGCGAGCCCTGCCCCCGTGCACCCCGTGGCAGCGGACCACCACATCGCCGCTGCCGTCGTCGCCGAGTCTCACCGCCGTGATCACGACGGCGTCGTTGTCGACGCTCACCAGCGGGGACTGCGTCGTGCGCGCCGGTGATCGTCCGTTCCGGCAGGTTGATCCGCCGGCCCTCGTGGACCGCGTCGGCGATCCCCGCGCCGGGAACGGGTGCGCGCCGGAAGCCGTGGACCCCTGGTCGGTCTCGGGGAAACCCCCGAGGCGCACCTCGGGCTGTTCCGTGCGGCTCTCGATCCGCGGGTACCCGGCGAGGAGCGGCCGCGGATCCCCGGCCTGCTGCCGGGCGACCTGCGAGCCCGCGCTGCCGGCGGCCTCTCGACGTAGCGCCGCCGAACCGGCACAGTTCTCGGTGCACCTTGCCTGATACCAGCGAGTAACGAGGAGTGCCCGTGGGGAACTGGGCCGGCCGGACCGCCGCAGAGATCGCCGCCGCCGTACGCGCGAAGGAGGTCACGCCCCGGGAGGTGGTGGCGGAGCACCTCGCGCGGATCGAGCGGCTCGACGGGCGGGTCGGGGCCTTCCGGAAGGTGCGATCCGAGGCGGCGCTCGCCGAGGCCGACGAGCTGGCCTCGCGCGCCGACCTGGCCGAACTTCCGCTCGCGGGTGTGCCGTTGGCCGTGAAGGACAACCTGGCGGTGCGCGGCGAGGCGCATCGCGACGGCTCGGCCGCCACGCCCGGCACCCCGGCCGACGCGGACCATGTCACGGTGGCCCGGCTGCGGGCGGCCGGAGCGGTGGTCGTGGGGCTGACGAACGTGCCCGAGCTGTGTGTCTTCGGCACCACGGAGGGTGTGTACGGCACGACCCGCAATCCGTGGGACCTCTCCCGTACGGCGGGCGGCTCCTCCGGCGGCAGCGCGGCTGCCGTGGCCGCGGGGCTGGTGCCGCTCGCGCTCGGCAACGACGGCATGGGCTCGCTGCGCATCCCGGCGGCGAACTGCGGTCTGGTCACACTGAAGCCCGGGCACGGGGTGGTGCCGGCCGGGATAGGCCACGGCGACTGGTTCGGCATGGCGGAGAACGGCCCGCTCGCCACCACGGTCGAGGATCTGCGGCTGATGCTGGACGTGCTCGCCGGCAGCGCACTCCCCAGGGCGTCGGAGCCCGTGTCGCTGCGGGTCGCCGTGGCCCTGCGCAGCCCGCTGGCCGGGATCAGCGTGAGCAGGCCGTATACGACCGCGGTGCGGGAGGCTGCCGGTGTGCTGGCGCGGGGCGGGCACCAGGTGCGGCGGGCCGAGCCGCCCTATCCGCTCTCCCTGGGCGTGACCGCGCTGCGGCACTGGACGGCGGGGACGGCCGTGGACGCCGAGGGCCTGGACCCGGCCCGGCTGGCCCGGCGGACCCGGGTGCACGCGGCGCTGGGCCGGCGTTCCGTCGGCTCGGTGCGGACCGGCGACGCCCGCGAGCGGCTGCGTGCGCATCTGACGCCCTTCTTCACCGAGCACGACGTCCTGCTCACCCCGGCCCTGGCCCGCCGCTCCCCCGCGGCCGGTCCCTGGCACGAGCGCGGCTGGCTGCGCAACATCCTCGCCAACACGGCGTACTCCCCGTTCACCCCGCCGTGGAACCTGACGGGCTGGCCGGCGATGTCGGTCCCGCTCGGCACCCTGCCCTCGGGCGCCCCCTGCGCCGTACAGCTCGTCGGACGGCCGGGCTCGGAGGACGTCCTGCTGGGGCTGGCGCAGGAGCTGGAGAAGCGGCGGCCCTGGCAGCGGACGGCACCGATGACCGGTGCCGGCTCCTGAACCTGTCTATTCCAGGGACCGGTACATGATGTGCAGCCCCACCCGGCCGTGCCGGGGGTGGTCGTACGCCTGCGGGACCGTGCCCAGGATCGTGAAGCCGAGGGAGGTCCACAGGGCGACAGCGGGGTTGGTCTCGACCACGGCGTTGAAGACCATCGCGCGGTAGCCGTGCGCCCTGGCCTCGGCCAGGACGTGTTCGGCGAGGGCTCGGCCGACGCCCTGGCCCGTGTGGTCGGGGTCGACCATGAAGCCGGCATTGGCCACGCGGGCGGCGGGGCCGCCGTAGTTGGGGGCGAGGTAGGCCGAGCCGACCACGTCTCCCGCGGGGTTCTCGGCGACGTACACGCGCTTGGCCGGGCTCATCCACAGGGCGCGGGCGTCGTCCTCGCTCGTTTCCGGGTTCCAGGCGTAGGTCTCGGCGGCGGCGACGATCCGGTGCCAGAAAGGCCAGATCCGCGGCCAGTCGGCGGCCGCGGCTTCTCTGATCAGCATGGGCGTGAGTCTGCCAGGCCGGCCCCGGCAGCCACGCCCACGCGTACGGCGATCGCGAACGGATCCGCCCGGCTCAGTCGACGCTGGGCAGGATGTGCGGCTCGGCGAGGTCGTCCTCGTAGCCCGCGAGGCGGATGGGCGCCGACCGGGCCCACACGTCGAGGCTGCCGAGCTCGCCGGGCCGTCGGCTCCCGCGCTCCGTCTGTTCCTCGGGGCGTTGCTCGCGATTCGTCTTCTCCGATGTCACCGCGCACTCCTTATGTGTCGGGTCACCCTCGGGGACCTGCCGGACAGCATGTGCTCCGGTGCTGGACGCCCGCTCGGGTCTGGATGGAAGGCCAGTTCGGACGCGGTGGCGCCGGTACGTACGGACGTCGGGTGTGGGTGGGACCCAGTACTGCTGTCCGTTCCTTACAGGGTAACCAAATGAGCGGAGGTCCGCTCGATAGGGAGTGCAAACAAGCTGTAACTCCTATGAGTCATGCGGCACCTCAATGACCCTCAATATGCCGCTATATGCCACAAAGCGCATCACTCGCCCCACACCTCGATTCACCCGGTTGGTCTACTGGGCGACGCGGCACGGTTCAGGTGCTGTTGGCCGAGCGGCAAGCTCGCCCTGATCTGCTGGTGGCGGACAACGGCTGTCTCGCGGAAGGACTGACGCATGGAGCTGCGCAGCGTCGAGGAGCTGATGGATCTGCTGTACGCCGGCCGGCATCAGGACGCGCTGCGGACCGCGGCGCTGCTGCGCCGAAGCCGTCCCGCCGACAAGGAGCTCCAGGTGGCGGGGCTGGTGCGCGGGATCGGGCCGGTACTGCGCCCGGGGGACGAGGCGGGCCGGGCCCGCAGCGCGGCCGAGGCGGTGCGTCCGCTGCTCGGGGAGCGGGTGTTCCGGCTGGTACGCGGGGACGGCTCGCCCGCCGACGACGATCTGCTGCGGCTGCGCCAGGCCGCCGAGGAGGGCCGGACCGCGGCCTTCGACGCCGGTGTGCTGGAGGACTGGCGCACCGTCCTGGAACTCCTCGCGGCCCGGCACGCGAGGCTCGGCGCCGTGGACTGAGGGCTTGCACACCCCTGTTCTCTGACGGTCCGTCATGAGACGGTACGGCGATGACGTCGTCGTACGCACTGAGCGGCAGGGCGGCCGTCGTCACCGGCGGCACGCGGGGGATCGGGCGGGCCGTGGCCGAGGGGCTCACGGCGGCCGGGGCGCTGGTGTGCGTGACCGCACGGGACGCGGCAGAGGTGCGGCGCACGGCCGCCGCGCTGGGCGGGATCGGGCTGGCCGGGGACGTGGCCGCGCCGGGGCATCTGGAGGCGCTGACGGACCTGGCGCTGGATGAGTTCGGGCGGCTGGACGTCGTCGTCAACAACGCGGCGACGAACCGGCCGTACGGCCCGCTGATGGACGCCGGACCGGAGGAGTGGCGGGCGGCGTTCGCCGTCAACGTCGAGGCTCCGCTGCGGCTGGTGCGGTGCGCGTGGCGGGGCTGGATGCGCGAGCACGGCGGGGCCGTCGTCAACGTGTGCACCGAGGGCGCCGGTCACGTGGGCCCGAACGTCGGGGCGTACGGCACGACCAAGGCGGCCCTGCTCCATCTCACCGGGCAGCTCGCGGGTGAACTCGCGCCCCGGGTGCGGGTGAACTCCGTCTCCCCCGGGCTGGTGCGCACCGAGATGGCCCGGTTCGTGTGGGAGCCGGGCGAGGAGGAGGTGGCCGCGGGGCTGCCGCTCGGGCGGATCGGGGAGCCGGAGGACGTGGCGCGGGCGGTGGTGTGGCTCGCGTCGGACGCGGCCGAGTGGATCACGGGCGCGGATCTGCTGGTGGACGGCGGCACGCGGGTGCGCGCCGCGTCCACGGCGGGGCCGTACGCGGTGCACGGGCGTCTGCGCGGGGTGCCCGAGATCTAGTGCCGCAACAGGCAACGTTCGCCCCGTCGCGACGCCCTGCACGCTCCCCCAGAGGGGGTACCCCCACTCGCCGCACCGGCCGAAAGCCCAAGTACGTCCAGTACGAGGGCTTCCGGCCGGCACTCCCCCAGCCTTCGGCCGGGGGGACCCCCAGAGCACGCACCGGACGCCGCTCCTTGACGGGCAGACGTTGCCTGCCGCGGCACTAGGCGGCGACGCGGCCTGGCCCTCGAAGGGGCCGCGGTCCCATGGGGTCTGCACGAGGATTTCCACCACGAGGAACGCGTCCCCTGCGCACCGGGCACTCCGGCACGACCGCTTGACCGTACGGGACACCCGCCCGTGCCGGCCACCGGTTCACGTGAGCGGGCTCACCACTTGCCGGGCGCGTAGTCCTTCATGAAGACGCCGTACAGGTCCTCGCCCGCCTCGCCGCGCACGATCGGGTCGTAGACCCGGGCGGCGCCGTCGACCAGGTCGAGCGGGGCGTGGAAGCCCTCCTCGGCGAGGCGCAGCTTGTCGAAGTGCGGGCGCTCGTCGGTGATCCAGCCGGTGTCGACGGAGGTCATGAGGATGCCGTCGGTGTCGAACATCTCCTGGGCGCTGGTCCGCGTGACCATGTTCATGGCCGCCTTCGCGGCGTTGGTGTTCGGGTGCCCGGCGCCCTTGTAGCCACGGCTGAAGACGCCCTCCATCGCCGAGACGTTGACGACGTAGGCGCGCTTGCTGGCCGCCTTCTTCGCCGCGTCGGCCATGGCCGGGCGCAGCGCGCTGATGAGGATGAACGGCGCGGTGTAGTTGCACAGCTGGGTCTCCAGCAGCTCCACCGGGGAGATCTGCTCGATGGTCTGCACCCAGGTGTTGGTGTCGACGACGTCGGGCACGAGGCCGCCGGCGTCGATCGCGGTGCCCTCGACATGGCGGGCGATGCTGGCGTTGCCCGCGACGAGGGCGAGGTCGGCGACCTTCTGCGCGTCCAGGCCGCTGGTGCCGACGGGCAGCGCGGCGATGCCGTCGACCGCGCCCGAGTTGAAGGCGCCGATGACGGAGTGGGCGGGCAGCTCGCCGGCGGGCAGCGGGGCGGTCTCGCCCTCGACCAGGGCCGCGTAGGCGGAGGGCAGCCGGCGGACGGTCTGGGTCGCGTTGTTGATCAGGATGTCGAGCGGGCCCGCCTCGGCGACCTGCTCGGCCAGTGCGACGGCCTGGGCCGGGTCGCGCAGGTCGATGCCGACGACCTCCAGGCGGTGGAGCCAGTCCGCGGAGTCCTCCATCGCCTTGAACCGGCGGATGGCGTCCTTGGGGAAGCGTGTGGTGACGGTGGTGTGGGCGCCGTCGCGCAGCAGCCGCAGCGCGATGTACATGCCGATCTTGGCCCGGCCGCCGGTGAGCAGGGCGCGCTTGCCGGTGAGGTCGGCGCGGGCGTCGCGCTTGGCCCGGTTGGTGCGGGCGCAGTCCGGGCAGAGCTGGTGGTAGAAGTAGTCGACCTCGACGTAACGGCCCTTGCAGGTGTAGCAGGAGCGCGGGCGCTGGAGTATGCCCGCGATCTTGCCTTCCTCGATCTTGGAGGAGGGCAGCAGGCCCTCGGTCTCGTCGTCGATGCGCTCGGCGGAGCCGGTCGCGGTGGCCTCGGTGACGGCGCGGTCGTGCGCGGTCTTGGCGGCCCGGCGCTCCTGGCGGCGGCGCTGCTTGACCGTGCGGTAGATGTGCGAGGTGGCCCGCCGCACCCTGATCGCGTCGGGGTGGTCGACGTCGAGCTGGTCGAGCTCCTCCAGCACGCTCAGGCAGACAGCCAGCCGCTCCGGGTCGATCCCCGGCCCGTAGACCACCTCGTCCGTGGCCATGGAGGCCATGGAGCCGTCCTCTGTCACCGTCATCGCGCTGCCGCTTCCCTGATCACCCGCGCAGCGCGCCGACTCGCGCCCGCTTTCGAACGGGGAATTTTACGGAGAGCGGGGGTCAGGAACCAAACCGTCTCAGGAAACCCCCTGGGGACACCCGCGGCCGCCGACGGCGAGGCGGCCCCACGGGAGCCACCCGCACCCTGGGCGAGGGTGGTGCGGTTGGTGCGGGTGGTGCGGGTGGGGACCCTCGAACATCGAACCCGCAGGCCGCCGACGGGCGAAGAGGCCCCACGGCGGCCACCCGCACCCGACGACGAGAGTGGCACGGGTGGGCGGGTGGCCGTCCCTCACAGCTCGCAAGCCGACAGCAGCGTCTCGACCTCGGCCGACACCGCGTACGCGAACCGGTCCAGGTCCGGCACGGCCTCCGCGTCGGCGACCAGCCCGTAGTGCACACGGCCGCGGTACGTCGAGATCGCCACCGCCAGTGCCTGCCCGGGCGCGAGCGGGGCCAGTGGATACACCTCCCTCAGCTCCTGTCCGCCGAGGCGCAGCCCCAGCCCGGGCAGCGGCACGCTGGTGACCAGGATGTCGAACCAGAGCCGGGCGGCCTGGCCGACCAGCGGCCCGCCGAGCCGGTGCCCGAGCGCCGGGACGTGGTCGGCGAGCAGCGCGACCGCGCCGGCGCCCCGGTTCGGCCCCGCGTCCTTGTTGCGGACCATCGCCGTGCGCACGGTGTCGAGGCGGCCGAGCGGGTCGGACTCGTCCACCGGGAGCCGTATCAGATAGCCGGAGAGCCGGTTGCCCTGCGGGTGCGCGGTGCGCGGGCGCCGCCGGGACACGGGGATGAGGGCCCGGGGCGCCACACCCTTGGTGGACTCGCCGCGCTCCTCCAGCCAGCGGCGCAGAGCGCCTGCGACGACGGCGATGAGGACGTCGTTGACCGTGCCGCCGGCGCTCTTGCGCACCCGGTGCACGTCGTCGATGTCGACGACCACGCCGGCGGTGCGGCGGGTGCCGCTCGGGGCCGAGGTGAGCGCGGTGGAGGGCCGCATGCCGAGCGTGGACCGGGCGAGGGAGGCGCCGATGTCCAGGGCCCGGCCCGCGTCGGACAGGGCGCCCCGGACCAGCCCGGGGACCATGCCCGGCAGCCTGCGTACGTCCGTCAGCAGGCCGCGCGGCGGTTCCAGGGCGCGCGGCGGCCGCTCGGGCAGGTCCACCGGGTCCAGGACACCGGCGGCGAGCTTCAGCGCGCGCAGCCCGTCGGCGAGGGCGTGGTGGAACTTGAACAGCACCGCGAAGGACATCCCGTCCTCGCCGGGCAGGACGTGCGCCTCCCACGGCGGGCGGCCGCGCTCCAGCGGGCGTTCCATCAGCCGGCCGGCCACCGCGTGGAAGTCGGCGGTCGGGGCGTGCAGCCGGACGTGGTTCAGCGGGTCGAAGTCCGGGTCGGTCTCGCGGGCGGCGCCGCCGAAGGCGAGCGGCTGCCACACGTCGCGGATGCGCAGGCGGAGCCCGGGTACGGCGGCGGCGCGGGCGGCGAGCAGGTCGGCCGCGTGGGCGCCGGCGGTGGGCGAGTGGGCACCGAAGACGCCGAGCGCGCCGAGGTGCATCGGATGCCGGTCGGACTCGATGTTCCAGAACGCCAGGTCGAGTGGAGCGAGCAGATCGGAAGTCAAGGGCCTGCCTCACGCGCGACGACGGGTGGATGTGCAGTCACTCGCAGTGAATCTCCGACAAGCGATTACGGTCAAGTATGATCAGGCTACGCTCAGTTAACAGCAGATTAAGTCCCGCCCCTCCAACAAGGGTGGGTAGGGGCGGGACCACGTGATATGTCAGCTCACTTCAGAACGGGCTGCGCCGCCCCGGGTGACGTACCCCACTCAGACGGGCGCGGGCCGACCGTGAACGCGAGCGAGTGCAGCGACCGCAGCGCGTCGTTCGTGACGTAGGTCCGCCCGTGCGGCGTGCCGTCGGTGTGGACGGCCTGGATGTAGCGGTCGGTGGCCGAGGTGCCGGGCGCGGCGATGGTCAGCCCGCCGCTCGGCCAGTAGCGGCGGTCCAGGGTGAGGTCGACCCGGTCGAAGACGGGCGTGGACAGGCCCCAGGTGCCGTAGCCGGGCTGGATCGGGAACAGGCCGATGGACGACAGCACGTTCCAGGCGGACATGGTTCCCAGGTCGTCGTTGCCGGTGATGCCGCCGGGTCCGTCGGTGAACAGGGTCAGGGCGGCGTGGACCACGTCGGTGGTCTTCCAGGGCTGGCCGGTGGCGAGATAGGTGTACGGCGCGATGAGGTCGGGCTCGTTCATCGGGTTGTACGTGGCGGCGTTGTAGTAGTCGTACGCGTCGCCGTGCACCCACACCTCGCGGGCGGTCCTCGCGGGGTCGGCCAGCAGCTTGTCGTAGGCGAAGAAGGAGTCCAGGCGGGCGTTGGCCGTGCGCTCGCCGCCGATGAGCCGGACCATGCCGGGTACGTCCTGCGGGACGAGCCACTGGTACTGCCAGGCGGTGCCCTCATGGAAGCCGGTGCCGCGGGCCGGGTCGGCCGAGCCGGTGAAGGCGCCGGAGGCGTCGCGGGCGCGGAAGAAGCCGGTGCCGGGGTCGAAGATGTTCCGGTAGTTCTGCGCGCGGGCGGCGTAGCGGGCGGCGTCCGCGTCATGGCCGAGGCCGCGGGCCATCTGGGCCAGCATGGCATCGGCGAGCGCGTACTCCAGGGTGACGGACGCGCCGTGGTGGTAGTCGGAGTCGCCCATCTTGGCCAGCGGGCGGTTCTCGATGAACGGGGCGAAGCCGTGCGCGATGTACTCGGCGTTGGCCTCCCGGCCGATGCCCGGGTACTCGGCGGGCGGGACACCGTCGGCGTTCTTCCTCAGCGCGCGGTAGGCCCGCTCCGCGAAGCCCTTGAGCAGTCCGGTCTGATAGGCGGCGGTCAGGAACGGGGTGACCGGGTCGCCGCTCATGACGTTCGTCTCGACCGGGCCGTAGCCCCACTTCGGCAGCCAGCCGCCGTCCTCGTCGATCGCCACCACCGAGCGGGCCATGTCCCGTGCCTCGCGCGGGGCGAGCAGGGCGAGGAGCTGCACCTGGGTGCGGTAGGTGTCCCACAGCGACCAGTTCTGGTAGTACGTGAACCCATCGGCGTGGTGGACCCGGCGGTCCCAGCCGAAGTAACGGCCATCGGTGTCGCCGCCGATGTTCGGCGCCAGGAAGGACCGGTACAGCGAGGAGTAGAAGGTCCGGCGCAGGGTCTGTGTGCCGCCCCGGACGTGCACGCCGGCGAGCCTCCGCTCCCACTCCGCGCGGGCTCGCTCGCGCACGGTGTCGAAGGACCGGCCGCCCTCCGCGGCGAGGTTTCCGGCCGCGCCGCGCGAGTCGACGTACGACAGCGCGGTGGTCGCCTCGACCGTACGGTCCTTGCTGGTGTCGAAGCGGACGTAGGCGCCGCCGTGTCCGCTGCGCGAGCCCGGGGTGACGCTCCGGCCGTCCCAGGTGCCGTAGGCGGTGAAGGGCCGGCTGAAGCGGGTGATCGTGTAGACCGTGTAGGGGCGGGTGTCCCGGCAGAAGCCGTGCCCGGTGATCTCGGTGCGCACGGTGTGGTCGTCGAGGATCTCGACGGTGGCGGAGACCGGCTTGTGCAGCGACTGGGCGGCGTTCAGCAGGACGTTGGCCTTGTCGGTGGCCGGGAAGGTGTAGCGCTGGACGCCGGTGCGCTCGGTGGCGGTCAGTTCGGCGCGGATGCCGGAGGAGAGGCCGACGCGGTAGTAGCCGGGGCTCGCCGCCTCGTCCTGGTGCGCGAAGGAGGCCGCGTACGTGGTGTAGTCCGTCTGTGTCACGTCGCCGGTGGTCGGCAGCACGGGCAGGTCGCCGCCGATGCGGCAGCCGACGCCCGAGAGATGGACGAGGGAGAAGCCGCGGACCCGGTTCTGCGTGTAGTCGTAGCCGGCGAAGTGGCCGGTGTCCGGGGAGAGCTGCACCATGCCGAAGGGCACGGCCGCGCCGGGGAAGGTGTTGCCCTCGTCCTGGCTCCCGATGAAGGGGTTGACCAGGTCGGTGAGGTGTCCATCGGTCCGCTCGGCGGCGTATGCGGAGGGGGTGGCGATCAGCGCGGACGCTGTCATCACCCCGGCCAGGCACAGCCGTGTACGCCGGGTCCCTCTCATGTCGGATGACCTCCGGAGGTTCGACATCGTTCCCTGCATCCTGAGGGGCTGACGACGCAAACCCGGGCAACCGGAGGGAACGGCGCGGAACGCGTCGCGTCCGCGCGCCGTCTGACGGGGTGTCCGTCCGGCGGTCAGGTCACCCGCTGACCCTTCCCCAGGGCGATCACCCCGCCCGCCGAGACCGTGTACAGCTCCGCGTCCCGTTCCGGGTTGACGCCGATCGTCGCACCCGGCGGGACCTCGACGTTCTTGTCCAGGACGGCACCCCGGACCACCGCGCCCCGGCCGATGTGCACGTTGTCGTGCAGCACCGAGCCCTGGACCACCGCGCCCGGGTCGATCCGTACGCCGGGCGACAGCACGGACCGGGTGACCTGACCACGGATCAGACAGCCCGCGCTGATGATGGACTCGCTCGCGATGCCGCCCGCGCTGAAGCGGGCCGGGGAGAGCTGGCCCGAGTGGGTGTAGATGGGCCACTGCCGGTTGTACAGGTTGAAGGCGGGGCGCTCGGCGATGAGGTCCATGTGCGCCTCGTAGTAGGCGTCCAGGGTGCCCACGTCCCGCCAGTAGCCCTGGTCGCGGGTGGTCTCACCGGGCACGTGGTTGTCGCCGAAGTCGTACAGCTGGGCCTCGCCGCGCACCGTGAGCTGGGGCAGGATCGAGCCGCCCATGTCGTGCACGGACTGCCCGTCCTCGGCGTCCCGGTGCAGCGCCTCGACGAGGGCCTTGGTGGTGAAGACGTAGTTCCCCATCGAGGCGAACACGGTCTCCGGGGCGTCCGGCAGTCCGGGTGGGTCCGCCGGCTTCTCCAGGAAGCGGCGGATCGTACGGCCGTCCGTGTCGGGCGTGATCACGCCGAAGGCCGAGGACTCCGCGCGCGGCACCCGGATGCCGGCCACCGTCACCCCGGCGCCGCCCTCGATGTGCTGTGCGAGCATCTGCCGCGGATCCATCCGGTACACGTGGTCGGCGCCGAACACCGCGACGTACTCGGGCTGTTCGTCGTGGACGAGGTTCAGGGACTGCAGGATCGCGTCGGCGCTGCCCAGGTACCAGCGCGGGCCGAGGCGCTGCTGGGCCGGGACCGGGGTGACGTAGTTGCCAAGCAGGCTGGACATCCGCCAGGTGGTGGTGATGTGCCGGTCCAGCGAGTGCGACTTGTACTGGGTCAGCACACAGATGCGCAGCACATCGGCGTTGACGAGGTTGGACAGGACGAAGTCGACGAGGCGGTACGTGCCGCCGAAGGTGACCGCGGGTTTGGCGCGGTCCGCGGTGAGCGGCATCAGACGCTTGCCCTCCCCGCCCGCCAGCACGATCCCGAGTACGGAAGGCCCTCCACGACGCATGGCCGCTCCCCTCACCCTGGTAGAACCATGGTTGCCCCGACCCCGCACGGGCTAAGCCCCCTTGAGGATCTCCTCGTACAGTCCGGCGGTGCGGCGGGCCACCGCGTCCCAGCCGAACTCCTCCACCGCGCGCACCCGTCCGGCCTCTCCCATCCGCCGGGCCCCCTCCGGGTCGCCGAGGACGGTGTCCAGCGCCCGGGCCAGGCCCGCCTCGAAACCGTCGTCCACGTCCACCAGGAGCCCCGTCGTGCCGTCCGCCACCACTTCCGGGATGCCGCCGACCCGGGAGGCCACGACCGGGGTGCCGCACGCCATCGCCTCCAGGTTGACGATGCCGAGCGGCTCGTACACCGACGGGCAGACGAACACGGCGGCGTGCGTGAGGAGTTGGACGACCTCGGCGCGCGGCAGCATCTGCGGGATCCAGAGCACGCCCTCGCGGACCCGGTGCACCTCCTCGTACAGCTCCCGGAACTCGCGGTCGATCTCCGGGGTGTCGGGGGCACCGGCGCACAGCACGACCTGGGCGGCTGGGTCGATCTCCCGTACCGCGCGCAGCAGTTGGGGCACGCCCTTCTGGCGGGTGATGCGGCCGACGAACAGTACGTATGGGCGGTCGGGGTCGACGCCGTGGCGCAGGAGGGCGTCGGTGCCGTGGTCCGGACGGTACAGGCGGGTGTCGATGCCGTTGTGCACGACGTGGACGCGCTTTCGGTCCAGCGCCGGATAGCAGGTGAGGATGTCCTCGCGCATGGCGCCCGAGACGGCGATCACCGCGTCGGCGGCTTCCACGGCGGTGCGCTCGGCCCAGCCCGACAGCGCGTATCCGCCGCCCAGCTGCTCCGCCTTCCAGGGCCGCAGCGGCTCCAGGGAGTGGGCGGTGACCACGTGCGGGATGCCGTACAGCAGCTTGGCGAGGTGGCCGGCGAGGTTCGCGTACCAGGTGTGGGAGTGGACGAGTTCGCGGCCTTCGAGGGCGGCGGCGACGGAGAGGTCCACGGAGAAGGTGCGCAGCGCGTCGTTGGCGCCGTCGAGCGCGGACCAGGGCCGGTGGCGTACGACGCCCACTGCGCGGCCCTCGCCCCAGCAGTGCACCTCCAGGTCCACCAGGGCGGTCAACTCCCGTGCCAGGAACTCCACATGGACTCCAGCGCCGCCGTACACGTCCGGGGGGTACTCCCGGGTCAGCAGTCCCACTCGCACCCGACAACCCCCTGGTCTCGGTGGCAGGTCCCCCTCATGGTCACCCGGAGACGGCCCCCGGGGAAGAGCGCGGAGGCCGCGTGAAGCAGCAGTCGCCGCAGACCCCGCCGCCGGGCACCCGGTAGTACAGGCAGCAGCTGCGGCGGCGGAACGCGGTGCCGGTGCGGGTGCCGGTGGGGCGCAGCAGGGGGTGGGCGAAGAGGGCGTCCGTGAGCGTGCGGGTCCGGTCCGCCACGTCACGGCGGCCGTTCGCCCGGGCCCAGCGGTCCAGTTCCCGGGCGGCGCCGGCGAGCGCGGAGCCCGCGTTGCCCCACAGCAGCCCGACCGCGACACCGTAACGGTCCCTCAGGGTCTCCCCCAGGGGTTCCAGGTGTCGGTGCAGTACCCCGGCGACGAGGTCGGGGTCCCCGGGCAGCGGGCGTACGCCGGTCAGCCACAGGTCGTCGGGGGCGGACCCCAGGGGGTCCCAGCACAAGCGGCGGGGGTCGAGGTCGGGCAGCCGGCCGTACAGGGCGGCGCAGCCGAGGGCCGCCGACCACAGCCGGGCCGCCAGCCCCTGCTGGGCGATGGAGGCGGCGACCCGCGGCTCGGGGGCGCGCAGCCGCTCGGCGACCACGGCGACACGCGCGGACAGGGCGTCGCGGTGAACGCCGGAGGACGTCTTCGCGTACACCTGCGCGAGGGTGGTCGGCGGCGCCGCTTCGTCGGTGCGCAGGGCGAAGAAGCCGCCGAGCGGGCGGAGGGCGGCGAGTTCGGGGTCGAGGTCCACGACGGGCAGTACTACCAGGCACACCCGTCCCAAGGATGATCGGGTCATCGTCGTACTCCATCGGCAGTAGGACGCATTGCGTGCTCAGGGACGACGACGGGAACAGACGCGGGCGGGCAGAGTGTTGGGCATGGAAGCCGACCGTACGCCGCACCGGGCTCAGGGCCCCCGTCCCGCGCAGAGGAGACGCTGATGAGCGCCCTCGCGCTGTCCGTGCTGTTGTCGGTCGTGTCCGCCCTCGCCTACGCCGGCGGCGCGATCGTGCAGGAGCAGGTCGCGGTGTCCTCCCCGGACAGTGCGTACATGCCGCTGCGCCGCCCGAGTTGGTGGGGAGCGCTCGCGCTCAACGGGCTCGGCGGTGTGCTGCACGTGGTGGCGCTGGCCTACGGGCCGCTCAGTCTGGTCCAGCCGCTCGGCGCACTGACCATCGTCTTCGCGCTGCCCATGGCGGCGCTGTTCGTCGGCCGCAGGGCCGGGTCCGCCGCCTGGCGCGGCGCCGTCATGGCCACGGTGGGCCTCGCCGGCCTGCTGTCCCTGGTCGGCTCCTCCGACTCCCACTCCCTCGACACAGCACAGCGGGTCGCGGTCGCGCTGGTGACCGGTGCCGCGGTGGCCGCGCTGACGGGCGCGGGAGTGGCCGCGCACCGGCACCCCGCGGTGCGCAGCGTGCTGCTCGCCACCGCCTCCGGTGTCGCGTTCGGCATGTCCTCGGTGTTCACCAAGACCGTCGCCGAGGACTGGACCCGCGGCGTCGACCCGGTCGACCTGCCGTGGCTCTGCCTGATCGGGGTGTTCGCGGTCGCCGGCGTCGCACTGTCCCAGGCCTCCTACCGCGGCGGTGGTCTCGCCGCCCCGCTGTCCACGCAGACCGTGGTCAACCCGGTGCTGGCGGCGGCCATCGGCATCCTGATGTTCGGCGAGACGTTCCGCTACGGCGACCTGGGCTCCGGGCTCGCCATCGCCTGCGGGGTGGTGGCGGCGGGCGGCCTGGTCCTGCTGACGACCGAACGGATCGAGCGCACCGGAACGCCGGCGGCGGCAAAGGCCCCCGCGCCGGACGCGGGCCCGGCCTCCGCGAAGCCGGAGGCGTCGGCGGCGCTCCCCGGTGTGCCGCAGCAGCGGGTGACGACACCGCCCGAGGCGGAGCGGCCCGGCGGGCCCGCGCGGACCGACGGCACGCTCGACGGGCCGGCCGCGCGGGGCCTGCTGTCGGCGCCGGCCGGCACCGGGGTGGACGCCGAGGCCGGCCAACCGCTCGCCGCCTGGGTGCTCCCCGCACCGGGCGTCCTCGTACGGCTGCCGGCCCTGGACCGTACGGGCGTCAGATCGTGACGCCGCCGGCCCGCAGATAGGCGAGCGGGTCGATGTCCGAACCGAAGGCGGGTCCGGTCCGCACCTCGAAGTGCAGGTGCGGGCCGGTGACGTTGCCGGTGGCCCCGGAACGGCCGATGCGCTGGCCGGTGCCGACCTGCTGCCCGATCCGCACGGAGATCGCCGACAGGTGGGCGTACTGGCTGTAGCGGCCGTCGGCGTGCCGGATCTCCACCTGGTAGCCGTACGAGCCGCCCCAGCCCGCGGCCAACACCTCCCCGGCCTCCACGGCCTTCACGGAGGTACCGGTCGGCACGAGGAAGTCGACGCCGGTGTGCTACCCCTTCGACCAGTGCCCGCCCGCCACGCCGTAGCCGGTGCCGATGGGGGCGTCGACCGGGGCGACGAGCGTACGGCCGGTGGTCCGGGTCCGGGTCTTGTGGGGTGCGGACTTGTGCTCCGAAGGGGCTTTCCGCTGCGGTGACTTGGTGCCGGGGGCGGCCATGCCGCGCAGGGCGAGCCGCTGGCCCGGGAGGATCAGGTTCGGGTCGGCGCCGATCGTGGAGCGGTTGCCGGCGTAGAGCGTGCGCCAGCCGCCGTGCACGTGGTGGTCCTCGGCGATCCCGGACAGCGTGTCGCCGTGCACCACCGTGTACATCTCGGCCCGGCCCGCGCGCGACTGCGGAGTGGTCTGCGGCGTCACATCCCGTGCGGAGCTCTTCTTCGCGGCGTGCACGGGCCGGGTCGCCGCGCTGTCCGTGTGCACTGCGGGGTCGGCGTCCCCCCGGGTCAGCCCGGCCCGCACCGAGCACACCGGCCAGGCACCGGGCCCCTGCCCGTCGAGGACCCGCTCGGCGACGGCGATCTGCTGGTCGCGGCCGGCGAGGTCGGCGCGCGGCGCGTACCGGGTGCCGCCGTACGCCTCCCAGGTGGACTGGGTGAACTGCAGCCCGCCGAAGTAGCCATTGCCGGTGTTGATGCTCCAGTTTCCGCTGGACTCGCAGGCGGCGACCTTGTTCCAGGAGGCGGCGTCGGCCGCGTCGGCGGTGCCGGCGGCGACCAGCGGGATGGCGAGGCCGGCGCCGCCCGCCGTGACGGTGAGTGAGGCGCGGTTGATCCTGTTCGGCTGGTACCGGCGATGCCGGCCGCGTACGGCCATGTCCGATGTCCCCTCGGCATGCGTCAGGAGGGGAAAAAGTAAGCGCCGCGAACAGGCCATGACAAGACGGAAATCCGGCCTCCCGCACCGCCCAAGTGGCCGGGAACGGCCCCTGCTTGGCCTGATCCGCCGAACACTGAGGCTCCAGACGCCGTCGCCGCGTACTCAAGGCTGGCGGGTCGGATGTGCACTCGCCACAGCGGCACGTAAGGATGGGCGAGGACCCGTACTGACGGAGCCGTAGTCAATGAGGCGATCAGGGAGCAGGCGGCATGAGCACTTCAGCGCAGATCGGTGTCACGGGCCTCGCGGTCATGGGCCGCAACCTTGCCCGGAACTTCGCCCGCAACGGCTACACCGTCGCTGTGCACAACCGTACGGTGGCGCGGACCAAGGCGCTGGTGGAGGAGTTCGGCAGTGAGGGCGACTTCATCGGGACCGAGACCGCCGAGGAGTTCGTGGCGGCGCTGGAGCGCCCGCGTCGCCTGGTGATCATGGTCAAGGCGGGCGGTCCGACGGACGCCGTGATCGAGGAGTTCGCGCCGCTGCTGGAGCCCGGCGACATGATCATCGACGGCGGCAACGCGCACTTCGCGGACACCCGGCGCCGGGAGAAGGCGCTGCGCGAGCAGGGCATCCACTTCGTCGGCATGGGCGTCTCCGGCGGTGAGGAGGGCGCGCTGCACGGGCCGAGCATCATGCCGGGCGGGCCGAAGGAGTCGTACGACTCGCTGGGCCCGATGCTGGAGAAGATCTCGGCGAAGGCGAAGGACGGCGCGCCGTGTGTCACGCACGTGGGTCCGGACGGTGCCGGGCACTTCGTGAAGATGGTCCACAACGGCATCGAGTACGCCGACATGCAGCTGATCGGCGAGGCCTACCAGCTGCTGCGCGATGTCGCCGGATACTCACCCGCCGAGATCGCGGAGATCTTCCGCACCTGGAACCAGGGCCGGCTGGACTCCTACCTGATCGAGATCACGGCCGAGGTGCTGTCCCACGTGGACGCGGCGACCGGCAAGCCGTTCGTGGACGTCGTGGTCGACCAGGCCGAGCAGAAGGGCACCGGCCGCTGGACGGTGCAGATCGCCCTGGACCTGGGCGTTCCGGTGTCCGGCATCGCCGAGGCGGTCTTCGCGCGCTCGCTGTCCGGTCACGCGGGGCTCCGCGAGGCCTCGCAGGGGCTGGCGGGGCCGAAGGCGGCGCCGCTGGGCAAGGAGGAGGCGGCGGCCTTCGCCGACCGGGTCGAGCAGGCGCTGTACGCGTCCAAGATCGTGTCGTACACGCAGGGTTTCCACGAGATCGCCGCGGGCAGCGAGGAGTACGGCTGGGACGTCGACCTCGGTGCGGTGTCCGCGATCTGGCGGGGCGGCTGCATCATCCGGGCGGCGTTCCTGGACCGCATCCGCGCCGCGTACGACGCCCGCGCCGACCTGCCGAGCCTGCTGTCGGACGAGACGTTCGCCCGCGAGATCGCCGACGCGCAGGACGACTGGCGTGAGGTGGTGATCGCGGGGGTGCGGCAGGGTGTGCCCACGCCCGGGTTCTCGGCGGCGCTGGCGTACTACGACGCGCTGCGGGCGTCTCGCCTGCCGGCAGCGCTGACGCAGGGGCAGCGGGACTTCTTCGGGGCGCACACGTATCGGCGGGTGGACCGGGAGGGTGCGTTCCACACGCTGTGGGGCGGGGACCGGAGCGAGGTCTCGGCGTAGTTTTCCGTGCGGCCCTTTGCCGTTCGGCCCGACGCTTTCACCCGATGCCTCACGTGAGGGGCGGCCCGGGCTCGGGGTTCGGTACCGGCTCCGGGCCCGGGGGGATCGGGGACGGGGACGGTTCCGGCGGTACCGGGCCCGGGGACGGCGGGGGTGGCGGGGGCTGGGGTCCCGGCTCCGGTGGGGTGGGGCCGGGTGGGGGTGCGGGGGGTGGGACCGGGGTGGGGTAGGGATCCGGGGTGGTCATGGGGGCCTCCGGGCAGTCGTGGGACGTCGCCCTTCCGGACTCGTCGTCC
>NZ_JAIQYY010000002.1:86502-138671 GCF_020181035.1 Streptomyces sp. CoH27
GATCCATCGTCCCTCTGGACTCGTCCCACGCCTGCCCGGCGAGCCCTGGGTCACTCACCCGACTGGGCGAGCCGGGTCTTCAGAAGCGGCCCGGGTGGCCCCGCAGCCAGTCCTTCGCGGCCGACAGCAGCGCCGGGTCGGCCGGCGGGGCGACCTCGGGGTGGCGGGCGGCCCACGTGACCACGTACGGGCACAGCGGGGCCACCAGGACGCCCTCGCGTTCGGCGACGGCGTACAGCTCGCGGGCGAGGGAGCCGGCGATGCCCTTGCCCTCGTGGGCGGGCTCGACGACGGTATGGACCGGGACCAGGGCGCGCGCGGGCGACTCCAGCACGAAGTACTCGATACGGCCGACGACTTCGCCCTCGCCGACGGCCTCCAGGCGGCCGGCCGCCCGGTCGTCGCGGATGTCGATCTCGCTCATGGGCTCACACGCTCCTGGTCCGGTCCTGATCAGGCGCTCCGGTCAGGCCGTCGGCACAGCCTGCGGGCTGCGCCGCTGGTCCGAACCGGGCACCGGTTCGGACGCGTCGGCGCCGAGGGAGACGATCCGGTTGGCGCCGTCCACGTGCACCACCCGTGGCCGCAGCTCACGTGCCTCGGCGTCGGTGACCTGAGCGTAGCTGATGATGATCACCAGGTCTCCGGGATGCACCAGATGGGCCGCGGCCCCGTTGATCCCGATGACCCCGGACCCGCGCTCACCCTCGATGACGTACGTCTCCAGGCGGGCGCCGTTGGTGATGTCGACGATGTGCACGAGCTCGCCGGGCAGCAGGTCGGCGGCGTCGAGGAGGTCGGCGTCGATGGTCACCGATCCCACGTAGTGCAGGTCGGCCTGGGTGACGGTGGCCCGGTGGATCTTGGACTTGAACATGGTACGAAACACGAAGAAACTCCCGATTCGTTCTGCTCCCTGCCTGCTTCTGCAGGTCAAGGGCGGTCTTCGGAGGCTACATCGTTCCGCGTGTCCGGTCAGCCGACGCTTGAGTCCGTGCGAGTCCGCCCGCCGTCGCTTCGAGGTCGGTCACCTGGAAAAGATAGAAAGGGGATATGAGTGGAGTTTCGAGTCAATCCGGGCAGGATGTGTCTGATGCGTCCATGAGCGTTCACCGGCCCGGTCGGCCACGCCGGGCGAGACAGGCGCGGCGGTCGGGTTCACTGCTGAGTCTGCGCAGCCTCGCGGGCCAGGTCTTCGTGCTCCAGCTGGCGGTGGTGATGCTGCTCGTCGCCGCCGCCCTCGTGGCGCTCGTCGTGCAGGCCCGACGCGACGTGATGGCGGACGCCCGCCACCGGACGCTCACCGTGGCGCAGACGTTCGCGAACGCCCCGGGGACCGTGTCGGCGCTGAACAGTGCGAACCCGACGGCGGCGCTGCAGCCGCACGCCGAGGCGACCCGGACGGCCACAGGCGTCGACGCCGTCATCGTGTACGGGCTGAACGGGATCACCCTCGCGCACAGCGACCCGCGTCAGATCGGGAAACGCGTCATCGGGCCCTACGCGGCGGCGGCGACCGGCACGCCGTTCACGAGTACGTTCAGGGGCTCGCTGGGGCTCTCCGTGATCTCGGCGGTGCCCGTCAGGGGTCCCGGCGGTTCGGTCATCGCCATCGTCTCCGTGCCCGTCAGGGTCGAGAGGGTGCGGCACCGGGTGAACCGTCAGCTGCCGGTCCTCCTCGGCGGCGCCGCCACGGCCCTGGTCGTCGCCGCGGGCGGGTCGGGCCTGGTGAGCCGGCGGCTGCGGCGGCAGACCCACGGCCTGGGGCCGACCGAGATGACCCGGATGTACGAGCACCACGACGCGGTGCTGCACGCGGTGCGGGAAGGAGTGCTGATCGTCGGCGGTGACGGCCGGCTGCTGCTGGCCAACGACGAGGCACGGCGGCTTCTGGACCTGCCGGCGGATGCCGAGCGGCGGCACGTCACCGATCTGGGGCTGGACGAGGACCTCGCCGGGCTGTTGGCCGGCGACCGCCCCGCCACCGACGAGGTGTACCTGGCGGCCGACCGGCTGCTCGCGGTCAGCAAGCGGCTCACCGCACCGCACGGACCGGACGGCAGCGTGGTCACGCTCCGGGACACCACCGAGCTGCGTGCCGTGTCCGGCCGGGCGGAGCAGGCGCGTGAACGGTTGCAGTCGCTCTACGACGCCGGACTGCGGATCGGCACCACGCTCGATGTGAAGCGCACGGCCGAGGAACTGGCCGAGGTGGCGGTGACCCGGTTCGCCGACGTCGTCACCGTCGATCTGCTGGACCGGGTCCTGCGTGGCGAGGAGAGCTCGGGTGGCGCCGGGATCACCGAGCTGCGCCGCAGCGCCGTCGCCGGTGTCGACGCGGGCCCTCCCCTCCACCCCGTCGGCGAGCTGATCCGGCTCGTCCCGGCCGACCCCGTCTCCACCGCGCTGGCCGAGGGCCGCCCGGTCCTGATCAGGGACGTGTCCGCCGCCGGCGCCTGGCGGGCCCGGCAGCCGGAAAGTGCCGGGCGGATCTTCGATCACGGCATCCGCTCCATGCTCGCGGTGCCCCTGCGCGCCCGCGGCGTGGTGCTGGGCGTGGTGGTCTTCCGGCGCGCGGAGGGCTCCCCTGCGTTCGAGGACGAGGACGTGACCTTCGCCGAGGAGCTGGCCGCCCGGGCAGCGGTGTGCATCGACAACGCGAGCCGCTACACCCGCGAACACGCCATGGCCGTCACCCTGCAGCACAGCCTGCTGCCCCGCGCGCTGCCCGAGCAGTCCGCCCTCGACGTCGCCTACCGCTATCTGCCGGCCCAGGCCGGGGTGGGCGGGGACTGGTTCGATGTCATCCCGCTGTCCGGTACCCGGGTGGCGCTGGTCGTGGGCGATGTCGTCGGCCACGGTCTGCACGCCGCGGCGACGATGGGCCGGCTCCGCACCGCCGTGCACAACTTCGCCGCCCTGGACATGCCCGTCGAGGAGCTGCTGGGCCGGCTGGACGAGCTGGTGGCGCAGATCGACGCCGAGGAGGTCACCGCGGCGGAGCACGAGCAGGGGGTGATCACCGGAGCGACCTGCCAGTACGCCGTCTACGACCCCACTTCCGGGCGGCTGGCCATCGCCACCGCGGGCCACCCGGGACCGGCGGTCGTCCGGCCCGACGGGACCGTCGACTTCCCTCAGCTGCCCGTCTCCCCGCCGCTGGGACTCGGAGCGGGCCTGCCCGTCGAGACCGCCGAGCTCACCGTGCCCGAGGACGCCCGGCTGGTGCTGTACACCGACGGGCTGATCGAGGACCGCACCCGGGACCTGGGCGCCGGCTTGGCGGCCCTGCGCGACGCTCTGACCGGGCCCGGTCGCACACCGGAGGCCACCTGCGCGGCGGTGATGGAGGCCATGCTGTCCGACCGGCCCCGGGATGACATCGCGCTGCTGGTGGCCCGCACGCGCCGGCTCGGACCGGATCAGGTCGCCGAGTGGGAGGTGCCCCGTGACCCGGCTGCGGTGGCCCCCGTGCGCACCGCCTGCGCCCGTCGGCTGGCCGAGTGGGGGCTGGAGCGGATCGGTTTCACCGCCGAACTCATCCTCAGTGAGCTGATCACCAACGCCATTCGCTACGGAGCCGAGCCCATCGCCGTGCGGCTGCTGCGCACGGAGCCGGTCGGCAGCCCCGATGCGGGCAGCCTGATCTTCGAGGTCGCCGACGGCAGCAGCACCTCGCCCCGGCTGCGCCGGGCGAAGGTCACCGACGAAGGCGGCCGCGGTCTCTTCCTGGTCGCCCGCTTCGCCGAACGCTGGGGGACCCGCTACACGGCCACCGGCAAGGTCATCTGGGCGGAACACTCCCTGCGCCACGACGCCACGCCGGAGGGGGAAGGACTCGACGAGCTCTTGCTCGACCAATGGGACGACACCGCGCTGTGAGGTGAGCCGGTACGTCCGTACGAAGAAGCCGGGGTGCCGGGGGAAGACGGTGATCTCGGGCCTCCCGGGCGGCATTCCGCTGTCGAGGCGGCCGGGTACGCTGGCCTCGATGACCACTTCGCCGGCGCCGTGGAGCCGAAAGAGCCGGGACGCACAGCGGCAGGCCCGCCGCTGCGGACCCGGTGGCACCGCCGGCAGCCGGCCGAGGTGACCACCTCATCCCCCACGTCCGGGAGCAGCCGTGACCACACCGTGTGCCCGAGCAGCGGCGGTCTTCGGCTGCTTCGCTCTCGTGGCACTGGGCCTGAGCGCCTGCGAGAACACACCGCCCGCCGGCCACGCGAAGCCGTCGGCCGCCACGTCCGCCGAGAGCATGGGCGGCATGCGCGCACTGATCGCCGCAGCGAAGCAGGAGGGCACGCTCAGAGCGATCGCGCTGCCGCGTGACTGGGCCGGCTACGGCAGCCTGATCAACGGCTTCGAGAAGAAGTACGGGATCAAGGTCACCGTCGAGCAGCCGCTGGGCCACAGCGAGGACGAGATCGACGCCCTGAGCAACAGGGGGAACCGGCCGACGGCACCCGACGTGATCGACGTGGGCGACACGTTCGCACGGAAAGCAGCGGTGAAGAACCTTCTCGCGCCGTACAAGGTGGCCGCTTACGCTTCGATCCCCGGAAATCAGAAGGACTCCAAGGCCCGCTGGGCCAACAACTACGGGGGCTACATCTCCATCGGCTGCGACGCCAACCGGGTCAAACCCTGTCCGCAGACCTTCGCCGATCTGCTGAAGCCACGGTACAAGGGCCAGGTCGCACTCGAAGGCGATCCGCGGCGGTCGGCCACCGCCTTCGCCAGTGTCTACGCGGCCGCGCTGGCGAACAACGGGTCGTTCGACGACGTCCAGCCAGGCCTCGGCTTCTTCGCCGAACTCAACCATCGCGGCAACTTCAACCCGCTCGCTTCCACCTCGGCGACGGTCGCGAGCGGCCGGACCCCGATCAGCATCAACTGGGACTACATCAACCTCGACTACGCCGACCAGCTCCGTGACAAAGGCGTGAACTGGCAGGTCGCGATCCCCTTCGACGGCAGCTTCGCCCAGTATTTCGCGCTGGCGATCAACAAGCACGCCCCGCACCCGGCGGCTGCCCGCCTGTGGCACGAGTACCTCTTCGGCCCGGAAGGCCAGAACCTCCGGCTGCGCGCCTATGCCCGCCCGGTGCTCATGGACGCCATGCGGCGGGACGGCACCCTCGACGAGGCCGCCGCCGCACGACTGCCGACGGTCGAAGGAACGCCGCAGTTCCCGACGGACGCGCAACTGGAGAAGGCGAGGCAGGCGGTCACCCGGGGCTGGGCGAAGGCCGTCTCCGGCTAGCTGGACGATGAGGACCCGCCCGGCTTCGAGCCGGGCGAGGTCGTCCGCAGACATGGTGGCTCAGGACCGGGCTCGGGCGATGAGCAGTGCCACGTCGTCCTCACCACCGGGCGGGCGCAGAGTCTCCAGGAGGCGGTCGCACGTGCCCTCCAGGTCGTCGCCATGTGCCGCCGTGAGGGTGTCGAGGAGGGTGTCGAGGCGGGCGTCGATGGGTTCGCTTCGGGTTTCGATCAGGCCATCGGTGTAGAGGACCAGCTCGTCGCCGGGGCGGAAGGCGATCGTGGCGGCCTCGAAGGGCACCCCGCCGACGCCCAGCGGTGCGCCGGGGGGAAGGTCCAGAAGCTGTGCCGCGTGGCCGCCGCGTATCAGGGCCGGGGGCAGGTGGCCGGCCAGGCAGATCTCGCACTGGTCCCGGTGAGGGTCGTAGACGCAGTAGACGCAGGTGGTGATGGTCTGCTCGACACCTTCGGTCAGGTGATCCAGGTGATGAAGGGCCTCGGCGGGGGCGAGGGCGAGTTCGGCGAAGGCACGGGCGGCACTGCGGAGCTGCCCCATGGTGGCGGCGGCATCGATGCCGCTGCCCATGACGTCTCCGACGACCAGGGCGGTTCTGTCACCTTGGAGAGGGATGGCGTCGTACCAGTCGCCGCCGATCTCGCTCGCGGAGCCGGCGGGCTGGTAGCGGCAGGCGACCTCCAGGCCGGGCAGGTGCGACGGGCGCTCGGGCAGCAGACTGCGCTGGAGGATGAGGGCCGCATGGCGCTGGGCCTGGTATCCGCGGGCGTTGTCGATGCAGACCGCGGCTCGGGCGGCCAGCTCCCGGGCGAGCAGCGCATCGTCGTCGTCGAAAGGCGCGGGGTTCCGGGTGCGTATGAGGTCAAGGGCGCCGAGGACTTCGCCCCGGGCGAGGAGCGGTACGGCCAGGTAGGAGTGAACGCCGGCCGCCGCGAGGAGGGAGGCGGCCTCGCCATGCCGGGCGATGCGCTCCAGATCCTGACGGGAGGTGTGGGGCACCAGTACCGGTTGCCGGGTGCGCACGCACTGGGTGATCAGGCGGTCGCTGTCGTAGGGGGCGAGTTCCCCCGGCGGGTCGGCCGCGCGGACCGCCTCGGTGGAGTGGGCCGCGCTGATCGCGAGGGCGCGGAAGAGGGCGGGTCCCTCGTGTGGGTCGGTCCGGCCGTCGAGAGCGCTGTCGAGTACGTCCACGGCCGCCACATCGGCCAGGACCGGTACGACGACGTCGGCAAGCTCGCGCGCCGTCGCTTCCAGATCGAGGGTGGTGCCCACGCAGGCGGAAGCTCTGGCGATCAGTGCCAGCCGTTGCCGGGCCTGTGCCGCTTCGGCAGCGGCTCGATGACGCTCGGTGACGTCGATGACGGAGTAGGCCAGGCCCAGCACCCGCCCACCGGAATCCTCCAGCCGGTAGTACGAGACGGACCAGGCGTGCTCGTGGTCCGGATCGGCGGGGGGACGACAGATGATCTCCCGGTCCACGACCGGCTCGCCCGTCTCCAGGACACGGCGCAGACGTGCCTCGGGGTCCGTGTCCAGGAAGGTCAGAACCTCGCCGGCCGGCCGCCCCAGACGCTCGGCGGCGGACTGACCGGTGATGCGTTCGAGAGCAGGGTTCACGGCCAGGTACCGCAGGTCCGGGTCCAGAATGGCCAGCCCGACCGGGGACTGGGACACCAGACACATCGCCAGGGCGGCATCTCGCTCGACCCGCTCCACAGCGGCCTGGTCCGCGACAAGGCCCAGGGCGTAGACGTCACCGAGGTCGTCCAGCAGCCGCATGTTGCGGAACTCCACCAGGCGGATGCTGCCGTCCTTGTGCCGGATCGGGAACACCCCTGCCCAGTCGGTGCCGGATTCCATGACCTCGGCGAACAGCTTGATCACCGCGTCCCGGTGCTGCTCGTGGACCATCAGCCGAGCCGCGTGCCGGCCCAGCGCTTCCGTCGCGGTGTAGCCGAACAGTTCCTCGGCCTTCGGGCTCCAGAAGACCACCTTCCCCTGCGCGTTCAGCACCACCGCGGCGACGCTGAGCAGATCGAGCAGGCCACTGGGCGGCGCGGCAGGACCCACCACCGACCGGTCGCAGCCTGCTCGGGAGGAGTCCGTCGTGCCCATACCTCATCTTCCCTCCCGCTCGGCGTCTCGGCTCTCGCCGTGCCGGCGGGGTGTTCTGCCTTCGTCCATGGTCGGCCCGGAACCCGCCTCGCTCAGCGCCTGAGTACTCGGACAGCTCGGCAGAGGCGGGCCGCGTCCGGCATCGCCGCGTGGACGTTCCTGCTCGCCACGGCGTCGCCGCAGGCCGGCGTCGAGTCGGACGAGCGAATGGCTCAGGCCGCTCGGTGATCCACTCATCGGCGGCGGTGGGCGAGGGCTGCCACCGCGCCCGCCCCGACGACGGCCGCGAGTGCTCCGAAGCCGTAGGTCAGAGTGGTGACGGAGGCGACGCCGGCGACCAGCAACGGGCCGCCGGCGTCGCCGAGTTCGCGGCCGAGTTCGGCGGCGCCCATAGTCTGGCCGAGGCGTTCCACGGGGGTACTCGCGGCCAGTGCGGCGAAGCCGAGCGGGGTGATCAGGCCCGTACCGATACCGGTGAGGGCGGCCGCGATCAGGATCCCGGTCAGGCCCGGCAGCATCGCGCAGGCCAGGCCCGTGGCCGTGAGCAGCAGGCCCGCGGCCAGACCGGTCCGGGTGGTCAGCCGGCCGTCGTCCAGGGCGTGTCCGGCGCGTGGCTGGACGACGGCCGCGCAGCCGGCGAGCACCGACACCGCCGCTCCGGTCGCCACCGTGCCCAGCCCGGCGGCTCGGCCGGAGACCGGCAGGAACCCGACTCCGACCGACAGCGCGGCGGTCGCCGCCGCGAGTGCCGACGTCGGGGCGAGGAAGGCCGGGTCGGCCAGCCGCCGGGCGAGGTCGAGCACCGTCTGCCGGGCCTTGGGCAGCGGGGGTACGACGGGGACGGCGAGCGCGGCCCAGGCGGCGACCGTGGCGCCGAGCACCGCGAGCACGGCGAACAGCAGTCGCAGTCCCCCGGCCCACACGAGGACGCCGCCGAGCAGCGGGCCGAGGGTGTAGCCGATGGACTTGTAGAAGCCGTAACTGCCGAAGGCACGGCCGTGTTTTGCGGCCGGATTGAGGCGGGCGACCAGTGCGGAGGCGGACGGCGAGAACGCGGAGGCCGCGGCGCCCTGCCCGAGCCGGGCGGCCCAGAGCCAGCCGGGGCTGTCGGCGACGACGTACAGCGTGGACGCGACGGCGAAGGCCACGAGCCCGCCGAGCAGGACCGGGCGGGCGCCGACGCGGTCGGCGAGGGTGCCGAAGAGCGGCTTGAGCAGCACCTCGGCACCGTCGTAGAGGGCGAGCAGCCCGCCCAGGACCAGCAGGGAGGTGACCGCGCCCTGGGCGCGACCGCCGAGGCTGGCGGCGATGCCGTGCGCGCCGAAGGCGGTGGTGAACCCGGCCGCGTACAGCGGCCACATCCGGCGGGCCGGGGCCGCCCGCCCGGTCACCGCTCCCCCTCGGGGTTCTGGTGCAGTGCGGCGAAGACGCGCTCGGCGTAGTCCTCGCAGGCCGCGGCGCACTCCTTGAGCCGCCGGCCGGCCTCGGCCGCCTCCGGGGCGCCGAACACGTCCCGCGCGGTCAGGTCGCGGTGCCGGCGCCGCAGCCGCTCCAGCGACTGCTCCTCTTCCGCCAGCTCGGCCAGGGTGAACGTGCCGATGCGGATCTCCTTGACCAGTTCCTCCTCGAACATGCCGCAGTCGGCGAGGAACTCCGTCCAGTCGGCGGTCCGGGCGGCCGTGAACAGCGCCCGGAAGCGGGCCGCGTCCTCGGTGCTGCGCCCGGCGGCGTTCAGGGTCACGGTCCGCCCGCCGGCCTGCTCGGTGAGCGCGAGGGCGCGGGCGACACCGTCCGCGAAGACCGGCACGTCGGGTACGGCCCAGACCCCCTGGCCCAGCGAGAGCGCACCCGCCTTGCGCAGCTCCCGCCAGACCGCGACCCGGTGCCTGCTCGGCTCGGCCGGCAGTCTGATCACGAGGACGAGCCAGCGGCTCTCCCGCTCTTCCGTCGGCAGGGGTTTCGACACAGGCTTCGGCACACGAGGGAATGTAGCAAGCGTTACATGGCACTCTGTGCCCGGTGATTCACCGGGCAGACGGGTACCGGGGGCCGATGGCGCTCGCCGGCCGTCCGATGGCAGACTCGGCCCCTAGCCGGACACCGACCGAGAAGAAGGGCCGGATGCGTCTCGCCGTCTATGTGCCGCTGCTGCTGTCGCTGCTCGCGCCGCTCGGCGCGCGGCCGCTGTCGGAGCGGTGCGAACCCCGCCTGGCCACCTGGCTGCTCACCGTCTCCGCCCTGGTCCTGGGCGCGGCGAGCACCGTCGCGCTGGGCCTGCTGGCCGTCACGGGCCTGATCCGCATCCCGCAACTGGCCGCCCTCGGGCACTGGTCGGCCGGCAGCGCGCGGCACCAGGATCCCACCGCGCTCTCCGTCGCCGTCGTCGCGGGAGTGCTGCTCGGCGGCGCGGTGTGGGCGGCCGCCCGCATGTTCTGGCGCCGGACCCGTACGCTGGCCGCCGCGACACTGGACGCGGCCTGCATGCCCGCCCGCGACGGCCTGGTCGTCCTGGAGGACGACGCCGCCGACGCCTATGCCATCCCCGGGCTGCCCGGCCGGGTCGTCGTCTCCACCGGCATGCTGCACACCCTGAACGAGACCGAGCACGACGTCCTGCTCGCCCACGAGCGCGCCCATCTGGCCGCCCATCACTACGCGTTCGTCGCGTTCGCCCAGCTCGGCGCCGCCGCCAACCCGCTGCTGCGTCCCCTCGCGACAGCCGTCACCTACACGATCGAGCGCTGGGCCGACGAGAGCGCGGCCGCCTCGACCGGTGACCGCAGGCGGGTCGCGCGCGCCGTCGGCAAGGCCGCGCTCGCCGCCCACCGCGCCCCGGCGCTCGCCCGCGCCGCCGGTGCGGTCCTCGGCATCCTCGGGCGCCGCGGTCCGCTCGCCTCGGCCGGTCCGGTCCCCCGCCGGGTCGCGGCGCTCCTCGCCCCGCCGCCGGGCCGCCCCCGGGCCCTCACCGCGGTCACCGCGGCCGTCGTCGCCTCGGCCGTGCTGGCCACGGCCGAGGCCGCCCACGACCTCCACCGGCTGCTCGCGGCCATCGGCGCCGGGTGACGCCCCGGCTCGGCCCGGACGGGGTTCAGCCGGACGCGATGACCTCGCGTAACTGCCGTACCGACGGAAGGGCGCCGACCCGGCAGGACAGGCTCGGTTCCTGACCGGGGCGGGCGAACGGATCGGTGCCGTCGGCCAGCAGCGTCGGCGAGCCGTGCATGCCCAGCCGCCGGGCCTCCTCCGGGTCGGCCACCTCGTGCCAGGTCACGGTGACGTCGGCACGCCCCTCCAGGGCGCGTGCCAGTCGCTCGCGCAGCGGCGCGGTGTGGGGGCACTCGGGCACGACCAGGACTGTCAGTTCCACGCTCGCAGCGTAACTGTGCTCCCCGGCCGCGAGAGGGTCATGGTGGTGGCGGGGCCTGGACGCCCGGGCGGAACTTCGGGACGCGCAGTGTGATCTTCGTACCCGCTCCGACCCCGGTCTCGATGACGAGGCCATGGTCGTCGCCGTAGACCTGGCGCAGCCTGCGGTCCACGTTGCTCAGGCCGATGCCGGTGGACGGGCCGGCCGCACCGCGCAGGATCGCGCGCAGGCGTTCCGGTTCCATGCCTATGCCGTTGTCCTCGATGACGACGCGGGCCTCGGTGCCCTCGTCCTCGGCGGTGATCGTGACGACGCTGCGCTCCACGGACTCCTCCAGGCCGTGTTTGAGGGCGTTCTCGACGAGGGGTTGCAGGCAGAGGAACGGCAGGGTCACCGGGAGCACCTCGGGGGCGATGCGCAGGGTGACCCTCAGACGGCGGCCGAAGCGGGCGCGGGCGAGTTCCAGGTACTGCTCGATGGCGCGCAACTCCTCGGCGAGGGTGGTGAAATCGCCTTCGCGGCGGAAGGAGTAGCGGGTGAAGTCGGCGAATTCCTGGAGGAGTTCACGGGCGCGCTCGGGGTCCGTACGGACGAAGGAGGCGATGCTCGCGAGGGAGTTGTAGATGAAGTGCGGGGAGATCTGGGCGCGCAGGGCCCGCATCTCGGCCTCGTGGGCGCCGGCCCGGGCCCGGTCCAGGCCGGCGAGATCGAGTTCGAGCGAGAGCCTGCCGGCCGCGGCCTGCGCCGCCCGGACGTGGACGCCGGACTCCGTGGCGGCGAACACGACGAGCGCGCCGACGCAGCGGCCGTCGGCGGTGAGCGGGGCCGGCGCGCCCCATCGGACGGGGCAGCTCCCGTCGTCGCAGGACAGCGCGACGGTCCGGCCGCGGGACGGATCGGCGAGCAGGGCCAGGAGTTGCTCGCGATGATGGTCGGCGGCGCCGTCCCAGGCGAGGACAGAGGTGCCGTCGGTGAGGGCGAGGGCGGGCGCGCCGAGCAGCGGACGCAGCCGGCGGGCCGCCCGGCGGGCCGTGTCCGGGGTCAGCCCGGCACGCAGCGGCGCCGCGGCGAGCCCGACGGCGTGCAGGGTACGCACCAGGGCACGTGCCTCGTCGGTGCCGTCCGCATGCTCCTGCTGCCGCCGCGCCGCCCCGTGCCCCAGCCCGGCCCCGAGCGCGAACACCGCCAGCCCGACCAGCACGAGGGCCGCGGTCCCGAGGACGGTCATGCCGGGGCCTGGGGGTGTCGGTGCCCGGAGCGGACCCGGACATCGGGGCGGCCGCCACGCTCCCGCGCACCGCGGTGACCGGCACGGGCCAGGACCGCGACACGACCGGCGGCGGACAGGGCGGTACGGCGACCGGCGCCGGCCGGGATGTCGGGGCGCCCCGTGCGCTCCTCGGCTTCGGAGTGCCCCCGGCAGACCGGCGTCGCGCGGTGGCCGGGACCGGCCCCAGCCGCTTGACCGGCGCCCGCCCCCATGCCAGAACGACCGACATCATCACCCCCGCCGACCCCGACCGCTCGACGATCCACCCCCACCCCCGAGCGCCCCGCACAGGTCCACACGGCATGGCGGCTCGTGTCGGCCCGGGGGGCTCGGGTGCATGGGGTGAGGTCGGTCGTGGGCACGGGGCTCCTCGGTCAGGGGGTGGCCGGGTGGGGGTGGGTGGGTTCGGGGAGGTGGAGGCGGGCCATGGTGGCGGCGGTGCCGGGCGGGACGCGGTCGCGGGTGGCCAGCGAGGTGAGGATCATCGCCGCGAAGCCGACCGGGACGGACCACACCGCGGGCCAGGCCAGCAGGGTGTGCGGCCAGCCGGAGTCGGCGCCGCCCGCGATGGTGGCCGTCACCGCGGTCAGCGCCGAGCCGCCGCCCAGCAGCAGCCCGGCGATCGCGCCCGGCGGGGTCAGACCGCGCCACCAGATGCCCAGGATCAGCAGCGGGCAGAACGAGGACGCGGAGACCGCGAAGGCCAGGCCCACCGCGTCGGCCACGGGCAGCTCGCCGACCAGCGCCGACGCGGCCGTGGGCACCGCGATCGCGGGCAGCGTGGCCAGCCTGAAGTGGCGTACGCCCAGGGTCGGCAGGACGTCCTGGGCCAGTACGCCCGCGACCGACATCGTCAGTCCGGACGCGGTGGACAGGAAGGCCGCGCAGGCGCCGCCCGCGACGAGCGCGCCGAGCAGGTCCCCGGGGACGCCGCCGATCAGCCGCTGCGGCAGGACGAGGACCGCCGCGTCGGTGTCGCCGGTCAGCAGCAGGTCGGGGGCGTAGAGGCGGCCCAGCATGCCGTACAGCGGCATCAGCAGGTAGAACGCGCCCAGCAGGGCCAGCACGCTCACCGTGGTGCGGCGCGCCGCGCGGCCGTCGGGGTTGGTGTAGAAGCGGACGACGACGTGCGGCAGGCCCATGGTGCCGAGGAACGTGGCGAGGATCAGCCCGTAGGTGGCGTACAGGCCGTGCTGTTCGCGGGAGGCCGACAGGGGTGTGCCCCAGCTGGAGGAGATGCGGTCGGGGGCCCGGTCCGGCAGGGGGACGACCGCGCCGACCGGGAATCGCACGGTCGTGTCCGCGCCGAGCCGGTGCCGGCCCTCGTCCAGCCGCAGCGAGACGCCGTGCACCGCGCGGCCGTCGACCCGGCCGGACGCCGTCACCCGGACCGGCTCGCGCACGGTGAGGGTGAGCGGCCGGTCGACGCGCACCTCGGTGGCACGGTGGAAGACGGGCCGGTCGTCCCAGACGGGCGCCGGGGCCCGGTCGGCGTGCCAGGCGAGCAGCAGGAACACCACGGGCACCAGCAGGGCGGTGAGTTTCAGCCAGTACTGGAAAGCCTGGACGAAGGTGATGCTGCGCATCCCGCCGGCGGCCACGGCCGCGGTCACCACCACGGCCACGACCAGCCCGCCGAGCCAGCCGGGGGCGCCGGTGAGCAGCCGCAGGGTGAGGCCCGCGCCGCGCAGCTGGGGCAGCAGATAGAGCCAGCCGATGCCGACGACCAGCACCCCGGCGACCCGCCGCACCGCCCGGGACTCCAGCCGGGCCTCGGCGAAGTCGGGCAGGGTGTAGGCGCCGGAGCGGCGCAGCGGGGCGGCGACGAAGGCCAGCAGCACCAGGAAGCCGGCGGTGTAGCCGATGGGGAACCAGAGCATGTCGACGCCCTGGGCCAGGACGAGTCCGGCGACGCCGAGGAAGGACGCGGCGGACAGGTACTCGCCGCTGACCGCGGTGGCGTTGAGCCGGGGCGCGACGGTGCGCGAGGCGACGTAGAAATCGGAGGTGGTGCGGGAGATGCGCAGGCCGAGCGCGCCGACGAGGACCGTGGCGAGGACCACGGCCGTCACGCCGAGCATGCCGTACGTCTGGTTCACGGTCGGGGGCGTTCCACGGGGGCGCGGGCGGCCGGGCCGGTCTCGTTGCGCTCGGCGCGGCGGACGTACCAGGCGCCGATGGCGAGCAGCGCGGGGTACGGCGCCACGCCCAGGACGAACCAGACGGCTAGCGGGATGCGGGGTGCCGTGTCGGTGAGCGGCGGCAGCCGCAGGAGGACGGGGAGCAGGCCGAGCGGGAGCACCAGGAGAGCCGTCGCGGCGAGGGCGGCACGTACTTGACGGCGCATCAACAGCCGTACGGCGGCGTCGCTTTCGGCAGGCGCAGGGCGGAGGCCGGAGCGGGGTGCCGTGCGGTCGCCGGGGCGCGGCCGTCCGGTGACCACCTCTCTGCGAGGGACGGATTCCGCACCCATGACGCACTCCCCGACGCCGCGGTGATCACCTTGTGTGCGGCGAGTGTACGCAGCGGGCGACCCGGTCGACAGCCGCAGGACGCGACCGGACGAGAATCGCCACACGTCCGTCACCTCCGGACCGATCCGGCCGCGTGCCGGGCCAGCAGGTCGCGCAGTTCGCGCGCGTTGCGACGGCTCACGGCCAGGATCCGGTCGCCGATCCGTACGGTCACGTTGCCGCCGTCCAGCCGGAGTTCCTCGATGCGGCCGAGGGCGACGAGCCGGCTGCGGTGGATGCGGACGAAGCCGCGCTCGCGCCACTGTTCCTCCAGCGTGGACAGCGGAACGCGCACCAGGTGGCTGCCGCGCCGGGTGTGCAGCCGCGCGTAGTCGCCCTGGGCCTCGACATAGGTGATGTCGGCGATGGGCACGAAGCGGGTCACCCCGCCCAGTTCCACGGGGACCTGGTCGGCGAGGCCGGGCGCCGGGCCGGCGGGGGCGGTGGCCGGGCGGGGGCCCTGTCCGGCGCGGACCAGTTCGGCGGCCCGGCGTACGGCCTCCGCGAAGCGCTCCTTGCGCAGCGGCTTGAGCAGGTAGTCGACGGCCTTGAGGTCGAAGGCGCGTACGGCGAAGTCGTCGTGGGCGGTGACGAAGACGATCAGCGGCGGTGCGGTGAACTCGCCCAGCAGGCGGGCCAGTTCGAGGCCGTCGCGCCCCGGCATGTCGATGTCGAGGAAGACGACGTCGACGGCCGGGCCGCCCTCCGCTCCCTCCGGCCCGTCCGGTCCGTCCGTCGGGGTCCGGCCGAGCCGGTGCAGCGCCTCGGTGGCCGTCGTGGCGGGCAGCACACTGCCGACCCGCGGGTCCTGCCCCAGGAGATACAGCAGCTCTTCGAGCGCCGGTTCCTCGTCGTCCACCGCCAGCACGCGCAAGGGGGCGTCGGTCGCGCTCGTCTCCGCCAACTCCACTCTCCGTTCAACCACTTACCGTTGCATCGTCGTCCCCCGTGCCGCCGGCGTCGACACCTACTCCGGCAGCACCAGGCGGGCCGTCTCGCCCGGCACCACCGGGATCACCTGCTCCCGCAGCCGGACGCCGATCGGCGAGTGGTGGGAGGCCGGTACGGCGATCTCCAGCAGGCCGCTGCGCAGGCGCAGATGGACGCCCCAGTGGCCGTGGTAGCGGATGGGGAAGCCGTAGGAGGAGAGTTCGGGCAGCGGGACGGGGTCGAGGCTGAGGACGCCACCGCGGGTCTCCAGGCCGGTCAGTCCGCGCTGGACGAGGTCGAGGGTACCGGCCATCGCGCCGAGGTGGATGCCCTCGCCGGTGGTGCCGCCCTGGAGGTCGGCGATGTCGCCGCGCAGCGCCTCCTGGACGAAGGCCCAAGCGTCCGCGCGGCGGGCGCGGGCCAGGATCCAGCCGTGCACCAGGCCGCTGAGCGTGGAACCGTGACTGGTGCGGTGCAGATAGTGGTCGACCGTGGCGGCCCAGGTGCGGTCGTCCAGGTGATGGCCCAGCCTCCCGAAGAGAGCGCGGAGTTCGGAGGCCGAGAAGAGGTAGCCGAGCATGAGGACGTCGGCCTGTTTGGACGCCTTGTAGCGGTTGACGGTGTCACCCTCGGCCTCCAGGATCCGGTCCAGGCGCCGGATGTCGTCGTACCGTCTGCGATAGCCGTCCCAGTCCAGCTCGGCGAGGTCGCCGTAGCCGTCGAACTGGCTGATCACACCGTCGTGGTAGGGGACGTACAGGGTGCGGGAGACGTCCTCCCAGCGGTCCGGCTCGTCCTCCTCCAGGCCCATTCCGTCGGTGAGCTCGCGGCGGCGCGGCTCGGGCAGGGCGTTCAGCAGGTCAAGGGCGCGGGCGAGCACCCAGGCGGCGGTGACGTTGGTGTAGGCGTTGTCGTCCAGGCCGGGAGTGTCCGCGCCGGGGTAGCCGTCGTGGTACTCGTCGGGGCCGACCACGCCCCGGATACGGTGCCGGCCGAGGGCGGGGTCGTAGGTGGCCGAGTCCGCCCAGAAGCGGGCGATGTGCAGCAGCATCTCGGCGCCCTCGCCGTGCAGGAAGTCGGTGTCGCCGGTGGCCTCGTAGTACTGCCAGACGTTGTACGCCACCGCCGAGCCGACGTGGTGCTGGAGCTGGGAGTGGTCCGGCAGCCAGCGGCCGGAGCGGGGGTTGAGGTGGAGCTGCTGGGTCTCCTCGCGGCCGTCGCTGCCACTCTGCCAGGGATAAAGCGCGCCGCGCCGGCCGCGTTCCCGCGCCGCGTGCCGGGCGGCGTCCAGGCGGCGGTGCCGGTAGTGGAGCAGGGCGCGGGAGACCTCGGGCAGATGGAGGTTGAGGTAGGGCAGGACGAAGAGTTCGTCCCAGAAGACATGGCCCCGGTACGCCTCGCCGTGCAGTCCGCGCGCGGGGACGCCGGCGTCGAGGTCGGCCGTGTGCGGGGAGAGGGTCTGCAGGACGTGGAACAGATGCAGGCGCAGGATGCTGCCCGCCTCGCCGGGGACCTCCAGGGCGGTGCGCCGCCACAGCTGCTCCCAGGCCGTGGCGTGCGACGCGCGCAGTTCGTCGAAGCCGGGTGCGGCCTCGACGCGCTCGACAGCCGCGTGCAGGGGCTCGCCGATGGCGGGGTCGCGGGAGGTGTGCAGGGCAACGGTCTTGTCCACGGTGACGGTACGGCCGGGCGTCAGGTGCAGGCTCACCCGCTGTACGGCGCGGTGGGCCTCGTTGGCGTGGGTGACCGGGAAGTTCGCGGTCAGCCGGTGGGCCAGCCCGAAGCGCATGTCGGAGGTGCGGGTGTGGCAGCTCAGCCACACCGTGCCCGGTGCGGCGGTGCCGGTGTCGAAGCGGTCGAGGTGCCGGCCGTCCAGCTCCTGGTAACGGGCGACCCCGGAGTTGGTGACGCTGCCGTCCAGCGCGGCCTCGGCCTCCAGGCCGAGGATATGGCCCTCGACGGTGAACTCCGTGCGCAGGGCGGCGAGATGGGGGTCGGCGAGATGGACCAGGCGCAGCTGGCGCACCTGGAGCATGCCGCCGCCGGGCAGGCCGTAGCCGGTACGGCGCTCCAGCAGACCGGGGTCGAGGTGGAGGATCTGGTGGTGCTCGGTCACGGGGGCGGTGTCCGGGCCGAGCCAGTCGCCGCCGGCGGGGCGGAAGCGCAGCGGGAGCCAGTTGGGCAGGTTGACCATGTCCTCGTTCTCGATCCGGCGGCCGGCGACCTCGGAGGTGAGCCGGTTGTAGCAGCCGGCCGCGTAGGTGCCCGGGTAGTGGACGTCGTCCGCGGCGCACTCCGGCAGCGCGCCGCGGGTGGCGAAGTAGCCGTTGCCCAGGGTGCACAGGGACTCCCGCAGCCGCTCCTCCTCGGGCCGGTAGCCGTCGTACTCCCAGGTCGGCCCGGTCACGGTCAGCCCTCGGACAGCAAACCGGCGAGGATCCGGTCGGGGGTGAGGGGCAGGTCACGGAAGCGGATGCCGGTGGCGTGATGGACGGCGTTGCCGAGGGCGGCGGCGGTGCCGACGATGCCGATCTCGCCGATGCCCTTGCTGCCCATGGGGTTGAGGTGCGGGTCGTCCTCGTCGATCCAGTCGGCCTCGACGTCGGGGACGTCGGCGTGCGCGGGCAGATGGTAGGAGGCAAGATCGGCCTCGGTGAAGTCGCCGAACGCCCGGTCCAGGGTGCTGTGTTCGGTGAGAGCCATGCCGAGGCCCATGGTCATGCCGCCGGTGAACTGGGAGCGCGCGGTACGGGAGTTGAGGATCCGGCCGGCGGCGAAGATCCCGAGCAGGCGCCGTACGCGCGTCTCACCGGTCACGGTGTCGACGGCGACCTCGGCGAACTGGGCGCCGAAGGCGTGCCGGGCGTAGGGGCTGTCGGCGTCGGCCCGCCCGGCGGTGTCGGTGCGGGTCGCGATGCCGTCGGCGGGCAGCGGCCCGCTGTGCGCGGCGAGCCGGGCGGCCAGCTCGGCACAGGCGTCGTGGACGGCCCAGCCCCAGGAGGCGGTGCCCATGGAGCCGCCGGCCAGCCAGGCCGACGGCAGGTCGCTGTGCCCGATCTCGGTGCGGACCCGGTCGAGGGGCGCGCCGAGGGCGTCGGCGGCGATCTGGGCGAGGACGGTACGGGCGCCGGTGCCGATGTCGGTGGCGTTGATCCGCACGGCGAAGGTGCCGTCGGGCAGGGCGCGGGCGGTCGCGGTGGCCGGGACGGCCGCGGCGGGATAGGTGGACGCGGCGACGCCGGTGCCGATGAGCAGCGGGCCCTCGCGGCGCGTTCCCGGACGCGGATCACGTTCGGCCCAGCCGAAGCGGCGGGCGCCCTCGCGCAGGCACTGGACGAGGTGCCGGCTGCTGAACGGCTTGCCGCTCTCCGGTTCCCGCTCGGGTTCGTTGCGGATCCGCAGCTCCACCGGGTCCATGCCGAGCGCCTCGGCGAGTTCGTCCACGGCCGATTCCAGGGCGTACATGCCGGGCGCCTCGCCGGGGGCGCGCATCCAGGACGGGCTGGGCACGTCGAGCGGGACCACACGGTGGGAGCTGAGCAGAGCCGGGGTGGCGTACATGACCCGGGAGGGCACCGCGGCCTGCTCGACGAACTCCCGCACCCGGGAGGTGTAGGTGGTCACCTCGTGCAGCAGGGCGGTGAGCCGGCCGTCCCCGCCCGCGCCGAGGCGGAGGCGCTGCACGGTGGGGGCGCGGTGGCCGACGGTGGTGGGCAAGTACCGGCGGGGGTAGGCGAGGGTGACGGGCCGGCCGGTGCGCCGGGCGGCCATGGCGGCGAGGACGACGTCGGGGCGCGGGGTGCCCTTGGAGCCGAAGCCGCCGCCGATGTGCTCGGTGACGACGGTGACGTGGTCCTCGGGGAGCTCGAACAGCTGGGCGAGCACCTCCCGCACGGTCGTACCGCCCTGGCTGGAGGTGTACACGGTGAGCCGGTCCCCGTCCCAGTGGGCCGTGCTGGTGTGCGGCTCCATGGGGTGATTGTGCAGCGGCGGCACCCGGTAGGTGACATCGACGCGGACCTCGGCGGCGGCGAAGGCGTCCGCCGGGTCGCCGTGCTCGACCCGGCCCGGGAAGCCGGCGTTGGTCTCCCGCGGCTCGTAGGCGTCGGGGTCACCGGGATCCAGGTCGGCGTCGTGCGGTTCGGCCGTGTAGGTGACCCGCACCGCCCGGGCGGCCCCGCGGGCCGCCTCCGGGCTCTCGGCGACGGCCAGGGCCACGCACCAGCCCCGGTGCGGCACGCCCGGGCCCTGGAGTACGGCGAGGGTGGCGTCCTCGGGTGCGGCAAGGCGGGGGGCGTCGTCGGGGGTGAGCACGGCGAGCACGCCGGGCAGGGCGAGGGCGGCCGAGGCATCGACGGCGCTGACCCGCCCGCGCGCGATCGCGGCAGGCACGGGCCAGGCATGGGCACGACCGGGCAGGGGGTACTCCCCGGCGTAACGGGCGACACCGGTGACCTTCTGCAGCCCTTCCCGGCGCTCGGCGGGGGCACCCAGGACTCCGTGGGGGGCCGAGTTGGCGGTCATGGATTTCCTCCTGTCCCTCTGGTCCCTCTAGTCCCTCCCGTGCCGGCTCAGGCAGGCGCGGGTGCGGGGGTGAGGCGGTTCAGGACGTCCAGGGCGAGGTTGCGGGCGAGGGACACCTTGTAGGCGTTGTCCCGCAACGGCTCGGCGTGGGCGAGTTCCAGCGCCAGGGCCCCCTCGAAGGCGGCCGGGGTGGCGGGGGCGCCCAGCAGGGCCGATTCGGCGTGATGGGCCCGCCAGGGGCGGTGGGCGAGCCCGCCGAAGGCGAGCCCCACCTGGTCGACGATGCCGTCCTCCGCGACCTTCAGCACGACGGCCACGGAGGCAAGGGCGAAGGCGTACGAGGCCCGGTCGCGGGCCTTGCGGTAGGCCGACGGGACGCCGGCGGTCGCGGCCGGGAGCAGCACGCCGGTGATCAGTTCGCCGGGGTTGATCCAGGTGTCCCGCTCGGGGTGCTCGCCGGGCAGCCGGTGGAACTCGGCCGCCGGCAGACGCCGGGTGCCCTGGGTGCCGTACAGCTCGACCTGGGCGTCGAGGGCGGCGAGGGCGACGGCCATGTCGGACGGGTTGGTGGCGATGCAGTGCTCCGAGTGCCCGAGGACGGCGTGGTCGCGGTGGACACCCTCCCTGGCCCCGCAGCCGCTGCCGGGCTCGCGTTTGTTGCAGGGTTTGTCCAGGTCCTGGAAGTACGGGCAGCGAGTGCGCTGGAGCAGGTTCCCGCCGGTCGTGGCGGCGTTGCGCAACTGTCCGGAGGCGCCGGAGAGGAGGGCCTGGGACAGCGCCGGGTAGCGGTCGCGGACGCGGGGGTCGGCGGCCAGGTCACTGTTGCGGACGGTGGCGCCGACGCGCAGCGAGCCGTCGGGCAGCTCCTCGATGTCGGCCAGCGGCAGCCGGCCGACATCGATCAGGACGGCCGGCCGCTCGACGCCGAGTTTCATCAGGTCGACCAGGTTGGTGCCGCCGGCAAGATAGCGGGCGCCGGGATGGGCGGCGTACGCCTCCACGGCCTCCTGGACGGTGGCGGGCCTGAGGTATCCGAAGCCGTTCACCGGATCACGTCCTCCACCGCCTCGACGATGCGCGGGTAGGCGCCGCAGCGGCACAGATTGCCGCTCAGGCGCTCGCGGATCTCGGACCGGTCCAGCGGGACGGGCCGGCCGGAGGGGTCCGTGGGGTCGGTGACGAGGGAGGGGTGGCCGGCGGCGGCCTCGGCGAGCATGCCGACGGCGGAGCAGATCTGCCCCGGGGTGCAGTAGCCGCACTGGAAGGCGTCGCGGTCGAGGAAGGCCCGCTGCAGTGGGTGTGGCTCCTCGCCGTCCCCGCCGAGGCCCTCGACGGTGGTGATCTCACTGCCGTCGAGGGCGACCGCGAGCAGCAGGCAGCTGTTGACGCGGCGGCCGTCGGCCAGCACGGTGCAGGCACCGCACTGGCCGTGGTCGCAGCCCTTCTTCGCCCCGGTCAGGCCGAGGTCCTCACGGAGCAGGTCCAGCAGGACACGCCGGTGGTCGACATGCAGGGTGTGGGGTTTGCCGTTGACCCGGAGGGTGACCTCCGAATCGACGGGGAGCTGGTTTTCGCTGGTCATGGCAGGGGTGGCCTTCCGGACGAACCCGGGTTCCGTCCTCACCGCGTATCCACGCGAGGGCGCCTCACACGTCCGTGGGGCCACACCCTTCACTCACGGGTAGCCGACCGGTCCGCTCACTCACGGGTAGCCGACCAGGTCCGCCACGTTCGACGACGAGTTCGACGGCCCTCCTCTGCCGTTGACGACATGGCTGATGGTGCCCGTGCCGCCGAGGGAGACCGTGACCATGCTGGTGAGGCGGACGTTCGCGGTGTCCGGCACCTCGAAGGCGCGGTCGGCCGTCACGCTCGGGTCGACGTCGAAGTAGCAGTAGCTGCCGAGGCCGTACGCCTGGTGGCTGGTGACGGAGTCCGCGACCTTGTAGGCGGCGTAGCCCTTCGTGCCGCCGTTCATCCAGGAGGCCTGGTCCGGCGGGTCGTACGGCATCTCGTTCTGGAAGAAGTAGGTGCGGCCGCCGTTGCCGTTCCAGATCACCTGGTACTTCTGGAAGTGCTCGACGAACAGCCCGTACATGGTCACGTCCGCGCCGTTGACCACCAGCCCGGTGTCGGCGGTGTTACTGGTCCAGCCGACGCCGCTGCCGTGGTCGGCACGCCAGAGCCACATGTGGTCGCCGATGACGTCGTTGCTGTTGACGACGAGGCTGGTGGCCGCCTTGCCGACGCCCGCGCCGCCGATGCGGAAGTAGACGTCGTGCAGGGAGGTCGGGTCGGCCGCGTGGGAGGCGGCGGAGCCGGCCGGCCCGACCTCGACCAGGGTCTTCGAGCTGGTGGTGCCGGCGTCGAAGAGCAGGCCCGCGAGCTCGACGCCGTCGACGTCGGCGACGGTCATCGCGGTGATGCCATTGTCCGGGACGAAGGTGGCGAGCCCGAGGCCGAGGACGACCGTGTCGGGGCGGGTCACCTTCAGGGTCTGGTCGAGGTGGTAGACGCCGGGCGTGACCAGCAGGTTCTGGCCGGCGGCGAGGGCCGCGTTCAGCTGGGCGGCAGTCGCGCCGGGCTTGGCGACGTAGAACCGGCTCAGCGGCAGCGAGGTCCCGGCCGGGCTGCCGCTGCCCCAGCTGGTGCCCGTGGTGTCGGAGCGCGTGGCCGGCACGAACACCTGGTAGTTCCCGGAGCCGTCGATGTACAGGAACGGCTTCTCCCGGACGACAGGGCTCTGCGCGACGGTGGTGTACGGCGGGTTCGGGAAACTGGTGGCGGGCACGCCCTGGCTGCCGGTGAATACCATGTTCCAGTTGGCCCCGGTCCAGCTGCCGAGCTGGGAGTTGCGGGTCATCCACTGCTGCTGCGTACCGGAGTTGACCTGCCCGTCGATCTTGCTGTCGGCGAGATAGCCGCCGGACGACCAGCCGCCGTCGTCCAGGGCGAGGTTGCCCCGCAGATGCATGCGCCGGTACGGCGCGGCCTGCGAGACGGCCCAACGGTCGCTGCCGCCCGTGGGGTTGACGGAGAGGTTCTCGGCGCCGCGCCAGAAGTTCTGCGTGGCGTTGCCCTGGAACCAGTCGGCCTCGGCGTGCACCGCGCCGTCGACCGTCACCGCGTCCGGAGTCAGACCGAGGCCCAGCACCTGGGTGTAGAAGCCGACGTTGACGTCCGCGCTGTAGGCGCCGGGCTTGAACAGGACGGCGTAGCGCTGGGATCCGAACTGGTTGGTCTCCTGCTGCTTGAAGAGGGTGTCCAGCCTGCTCTGGATGGTCGAGGACGGCATCGACGGGTCGAAGACGATGACGTTCGGGCCGAGGTCGGGGTCGCTCGTGGACTGGGTCACGGGGACTACCTGGAAGCGCTGGGCGGCGGTGCCGTTGCACGTGTACTGCTGGAGTTGCGTGCTGTCGGCGAGCGACGCGCCCGGATCGTCCAGGCACTTGCCGCTGTTCCTGTTGACGAAGTGGAAGGCTCCGCCGCCGTCGTCCACGGCCTGCCACTGCTGGTTGGCGCCGCCGCCGTAACTCCACAGCTGGACCGGCGCGTTGTCGGCGGTGGAGACGTCGACGACGTCCAGGACCTGGCCGGTGTCGTTCGCGTTGCCGACGCGGACGTATCCGCTGCCGGCATCGGTGAGGCTCCACTGCTGGGCCGTGGTGCCGTTGCAGGTGTACTGCTGCACGACGGTGCCGTCGGCGGTAGCGGCGGCCTTGGCGTCCAGGCACGTGCCGCTCGCCGCGTTGATGAGGGTGGCGAATCCGGTGGGCAGGGCGGTAGCGGCATGCGCGGGCGTGGCCGTGAGCAGGGGGGTCGGTGCGGCGGTGAGCACACAGGCGGCCGCCGCGCCGACCAGGGCGGCCACCGCGGATCTGCGGCGGCGGGAAAGTAAGGGCACGGGGATTCTCCTTCGGGGCCGGGGTCAGCCGGTGCAGCAGGCGAAGGGGTCCGGCGGGCTGCCGCAGCCGTTGTAGAGGTACGGCGCGACGGCCATCGGCACGGCCGCGGTGGTGCCGCCGTCGGCCGCGGGGAGAGGTCTGGCCATGTGCGGGGTGGCCTTTCGTGGGGGGGCCAACGCCCTTGGGAGCAGTGGGCGCTGGGGAGACCGCAGGCTTTGTTTAAGGCGTGAAACTAAAGGTACGGACCAATGGAGTCAAGGGGTGCAGCAATAACCGACTTCTCCTGGGCCCGCCCCGAAGGGGCGCGGGGAACGCGCGACCAGCCACGAACCCGCAGCCGGAAACGCCCCCCCCCCGGCCCCTACGGCGAACCCCCGCAACCGCTCACGCCGCAGCGGCGAACTGCGTTCGGTACAGCTCGGCGTACCGCCCCTCCGCGGCCAGCAGCTCTTCGTGCGTCCCCCGTTCCACGATCTGCCCGGCCTCCACGACCAGGATCTGGTCGGCGGCCCGGACCGTGGACAGCCGGTGGGCGATGACCACGGCGGTACGGCCCTCCAGCGCCTCGGTGAGCGCCTCCTGGACGGCCGCCTCGGAGGTGTTGTCCAGGTGGGCGGTGGCCTCGTCCAGGATCACCACCCGCTGGCGGGCCAGCAGCAGCCGGGCGATGGTCATGCGCTGGCGCTCACCGCCGGAGAGCCGGTAGCCGCGCTCGCCGACGACCGTGTCCAGGCCGTCGGGCAGGGACCGTACGACCTCCGCCAGGCGGGCGCGGTCGAGGGCGTCCCACAGCTCCTCGTCGGTGGCGCCCGGGCGGGCCAGCAGCAGGTTGGCGCGGACGGTGTCGTGGAAGAGGTGGCCGTCCTGGGTGACCATGCCGAGGGTGGCCCGCAGGGAGGCGGCGGTCAGGTCGCGCACGTCGGTCCCGCCGATGCGGACGGCGCCCGCGTCGACGTCGTACAGCCGCGGCAGCAGCTGGGCGATGGTGGACTTCCCGGCGCCGGAGGAGCCGACGAGGGCGACGGTCTGGCCGGGTTCGGCGCGGAAGGAGATGCCGTGCAGGACCTCGGAGCCGCCGCGGGTGTCGAGGGCGGCGACCTCCTCCAGGGAGGCGAGGGAGACCTGGTCGGCGGCCGGGTAGGCGAAGCGGACGTCCTCGAACTCGACCGCGACCGGGCCCTCGGGGACCTCGGCCGCGTCCGGCTTGTCCTCGATGAGCGGCTTGAGGTCCAGCACCTCGAAGACCCGCTCGAAGCTGACGAGCGCGCTCATCACCTCCACCCGGGCGCCGGCGAGCGCGGTCAGCGGGGCGTACAGCCGGGTCAGCAGCAGAGAGAGGGAGACGACCGCGCCGGCCTGGAGGGTGCCGTGCAGCGCGAACCAGCCGCCGAGGCCGTAGACCAGGGCGAGGGCGAGCGCGGAGACCAGGGTGAGGGAGGTGATGAACACCGACTGGGCGGTGGCCGTCCGCACCCCGATGTCCCGGACGCGGGCGGCGCGGGCCGCGAACTCCGCCGACTCCTCCTCGGGGCGGCCGAACAGCTTGACCAGGGTCGCGCCGGGCGCGGAGAACCGCTCGGTCATCCGGGTGCCCATGGCCGCGTTCAGCGCCGCCGCCTCCCGCTGCATCCTGGCCATCCGGCTGCCCATGCGGCGGGCCGGGAGCACGAACACCGGCAGCAGCACCAGCGCGAGCAGAGTGATCTGCCAGGACAGGGTCAGCATCACCGCGAGCGTGAGCACCAGCGTGACCAGGTTGCTCACCACGCCCGAGAGGGTGTTGGCGAAGGCGCGCTGGGCGCCGATGACGTCGTTGTTGAGACGGCTGACGAGCGCGCCCGTACGAGTCCGTGTGAAGAACGCGACGGGCATGCGCTGCACATGATCGAACACAGCCGTTCTGAGGTCGAGGATGAGTCCCTCCCCGAGCGACGACGACAGCCGCCGTCCGAGGATGCCGAGCCCCGCCTCCGCGAGCGCGACGAGCGCGATGAGCAGGGAGAGCCGGACGACCCGGCCGGAGTCGTGCCCCGCCACGATCGCGTCGACGACGCGGCCGGCGAGCACGGGGGTCGCGACGGCGAGCAGGGCCGACACCACCCCGAACAGTACGAACCGGACGATGCCCGCGCGATGCGGGCGGGCGAAGGCGGCGATACGGCGCAGCGTGGCGCGGGCGAGGGGGCGGCGGTCGTTCTGCGCGTTCATGACGCTGTGCAGCTGCGTCCAAGCGGTGGTCTCCATGCTCATGTGCAAGAACGTAGAACCTCAAGCTTCGTTGAGGTCAATGTCCGCCGCTTTTCACCCCCACCGAGACTCCCACGGACCCCGATGACCACAGTCTGTAATCCGCCGTCCGCGCTCGCGCCACCCGCCGTTGGGACGGCACGGAAAACCTCTCGGGGTGTGACCCCCGTACACCCCTCCGAGCTGCGCCAGGGCCGCCTGCCGAGGCTCGCCCGGCGGCTGCCGGTGCGGCAGATCTTGTGTCTGCTCCCGCTCCTGCTCGTCACCGTCGTCGCCGTCCAGCACCGGTCGGTGCTCGTCGAGGGCTTCCGCCATCTGCGGACCGCCTCGTGGCCCTGGCTGCTCGCGGCGGGCGGGGCCACGTGTCTGACCTGGGTGGCCGCCGCCTTCACCCGGCAGGGCGCGGTGATCCAGCCGCTGCCCCGCTGGCGGCTGCTGGCCACGCAGTTCGCGGCCGGCTCGGCGAACCACCTGCTGCCGACCGGGCTCGGCGCCGGCGCGGTCAACCTGCGGTTCATGACGGTGTGCGGGGTGCCGCTCGCCCGCTCCTCCGCCGCGCTCGCGCTGTATCTGCTCGCCGAGTCGGTGGGCCGGCTGAGCCTGCTGACCGCGTTGCTGCTCGCCTTCCCCGACGCGCTGCGGCTCGGCACCCTGATCCCGGCCGGGGCGGTCGCCCCGCTGCTGGCGGTCGCGGGCGCCGTGCTCGCGGTGGCGGTGGCCGCGCTGTCCCTCGTACGACGGCTGCGCGCGGCCGTGCTCGGCTTCGTCCGCACGGCGCTCGGCGAGGCCCGCTCGGTGCACATGCGCCCGGCGCGGGCACTCGCACTGTGGGGCGGTTCGCTGGCCTTTCCGGCGCTGCAGGCCGCCGGTCTGGTGGCGGTCGGGCAGGCGCTGGGGCTGGGGGTGCCTCCGGCCCACATGGCGCTGGCGTACCTGGCCGCGACGGTGGCGGTGGCGCTGGTGCCCACCCCGGGCGGGCTCGGCTCCGTCGAGGCCGCGCTGATCGTGGCGCTGGTGGCGGCGGGCGGCCCGGTGGCGGTGGCCACGGCGGTGGTGCTCGCCTACCGGATCATCACCGTGTGGGTGCCGCTGGTGCCGGGGGCGCTGACCCTGGGGGCGCTGGTGCGGCTGAAGGTCATCTGAGGCAGAGTGGCCCTCCCAGCCGAAGCAAGGGAGTGCGCCGTGCCGGTCCGCGTGGAGCGCAAGGAGTACGTCACCACGGTCGTCCTGTCCCGGCCCGCGGCCCGCAATGCGGTCGACGGCCCCACGGCCGCCGAACTCGCCGCCGCCTTCCGGGAGTTCGAGGCGGATGACGGTGCCCGGGTGGCGGTGTTGTGGGGTGAGGGCGGGACGTTCTGCGCGGGCGCGGACCTGAAGGCGATCGGTACGGAGCGCGGCAACCGGGTGGCCGAGGACGGGGACGGGCCGATGGGGCCGACCCGGATGCGGCTGTCCAAGCCGGTGATCGCGGCGGTGGCCGGGCACGCGGTCGCGGGCGGTCTGGAACTCGCCCTGTGGTGCGATCTGCGGGTCGCGGAGGAGGACGCCGTCTTCGGCGTGTTCTGCCGCCGCTGGGGCGTACCCCTGATCGACGGCGGCACGCTCCGGCTGCCCCGGCTGATCGGCGCCGGCCGGGCCATGGACATGATCCTGACCGGCCGCCCGGTCCCGGCCCGGGAGGCGTACGAGATGGGCCTCGCCAACCGCGTGGTGCCCACGGGGTCCGCCCGCGCCGAGGCCGAGACGCTGGCGGCCGGGATCGCCCGCTTCCCGCAGGCCTGTCTGCGCAGCGACCGCGCGTCGGTCCTCGACCAGGAGGGCCTGGACGAGGAGGCGGCCATGCGCACCGAACTCCGGCACGGCATGGGCGTACTGGCACAGAGCGCCCAGGGCGCCGCCCGGTTCGCGTCGGGGGCGGGGCGGCACGGGTCGTTCAGCGAGATCTGAGCGGGCGGGCGGGACCGCGTGCGGTCCCGCCCGGGGCAGGTGCCGGTCACGCTTCCGCGCTCACCCGCACCTGTCCGCCCTCGGGATCGACGCGGTGGTGCCAGCCGGCACCGAGGGTCAGGGTGCGATGGGGCAGGACGGTGCCGGGGACGCGGCGCTCGTGGTGCAGGAGGCGGCCGTCCTGGCGGACGTACAACGCGGGTCGGTGCAGCGGGACTTCGGTGCGCAGGACGTACTGCTCCGGCCGGGCCGCCGGGCTGACGCGGTTCGGGGCGATCCAGCGCAGCGGGGCCTCGACGGTGAGCGGAAGTCCGGGGCCGGGCCAGCCCGCGCCCGTGCCCGTGCCCGTGCCGAGGAAGTCCAGGACGGCTCCGGCCGCGCGGGCGCCCTCGCGGGCCGCGGTGGCGGCGGGTTCGACGGCATGCAGGACGTTCCCGGCGGCGAAGACCCCGTACCGCGAGGTGTGCAGGGAACCGTTCACGGCGGGGCCGCGGGTGCCGGCGTCCAGGACGAGGGCGCCGCGGCGGGCGAGTTCGTGGTCGGGGATGAAGTCGCCGGTGAACACGACGGTGTCGCAGGCCAGGACGGTGGTACGGCCGTCACGGTGGCGCACCCGGACCCCGGACAGGCGTCCGTGGCCGAGGATTTCGGTGACCGTGGTCTCCGTCAGCAGCGCGATACCGCGACCCAGCCGGACCGACTGGGCACGATACAGCGGGACTTGGGCGCGAGGCTGTTCCGTGACCAGGGCCACGACCTCCGCCCCGGCCGCGCGTACGGTGTCGGCCGCCGCGTAGGAGACGTTCTCGGCGCCGACGACGACCGCGCGGGCGCCGATGTGCTGCCCGAACAGGTGGACGGCCTGCTGGAGTTCACCCGTGGTGCAGACCCCGGCGGGACGGGTCCCGGGCACCAGCCGGGCCGTGCAGGGGCGTTCACGGGCACCGGTTGCGAGGACGACGGCCCGCGCGGCGATGGTCTCGTGACCGCCGGGGCCGACGACGCGAAGCACCGGCCCTCGCTCCGGACCGACGGCGTGACGCCCGAGACCACCGCCCACGGCACCGGCACCGGCCACTCCCTCCGGCACGCGCCGGCCCACCCCGGACGGCACCGCCGCAGACGCCCCGCCCTGATCCGGGGTACCCCGTCCCGCCTCGGCCACCCTCGCCCCCGGCAGGCCCGGGGAGGCCATGGCACCCGACGACGCCCCCCAGTCCAGGACGGTCACCCCGGTCCGGATCACGGCGCCCGCCCGCGCTGCCGCCTCCGCCAGCAGGTGGGCGTACTCGGGGCCGGTCCGCGGGCGGCTGCGGCTCCCGAAGCCGCCGTGGGCACAGTGCCGGGGCACTCCCCCGGCCTCCTGCTCCCGCTCCAGCACCTCGACCCGGCCGGCTCCGGAGGAGGCCAGCCTGGCGGCGGCGACCAGCCCGGCGGGCCCCGCACCGACGACCAGGACGTCGGCCCGTCGGCTGGACGGGTCCGGTACGTCATGCCCCGTCCCGCCGGTCCCCGACACGCTTCCCCCGGCCGTCACGCCCGCGCCCTCTCGAACAGCTCCTGCACCGCCGCCCCGCAGTAGAAGCCCTGGCAGCGACCCGCGCGGGCCCTGGTCCGGCGGCGCAGGCCCGCCAGGGTGCGGGGTGGGATCGGGCCGGCCAGGGCGTCGCGGATCTCGCCTCGGGAGACGCGTTCGCAGTGGCAGACCAGAGTGCCGTACTCGGGGTCGGCGGCGATGAGTTCGGGGCGCTGGTAGGGGCGTGGGAAGGACTCGCCGAGGTTGGGCATGGTCACCGGTTCCAGTTCGCGTCGCGGGCCGAGGTCGAGGCCTGTTTCCGCCAGCAGGCCGGTGACGTGGGCGGCGATCGCCAGGGACGCGGTCAGGCCGGTGGAGCGGATGCCGCCGACGGTGACGTAGCCCTGTCCGGCGTGGGCGGAGATGCGGTAGTCCTCCTGGCCGGTGGCCGCGCGCAGTCCGGCGTAGACGGCGGTGACCTCCTCCTGAAGCAGGTCGGGCAGGATACGGCGGCCCTTGTCCCGCAGTCCGGCGAGGCCCTCGGCGGTGGAGCCGGTGGCCCGCTTGTCGTCCAGGTCCTCGGCGGTGGGGCCGAGCAGGACGTTGCCGTAGACGGTGGGTGCGACCAGGACGCCCTTGCCGAGCGCGGTCGGGACCGGCAGGAGGATGTGCCGGACGAGGGGGCGGGCGAGCTTGTCGTACACCAGCAGCTGGCCGCGGCGCGGGGTGACGGTGAAGTCCTCGTGGCCGAGGAGGCGGTCGACCGTGTCGGCGTGCAGTCCGGCCGCGTTGACCAGGCGGCGGGCGTGCAAGGTGCCGCGGGAGGTCAGCAGGCGATGGCCGCCGTCCTGCCGACTCGCGTGCTGCACAGACGTGTTGAGGTGCAGGTCCACTCCCGCGCGGACCGCCTGCGTGGCGTACGCCAGAGTCGTCGTCCAGGGGCAGATGATGCTCTCGCCGGGGACGTGCAGGGCGCCGAGCGCGCCGGGTCCGAGGCGGGGTTCGCGGGCGTACAGCTCGCCGGGGCTCAGCGGGCGCGTCTCGTGGTAGCCGTTGCGCTCGGCCTTCGCGGCCAGCCGGGGCAGGGCGGCGAGCTGCTCCTCGTCCCAGGCGACCAGCAGGGCGCCGACGCGTTCGACGGGGATGCCGGTCTCAGCCGCATAGGCGCCGAGCCGCTCGTAGCCGTCGCGGACCAGGCGGGCCTCCAGGGTGCCGGGGGCCGCGTCGAAACCGGTGTGCAGGATCGCGGTGTTGGCCTTGGAGGTGCCCTGGCCGACGTCGTCCTGGGCCTCCACCAGGGCGATGCGCAGCCGGGGGTGGCGGGCGAGCGCGCGGGCGATGGCGCAGCCGACCACTCCGGCGCCGACGACCGCCACGTCGTACGCCGTCTCGGGCAGTGGCCCGTCCGCGGTGACGGTCATGAGCCGAGCAGGGACTGGACGGCGGCGCGGAAACGGTCGCGGCGTGCGGCGGCCTGGTCGGCGCTGATGCGGGGCTCGTACACGGCGGCGGGCTCCCCGTCGGGCAGGGCCTGGTCGACGCCCAGGGTACGGTCCGCGCCCAGACGGGCGAGCGTGGCGGCGCCGAGGGCGGTGGCGTCGGGCAGCGCGGACACCTCGACGGGGCGTTGCAGCAGGTCGGCCTGGGTCTGCATGAGGAGCGCGGAGCGGGTCAGGCCGCCGTCGACGCGCAAGCCGTCGAGGCCGGTGCCGAGGTCGCTCGCGGCGGCGTCGGCGAGTTCGGCGACCTGGGCGGCAATGCCCTCGCACAGGGCGCGCACGAGGTGGCCGGGGGTGGTGTCGAGGCCGAGTCCGGTGAGGGAGCCGCGCAGGTCGCCGCGCCACCAGGGGGCGGCGAGTCCGGCGAGGGCGGGGACGAAGGTGACGCCGCCGCTGTCGGGGACGGCGCCGCCGACGGGGTCGAGGTCGGCGGCGCAGGAGAGGACGCCGAGATCGGTGAGCCAGCGGACGGCGGAGGCGGCCGTGTAGACCTGGCCGTCGAGGCAGTAGCCGGTGGTGCCGGCGAGCCGCCAGGCGACACAGCCGACCAGGCCGGAGGTGCTGCGCCGGGGCCGGTCGCCGGTGTGCGCGAGCAGGAACGCGCCGGTGCCGTAGGTGCACTTGGCGGTTCCGGGGCGGGTGACGCGCTGGGCGAGCAGGGCGGCCTGCTGGTCGACGGCCAGGCCGGTGAGCGGGATGTCGTCGCCGAATGCCGTCGTCGTGCCGATGTGCTGGGCGTTGTCCGTCACCCGCGGGAGCTGTTCGTCCGCCAGGCCGTAGATCTCCAGCGCCCGCTGCGACCACTGGGCGCTGTCCAGGTCGAGGAGCTGGGTGCGGCCGGCGGTGGCGGCGTCGGTGGCGAAGGTGCCGGTGAGGCGGTGGACCAGCCAGGCGTCGGAGGTGGTGACGACGCCCTCGCGGGTGAGCCTGCGACGGATCCAGGCCATCTTGGGGGCGGCGAAGTACGCGTCGAGGGGCAGACCGGTCAGGTGGCGCAACTCGTCGGCGTGATCGGCCAGTTCGGCACAGACCGACTCGGCGCGGCGGTCCTGCCAGACCAGGGCGTCGGTGAGCGGGCGGCCGGTGACCGGGTCCCAGGCCAGGACGGTCTCGCCCTGGTTGGCGAGGCCCAGGGCCACGACCGGCTCGGCGGCCTCGGCGAGCGCCTGGCGGCCGGCGGTGAGCACCGAGTCGTAGAGCTCGGCGGGGTCCACCTCGACCAGGCCGCCGGGCAGATACCGGGGGCGGACCTCGGCGAAGCCGGTGCCGAGGACCCCGCGCTCCGGGCAGACCACGAGCGCCTTGGTGCCGGACGTGCCCTGGTCGACGGCGAGCACCGGCCCCGTCATCGCACCTTCTCCCGTCGCACCTCGAAGATCACACCGCGTCAGCCTGCCGTCGCGCCGCGTCCGGAGTCAAGCACCGGCGGACATTCAACTCGCGGGATAAATAGTTGAGTTGACAACAATGGTGGGGTGCAACCTCCCCCTCTATAGTGACCGCCGACCACCGCACCGCACCTCAATCCCCGCCCACAGGAGGGCTGTTGCTACGCCACCCCGCCACCTCGCCGATGCGCCAGTGGCCCGGGACCGACGGCTGATGGCCCGAGAAGGAGCACGCCCCTCCTATGACCCCGCCGGTCCGGACCGCGCCCTGCGCGCCGCGTTGCAGGACCTGCGCACCGGCCGCTGGATGGCCATGCGCACGCTTCTCGCGGACACCCGGGACTGGTGGCAGTGGACCCAGCGCACCCAGGTCCTCGCGGCGGCCGCCGCCGGCACCGACGTGGTGCGGGCCTGGCTCGCCGAGGAGCCGGGCAGCGTGCACGCCGTGGTGATGCACGCCCGGGTGGCGGTGGAGCGGGCTCTTCGCGCGCAGCGCGAACGGCACCGCCGTACCCACGAGTTGTGGATCGAGGCCTGGGACGCCGCCCAGTCCGCCACCCGCAGCGCCCCGCACGACCCGGTGCCCTGGGTGTGTCTGCTGGCGCTCGCCCAGCTGGACCCGGAGCAGCGCTGGGAGGAGCACCGGGCGCCCGCGCCCGAGCCGATGCTGCCGCCGGGCCCCTGGGGACTGCTGGCCGAGGCGGGCAAGCGGGACCCGCACAACCGCGAGGCGCACCACCGGATGCTGCAGTTCCTGTACGCGCGCGGCGGCACGGGCCGGCTCGCGGAGGCCGCCGGCTACGCGCACTGGGCCGCCGCGCAGGCCCCGGCCGGCTCCGCGCTGCACGTGCTGCCGCTGTACGTCCGGGTCGAGCGCTACCGGCGCGACAGCGGCCATGACGCGGCGCTCGACCTGCACTGGGTGGCGGAGGACGCGGCCCGCGAGGCGCGGCGCGCCCTGCACGCGTGGTTCGAGCACACCCGCCGCGACGAACGCTCGCTGCTGGACCTCAACCATCTGGCCCACGCCCTGTGGGGGTCCCTGCAATTCCCCGACGCGGCCCGGGTGTTCGACGCGGTCGGCCCGTACTTCACACCCCCGCCCTGGATGTACCGCACCCCCGACCGCCACCGGGCCCTGGAGATCTTCCTCCAGGCCCGCGACCGCTGCCGGGCGGCGACCCGCCCCTGAACGCAACGCCCCACGTCCGCAACCCCGTCGACCGGAGGATCCCCCCCGCATGTCCGCCACCCCCGACCCCTCGCCCTCGCCGTCCCCCTCGCTCCCGGCCTCGCCGGGCCTGCTCCAGCAGGACGAGGAGCAGCGGCTGCGTGAACTCGGCTACCGGCCGGTGCTGGCCCGCCGCATGGGCGGCTTCGGCAACTTCGCGATCAGCTTCTCGGTGATCTCGATCCTGTCCGGCTGCATGACGCTGTACGGCTTCGGCCTGAACACCGGCGGTCCCGCCGTGATGCTGTGGGGCTGGGCGGGCGTCGGCCTGTTCGTGCTGTGCGTCGGTCTCGCGCTCGCCGAGGTCACCAGCGCCTATCCGACCTCGGGCGCGCTGTACTACATGGCCGACCGCCTCGGCGGGCCGCGCTGGGGCTGGTACACGGGCTGGCTGAATCTGCTCGGTCTGCTCGGCGCGATCGCCGGTATCGACTACGGCGCGGCCCTGTTCGCCGGCGCGTTCGCGAACCTCCAGTGGGGCTTCACACCGACGCCCGGCAAGACCATGCTGATCTTCTGTGCCATCCTCCTGCTGCACGCGGTGCTGAACCTGTTCGGCGTCCGCCTGGTCAGCCTGCTCAACTCGATCAGCGTGTGGTGGCATCTGGCGGGCGTCGCGCTGATCGTCGGCGTGCTCGCGATCGTCCCCGACCACCACCGGTCGGCGTCCTTCGTGTTCACGAAGTTCGTCAACGAGACCGGCTGGCACAACCCGGTCTACGTGGCGGCGATCGGCCTGCTGCTCGCGCAATACACGTTCTCCGGCTACGACGCCTCCGCGCATCTGTCGGAGGAGACCTCGCAGGCGTCGGTGTCCGCGGCCAAGGGCATCGTGCGCTCCATCTGGGCGTCCTGGATCGCCGGCTTCGTCCTGCTCGCCGGACTGACCTTCGCCATCCAGGACTACGACGCCACCCGCAACACCGCGACCGGGGTGCCGCCCGCGCAGATCCTGCTCGACGGGCTCGGCACCGACGGCGCGAGCGCGCTGCTGCTGGTCGTGATCATCGCCCAGCTCTTCTGCGGCAACGCCGAGGTGGCCGCGGCCAGCCGGATGGTGTTCGCGTTCAGCCGGGACGGCGCGCTGCCCGGTTCGCACCTGTGGCGCAAGGTCAGCGGCCGCACCCAGACACCGGTCGCCGCCGTGTGGCTGTCCGTCGTCGTGGCCGGCGTCCTCGCCCTGCCGTCGCTGTACTCGGCGACCGCGTACAACGCGGTGACCGCCATCAACGTCATCGGGATCACGCCCGCCTACGCCATCCCGGTGCTGCTACGGCTGCGCGCGGGCGACCGTTTCCAGCCGGGGCCGTGGCAACTGGGCCGCTGGAGCAAGCCGATCGGCTGGATCGCGGTGATCTGGGTCGCCGCCGTGACCGTGCTGTTCTGCCTGCCGCAGGCCTCGCCGGTGACCGTCGACACGATGAACTACGCCTCGGTGGCGCTCGCCGTGGTCCTGGTCCTCGCGAGTGTCTGGTGGTACGTCGCCCGCCGCTCGTACGGCACGCCGACGGCCGCCGCGTACGGCAACGACCGTGACCAGGCCGAACTCGCGGAGGGCATCATCTGAGCCGGCTGCCCGCGGGACGCCGGTCCGGGTGCGAACTGGTGTTCCGGATACGGCAGGATGAACGATCGCGCCGGTGGGCGGAGTTCCTCCGGCCGGCGCGTTCGCACATCCCGCACAGCAAGCAGGTGACCACGTGACGAGACGTCCCCCCTTTGCAGCCGCCGCAGTCCCCGGAGGTGACCGGTGAACCGCGCGCTGACCCTGGACGACCTCGTCCTCGCCGGCATCTCCCTCGCGGCGGGCCTGTTGCTCGCCTTCCTGTCACGCACCCTGCTGCGCTGGCTCGCGAAGCACGCCAAGCGCACCAGGTGGAGCGGAGACGACGTCATCGTGGACGCGCTGCGCTCGGTCGTGCCATGGGCGGCGATCGCGGGCGGCGCCGCGGCGGCAGCGGCCGCACTCCCCCTCACCCGGACCGTGCAGCACCACACGAACCAGTTCCTGCAGGTGTGGCTGATCTTCGTGGTGACCCTGTCCGCGGCCCGGGTGATCGCGGGCCTGGTCCGCACGGTCACCCAGTCCCGCTCGGGCGTGGCGGGGTCGGCGACCATCTTCGTCAACATCACCCGCGTCCTGGTGCTCGCGATCGGCTTCCTGGTCGTCCTGCAGACGCTGGGCATCTCCATCGCACCCATGCTGACCGCCCTGGGCGTCGGCGGTCTGGCGGTGGCCCTGGCTCTGCAGGACACGCTCGCCAACCTCTTCGCAGGCATCCACATCCTGGCCGCCAAGACCGTCCAGCCGGGCGACTACATCCGCCTCAGCAGCGGCGAGGAGGGCTACGTCGTCGACATCAACTGGCGCCAGACGACGGTCCGCCAGCTGTCCAACAACCTGGTGGTCATCCCCAACGGCCAGCTCGCCAAGGCCAACATGACCAACTACACGCGCCCCGAGCAGCGGCTGACGATCCTGGTCCAGGTCGGTGTGTCGTACGACGCCGACCTGGAACACGTCGAGCGGGTGACGTCGGAGGTCGTCGCGCAGACCATGCGCGAGGTCGAGGGCGCCGTCCCCGACCACGAGCCCGCGGTCCGCTTCCACACCTTCGGCGACTCCCGCATCGGCTTCACGGTGATCCTCGGCGTCGGCGAGTTCAGCGACCAGTACCGCATCAAACATGAATTCATCAAGCGCCTGCACCGCCGCTACCGCGCGGAGGGCATCCGCATCCCGGCCCCGGCCCGCACGGTCGCGCTCCAGCAGGGGGCCGTGGTGATTCCGCAGCAGCGCAGCGGGGAGGACGTGACCCCGGGAGCCGTGGAGTAGTACGCACGTTCGAAATGACGGGAGTGTCCCGGCCGGCGGGGCCGGACGACGGGAAAACGGCGGGCCACTCCCGGACCCCTGTCGAGCCGGCCCCGATCACGAGATATCTTGATGTCGAGCAATGTTGCAGACGTGGAGCGGAGCACCCGGTGACTGACTCGACCATCATCTACACCTACACAGACGAGGCCCCGGCCCTGGCGACGCATTCGTTCCTGCCGGTGATCCAGGCGTACGCCTCGCAGGCCGGTGTGCCGGTCACGACGCGCGACATCTCGCTGGCCGGGCGCATCATCGCCCACTTCCCGGAGTACCTGAACGAGGACCAGCGCATCCCGGACGCGCTGGCCGAACTGGGCGACCTGGCCAAGACGCCCGAGGCCAACATCGTCAAGCTGCCGAACATCTCGGCGTCCATCCCGCAGCTGCGCGCCGCCGTCGCCGAGCTCCAGGGCAAGGGCTACGCGCTGCCGGACTACCCGGACGACCCGAAGACCGACGAGGAGCGCGAGATCCGCGCCCGCTACGACAAGGTCAAGGGCTCCGCCGTCAACCCGGTGCTGCGTGAGGGCAACTCCGACCGCCGCGCCCCGGCCTCGGTGAAGAACTACGCCAAGACCCACCCGCACCGCATGGGCGCCTGGAGCTCCGACTCCAAGACCGAGGTGGCCACCATGGGCGTGGACGACTTCCGCTCCACGGAGAAGTCCGTGGTGATCTCCGAGGCGGGTGCGCTGCGCATCGAGCTCAAGGGTGACGACGGCTCGACCACCGTGCTGCGCGAGTCGGTCCCGGTCCTTGAGGGCGAGGTCGTCGACGCCTCCGTGCTGCGCGTCGCCGCGCTGCGCGAGTTCCTGACCGCGCAGGTCGCCCGCGCCAAGCAGGAGGGCGTCCTGTTCTCCGTGCACCTGAAGGCCACGATGATGAAGGTCTCGGACCCGATCATCTTCGGTCACGTGGTGCGCTCCTTCTTCCCGAAGACGTTCGCGAAGTACGGCGAGACGTTCGCCGCCGCCGGCCTGACCCCGAACGACGGTCTGGGCGGCATCCTCAAGGGCATCGAGGCCCTGCCCGAGGGCGCCGAGATCAAGGCCTCCTTCGACGCCGAGCTGGCCGAGGGCCCCGCACTGGCCATGGTCGACTCCGACAAGGGCATCACCAACCTGCACGTCCCCTCCGACGTGATCGTGGACGCCTCGATGCCGGCCATGATCCGCACCTCCGGCCACATGTGGGGCCCGGACGGCCAGGAGGCGGACACCCTCGCGGTGCTGCCGGACTCCTCCTACGCCGGTGTCTACCAGGCCGTGATCGAGGACTGCCGCGCCCACGGCGCCTACGACCCCTCGACCATGGGCTCCGTCCCGAACGTCGGCCTCATGGCGCAGAAGGCCGAGGAGTACGGCAGCCACGACAAGACCTTCGAGATCCCGGTCACCGGCACCGTCCGCCTGGTCGACCAGGCCGGCAACGTCGTCCTGGAGCAGACCGTCTCGGCCGGCGACATCTTCCGCGCCTGCCAGACCAAGGACGCCCCGATCCGCGACTGGGTCAAGCTGGCCGTCACCCGCGCCCGCGCCACCGGCGACCCGGCCGTGTTCTGGCTGGACGAGGACCGCGCCCACGACGCCCAGCTGATCGCCAAGGTCAAGCAGTACCTGCCGGAGCACGACACCGAGGGCCTGGACATCAGGATCCTGTCCCCGGTCGAGGCCACCAAGCTGTCGGTGGAGCGCATCCGCCGCGGCGAGAACACCATCTCGGTCACCGGCAACGTGCTGCGTGACTACCTGACCGACCTGTTCCCGATCCTGGAGCTGGGCACCAGCGCCAAGATGCTGTCGGTCGTCCCGCTGATGGCGGGCGGCGGCCTGTTCGAGACGGGCGCCGGCGGCTCCGCGCCCAAGCACGTCCAGCAGCTGGTCAAGGAGAACTACCTGCGCTGGGACTCCCTCGGCGAGTTCTTCGCCCTGGTGCCGTCCTTCGAGCAGTACGCCGAGGCCACCGGCAACACCCGCGCCAAGGTCCTCGCCGACACCCTCGACCGCGCCACGGCGACCTTCCTCAACGAGGACAAGTCCCCGACCCGTCGCGTCGGCGGCATCGACAACCGCGGCAGCCACTTCTACCTGTCCCTGTACTGGGCGCAGGAGCTGGCCCGGCAGACCGACGACGCCGACCTGGCCAAGGCGTTCGCGCCGCTGGCCGAGTCCCTCGCGGCCGACGAGCAGAAGATCGTGGACGAGCTGATCGCCGTCCAGGGCAAGCCGGCCGACATCGGTGGCTACTACCAGGTCGACAAGGCCAAGGCGGACGCCGTCATGCGCCCGTCGGCGACCTGGAACGCGGCGCTCGCGTCCCTGAGCTAGTGCCCACGGCGCCCGAGCCGACCCCCTGACTCCGCCCCGGCCGGTATCCACCGGCCGGGGCGGAGCCGTGTGCGGGGTGACGGGATCCGGTCGCCGGTGTTGCCGGACATTGCGCCGGCATGTCGTCCGTGACGTCCTCATGTCACGTTCCCTGCACGGCTGCCCGGGTCCGCCCCCGCGTGCTTCCCTCGTGCCACGTCCCGCCGCTCTCCCCCGCACGAGGAGCACCATGAGCACGCAGCCCGACACGTCGGCCTGGTCCTTCGAGACGAAGCAGATCCACGCCGGAGCCGCCCCCGACCCGGCGACCGGCGCCCGGGCGACACCGGTGTACCAGACCACGTCCTTCGTCTTCCGCGACACGCGACACGCGGCCGACCTGTTCTCGCTGGCCGAGCCCGGCAACATCTACACCCGCATCCACAACCCCACCACGGACGTGTTCGAGCAGCGGATCGCCGCGCTGGAGGGCGGGGTCGGCGCGGTCGCGCTCGCCTCGGGGCAGGCGGCCGAGACCCTGGCGATCCTGACGCTGGCCGGGGCCGGGGACCACATCGTCTCCAGCACCTCGCTGTACGGCGGCACGTACAACCTCTTCCGGCACACCCTGCCCAAGTTCGGTATCGAGGTGTCCTTCGTGGACGACCCGGACGACCCCGAGGCCTGGCGGGCGGCGATCCGGCCGACCACCAAGGCACTGTTCGCCGAGTCGCTCGGCAACCCGCGCGGCAATGTGCTCGACGTGCGGGCGGTCGCCGACGTGGCCCACGCGGCCGGGGTCCCGCTGATCGTGGACAACACCGTGCCGACCCCGTATCTGCTGCGGCCGATCGAGCACGGCGCCGACATCGTGGTGCACTCGGCGACCAAGTTCCTGGGCGGGCACGGCACCGCCATCGCCGGTGTCGTGGTGGACGGCGGCACCTTCGACTTCGGCGCGCACGCCGACCGCTTCCCGGACTTCTCCGAGCCCGACCCGAGCTACCACGGTCTGCGCTACTGGCCGGCGCTCGGCCCGGGCGCGTTCGCGGTCAAGCTGCGCGTGCAGCTGCTGCGCGACCTCGGCCCGGCGCTCTCCCCGCACTCGGCGTTCCTGCTGCTCCAGGGCGTGGAGACGCTGAGCCTGCGGCTGGAGCGGCACACCGCCAACGCGCAGGCCCTCGCGGAGTGGCTGGAGCAGCGCGACGAGGTGTCGGTCGTCCACTATCCGGGCCTGGAGTCCAGCACGTGGTACGACGCCGGGCAGAAGTACCTGCCGCGCGGGGCCGGTGCCGTGATCTCCTTCGAGCTGCGCGGCGGGGTCGAGGCGGGCAAGCGGTTCGTGGACGCCGTCGAGCTGTTCAGCCATCTCGCCAACATCGGTGACGTGCGCAGCCTGATCATCCATCCGGCGTCCACCACGCACAGCCAGCTCACCGAGGAGCAGCTCGCGGCGACCGGCACCGCTCCGGGCCTGGTGCGGCTGTCGGTCGGCATCGAGAACCTGGCCGACCTCAAGGCGGACCTGGAGGCCGGCTTCCGCGCGGCCAAGGGCACGTCCTGAGCACGCGGATGACCGAGAGCGGGGCGCCGGTCACCGGGGCCTGGCGCGAGGGGGATCCGCCGGGCCACCGGAAGTGGTGGACCGCCGAGAAGCCGCTCCCGCTGGAGGCGGGCGGTGAACTCCCGGGCGTACGGCTGGCGTTCGAGACATGGGGGCGGCTCGCGCCGGACGCGTCCAACGCAGTGCTGGTCCTCCACGCGCTGACCGGCGACAGCCACGCCACCGGCCCCGTCGGCCCGGGCCATCCCTCCCCCGGCTGGTGGGCGGGGCTGGTGGGCCCCGGTCTGGCCCTGGACACCGACCGCTGGTTCGTGGTGGCGCCCAATGTGCTGGGCGGCTGCCAGGGCAGCACCGGCCCCGCCTCCCCGCGTCCGGACGGCCGCCGGGCCTGGGGCGGTGCCTTCCCCTTCCTCACCCAGCGCGACCAGGTGGCGGCGGAGGCCGCGCTCGCGGACACGCTGGGCATCGCGCGCTGGGCGCTGGTCGTCGGCGGCTCGATGGGCGGGATGCGGGCCGTGGAGTGGGCGGTGTCGTACCCGGAGCGGACCGGTGCGCTGCTGCTGCTCGCCACCACGGCGGCGGCGAGCGCGGAGCAGATCGCCTGGGCCGGCATCCAGCTGCACGCCGTCCGCGCCGACCCGCACTGGCAGGGCGGCGACTACCACGGAACGGGCCACGGCCCGCACGCCGGCCTGGGCCTGGCCCGCCGCCTCGCCCAGGTCACCTACCGCAGCGAACCGGAACTGACGGCCCGCTTCGGCCGGGCCCCGCAGGACACCGAGGACCCCTGGCAGGGCGGCCGCTACCAGGTCGAGTCCTACCTGGACCATCACGCGGCGAAGCTGGTGCGCCGATTCGACGCGGGCAGCTACGTCGTCCTCAGCGAGGCGATGAACGCCCACGACGTCGGCCGGGGCCGAGGCGGACTCCGCACCGCCCTGGCCCGCGTGACGGCTCCCACCCTGGTGGCCGGCATCGACTCCGACCGCCTCTATCCACTCGCCCAGCAGCGGGAGCTGGCCGCGCTGATCCCGGGCGCGGACGCAGTACGCGTGATCGAGTCTGCGTACGGGCACGACGGGTTCCTGATCGAGACGGGGCAAGTGGGTGTGCTGGTGCGGGAGTTGCTCGGCTGACGCAGGCGCCGGGGTCGCGGTGTGGCACGGTGGTCCCGACGCCGTCACCCAGACCTCCCGGAGCCGCCCGTGTCCGCCTTCGACCTGCTTCCCGGCGCCCCCGACTCACCGGTACTGCTGCACGTGCCCCACTCGGCGCGGGCGATTCCCGAGGTCGTGCGCCACGGAATCGTGCTGGACGACACCGCTCTGGAGCGGGAGCTGGACCACATCACGGACGCGCACACCGCCGAACTGGCCGAGCGGGCGGCCGAGTTGGCGGGGCTCACCCCCTGGCGGTTCGTGAACCGGCTGTCCCGGCTGGCCGTGGACCCGGAGCGATTCCCGGACGAGCGGGAGGAGATGGCGGCCGTCGGAATGGGTGCCGTGTACACCCGGACCACGCACAAGGACGAGCTGCGCCGGCCGGACACCGATCCGGAGCCGCTGCTGGCGCGGTACTTCCGGCCGTACGCACGGGCCGTGACCGAGGCGGTGGCGGCCCGGCTGGCGGCCACCGGGCGGGCCGTGATCATCGACGTGCATTCGTATCCGACCGAGCCGCTGCCCTACGAGTTGCACGGCACCGGACCGCGCCCACCCGTGTGCCTGGGCACGGACGCCTTCCACACCCCACCGGAACTGCTTCAGGCGGCTCGGCAGGCGTTCGCGGGCTTCGGGGGGACCGGGCTGGACAGCCCGTTCGCGGGGACGTACGTGCCGCTGGAGTTCTACGGCACCGACGCCCGTGTCAGTGCCCTGATGGTGGAGATCCGGCGGGACACCTATATGGCGGAGCCCGGAGGGGCTGCCGGGCCGGGGGTGGAGCGGCTGGCCACAGCGCTGGCCGCGCTCGTCGACACGGTGTAGGACTCCGGCTGGAGCATTCCCGCAGGACACCGGCCCGCCCCCGTACCAGGGTGGAATGCATGACCGAGGAGACCACGCTCACCGGCCAGGCCCCGCCCCCCGTGCGGGACTGGCCCACGCCCGACCTGGACGGGACGGACTTCGACCCGGTCCTCGCCGGCCTGATGCGCGAGGGTCCGCTGACCCGGATCCGGCTGCCGTTCGGCGAGGGCTGGGCGTGGCTGGCGACCCGCTACGACGACGTGAAGCTGATCACCAACGACCCGCGCTTCAGCCGGACGGAGGTGACACACCGTCAAGTGACCCGGATGGCACCGAACTTCGCGCCCCGCCCCGGCTCGCTCGCCTGGGCCGACCAGCCCGACCACAACCGGCTGCGCAAGCCCGTCGCCGGTGCCTTCACGGTGAGCGCCATGAAGCGGTTGCGGCCCCGCGCCCAGGCGATCCTGGACGAACTGGTAGACGGCGTCGTACGCGACGGGCCGCCCGCCGATCTGATCGAGCGGGTGCTGGAGCCGTTCCCGCTCTCCGTGGTCAGCGAGGTGATGGGCGTGCCCGCCGCCGACCGGGCGCAGGTGCACGCCTGGACCCGGGAGATCATCTCCACCAACGGGGTCGAGGCGGCGGGCGCCGCCAAGGAGGGCCTGTACGGGTGGATCACCGCGACCATCCGGGCCCGGGCCGCGAGCCCGGGAGAGGACGTCTACTCGATGCTCGGCGCGGCCGTCGCACGGGGGGACATCAGGGAGGAGGAGGCCGTCGGGCTCGCCGGCCCGCTGCAGATCGGCGGCGAGGCGGTCACGCACAACTGCGGCCAGATGCTGTATCTGATGCTGACCCGGCCGGAGCTGATGGAGCGGATGCGGGCGCGGCCCGAGGCACGCGGCCCGGTGCTGGACGAGCTGTTCCGGTGGATCCCGCACCGCAGCTCGGTCGGGCTCGCCCGGATCGCGCGGGAGGACGTGGAGATCGCCGGTCACCGGATCGCGGCGGGCGAGCCGGTGTACGTCTCCTACCTCGCCGCCAACCGTGACCCGGCCGTCTTCCCCGACCCGGACCGCATCGACCCCGACCGCGACCCGAACCCGCACGTGGCGTTCGGCAACGGCCCGCACTTCTGCACCGGCACGCTGCTGGCCCGGCTGCAGACCGAGTTGCTGGTCGACACGCTGCTGGAGCGGCTGCCGGGGCTGCGGCTCGCCGTGCCGCCGGAGCAGGTGCGGTGGCGGCACCGGACCATGATCCGCGGGCCGCGGACGCTGCCAGTCACCTGGTCCGCCTGACCGGGTTCAGGCCCGCAGCCACTCCGTGACGATCACGTCCGCGCCGGTCCGCAGCCTGAGGGCGAAGGGACCGGCCGGGGGTGTGTCGCTGGTGAAGCGGCCGAGGGTGTCGACCGTGACGGGGCGGATGGTCTGCGGGCCGCCGAGCACCTCGATGCGCGCCGAGCTCGGCGGCAGCACCTGCCCGATCAGGCCGTCCTCGGTGACCTCGACGTCGACCGTCACCTCGCCCGCGCGGAACGTCAGCATCCGCGGAGGGTCCGTGACGCCCCTGACCGGCAGCGCGTCCACCAGCGAGTCGAAGGTCAGCTCGGCGATCTGTGCGTCCAGGTCGTGCAACGCGTAGGCGTCCAGGGCCAGTTGGCGCAGGACGTCCGGGACCGGGTCCAGCACGGCGGCCGCCTGCCGCAGCTCCTCCTCCAGCAGCGCGTCCACGAACTCGCCGTCATCAGCGACCTCGTGGGGCGGACCGTCGCCGTCCTCCACACCCCCGGGAAGCGGACCCTCACCGACCGGACCGCTGACAGCCTCCGCACCCTCATCGGGCGAGCCGCCGGCGCCCCCCGCGCCGTTCAGGGGCAGGCCGTCTCCCATGCCCTCCGGGGACAGGCCGCCGCCCGGGCTCCCGCCCCCGTGGGGCACGCCGCTGCCCTCGTCCGCGCTCTCGGGGCGCACCCCGTTGCCGTCGTCGCCGCTCATGCCGCACCCCGTGCGTCCATCCGGGCCCGCAGTCGGCGCAGACAGCGCTGGCGCAGGGGCCCGATACTGCCGACCGCGATACCGAGCGCGGCCGAGATCTCCACATAGCTGGGCGGCGGGGAGGCGACCAGCACCCGCAGCAGCTGCCGGCAGCGCTCCCCCATTCCGTCCAGCTCCTGCCACAGGCGGCGGGCCCGCTCGGCACGGTCCGCCGCCTCCTCGGAGTCGATCAGCGACTCCTCGGGGGTCCGGTCGTCGCTGGCCCGGTCGAGCACCTGCGGATCGTCCGTCAGGGTCAGCCGGGCCAGGCTCCTGAGCACTTTCAGGCACTCGTGACGCGCCGTGCTGGCCAGCCAGGCGCCGGCCTTGTCGGGTTCGCGGATCCGCCCCAGATGCTGGGCGAAGCGGAACCACACGGTCTGGTAGACCTCGTGTGCGTCGGCGTCGGAGAGCCGGTGGGCGCGCACCACCGACCACACCAGCGGACTCATCCCCTCCACCAGCGCCTTCCAGGCCGCGGCGTCCCCGTCGACGGCGGACTGGACCAACGCCCCGACCTCTGTACGGTCCACGGCTCCACCCCTCGTGTACGGCACGTCATCGTACGCCGTGGAGCGGAGAGTCCCGGTCCTCATACGGGCACGGCCGGGTCGGCGACGGACACCGGGCGCCAGGTGGGAGGCCTGAGCACCGGGACACGCGCCCCGCGCACCTCCGCGCTGCCGGTGGCCGCCGCGAGGAGCCCGTCGCGGGCGGCGCGCGGGTCGCGCTCGCCGTACGCCGTCATGTGCGCGGCGACGAGGCCCGCGACCACCGGCGTGGCGAAGGAGGTGCCGCTCCACTGGGCGAGCCCGTCGAACATCACCTGGTGCGGCTTGGCCCCGGTGCTCTCCCGGCCCTCGCTCAGCACGCCGGTGTGGCGCGGGAACTGGCAGGTGCAGGAGTAGTCGTAGTCGAACCGGCAGCCGTCGTAGGTGGAGTGCTGGTAGACGTAGGGCACGGGCGTGTCGAAGCCGGCGAGGGCGCTGGTGAGGCGCTCGCCGGGGGCGAAGACCTGTACCCAGGGCCCGTGGTTGCTGAAGCAGGCCTCGCTCTCGCCGTCCGCGCTCAGCGCGCCGACCGACAGCACGCTGTCGGCGTACTCGGGCAGGCCGGCGTAGGCGGCGGGCCAGAACGGGGCGTGGCTGGAGTTGTTGCCGGCGGCGGCCACCAGCAGGGTGCGCTGCTCGCGCAGTTCGCGCATGAACGCGTCGAGGCCGAGGAGGCCGTCCGTGACGCCCTCGGTGGTGGTGCCGGCGGAGAGGCTGATGATGTCGGGCCAGCCGCCCTCGTCGACCGCCGCGAAGAGCCGGGCGCCGAACTCGGACTCCAGGATCGCGCCCGCGTCGCTCAGCGTGTTGCGGACGGTCACCGCGGTGTTGGGCGCGACGGCCGCGAGGATCCCGGCGATGAACGTGCCGTGGCCGACGTACTGGCGCAGCACCCCGTCGGCGTCGGTCTCGGCCGGCTCGATGTCGCCCGCGGTGTGGGCGAGCGGCGGGTAGGCGTCGTGGTCGTGCACGAGACCGGTGTCGATCACGAGGACGCGGGCGGCGGTGCCGGCGTCGTAACGGCCCTCGGCGACGGCCGGGTTGGCCGGCTGGGTGCGCGCGACCGGCACCGGCTCGTCGCCGGGGCAGGCGTTGACCCCGCCCGCGATGTGCACCACGTGGTTGCGGCTCACCAGCCGGCGGCTCCGGCGGGCCTCGGCCTCGCGCAGGGCGCGCAGGGCGTGCGGGACGGTGTCGGCGCCCTCGGCCGGGTCGCCGATGCGGATGCGGGTGACGCCCGTGCGGTTGGTGTGCGGGCCGTCCCGGCGCACATGGTCGGGCACGAGGCCCGCGGTCTCCGTGAAGTGGGCGCGCACGGTGTCCTCGACGAGGCGGGCCTCCTCGCCGTCCCGGGCGAGGACGACGCCCTTCTCGTACAGGAAGTGCGCGTCGCCGTCGTCGTACGGGCCCATCGCCAGGGCGGTGCCGAGCATCGCCCGCTGGATGTGATCGAACTGCTCGTGGAAACGCTGTGGTGCCATGGTGTCTCCTCCCCCGACAAGACGGTGTTCGACAGTGAGAGTCCCGAGGACACCGTCTGATACAGCTGGCCACTACCATGCGAGACGTGACGGCGGGAAGCGAGTCAGTTTCCGAATTGCTGCCCTTGGTCTTCGCCGACCCGGGCGAGGCCCGAACGCGCGCGGAACAGGTGCTGCGGGCCGCACCGCCGCCGCTGCACGCCAGCGTCGCCCATCAGGTACTCGGCATCTGGCAGCGGGACTTCGGCGATCTCAAGGTGGCGCTCGGGCATCTGCGCCGGGCCCGGGACCTGGCCGCCCGCGCCGAGTCGGCCGACCGGGAGGCCGACGTGCTCGCGACCCTCGGGGTCGCACTGGTGCACGCGGGGCGCACGCGACAGGGGCTCACCTCCTTCGAGCGGGGTGTCGCCCGGGGCAGCGGACACACCCGGGCCCGGGTGCTGTACCGGCGGGCGTACGTGTGGTGGGTGCTGGGGCATCACCGGGAGGCGCTGGAGGACGTACGGCGGGCGCTGCCGGTGCTGCGGCAGGCCGGCGACGACATCTGGACGGCGCGGGCGCTGACCCTGCGGGCCACCGTGCATCTGGCGCTCGGCGCGGTGGACCGGGCGGTCGCGGACTTCACGGCGGCCGAGCGGCTGTGGGAGACCACCGGCCAGGAGCACGACAAGGCCGACGTGGTGGAGAGCCGGGGCCTGGCCGCGTTCCGCTCCGGGGACATCCCGGCGGCGCTGCGGCTGCTGGACGAGGCCGAGGAGCGTTACGCCAAGCTGGGCACCCCGACGTACATGCTGTCCATCCGGCGCTGCGAGGTGCTGATGGCGGCCGGGCTGGCCCCGGAGGCGCTGGCCGAGGCCGACGCGACGATCGCGCTGCTGGACCGGATCGGCGGGCAGACCACCCGCAAGGCCGAGCTGCTGCTGGCCGCCGCGTGTGCCGCCCGCTCGGCCGGGGACGCGCACACCGCCGTCGCCCGCGCCGCCGTCGCCGTACGGCTGTTCGCGGCCCAGCGGCGGATGTGGTGGGAGACGCATGCGCGGCTGGTGCTGATCGAGGCCCGGGTGACGGCCGGGCGCCGTTCGGGGCGGATGGTCGCGGACGCGGCGGCGGTCGCCGAGAAGCTGGCCTCGTTCGGTTCGCCCGCCGCGCCGGAGGCCTCGCTGCTCGCGGGCCGGATCGCGCTCGCGCTGGGCTGGACGGCGGACGCGGAGCGGCACCTGGCGGTGGCCGCGCGCAGCCGGTACGGCGGCCCGCCGCAGGCCCGGGTGACGGGCTGGGTGGCGCAGGCACTGCGGGCCCGTGCCGCGGGGTCCCGGCGCGGGGTGCTGGAGGCCTGCCGGCGCGGTCTGGACGTGCTGGACGACCACCGGATGACACTCGGCGCCTCGGAGCTGCGCGCCCATATCACCGCGCAGGGCGCCGAACTGGCCGCGCTGGCCCAGGAGGTGAGCCTCGCCCAGGGCAGTCCGCGGCGGCTGCTGGAGTGGAGCGAGCGCTGGCGGGCGACCGTCCTGTCCGCACCCCCCACCCGGCCGCCCGCCGACCCGGCGCTGCTGAGCGGGCTGACCGCCTACCGGGAGATAGCGGCCCGCGCGGAGGAGGCCCGGATGGAGGGCCGCCCGGTGCCCGCGCTGGAGCGCGAACAGCGGCGCCTGGAGCGGGAGATCCGCTCCCGCACCCACCACATCCGGGGCGCCGCGCCGCACGACGCGGACCGTTTCGAGGTGGCCCGGCTGCTGGACCGGCTCGGCGACGCCTGCCTGGTCGAACTCGCCGTCGTGGACGGGCGGGTGCATGTCCTGCTGTGCGGGCAGGGCCGGGTACGGCGGTTCGCCGGCGGCTGCGTGGCGGAGGCGCTGGCCGAGGCCGAGTACGTCCAGGCGGGTCTGCGGCGGCTCGCCCACCCCGGCGCCGACGCCCGGCTGCCGCTGGTGGAGGCGGGCGGCCGGCGCCTTCAGGAGCTGCTGCTGGGCGGGGCGGCGCGGCATCTCGGCGCCGGTCCCGTGGTGATCGTGCCGCCGGGCGCCCTGCACCGGGTGCCGTGGGCGCTGCTGCCCGCGCTGCGCGAGCGGGTGCTCAGCGTGTCGCCGTCGGCGGGCAGCTGGCTGCGCGCCCGCGAGACCGCGCCGCCGCCCGGCGGCCGGCACGTCCTCGTCCGCGGCCCTGGCCTCGCCACGGGCGGCGCCGAAGTCCCCGAAGTGGCCGGCCGGTACGGTACGGCGACGGTCCTGGAGGGCGACGACGCCCATGTCTCCCGGGTCCTGGAGCACCTCGACGGCGCGGCCCTCGCCCATCTCGCGGCGCACGGCACGTTCCGCGCGGACAGCCCGCTGTTCAGCAACCTGAGGATGGCCGACGGCCCGCTGATCGTGCACGACTTCGAGCGCCTGGCCCGCAGCCCGTACCGGATCATCCTCTCCAGCTGCGACACCGCCCGCCTCGCCTCGGTCGGCGCCGACGAACTCCTCGGCCTGGTCACCGCGTTGCTCCCGCTGGGCACGGCCGGGGTGGTGGCGAGCAGCGCCCCGGTCAACGACGCGGCGGTGGTCCCGCTGATGCTGGCCCTGCACAAGGGCCTCGACACGGGCCTCTCCCTGGCCGAGGCCCTCCGCGACGCCCGCGCGGCCCTCCCGGGCGACGCGGTGCACCAGGCGACGGGGTGGGCCTTCGCGGCGTTCGGGGCGGCATGAGGGTCACGCCGGCGCACACTCCGGCAGCTCGACCAGCCACGGCAGCGCCCCCCTGTCTCCCGTCCCCAAGCGGGTGTAGGCGCTGTACAGGTGATTGCCCACCGTCCGCACCGACAGCGTCAGCCGCTCGGCGATCTCCCGGTTGCTGAGCCCCGCCGCCGCCAGCGAGACGATCTGCCGCTGCCGGGCGGTCAGTTCGCCGAGGACCAGCCCGGCCAGCGCGGGCGTCCGCGCCCCCTGGCAGCGGCGGGCGAGCGCGACGGCCCGGGTGCGTGACAGCCGGGCCGCGCGCGGATCCCGGTGAGCGCGCACGGCCTGTGCGCACGCCTCCGCCGCGAACAGCAGGAACCCCCGCTCCTCCAGCGCCTCGGCGGCCCGGTCCAGTCCGGTCCCGTCCTCCCGCGTCAGCGCCTCGGCGTGCCGCGCGAACGCACTGTCCTGCGGCAGCCGCCCCACGACCGGCCCGGGCTCACCCCGGCGTACCGACTCGTACCGCGCGTACACGTCGTCGCCCGCAGCCGACTCACCGTCGATCAGCGAGAGTTCGGCGCGGCAGCCCTCGTCCCCGGGTGTCTCCCGCAACCCCTCCCGGGCCCACGCCGCCGCGTCCCTCAGTTCGCCCCGCAGCCGCGCGAACCGGGAGCGTACGGCGGCGTATCCGGCCGGGACCGCGGCGCCCTCGGCCACCAGCCACTCCCCCACCGGGGTGGGCACGGTCCGGACGTCCAGTTGCTCGATCCGCCGTGCGAGGGCCCGCCGTTCGGCCTCCAGGGCCGGTCCCAGGTCGCGGGGCTCACTGCTCAGGCGGCGGGCACGCAGGCGGCCGGTGGTGGCGCGCAGGGCCGGGCCGTGCAGGGGGTGGGCGAGGGTGACGGCGCCGGCGTCGTCGTCGACGTGGATCAGGCCGTCCGTCTCCAGCCGCTCCAGGACGCCGAGATCGAGGTCGTCCAGCGGCAGCGGCAGCGGCTCGGCGAAGGCCAGCCGCTCCAGCGTGTCGCGTTCGCCGGGACCGGAGCGCTCCAGCAGCGGGGCGAGCCGTTCGCGGACGGCCGGGGTGACCGGCAGCGCGCCGCGCCAGGCCCGCTCGCCGGTGCCCGCGACGGACACCGGCCGGCCGGCCCCGGTCAGCGCGGCCATCAGGTCCCGCAGCAGCCGTAGATCGCCCTGGCACACCGTGTGCAGGCGGCGCACGGTGAGCGGTTCCAGGCCGGCCGCGGCGAGCAGCTGCGCGGTGTCCTCGTACGGCAGCGGCGCCAGGGCCAGCCGGGGCAGCAGTTCCCCGGTCCACAGCCGGGACACCGCGCCGGGCGCGGGGGCGCCGTCCACCGCGGCCACGAGGAGCCGGGTGCGGCCGTGCACGGCGAGCTGGTGGACGAGGGCGGCGGAGGCCTCGTCCAGCAGATGGGCGTCGTCCACGACGAGCAGCCGTAGCCCGGACAGGATCCGCACGGCGCGCTGGGGCGAGACGGCGTCGGGCAGCAGGTGCGCGAAGGCGGCGAACGGCAGGTCGCGGGCCTCGGGCGTGCCGGTGACCCGGGCGTGGTCGGTGCCCCGCACCGCCTCCGTGATCAGCCGGGTCTTGCCGTGGCCGGCCGGTCCGGTCAGCACGATGCCGTGCCGCCCGGCGGCCCACGATGCGCGCACCTGCTCCAGTTCGTCCTCCCGGCCGGTGAACGGCCAGGGCGGCTGCGGTGTCGTCGCGGTCGTCGCGTCCTGTTCGTAAGTCCTCACACCATCAAGAGCGCGGGTACTCAGGTTTGATACAGGGTGACTTGAGTAGCCCTCGACTCAGGTGCCCGGCAGCGGTGGACGGGCACGCTGGGCGCATGACCCGACGCCTCTGCTCGCTGCCGCGGCGGCCGGCCCCGTGCTTCGCACCGGGGCTGACGGCCGAGCGGCTGGGCGCGCTGCTCGCGGGGCGGCGGATCTGGGTCAACGGCACGGTCCTGCACTACTACTTCTACGGCCACGGCTGCGACGCCTCCGTGATCCCGGTGCCCGGGACCGGGGAGCTGCGCCGGGTGCCGTGGGCCGGCGGGGAAGCACAGCGGGAGGCGGTCCGCGACGGTCTGCGCGAGTGGCAGGAGCTCGGCATCGGTGTCACGTTCACCGAGGTCGGCGACCGGCACGAGGCGGAGCTGCGGATCGGGTTCCAGGCCGGCGGCGGCTGCTGGTCGGCGGTGGGCCGGGAGGCGCTGTCGGTCGGCCGGGGCGAACGCACCATGAACCTGGGCTGGGACGTCACCGGGCCCGGGGAGCGGGGCACGGTCCTGCATGTGATCGGGCACGCGCTCGGCATGGTGCACGAGCACCAGAGCCCGTACGCCGGGCTCCACTGGGACGACGAGGCCGTGTACGCCGAGCTGGCGGGCCCGCCGAACTTCTGGAGCCGGGAGACCACGGACACGAACGTCCTGCGCTCGCTGGACGCGGGCGAGGCGAGCGGCTCGGTGTGGGATCCGCAGTCGGTGATGACGTTTCCGTTCGGGCCGGGGCTCGTGCTGGAGCCGGAGCAGTACCGCGGGGGGCTGCGTCCGTCCGGTGCTCCGTCCCCGGCCGACAAGGAGTTCGTGCTCCGCTGGTATCCGCCGGCCGCCCCGGCGGGGCCGGCCGCGCTGGTGCCGTTCCGCTCGGCTCCGCTCGGTCTCGGGCCGGGCGAGCAGGCCGATTTCACCGTCGAGCCGCCGGAGACCCGCGACTACACCGTGGGCACCTTCGGCGACGCCGACACCGTGCTCGTGGTCTTCGAGGAGCGTGACGGGGAGCCGCGCTTCCTCGCGGGCCACGACGACGGCGGCACGCCGGACAACGCCGCCGTCCGCGTCCGGCTCGTCAAGGGCCGCCGCTATGTGGTCCGGGTCCGGCTGTACTCGACCTGGGGTTCGGGGGAGACAGCGGTCATGTGCTGGTGACAGCGCAGGGACGACAGCCATAGTCCGGCGCCGGGGGAGCGGCCGCGG
>NZ_JAIQYY010000002.1:138835-215715 GCF_020181035.1 Streptomyces sp. CoH27
GGAACAGCTCCAGGGAGTCCCGATGCCGGCTGCCGGTCAGCCCGCTCGCGTCGGCCTGGACGTGCTGCACGGTGTGCCCGAACCGTTCGTGATAGCGGTGCACCTTGTCGATGACCTGCTGCGGACTGCCGATCAGGGCCGAGCTGCGCTCGACGAAGTCCTCCAGCGTCTCGAAGACCACCGGCAGGCCCGTCCGCTTCTGGAACGCCAGATTGCTCTCGAAGACGGGCCGGTAGACCTCCAGCGCCTGCTGGGACGTGGGGGCCACGTACAGGCCCGCCGAGCCCGCACCGACGGCGATGTCCGCCGGGTCGTGGCCGTGGTGCTCCCAGCGCTCCCGGTAGTGCCGGATCAGCTCGGCGTAGGGCTCGACGGGGTGGGTGACGTTCGCCGAGAACAGCGGGTCGCCGTAGCGGGCGGCCAGGTCCACCGACTCCTTGCTGGTGGCGCTGCCGTGCCAGACCCGGACCGGCTGCTGGTACGGCCGCGGCCACGCCTCGGCATCCTTCAGCGGCGGGCGGAAGCGGGTGTCGGCGGTGACCTTGTCCTGCCGCCACAGCCGCCGGAACACCTCGTAGCTCTCGGCGTTGCGGTCCCACTGGTCCTCGGGTGTGACCTGGAACAGTTCCCGCTGGGCCGCGCCGTTGCCCTTGCCGATGATCAGGTCCAGGCGGCCGTCGGCGAGGTGGTCCAGTGTCGCGTAGTCCTCGTAGGCCCGGACCGGGTCCAGCAGGCTGAGTGTCGTCACGGCGGTGAAGAGCCGGATGCGCCGGGTCAGTGCGGCGATGTGGCTCAGGACCACCGTCGGCGCGGAGGAGAGGAACGGCCGCTCGTGCCGCTCCCCCACACCGAACCCGTCGAAGCCGAGCTCCTCGGCCAGCACTGCGTTGTCCAGGACCTCGCGGAAGCGGTCGTGCGTGGGCTTCTGGACACCGGTGACCGGGTCGGGCCGGTGCACGATGAGGGTGATCGCGAGGAACTTCACGATGCGGCCCGCTCGGACGAGCCGGCCGAGCGGGCGTCCGGGTGGGCGAGGCCCAGGTGGTCGCGGAGGGTGGTGCCTTCGTAGTCGGTGCGGAAGACGCCCTGTTCCTGGAGCAGCGGGACGACCTGGTCGGCGAAGGTGTCGAGGCCGCCGGGGGTGATGTGCGGGACGAGGATGAAGCCGTCGGAGGCGTCCGCCTGCACGAAGTCGTTGATCGTCCGCGCGACGGTGGCCGCGGAGCCGACGAAGGTCTGCCGGCTGCCGGTGTTGATGACCAGGTCGCGGATGGACCACTTGTTGGCCTCGGCGAGCTGCCGCCACTCACGGGCGATGGCGACCGGGTCCCGGTACATCCGCACCTGGGCGCGGCCCTTGGAGATGTGCTCCTCGGCGACCAGCGGGTCGATGTCGGGCAGCGGCCCCTCCGGGTCGTAGGCCGACAGGTCGCGGTTCCAGACGAACTCCAGGTGCTTGATGGCGGTCGCGCCGCTGACCTGCTGCCGGCGCACCTCGCGGGCGAGTTCGGCGGCCTCCTGGTCGGTGTCGCCGAGCACGAACGTCGCGGCGGGCAGGATGAGCAGCTGGTCGGGGCGGCGGCCGTACCGGGCGAGGCGGGACTTGACGTCGGTGTAGAAGGCCTGGCCCTCCTTCAGGGTGGAGTAGCGGCTGAAGATGGCGTCCGCGCCGGACGCGGCGAACTCGCGGCCCTCGTCGGAGTCGCCGGCCTGGAAGATCACCGGGCGGCCCTGCGGGGAGCGGGGCACGTTGAAACGGCCGTGGATGTCGAAGTGCTGCCCCTGGTGCGTGAAGGCCCCGGCCTTGGCGTCGCGGAGGAAGGTGCCGGTGGCCTGGTCGGCGAGGATCTCGTCGCCGTGCCAGGAGTCGAACAGCTCGTGCGCGGTGGCGAGGAACTCCTTGGCCCGGGAGTAGCGCTCGTCCTGGGGCAGGAAGCCGCCGCGGCGGAAGTTCTCTCCGGTGAAGGCGTCCCAGGAGGTGACCACGTTCCAGGCGGCACGGCCGCCGGAGAGATGGTCGAGGCTCGCGAACTGGCGGGCCACCTCGTAGGGCTCGTTGAACGTGGAGTTGATGGTGCCGGTCAGCCCGAGCCGGTCGGTGACGGCGGCGAGCGCGGCCAGCACGGTGAAGGTGTCCGGACGCCCGACGACGTCCAAGTCGTAGATCTTCCCGCCCTGTTCGCGCAGCCGTAGCCCTTCGGCGAGGAACAGGAAGTCGAACTTGGCGCGTTCGGCGGTGCGCGCGAAGTGGGCGAAGGAGCTGAACTCGATGTGGCTGCCGGCGGCCGGGTCGCTCCACACGGTGGTGTTGTTGACGCCGGGGAAGTGGGCGGCCAGGTGGATCTGCTTCAGGGGCTTGCTCATGGGGTGCGGTCGTCCTCTCCGGCTGTTCAGGCGGCTGCGTAGCGGTTGGCGGGGCGGGCGAGGCCCAGCAGGCCGCGCAGCGTGCCGGCCTCGTAGGCGTCCCGGAAGCGGCCCCGGCGCTGGAGTTCGGGTACCAGGTCGCGGCTGATGCGGGGCAGGTCGTGGCCGGCGACGGCGGGCCGCAGCCGGAACCCGGTCAGCCCGGCCGACGCCAGCTCCTCCAGCAGATCGGCCAGTTGGGCAGCCGTACCGGTGAAGATCCGGGCGTCGCTGGTGTACGGCTCACCGGCGAGCGTGTCCAGGCGGTCGCGGCGGGCCTCCGCCTCGGCCCGGCTGTCGTCGAGGAGGACGACGAGGTCGCCGAAGACGTGCAGGGTCTGACCGGCCCGGCCCGCCGCCTCCTGCTCGGCGCGGATCTCGGTGACGATCGCGCGGGCCTGCGCCGCGTCGTGCGGGGTGACGTAGCCGACGTCGGCCTGCCGGGCCACGAGCCGGTACGGCACCGTCTGGTGGGCGAGGGCGGTGACCAGCGGCTGGCCCTGCGGCGGCCGGGGCGTGATGGACGGGCCCTTGACGTTGAAGAAGCGGCCTTCGAACCCGATGTAGTGCAGCTTGTCCCGGTCGATGAAGCGGCCGGTCGCCGCGTCCCGTATCTCGGCGTCGTCCTCCCAGCTGTCCCAGAGCCGGCGCACCACCTCGACGTAGTCGGCGGCCTCGTCGAACAGCTCGGTGACGACCTCCTGCGCGGCCGGGCTGTCATAGGCCTCGATCCGGCCGATGGTGCGGCGGCCGAAGTGGGCGGCCTCGTTCGGCCGGCCGCTGATCTGCACGCGCAGGCCCGCACGGCCGGTGCTCACATAGTCGAGGGTGGCGATCGCCTTGGAGATGTGGAACGGCTCGGTGTGCGTGGCCACCACGGTCGGGACCAGGCCTATGTGCCGGGTGAGCGGCGCGACCCGGGAGGCGATGAGCACCGCGTCGAGCCGGCCGCGGACCTGGTCGGTGCGCTCGTCGGGGTCGAAGAGGTGCGAGGACTGCGGACCGAGGCCGTCCTCGACGGTCACGAAGTCGAGCAGACCGCGCTCGGCCTCGGCGACCAGGTCGGCCCAGTAGCCGGCGGTGAACAGCTCGCGGGGGCGGGCGACCGGCTCACGCCAGGAGGCGGGGTGCCAGCCGGTGCCGTCCAGGGCGACGGCGAGGTGCAGACGGGAAGGAGGAGTTGAGGACACGACGGGTGCCTTCCTTGGGATCCGTACGACGGTGGGCACGGGGGACACCGGCTCACGGGGACGGGCGTCCGGCCGGCGAAGACGCGGCCTTGCGGCCGGGAAGAAGGTCAGTGGCGACAGAGCGCGGCGGACACGCGCTGGAGGTCTATGTGCGGCCGGGAGTGCAGACGGACGGAGCGGTAGGGGTGCGGCGGGCACGGCGGGAGCACGCGGGTCATGTCCGTCGCCTCCGTCCGTTCGGTCCGTCGGCCGAGGCGGGTCGTCTCGCCCGCCCGGCACGTCTCGTCAACCCTCACAACGCGCCGCCTGCTTCGGTTGTTCCCGCGCTGCGCACCCGCACGATCCGCGACCGGCGGCGCAGGGTGAACCCGATCGACTCGTAGAGCCGGATCGCCGGGGCGTTGTCCGCGGCGGCGTGCAGGAACGGCGTGTCCCCGCGCTCCCGGATCCCCCACGCGACCGCCCGCACCAGCCGGGTGGCCAGCCCCTGCCCGCGGTACCCGGGGTCGGTGCACACGGCGCTGATCTCGGTCCAGCCGGGCAGCCGCAGCCGCTCCCCCGCCATCGCGACCAGCCGCCCCTCGTGCCGGATGCCGAGGTAGGTGCCCATCTCGACGGTGCGCTTGAGGAACGGACCGGGCCGGGTGCGGGCGACGAGGTCGAGGATCTCGGGGACGTCGGCGGGCCCGAGCCGCACCGCCTCCGGCGCGGGTTCGGCGCGCAGCGCGGTGTCGACCAACTGCACTCCCTCGCCCTCGGCTTCGACCCGCCAGCCGTCGGGTACCCGGTCGACGGGCTTGATCCCTACGGTGGCTGCCGGGCCGACGAGCGCGCGCAGGTCGTTCCAGGCGGCCGGGTCCGCCGGGTCGGCGAGCGCGGCGAAGGCGTAGATGCCGTCCTGGTAGCGGGCGGCGCGGCCGACACGCTCGGCGAGGTGGGCGTGCGGGCCGTCGAGGGCGGCCCAGACGGCGTTGTCGAGGAGCGGGGTGTACGGGGGCACGAGGGCGGAGTCCTCTCTCGCAATCGACTCGGCCGGGTCATGACGGCTGGTCAGGAATTGCTGAGCGGCAGCCCCGGCGGGTTGATCTCGGACGTGGCGACGGCCTCGTTGGAGAGGTTGTAGGCGGCGAGCCACTTGGCGTACTGCCCGTTCTGGATCAGGTGGTTGATGGCGTCGGCGAGCGGCTTGGCGAGGCCGCTGTCCTTCTTGGCGGTGGCCGCGATCAGGCCCTGGAGGGAGGCGCCGGCGCCGGAGAAGGTGCCCGCGTTGCGGGTCGCCTGGGGGGTGTGCGCGGTCTTCTGGACCCGGTAGGCGACGCCGGGGTTGGGGCCGAAGTAGGCGTCGATCTTGCCGCTGTTCAGCGCCAGGCTGTAGGCGTTCTGGTCCGGGTAGTACTTGACGGTGAGCTTCTTGCCCTCCTTGGCCAGCTTGGCCTGCCACTCCAGCAGGATCTTCTCCTGGTTGGTGCCGGAGCCCACGCCCACCGTCTTGCCGGCGAGGTTCTCGTAGTTGCCGGCGAAGTTCCAGGTGCTCTTCGCTTGCGTCTCGAAGGCGAGGTTGTCCTTGCGGTAGGTGGCGAACTCGTACTTCTTCTTGCGCTCCTCGGTGTCGGTGACGTTGGAGAAGGCCACGTCGACCTTGCCGCTGTCGACGCCGACGAAGAGGTTCTCCCAGGTGAAGGTCCTGACCTCGGGCTTCAGACCGAGCACGGCGGCGACGAGGCGGCCGAGGTCGGGCTCGGAGCCGGTGAGGGTCTTCTGGTCGCTGCCCACGTAGTCGAGCGGCGCGGACCCGGCGGGCAGGGCGCCGACGCCGATGACGAGCTTGCCGCTCTTGCGGACGGAGGCGGGCAGTTCGGCGCTGATCGACTTCACCTCGGAGACCTTCAGCACGGTCTCCTGCGCGGCGCCGTTGGACACCCGGCCCACGGTGACCGTGCCCGCCGCGTCGGTCGTGGTGGCGGCCTCGCTGTCGCCCCCGCAGGCGGCGAGCCCGGTGGCGAGGGTGGCGACGGCGGTCGCCGCGGTGATGCCTCTGATCAGGGCGCGTCGGGAAAGGTGGCTGGGCATGGCTGTCCTTGTCGTTCGGTGGTGCGGTGGGTCGGGCGGTGGGGTCAGAGGACCTTGGCGAGGAAGTCGCGGGTGCGCGCGTGCCGGGGCTTGTCCAGCACCTCGCTCGGCGGGCCCTGTTCGACGATGCGGCCGCCGTCGAGGAAGACGATCCGGTCGGCGACCTCGCGGGCGAAGCCGATCTCGTGGGTGACGATGACGAGGGTGGTGCCGCTGCCGGCGAGATCCTTGATGACGGCGAGCACCTCGCCGACGAGTTCGGGGTCGAGGGCCGAGGTCGGCTCGTCGAAGAGGATGACGCCGGGCCGCAGCGCGAGGGCGCGGGCGATGGCGACGCGTTGCTGCTGGCCGCCGGACAGCTGCCGCGGGTAGGCGCCGGCCTTGTCGCCGAGGCCCACCCGGCCGAGCAGTTCACGGGCCAGCTCCCGGGCCTCCGGCTTGGTCAGCCGCCCGGTGGCGACCGGCGCGGCCGCGACGTTGTCGAGGACGGTCAGATGCGGGAAGAGGTTGAAGTTCTGGAAGACGAAGCCGATCCGGCCGCGCTGGGCGAGGATGGCGCGCTCGCTCAGCTCCTTCAGCCGGCCCCCGCTGCCGCGCCGGACACCGATCGGCTCGCCGCCGACGCTGACGTACCCGATCTCGGGTTTCTCCAGATGGTTGACGACCCGCAGGAGCGTCGACTTGCCGGAGCCGGACGGCCCGATGATCACCGTGACCTCGCCGGGGCGGATGGTCAGGTCGATGCCGTCGAGGACGCGGTGGGCGCCGTACCACTTGTGGACGTCGTGCAGTTCCAGGGAGACGGGGGCGGTCTTCGGGAGGGTCGGTGCGGTGGTGGTCATACGGCGGCCTCCCTGCGCAGCCGGGCCCGGAACTCGGTGAGGGCCGTCCGGGCCTGCTGCAGCGGTGTCGGTGGGAGGGTGCGGGTGGCGCCCCGGGCGAAGTACCGCTCGACGTAGAACTGGACGACGGACACGGCGCTGGTCAGGATCAGGTACCAGACGGTGGCGACGAGCAGGAGCGGCACGACGTCGCCGGGGTAGGTGCTGCCCATCGTCTGCACCGAGCCGAACAGGTCGAGCAGGGACACGTAGAACACCAGGGACGTGCTCTTGACGAGGCCGATCAGCTGGTTGACGTAGTTCGGGACGATGGACCGCAGGGCCTGCGGGAGGACGATCCTGCGGAACTGGTAGCCCTTGGGCAGGCCGAGCGCGGCCGCCGCCTCGTGCTGTCCCTGGTCGACGGAGAGGAGGCCGCCGCGGACCACCTCGGCCGCGTAGGCCGCCTCGTTGAGGCTGAGGCCGATGACGGCGATCGCGAGGTCGGTGGCGAGCCTGGACTCGTCGAAGGTGACGAACGCCGGGCCGAACGGCACGCCGAGGCTCAGCGTCTTGTACAGGGCCGAGAAGTTGTACAGGAAGATCAGGACCACGATCAGCGGCACGGAGCGGAACAGCCAGGTGTACGTCCAGCTGACCGCGCGCAGCACCGGACTCCCGGAGAGCCGGCCCAGGGCCAGCACGATCCCGCCGACGAGGCCCAGCACGGCGCTCAGCGCGGCGACTTCGAGGGTCACGCCGAGCCCGTCGAGGATGGTGGGCCGCAGGAACCAGTAGCGGAAGCGGTCCCACTGGTAGAAGGGGTTCGTGGCCAGTCCGTGCGCGATCTGGGCGACGAGGACCAGGACGACGGCGGTGGCGATCCACCGGCCGGGTCGGCGCAGCGGCTGAACGCGCTGGGCTCTGAGGTGTGGTGACGGTGCGTCGGCTGCTGGCGCCTCGGCCAGGGAGACGGCGGCGCCTGGGGGTTCACTCATGGCGGGGCTCCGGCTTGGGTCGGCACCCCGGTCGGCGGCGGACGAGCCGCGCCGGCCGCGACGGCACTACGGCGCGAGGCGGCCCGCGGCGGCGCACGGGGACCGGGGGCTGGACGGATGACGGCACACCACGGGGAGGTGTGCGTCGGGAACGCGGGGCTGGGGGAGGAGGTCAGCCGTGACAGCGGGCGGTGCCCGGTGCGGTACACAGTGCGCTGTTGACCCGGAGCAGATCGACGGCGCGGTCGGCGACGAGGAGCCCGGCGGACGACGGGACGCGGCCCTGGGGGCGGCTCAGGGCCGTCCGGGGGCTTGCGTCCATGGTGTCACCTGTCACTGTTCCGGCCCCGCGGGGCCCTCGCGCTTACCGAAATGCGTCGTTCCGGTCCGGTCGTCACCTGGGGCACCCCACCGCGCTGCGAGGGTTGCCGGTCAGCGAGCCAGGGCTTGGCGCTGACGCTCATGACCGTTCTGAGCCGTAAGTGAAACGGTCGTCCGTTCGGATGTCAACGGCCGTCCGCCTGGTGGACGTTCACGGGCCCGGGTTCACCTGCAGGAAACGTCCTCGGCGTCGGCGGCGTGACCCGCCCAGTCCAGGATCTGGACAGCGGCCCCGGCGGCCTCCAGTCCCTGGCAACGGCCGTGGTGGCGGCGGGCGATGCCTGGAAGGTCGAGATGGCGGCCGAAGGCGGGGTGTGCGGCCAGCCGGCGGGCGTAGGCCCACAGCGCGCGGTGGCCGGCCACGCGGTGCACGGCGGAGGCGTCGAGGTGGCAGCGGTGGACGGTGTCGAGCTGCACCAGGGTCACCCACAGTTCGACGTCGGCGGCGGTGAGCCGGCCGTCGACCAGGTACTCCTCCCCCGCCAGCCGGTTCTCCAGCCGGTCCAGGGTGTCGAGCAGCACGTCGAGGGCGGCGGCCCGCTCGGCCGGGCCGGCGCCCGCCCGCCCGGCGCGCTGCGCGGCCTCCTCGATGCCCTCGTCGCACATCTGCTCCACGGCCTCGATCACGGACTCCTGGCCACAGGGATACAGCGCGGCCCGCTCCTCGCCCGGGAAACGGTCGAGGTCGCGCAGGATGTCACGGGCCCGGGTGCTGACGATGCGTCCGGACCAGTCGTCGCTGAGGACGGGGGCGAGGGCGGGGCCGGTGTAGTGGTGGGCGCTGGCCTCGTACAGCGGACCGAGGGCCGTGTGGCCGCCGCCGGGACCGTCCGGGACGGCGGGCAGGACGGTGACCGGACAGCTGTCGCCCAGGCCGAGGAGGCTGTGCCCGACGGCGAGGCGCAGTCCGTCGGGACAGGCGGTGGACAGATGGAGCCGGTAGCGATGGGGCACGGCGTAGTGGCCGCTGCGAGCGTCCCGGCCGATCCGGCCACGGAAGACGGGGGCGGCGCGGTGGACGGACGGGACGGCGGCGAGCGGAGCGATGGACATGCGTCTCCCCTGGTGGTGGGCATGGTTCAGGGTGCGCGCCGACGGACGTCGTCGGCCGGTGGGCGCGGGGCCGGCTCAGCGGCGCGGGCTGATGGCGCTGCAGACGCGCAGCAGATCGATGTGCCGGCGGGAGGTGAGCAGGGGGGCGCGCAGCGGCGTACGGCCGGCTCGGCCGGTGACCGTGTCGAGGCGCGCCATCATTCCCTACCGTTTCACTAGGATTTCCTCCCTGGAGTGTCGATCGGGTGTCGTGCGACGTCAAGAGGGCGTCCACGCCTGGGACTCGGGGCGGGTGACGCGAAGGGCGACAAGCGATGTCCGGGGTCTCCTCAGACGGTGCGCCATGTGACATAGTACTGCTGTGGCAAAGCGACTGACCTGCGATGTCGTGGTCGTCGGAGCCGGCATGGTGGGCGCGGCCTGTGCGCTGTACGCCGCGCGGGCCGGCCTCGACGTACACGTGGTGGACCGGGGGCCGGTGGCCGGCGGCACCACGGGGGCGGGCGAGGGCAACCTGCTCGTCTCCGACAAGGAACCGGGCCCGGAGCTCGGACTCGCCCTGCTGTCGGCCCGGTTGTGGGAGCGGCTGGCGGCCGAGCTCGGCACGGAGATCGAGTACGACCCCAAGGGCGGCCTGGTGGTCGCCTCGACCCCGCACGCCCTGGCCGCGCTGACGGACTTCGCGGCCGCACAGCGTGCCGCCGGAGTGACCGCCGATCCGGTGAGCGCGGCCGAACTCCGCGAACTGGAGCCTCACTTGGCCCCTGGCATGGCGGGCGGGGTGCACTATCCGCAGGACGCCCAGGTCATGCCCGCCCTGGCCGCGGCCCACCTGCTCCGCGCCTCCGGCGCCCGGCTGCACACCGGCTGGACGGTGAGCGGGGTGGCCCGCACGGCGCACGGCGCGGTGGCCGGTGTCCGCACCGACCGGGGCGACCTGTACGCACCGGCGGTGGTGAACGCGGCCGGTACCTGGGGCGGCGACCTCGCGGCACTCGCGGGCGTCCGGCTGCCGGTGCTCCCCCGGCGCGGCTTCGTGCTGGTGACCGAGCCGCTGCCGCGGATGGTCCGGCACAAGGTGTACGCGGCGGACTACGTAGCCGACGTGGCGAGCGACGCGGCCGCCCTGCGCACCTCGCCGGTCGTGGAGGGCACGGCCGCCGGGCCGGTGCTGATCGGCGCGAGCCGCGAACGGGTCGGTTTCGACCGCTCGTTGTCCCTGCCCGTGGTACGGGCGCTCGCGGCCGGGGCGATCGGCCTGTTCCCCTTCCTGGAGCGGGTCCGCGCGCTGCGGACGTACGCGGGCTTCCGGCCGTATCTGCCCGATCACCTCCCGGCCATCGGCCCCGACCCCCGGCTGCCCGGCCTGTTCCACGCCTGCGGTCACGAGGGCGCCGGCATCGGACTCGCCCCCGGCACCGGGCAGTTGATCGCCCAGGCGCTGACCGGGAAGACACCGGAGCTGGACCTCACACCGTTCCGGCCGGAGCGATTCGACACCGCCGCCGACGCCCACGCCGAGCCCGACACCGACGCCACCATCGACGGAGGCAACCCATCGTGAATCCCCTGGAGTTGGCCCGGGCCCGGCCGGGTGAGACCTTCACCGTCACCCTGGACGGGCGGTCCGTCGAGGCGCTGCCCGGGCAGACGGTCGCGGCGGCGCTGTGGGCGGCGGGTGTGACGGCCTGGCGCAGCACGCGGGGCGCAGGCCGGCCACGCGGGGTGTTCTGCGGGATCGGGGTGTGCTTCGACTGCCTGGTGACCGTCAACGGCCGGGCGAACCAACGGGCTTGCCTGGTCCCCGTGCACCCGGGCGATGTGATCCGCACCCAGGAGGGGACGGGACGGGCCGATGACTGAGCGTGTGCGTCTCGCCGTCGTCGGGGCGGGTCCGGCGGGTCTCGCCGGGGCCCTGGCGGCGGCCGCCCGGGGCGTGGACGTCACGCTGATCGACGCGGCCGGGCAGGCGGGCGGCCAGTTCTACCGGCAGCCCGCCCCCGCCCTGAACGCGCGCCGCCCCGAGGCCCTGCACCACCAGTGGCGCACCTGGCAGCGTCTGTCCGACGGCCTCGCCCGCCACCTCGCGGCCGGACGGATCACCCATCTGGCGGAGCATCATGTCTGGTGCGTGCAGCGCGCGTCGGACGCCTTCAGAGTGCACGCACTGCTCGGTCCCGCGCAGGAGGAGGGGGTCACCGTCCGCGCCGACGCCGTGCTGCTCGCCACCGGCGGCTACGAGCGGGGGCTGCCCTTCCCGGGCTGGTCGCTTCCGGGTGTCGTCACGGCAGGCGGCGCGCAGGCCATGCTCAAGGGCGGCCTGGTGCTGCCGGGCCGGCGGATCGTGGTCGCGGGCACCGGGCCGCTGCTGCTGCCGGTGGCGACCGGGCTCGCCGCCGCGGGCGCCGAGGTGGCCGCGCTGGTGGAGTCCGCCGACCCCGCGGCCCTGCTGCGGCGGGCGCCGGAGCTCGCCGCCCAGCCCGGAAAACTCGCCGAAGGCGCCTGGTACGCGGGGCAGTTGGTGCGCCATCGGGTGCGCACCCTGGCCCGGCACACCGTGGTGGAGGCACACGGCACGGACCGGCTGACGGCGGTCACCGTCGCCGCGCTGGACCGCGCCGGGCGGATCCGGCCCGGCAGCGCCCGCCGCATCCCCTGCGACACCCTTGCCGTCGGCCACGGCATGCTGCCGCACACCGACCTCGCCGAGACCCTCGGTTGCACGCTGAACGGGACGGACGTGGACGTCGACGCGGAGCAGCGCACCGACGTGCCCGGGGTGTGGGCCGCCGGGGAGACCACCGGCATCGGCGGCGCCGCCCTCGCCCTCGCCGAGGGCCACATCGCCGGCCGCTCCGCCGCCGCCCGCCTGCACGGCACCGTTCCCGACCCGCGCGCGTGGGCCGCTGCCGACCGGGCCAGGACCCGGCTGCGGGCGTTCTTCGCGACCCTCGACACGGTGTACGCACCGCCCGCGGGCTGGGCGGAACGGATCCCGGACGACACGGTGGTGTGCCGGTGCGAGGAGGTCACCGCGGGCGAGGTCCGTACCGCCGGTCCGCTGGGCGCCGGCGACCTGCGCACCGCGAAACTGCTCACCCGGGCCGGCATGGGCTGGTGCCAGGGCCGGATGTGCGCGCCCGCCGTGGCCGGCCTGACCGGCTGCCCGCTCACCCCGGGGCGGCGGCCGTTCGCGCGCCCGGTACCGCTCGGCGTCCTGGCGAACGTGCCGGACGACGAGACACCCGCTCAGTGAATATCAATCACACAGTGCCATGTCACACCCTACCGAGCTGATGGGGGACCCCTCATGACCCACCCGGAGAACCGTCCCTGGCGCGGCGTTCTCGTCGCCACCGCGCTCCCGCTGCGCGCCGACCTGTCGGTCGACTACGACCGCTACGCCGAGCACTGCGCCTGGCTGGTGGCGAGCGGCTGCGACGGCGTCGTACCCAACGGCTCGCTCGGCGAGTACCAGGTGCTCACCCCCGAGGAGCGGGCCCGGGTGGTGGAGACGGCCGTGGCAGCGATCGGCGGCGAGCGGGTGATGCCGGGCGTCGCCGCGTACGGCTCGGCCGAGGCCCGGCGCTGGGCCGAGCAGGCGGGCGAGGCCGGCTGCGCGTCGGTGATGCTGCTGCCGCCCAACGCCTACCGCGCCGACGAGCGTTCCGTGCTCGCCCACTACGCGGAGGTCGCCCGCGCGGGCCTGCCGGTGGTGGCGTACAACAACCCGATCGACACCAAGGTCGACCTGGTGCCCGAACTCCTCGCCCGGCTGCACGGCGAGGGGCACATCCACGGCGTCAAGGAGTTCTCGGGCGACGTGCGCCGCGCCTATTCGCTCGCGGAACTCGCCCCGGAGCTGGACCTGTTGATCGGTGCCGACGACGTCCTGCTGGAGCTGGCCGTGGCGGGCGCCAAAGGCTGGGTGGCCGGCTATCCCAACGCGCTGCCCCGCGCCTCGGCGGAGCTGTACCGTGCCGCGGCGGCCGGTGACCTCACCACCGCGCTCCCCCTGTACCGGCAGCTGCATCCCCTGCTGCGCTGGGACTCGCGGACGGAGTTCGTGCAGGCGATCAAGCTGTCCATGGACGTCGTCGGCCGGTACGGCGGCCCGGTGCGCCCGCCGCGCGTCCCGCTGACGCCGGAACAGCAGGCCATGGTCCGGGCGGCCACCGAGAAGGCCGCCGCGGCGGGACTCGCATAAGCTCGCAGCTCGCACAAGGGAGTCGGATATGCGCAGCAAGCTCGTCCTGCACGCCGTCGACTCGCACACCGAGGGCATGCCGACCCGCGTGATCACCGGCGGGATCGGCACCGTACCGGGTGCGACGATGAACGAACGGCGGCTGTACTTCCGTGAACACCGTGATCCCATCAAGCAGTTGCTGATGAACGAGCCGCGCGGCCACTCCGCGATGAGCGGCGCGATCCTCCAGCCGCCGACCCGCCCCGACTGCGACTGGGGCGTGATCTACATCGAGGTCTCCGGCTATCTGCCGATGTGCGGGCACGGCACCATCGGGGTGGCGACCGTGCTGGTCGAGACCGGCATGGTGGAGGTCGTGGAGCCGGTGACCACGATCCGGCTGGACACCCCGGCGGGGCTCGTGGTGGCCGAGGTGGCGGTGGAGAACGGCGCCGCGCGGCACGTGACCCTGAAGAACGTGCCGTCGTTCGCCGTCGCCCTGGACCGCAAGATCACCCTTCCGGACGGCCGCACGGTCACCTACGACCTCGCCTACGGCGGCAACTTCTACGCGATCCTCCCCCTCGACGCCTTCGGTCTGCCCTTCGACCGCGCCCGCAAGGACGACATCCTCGCGGCCGGCCTCATGCTGATGGAGGCGATCAACTCCGAGGCGCAGCCGGTGCATCCCGAGGATCCGTCGATCCGCGGCTGCCACCACGTCCACCTCTACGCTCCCGGCGCCACCGCACGGCACTCACGGCACGCGATGGCCATCCACCCGGGCTGGTTCGACCGCTCCCCGTGCGGTACGGGCACCAGCGCGCGCATGGCGCAGCTGCACGCGCGCGGTGAACTGCCGTTGCACACCGAGTTCGTGAACGAGTCGTTCATCGGCACCCGGTTCACCGGACGGCTGCTCGGCGAGACGGAGGTCGCCGGAGTCCCGGCCGTGCTGCCGAGTTTCACCGGCCGCGCGTGGATCACCGGCACCGCCCAGTATCTGCTCGACCCCACCGACCCCTTCCCGGAAGGCTTCATGCTCTAGTGGTCCTCTAGAATCCCGCCGGTGATGCGTGACATGGCACAGCCAGAGAACAAGCCGGACTCGGACCTGCCGGCGCTCCCCCGGCTCGGCGGCCGGCGCAGCAGCTACCGCGAGCGGGTCGCCGACGCGCTGCGCGCCGCGCTGATCGCGGGCGAGCTGCGGCCGGGCGAGGTCTATTCCGCGCCGTCGCTCGCCGCCCGCTTCGGTGTCTCGGCGACCCCGGTGCGGGAGGCGATGCTGGACCTGGCCAAGGAGGGCCTGGTCGACACCGTGCCCAACAAGGGCTTCCGGGTCACGGCGGTGTCCGACCGGCAGCTGGACGAGTACACGCACATCCGGGCGCTGATCGAGATCCCCACCGTGGTGGCCCTGGCCCGCACGGCCGACCGGGTCTCGCTGGAGGCGCTGCGCCCGGCGGCCCGCGAGATCGTCACCGCGGCGCAGGCCGGTGATCTGATCGCCTACGTCGAGGCCGACACCCGCTTCCACCTCGGCCTGCTCGCCCTGGCCGGCAACGCCCATCTGGTCGAGGTGGTCGCCGACCTGCGCGGCCGCTCCCGCCTCTACGGCCTGACGGCCCTGGTGGCGGCCGGCCGGCTGCTCGCCTCGGCCGAGGAGCACCTCGAACTCCTCGACGCCCTGCTGGAGCGGGACGAGCAGGCCGTGCGCGCGGTCATGACCCGGCATCTGGGGCATGTGCGCAGTCTGTGGGCAGGCGGCGAGAGCTAGGTGTATTGATCTGAAGCGTGAACAACGCTTCAGATCAATACACCTAGGACGGCTGGGCGCGGGCCGCTTCGATCACCTGGCGCATCCGGTCGGCGGTGAGCCGCCGCACGTCCGAGATCAGCTCGCCGGGACCTGTGGCCGGCGCCGGCGCCTCGCCTGCGGGGGCGCCGCACAGCACGGCCAGGTCCGGGGCGGGGACACCCAGTACGGCGGCGAAGTCGGCCAGCAGATCGGCGGTCACCTCGATGCCGCCGCGGGCGACCACGCCGTACGTCGCCGGCGACCAGTACCGGCCGGTGAGCAGTGCGAATGTCTTCGCCGTGGCCGTAAGACCCAGATTCCGGTTGCCCACCAGGCGCATCAGCAGGGCGCCCGGGCCGGTGCCGGCGGCCCGGGGAGCGGGGCCTGCGGCTCCCTCCGGCGGCCCCGCAACGGGCTTCTCCTGCGGCAAGGACGCGACGAAGCCGCGCACGGCACGGATGCCGTCGGGCGACAGCTCCACGGCGTGCCGCACGAGGTCCGGCACCAGGCGGCCGGCCCGGGGGTCGAGGGGGGCCAGATCGTCCGGGACCTCCTGGCCGGCGAGCACGAAGACATCGGCCGCGGGCAGGCCGAGGGCCGGGCCGAGCCGCCGAAGGAGCGAGGGTGAGGCCGGGCCCCCGCCCAGCACGCCCCGCACCCGCTCCTCGGGCAGGCCCGTCTGCCGGGACAGCGCGCCGGAGTCCGTGCGCCGGTGCTCCGTCCAGCGCCGCAGCACCGCACCGAAGCCGTCGTCGCCGCCGTACTCCCGTCTGCGCGCCTCCCACGTGGCCCGGTCCGCGATGTGGACGGTGGCCGGATGCTCGTACCAGGCCGACGCCGTGGGCAGGGCGCGGACGAGCTCCGGCACCTCGGGTTCGAACCTCAGCAGGGCCAGCGTCTTCCAGCCGTGCGGGATGCCGGTGAAGGGCTTGCCGAACTGCTGGGTCACGGCGACGACGGTGGCCGTGACCCAGGTGACGTCCCGTTCGTCGGCCCTCGGGAAGCAGCACTCGTAGCGCCGTCCCAGAGGCACGTCCGCGTAGGCGAACGACAGAAAGAGGACCTCCTCGCCTGCGGCGCGCGGGGGCAGGGCCGTGCCGAGGTCGGCGAGCACCCTCGCGTCGGCGCGGGACTCGACGTACAGGACGCGCTCGGTCTCCGGGGTGGCCTCTTCCGTTCTCATGAGGCCGGATCATGGCACCCGGGCCGCTCCCCGCAAACCCAGGGCGCCGAACATCTCGCGGCACAAGGGCCGAATCAGCGCACTTTTTTCACGATCGGCCGGGCCGGGCGCCACAAGAAGCGGCGATTTTGCGGCGGGCGGTGGCTTCCCGGACCATGGCCGGGTCCCGGCGATCCTGGGACATCTGTTCGATGAGAGGCGCACCACCCATGCACGTCACCGGAACCGCCCCACAGCCGGCTCCGGCCCCCTCCGAAGACCTCACGGTCGGCGTCGGAGACCCGCACGACACCACCAGCGGCCCGGACGCCCCCGGCACCACCAGCAAGCACGCCCGCGGCTTCGGCCTGCCCGTCGCCACCGCGCTGGTCATGGGCAACATCATCGGCGGCGGCATCTTCACCCTGCCCGCCTCCATCGCCCCCTACGGCACGGTCAGCCTGGTCGCCTTCGGCGTACTGACCGTCGCCGCCATCGCCCTGGCCCTGGTCTTCGGCCGGCTCGCCGCACGCGATCCCCGCACCGGCGGGCCGTACGTCTACGCCCGCGAGGCCTTCGGTGACTTCGCCGGCTTCCTGACCGCCTGGTCGTACTGGATCACCGGCTGGGTGTCGAACGCCGCGCTCGCCGTGGCCGCCGTCGGCTACCTCGACGTACTGGTCCCCGTGGGCGGACACCACTGGTCCGCGTGCCTGGCCGCCCTGACCCTGCTGTGGCTGCCCGCCGTCGCCAACTTCGCCGGCACCCGGTACGTGGGCGCCGTACAACTCGTGTCCACGGTGCTGAAGTTCGTGCCGCTGCTGCTCGTCGCGGTCGGCGGGCTGTTCTTCTTCGACCCCTCGCGGCTCGGGCCGTTCAATTCGAGCGGTCACGGTCCGGTCGGCGCGGTGTCCGCCTCCGCCGCCCTGCTGCTCTTCTCCTACCTGGGCGTCGAGTCCGCCGCCGTCAGCGCGGGCGAGGTCCGGGACGCGCGCCGCAACGTGGGCCGCGCCTCCGTCATCGGCACCACGGGCGCCGCGCTGGTGTACCTGCTGGGCACCCTGTCCGTCTTCGGCACGGTCCCGCACGACCGTCTGGTGCACTCCACCGCGCCGTTCTCGGACGCCGTGAACGCGATGTTCGGCGGCGGCTGGGGCGGTACGGCCGTGGCGCTGGCCGCGGTGATCTCGATGACGGGCTGCCTCAACGGCTGGACGCTGCTGAGCGCCCAGACCCCGTACGCCGCCGCCCAGGACGGCCTGTTCCCGGCCACCTTCGCCCGGCGCCGCCGGGGCGTGCCGACCTTCGGCGTCGCCGTCACGGTCGTCCTGTCCTCCCTGCTCACCGCGTACAACTACCTGTCGGGTTCGGCGAAGGTCTTCGAGGTCCTGGTCCTGGTCACCACGTTCACCGCGACCGTGCCGTACCTGCTGGCGACGGCCGCGCAGCTCTTCCACCTGATCTCCGGCGGCGGCGCGTCGGTGAACCGCGCCCGGCTGGTGCGGGACGCGGTGGTCACCGCGGTCGCGGCGGGCTTCTCCCTGTGGCTGATGGCGGGCGCCGGGTACGCGGCGGTGTACCAGGGCACGCTGTTCCTGTTCGCCGGGGTCCTCGTCTACGCGGTGATGGCGGCCCGGCGCCGCCGACGGCACGGCTGAGCCACGGTCGTCGCCGGCCAGGTGCCGCAGGGTGCAGAGCGGCCGGCTTCTCGCCGGAAAACGAACGATGCCCTGTCCTGACCGCGTGACACACGTGTGACATGGGACACAATCAAAGACGAGGCAGCGATGGCCGTCGGCCCTGGTCGTGATCGGGGCCGTGGAAGGAGGCCGCGATGCAGCGCTCGACCACTGGGCGCCAGTGATGGCGGGAGAGCGGCAGGAACGACCACTGAGGCGGCCGCACCTCCCCGACCTGCACATTCGCCTGCGTTCCGAGCTGGGCCGGATCGACGAGCAGCTGCGCGCCATGCAGTCCTCGATGGACCGGCTGCAGGGTCTGCTGGACGCGGTGCTGGCCATCAGCCGTGAGGTGGAACTGCCCAGGGTGCTGCACCGTATCGTGACGGCCGCGATGGACCTGGTCGGCGCCCGTTACGGGGCCCTGGGCGTGCTCGACGCATCCGGAGAACGCCTGGAGCAGTTCATCTCGGCCGGTCTGTCCGACGAGGAACGCACGGCGCTGGCCCAGGCCGGACTTCCCCGTGGTCGCGGCGTCCTCGGCCACCTGATCCGCTATCCGGACCCGCTGCGGATCGACGACATCCAGGGCCATCCCGCCTCGGCCGGATTCCCACCGGGGCACCCGCGCCTGACCACCCTGCTCGGCGTCGCCATCACGGTGCGCGGCGAGATCTACGGCGACCTCTACCTCTCCGAGCGGCTCGACGGACAGCCCTTCGACGTGCACGACGAGAACGTCGTCGCCGCCCTGGCCGGCGCCGCCGGCATCGCGATCGAGAACGTCCGCCTGTTCGAACGGATCCGCGTCGGAGCCGAGCAGTTCCAGCGGCTGCTGCTGCCCACACTGCCCGACCTGCGGCCGTTCACCGCCGCCGCCATCTACCGGCCCGCCGCCGAGCCCAGTCAGCTCGGCGGGGACTGGTACGACGCCATCCCCCTGCCCGACCACGTCGTGGCGGCCGTCATCGGCGACGTGGTCGGCCATGATCTGCAGGCCGCCGCCGCCATGGCCGCCACCCGCAACATGCTGCGCGCGCTCGTGTTCGACCAGAGAGGCCCGCCCGGCGCGATCCTCGCCCAGCTCGACCGGACCCTGGAGACGATCACGAACAACCGCGTCACGACCACCACCCTGGCCCGCATCGAACCGGAGGGACCGGGCTGGCGACTGTGCTGGAGCACCGCGGGTCATGTCCCGCCCCTGCTGGTCACCCGCGATCGCCATGTGGTCTACCTGCTCGGCGAGCCCGGACTGCCGCTCGGTGTCGACACCGGTCAGCCCCGTCCTGACCACTCCCGCCCGCTGCCCCCGGAGGCCACCGTCGTCTTCTTCACCGACGGGCTGATCGAGCATCCCGCCCATCCCATCGACGAGAGCCTGAGCGAACTCGCCGGTCTCGCCGCGGTCCATGCCGGGCTTCCGCTGCCGGAGTTCGTCCAGGCACTGGCCGATCACCACCCCAGCGACGGTCACGACGACATGGCCATCCTCGCCCTGCGCACCCCGCCCGTCTGACCCCGGCTCGTCGCGCGCGTCGCCGCTCCCGGGCCGGCCGGCCCGCCGTGGAGGATCCGGGGGATCCGGCGGATGATGGGTTCGGGGCGATGTCGAAGCGGAGGTCGCCCGATGGCTGTCGCGCGGCGTCAAGGACTCGGGCGCGGTGCACTGACCGCCCTGGAGATCTGCGCCCTCGCCGCGCTGTACTACGGCTCGGCCAGGCTGGGACTGCTCCAGCAGCTGGTGCGCGGCCAGGTCACCCCGCTGTGGCCGCCGAGCGGAATCGCGGTGGCGAGCCTGCTGCTGCGCGGCCCGCGGATCTGGCCCGGTGTCGCGCTCGGCGCGTTCCTGGTCAACATCTCGCTGGGGCCGACACTCCCGGCCGTGCTCGCCATCATGGCGGGGAACACCCTCGCGCCCGTCTGCTCCTATCTGCTGCTCCGCCGCACGGGGTTCCATGAGGAACTGGACCGTCTGCGGGACGCGCTCGGCCTGATCTTCCTCGGCGGGTTCACCGGGATGCTGGTCAGCGCGACCACGGGCAGCGGGACCCTGGTCCTCGCCGGGGTCCTGAGCCCCGCCGGGTTCTGGCCGACGTGGTCGGTCTGGTGGACCGGCGACGCGATGGGCGTCCTGGTGGTCACACCCGTCCTGCTCGTCCTGCGCTCGGCACGCCGGCCGGAGCACCCGCGGCCGTCCCGGTGGGCGGAGGCGCTGTTGCTCCTGGCGGCCACGGCCGGGGTCGGATTCCTCGTGACCGCGCACACGCCCCTGCTGTTCCTCGGGTTCCCGCTCCTGATCTGGGCGGCCTTCCGCTTCCAGCTGGCCGGGGCCGCGCCCTGCGCGCTGGCCGTATCCTCCTTCGCGATCGTCGCCGGTACCGAGAGATCGGGTCCGTTCGCCGGTCACGACCTGCTCACCGCGATGATCACTCTGCAGGCCTTCAACGGTTCCGCCGCGCTGACCGCGCTGCTGCTCTCGGCGGTCATCAGCGAGCGGGACCAGACCGATCGGGAGATCGCGCGGGCCTGCGGGCAGCTCGCCGCGATGGCGGCCAGGATCGCCGCCGGCGACCACCTCGCGACGCGCCCCGACGCGGCGGCCGAGAAGCATCGGAAACCCCCGCAGACAGGTGAAAGGCCGTCCCCTCAGCCCTGAGGAGACGACCTGCGACCGGTCGAGCTCAGCTCGGCGTCTGATCTACCTGTATCGCGCCGGCGTTCCGACGCCAGGTCGACCACGTTCGGCCTGTGTCCGGCAGGGCGCCCTGCTCGGAACGGCGGGTGAGCCCACGGCCGACCTGGCTCCGTGCCGCTCCGGCAGTTAACCGGGGATCGCTGCCAGATCCTGCCGCAGCTGGTCGAGGGTGAAGCCGTCGGGGTCGGGACGGCTGGTGTCGGACCACTGCTTACTGAGCACCGCATAGGCCTCGTCGCAGTAGGTCTGGAAGAACTGCCAGGTCATCGGCTGGAGTGCTCCCCAGGTGACACAGATCAGCTGCGTGGGGGTATACCCGATGACCGGCACGCAGTGGCCGCCCCAGCTGTTGGGTTGCCCAGGTCCCACTGGTCCCCCGGGGGGCACCATCCAGACGGTCTGCCCCTGGGCGCTGTAGGGCATCTGCAACCCGATGTACGCGGCGCCGAACAGTTCGATGGCGTCTCGCACATGCTCGGTGTTGCCCGGTTCGCAGGCGGCGAAGCCGAAGATCGTGTTTCCTCCGATGCCCTGGTTGCGCCAGAAGTTCAGCGCGTCGAGCATGTTGGTGCCGCGATCCGTGGAGGGATCTCCGGCCTGGAAACCGGTGAGAGCGGTGTAGGCGTCCAGCGCCTCTTTTGTCGTGGGCTCGAACTCTTCCGGGCCCTCGTAGGCCGACCAGTTCTGCTCCATGTGGAGCGCAGCGGCCTCCACGCAGTCGCCGTACTGGTCATTACCCAGCGTCTGCCAGTCGATGACCTTGTCGGTCCAGTTCTTCGCCGCAGGAGCCGGCGGCAGTGTGGGATGAAGGTACTGCGCGAAGTTGAGCGTACGTCTGTCGACTCTGGCGGGCGCCTTTCCCAACCGGCCGACGACGGGCTGACCATTGCGAGGTGCCATGACCCTCCTCTAGGTCGTGCCTACCTGTGCAGGCATTTCAATCTTGCTTGTGGCATGTGCCCCCATTCCATCCCGAGCTACCGAGCGGTCGGGGAGCATAACCGGAATGGGTGACCCACACGGAGGTGAAGGCTCTTTCTGGCACCTCGGCGACACTCGTTACTTTTTCAATAATTTGTAATCCACTCAATGCTTCTTCGAAATGCAGCCAAGGGAGGTCCATGCAAGCCTGGAAGTCGACGTCCTCACGCGCACAGGAGGACTGATGGGCGTTAAAGACCTCGCGGCGATCGAGACGACTCGTGCGTGGACAGGTCTCTTGGTCGTCCTCGTCGGAGACGTTGCCATCGCAGTCGGCGCAATCTGGGTGACGATAAGCACCGCATCGGGAACAGAGGCCGTTTCGATCCTCACCAGCGCATTCACGGCCATCACCGCGATAACCACTGCGTACTTCGGGATCAGGGCGGCGACCAACTCCGCTCAATCGGCCGTGGCTGCGGTTAAGTCATGGCACCCGGATGACGAATCCAAGGTCGATGGCCGGGAGAATTGAGCGCATTGATGCCGGCCGGGATATGCCACGGCTGAACGACATTCCCCTTCACTTGAAGAGGAATACGTTCTTCGCGCGACAAAAAGATGAGGGCCTTGTCCCACCGAAGTGAAAACAAGGCCCTGACCCTGCGATGACAGTTCATCCGACTGTCGGGACGACAGGATTTGAACCTGCGACCCCTTGACCCCCAGTCAAGTGCGCTACCAAGCTGCGCCACGTCCCGCCGCGGTCCCACCCGGGGTGTCCCCCCGCCTGATCACGCAGGTCAACCCTACCGCACCCGGGCCGGTGCCCGTGTCACCCCCGGCGCGGCGGGTGTCGTACGGCCCGGTCGGCGGGCCGGGACCAGGAGGGCGGCGCCGGCCGCGGCCAGGCAGAGGAGGGCGAGCAGGGCCCAGCCGTGGGTGTAGCCGGAGGCGTAGGGCAGACCCGAGGGCTGGAGGCGGCCGGTCACCAGGACGCTGGTGAGCGCGGCGCCGATGGAGCCGCCGATGGTGCGGACGTTGGCGTTCATGCCGGTCGCGGCGCCGGTCTGCTCGGGCGGGACGCTGCCGACGATCAGGTTGGCCATGGAGGCGAAGGCGAGCCCGATGCCCAGGCCGAACAGTCCGGCGACCACGGCTATCTGCCACTGGGCGTCATGCCAGAGGGTGAGGAATCCGCAGGCCAGCGCCCCGAGCGCGGCACCCGTGGTGAGCAGGGCCTTGGCACCGACGCGGGGCTCCAGGCGGCCCGAGAGGACGCCGGAGAGGAACATCGCCAGCAGCATCGGCAGCATGAGCAGGCCGGACGCGGTGACGCTCGCGCCGAAGCCGTACCCGGCCGTGGACGGCGTCTGGACGAAGCCGGGCAGGAAGGACCAGATCGCGTACATGCCGGCACCGAAGAGCAGGGCTGCCGCGTTGGTCGTCCACACCGCCGGCAGCCGCATCACGCGCAGGTCGATGAGCGGGTTGCGGGAGCGGGCCTCGGCGGTCAGCCACACGGCGAACAGCACGAGGGCGGCGGCGAACAGGCCGAGGACCTTCGCCGAGCCCCAGCCCCACCGCCCGGCCTGGCTCAGCGGCAGCAGCAGGGCCACCAGCCAGGCGGAGAGCAGCCCGGCGCCGGCCCAACTCACCTTCCCCTGGGCCCGCTTGGGTGACTCGGGGACGTAGGCCACGGCGATCAGGACCGTGGCGGCGACGATCGCCACCGGGATCCAGAAGAGCCAGCGGTAGTCGAGCGCGGAGACGATCGGCCCGGCGGCCACCATGCCGACCCCGCCGCCGGCGGCGATCACCGCGGAGAGGTTGCTGATGCTGCCACTGACCTCGGCGGCGGCGAACTCGTCCCGGATGATGCCGAAGGACAGCGGGAAGAGTGCGCCGCCGACGCCCTGGACGACCCGGGCGACGATGAGCACGCCGATGCCCGGGGCGAGCGCGGCGATGAGGCAGCCGGCGAGAACGGCGAGCAGGACGGCGACGAGCGTGCGTTTCTTGCCGACGAGGTCGCCCACCCGGCCGAGGATCGGGGTGAAGACCGACGCGGACAGCAGATACGCCGTCATCACCCAGGTCGCGGTCGACTGGGAGGTGTGCAGGGCGTGCTGGACGGTCGGCAGAGCCGGCGCGATCAGCGACTGGAGCATGGAGAACACGCCCGCACCGGTCGCGAGGACCGCGAAGGTGAGGCGCGTGGACGTGCGGGGCATGACGGAGCCTCTCCGGAAATCCGGGACAGGGAAGGTGAAGTGCACGAGCGATTGCTAAAGTGGAGGTGCCCCTCCACTCTAGCGGAGGAGTGCCTCCGGTTCAAGATGCGGAGGCCACCCTCCAGATCGACCGAGCCCTCAGGAGGCAGCAGTGACGGCCACGCCGTTCCCCGTCAGCGAGATCGTGGCGGCCCGCCGGCCGCACCGAAAGGACGCCGCCCGCAACTACGACGCCCTGCTCGCTGCCGCCCGCGAGGCGTTCGCCGAGCACGGCTCGGACGCCTCTCTGGAGGACATCGCGCGCCGCGCGGGCGTCGGCATCGGCACCCTGTACCGGAACTTCCCCACCCGCCGCGACCTGTTCGAGAGCGTCTACGCCGACGACGTCAACGCCCTGTGCCAGGCAGCCGTGGAGATCGCGGACCGGGAGCCGTGGGAGGCGCTGACGGCCTGGCTGGACCGGTTCGCCGGGTACATGGTGACCAAGCGCGCGGTGCGGGAGGCGCTCAACGACGAGTCGGAGATCTTCCAGTCCTGCCGCGAGTCGATGTACTCGGCCGGGGGCCCGCTGCTGGAGCGCGCGCAGCAGGCCGGGGTGGCGCGGGCGGACATGGATTTCGGCGATCTGCTGCGGATGGTCGCCGGGATCACGGCCACGGCCTTCGACGACGACGCCCAGCGCGACCGGGTGCTGGCCATCGCCCTGGACGGCGTACGCACCCACCGCTGAGCGGCGGACATCGCCGATGCACCGCGGGTGGTCCCTCGACTGCGGGTCCGTTGTGGCCGGTCGCGCCCACACGGCGCAGCCGCACATCGACACTGTCCCACGCCTCGTGGGAAGCTGCGGTGCCGTCGGCCTCGTCTCGTACCGCCGCTGAGTGGCCACGCTCCCCACAGTCCCCCGGCCCCCTGCCCGCCGGCGCCGGCACCCGACGAAGTGTCCCGTGACCGGCCCCGATGCCGCACACCCTGTCGGCCCCGGCCCGCGCCGCGCGCTGGCTAGGGTCGGCCTCATGACGCACAGCTTCGCGCTCCACATCCCCGACGCCGACCTCGAACCCGAGCCCCTCGACCCGGAGCAGATCGTCTCCGGGAACCCGGAGGTCACCGGGAAGGTGGTCTGGGAGTCGGCCGACGGCAGGCAGATCCGCGGGATCTGGCAGATCACCCCGGGCGTGGTCACGGACACGGAGGCGGACGAGCTGTTCGTGGTGATCAGCGGCTCGGCGACGATCGAGGTCGCGGGCGGACCGGTGCTGCGGGTGGGGCCGGGCGACATGGCGGTGCTGCGCGCCGGGGACCGTACGACGTGGACGGTGCACGAGACGCTGCGCAAGGCCTACGCGATGAACGTCGGGAGCGCCTGAGCCAGCCGCCCGACGCCGGCGACGAAGGCGTCGACCACGGCCTGCGGCGGGTCGTCCGACGCGCCCGTGGTCCGCGCGGGGAGCGGCAGTTCCACCTGGACCCCGGCCAGCCGGGTCAGGTTGACCGGGTTCCGGGCGTGCAGTCCGCGCAGCCCGGCCGGTATCTCCTCCAGGTCCGTCACGATCCTGAACCGGGGCTCCAGGACCGCCAGTTCACGCGCGAGGACGAGCGAGGCCGCACGGTTCGCGCCGCCGAGGAAGAGGGTGTGCCAGGCCTCCTGCCGCAGGTGCCCGTGCAGGGAGACGGTGAGCGACACGCGGGAGCGGAACTCGTGCAGGAGCGCGCAGTGGTCGACGGCCATGCGCGGGGACGGCAGATGCACGGGCACGGCTGTATCCGGCTGGGTGAAGACGAGGCTGGTGACGCCGCAGCGCCGGGCGACCGACCCGGCGAGCTGGGCCGTGCCGCCCTCGCCGGAGCCGTGCAGCGCGAGCAGGCCGATGTCGCCGCGGCCCGGTTCGAGGGTCGCGAGCAGGGGTACGCCCTCGATCTCCAGGCGTTCGGTGCGGCTCAACGGACTCTCCCTCACTCGGCGGGCTGGGCGGGCATGTTGTACGGCGTCACGACCTGGATCGCGGAGGGCAGCGCCGGTCCGGCCGGGGGCAGCGCGCCGTGCGCCCGCATCACGAGGTGGCAGGCCTCGCGCATGTCCTGGCGCAGATCGTGGTGGAGCACGGCGGACAGCCGGTGCTCGCGCAGCAGGCGGGTGTTGTCGTGGTCGAGGTCATGGGCGATGAAGACCGCGCACGCGCGGCCGAGATCGGCGAAGGCGCGCAGGGTGGCGTTGTTGCCGCCGCCGATGGAGTACACGGCGCGGATCTCCGGGTCCCGTTCCAGGGCGGCCCGGACGAGGTCGTACTGGGTGGCGTCCAGGCCCTGTCCCTCGGCTATCTCCACCAGGGTGCGCTGCGGTTGCCGGGCCCTCATCACGCTGCGGAAGCCCATCTCGCGCTCCTCCTCGTTGCGGAAGAAACCGCTGCTGAGGCTGGTGAGGACATTGCCGGGCCGGTCGCCGAGCCACTGCTCCATCAGATAGGCGGCGGTGGCGCCGGCGGCCCGGTTGTCGCTGCCGACGTAGCCGATCCGGCCGCCGGCGGGCAGGTCGGTGACCAGGGTGACGACCGGGATGCCGGCCGCGGTGAGCCGGCCCACAGCGGCGGTGACCTCGGGGACGTCCGGCGCCTTGAGGATCACGCCCTGGGAGCCGCGCCGGGCGATCCGGTCCAGCGTCCTGACCTGCTCGGCGGCCGGGCCGGTCTCGCGGAAGTGGAAGCGGGAGCGGACCACGGCCGGGTGCAGCGCGGGCAGTTCGGCCTCCAGAGCGGCGCGGACGGCGGTCGAGAACCGCTCGGGTGCCTGTACCACGATGTCGACCATGAACGTACGGCCCACCAGCCGGACCTGGGTGCGCTGCCGGTCGAGGTCGGCGATGGCCCGGCGCACCTCCTGGGCGGTGCTCTCCCGCACCCCTCCCCTGCCGTTCAGCACACGGTCCACGGTGGCCTCGCTGAGACCCGCCTGACGTGCGATTTCCCGGATCGGGAACGGATGGCCCACGGCTCGCCTCCTTGAGGGGTTTTTGATGGCTGGCTGCTGGTTGTTCGAGGGGTTTGTACTGACAAGAATGACAGGGCCGGGCCGCCCGCGTGGCCGAACGTCCCCGCTCCCGAAAAGAGGACACCGATGTCCGTCGCCTCCGCGTCAGGCCGCGCCTGGCTGTCCGAGCAGGACTGCGACCTCGACGCCTTCCGCGCCCTGACCGACCGGACGACCCGCCTCGCGGACCACCCGCACGCCGCCTCCGTACGCGACGACGTCCTGCTGTACGACGCCGAGCGGCTGCGCACGGCCGGTGACCAGGACGGGCTGCGGGCCGAGCTGGTACGGGCCCTTGCCGACGGCCCCGGCATCGTCGTCGTCCAGGGCGCCTTCCCGGACCCGGCGGTCGTCGACCGGCTCACGGCCGTCTTCGACGCGCTGATCGCCGAGCAGCACGCCTCCGGGGCGGTCGCCGGGGACCACTTCGCGCAGCCAGGCGCCAACGACCGGGTGTGGAACGCGCTGGAGAAGGCGGCCCTGTACGACCCGGAGGCGTTCGCCGACTACTACGCGAACGACATCCTCGCCCTGGTCTCGTCAGCCTGGCTGGGCCCCGGCTACCAGGTGACCTCGCAGGTCAACGTGGTCAACCCGGGCGGCGCCGGCCAGACGGTGCACCGGGACTACCACCTCGGCTTCCTGAGCAACGCGGTGGCGTCCGCCTATCCGGCGCACGTCCACCGGCTCTCCCCCGTGCTCACGCTGCAGGGCGCGGTCGCCCACTGCGACATGCCGGTGGAGTCGGGTCCGACGCTGTATCTGCCGTACTCCCAGCTGTACGAGCCGGGCTATCTGGCCTGGCGGCTCCCGGAGTTCCAGGCGTACTTCGAGGAGCACCACGTCCAGCTGCCGCTCGCCAAGGGCGACGCGGTCTTCTTCAACCCCGCGCTCTTCCACGCCGCCGGGAGCAACCGCACCGCGGGCGTACGGCGCACCGCCAATCTGCTCCAGGTCTCGTCCGCGTTCGGGCGTGCGATGGAGACGGTGGACCGGGAGGCGGTGGCGGGCGCCGTGTTCCCGGTGCTGCTGCGGCGTGCGGCGCAGGGCGTGGATCAGGCGTGGCTGGAGCATGTGATCGCGGCGAGCGCCGAGGGCTACCCCTTCCCGACGAACCTCGACAGCGACCCGCCGGTGGACGGTCTGGCCCCGCCCTCGCAGGCGGACCTGGTACGGCGGGCGGTGCGCGAGGGATGGGATCCGGAGCTGCTGCGGACGCGGCTGCGGGCGAACGCCGAACGGCGCGAGAGCTGAAAGGGCGAGCACATCATGGGACTTCTCGACGGCAGGGTGGTGCTCGTCAACGGCGGCAGCCAGGGCGTGGGGGCCGCGATCGCGCGGGCCGCCGTCCGCGAGGGCGCCGTCGTCGCGTTCACCGGCCGCCGCAGCGAACCGGGTGAGGCGCTGGTGGCGGAGCTGGCGGCGGCCGGCGGCACGGCGATGTTCGTCCGCGCCGATCTCGCGGACGCCGAGCAGGCCAAGGCCGTGGTCGCCGAGGTGGTGGACGCGCACGGCCGGATCGACTGCCTGGTGAACTCGGCGGGGCTGACCTCCCGGGGCACCCTGCTGGACACCACCCCGGAGCTGTTCGACCAGCACATCGCGATCAACCTGAAGGCGCCGTTCTTCGCGATGCAGGCCGCGGTCGCCGACATGGTGGCCCGCGAGGCGCCCGGCACGATCGTCAACATCATCACCTCGTCGGCGCACGGCGGGCAGCCGTTCCTGGCGCCGTACGTCGCCGCGAAGGCGGGCCTGGTGGGCCTGACCCGGAACGCGGCGCACGCCCACCGCTGGGACCGGATCCGGATCAACGGTCTGAACATCGGCTGGACGGCGACGGAGGGCGAGGACGCCACCCAGCGCGCCTTCCACGGCGCCGGCGACGACTGGCGCGAGCAGGCCGCGGCGAAGCTGCCGATGGGCAAGCTCGGCCAGCCGGACGAAATCGCCGACTTCGTGGTCCTGCTGCTGTCCGACCACTCGGGCGTGGTCACCGGCTCGGTGATCGACTGGGACCAGAACGTGCTCGGCGGCCTCGACTAGAACTCCGCACCAACACCCTAGGAGCAACACCCCCATGCGTATCGGAATCCTCGGCCTCGGCCGTATCGGTGCCTTCCACGCCGAGACCCTCTCCAGCCTCGACGCCGTCGAGTCGCTCGTCGTCACCGACCCGTTCGCGGACGCGGCCAAGGCCGCCGCCGAGCGGTTCGGGGCCGAGTTCGTCAAGGTCGTCGACTCGCCCGAGGCGCTGCTGGCCGCCGGGGTGGACGGCATCGTGGTGGCGGCCGCCACCGACGCCCACCCGGCCCTGATCCTGGCCGGCGTCGAGGCCGGCGTACCGGTCTTCTGCGAGAAGCCCGTCGCGAAGACGATGACCGAGGGCGTCGAGGTGCTCAAGGCCGTCCAGGACAGCGGCGTACCGATCCAGATCGGCTACAACCGCCGTTTCGACGCGGGCTTCGCCTCCGCCCGGGCCGCCGTGCAGGCCGGTGAGCTGGGCAAGCTGCACACGGTCCGCTCCACGACCCTGGACCCGGCGCCGCCGCCCGCCGCGTACGTCGCCGCGTCGGGCGGGATCTTCCGCGACTGCTCCGTGCACGACTTCGACATCATCCGCTGGGTGACGGGCCGCGAGGTCACCGAGGTGTACGCGGTGGGCGGCAACCGCGGCGCCGACTACATCAAGGAGGCGGGCGACGCCGACACCACCGGCGCGATCCTCACTCTCGACGACGGCACGATCGCGGTGGTGTCCAACTCCCGCCACAACGCCCGGGGTTACGACGTCCGCATGGAGCTGCACGGCTTCACGGACTCCATCGCGGTCGGCCTGGACGACAAGCTCCCGCTGCGCTCCGTCGAGCCCGGTGTCACCTTCCCCTCCGGCACACCGCACGACTTCTTCATGGACCGCTTCACGGCCGCCTACCGCGCCGAACTGACCGCGTTCACCGAGGTCGTGACCGGCGCCCGCCCGTCCCCGTGCACCATCGAGGACGCCCTGGAGGCCGGCTGGATCGCCGAGGCCTGCACCCTGTCCCTGCACGAGCACCGGCCGGTGACCATCGCGGAGGTCCGCCAGGCCTGAGCCGACAGGACGGCGCCGGGCCGGTGCCCGGCGCCGTCTTTCGTGTCTCAGCCGCAGTACCGGATCAGCCACTCGTCGGGGTTGTACGTGTCCCGCGCCGGGTCCGGTACGGTCGCCGGGCTGGTCTCCACCGTGTCCTGCGGGCGTATCCGCTCGGGCAGCGTGCCGAAGCGGGTGCGGCGGGCCGCCGCGGCGTCGGTGTCCTGGGACGTGCGTGCTTCCGTACGGTGTGTCATCGCGTCCTCCCGTCTGCGCGGGCTTCCCCCGTCATCCTCACAACGCCCGCGTGCCCCCGGTTGGTTCCCGGCCGTTTCCTGGCCGAATCCACCGGGGGCACGTAGGAAAGCGCGCGGCTCGTCAGGCCCCGCAGGAGCGCAGGAACCGGCGGGTGCGGACCGCGATCGGCAGCGGCTTGTCCGGCTCGCAGGGGTACATGTCCTGCTCGACGATCGCGAACAGCTCCACGCCCAGCCGCTGCGCCGCCGCCAGCACCGGGCCCAGCTCCGGTACACCCGAGGGCGGTTCGCACATCACTCCCTGGGCGACGGCCGGCCCGAACGGGGTGCCCTTGGCCTGTACCTCGGCCAGGATCTCCGGGTCCACCTGCTTGAGGTGCAGATAGCCGATGCGCTCGCCGTAGGTCTCGATCAGCTTGACGCTGTCCCCGCCGCAGTAGGCGTAGTGCCCGGTGTCCAGGCAGAGGTTGACCAGCTCGGTGTCGGTCGAGTCCAGGAACCGTTCGACGTGGTCCTCGGTGTCGATGTGGGTGTCGGCGTGCGGGTGGACCACGATGTCCAGGCCGTAGGTCTCCTTGACCTCGTGGCCGAGCCGCTCCATGCCCTTGGTCAGGTGCGCCCACTGCTCGGCGGTCAGCTCCTGGGGTTCCAGGATCTCGGCGGTCTTGTCGTCCCGCCAGAAAGAGGGGATGACCACCAGGTGGCGCGCGCCCATGGCCTGGGTGAGCGCGGCGACCTGGCTGACGTGCGCCCAGGTCTGCTCCCAGACGGACGGGCCGCGGTGCATGCCGGTGAAGACCGTGCCCGCCGAGACCTTGAGGTTGCGCCGGGCCACCTCGTCCCTGAGCCGCGCCGGGTCGGTGGGGAGATAGCCGTACGGGCCGAGCTCGATCCACTCGTAGCCGGCCTCGGCCACCTCGTCCAGGAAGCGGTCCCAGGGGACCTGCTGCGGGTCGTCCGGGAACCAGACGCCCCAGGAGTCGGGGGCCGAGCCGACCCGGATGCGGTCCAGGGGGGTGGGGTGCGCCATGGTCAGGGGGTTCCTTCCGGGGAGTTCGCCACGGGTGCGGTGAGGTCGCTCTCCTCGGGGAGTTCCTCGGTGTCGACGCCTCGTACCTGGGCCAGTTCGTGCTTGAGCGCGGCGAGTTCGGCGCCGCCGGCCATGTGGTTGGTCAGCTCCTCCAGACCGACCTCGCTGCGGTCGGCGGACAACTCCAGCGTGCCCAGCCGCAGGACGCTGAAGTGGTCGCCGACCATGTAGGCGTGGTGGGGGTTGTGGGTGATGAAGATGACGCCGAGCCCCCGGTCACGGGCGGCCGCGATGTACTTCAGCACCACCCCTGACTGCTTCACGCCCAGCGCGGCCGTCGGCTCGTCCAGGATCAGCACGCGGGCGCCGAAGTAGACGGCACGGGCGATGGCCACGCACTGGCGCTGGCCGCCGGACAGGGTGCCGATGGGCTGTTCCAGGTCGTCCAGGACGATGCCCATGTTGCGCAGCTCCCGGTCGGCGGTCGCCTTCATCCCCGCGATGTCGAGCCGGCGGACCGGCCAGGGGCCCCGGGTCATCTCCGAGCCGAGGAAGAAGTTCCGCCACACCGGCATCAGCGGCACGGTCGCCAGGTCCTGGTAGACCGTGGCGATGCCCTTGTCCAGGGCCTGGCGCGGGCTGGAGAAACGCACCGGGGTGCCGTCGACGAGGAACTCGCCCTCGGTGTGCTGGTGCAGCCCAGACACGATCTTGATGAGGGTCGACTTGCCCGCGCCGTTGTCACCCAGCACACAGGTCACCCGGCCCTCGTGGACCTTCAGGTCGACCCCGTGCAGCGCCCGGATGTTGCCGTAGGACTTGCCCGCACCGCGCAGTTCGACCAGGAGGCCGTCGGCGGCGGGCTCGGTGTCCTGGACGACCGTGCCGTGGGTGCCTGCCGTGTTGTCAGTCATCGGTTACCTCCGGGTCGCCGTGCGCTGGACCCACAGATTGATCAGGACGGCGCCCAGGAGCATCACGCCGAGGAACGCCTTGAACCAGTCCGGGTTCCAGCCGGCGTAGACGATGCCCTGCTGCACCATGCCGAACATGAACGCCCCGAAGACCGGACCGATCGCGGACCCGGAGCCGCCGGTGAGCAGACACCCGCCGATCACGGCCGCCGAGATGTAGATCAGCTCCTGCCCGACACCCTCGCCGGACTGCACGGTGTTGAAGGAGAACAGGTTGTGCATGCCGATGAACCACGCGCCGAAGCCGACCAGCATGAACAGCGAGATCTTCGTGAACGTCACCGGCACACCGACCGCCCGCGCGCTGTCCTTGCTGCCGCCGACCGCGAAGATCCAGTTGCCGTACTTCGTGCGCAGCAGCACCCAGGTCGCCACAGCGGCGAAGACCAGCCACCACACCACCGTGATCTTCACCTGCACCCCGGCGACGTCGAACGACGACGCGAAGACCTTCTTCGCCTGGCTGAAGCCGTCCATGTCACTGATGTCGTCGGTGGCGACATTGCCGGTGACCCACTTGGTCACGGCGAGGTTCGCGCCCTGGAGGATCAGGAACGTGCCGAGCGTGACCAGGAAGCTCGGCAGCCCCGTCTTCACCACCACCCAGCCGTTGAAGAACCCGATCGCCAGCGAGACCAGCAGGGCGACGATCACGCCGGCCCAGACGTTCATGGTCAGCTGGTAGCTGAGCATGCTCGCGGTCAGCGCCGAGGAGATCACCGCGACGCCGGAGGACAGGTCGAACTCGCCGCCGATCATCAGCAGCGCCACCGGCAGGGCCATGATGCCGATGGTCGAGGACTGGTACAGGATCGTCGCCATCGAGCTGCCCTGGCGCACCGAGGGCGCGACGACCAGGAAGAAAACCAGTACCGCGGCGGCGCCGAGGAAGACGCCCACCTCCGGGCGGGCCAGCAGCCGCAGCGCCACCGGGCGCCGGGCGGTGCGGCCGTCGGTCTGCTCCGGGCCGGAGGCCGGCGGTGTGGTCACCGCCGGCTCGGCGTGCTGGGCCATGCTCATCACCGGGTGCCCTTCGCGGCGAACTCCGCGACCTTGTCGACGTTCGACTTGTCGACGAAGGCCGGACCGGTGAGCACCGGCTGCACGCCGCCGCCGCTGTAGTTGCCGTTGTTCTTGTAGAGCCACAGGGAGTCCACGGCCAGGTAGCCCTGAAGGTAGGGCTGCTGGTCGACCGCGAACTCGATGGAGCCGTTCTGGACGGCCTTGACCAGGTCCTTGTTCAGGTCGAAGGTGGCCACCTTGGCCTTGCTGCCCGCGTCGCCCACCGACTGCACGGCGGTCAGCGCGAAGGGGGCGCCGAGGGTGACGACGGTGTCGATGGCGCTGTCCTGCTTCAGCTTGGCCGTGATGGTCGACTTCACCGACGGCATGTCAGTGCCGTTCACATACAGGGTCTCAGTGGTGCCCTGGAACGTCTTCTTCACGCCGTCGCAGCGCTGGGTGAGGCCTATGTTGCCCTGCTCCTGGATGACACACACGACCTTCTTGGCGCCGGTCGAGTTCAGCTTGCTGCCGAACGCCTCGCCCGCCACGCTCTCGTCCTGCCCGAAGAACTCCATCAGGCCGAGGTTCTTCCAGTCGCTCAGTCCGGAGTTCAGGCCCACCACCGGGATGCCCGACTGCTCCGCCTTGCCTATGACGCTCTTCATGGCGTCCGGCTTGGCCAGGGTGACCGCGATGCCGTCCACCTTCTGGTCGATCGCGTTCTGCACCAGGTTCGCCTGGTTCCCCGCGTTCGGGTCGGCGGAGTAGACCAGCTTGATGTTGTCCTTGGCCGCGGCGGCCTCGGCGCCCTTGCGGACGGTGTCCCAGAAGGTGTCACCGGGTGCCTGGTGCGTGACGAGCGCGACGGTCATCCGAGGGGTGTCGGCCTTGCCTGCCGAGGCGCTCTGCGCCGCCTCCTCGGACTTCTTCCCGCCGTGGCTGCTGGAACAGCCGGCGAGGGTCAGAGCTGCCGCTGCGGCCACTGCCACGACGGGGGCCAGTCTGCGGGAGCGGGAGCGAGAAGAGCGGTCCATCTTTCCAGCACCTCACTGTGCGTGCGACGGGGGAAGGGCTGTTGCGTTGGGACGCGATCCAAGTCCCTGGTGAGGCCGCTGTCAAGACTTTGTTAAGACATCATTTCACAAGCAGGTCCGAATGTAAGTACAAATCATTGACACGTGGACCCCCGCGGGCCTACACCTGACAGGCATGAGCCCAGTACACCGCACACCGCAGCGAACGGCACCGGGTGACCGGGCGGTCGACTCCCTCCCCTTCGACCTGGACCGCACGAGTCCGGTACCCCTGTACTACCAGCTCGCCCAGCAGCTGGAGGCGGCCATCGAACACGGAGTGCTGGCTCCGGGCAACCTCCTGGGCAACGAGGTCGACCTGTCCGTGCGGCTCGGCCTGTCCCGCCCCACGGTCCGCCAGGCGATCCAGTCCCTGGTCGACAAGGGCCTGCTGGTGCGCCGCCGCGGGGTGGGCACCCAGGTCGTCCACAGTCAGGTCAAGCGGCCCCTGGAACTCAGCAGCCTCTACGACGACCTGGAGTCGGCCGGACAGGGACCGAGCACCCGGGTGCTTCGCAACGAGCGGACCCCCGCCTCCCCCGACGTGGCCGCGGCCCTCGGCCTCGCGGAGGGCACCGAGGTCACCGTACTGGAGCGGCTGCGCTCGACCCATGGCCGGCCGGTGGCGTTCCTGTGCAACTACCTGCCCCCCGCACTGCTCGAACTCCCCACGGAGCGGCTGGAGTCGACGGGCCTGTACCGGATGCTGCGGTCCGCCGGGATCGTCCTGCACAGCGCCCGGCAGTCGATCGGCGCCCGCAGCGCCACCGCCGAGGAGGCCGCCCTGCTGGACGAGAAGGAGGGTGCGGCCCTGCTCACCATGCGCCGCACCGCCTACGACGACACGGGCCGGCCGGTGGAGTACGGCAGCCATGTCTACCGGGCCTCGCGCTACGCGTTCGACTTCCAACTGCTGGTCAGGCCCTGAGCCGGCCGATCCCGCCCCGCGGTTCAACAACGTTGCAGGTAACGGTGACGATTACGTTTCGGGCAAGAGACTCCCGAGTGCGACCCGACCTATTGACGCATGAGCGGACATGGGGGTGTTATGACGCCCACGATGTTTGGTCGAGTTGATTTCTGAGCGGTTTCGACGACCTTTCGGTGATCGACTCATCCCCTTGACCGAGCCCTGTATTCCTCAGGAGCCGCCATGCGCCTCTCGCCCTCCGGTCTTTCCGTGCCGGGTCCCAGCCGTCGTTCACTGCTCCGCGGAGCAGGCGGTGCCGCCCTGCTCGCCGGTGCCGGCATACCCCTGCTGTCCGCCTGCGGGAGCAGCGGTTCCTCCTCCGACCCGAAGACCGTCACGGTCGGCTCCAACGCCTCCGACGCGGTGCCGAAGAAGGCCTTCGAAAGCGTGTACGCGGACTTCAAGAAGCAGTCCGGCATCACGGTCAAGGTCAACACCAAGGACCACAACACCTTCCAGGAGCAGATCAACTCGTATCTGCAGGGCACCCCGGACGACGTGTTCAACTGGTTCGCCGGGTACCGCATGCAGTTCTTCGCGGCGAAGGGCCTGGCCTCGCCTGTCGACGACGTGTGGGCGAAGATCGGGGACAACTTCCCCGACGCGATGAAGAAGCTCAGCAAGGGCGAGGACGGCAAGTACTACTTCGTGCCGGTGACGACGTACCCCTGGGCGATCTTCTACCGCAAGAGCGTCTTCACGCAGCACGGCTACCAGGTCCCCACCACCTGGGACCAGTTGGTGGCCCTGTGCAAGCAGATGAAGAAGGACGGCCTGGTCCCGATCGCCTTCGGCGACAAGGACGCGTGGCCCGCGATGGGCACCTTCGACCAGATCAACTTCCGCCTCAACGGCTACGACTTCCACGTCCAGCTGATGGCGGGCAAGGCCTCCTGGACGGACTCCAAGGTGCGGGCGGTCTTCGACCACTGGGCCGAGATCCTGCCCTACCACCAGGACGGCTTCATGGGCCGTACCTGGGAGGACGCGGCGCAGACGCTGGTGTCGAAGAAGGCCGGCATGTACCTGCTGGGCTCCTTCGTGGCCCAGCAGTTCACCAACAAGGCCGACCTGGACGACCTGGACTTCTTCCCCTTCCCGGAGATCAACTCCGCGTACGGCCAGGAGACCGTCGAGGCACCCACCGACGGCTTCATGGTCAGCAAGTCCCCGAAGAACCACGACGGTGTCCTCAAGCTGATGGAGTACCTGGGCAGTCCGGCGGCCGAGGAGATGTACCTCAAGACCGACCCGAGCGTGGTCGCCGCCTCCAACAAGGCCTCCACCTCCGCCTACTCGCCGCTGCAGAAGAAAGCGTTCGAGATGATCGGCGCCGCCAAGAACCTCACCCAGTTCATGGACCGCGACTCCCGGCCCGACTTCACCTCCACCGTGATGCAGCCCGGACTGCAGAAGTTCCTCCAGAACCCCCAGGGCGTGGACAGCCTGCTGTCGTCCATCGAGCGCCAGAAGAAGACGATCTTCGCGTCCTCGTGAGCGACCCGATGACGACCGACACGACGACGAAGACCCCGGAGGCGGCCGCCACGGCGCCCCCGGGGCCCACGCCCGAGAACAAGCGGGCCACGCAGGGCCACCGGCGCCTGCTGACCCGCCGTGACCGGATCACGCTCGGCCTCATGGCCGGCGTGCCGACGGTCCTGCACGTGGCCCTGGTCTGGGTCACCGCCATCGCCTCGATCTTCCTCGCCTTCACCACCTGGGACGGCATCGGGTTCGACTCGATCAAGTGGGTGGGCCTGGACAACTTCAAACAACTCTTCAACGACAACCCGCAGTTCTGGCCGGCCGTTCAGCACAACATCATCTGGTTCGTCGTACTGATCCTGATCCCGACGCCGTTCGGCCTGTTCCTCGCCGTCCAGCTCGACAAGAAGATCCGCTTCAGCCGCCTCTATCAGACCGCGTTCTTCCTGCCCGTCGTCATCTCGATGGCCTGCATCGGCTTCGTCTGGCAGCTGGTATACAACCCGGACACCGGCCTGATCAACAGCATCATCGGCGCCAACAAACCCGGCCACTACATCGACTGGATCGGCGACCCGCACCTGAACCTGTGGGCCGTCCTCATCGCCGCGTCCTGGCGGCACACCGGCTACATGATGATCCTCTACCTGGCCGGCCTGAAGAGCGTCGACCCGTCACTGCGGGAGGCCTCGGCCCTCGACGGCGCCAACGAGTGGCAGACGTTCAAGAGCGTCATCTTCCCCACCCTGCGCCCGACCAACACCGTCGTCCTCGTCGTCACCATCATCGAGGCCCTGCGCGCCTTCGACCTGGTCTTCGTCTTCAACAAGGGCGCCCAGGGCACGGAGTTGCTGTCGATCCTGGTGACGAACAACATCATCGGCGAGTCCAGCCGCATCGGATACGGGTCGGCGATAGCTGTCGTCCTGCTGGTGATCTCCCTCGCGGTGATCATCCCGTACCTGATCGCCACCTTCCGGAAGGAGCGGCGCGCATGAGCAGCACCACTCTGCCGCTGAAGCGGCGCGCCCCCATCCGCCCGGCCCGCGTCCTGCTGCACGTCTTCCTCGCCGGTACGGCACTGGCCTGGCTGGCCCCGCTGCTGTGGGCGATCTTCTCGGCCCTGCGGCCGTACAGCGAGACCAGCGCCAAGGGCTACGTCTCCTGGCCGAGCAAGCTGACGTTCGAGAACTTCACGAACGCCTTCCAGCAGTCGGACATGCTGCACTACTTCGGCAACACGCTGATCATCGCGGTGCCGGCCGTGCTGCTGACCCTGTTCCTGTCCTCGTGCGTGGCGTTCTACGTCAGCCGCTTCGACTTCCGTCTCAACCTCGCCCTGCTGCTGGTCTTCACAGCCGGCAACCTGCTGCCCCAGCAGGTCATCATCACCCCGCTGTACCGGCTGTACCTGCTGACGAACCTGCCGGGCATCACGGCCAGCGGCAAGCTGTACGACTCCGCCCTCGGCCTCGTCCTCATCCACGTGGCCTTCCAGTCCGGGTTCTGCGCGTTCGTACTGAGCAACTACATGCGCTCACTGCCGCACGAACTGACGGAGGCCGCGCTGGTCGACGGAGCCTCGGTATGGCGGCTGTACTGGCAGATCACCCTGCCGCTGTGCAAACCCGCGATGGCGGCCCTGGCGACGCTGCTGTCGATCTGGATCTACAACGACTTCTTCTGGGCACTGGTACTGATCTCGACCGGCGACAACATGCCGATCACCTCGGCCCTGAACAACCTCTCCGGCCAGTACTTCACCGACCCCAATCTGGTCGCCGCCGGCTCCCTGCTCACCGCGATCCCCACCCTGATCGTCTACTTCGCCCTCCAGCGCCAATTCGTCAGCGGCCTGACCCTGGGCTCCAACAAGGGCTGACGGACCGGGCGAGAACCGACCGAGGGGGGGGGCGGATTACTCCGGCACCCCCCTCCACCTGCGGTTCAGCCGTCGTCATGCTTCGGGACCCCCGAGCCCGACATCAGCGCCGGACACGCCGCGCGTTGCGGGAGGTGTCGGCGAGCTTTGTCTGCTTGCGCCACTCCGGGTATTCCTCGCCGTACTTCTGGTGCACCTTCCCTTCGCGTGTAATGACGACGTAGCCCCCTTTGGACATCTGGAAGGGAGCGGTGACCTTGCCGAGAAAGTCGAACTTCTCGCCCTTGGCAGCCCTGGGGTCGAACCAGTGCGGGCTGCAGAAGTTCGACACGCCCACCCGGCCGACACCGAGCACATCGACCGGGTACGAGTCGGATTCCACCGCGTCGCAGCATTCCAGGGCATAGGCCTCACCGTTACCGGCGTCGGCCCAGAGGTTCACGTGCGGGTCGACCAGCGTTTCGAGCACTTCGTGGCTCAGCACGCTGGAGACGGTGAGCGGGCCGGTGAGGACGGCGCCGCCGTTGTCGAGCACGGGGCGGGCGAAGACCCTGCCGTAGATCACGTCTCCTTGTTCCTCGGTGTGCCAGCCGAGTGCATCGGCCTGGTCGGCGTCGTCCATGATCGCGATACACCAAGCCCCGGGAGGGGCCTCCGCCTCGTCGGCGGCATAGACGACCGGAGTCGGCGTCTGACCCCAGATCGGCGCCGCGTGCATTTCCACCTGAGTGGCACAGGCGCGGGTCATGGCCTTCACTTCGTCATCGGTGCAGAGAGTCGACTTGTTCACCACGGTGATCACGGGGTTTCCTCCTCGGCGGGGACATGGGAGTCGCGGACACCGAGGCAGATTTTCCGCAGCTACGACGCGTCGTCACGGCAACAACCGTTCTGGCACACCGATACCGCCCGCACGGCGGAGCGTCGAACCCGAATGCATCAATCCGGCTTGGCCAACCCGATGGGGTACGGCCCGGAACCGGTCCATCGCTTCCGCCGGGACGACAGGATGTGAACCTGCGCTGGAAGATCCTCCGCGAATGCCGCCTGAATGGCGACGGTGCCCATCACGCCATGCTCGGCGTCGCCCGCCTGCACAACCACGCCCTCGCCGGATGATGCAGCGGCCCGCACCGCGCGCGGCCGCATCGGCGGACACGAGAACTGGGAGGCGCCGAGCGGGCGCCTCCCAGTCGAGGTCGACGGCGAGGAAAGCGAAGGAACTCGTTTCTGGAAAGGAGTTGAGAAGGAAGCCCCTTCATGGCCTCGCCGTGGGCAACGCTAGCACTCAGCCCGGGATCAAGTCGCGCAGATTTTCGCGGGTGATGATCCGTGAGTCCGGATGCAGTCCCTCGGGACGTTCGAGGCCGATGTACATCACGGGCTCGTCCGGGACCGACTCGCCGTCCCACAGGTCCACGGTCGTGGTGCCGCCGGACATCAGGTCGATCAGGTACCCCACCGTCAGCTGCTCGCGCTCCACGATGGCGCGCACCACCTTCGACACGGATGCCTGGTTCTCCTCGACCCGATTGGCCGACGAGATGCCCTTCAGATACAGGTGCAGCCACTTCGCGCGCCACCGGCCGTCGTCCCCGCGCTGGAACACCAGCGGCAGCGCCACCCGGCCCACCCCACGCAGCTCCGACTTCATCCGCACGGTGCGCGGCTCGAACGGCCGGCCCTTCTGCTCACCGTCGCGCAGCATGAAGCCGAAGAACGACTCCTCGACCTCTTCGAAGCCTTCGCCGGCGAAGATGTTGACCTGCGGAACGATGAAGGTGCTGCGCACTCGGTCCAGGGACAGACTGATGAACTCCGAGGCCCCGTCGGGCGCCTCGGTGATGTCGCCCGAATGCCTGCCACCGACGGCCTTGAGGGACGTATAGGAGAGCCAGGAATCGGTGCTGTAGTCGGCGTGCAGAAGCAGCGCCGACAGGTCGTAGTCGGTCCGGTCCTTGGTCTGCTTCCAGTACACGAAGAAGCGCAGCTGTTCGCCGTCGACCGCGGAGACCGACCCTCGCGGCAATACGCCGAGCCCGCCCGCGGTTGCCCGGCCGCTGAGCGGAAGCGCCACGTCGAGGACATCGGGGTCGAGCAGCAGCCGGCCCGGCGCCGGGAGCCGACGACGCATCTCGGCGTCGAGGGCGGCGATCAGACGATCGCGGTCTGCGGCCGGTACCGGCGGTCGGAAGTCGGGGGTCACCCAGGCGCGGCCCCGGCGGTTTACGAAGACCCGGGGTGCGTCGCTCTCACGGGCCCGGTTGTGGAGATGCTCGCGCACCGAGAGCACGACCCGGCCGGAGACGTGGGGAGCGGCCTGCACCGCGGCGGCCACCACCGCGTCCCGTTCCTCCTGGTCGGCGGCGATGCGCAGCAGGAGGTCCAGGGCGCGGAACAGCTTGCCGGGAGCGGACTTCAGCAGTTCCACCGCCCCGCGGACGTCGTACGCGTCGAGTAGCTTCTCGATCCGGCTGTCGAAGGACGGTGCCTCCTTCTCGCCCCGCGCGACCGCGAACACATCGGCGGCGTGCGGCCAGCGCGGGTATTCGTGCGGGTGGAGGCGCTCGCCGAGCCGCTTGAAGGGCTCCCGGTGCGCGTGCACATCGGCGAGCTTCGCGGGGTTCGCCGCGACCACGGCGTCGAGACCCGCGAGCAGTCCCCGCCGCAGCGGCCGCGACAGCGCCCGGAACCGGGTCGGCTCCTGCAGCGTCACGTCGCCGCCCGACAGCGCGCAGGCCAGCCGCAGTACATCGGTGACGGTGTCGAGGAGGAGGTCCGCCCCGACGCCGACCCGGGCTTCGTTGATGACCGCCCGGTTCTCCCGGACCGGGATGGCCCCCGGCTGGGGGCCGAGCGCGCACCGCTCGGCGAGGGCCTTGAGGTCGCGCAGGTCGTCCTCGCCCAGCGGGGTCGTGCTGCCGGCCAGGGCCAGGTACAGGTCAGTGAGTTCGTCGTCCAGGTCCCGGCCGAGATGCAGGACGGTGACCCGGTCGCCCGCCGAGGCGATCAGTTCGTCCTGCGCCGCGAGCATTTCCTCGTAGGTGTGCTGGTACCGGCCGTACGTGGGAAGGCTGAGCAGGTCCAGCACCCCGTTCCCCAGCTGCGTCAGCACGTTCTGGCGCGACTTCTCGTCGCCGAGCGCTTTCGCCACGCACAGCATCCAGAACTCTTCGGTGTCCGGCACGTTCGCCGGGAAGTCGATGAAGTACGAGTTGTGTCGGACGTGGTCGCCCACCATCTCGCTCACGGTGCGCAGCGTCCGCTTGGCAGTGTGCACGACCGCGGCCTCGGACAGCCCCGACAGTCGCTCCAGCAGCTCCGCCGAGAGCTTGAACCCCACCGATGCCAGTGCCGCGTCGAACTGCCGTGCGGCGATGACTCCTTCCCCGGCAGAGCCCTTGGGGGACGGAAGGCGGTGGGTGTGCCGGATGACCAGCGATTCGAGACTGTGCGCCATTCGGGGATGATCGCAGAGGTGCGCGAGCCGGTGCACAGGAGTTTTTGTACGCTCTCCGACGCTGTGATCACGCCCGCCACAGCAAGATCATCTCACCGCGAGCGACAGTTACCAGGCCGGACGCCTGCGCCGCGCGGTCGTCCCAGGCACCGACCGTGGTCGAGGCGATGAGCGCCAGCAGGATCATCAGCGGTGCAAGGCCGACCTCCGTGACCGCCGCGCTTCAGGGAACCGCTCGCAGACTGCCTGCGACCTCCTCGCCGTGAACACCCTTGTGATAAAAGGCCCTTGGCGCCAAGGGCAGGGTTTGGCTCGATACCGAGGTGCCCGGGGATGATGCGCTGGTCTGCGTCGCGGTGGTCGATGACCATCCCATGACACGTCGAGGCGTCGCGGCGATCCTCACCGACGCAGGTGGGTTCGCCGTCACCGCGTCCACGCCGGATCCCGGGGAGCTGGGCGATCTCGGGGCCTTCGATCTGATCCTGGTCGATCTGTATCTGGAGGACGACACCCCCTGTGTGCCGCTGGTGGCCCGGCTGGCGGCTGCCAACCGGGTGCTGGTGAGGTCGGCGTCACGTCGGCAGGGCGATGTGCGGGCGGTGATCAGGGCAGGCGCGGGCGGGTATGTGACCAAACAGTCCGATCCGGAACTGATCGTCTCCGCTGCCCGGACCGTGGCCGCAGGAGGTTTCGCACTCTCCGCACAACTGGCCGACATCCTGAAGGTGGAGCTGGAACAGGATCCGGAGCCGGACACCGGTCCAGGGCGCCTGTCACAGCAGGAGGCACGGGTGCTGGACATGATCGCGCAAGGGTTCACGCACCAGCAGATCGCTTTCCGCCTGGGGATCAAGAAATCGACGGTGGACACCCACGTCGAGCGGATCCGCGTCAAGCTGCACGCAGGGAACAAGGCCGACCTGACCCGGATCGCCCTGGAACGGCAACGGCGCGGCAAGGCGTGAGCGAGACAGGTGGCACGGGTGCGGTCGCCCGATTGCGACGTCTGGAACTCCTCGCACTGGCCTTGGCGAAGGCGGGCGGATTCCTCAATATCGGGGCCGGCCTGCTCACGGATCGCGCGGAAATGCGCTCCGTGCCGGGATGCCTGTGCCTGGCGGCGGGACTGCTGCCCACCGGGGTGGGGGCGGTGGTGGCCGGCTTCCGGCGAGGCAGAGTCCTGCCCGGATGGGTGACCGCGGACATCCTGGTGACAGGGGTGGCACTCGCGTTGAACGCGCAGCTGGTACGCCCGGGGCCGCAGACCGGCTGGGCGTACTTCAGCTACCCGTACTCGCTGCTCTCCCTGGTCGGGGTGGGCATGGCGTACCGGCGCCTCGCCGTCACGGCGGCAGCCACGGTGGCACTCGCTCTGGTCTACCTGCTGTCGGTACGGACGGTGCCCGGGCAGGGATGGAACGGGGTGCCCAACGTCGTGAGTTACCTCGGGCTGACGCCACTGGTGTGGCTCGTGACCCACGAGCTGGACTCGAACGCACGGACCATCGACCGCGAACGCGAACGGAGCGAGGACCTGGCCCGCGGCCAGGAGCGCACGCGGTACTACCGGATCCTGCACGACCGGGTGCTGCAGACTTTCGAGGCACTGCTGCGCGACGGCCTGGTGACCGCGGGCGAGCCGCGCTCCTATCTCGCGACCGAGGCCGCGTGGTTACGGCACCTGGTGGAGACCGGTGACGAGCGCTCCTCCGGCGACCTGCTCGCGGCACTGGACTCGGTCGCGGCCCGGATGGCCCATCAGGGCCTGAAGGTGGAGGTGAACGCGGCGGCGCTGACCCAGGGCGGGAGCCCGCACAGTCGTCTGGAGAGGGACCAGGTGGCAGCAGTGGCCGACGCGGCGGCCGAGGCCCTGGCCAACACCCGCAAGCACGCGGGCGTGGACCGGGCGGTGGTCCGCGCCACGGTGGAGGTCGGCTGCGTCCTGGTCAGCGTCACCGACGCGGGACGTGGCTTCGACCCGTCAGCGTTGCCGCGCCGCTCCGGCCTGGAGCGATCCATCACCCAGCGGCTGGCGGAAGTGGGCGGCACCGTGCACATCGACTCGGCGCCAGGCGCCGGAACCTGCGTCCGGCTGGCCGTCCCCCTAAAACCGTAGCCCGTCTGTCCTGCGAACTGCCCACAGTCCGCGGGATGTTGGAGCACTCCCGCGCCCGTTTACGGTGGGGATCCGCCACCACTGACGCGGGAGGCTCCATGGACACCCGGCCAGTCGTAGATCCGATCGCACAGCCCGCTGCGACCGAACTCGTCGCACGAGCGCAGCATGTGAACGCGCTTGTCGCGGAGATGGTTTCCACCGCGGCACCGCTGGTCGAGCCGACCGTCTGGAACGGCACCGACGCCGGAGTGTTCCGGGCCGCCTGGCCCGGCCTCGTCAACAGTGTCAGGACCGCCACCGCCGACCTCCTCGACACGGCGTCGGACGCCCTGCGGAGCATCCAACGGACCAGCGCCGCACAGGAAGCGGACGGCTGACGGCCACTCGCCCACGCACCCGACCCGGCGACGAACCACCCCGCACCTGCGGCAGGCCCGCCCGGCACCGGGCGGCGGCAAGCACCCGTCCGGCGCCTTCAGGCGCACACCAGCCGACGGATCGGCGGACCCCCTGCCGTCCATCGGGTGATCAAGAAGGAGGATCGACGCGCCATGAACGCCAGGCTCTACATCGGCCCCGATCAGGAGCCTGACCGCTACCGCCTGCTGAAGTCGATCGGGCGCGGCGGCGAGGCCACCCTGTACCTCGCCGAACTCGAACTCGCCGGCGCGACAGAGCCTGTCGTGGTCAAGATTCTCGACTCGCGCGCGACGCTGACCCCCGCCGACTTCCAGCGGATCAGCACCAAGTGGCGTGACCAGGCCGAACTGCTCCGCTTCGTGCACCGGCCCGGCGTGGTGGGCGTACGCGAGCACTTCGAGGGACCACCCACCCACCCCCGCGGAACCTCCCAGGCCGTCTCCGGGCGTGCGCTCTACCTCGTGATGAACCACGTCGAGGGCCTCGACCTGCGGGACTGGCGCGCCGAACGCACCCTGGCCGGCTCCGCCGAACGCCGGGAGGCCATCCGCTGCATCGAGCAGCTCGCCGAAGTCCTCGACTGGCTGCACTCCGGCTCCGCCACGCCCTCCGGCCGCGTTGTCGTCCACGGTGACCTGTCCCCCGGCAACGTCATGATCGACACCAACGGGCAGGCCACCCTCGTCGACTTCGGCCTGAGCAAACTCACCGCCGACCACCTCACCGCCGAGGTCCGGTTCACGCCCGGCTTCGCAGCGCCGGAGGTCTTCGAGGGCAAGCGCTCCCCCGCCACCGACCGCTACGCCTTCGGCGCCCTGGCCTATTTCCTGCTCAGCGGCGAGTCCCCGGCCACCACACCGCAGCAACTGCGCGAGGCGTTCGCCGGCCTGCCCTGCCTGGCCACGCTCGCCGCCGATACCGACGGCACCGACCGCCTGCTGTCCCTCTTCTCCGCCGATCCCGCTTCCCGCCCCGAAGCACTCACCCCCTGGGTCCGGGCCCTGCGCCACGCGGCCGTATCCACCACCACGGCGTCCACCCGACTCCCGCCTCGACCGATGCTCCCCCCGACGGCCGCCTCGGCACCGAAACGGCACACCAGAAGCAGCCTCAGGGCAGTCATCGGCTCGGTGGCCCTCGTCCTCCTGGTCACGGCCGGTGTCCTGATCACCTCCTACGCCCACGACCTCGACAAGACGTCCGCAGGCGCTGCCACTGCGGCCACCCCTCCCTCCGCCATCCACAGCACCACGACGCCACCAGCCGATCCGCCCTCCGCATCGCCCACCCCGGCGCAGAACAACAGCACGGAACAGAACAGCGGCACGGACCTGTCAGCGCTGACGCCCGTCAGTGCCGACGCGAACGCCGACGGCCCCTTCACCACCGGCCCTGCTCACATCGGTACGCACACCTATCCGAACAGCGTCACCTTCACCTGCGGGGCGGGATTCCAGTCCCACGTCGTCTACGACGTGGCCGGCTACAGCACCCTCTCCGCCACCGTCGGCTCACCCAACGACGCCGACTACGCCGTCGGCAACAGCCTGGCCGTGAACTTCTTCAAAGACAGCGCCGCCGACCAACTGGGCCCCACCATCAACGTCTCAGTGGGCAAACCGCAGAAGATCCACGTGGATCTCAACGGGGCCTCACAGTTGGAAATAGCCTGCTCCGGCCTCGCCGCCCAGGGGTACACCGAGGTGGCCCTCGGCGATCCGGAACTGACCCGCTGACCCCTCCGGCAGATCAGCAGCAGAAGAAGAGGAACTCGCCATGTCCGACGACACCGGCACGCCGCCCTTCCCGCCTCCTCCTCAAGGGCCGCCGCCACCTCTCCGGAACCCACCGCCCCCTCCGCAGAGCCCGCCACCCGCTCCCGTCCGGCCGCCCCAGTTCATCCCCGGCCAGGCACCGGGCGGGCCCACCAGAAGGCAGACGGCACCGTCTGCTTCGGCGCCGCGGACGGGAACCTCCACGCAGCCGACGCAGGGACCGGACGGTACCGCCGGCGCCTCCCCGTCCAAGGCACCCTTCCCGGCCGACCTGCGACGGCGGCGGGCACGGTGTACCTCAGCAGCACCAGCCGGCTCCTCGCGGTCGACGCAGCGACCGGCCGAAAGCGCAGGGCCCTCACCGACTCCGGCACCTGGTCACCGCCGGCCGTCGCCAACGGCGTCCTGTACGCCGGGAGCTCCGACCATCACCTCTACACCATCACGCCATAGCCCGTGTCCAGACCACACGCCAGCGGCTTCGTTCACGTGCGCTGGGTCCCCATCCGGTCCCCGAGAAAGATCGAGGGGCCGTTTCAGATCTCGTCTGAAACGGCCCCTGACCTGCGACTACGGAGCATTGCTCCCGTCGGGACGACAGGATTTGAACCTGCGACCCCTTGACCCCCAGTCAAGTGCGCTACCAAGCTGCGCCACGTCCCGATGCGCTGACTCGCGGTGTTCCGCGTGATCGCGCGAACAGAACTTTACCCCACGTCCGGGGGTGCGCCGAAGAGGGCCCGGAAAGGGCGGAGGACAATCGGCGGTATGACGAACACGGGCGCATCGGACGCCAGGGACCGCGACACCGACGGACGGGCGCGCAACGCACGGCCCCGGGACGGGCTGGGCCGGCCGCTGCCCTATGGCGCCGAGGGCGTCCCCCGCCAGGCGGAGGGGGTCGTACGGACGCCCGACCGGACGGTGGCCGAGGCGCAGGCGCTGCTGGCTGCGGGCAAGCCGTTCCACGCGCACGAGGTGTTCGAGGACGCCTGGAAGTCGGGGCCGCGCGCCGAGCGGGCGCTGTGGCGGGGCCTGGCCCAGCTGGCGGTCGGGCTGACCCACGCGGCCCGGGGCAACGCCGTCGGCGGGGCGCGCCTGCTGCGACGGGGCGCGGGGGCGGTCGCGGCGTGGGAGCAGGAGCGCCGCGAGGACCGGCCGTACGGGCTGGATCTCGCCGGGCTCACCCGGTGGGCGCGGGAGCTGGCGGAGCGGGTGGAGCGGGGGGCCGAGCAGGGGGCCGGGCCGGTGGATCCGGTGGCCGAGGCGCCCCGGCTCGGGTGGGAGGAGGTCCGCTGACCGGGCGGGCCGCGATGACCGTGCGTACGGAGGCGGTGGACGCGTTGTCAGTGGCATGGGGCAGACTCGGGGCGTGCGAAAGATTCATGTCATCGGTATCGGCGCGGGCGACCCCGACCAGCTGACCCTGCAGGCCGTCAAGGCGCTGCGGAGCACGGACGTGTTCTTCCTGCTCGACAAGGGTGAGGTGAAGAGCGATCTCACGGGGCTCCGCCGGGACATGCTCGACGCGCATCTGCCCGAGGGGTCGTACCGGGTGGTGGCGGCCCGTGACCCGGAGCGGGACCGCGCGGCGGGCGGGGCGGCGTACTCACCGGCCGTGGAGGACTGGCGCAGCGCCCGCGCCGGGATCTACGAGCGGCTGATCGCCGGGGAACTGGGCGAGGACGGCACCGGCGCCTTCCTGGTGTGGGGCGATCCCGCGCTCTACGACAGCACGCTCGGGATCCTCCAGGAGGTGCTGGAGCGGGGCGCGGTCGCCTTCGAGTTCGACGTCATACCCGGCATCAGCAGTGTCTCCGCGCTGGTGGCCCGGCATCGCACGGGGCTGAACCGGGTGGCGCGCCCGGTGCAGATCACCACCGGCCGGCGGCTCGCCGAGGGCTTTCCGCAGGGGGTGGACGACGTGGTGGTGATGCTGGACGCCCACCAGACCTTCCGGCAGTACGCCGGCGAGGACATCGACATCTACTGGGGCGCCTACATCGGTACCCCGGACGAACTCCTCGTCTCCGGCCCGCTCGCCGAGGCCGGCCCCGAGATCGAGCGGGTGCGGGCCGAGGCGCGCGAGCGCAAGGGCTGGATCATGGACACGTATCTGCTGCGCAGAAACCCCTAAGACGCGTAGCGGTACTCGGGCGGATCGCCCGGCATGCGGCACTGGGCCACCCGTGTGACCGTGACCTCGTGACCCTGACCGAGGAACCCGCACCGCCCGCCGCCGCGCAGCCTCCCGTGCTGGACGCCCGCCGGCGCAACGTCGTCTTCGTGGCGATCGTGCTGGGCATGCTGCTCGCGGCCCTGGACCAGACGATCGTCGGCACGGCACTGCCGACGATCGTGTCGGACCTGGGCGGTGCCGCGCACATGTCGTGGGTGGTCACCTCGTATCTGCTCGCGGAGACCGTGGCGACCGTGCTGGTCGGCAAGTTCGGTGACCTGTTCGGCCGCAAGGTGTATGCAGGTGGAGCTGCTGACCCGGCTGGTGGGACACGCGAGCCTCGGCCTGATCGCGGGCCGGCGCCGCCTTCCGCCGGAGGTGCTGCTGCCGGTCTTCGACCGCATGGTGGAGGAGGGTTACCTCACCCGGCACGGCTTCCTCCTCTCCCACACCGAGGTGGGCCACCGCGAGGCCGATGTGATCGGCAGGGCGTGGGGCACCTGGCTGGAGGACCGGGTGCAGCAGGATCTCGGCCGGCCGGCGGGTGCAGACCTGCGTGCGGCGGTCGACACGATCGCCAAGCGGCTGCTGGTGGAGGACCTGTCCGACGGCCTGCCCGACCGGGCCCTCGCGGAGCGGGAGCCGAGCGCGGCGTGACGAAAACCGGATGAGCCGGGCGCCGGGCGCCGGTCATACTCGGGCCATGTCCGCCGCCTCCCCCGTCCGCTTCCGCGACCCGCGCAGCACGGAGTACGACTTCCTGGACTCGATCCTGGTGCGCTGTCCGCGCTGCGACCACCTCGCCCGCGTTCGGCGCCAACCGCACGCCGAGGAGCGGCCGTTGTTCGCGCCCCGGCGGCTGGTCTGCCCGTCGTGCGGGCTCATGCGGGCATGGGCGGGCCGGGGCATCGGCCTCTGGGCCGGTTCGAGAGGTCCCGCCGAGGACCCGTACCTCCGCGCCCGGCTGTGGCTCCAGCGCGAGACCCGGCACGGCTGGCTGTGGGCCTATGACCTCGGGCACCTGGATCTGATCCGGCGCTATGTCGACGCGGGCCTGCGCGAGCGCGCCGGCTGGTACGACACCGGACAGAAGATGACCCTCGTCGCCCGCCTCCCCACCTGGATCAAGAGCGCGAAGCACCGGGACGAGGTGCTGCGCACCGTCGACCGGATCCGGGCGTCGGTCCTCACGCCGGGCTGAGGCCCAGCCTCTCCAGGACGCCCGCCACGTCCGGCACCGCCGCCACCCCCGGCGGCAGCGGAGGCCGGCGTACGACGACGACGGGCAGCCCGAGTTCCCTCGCGGCGGTCAGTTTCGCGGCTGTGGCCTCTCCGCCGCTGTCCTTGGTCACCAGCACGTCGATGCGGTGGGTGCGCAGCAGCTCCGTCTCCTCGGCCACTGTGAACGGGCCGCGCGCCAGGACCAGTTCGGTGTCCGGCGGCATGGGCGGCTCGGGCGGGTCGACCGAGCGGACGACGAAGTGCAGGTCCGTCAGGTGGGCGAAGGCCGCAAGGCCCAGGCGTCCGGTGCTGAGGAACACCCGGCGGCCGAGAGCGGGCAGTGCCTCGGCGGCGCCGGCCAGGGACGGGACGTCGTACCAGCGGTCGCCGGGGCCGGGCCGCCAGCCGGGGCGTCGCAGCACCACCGCCGGTACCCCGGTGGCCGCCACCGCGCGGGCCGCGTTGGCGGTGATCGCCTCGGCGAAGGGGTGGGTGGCGTCGACGAGGGCGTCCACCTGGTGGGCGCGTACCCAGTCGGCGAGGCCGTCCGCGCCGCCGAAGCCTCCGGTCCGCACCTCGCCGGCCACCGCTCCCGGACGGGCGACCCGGCCGGCCAGGGAGGTGGTGACCCGGACGCCGGGGCGGGCGGCGAGGGCGGCGGCGAGGCGGCGGGCCTCGGTGGTGCCGCCGAGGATCAGGACGTGCGCGGGCATAGGGGTGAGCGTACGAGGTCGTAGGGGCCCGTCCGGCGTCCGGGTCGCTACGGTCGGGGCATGGAATCCGTGCGTGCCGTCCTGATCGACATCGACGGTGTCCTCACCGTCTCCTGGAAGCCGTTGCCGGGCGCGGTGGAGGCGCTGCGTGCCGTCCGGGACGCGGGACTGGGCGTGGTTCTGGTGACCAACACCACCTCCCGGTCCCGGGCGTCCATCGCCGCAGCGCTCGCGGACGCGGGGTTCCCGGTGGGGGCCGAGGACATCCTGACGGCCCCCTCGGCCACCGCCGCCCATCTGGCCGGAGCCCGCGTCGCGCTGCTGAACAGCGGGGACATCGGCGAGGATCTGGCGGGGATCACCCTCGTCGGGGACGGCGACGACGAGGTCCCGGACGTCGTGCTGCTCGGCGGCGCCGGACCGGAGTTCGGTTACGAGGCGCTCAACCGGGCCTTCGGCTGGCTCCAGCGGGGCGCGCGGCTGGTCGCCCTGCACCGGAACCTGTACTGGCGCACCGACGAGGGACTCCAGCTGGACGCGGGGGCGTTCCTGGCGGGCCTGGAGGCGGCCGCGGGGGTCGAGGCGGAGGTCACCGGGAAGCCGTCGCGGGCGTTCTTCGAAGCGGCCCTCGGGCGTCTCGGGGCCGGCGCGGAGCAGGCATTGATGATCGGGGACGACGTCGAGCACGACGTCCTGGCGGCGCAGCGGCTCGGCATCACCGGGGTGCTGGTCCGCACGGGGAAGTTCCAGCAGCGGACCCTGGAGCGGGCGAGCGGCACACCGGACCACGTCCTGGACTCCTTCGCGGACCTCCCGGGCCTGCTGGGGCTAGCGCAGTAGCAGCTGCACCCCGCCCACGACCGTCGCCGCGATCACGAGTTGTTCGAAGAGCCGCTGGTTGATCCTGCTCACAGCCCACTTGCCGAACAACGCACCGGGCACGACGAACACCGCGAGCGCGGCGTCCAGGAGCAGCGAGCGGCCGTCGATCAGGCCGAGGCCCGCGCTGAACGGCACCTTGGACACGTTCACGATCAGGAAGAAGAACGCCGACGTGCCCAGAAAGCCCAGCTTCCGGAAACCGGCCGAGAGCAGATACATCGACATCACCGGGCCGCCCGCGTTGGCGACCATCGTCGTGAACCCGCCGAGCACGCCGTACGAGCGCGCCTTCATCCGGCCCGCCCGGCTCGTCACCGCGTCCGGCTCGTCCGCCCCGTCCGCGCTGTCCGCCCGGCGCCGCCGCCACAGGGTGACACCGGCCATCAGCAGCAGGATCGCGCCGATCGAGGTCCGTACGACCCCGTCGTCGGCCCACACCAGGAACAGTGTGCCGACCACGACCCCCGCCGCGACGGCCGGGAACAGCCGCCACAGGGTGGGCCAGTGGGCGTGCCGACGGTAGGTGAGGACGGCGAGCACGTCGCCGGCGATCAGGACGGGCAGCAGCACGCCGGTGGAGGCGCGGGCGGGCAGGACGGCCGCGAAGATCGCGAGACTGACCGTGTTGGCGCCGCTCACCGCGGTCTTGGAGAAGCCGACGAGCAGGGCCGCGAAGGCGAGCGCCGCGAACCCCCAGCCGGATATGTGCCAGAGCGTCATCGTGTTCATGCGGGGACCGATGCTATGTCCGGACAACTCTCCGGCGTAAGGACCGTCTCGCCAGGTGATCCCTGCCGCCCGCTACGCTCCCTTTTCCGCGTACTTCGCCCGGAGTTCCCGCTTGAGCACCTTCATGCTCGGCCCCAGCGGCAGCGCATCCGTGAACTCCACGCGCCGCGGGTACTTGTGCCGGCCCAGGTGTTCCTTGGACCACTCGGTGAGCGCGGCGGCGTCGACGGCGGTGTCCGGCGCCGGTACGACGACGGCGCACACCTCCTCGCCGTGCAGCTCGTCGGGCAGGCCGATGACGGCGGCCTGGGCGATCGAGGGGTGGCGCATCAGGACCTCCTCGACCTCCTTCGGGTACACGTTGTAGCCGCCGCGGATGATGACGTCCTTCTTGCGGTCGACGATCCTCAGGAAGCCCTCGTCGTCCTTGGTGCCGAGGTCGCCGGTGCGGAACCAGCCGTCGACCAGGGCCTCGGCGGTGGCCTCGGGCCGGCCGAGGTAGCCGGAGAAGACGTTGTGGCCGCGGATGACGACCTCGCCCAGCTCGCCGGCCGGCAGCAGTTCGATGCGGTCCTCCGACTCGGCCCGCGCGATCTCCACGTCGACGCCCCACAGCGGGTGGCCGATGGTGCCGGCCCTGGTGCCGAACAGCGGCTGGTTGACGGTGGCCGTCGGCGAGGTCTCGGACAGCCCGTACCCCTCGTAGATCCGCGCGCCGAACGCCTCCTCGAACCGCTCCAGCACGGCGACGGGCAGCGAGGCCCCGCCGGAGATGCAGACCCGCAGCTCGGGGAGGTCGGCGGCATGGGGAGCCGCCGCCGCGAGGGCGACGTACATGGTCGGCACGCCGTGGAAGGTGTTCACGCCTTCCGCGACCATCAGCTCGATGGCGCGGGCCGCGTCGAAGCGGGGCAGCAGGACGAGCGTGGCGCCCGCCCGCCAGGTGGAGTTGAGCGAGACGGTCTGGCCGAAGGCGTGGAAGAGGGGCAGCGCGCCCAGGGCGATGTCGTCGGCGCGGATGTCGTTGGCGTCGAAGGCGTTGACCGTCGCGTTCATCACGATGTTGAAGTGGCTGAGCACCGCGCCCTTGGGGACGCCGGTGGTGCCGCTCGTGTAGAAGATCACCGCCGGGTCGTCGGCGGCGCGGGTGACGTACGAGGGCAGCGGCTCGGCGTCCGTCGCGAGCTTGTCGAACTCCTCGCCCAGGACGGCCACGTGCACACCGGTGGCCTCGGCGGCGGCCCGCCCGGTCTCCGCCTGGTTCGGATGGACGAGCAGCAGGCCCGCCCCGCTGTCCCGCAGCACGTGCTCGACCTCGCCGGCCGACAGCAGCAGATGGACGGGGACGACGACCGCGCCGGCCGCGGCGATCGCGTAGTAGGCGATCGGGAACTCGGTGGTGTTGGGAGCCATGAGGGCGACCCGGTCCCCGGGCCGTACACCGAGGCCGGCGAGGGCGCCGGCCTGCGCGAGGGAGCGCCGCCACACCTCGCCGAAGCTGAGCCGCAGTTCGCCTTCCACGAGGGCGGTCTTGCTGGGTCGGCGCTTGGCGTTCTCGGCGAGGATGGCGGCGACGGACAGGGTTGCCATGGAGTGCTGCTCCGTTTCCTTGCTGCGGCTCGACTGACCAGATCCCCCCGTTGGAAGGGCGCTAGTGCCTCTCGACCAGCACCGCACTCCCCTGCCCGACTCCCACACACATGGTCGCCAGCCCGCGCTCCGCGCCCGTGCGCCGCATCCGGTGCAGCAGGGTCGTCAGGATGCGGGCGCCCGAGCAGCCGAGGGGGTGACCGAGGGCGATGGCGCCGCCGGTCGGGTTGACCAGGTCGGGGTCGATGCCGAGCTGGTCGACGCAGGCGAGGGCCTGGGCGGCGAACGCCTCGTTGAACTCGGCCTCTTGCAGGTCGGCGATGTCCCAGCCGGCGCGGGCGAGCGCCTTGCGGGTGGCGGGGACCGGGCCGATGCCCATGACGTCGGGGTGGACGCCGGCGGAGGCACCCGCGACATAGCGGCCGAGGGACTCCAGGCCCAGCTCGTTCAGGGCCTCCTCGCTGACCAGCAGCAGCCCGGCCGCGCCGTCGTTCATCGGCGAGGCGTTGCCCGCCGTGACCGTGCCGCCCTGGCGGAAGACCGGCTTGAGGCGGGACAGCTTCTCCAGCGAGGTGTCCTCGCGGACGCACTCGTCCTGCTCGACCACGATGCCGTCCGGCCGCTGCACGGGCAGGAGTTCGTCCTCGAAGTGGCCGTTCTTGCGTGCGGTGGCGGCGAGTTGGTGGCTGCGCAGCGCGAACGCGTCCTGGCGCTCACGGGAGATGCCGTACCGCTCGGCGACCTCCTCGGCGGTCTCACCCATGGACAACAGGCCGTGCAGGTCCTTCATCGCCGGGTTGACCAGCCGCCAGCCGAGGCGGGTGTCGTACGTCTCGATGCGCTGCGGCAGGGCCTCGTCGGGGCGGGGCAGCACGAAGGGGGCGCGGCTCATGGACTCGGAGCCGCCCGCGATCACGATGTCGGCCTCGCCGGCGGCGACGGTGCGGGCGGCGGCGGTGACTGCTTCCAGGCCGGAGGCGCACAGCCGGTTCACGGTGGCGCCGGGCACGGACTCGGGCAGGCCGGCCAGGAGGGCGGCCATGCGGGCGACGTTGCGGTTGTCCTCGCCGGCCTGGTTGGCCGCGCCCCAGTAGACGTCGTCGATCCGGGCCGGGTCGAGCGCGGGCACACCGGCCACCAGGTCGCGGATCACCGCGGCGGCCAGATCGTCGGGCCGGATGCCGGACAGGGCTCCGCGCAGCTTGCCGATGGGGGTGCGGCGGGCGGCCGCGAAGTGGACGGGACGCACGGCTTCGACTCCTGACCTACGACTGATCCACGACACTGTCGACCAGTCACCTGGACACTTAATTAGCACTGCTAGTTTTAGACTATAGACCCCGGACCGGCCCGCTGGGAAGATCCCCCGAGCCGTCACCGAACCCTCCGGAGGAGACATGCCCCACGTCCGCGAGCACACCCTCGACGGCGTCCACGGCTCCGTCGCCGTACGCGAGTGGCCGCACCCGGCGCCCCGGTACCTGGCGCTGGTGGTGCACGGGTACGGTGAGCACGCGGGCCGGTACGACGGGCTCGCGGCCCGGCTCACCGGGCACGGGGCGGCCGTCTACGCACCCGATCACGTCGGTCACGGCAGGTCGGCCGGGGAGCGGGTGGTGATCGAGGACTTCGAGGACGTGGTCACCGATGTGCACGCCGTGGCGGACCTCGCCCGGTCCGCCCACCCCGGGCTGCCGCTGGTCCTGGCCGGCCACTCCATGGGCGGGCTGATCGCCGCCCGTTACGCCCAGCGGTACGGCGCCGAGCTGAGCGCGCTGATCCTGTCCGGGCCGGTGATCGGCGCCTGGGAACTGCCGCGGCGCCTGCTGGCCCTGCCGGAGATCCCGGACATCCCGGTCAGCCCGGCCGCGCTCTCCCGGGACCCGGCCGTGGGCGCCGCCTATGCCGCCGATCCGCTGGTGTGGCACGGGCCGATGAAGCGCCCGACGCTGGAGGCGTTCGCCCGCACCCTGGCGGCCGTCGCCGAGGGCGGTGACGTCGGCGCGCTGCCGCTGCTGTGGCTGCACGGGGACGACGACCGGCTGGTGCCACTGTCCGGCAGCCGCATCGGTGTGGAGCGGCTGAGCGGCGGCCGGCTGACCGAGCGGATCTTCCCCGGGGCGCGGCACGAGGTGTTCCACGAGACGGACAAGGAGGAGACGTTCGCCGAGGTGCTCCGCTTCCTGGACCGTACGCTGCCCCGTTGAGAGCGCCAACCGGCGTACCCGGCAGCCGTGTTGGGGCCCCGGGCGCTTGGTGAGCGGGCCACTGCGCCGCACGCGGTGATCGTGTCACACTGCTGCCCGCACGTCCCGGTGCGACGGCACCGGGACCAGCCGAGCGGAGGAGCAGCACGTGACGGGGACCGAGCCGGCCGTATCGCGCATCGACACCACCCGGCCGCATCCGGCCCGGGTCTACGACTGGTTCCTCGGCGGCAAGGACAACTATCCCGTCGACGAGGAACTGGGCCGCCGGATCATGGCGATCGACGAGGGCGCCGTGCGGGCGGCCCGCGCCAACCGCGCGTTCATGCAGCGGGCCACGCGTGCACTCGCCGAGGACGGCGTCCGCCAGTTCCTGGACATCGGCACCGGCATACCGACCGAGCCCAATCTGCACCAGATCGCCCAGTCGGTGGCCCCGGACACCCGGGTGGTCTACGTCGACAACGACCCGATCGTGCTGGCCCACGCAGGCGCGCTGCTGCGCGGCACCCCGGAGGGGGTCACGGAGTACGTCCAGGCCGACGCCCGCGATCCGCGCGCCATCCTCGAACAGGCCGCCGCTGTCCTGGACTTCGGCCGGCCGGTGGCCCTGTCCCTGATCGCGCTGCTGCACTTCGTCGCCGACGAGGACGGTGCCCACGAACTGGTGTCGACCCTGGTGGACGCGTTGGCGCCGGGCAGCCGTCTGGTGCTGTCGATGATGACGGCCGACTTCGAGCCGGAGAACGTCGAGAAGGGCATCGCCGCCTACGCGGCGGGCGGGGTGACCCTGGTGGCCCGCTCCCGCGACGAGGTGGCCGCCTTCTTCGCAGGACTCGACCTGCTGGAGCCGGGCGTCGTACCGGTCGACGCGTGGCGCCCCGCACAGGCACCGGACGGCCCGGCGCCCGTCTCGCTGTACGGGGCGGTCGGCCGCAAGCCCTGAGGGGCGGCCGGCACAAGCCCGGGGCCCGTCACCGCGTCGGGATCGCGGTCCGGGCCCGGCCGCACGGGTACGCCCTCCCCGGCGGCCGGGTCACAGGCCGAGCACGTGCGCGATGGTGCGCAGAACGCCGTTGTCGTTGTTGGACGGGGCCAGATAGCGGGCCCGGCGGACGACCTCCGGGTGGGCGCCGGCCATGGCGAAGGACCAGTCGGCCGCGTCGAGCATCTCCAGGTCGTTGAGGTAATCGCCGAAGACCATGGTCTGCGCTGGCGTGATGCCGAGCGCCCGCTGGAGGCCGCGCAGGGCGGCGCCCTTGTCGGCCGTGCGGTTCATGACGTCGACCCAGTGCTCGCCGGAGACGACGACCTGGTGGGTGCCGGCGAACTCGGCGAGCGCGGGGGCCGTGGAGTGCTCGGCGGGCCCGAAGTCGAACAGCGCGATCTTGATCACATCGTCGTCGACGGCGGTGAGGTCCGCCACGACCCGGTGCTCGACGTAGTACGTGCGCACCTGCGCCAGGAACGCCTCGTCGGACCGCTCGACGTACGCCGCCCGCTTGCCGCACACCACCGCGCCCACGTCCGCGCCGTCCGCGACCAGCCGCCGCACCGTCCGCGCGATCCGGGGAGCCACGGACGCGTCGAGAGTGTCGGAGCTGAGCTCCACACCGTCGCGGACCACGTAGGTGCCGTTCTCCGCGATGAACACCATGCCCTCGGCGACCTCGGCGAACTGCCGGGCCAGCGTGGCGTACTGGCGGCCGCTGGCGGGGCTGAAGAGCACCCCGCGGCGACGCAGTTCGGCGAGCAGCGGCCACAGTCCCTCGGGAAGCCGCTTGGCGTCGTCCAGCAGGGTGCCGTCCATGTCGGTGACGATCAGCCGGATGTCGGCGGGGCCCGCCGGCAGGTCCGGGGTGTCGACGAGGGGCGTGGGCGTGGCGGGCATGTCCTGCTTCCGGTCGGGGGAGGGGTACGCCGTCCAGTGTTCCTCATGCGACGCGGCGTCCCGGAGCCGGTCCCCGGTGTTCCGGTACGTCCCGAAGCCGCCCCGAACCGCCCGGACCGCCCGGACCGGGCGGTTCCCGGGACAGCGCGATCACCGGACGGCACAATGACGGCGGGCAACCGCGTGTGAGAAGGGCGGCGACGTGACCGAGGGCTCCCCGACGGCCGGACCGGAGAGACTGAACACCTCCGTGGCCCACAACGCCCGGGTGTGGAACTACTGGATCGGCGGCACGGACAACTACGAGGTCGACCAGCGGGTCGGTGAGCACGTCGCCGGGATGTTCCCGGTGATCCGGGACGTGGCCCGAGCGGACCGGCAGTTCCTGGCGCGGGCGGTCGGGTACCTGGCCGCCGAGCGCGGGATCCGCCAGTTCCTGGACATCGGCACGGGCCTGCCGACCGTGGACAACACCCACGAGATCGCGCAGCGCATCGCACCGGAGTCCCGGATCGTGTACGTCGACAACGACCCGGTCGTGCTGGTGCACGCCCGCTCGCTGCTCACCAGCTCGCCCGAGGGCGTCACCGACTACCTCGACGCCGATGTGCACGACCCGGACACCATCCTGCAGCGCGCCGCCGACACCCTGGACCTCACCCGGCCGGTCGCGCTGATGATGCTGGGCATCCTGAACTTCGTCCTGGACACCGGCGAGGCCCGGGACATCGTGCGCCGGCTCATGGCGGCCCTGCCCTCCGGGAGCTGCCTGGCCCTGACCCATCCGACGTACGACAGTGACGTGGGCGGCGCGGGCAACGTCGCGGCGATGGAGTTCTGGAACGCCAACGCCACCCCGCCGATCACCGCCCGCAGCCGCGCGGAGATCGCCTCGTTCCTCGACGGCCTGGAGCCGGTCGAACCGGGCCTGGTGCCCTGCTCCCAGTGGCGCGCCGACCCGGCGGACGCGGCGCCGGTGCCGCAGTTCGGCGCGGTGGCCGTGAAACCCTGACGCCCGTCGACGGCAGCACGACACGGACCACGCCGAGGCGGACGCAGCCGAGGAGGACGTATGACCACTCTTGCCGACCCCGTACCCGGCGGGCGCCCGGAGGATCTGCGCCGGGTCGCCGCGCTCACCACCGGCCTGGCCGGACAGGGCGTGCGTGGGATCGTGCTCGCGTACGTCGACACCGCGGGCGTCTGCCGGGTCAAGACGGTCCCGACGGCGCGGCTGGCGGCGGCCGTGTCCTGGGGCGTCGGCATGTCCCCGGTGTTCGACACCTTCCTCGCCGACGACTCGATCGTCACCACCGACGTCCTCGGTTCCCCGGACGGCGATCTGCGCCTCTACCCGGACCTCGACCAGCTGGTCACGCTGGCCGGGCAGCCCGGCTGGGCGTGGGCGCCGGTGGACCGGATCACCCAGGAGGGCGCCCGGCACCCCGGCTGTGCCCGGACCTTTCTGCGCCGGACGGTGGCCGGCGCGGCCGAGCGGCACGGGCTGGCCTTCAAGGCGGCGATCGAGGTCGAGTGGTCGGTCGGGCTCGGCTCGGCGCCCGCCGGGGAGTTCGTCCCGGCGGTCTCCGGTCCGGCGTACGGCGCGATCCGGCAGGTCGGCCTGAGCGACTACACCGCCGACCTGCTCGCCGCGTTCGCCGCGCAGGACGTGCCTGTCGACCAGCTCCATCCGGAGTACGCCCCCGGGCAGTTCGAGATCTCGGTGGGCGCGCTGGACCCGGTGGCGGCGGCCGACCGCAGCGTGCTGGTCCGGCAGACGATCCGCGCGGTCGCGCAGCGGCACGGCCTCAGGGTCTCGTTCTCGCCCGCGGTGTCCGCCGAGGGCGTCGGCAACGGCGGCCATCTGCATCTGTCCTGCTGGCGCGGCGGGGTGAACCTGCACGCGGGCGGGCAGCGCCGCTACGGCATGACGCCCGAGGCGGAGTCCTTCACCGCCGGGATCCTGGCCCGCCTGCCCGCGCTGACGGCGGTCACCGCCCCGAGCCCGGCCAGCCGTCTGCGGCTCCGGCCCTCCCAGTGGGCAGGGGTGTTCACCGCGTGGGGGCGGGAGACCCGGGAGGCGGCGCTGCGGGTGATCACCGGTACGGCGGGCCGCCAGGCGCAGGACGCCAACCTGGAGGTCAAGCCGGTCGACCTGGCCGCCAACCCCTATCTCGCCCTCGGCTGCGTCATCGCCGCGGGCCTCGACGGTCTGGCCGGGGCGCTGGAGCTGCCCGGGGAGATCACCGGCGACCCGGCCCGGTACACGCCGGACGAGGCGGAGAGGCTCGGCGTACGCCGCCTGCCGCGGTCCCTGCCCGAGGCCGCCCGGGAGTTCCGTGCCGACGAGGTGCTGCGGGGCGCGCTGGGCCCGGTCCTCGCGGACGCGGTGACCGCCGTACGGCTGGGCGAGGCGGCGGCCGTCGAGGGCCTGGACGACGCCCAGGTGGCGGCGGCCTACCGCTGGGTTTACTGACCGTGACCACCGCACCGGGACCGGTCCACGAGGCTCTCGCCGCACTGCCGTTGGTGGACCACCACTGCCACGGCGCGGTGACGGCCGACCTCGCGCCGCGGGAGTTCGCCGCGCTCCTGACGGAGGGCGAGGCCTGGCCCGGCAGCTCGCCCTTCGACACGCCCGCCGGGGTGGCCGTACGCCGGCACTGCGCCCCCCTGCTGGACCTCCCGAGGCACGCGCCGCCGGACACCTATACGACCCGCCGCGCGGAGCTGGGCTGGCAGGAGGTCAACCGCCGCTTCCTGACCGCCGCCGGAGCCGAGGCGTTCTTCGTGGACACCGGCTACACCGCGCACCCCCTGACCTCCCCCGCCGAACTGGCGGCCGCCTCCGGCGCCGCCGCGCGGGAGGTCGTACGCCTGGAACAGGTGGCGGAGGCGGTGGCGGCGCGGGGCGTCGAGCCGGACGCGTATGCCGATGTGTTCCGTACGGCGGCCGAGGAGGCGGTGCGCCGGCCGGGCGTGGTGGCGGTGAAGTCGGTCGCCGCCTACCGCACGGGCTTCGCCCTGGACCCGGCCCGTCCGGCGGCGCAGGAGGTCACACGGGCGGCCGGGAACTGGCTGGCGGCCGGCGGCCGCCTGACCGACCCGGTCCTGACCCGGCACCTGCTGTGGACCGCCGTGGACCTCGGCCTGCCCCTCCAGCTGCACACCGGCTTCGGCGACGCCGACCTGCGGCTGCACCGCGCCGACCCGGCCCTGCTGACCGACTGGCTGCGCCTGGCCTCCGGCACGATCCCGGTCCTGCTCCTGCACTGCTGGCCGTACCACCGCCAAGCCGCCTATCTGGCAGCGGTGTTCGAGCACGTGTACCTGGACGTCGGTCTCGCCCTGCACCACACCGGCCCGGCCCGCTGCCGGGCGGTGCTGGAGGAGGCGCTGGAGATCACCCCGTTCCGGAAGCTGCTGTACAGCTCCGACGCCTACGGTGTGGCCGAATTCCACCACCTCGGCGCCCTGTGCTTCCGCCAGGGACTGGCCGGTATCCTCCAATCCCGCGTCGAGGCCGACGAGTTGAGCCTGCCCGACGCCCTGCGCATCGCCGCCTGGACGGGCCGCGACAACGCCCGCCGCCTCTACGGACTCTACGGACCGCCCGCACCCGAACCGGCGCGCGACCCCAGCGAGCGCCCCACCCGGAAAGTATGATCAAGCAATGTCAGACATGACCGAAACCACGCCCGGCTGGCTCACCACGGACGAGCTGGAAATGGCCAGGGCCCGCATGCCGATCCTGTACGTCGAGGCCGTGCCCGTGCGCGTGGACGACAGCGGTGAAGTCACCAGCATCGGACTGCTGCTGCGCATCGGCCCGGAGGGGACGGTCAGCCGGACCCTGGTCTCCGGCCGCGTCCTGCACCACGAGCGGGTCCGCGACGCCCTGCTGCGTCACCTGGAGAAGGACCTCGGCCCGGTCGCCCTCCCCCGCATCCCCACCTCGCTCCAGCCCTTCACCGTCGCCGAGTACTTCCCGACCGCGGGCATCACCCCGTACCACGACCCACGCCAGCACGCGGTCTCCCTCGCCTACATCGTCCCGGTCACCGGCGACTGCCGCCCCCGCCAGGACGCCCTGGACCTGGTCTGGTTCAGCCCCCAGGAGGCCGCGTCGGCGGCCGTGCAGAGCGAGATGCCGGGCGGGCACGGGGTGCTGCTGAGGCAGGCGCTGGCGCACGTGGGTCTGACGTACTGACACCGGCGGCCGCCCGACCGGCCTGTCTATCAGGCCAGTCCGGCCGCCAGCCAGGGCCGCTGCCGATGCGTTCAGGTTGTGTTCAGGTTCGCCGCATCCCGTGGCAACAGCTGCACCAGAAGCCCCAAAACAATGGCAAAGGGGGCTGGGGAACGGACAGTTGGCCGTGCGAAGGTGCGGATCATGAGCACAGAGCATGTCCTGACGGACCGGCCGCACGGTCACGCACGCGCGCGCATACGCGAGAGCGCGAACAAGGTGCCGGAGGTCACCGTCTACTTCTGGATCATCAAGGTCCTCACGACCGGCATGGGCGAGACCGCCTCCGACTTCCTGGCCCACACGCTGGGCAATATCCCCGCGGTCGGCCTCGGCGGCCTCGCCTTCGTCGCCTCGCTCGTGCTCCAGTTCTCCGTCCGCCGGTACGTGGCCTGGATCTACTGGACGGCGATCGTCATGGTCAGCGTGTTCGGCACGATGGCCGCCGACGCGCTCCACGTGGTCATCGGCGTCCCGTACACCCTGTCCACCCCGCTCTTCCTCATCGCCCTCGCGGCCGTCTTCGCTTTCTGGTACCGCAGCGAGCGCACGCTGTCCATCCACTCCATCCGCACCCGCCGCCGCGAGTTCTTCTACTGGGCGGCCGTCCTCGCCACCTTCGCCCTGGGCACCGCCGCGGGCGACCTCTCCGCGACCATCGGCCTCGGCTACCTGGGCTCCGTCGCCCTGTTCGCCGCGGCGATCTGCGTCCCCGCTCTCGCCCACCGCATGCGCCTGCTCGGCGCGGTGACCGCCTTCTGGACGGCGTACGTCATCACACGCCCGCTCGGCGCCTCCCTCGCCGACTGGATGGCCCTGCCGGCCAAGCGCGGCGGCCTGGCGTGGGGGCTGGGCCCGGTGACCCTGTCCTGGACGGTGGCGATCGTCGGGTTCGTGGCGTTCCTGGCACTGTCGCGCCGGGACACCGAGCCCACGGTCTGACATACGCCGGCCGGGCCGGGCTCAGCAGGGTGGGCCGGCTCGTCCGTGCGTCAGGCTGACGAAAGGTGCTGGGCGGCCAGGGCTTCACAGACCGCGTCGAGGTGGGACGTCGTGCCCCGGGCCGGGTTGTTGCCGCTGGAGGTGGGCACCACAACGCCGTCGAGCGGGTCATCGGTGCGGGGCTGGTCGAGGGTGAGGACCTCGCCGATCCCGGGTGCCGCCTCGTCGCGGCGGGTCAGCGGGGGAAGCTTCCACCGCTGCTCGATCGTCTTGAGCAATGAGGTGTGGTCCAGCGGTGTCGTACCGTCGACGCGGAACACGGTGCCGGGCTCGATCAGGGGGGAGACCAGTACGGCGGGCACCCGCACTCCGAACCGGGTGAAGTCGAATCCGAATTCCCCTTGCGAGTCGTCGGGAGGGACCGCTCCGGAGGGCGGGGCGACGTGGTCGTAGCATCCGCCGTGCTCGTCATAGGTGACGACCAGCAGGGTCCTGTTCCAGTTCGGCCCGTTGCGCAGTGTGTAGTAGACGTCGTGAATGAGCTGCTCGCCGACGGCGACATCGTAGTTGGGGTGCTGGTCGTTGCCGGTCGTCGGTGACCAGTCGGGCTCAAGGAAGGTGAAACCCCGCGGGAGCGTGCCGGTGCCTGCGGCACGCTTGAAGTCGGCGAAGCTGCCGAAGTGACGCTGGTCGGCTTGCTGGGTGTCGGGGAAGTCGTGTCTGGTCAGCAGCTTGCCGTCGCTGTAGATCGCCCAGTCCACGGAGTTCTTTTCGAGCAGTCCGAAGATACTGGGGGTGTCGAAGGGGATCGGGATGCCGCGCACGTTGTCGTCCATGCGGCCCAGGCTGGTGCCGGCCAGGGCGAAGGCCCGGTTGGGCAGGGTCTCGGTCGGCGCTGAGCTGTACCAGTGATCGCAGACCGCGTAGCCCCGTGCGAGACCGGACAGCACCGGCAGGGCTTCCGGGGTGAAGCAGCCCATGATGTTCTCCGGCTTGGTGCCGGGGTATATCGGGCGGTGCTTCTGGCTGTCGTATTGCAGCGCGTCGGCGAAGCCGGCCACGAACCCGTCCATGGTCGCGGCAGGGGCCGGTACGGCAGGGGTCGGCGTCCCGAACAGCTGGCTGTTGGTCGGCGCATAGCCCTCTCTGGGATCGGCGCCGGGCATGAAGTACGCATCCGGCGTGGTCCGGTCGATCGGGAAGACCGTGACCCTGCCGCTGTCCCCGGGGACGCTCTCCTGCCCCGTCAGACCTTCGAAGGGCTTGCCTGACGGGGTCTGTCTGCCGGAGTAGAGGAACCCCAGCATGTGGTCGAAGGAACGGTTCTCCTCCATCAGGACCACGATGTGGTCGATCTGTCCCAGTCGGGTGTTGTCAGGCATGACACGCCCCCGTCAGGCGATGGTTGAAAGCGGGAGAGCCTGGCGGTTCACCGTCAGCCCGGACGGACATCGCCGTCGCCGACTCCACCGGCTGCGGCGACCCGCCACCGCTCCATGGGCTGAGCCTGGATCTCGCAAGCATCCTGGATCTCGCAGGCATGGCGGCTTCTCCGCATATAGATCAAATATACGAGATTTCCGGGCGTATCACACCCGCTCACCGCGATCGGGGCCGCTTGACGGGCCGTCACACCAGATGAGACCGAACGGCGACCGGGGAGTCGGCGGATCCCTGACCGACGCGTGCGACGCCGCACCGCACGGCGGCGGGACACGGCGACCATCGCCGCCCCGAACGCACGGAAGGCCACCCTCCCACGAGTGAGAGAGCGGCCTCCGACCTGCCAAAAGCTGGTCGGGACGACAGGATTTGAACCTGCGACCCCTTGACCCCCAGTCAAGTGCGCTACCAAGCTGCGCCACGTCCCGATGCCGTTTGACCTGGGATTTCCCCGGTCGAAACGTGCAGAGAAACCATACCGCACTCGGATCGGTGGTCGCGCCCCGCCTTTCGCTGTTGACCTCAAGTTTGGTTGAGGTTGCACGATCGACTGCATGACGATCACAGCAGACTTCGGCCGTACGTACGGCTACGACGACCTGCCGGGGCTGATGGGCCTCATGACCGGCGACGAGAAACACGGACCGGCGGCCACCTCCACGCTCGACGTGCTCTGGGTGCTCTACGACCGGGTGCTGCGGGTGACGCCGGAGCGGCGGGACGATCCGGCCCGGGACCGGTTTCTGCTGAGCAAGGGGCACGGGCCGATGGCGTACTACGCGGTGCTGGCCGCGAAGGGGTTCGTGCCGGTCGACTGGCTGCCCGGCTTCGGGTCGTACGACTCCCCGCTCGGGCACCACCCGGACCGGGTGCTCGTGCCGGGGGCCGAGATCGCCAGCGGGTCGCTCGGGCACGGGCTGCCCATCGCCGTGGGCAGCGCCCTGGGACTGCGGGCGCAGGGGATGCACGACCCGGCGGTCTGGGTCCTGATCGGGGACGCCGAACTGGACGAGGGCAGCAACCACGAGGCGATCGCCTTCGCTGGGCCCGCCGGTCTGGAGCGGCTGCACACGGTCGTGGTCGACAACGCCTCCGCCAGCCATGCGCGGCCCGGCGGTATCGCCGCCCGGTTCGAGGCCGCGGGCTGGTCCGCGGTCACCGTCGACGGGCGCGACCACGAGGCCCTGTACACCGCGTTCACCGCGCCGCATCCCGGGCGGCCGCATGTGGTCGTGGCCCGGGTCGAGCCGAAGACCGCCTGACTCTCCCCCACATTCTTGAAGGGCACCTTTCATGGAAACCATGCGTGACCGTTTCGCCCCCGTTCTCTCCCGGATGCTGGACGAGGATCCGCGCGTCGCGGTCGTCCTCGCCGAGATCGGCAAGGACGGCTTCCGCGAGGCCATGGCCCGGCATCCCGAACGGGTGATCAACGTCGGCATCCGGGAGCAGCTGCTGGTCGGGACGGCCGCCGGGCTGGCGCTCACCGGGCTGCGGCCCGTCGTGCACACCTTCGCCAGCTTCCTCGTGGAGCGGCCCTTCGAGCAGGTCAAGCTGGATCTGGGACACCAGGACGCCGGGGCGGTGCTGGTCAGCGCGGCGGCCTCGTTCGACTGGCCGGCGGGTGGCTACACGCACATGGCGCCGGGCGACGTGGCGCTCCTCGACACCCTGGACGGCTGGACCGTCCATGTGCCCGGACACCCGGACGAGGCCGAGACCCTGCTGCGCCGCGCGGTCGGTGCGGGCGACGACAGGGTGTACGTACGGCTCTCCGTGCAGTCCAACCAGCAGGCGCGGGTGGTCGACGGACGGCACTTCGTGACGGTCCGCGAGGGCCGCTCCGGTGTCGTCGTCGCCGTCGGCCCGCTGCTCGACACGGTCCTCGCCGCCACGGAGGGGCTGGACGTGACCGTGCTGTATGCGACGACCGTGCGGCCGTTCGACACGGCCGGTCTGCGCCGGGCCACCGAGGCGGCGGGCACCGACGTCGTGCTGGTCGAGCCGTACCTCGCGGGCACCTCGACGGCCGCGGCGGCCGAGGCCCTGTCCGACGTACCGCACCGGGTGCTGGGCCTGGGCGTGGGGCGGCGGGAGCTGCGCCGTTACGGGACGGTCGAGGAGCATGTGGCCGCGCACGGGCTGGACGCGCACAGCCTGCGGGAGCGGATCGGTTCGTTCGTGGGGTCGGCGGCGCGGGTGGCTGCCGGGGTGTGACACACGGTGTGCCCTGTGCCGCTGGGCCGCCCCGCCGATGGCGTCCGGCACCGGCGACGGCCGCCCCGGCCACCATCGCCGGTATGCAGGCGCCGGACAGCGATCACTCCCCACAGCCACTCCTGGGCTGTGAACTCCCGCCGGCCCTGGACCAGATCGGCCCGGAAGGCGCGCATCCCACGGCCGTCTACCGTGCGGGCACCCCCCGGGGCACCCCCGGAGCAGCAGGCGCAGGGCGCTGACGGCCTGGGTGGCGGCGTGCGCGGCGACGACGCCGCCGGACGAGACGAGGGCCGACCAGGAGACCCGCGACGGCTGGACCGGCGAGCTGGGCCGCGGACTCGGCGATGCGGATCGCACCGTTCACGCCCCGGATGCCGGCGGCCGGCCGGGGCACCGTACTGGCCACGCCCGGCTGGAAGACCGCACCCGCGCCGCCGTTGACGAAGCCGACGGCGCAGATCTGACACGGCATCACGTGCCCGGTGAAGAACAGGCCGGCGACGAGGGGGCGTCTTGTCGGCGGGAAATGACGGAGCCTTCTGGCCGACCCGAGCGTGCCATGCCCTGCGTCGCCGTCATGATCCAGAAGGGCCCCCGGGCCACGGGCAGCATGGTGTCGCCGGGGCGGGCGACGGCCCGGGCCACGAAGAACAGGGCGGAGTCCCGGGACCGGACGGCCGGGCCACCGGCCTCGGGGCGCCGGATGCGCCGGGCTCCGCCAGTCCCCCTGGTGCCCCCTGGCCCCTGAGTCCCCCGAGCCCCCTCAGTTCCCCGAGTCCCCCCAGCGCCCTGAATTCCCCAAGTCCGGCGCGTGTCCTCGGTAGTTCTGTCGTGCCGTGCGTCGGGCATTTTCACTCCACGGGCGGACGGCCCAACTCGGGGTGGGCGTCGAGGAGTCGGGGCGGGGCGGCCTGGCGCCAGGAGTCGGCGAGGATGTCCCGTAGCTCGTCCTCGTCCTCCAGCGCGGCGAGTCTCGCTCTCACCCAGGCGAACTGTGCCTCGTGGTCGGCGACCCAGAACTTCTCCGGCTCGGCCAGCACCAGTTCGTCGCGCTCCTCCTTGGGGCAGCGCACGGCGATGGACGTCTCCTCCTCGGGCAGGGTCGCGAACATCTTCCCGGCGACCCGGAACGTGGGCATGCTCCAGGCGATCTTCTCCGTGGTGTCCGGCAGGGACAGGGCGATACGGCGTACATCTTCAGCGTCCGGCATGCAACGCACCGTAGCTGCTGGCACTGACAGTCACCCTTCGAGCCGCTTGAAATACAGCGTCGTCGGCCGCAGTTCGCCCGCCGGGCTCAGCGCGTAATCGGGGATGACGCCGGCCCGCGTCCAGCCGGCCGAGCGGTACAGCAGCTCGGCGGGGCTGCCGGTCTCGGTGTCGAGGTGGAGCAAGGTGATGCCGGTCGCGGCGGCCGCCTGCTCGGCGGTGGTGAGGAGACGGCGGCCGAGGCCCTGCCCGCGCGCGGTGCGATGCACCATGAGCTTCACCAGTTCCGCGCGGTGGCGGCTGTTCGGCTTGTCGGGGTAGGCCAGGCTGACGGTGCCGGTGACCCGGCCGGTGGCGTCGACCGCCGCCCACACGGCGAGCCGGCCCGCCGCCGTCGCGTCCGCCCGCTCCCGCCACCAGGCGGCGGCCTCGGTGCGTCCGAGCGGGGCCAGGAAGCCGACGGAGGCGCCGCCGGCCACGGTGTCGGCCAGCAGCTCCGCCAGCTCCCCGGCCCGCTCCCGTACGCGGGTGCCGTCCCAGCGCTCCACGTTCACGGCCGCACCACCGCCAGTACGTAGCGCGTCTCGCCGGATCCGGCGCAGCGGAACCGGGTCGGGCCGAAGACCCGCATCCGCAGGCAGTCCCCGGTGCCGAGGCGGTGGACCTGTTCCCCGTCGGTCACCTCCAGGGCGCCGTCGAGCACCCACAGATGCTGTTCCAGGCCGGTCACGGGCGGGCGGTCGTAGGCGATGTCGGCGCCGGGCGTGAGCCGGCCCTCGACGAGTTCGCCGCGCAGGCCGGGGTGGGGCGGGGAGACGGAGCGCCGGACGAAGCCGGAGGCGCGGTCCTCCCAGAGCCGCTGGTCGGCGGCCCGGACCAGCGGGGCGGGTTCCGCCTCGACCTCGCTGAGCAGCTGGGACATGGTGCGGCCGTAGACGTGGCAGAGCCGGTTCAGCAGGGCGGCGGTGGGGCTGATCTCGGCACGTTCGGCACGCGACAGGGTCGACCGGCTCACTCCGCTGCGCTCCGCCAACTCGCCGAGGGACCAGCCGTGTTGGGCGCGCAGCTCGGCCAGCCGGGTACCGAGCCGGGCGTCGAGCCGGGCGTCGAGGGGATCCTCCGGGCTTCTCATATGCGGGACGCTATCCCGGATACGAGAAGCCCGCGTTACGGAATCCTCACGCCTGCTGCGCGGCCAGCCCCAGCGCGTCCAGCACCGGGCGGATCAGCGGGTGTCCCTCGGCTCCGCGCCGAACGGCGGCGAAGACACGGCGGGTCGGGGCCACGCCGTCGACGGGGCGGACGATCACCCCGGTCAGGTCCATGCCGCTCAGGGCAGAGCGCGGTACGAGGGCCACGCCCGCGCCCGCCGAGGCCAGCGCAACCACGGCGCGGAAGTCGTCGGAGGAGTGCTCCAGACGAGGCTGGAAGCCGGCGCTCTCGCAGGCGAGGACGACCACGTCGTGGCAGGGGTTGCCGGGGTACGGGCCGATCCAGGGGTCTTTGGCCAGCTCGGCGAGGGGGACCTCGGCGAGGTCCGCGAGCCGGTGCCCGACGGGTACGACCGCGTCGAACGGCTCGGCGTAGAGCGGGACATGGGTGAACCGGGGGTCGTCGGCGGGCGGTGCACCCCGGTATTCGACCGCGACCGCCACGTCGACCTGCCGGTCCAGCACCATCGGCAGGCTCGCGTCGCCCTCCGCGTCCTGGACCCGGATCCGGATGCCGGGCGCGGTGTCCGCGAGCCGCGCCACGGCCGGGGCCACGACCTGGGCGATGCCGGTGGCGAAGGCGGCCACGGTGACCGTGCCCGCCTCGCCCGAACCGTACGCCGCGAGCTCCGCCTCGGCCCGCTCCAGCTGGGCCAGGACCGCGTTGGTGTGGCTCAGCAGGATCTCGCCGGCCGGGGTGAGCCGTACGCCCTTGGCACTGCGCTCGACCAGGCGGTGGCCGGTCTCCTGCTCCAGGGCCGTCAGCTGCTGGGAGACCGCGGAGGGGGTGAGATAGAGCGCGGCGGCCGCTGCGGTGACCGTGCGGTGGTCGGCCACCGCACGGAGGATGTGGAGCCGCCGTGCTTCGATCATGTCCTCATTATCCCAAGCTGTCGGCGCTGGTCAGGCCGCCAGCTCCGCGCGGGCGGCGACGAACGCGTCCACCGCGCGGTCGACGTCCGCCGTGGAGTGCGCGGCGGACAGCTGGACGCGGATCCGGGCCTGGCCCTGCGGGACGACCGGGTAGGAGAAGCCGATCACGTACACGCCGCGCTCCAGCAGCAGCTCGGCCATGCGGCCCGCCTTCGCCGCGTCGCCGATCATGACGGGGGCGATGGCGTGGTCGCCGGGGAGGATGTCGAAGCCCTCCTCGGTCATCCGGCGGCGGAACAGGGCGGTGTTCGCCGCGAGCTTCTCCCGCAGGTCCCCCGCCGACTCCAGCAGGTCGAGGACCTTCAGGGAGGCGGCGGCGATCACCGGGGCCAGGGTGTTGGAGAACAGGTACGGCCGGGAGCGCTGGCGCAGCAGGGCGACGATCTCGGCGCGGGCGGCGACATAGCCGCCGGAGGCGCCGCCGAGGGCCTTGCCGAGGGTGCCGGTGATGATGTCGACCCGGTCCATGACGCCGTGCAGCTCGGGGGTGCCGCGGCCGGTGGGGCCGACGAAGCCGACGGCGTGCGAGTCGTCGACCATGACCATCGCGTCGTAGCGGTCGGCGAGGTCGCAGATCTCGCGCAGGGGCGCCACGTAGCCGTCCATGGAGAAGACGCCGTCGGTGACAATCAGACGGCGGCGCGCGTCGGACGCCTCCTTCAACCTGGCTTCCAGGTCCGCCAGATCACGGTTGGCGTAGCGGTAGCGGCGGGCCTTGGACAGGCGGATGCCGTCGATGATGGAGGCGTGATTGAGGGCGTCGGAGATCACCGCGTCCTCCTCGCCGAGCAGGGTCTCGAAGACACCGCCGTTGGCGTCGAAGCAGGAGGAGTACAGGATCGTGTCCTCCTGGCCGAGGAAGGCGGACAGACGCGCCTCCAGCTCCTTGTGCACCTCCTGGGTGCCGCAGATGAAGCGGACGGAGGCCATGCCGTAGCCCCAGCGGTCCAGGGCCTCGTGGGCGGCGGCGATCACCTCGGGGTGGTCGGCGAGGCCGAGGTAGTTGTTGGCGCAGAAGTTGAGGACCTCGCCGGGGCGGCCGCCGGCGGTGACGCCGACGGTCGCGGACTGCGGGGTGCCGATGACCCGCTCGGGCTTGTGCAGACCGGCGGCGCGGATCTCGTCGAGGGTGGCGCGCAGGTCGTCGCGGACGGTGTCGAACATGGGGAAGCTCCTGAAAGTGCGTGCGCAGAAGGGGGGATTACGTCGCTTACGCGGTCCAGTCCAGGATGACCTTGCCGCCCTTGCCGCTCGCGGCGTCGGCGAAGGCCGCCTCGAAGTCGCGGTAGCCGTAGCGGCCGGTGATCACGGGGGCCAGGTCCAGGCCGCCCTCCAGCAGCACCGACATCGCGTACCAGGTCTCGAACATCTCGCGGCCGTAGATGCCCTTGATGGTGATCATCGAGGTGACGATCCGGGACCAGTCGACCGGGAACTCCTGGGCGGGCAGGCCGAGCATGGCGATCCGGCCGCCGTGCGTCATGTTGGCGATCATGTCCCGCATGGCCTCGGGACGGCCGGACATCTCCAGGCCGATGTCGAAGCCCTCGCGCAGGCCCAGTTCGCGCTGGCCGTCGGCGATGGTGGACTGCGCGACGTTCAGCGCGAGGCTCACGCCGATCTTGCGGGCCAGTTCCAGCCGCTCCTCGCTGACGTCGGTGACGACGACGTTGCGGGCGCCGGCGTGCCGGGCCACGGCGGCGGCCATCAGGCCGATCGGTCCGGCGCCGGTGATCAGGACGTCCTCGCCGACCAGCGGGAAGGACAGCGCGGTGTGCACGGCGTTGCCGAACGGATCGAAGATCGCGGCGACGTCGAGGTCGACGGGCACCCGGTGCACCCACACGTTGCTCGCGGGCAGGGCGACGTACTCGGCGAACGCGCCGTCGCGGCCGACGCCGAGGCCGACGGTGGCCCGGCACAGGTGGCGGCGGCCGGCCAGGCAGTTACGGCACTTGCCGCACACCAGATGGCCCTCGCCGCTGACCCGGTCCCCGATGCGGATGTCGGTGACATCCCGGCCGGTCTCGACGACCTGCCCGACGAACTCGTGCCCGACCGTGAGCGGGGTGCGGATCGCCTGCTGCGCCCAGCCGTCCCAGGCCCGGATGTGCAGGTCGGTGCCGCAGATACCGGTCCGCATGACCTTGATCAGTACGTCACCGGGGCCGATCTCGGGCTCCGGTACGTCCGTCAGCCAGAGTCCGGGCTCCGCCTTCTCCTTGACCAGCGCCTTCACGAATGCGGCTCCTGTGCGTGAGATCCCGGCCCGCGGGCACGCCGAAGGAGCCCGCACCGGGTCAGAGGGGTGGAATCACCCTGCAATCTGCCGTATGCGCGGGCCGCGGGTCCATCGAGCTTTTCTTAACCGCCGCCTCAGCTTTCCTTCACGCCTCCGGGGTTTCCCACGCCCCGGTCCGAGTCGGGGGGCAGGGCCGGCGGGTCAGAGGGGTAACCCGTCCTCGGCGCTCCGTTCGAGGCCTACGACGAGGTCGGCGGCGAGCGCCTTGATGGTGTCCAGGCCGTCCCTCCCCCAGACGCGGGGCTCGATGCCGGCCGCGCACACGGTGCCCAGCACCATGCCGGAGCTGTCGATGAGCGGGGCGCCCATGTAGGAGCGGATGCCATAGGCGTCGACGATCGGGTTGCCGGCGAAGCGCGGGTAGTCGCGGACGTCCTCCAGGACCAGCGCCTTGCGGCGGACCACCACATGGGGGCAGAACCCGTGGTCGCGGGGCAGGACCCGGCCGAGCTCGGCGCGGCTGCCGTCCTCCCGGACGACCGGCGCGACGGCGGGGGCGCTCAGCCCGGCGAAGAACTGGTGTTCCTCGCCGATGAAGTTGACCATGGCGTACGGCGCGCCGGTGAGCCGGGCGAGATGGGCGGCGAAGCCGTCGAGCGCGGGATCGGGGCGGTCCACCAGGCCGAGCCGGCGCAGCCGGTGGACACGGGCGGGGGCCTCTCTGTCCTCGGGGGTGAGCAGCAGACCCCGGACCGGCCGGGGCGGCTCGTAGCTCATGGCCGGACTCCGGGCCGTACGCCTGGCCCGGCTTCGGTCCGGGCATCGAGCCGGGCTTCGGTGTTGTAGGTGCAACTCATACAGGGACTCCGTGAACGGTAGGACGGGATCACATATGGGCGCCATGGCTCGGCGCGGTCGCCGGAGCGTGGGCGAGGAGGTGGCGTACGAGGGTGAGCAGCGTCTGCACGCCGGAACTGGAGATCCGCGCGTCGCAGCGGACGACGGGGATCTCGGGGTCGAGGTCGATGGCGGCGCGGACCTCTTCGGGGTCGTAGCGGTAGGAGCCGTCGAACTCGTTGACGGCGACGATGAAGCCGAGCCCGCGCTCCTCGAAGAAGTCCACGGCGGCGAAGCAGTCCTCCAGGCGCCGGGTGTCGGCGAGGATCACCGCGCCGAGCGCACCCTCGGACAGCTCGTCCCACATGAACCAGAACCGCTCCTGCCCCGGCGTGCCGAACAGGTACAGCACATGGTGCGGATCGAGGGTGATCCGGCCGAAGTCCATGGCGACCGTGGTCTCCATCTTGTTCTCGATGCCGTCGAGACTGTCCGTTCCGACGCTGACCGTGGTGAGCAGCTCCTCCGTACTGAGCGGGGCGATCTCGCTGACCGCGCCCACGAAGGTCGTCTTGCCCACCCCGAACCCGCCCGCCACGAGAATCTTCAGCGCGGTCGGGAACGGGTCAGAGCTGTCGTCGTAGTCCATCGAGCACTGCCTCCAGCAGAGACCGGTCAGTGGGTGTGTGGTGGAAGACGGGGGGCTTGGTGGTCAGCACCCCGCAGTCGACGAGGTCCGCGAGCAGCACCTTGGTGACCACCGCGGGCAGCTTCAGATGCGCGGCGACCTCGGCGACCGAGACGGGCGCGCGGCACAGGTCCAGCGCCTGGGCGTGCTCGGGGCCGAGATAGCCGAGCGGGGTGACGCCGGTGGCCATCACCTGCGACATCAGGTCCAGGGCGACGCTGGGCTCGGTCCGTCCGTTGCTGACGGTGAAGGGGCGCACCAGCCGTCCGGCCGCGTCGTCCAGCCAGGGCCCGTCGCCGGCTGCGGTCACGCTCAAGGCCTCGTCGCCGCGGAGTCGACGGGGTGCTGGCGGGGTGCGGTCACCAGGTAGGGGCGGACGCTCTTGACGAGCATCGCCATCTCGTAGCCCAGGACGGCCGCGTCGGCCTCCCGGCCCGCGAGTACGGCGAGACAGGTGCCGGAGCCGGCCGTGGTGACGAACAGCAGGGTCGAGTCGAGTTCGACGACGACCTGGCGGACGTCCCCGCCGTCGCCGAACCGGACGCCGGCGCTGCGGCCGAGGGAGTACAGACCGGACGCCAGGGCCGCCATGTGGTCGGCACTGTCGATGTCGAGGCCGTGCACGGACTTCACCAGCCCGTCGCAGGACAGGAGCACCGCGCTGCTGGTGTGCGGTACGCGCTGCACGAGGCCGCTCAGCAGCCAGTCGAGGTCGGTTGCGTGGGCGGTCGGCGCATCGCTCGCCATGGTGGATCGACTCCTTGGGTACGAAGATCTGCGGGAGCGCGGGCAGGGGAGGCGGAACGGGGTGGTGCACGGTCGTGCGGGGTGGCGCGGGGTGGGTGCGGTGCGGGTGGTCAGTCGGCCGGTGCGCTCCCGTCGGTCCGGCCGGCGCCACGGGCACCGTCGAGTCCGGGCACGAGGCCGCGCCCCTGGGGTATGGGCGTCGGGTCCAGATGCTCCGCCCCGTCCATGGGTACGGGCGCCATGGGTACGGCCGCCGTACTGTCGATGTGTTCAAGGTGTTCCATGTGCTGCTGCGCCTCGGCGAGTCCGATCCCGCGCTGGAAGGCCGCCATCAGTCCCGGATCGTGGCCCGGGACGATGTCTGCGTCCTGGCGGGGTGCGGGGCCGCCGCGCAGCTGGGGCACGATGTGCTCCTGGGCGCGTCGGCGGGGCAGTTGGGGCTTGCCCATGGTGCCGCGCACGGTGCCGGCGCGCGGGGTGGGCAGGATGCCGGCGTGCGCCTCGACGGCCGGCCGGTCCCCGGCGCCGATGCCGGGCACGGCCGCGGCGGGGGTGGGCCGGTCCTGCCGGGCACCGCGTACGGGAAGGGGCGCCGGTACGCCACCACCGTGCCGGTCGGGCGGTCCCTCGCCGCCGGTCTGCCCCGAGCCGGCCTCGGCACCGGACCGCCCGTAACCACCGGGCACTGAATCATTGACCGCTGAACCGCCGGTCACTGATCCACTGACCGCTGAACCGCCGGTCATGGAACCGCTGTCCCCGGATCCGGAACCGGAGCCGGAGCCGGTACTGGTCTCGGCACCGTGCCGCCCGGTCCCGCGCTGGGCGTGCCGCCGCCGTCCGGTGCCCGCAGCCTGTCCGGCACCGGTCTGTCCGGCGCCGGCCTGCGCGGCGGGGGTCCCGTCCCCCGACCAGCCGCCTGTCACCTGCGAGGACCCCGGCCCGGCAGCCGGTGTCCGGGTCTGCACCTGTACCTGTACCTGTGCCTGTGCCTGCACCGCCGCCTGCGCGTGCGGCCCGTGACCCTGCGGTCCCGTCTGCGGCGACGCACCGGTGCCGGCCGCCTCCTGGGGCTGTGCCGTGCCCAACAACGCCTGCGGGACGACGAGTACGGCCTGGACACCGCCGTAGATGTTGGTCTGCAACCGTACGTGGATGCCGTGCCGGCGGGCGAGCTGGGAGACGACGTAGAGCCCGATGCGGCCGTCGGCCAGCAGGCTGGCGACGTTGACCTGGTCGGGGTCGGCGAGCAGGGCGTTCATCCGGTTCTGTTCGCCGACGGGCATGCCGAGTCCGCGGTCCTCGACCTCCACGGCGAGCCCCGAGGTGACGAGGCCCGCGCGCAGCAGCACCTGGGTGTGCGGGGCGGAGAACACCGAGGCGTTCTCGATGAGTTCGGCGAGCAGATGGATGACGTCGGCGACGGCGTGGCCGCGCAGTTCGCCGGCGATCGGCGGCACCAGCTTCACCCGGGAGTACTGCTCGACCTCCGCGATGGCGGAGCGCAGCACCTCGGTCATGCTCACCGGGTTGCTCCACTGCCGCCGGGAGACGGCGCCGCCGAGCACGGCGAGGTTCTCCGCGTGCCGCCGGATCCGGGTGGCCAGGTGGTCCACGTGGAACAGGCCCTTGAGCAGGTCGGGGTCCTCGATCTCGTTCTCCAGCTCGTCGAGGATCGAGATCTCCCGGTGCACGAGGGACTGCAGCCGGCGCGCGAGGTTGACGAAGACCTCCAGCTTCTGCTCGCTGCCCGTGTGGCTGGAGAGCTGGGCGGCGAGCAGTTCGAGTTCGTCGGCGTCCGCGGGCGGCCGGCGCGGCGGGGTGCGCTGCGGCGGGGTCGCACCCTGGCGCAGCGTGTCCACGAGGGCGTGCAGGTCGGCCTCGCCGCGCGCGGCGGTACGGCGCAGCGCGTCGACGCGGTCGGCGACCGAGCGGGCGGCGCGGTCGGCGGCCACGGCGGCGATGAGGATGCCGGCGATCGTCACGGCGACCGCGCCGGCGAGCACCGCCCACAGGACGGGACCCGTGCGGGCGCCGGTGGAGCGGATGCTGAACAGGACCGCGGCGGTGGCGCTGAGCGCGACCGCGAGGGGCGGCAGTACGGCGAGCCGCATGAGCTGGGGCCGTATGTGCGTCTCGGGCAGTGCGGGAGTCGTTCGGGCGACCGGCCGCCCGTGCCGGCCGCCCTCCCGGCGGTCGGCGCGCGTGGCCGGTGCTCGGAGGTGAGACATCGCTTGCGTCCTCGTACTGGTCCGTGGTGCCTGCTCTCGCTGGGTGCGCGAGGCGGGCATGCGTCATCGCGTCGGCCGGCGGAACCGGGGACTCCGGCCCCCCGTCGCCGACGGACACTCACAGTAGTTGCCTGAGCATCATGTGCGGTGGGCAGTTGACAAAGTCCCCCGAGGAGCGTCCCGCTCTGGTATGAAGCCTCGTACGACAGACCGATAACCGGCCGGGGCCGCCCGACGGCAAGGGTGGCGCCCCCTCGCCCGGTTACGGAGAGTTTTGGTTTTGGCCTTGGTTCTGTGAATCGACCGGGCCGTCACAGGCGCTGCGTGCGCTCGCGCACGCGCGGCACACGACAACGGCCGCCG
>NZ_JAIQYY010000002.1:215827-295208 GCF_020181035.1 Streptomyces sp. CoH27
CGAGCGCCAGGTACGGCGCTCCGTACCCGCCACTCCGCGCCACCAGGCCTCCGCCGGAAGCTTGCCCTCCGGTTCGAAGGGCTCGCCGGGCCGGGGCAGGGCCACCGCCTGGCCGGCCTCCTCGGCCGCCTCCTTGGTCCACTCCCCCGGCTCGGCCCACGGATGCGGAGCGAGATTGAAGGTGCCCCAGTGGATCGGCAGCAGCACGCCGTGCGGTGCGCCGCCCTGGAGGTCCAGGTGGGCGCGCAGGCCCTCGTCGGGGCGCATGTGGATGTCGGGCCAGAAGTCGCTGTAGGCCCCGATCTGGATCATCGTGGCGTCGAACGGGCCGTGGGCGGCGCCGATGTCCTTGAAGCCCTCGAAGTAGCCGGTGTCGCCGCTGTGGTAGATCCGGTGCTCCTCACCGGCGACGGCCCAGGACGCCCAGAGGGTGTGCTGGGTGTTGCGCAGACCGCGGCCGCAGAAGTGGCGGGCCGGGGTGGCGGTGAGGGTGAGGCCGCCGATTCTGGTGGACTCGTGCCAGTCCAGCTCGCGCAGCCGGTCCGCGGAGACGCCCCAGTGCTCCAGGTGGGCGCCGACGCCGAGCGGCACGGCGAACACGGTGTCCGTGCCGGCCAGCGCCTTGATCGTGGGCAGGTCGAGATGGTCGTAGTGGTCGTGGGAGATCACCACCACGTCGACCTCGCCGAGCGCGGCCAGCGGCAGCGGCACGGGGTGCAGCCGCCGCGGTCCGGCGAACGGGAACGGGGAGCAGCGCTCGCCCCAGACCGGGTCGAACAGCACCCGGTGGCCGTCGATCTCCGCGAGCACGCTGGAGTGTCCCATCCAGGTCAGCCGCAGCCCGGTGGCGGGCGGCTTGGCCAGGTCGGCGAAGGTCGTGGGGTGCACCGGGACGGTGCCCTCCGGGGCGCGCAGGGGCCGGGTCTCCTTGTCGAAGAACACCTTCGCGAAGTCCAGCGTGGAGCCGGAGGGCCGGGTGCGCGCGGTGCCGCCGGGGTTCTGGAAGACGCCGTCCTTGAAGTGGGGGGAGCGGCGGATGCGTGCCATGCGCTCACCGCCCGGGTCCGCGCCGAAGGCCGCCGGCCGCAGTGCGCGGAGCCCGGAGATCGAGGAACGCAGTCCGGTCACGGTACCTCCCGGTGGAGTGGGTGAGGTTCCCCATTATGGTCGGCGCCTCCGACAGTCCGGGCCCCTTGGGGTGCCGGACCGCTCCTGCCGTGCACTACTGAACCGTCGTTCAGCGCGTTGACAGGGTGCGAACGGACTCCCGATACTGACTCACGATTCAGTAATGGGGCGGTCCCCCGCGGGCGCCGTGTCCGAGAGGCGCCTCCACGCGCGCGTGGCCGTGGACGGGACCGACGCCGTCACCGCCCCGCCCCTCCCCCGTCCCCGCATTCGCGTTCCCGAGGAGCCCCATGTCCGCCCCCGCCCCCTTGATGTCGCTCGTCTGGACCGACCACGTCACCGGCCGTCAGGGCTTCCTGGTCGTGGACCGGCTGGTGCGCGGCGTGGCCGGCGGCGGGCTGCGGATGCGCCCCGGCTGCACCCTGGAGGAGGTGGCGGGGCTCGCCCGCGGCATGACGATGAAGGAGGCCCTGCACTACGACCCCGAGGGCCGCTACATCCCGCTCGGCGGCGCCAAGGGCGGCATCGACTGCGATCCGCGGGCCCCGGAGGCGTACGGGCTGCTGGTGCGCTATCTGCGGGCCATGCGGCCGTACATCGAGACGCTCTGGGCCACCGGCGAGGATCTCGGCCTCTCCCAGGACCTGGTCGACCGCGCGGCGGCCGAGGCGGGCCTGGTCTCCTCCGTGCAGGCGGTGTACCCGCTGCTGGACGACGAGACGGCGGCCCGCGCACGGCTCGCGGACGCCTTCGCCGTCGAGGTGGACGGCATCGGACTGGACGAGCTGGCCGGCGGCTGCGGGGTCGCCGAGTCGGCGCTCACGGCCCTGGACCGGGCGTCGGTGCCGTACGCGGGCACGCGCGTGGCCGTCCAGGGGTTCGGCACGATGGGCGGGGCCACCGCGCGGTTCCTCGCGCGCGCGGGACTGAGGGTGGTGGCGGTCGCCGACATCAAGGGCACGATGGCCAATCCGGCGGGGCTCGACGTCGAGGCACTGCTGGCCGCGCGGGACGGGTACGGCACCGTCGACCGCCGTGTGCTGCGGCCCGGCGACCGTGAGCTGCCCGGCGACGCCTGGCTGTCGGCCGGCGCGGAGGTGCTGGTGCCGGCGGCCGTGTCGTACGCGATCGACACCGGCAACCAGGAGCGGATCGGCGCCCGTTGGATCGTGGAGGCCGCCAACATGCCGGTCCTGCCGGAGGCGGAGGCGCTGCTGGCCGCGCGCGGGGTGACCGTGCTGCCGGACGTGGTGGTCAACTCCGGTACGAACGCCTGGTGGTGGTGGACCCTTTTCGGGGACATCGGTGCGGACGCCGGCGAGGCCTTCACCCGTATCCGGCGTTCCATGCGCGCCCTGACCGGCCTGATGCTCGACCGCGCGGACACCGACGGTACGACACCGCGCGCGGCCGCCCACGCCCTGGTGGCCGACCGGCTGCCGGTGATCGCGGATCGCTTCGGGTGGTACCGGTGACAACGGCGCACAGCTGACTCAACTGGCAGCAACCAGCGGGCTGCTGAGCCTGTGCCCCGGCCGCTCGGGTGTGCCTGAGATCTTCAGTGCCGGTCCGGACGGCTGTGGAGGCCCCTTCGGCGCCGCCGTCAGCAAAGGATTAGGGTGACGGCGTGGCGAGAGTGCGGTTGAGCGTGGCCGAGCGGCGGGAGGAGTTGCTGCGGGCCGCCATCGGGCAGATCGAGGCGCGGGGCGTGGCGGCGGTCAGGATCGCCGACGTGGCCGCGGCGCTCGGGGTGAGCAACGCGCTGGTGCTCTACCACTTCTCCACGAAGGAGAAGCTGGTGGCCGCCGCGTTCGCCTACGCCGCCGAGGACGACCTCACGCATCTGCGCAAGCTGCTGGGGCGGCGTACGTCCGCGCTGCGCCGGCTGCGGGCGGCGGTGCGCTGGTACGCGCCGACCGGCCAGGCCAAGGGCTGGCGGCTGTGGATCGAGGGCTGGGCGGTGGCCCTGCGCGAGCCCGCGCTGCGCGAGGTCACCCGGGACCTGGACAAGCAGTGGAAGGCGGCGATCGCCGAGGTGATCAGCGAGGGCGTCGCCGCGGGCGAGTTCACCTGTGCCGACCCGGCCACTGCCGCCCTGCGGCTGACCGCGCTGCTGGACGGGCTGGCGGTGCAGCTGACGTCGTACCCAGGCGCGCTGCCGCGCGGCCGGGCACAGGAGTGGGTGGACGACGCTCTCGCCCGCGAACTGGGCCTGGACCGAAGGGCGTTGACCGAACGGGGGCCCTGAACGGCCCACCGGGACGGGCAACGCCCGGAAGTCCCCCACCCGCCCCACCCCGCCGGCACAGGCGGGGTGGGAGGAGTGACGGTCAGGCCACCGAGGCGATGCGGTGTTTGATGTCGTCCGGGGACAGGGCGCCCTTCGCGGTCACGTGGTCGCCGGAGGACTCGCCGCGCAGTCGGCGGCCGATCCACGGGACGAGGTACTCGCGGGCCCAGTGGACGTCGTCGCGGCGGATGTCCAGCGTGCCCCGGGGCGGCAACGGCGGCCACGGCTGCTCCGGGTCGGCCGGGATCTCCAGGCCGAGCGCCTGGCCGGCGCGCAGCGCCACGCGCGTGTGCCCCTCGGGCGAGAGGTGGAGCCGGTCGCTGTCCCACGCCCTGCGGTCCTGCACGGACTTGAGGGACCACAGGTCGAGCACCGGGCAGCCGTACCGGTCGGCGATGGCCCGCACATGTCCGTTGTACGTGGCGATCTTGCCGCGCAGATGCTTGAGCACGGGAACGCCCCGCGTGTCGAAGCCGGTCGTCACGAGCACGGTGCCCGCGGCCTCCGTCAGCCTGGCCACGGCCCGCTCGAAACGCTCGGCCACCTCGTCCGGGTCGGTGCCCGGGCGGATGATGTCGTTGCCGCCCGCGCAGAAGGAGACCAGGTCCGGGGCCAGTTCGACCGCCTGCGGGAGCTGGTCCTCCACGATCTGGTCGAGCAGCTTCCCGCGGACCGCGAGATTGGTGTACTTGAAGTCGCCCTCGGGGCGCCGGTCGGCGAGCAGGACCGCGAACCGGTCGGCCCAGCCCACGAACGCCCCGTCGGGCCCGGGGTCGCCGACGCCCTCGGTGAAGCTGTCCCCCACCGCCACGTACGACCCGATCACTGATCTGTTGTCATTCTTCGAATCGTCTGCCACGTCGGACCATGATTCACCTTCGGATGTGACCTACGCGACCGTAGGCAGAGGTTGACGAACGGTGAGATGAGCCACTCTTAAATCATGTGCCATTCAGGAATACGCCGTCCTTCAGCGCTGTTGAGTGTGCGGTCGGCACACCCGGAAGCCGGTGACCCTGAAGTGGCTCCACACGGTCCGGAAGGCGAAGTGTCCGCCCGTGTACGGCTCGGGGTCCGTGTAGTCGAACACCAGGCGGCCGTTGTTCCACCACTGCACGAGCGAGCCGTCGGAGACGATGCACACGTGGTTGGGCTGGTTCGGGACCAGCAGCGGCTCGGTGTAGTCGTAGACGAGCGGGCGGACTCCGGGTTCACCGACGTAGCGGCGCAGCCGGGTGGTGGTGTTGTAGTTCGCGCCGTAGCCCGCGTAGTAGGTCGTGAGGTAGTCGTACTCGGCGAGCGCGCCGGTGCGGTGCGTGGCGAACAGGTCGGCCGGGGAGCGGACGTCCGTCGCGTTCCAGAAGTTGTTCAGGTCCGAGACGCGGTCGTTGGGGCCGCCTGCCGAGACCGCGGTGGCGGTGTACTCCAGGACGTAGGGCCCGTCGAGCCTGCGCCGGAACCAGACCGTCGCGCCGCTCGGCACGTCGATGTCCAGGACCCCGCGGCCGGCGGTGACGCTGCCGCCGTCCTGGAGTTCCGTCGCCCACTGGCCGAGGCCCTGCCGGAAGTCGTCGTGGGCGAGGAGCCGGCGACAGCCGGGTGCGGCGCTCGCGGCCGGAGCGGGGGCGAGCGCCGCCAGGGCGGTCGAGGCCGCGAGGGCGGTGAAGGCCCGGCGGGTGGTCGTCATGTGCGGGGCTCCTTCCGGAGGACCAGGGATGACGTCGTCGACACGCGCGCAGTAAGCGCTTGCTGTCGACGGCGACCACTGTGTCCCGCGCCCACCCTTTCTGTCGACACCCTGGGCGCGTCCGCCATGTGACCGCAACACATGACACAGGGCGGAGGCCGGACGAGCCGCAATCCGGGCGGCGGCAGGATGCGGCGTTCCGCCCGGACGGGTTCGAACGTCAGCGAGCGAGGCGCTGCTCACGCATCACCGGATGCGCCGCAGCCGGAGAACCGTGGCATCCAGGTCGCCCTTGAGTCCGGTGCGCAGACCGTGGTGCAGCAGCACGGCCCCGCGGTGCACTTCGCCGGTTTCGCGGCATTCGTACGACGCCGTCGGGTCGAGTCCGCGCAGTCGCAGCGCCGGCACCGGCTCGCCGTAGCTCTGCGCCTGGAGCCACGCGAGGACCACGGTCTCCTCTCCGCGGACGTACTGGACGGCGCTCAGCCCGCCGGACGGAGGCCGCAGCCGGTACAGCTCGCCGTGCTGGACGACCGGGCGGATCTCCTTGTACAGATCCACCCAGCGCCGGGCCTCGGCCAGCTCCTCGGCGCTCCACTCGGTGAGGTCGCCGCCGACACCGAGGACGCCCGCCATCGCGCTGACGAACCGGAACCGCAGCGAGCTGACCCGCCCGTTGAGCTGGATGTTCGGGCTGTCGGTGACCCAGGCGGCCATCACCCGGGCCGGATGGATCTGAGTGAAGCCGTGCTGGATGGCGAGCCGGTCCAGCGGGTCGGTGTTGTCGGAGGTCCACACCTGGTCGGTGCGGCCCAGCACCCCGAGGTCGATCCGGCCGCCGCCGCCCGAGCAGGACTCGAAGGCGACCTGGGGGTGGGCCGCGCGCAGCCGGTCCAGCAGGGCGTACAGGGCGCGGACGTGGTCCACCCACAGCCGCTGCGGGTACGGCTCGCCGGGCCAGCCGGCGTCGGTGAAGCAGCGGTTGAAGTCCCACTTCACGTAGTCGATCGGCGCGCTGGAGAGCAGGGTGTCGAGCTGCTCCCAGAGGTACTCCTGGACGTCCTCGCGGGCGAGGTTGAGAACGAGCTGATTCCGCAGTTCCGTCCGCTTGCGCCCGCTCTGGTACTGCACCCAGTCGGGGTGGGCGCGGTACAGCTCGCTGTCCGGGTTGACCATCTCCGGCTCGACCCAGATGCCGAACTGCATGCCGAGTCCGTGCACCTGGTCGGCCAGCGGCTTCAGGCCCTGCGGGAAGCGGTCGGGGTTGGGCGTCCAGTCGCCGAGGCCGGCGCGGTCGCTGGTACGGGCGCCGAACCAGCCGTCGTCCACCACGAACAGCTCGACCCCGATCTCGGCGGCCCGGCGGGCGAGCGCGAGCTGCTGCTCCTCGGAGATGTCGAAGTTCGTCGCCTCCCAGGAGTTGAACAGCACCGGGCGGTCCTGCTCCGCGTCCGGGACGACATACGCGCGCTGGTAGGCGTGCCAGGTGCGGCTGGCGCCGCCGAAGCCGCCGTCGGACCAGAGACCCGCGAAGACCGGGCTCGTGTACGACTCCCCGGCCTCCAGCATCAGCAGGCCCGAGTCGTCGTAGCCGGCGCCGCCGGTGATCTGCACGCGCGCGTCCGGGAGTTGGGCGACCGCGATCCGCCAGGAGCCGGACCAGCCCAAGGCGCAGCCGTAGACCTCGCCGCGTTCCTCGGTGGCGTCGGTGTCGAGGGCCACCCAGGGCAGGTGCTGGTGGCCGGTGTGGCCGCGGCGGCTGCCGATGACCTTCTCACCGTAGGTGAGGGGTGCGGTGGTGAGGCGGGACTCGGCGGCCCAGCGGCCGTGCAGCTGGGACAGCCGCCAGCCCGCGCGGTCGGGCAGGGTCCAGGTGGCCGCGTCGGCCCGCAGCAGCTCCACGCGCGCGTGTCCGCCGTTGGCCACGGTGACCCAGCGCTCGACGACATCGCCGCGCATCCGGTAGTGCAGGGTGATCGCGATTCCGCCGTCCTCGAAGCGCAGCCCCAGCTCGTCACCGTCGGCCGCGTACGACACGAAACGCCACTCGGTGCCGCGCCGCTCCTCGGTGCGTACGGACAGGGCGGGACGGACGAAGCGGGGGCCGCCCTCGACGGGGTACTCCTCGCGGCCGTCGAGCGGGGACTCGAAGGGCCAGTAGGCGGGCAGCGGGTGCCGGGCCAGGGCCTCGGCGTCCGCGAGGGCGATCCGTGGCCCCCAGTGGAGGTGGAGCAGTTCGTCCGCATCGGTGAGATGCAGGGCGTAGCTGCTGGCTGGCCCCGAAAGGAGCCAGGTACGACCGTCTTCGGCGATGTCCACCACTAGATACCTCACAGGTGCCAACAGATCCGCTCAAGTGCCAACATCATGAGAGTTCCACGGCCTCCGTTTCAATGCCTGGGCCTCCTCGTTTCCCCGCCGATGGCTGTCGTTTCCCTGCCTGTGGACAACTCCTTGCCCGAGGAAACCGATGTCGTATGGTCGACGGAGCGCCCGCCGACGAGCCGCGACGGCGGGGCCCGACCGGGAGGAGCCCCCGTGACGCAGCAGGTCCCGTCGACCGAGCCGGAGCTGGCCGGTGTGCGTAATTTCCGCGATGTGGGCGGTCTGCCGACCGCGGACGGGCGGCGGGTGCGCCACGGCGTGCTGTTCCGCAGCGGGCATCTGGCGCACGCGACCGAGAGCGACGCGGCCTTCCTCGCCTCCCTGGGCCTGCACACGATCTTCGACTTCCGCAACGCGGCCGACCAGAAGCTGGAGGGCCCGGACGTCGCACTGCCCGGCGTGCGCAACGTGAACCTGCCGCTGAGCGATCCGGCGGACGGCGCCGAGTTCTGGACCATGGTCCGGGACGGCGACCTCGACCAGCTGCGCGGGATCCTCGCCGACGGCAAGGGCGCGGCCCGGATGGTCGCCTCGTACCGGAAGATCGTCAAGGAGCGCACCGCCGAGCACTCCCGGGTGCTGCGCGCGCTCACCGAGGACAGCGTGCCCGCGCTGATGCACTGCGCGGCCGGCAAGGACCGCGCGGGCATCTCCATAGCCGTCACGCTCCTCGCCCTCGGCGTGGAGCGGGACGCGATCGTCGCCGACTACCTGGAGTCCAACGCCAAGCACCGCCGCTACAAGGTGCGCCGCAGCGGCAGCGCCGAGAGCGCGTACACCCCCGAGGTGATGGAGCTGCTCAGCCCGCTGTTCGACGCCCGCGCCGAGTATCTCCAGGCGGCCTTCGAGAGCATCGAGGAGACCTGGGGCGCGGTCGACACCTACCTGGAGCGGGGCCTCGGCCTCACCCCCGGCGGCCGCGACCGGCTGCGCGAACGCCTGCTGGACTGACCGTCGGGGTTCCCCCGGCCTGCCACCCCGGTCAGCCCTTGCCGCCCACCGCGAACAGCAGGTAGAGGAACGCGGCGAACAGGTGGCCGACGGCGATGTAGATGATCAGGCGGATCCACAGGGAACGGGGGAACTTCGTCTCGAAGTTGCTCATGGCAGCTCTCCGGCCGACGGCCCCAGGCACAGTGCGGCCGTGGGGCTCTGCAGCAGGGTGTGGACGAACAGCAGCTCGACGCCGTCGTGGTCCTCGGCGGCGAGGCGGTGCGGGGTGAGCGAGTCGAAGTGGGCGCTGTCGCCGGGGCCGAGCAGATGCGCGGTGTCGCCCAGGCGCAGACGCAGGCGGCCCCTGAGGACGTAGAGCCACTCCTCGCCGGGGTGGACGCGCACGATGTCGCCCTGCGAGCCGTACGGCACGCGCACCCGCAGTGCCTGCATGCCGCGGCCGGGCGCCCCGGCCTGGAAGTACGTCCAGCCGCCCGCCCGGGTCGGCTCCATGTCGCCGGCGCGCACGATCGCGTCCCGGCCGGTGACCGTCTCCCCCAGGAGTTCGGAGACCGTCGTACCGTAGATGCGCGCGAGGGCGAGCAGCATCGGCAGGGACGGCTGGCGTTGCCCGGTCTCCAGCCGGGACAGATGGGCGGGCGAGAGTCCGGCGTCGCGGGCCGCGGCCTCCAGGGTGAGGCCGGCGCGTCGGCGCAGGGCGCGCAACTGCGGCGCGACCACGGGCAGTGCGCCGCCCGGCTCCGCCGGTGACCCGGCATCTGAGGCGTTCATGCCTCTATTCAGCCCCTGTTTTGCCTCATCGGCAATTTTTTTGCCTGTGAGGCAAAACAGCCGGGTGATCTCTGCCAGCCAAGCGATCGGGCCGCTGCTACGCTCCCCCCAGGACTTGAACACGTTCAAAAATGGGGGACCGCATCATGTCCATATCGAGCACGCCCCGCCCCACCGGCTCCCGTCCGGCCGGCTCGCCCGCCGGCGCCCTCGGCCCGCTCTCGCTCGGCCTCGGAACCATCGCCGCCGTGAGCACCTGGCCCACGCTCACGTTCTTCCTGCTGCCCTGGTCGGTGCTCGCCGCCGCCTTCGCCGTCACCTTCGGCTGCATGGGGATCCACTACGCCGGCCGCGGATACGGCCGGCTGTGGACCTCGGTGACAGGGACCGTCCTCGGCGCGGTCGGGCTCGGCGCCTTCCTCCTCCTTCTCACCTTGATGTCCTGAGCACCCGCCGCCGTCAGCGATGGGCGACCGCCTGTTTGATCAGGGTCTTGCCGAAGTCCCACATCAGGCCGCCGCCGCTGTGCGCGTCGTCCATGACGGCGGTGAAGGCATCCATGAACCGGTCGACGTCCGCCTCGTCGACGACCAGCGGCGGGATCAGCTTGATCACTTCCAGGTGGTCGCCGGAGACCTGGGTGAGGATGCGGTGCCGCTGCAGCAGCGGTACGACGACCATCTGCGCGAACAGGCCCTTGCGGGCCGCCTGGAGCATGGTCCAGCGGCTGCGCAGCTTCAGCGAGGACGGCTTGCCGAACTCGATGCCGATCATCAGGCCCCGGCCGCGCACGTCGGCGAGCAGCTCGTACGTGTCGATCAGGGCGGTCAGCCGGGACTTCAGCAGCTCGCCGGTGCTGCGCACGCCCGCGACGATCAGCTCGTTCTCCATGACCGACAGCACCGCCAGGCCGCACGCCATCGCCTGGGCATTGGACCCGAAGCTCGCCGAGTGCACCAGCACGCGGTCCATGGACGAGTAGACCTTCTTGAAGATCCAGTCCTTGCCGAGAGTGGCCCCGACCGGGACGTACCCGCCGGACAGCGCCTTGGCCACGCACACCAGGTCGGGCTCCACGCCCTCCTCGTGCTGGTAGGCGTAGAAGTCTCCGGTGCGGCCGAGACCGGTCTGCACCTCGTCGGCGATCAGCAGCGCCTTGTGCCGGTGCAGCAGGTCCTGGGCGGCGCGCAGATAGCCGGGCGGCGCCTCGTGCACGCCCTTGCCCTGGATCGGCTCGACGATCAGCGCGGCCACGTCGCCCTTCTTCAACTCCCGTGCCAGGGCGTCCAGATCGCCGAGGGGTACGGCGGTGTCGGGCAGCAGCGGGGCGAAGCCGTCACGGAAGCCGTCCTCGCCGTTGACCGACAGCGAGCCGGTGGTCAGGCCGTGGAAGGCGTGGTCGCAGTACAGGATCCGCGGCCTGCCGGTGGCGTAGCGGGCGAACTTCAAGGCGGTCTCGACCGCCTCGGTGCCGCTGTTGCCGAAGAACACCCGGTCCAGGTGCGGGCTGTGGGCGAGGAGCCGTTCGGCGAGCAGGCCGGGCAGCGGCTGGCAGTCGAAGCGGGTGAGGTCGGCGAGGCCGAGGTCGAGGACGTCGTGCAGCGCCTTGCGGACGACCGGGTGGTGACGGCCGAGGCCCATCACCCCGAACCCGGCGAGCATGTCCAGGTAGTCGTTGCCGTCCGCGTCCCAGAAGTGGGCGCCCTCGGCCCGCTCGTAGACCTTGTCGAAGCCGATGGTGTGCAGCATGCGCGGGAGCTGCGGATTGAGGTACTTCGTGTGCAGCTCGTAGCGTTCGGCTCCGCGCTCGGCGAGAGTTGCGCCGAGGTCGAACTCCGTGCTCATTCCTTCTCCTTGGCTGGGCCGCCCGTGTCTCTGAAGGCCAGGCTCGCGCTGATCCGCCCGGCGATCTCGACGGGCGTGAGTCCGATGTCGGCCAGCACCTCGCCGCGCTTGGCGTGCGCGAGGAACTGCTCCGGGATGCCGAACCGCCGTACCGGCACGTCCACGTCGGCGTCGCCGAGGGCCAGGGCGACCGCCGAACCGACGCCCGCGGAGCGGCTGTTGTCCTCCACGACGGCCACCAGCCGGTGCTCGGCGGCGAGGCCGGGCAGGGCCGGGTCGACGGGCTTGACCCAACGGGGGTCCACCACCGTGCAGTCGATGCCGCGGGCCTGGAGCAGGTCGGCGGCCTGGAGGCAGACCGGTGCCATCACGCCGACGGCCACCAGCAGCACCTCGGGGCGTTCGCCGCGGTGCAGCACGTCCATGCCGCCGACACGGTCGAGCGCCGGGATGTCCGGGCCGGCCGACTCCTTCGGATAGCGGACCACGGTGGGCGCGTCGTCCACGGCGACGGCCTCGCGCAGCTGGGCGCGCAGCTGGCCGGCGTCGCGCGGGGCGGCGATCCTGAGGCCGGGCACGACCTGGAGGACCGACATGTCCCACATGCCGTTGTGCGAGGCGCCGTCGACGCCGGTGACGCCGGCCCGGTCGAGGACGAAGGTGACCCCGCAGCGGTGCAGGGCGACATCCATCAGCAGCTGGTCGAAGGCGCGGTTGAGGAAGGTGGCGTAGACGGCGAAGACCGGATGCAGACCGCCGGTGGCGAGCCCGGCCGCCGACACGGCCGCATGCTGCTCGGCGATGCCCACGTCCCACACGCGGTCGGGGAAGCGCTCGGCGAACCGGGTCAGCCCGACCGGGTGCAGCATGGCCGCGGTGATGGCGACGACGTCGTCCCGCTCCTCGCCGATCTTCACGATCTCGTCGCCGAACACCGAGGTCCAGGACGGGCCGTCGGACGGCGAGAGCGGCTCGCAGGTGAGCGGGTCCATCACGCCGACCGTATGGAAGTGGTCCTCCTCGTGGGCGAGGGCGGGCTCGTAGCCGCGGCCCTTCTCCGTGAGGCAGTGGACCAGCACCGGGCCGTGGAAGCGCTTCGCGCGGCGCAGCGCCGACTCGACGGCCTTGACATTGTGGCCGTCGATCGGGCCGACGTACTTCAGGCCCAGGTCCTCGAACATGCCCTGCGGGGCGAAGGCGTCCTTGAAGCCCTTCTTCGCGCCGTGCAGGGACTCGTAGAGGGTGTTCCCGACGACCGGGGTCCTCAGGAGGACGTCCTTGCCCCAGGCCAGGACCTTCTCGTAGCTGTCCGTGGTGCGCAGGGTGGCCAGGTGGTTGGCGAGGCCGCCGATGGTGGGGCCGTAGGAGCGCTCGTTGTCGTTGACGACGATGATCAGCGGCCGGTCCTTGGCGGCCGCGATGTTGTTCAGCGCCTCCCAGGCCATGCCGCCGGTCAGCGCGCCATCGCCGATGACCGCGACCACATGGCCTTTATCCCCCTGCACCTGGCGGGCCTTGGCGAGGCCGTCGGCCCAGCCGAGCGCGGTGGAGGCGTGGCTGTTCTCGATGACGTCGTGCTCGGACTCCTCGCGCGAGGGATAGCCGGACAGGCCACCCTTGCCGCGCAGCTTGGAGAAGTCCTGACGTCCTGTCAGCATTTTGTGCACGTAGCTCTGGTGGCCGGTGTCCCACAGGATGCGGTCGACCGGCGACTCGAAGACCCGGTGGAGGGCGAGGGTCAGTTCCACCACGCCCAGATTGGGGCCGAGATGCCCCCCGGTCCTGGAGACCGCCTGCACCAGGAACTCACGTATCTCGTGGGACAGTTCGCCGAGTTCCGCCTCGGACAGCGCCTTCAGGTCGCGTGGTCCCCGGATGTTCTCCAGAATGGTCACGCTCGGCCCCCTCTCGGTCCGTGCCTTGCCTCAATTCGACTGGTCTGCGGGGCTCGTCCGCTCGGCGAGCTTCATGGCCTCCTCGATGAGGGTCTCCACGATCTTCGACTCGGGGACGGTCTTGACGACCTCGCCCTTGACGAAGATCTGCCCCTTTCCGTTGCCCGAGGCAACCCCGAGGTCTGCCTCGCGGGCCTCGCCCGGACCGTTGACCACACACCCCATCACCGCGACACGCAACGGCACTTCCATGCCGTCCAGTCCCGCCGTGACCTCCTCGGCGAGCTTGTACACATCGACCTGGGCCCGCCCGCAGGACGGGCAGGAGACGATCTCCAGGCGCCGCTGCCTGAGGCCCAGGGACTCAAGGATCTGGATGCCGACCTTGACCTCCTCGGCCGGCGGCGCGCTCAGCGAGACCCGGATGGTGTCGCCGATGCCCCGTGACAGCAACGCCCCGAAGGCGACGGCCGACTTGATCGTGCCCTGGAAGGCCGGGCCCGCCTCCGTCACGCCGAGGTGCAGCGGGTAGTCGCACTGTTCGGCGAGCTGCCGGTAGGCCTCGATCATCACGACCGGGTCGTTGTGCTTCACCGAGATCTTGATGTCCCGGAAGTCGTGCTCCTCGAAGAGCGACGCCTCCCACAGCGCCGACTCCACCAGCGCCTCGGGCGTCGCCCTGCCATACTTCTGCAGCAACCGCCGGTCCAGGGAACCGGCGTTGACCCCGATGCGGATCGGCGTGCCATGGTCCCCCGCGGCACGCGCGATCTGCCGGACCTGGTCGTCGAACTTCTTGATGTTGCCCGGGTTGACGCGCACGGCCGCACAGCCGGCCTCGATCGCCGCGAACACGTACTTCGGCTGGAAGTGGATGTCCGCGATCACCGGGATCTGCGACTTCCGCGCGATCGTCGCGAGGGCGTCCGCGTCGTCCTGCGTGGGGCAGGCGACGCGGACGATCTGGCAGCCGGACGCGGTGAGTTCCGCGATCTGCTGCAGGGTGGCGCCGATGTCCGACGTACGGGTCGTCGTCATCGACTGCACCGACACCGGGGCACCGCCCCCGACCGCCACCGGCCCGACGCGGATCTGCCGCGACGTACGCCGCGGCGCGACCGGCCGGGCCGGTACCTCGGGAACGCCCAAGGGAACGGCGGTCATGGCGTCAGTCCCGGTTTCCGGAGACGGTCTCGCGCATGGCCCGCAGCGACTCCTTCAGGGAGCCCATGGTGGCGAGGACGGCGGTGGGCTCGTAGCCGCAGTGCGCCATGCAGTTGTCACAGCGCGGGTCCTTGCCGCGGCCGTACTTGTCCCAGTCGGTCTCCTCCAGCAGCTGCCGGTAGGTGGGCACATAGCCGTCGCTCATCAGGTAGCAGGGCTTCTGCCAGCCGAACAGCGAGTAGCTCGGGATCGCCCACGCGGTGCACGGGAAGTCGACCTTGCCCTCCAGGAAGTCCAGGAAGAGCGGGCTCTGGTTGAGCCGCCATTTCGCGCGATTGCCGCCCGAGAACGCCTTCTTGAACAGCTCCCGGGTCTGCTGGACGCCGAGGAAGTGCTCCTGGTCGGGGGCCTTCTCGTAGGCGTAGGCGGGCGAGAGCATCATCTCGTCCACCTTCAGGTCGTCGTTGAGGAAGTTGAGCACCTCCACGACGGTCTGCGGGGTGTCGGTGTTGAAGAAGGTCGAGTTGGTGGTCACCCGGAAGCCGCGTCGCTTGGCCTCCTTGATGGCCTCCACCGCCTCGTCGAAGGTGCCCTCCTTCGCGACCGAGGCGTCGTGCCGCTCACGCAGCCCGTCGATGTGCACCGCCCACGCGAAATACGGCGAGGGCTTGAACTTGTCCATCTTCTTGCGCATCAGCAGCGCGTTGGTGCAGAGGAAGACGAACTTCTTCCGCGCCACCAACTGCCTGACGATCTCATCGATCTGAGGGTGCATCAGAGGTTCGCCGCCGGCGATCGACACCATCGGCGCACCCGACTCCAGGACTGCGCCGACCGCCTGCGCCACGGGCATGCGCTGCTTGAGCACGCCCGCCGGGTGCTGGATCTTGCCGCAGCCCTCGCACTTGAGGTTGCACGCGAACAACGGCTCCAACTCGACCAGCAGGGCGAACTTGTCCCTCTTCCTCACCTTCTGTTCCAGCAGATATGTAGCGACCTTGAGGGTCTGACGCAACGGCATGACCATCTGGCTCACCTCCGGGGGAGCAACAAAGAACGGTGCCATTCGAAAAATGCGGGAAGAACGGAACGAAGAACACGGAAGGCTGATATTCCTCCGCGCACTGTGCCGATCCGGACGAGTTCATGTTCGGGAGCGTCCACGACCACCCGGACGGCCGCAACCGGGCGTTCGCCGGCGCGGACGGCGGCGAGGAGCGTGGCCGCCGACTCCATGTCGACCGCGATCGCGCCGGTCGCGAGCAGCTGGGATCGCTCGGGGCCGCGCACGACGTGGTCGGAGCCGGTGAGCGGCCCGGTGTGCACCGTGCGTCCGGGCAGCAGCCGCACCAGCTCCTTGACCAGCAGCTCGGTCGCCACGCAGGCGACCGTGCCACGCGGGTCCCGGGTCTCCTCGGCGACCACCAGATCGCCGGGGTGCATTCCGGGGGCGAGCCCGGCGCAGAACCCGGTGGCCAGCACGGCCGCGTCGGCGAGTGCCGGCCCGGCGAGCTGCCGGGTGACGGAGCGTTCCGCCGCCTTCGGGCCCATGCCGGTACGGACGACGGAGTACGGCCCGCCCGCCCCGCTGCGGTCCCCCGTGCGCAGGGCGAAGTGCTCGATGCCGAGCGCGCAGGCGATCAGCAGCGGGGCCGGGACGGGTTCGGCGGTCACCTCAGTGCACCTGGGCCTCGGCGTGAGGTTTCTTCGCGAGCAGCCGGCGCTCGAAGGGATCGCCGTGCAGGTAGCGGCCGAGCGCGGTGAGCGGGAAGACCTGCCGGTACAGGTGGTAGTTGATGGAGAAGTCCCAGGGGAAGCCCGTGCCGGTGAAGTACGGCTCGTCCCAGCTGCCGTCCTCGCGCTGGGTGTCGGCCAGCCACCGGATGCCGCGCTCGACGGCCTTGGAGTCCTGCTTCCCCGCCGCGAGCAGCGCCATCAGCGCCCACGCGGTCTGCGAGGCGGTGGAGGCACCGCGGCCGCTCCATTCCTTGGCGTACTTGTAGGAGCGCAGGTCCTCGCCCCAGCCGCCGTCGTCGTTCTGGACGCTCTCCAGCCAGGTCACGGCACGCCGGATCGCCGGGTGGGAGCCGGGCAGTCCGGCCGCGGTCAGCGCGGGGACCACCGACCCGGTGCCATAGATGTAGTTGACGCCCCAGCGGCCGAACCACGAGCCGTCCGGCTCCTGTTCGGCGAGCAGCCAGTCGATGCCGCGCCGGGTGCGCGGGTCGTGGGCGAGGCCCTCGGCGGCGAGCATCTCCACGACATGCGCGGTGACGTCCGCCGACGGCGGGTCGATCACCTCGCCGAAGTCGCAGAACGGCAGCCGGTTGGGGAACGGGCTGGTGTTGTCGACGTCGAAGGCGCCCCAGGCCCCGTTCTTCGACTGCATCCCGAGGTTCCAGCGCACCGCGCGCCCGATGGCCTTGTCCATCCGCTCGGGGTCGTGGTGCCGGACCCGGCGCAGCGCGAGCGCGACCTCGGCGGTGTCGTCGATGTCCGGGTACTGGTCGTTGTGGAACTCGAACGCCCAGCCGCCCGGCGGGAGCCCGGGCCGGCGTACGGCCCAGTCGCCGGGCCGGACGATCTCCTCGCCGAGCATCCAGTCGGCGGCCTTGACCAGTTGCGGGTGATCGACGGGCAGCCCGGCGTCGACCAGTGCGATGGTGGCGAGGCAGGTGTCCCACACCGGGGACTGGCAGGCCTCGATCATCCGGGCGCCGTCCTCGCGCCACACGGCGAAACGGTCCAGCGAGGCGAGTCCCTCGCGCAGCACCGGGTGCTGAAGGTCGTAACCGAGCAGGTGCAGGGCGATGACCGAGTACACGGCCGGTGGCTGGATGCCGCCCCAGCAGCCGTCGTTCTCCTGCCGCTCGACGATCCAGCGGGCCGCGCTGTTCATCGCGGCCTTGCGCAGCCGGCGTACGGCGACCCTGCGATAGCCGCGGACCACCTTGTCGAGCCGCTGGAAGAGCCCGTCCCAGCTGGTCATCGGGGCGAGCGGCTGCGGCGGGCTGGGGTTCGCCGGGTCGGTGTGCAGCTCGTCCAGGGCGAAGGGCGCCGGGCGCACCGGTCGCTTGGCGGAGACGATGGTGAGCGGCACGATGGTCTGCCGCGCCCAGCAGCCGAAGTTGTAGATGTTGAGCGGGAACCAGGTGGGGAAGTAGATGAGTTCCGGCGGAAGTTCGGGCAGGTCCTCCCACTTCCACCAGCCGAACAGGGCGAGCCAGATCCGGGTGAAGACCCGGGCGGCGGCGATTCCGCCGCGCTCGCGGATCCAGGCCGACGCCTTCGCCATGTGCGGCGCGTCGGGCGCGTCTCCGGCCAGCCGCAGGGCGACGTACGCCTCGACGGTGGCGGACAGTTCGCCGGGTCCGCCGTAGAAGGTGGCCCAGGTGCCGTCGTCGCGCTGCTCGCCGCGGATGAACTTCGCGGCGGCCTGCGTGGTCTTCTCGTCGCGGATGCCCAGGAACTGACGGAGCAGCAGGTCTTCGGCGTCCATGGTGACGTTGGTCTCCAGGTCGCCCTTCCACCAGCCCTGGGCGTCCTGCCGCGACAGCAGGAAGTCGGTGGCGCGCCGGGCGGCGCCTGCGGCGGCTTCGTGTACCCCGGCCGCCTCGGGGGTGGTGAGAGTGGTGTCGCTGGCCGCGGCCGCGTGGGACTGCGAGGCTGCCCCGGTGCTTCCGTCGGTCGTCGCTGTCATGGCTTCCCCTTCGTGCAGTCGTGCGAGTCGTGCTGCTGTGGGTCCGCCGTCGGCCGGTGTCCTCTCGTCTTCCTGCGACACCGGCCGGCGACTACGCGAGGCTTGTCGAGCCGATAATGATCATCTCTTCCGTACGACGACGAAGTCGGCGAGCGCCGCGAAGGCGTCCCGGACCCGGCCGGGCATGTCGACGGCGTCGAGGGCTTCGATGGCGATGGTGTGCTGACGGCGTGCTTCACCGGCCGTCCAGTCGCGGCCGCCGGCCTCCTCGATCAGGGCCGCGCGGGCGGCGAACTCCTCCTCGGAGAAGTTCTCGAAGTCGGTGCTCTTGGCGTCCGCCGCGAGCATCTCGCCGAGCTTCTCGGAGGCGGAGCCGCCGGCCGCGAGGGCGGCGACGACCGGCAGGGACTTCTTGCGCTGGCGCAGATCGCTCCAGGTCTGCTTGCCGGTGGCCTCCGGGTCACCCCAGATGCCGAGCAGGTCGTCGACGGCCTGGAAGGCGAGGCCGAGGTGGTAGCCGTACTTCTCCAGCGCGTCGGCGGTGGCGTCGTCCGCTCCGCCGAGGACCGCGCCGATGGAGCTGGAGGCGGCGAGCAGCGCACCGGTCTTGTTGCCCTCCATCTCCAGGCACTCCTCGACGCTGACGCGGTCGCGGTGCTCGTAGGAGATGTCCTGCGCCTGACCGTCGATCAGGGCGCGGGTGGCGGCGGTCAGCCGGCGCGTGGCGCGGCCGGCCTCGACGGTGCCGAGCTCCAGCAGAATCTCGTTGGCGAGCGCGAACAGGGCGTCGCCGACCAGGATGGCCTGAGCGGGCCCGTGCACCTTCCAGACGGTGTCGCGGTGCCGGCGCTGCTCGTCGCCGTCCATCAGGTCGTCGTGCAGCAGCGAGAAGTTGTGGACGAGTTCGACCGCGACGGCCCCCGGGATGCCCACCTCGGGCGCTGCGCCCGTGACCTCGGCGGAGAGCACGGCGAGGGCCGGCCGTACGGCCTTGCCGCCGTCTCCCTCGGCGGGGTTGCCGGCCGCGTCGATCCAGCCGAAGTGGTAGGCGGCGACGGTGTCCATGGGCGGCGCCAGGCGGTCGACGGCCGTACGCAGGACCGGTGTGGCCAGGGTCCGGCCGCGCTCCAGCAGCGCGGTCACGTCCACCGCGGTCCTCCGAGCGGGTGTCGAGGCCGGGGGCACAGTGGGCACAGTCTCTCCTCTTGTTGCGGTACCGGGGGTGCGGGGGCCTGCCCTGTACTGATCGAGCATCAGGCCGCCTCCTCGAACGCGAAGAGACGGCGGGGGCGGGGCCGGCCCAGGGCGTTCAGCGCGGCGTCGGCCGCACTCACTCCACTGCGGACCGCACTCTCCATGGTCGCGGGCCACCCTGTGGCGGTCCACGCTCCGGCCAGGTACAGGCCGGATGCCTTGGTACGGGCGCCGGGCCGCAGCCGCCCGACGCCGGGGGTGGGGGCGAACGTCGCCGTGCGCTCCCGGGTCACGAAGAAGTCCTTCACCACCGCGCCACGGGTGCCCGGGATCAGCCGCTCCAACTCGGGCAGATAGCGCGCGCGCAGCGCGGCGACCGGCAGCTCGATCTCGTCCTGCGCGGCCGACTGCGACAGCGCCAGGTACTGACCCTGGTCGAGCCCGGAGGCGTCGGTGCGGTCGAAGACCCACTGCACGGGGGTGCCGAGGGCGGCGAAGAAGGGACGGGCGAGCACCGTGCGGTCGTAGACGACGTGCACGTTGAGGATCGGCGCGGTGCCGATCCGCAGGAGTTGCTCGGGGGCGTCGAGGGCGCCGGGCGGCAGCAGGTCGTGCGCCTCGCGCTGGGGTACGGCGAGGACGACGGCATCGGTGTGCAGCGTCTCGCCGGGAACCTGAACGCTCCAGGTGCCGTTCTCGTTGGTAGAGACGGAGGTGACGCGTGTACGGACTTCGGTGCGGACGCCCGCGGAGTCGAGCGCCTTGCGGGCCAGCCGGTCGTGCAGTTCGCCCAGCGGGACGCGGGCCCAGCCGATGTCGGCCGCGCCCGGGTCGGACAGCAGACCGGTCTTGAACACCATCGCGGCGAGCCCCAGCGAGGCGTCGCCCGCGACCGCGTTGAGGGTGGCGACCCCGACCAGGTCCCACAGGGCCTCGACGGCGCGCGTCGACTGGCCGTGCGCGGCCAGCCAGCTGCCGAAGTCCTGCGTGTCCAGGGTCGGATCGGCGAGGTCGAGCCCCTTGAGCGCGAGCGCGGCACGCCCGACCGCGGCCCGCTCGGCCAGCGACAGATGCGGATACGTGGCGAGGCTGCGCCCCAGGTGGAGGGGGACGGGCAGTGCGTCGCGCCGCAGCCGGCCGAGCCGTCTGCCCTCGGGCCTGGCGACGTCGACGACGGGCACGTCGAGGCGGTCCTGCAGCGGTGCCAGCGCCGTGCCCTCGATCCGGTCGAGGAACCAGCGGTAGGCGGTGCAGCAGCGCAGGTACACGTGCTGGCCGTTGTCGACGGTCAGTTCGCCGCGCTGGAAGGAGAAGGCGAGGCCGCCCAGCCTCGGCCTGCCTTCGAGCAGGGTGACGCGGACACCCGCGTCCGCGAGCGCGAGCGCGGCGGTGATGCCGGCGAGCCCGCCGCCGACCACGACGGCGCTGCGGCCTGCCGGACCCTCGGCTCCCGCGATGTCAGCGTGCGCCTGTGCGGGGCGCGAGCCGTCGCTCATCGTGCGTCCTTCCCTGCCTGCCGACCGTGCTGGTTGAACGGTGCACGCTCGGCCGTCGCAGTCAGGGACGCCACGCCGCAGCCGAGGGTTGCCTGCCGCATGTCTCCTGGTTCGGTGAGGTCCATCAGGCGCGCCTCCTGACGGACCGCGGCGCGACATGGCGGGTCACATGCCGGGTGTCGAGCCCGGACAGACCGCGCACGGCGACGTAGGCCTTCTCGCGGCCGGGCAGCGAGACGCGGCCGCGCAGTACGGCTTCGGGGTCGCGCTCGATGCGGTCCAGCAGCCGGCGGTAGATGCCGGCCATGGCGGCCACGCAGGCGCCGCTGCGCCGGTCGAGCATGGGCAGCAACCGGTAGCCCTCGGCGAAAAGGGCGCGGGCCCGCCGTACTTCGAAGTGCACGAGGCCCGCGAAGTCGGAGCCCTCCGGTGGCGTCGGCCCGCCGAACCCGGCCGAGCAGCCGAACTTGGCCAGGTCGTCGGCGGGCAGATAGGTACGGCCGTTCTGGGCGTCCTCGCGGACGTCTCTGAGGATGTTGGTGAGCTGCAGGGCGAGGCCGAGGGTGTCGGCGTACTCACCGGCGCGCTCGGCGCCGCGCGCTCCCGGTTCGGTGCCAAACACGCCGAGCGAGAGCCGGCCGACGGCACCGGCGACACACCGGCAGTAGACCTTCAGGTCGTCCCAGGTCTCGTAGGTCTGCCCGCGTACGTCCATCTCGACGCCGTCGATCAGCTCGTCCAGGCCGCCGAGCGGGATCGGGAAGGCGCGGGCGGCGTGGTCGAGGGCGACGGCCACCGGGTCGGTGTCGTCCTCGCCGACCCGGCCGTCGCCGACCCGGGCGAGCAGGGCCCGGGTGTCCTGAAGACGGGTCAGCTTGGTCTCGCCGGGCAGGTCGCCGTCGCCGATGTCGTCCACGCGCCGGGAGAACGCGTACAGCGCCGACATGGCGCGGCGCTTGGGCGTGGGCAGCAGCCGGATGCCGTACGCGAAGTTACGGGCCTGCTGCCCGGTGACGGCCTCGCAGTAGCTGTAGGCGGCGAGTACCGGCGCGGACACATGCGACGGAGACTCCACGGTCCGGATCACCCCTCTCCTCGCAGGATCACGCCCGCCTCACGCAGCAACTGGACCTTGCCGGGCATGGGCGGGCCGGGAAGTACGTCGTATTCGGCGGCGGCGATCGCCCGGATCGCCGCCCTTCCCCCCGCCACGAACCCTGCGAGCAGCAGCTTCAACCTGCCGTGGACGCTACCCACGAGGGGGGCGCCTTCATTCAGCAGATCGCGGGCGCGTTGCGCTTCGTATGCAACCAGGGCGCGCACCGATGCGCCCCCGGTTTTCTCGCCAAGATCCGTTTCCTGGACGTGAAAGCGCTTCATGTCCTCGGCCGGGAGGTAGATCCGGTCCCGGCCGAGGTCCTCGGCGACGTCCTGGAGGTGCTCGACGATCTGCAGGGCGGTGCAGATGGCGTCGGACAGGCGGATCCGCTCGGGGGTCGCGGTGCCGGTGACGCCGAGGACGAGGCGGCCCACGGGGTTGGCGGACAGTTCGCAGTAGGCGAGGAGGTCGTCGTAGGTCTCGTACCGGCTGACGAGTTGGTCCTGACGGTTGGCGGCGATCAGGCCGAGGAAGGGCTCGGGGGTCAGGCCGCGGCGCCGGACGGTGGGCTGGAGGCGGCGCAGCAGCGGGTGGCTCGGGGTGCCGTCGAAGACCCGGCGCAGATCGGCCTCGAAGGCGTCGAGCAGGATCAGGCGGTCCTCGGCGTCGGCGGCCGGCACGCCGAGCAGCCGGGCGTCGGCGCCGCCGGGGGCGAGGTCGCCGTCGCCGATGTCGTCCACGAGGCGGGCGAAGCCGTAGACGGCCATGAGGTCGTCGCGCCAGGCCCGGGGCAGGAAAAAGGGGGCCACGGGGAAGTTCTCGCTCGCGGCTTTGTCCAGGGTGGCGCGTTCCGGGCCCGGCGCCGTCTCGGTCGCCGTCATCGCCCGCTGCCCGGGGCGGGGACGGCACATGCTGCGTTGAGCAGGGGAGTCTCCGTAGCCATCGCCGTCACATCTCCCGTTCTACACTGCGGATCCAATACACACTATTTCGGACACGCCGCCCGGCAATCCGGGGGACGCCCTGGCGCAGGGTGTCGCGCATTATCGCCCCACTTGCCGCTTTCCGGCACCGGTACAGCTTACGTTGTACAACGCATCGAGGTTCGTCGGGGTGTCCTGCAGATCACAACAACACACCGATCGGCGTCAAGATTCCCTGCGCCAGCCGGAGTTGACGTTTCCTTTGCGGCGCGGGGCCCAGCCGGACGGCTGCCGGCGGACCCCTGGCCGAAAACAGGCTACTTGCCCGTGAACTTCTCGTACTCCCTCAGCACCTCGCCGGTCGGCCCGTCCATCCGCAGCTCGCCGCGCTCCAGCCACAGGACCCGGTCGCAGGTGTCCCGGATGGAGTTGTTGTTGTGGCTGACCAGAAAGACCGTGCCGGCCTCCTTGCGCAGCTCCCGGATGCGCTCCTCGGAGCGCTTCTGGAACCCCCGGTCACCGGTGGCGAGGGCCTCATCGATCATGAGGACGTCGTGGTCCTTGGCGGCGGCGATGGAGAAGCGCAGCCGGGCGGCCATGCCGGAGGAGTACGTGCGCATCGGCAGGGTGATGAAGTCGCCCTTCTCGTTGATGCCCGAGAAGTCGACGATCTCCTGGTAACGCTGCTTGATCTGCTCCCGGGACATGCCCATGGCGAGACCGCCGAGGATGACGTTGCGCTCGCCGGTGAGGTCGTTCATCAGGGCCGCGTTGACGCCCAGCAGCGAGGGCTGGCCGTCGGTGTAGACCTTGCCGCGCTCGGCGGGCAGCAGACCGGCGATGGCGCGCAGCAGGGTCGACTTGCCGGAGCCGTTGGAGCCGATCAGGCCGATGGCCTCGCCGCGGTGGGCGACGAAGGACACCCCGCGCACGGCGTGCACCGTGCGCACGCCCCTTGCCGCGTCGTCGGAGCCCCGCCTGAGGATGCGGCTCAGCGCGGCCGTCGCGCTGCCCTTGCCGGTCTTCGCACCGTTGACCCGGTAGACGATGTGCAGGTCGTCCGCGATGACGGTGGGCCGGCGCCCGACCGTGCCCGGTGCGGTCAGCGGCTCAGCCACGGCCGTACCTCTCCTCCGCCTGCCAGAAGTACACGAAGCCGCCGGCGAAGACGGCCACGGCCCAGAACAGGGCGATGGCCCACACGTGCGGGGGCAGGTTCGCGGCACCGTAGCCGTCGATCAGCGCGTAGCGCATCAGGTCCATGTAGACGGCAGCCGGGTTGACCTGGAGCAGCCGGACCGCGATCTCGGAGCGGCCCTCCATCATCTTGCTGATGGAGAACATCACGCCCGAGGTGTACATCCAGGTGCGCAGGACGAACGGCATCAGCTGGGCGAGGTCCGGCGTCTTGGCGCCCATGCGGGCCACGATCAGCGCGAGCCCGGTGTTGAACAGGAACTGGAGCAGCAGAACCGGCACGATCAGCAGCCAGGCCGGGCTCGGGTAGCTGCCGAACCCGATCGCCACGATGAACATCACGATCATCGAGAACAGCAGCTGCTGGAGCTGCTGGAGCGAGAAGGAGACGGGCAGCGAGGCGCGCGGGAAGTGCAGGGCGCGCACCAGTCCCAGGTTGCCGGAGATCGCCCGGACGCCCGACATGACCGAACTCTGCGTGAACGTGAACACAAAGACCCCGGTGACCAGGAACGGGATGTACACGTCCTGGGACAGGCCGCGGCTCGCGTGCAGGATGACGCCGAAGATGAAGTAGTACACGCCCGCGTTCAGCAGCGGGGTCGCCACCTGCCAGAGCTGGCCGAGCTTGGCCTGGCTGTACTGGGCCGTCAGCTTCGCCTGGGAGAAGGCGAGGATGAAGTGGCGCCTGCCCCACAGCTGGCGGACGTACTCGGCGAGCGAGGGACGGGCGCCGCTGACGGCGAGGCCGTACCTGGCGGCGAGCTGCGCGGCCGTCAGTCCCTCGTCGGGCGACGGTATCGCGCTCACCGCGACACCGTCGTCATGGGTTGTGTGACTCACGAGTGGAATCCGGAATCTCTTGGTAAGAAGCTTGCTCTCTTCAGGTAAGAGAAGCTTCTCAGATCACCGGCGGCCGGCCCAGCCGGGTCAGCCGCCACACCGTGCGCCAGCGCATGGGGCGGCGCGGGCCGCACTCGGTCGTCCAGCCCTCCTTGAAGCCGCCGAACCAGGCCTTCAGGGCCGGCACCGACGGGCGGCGCAGCAGTGTGAGCAGCAGCCAGACGCCGAGGTAGACGGGGACGAGCAGCGCGGGCAGGTTGCGGCGGGCCAGCCAGACGCGGTTGCGGGCGACCATGCGGTGGTAGACCGCGTGCCGCGAGGGCGCCGTCGTCGGGTGGTACAGGACCATGTCCGACCGGTAGTCGATCAGCCAGCCGGCGTCCAGGGCCCGCCAGGCCAGGTCGGTCTCCTCATGGGCGTAGAAGAACTCGCCCGGCAGGACGCCGGCCTCGGCGAAGACCTTGGTGCGTACGGCGTTGGCGCCGCCCAGGAAGGTGGTGACGCGCGAGGAGCGCATCGGGTCGGAGGCGCGCAGCCGGGGTACGTGGCGGCGCTGGGTCTCGCCGGTGTCGGGGTCGGCGATGCGGAAGCTGATGATGCCGAGCTCCGGGTCTGCCTCGAACGCCTCCCGGCACAGCTGGGCGGTGTCGTGGCGGGCGAGCAGGCCGTCGTCGTCCAGGAACAGCAATATGTCGACATCGCGACCGCCTGGCCCGAACGCCTCGATGCCGACATTGCGGCCGCCGGGGATGCCCAGGTTCTCGGGCAGCTCGACCGTGCGGACACCCTCGGGGACGTCCGGGACGGGCGAGCCGTTGCCGACGACGACCACCTCGACCGGGTCGCCGTCCTGCTTGGCCACCGAGTCGATCAAGGCCCGCAGCTCCTCGGGCCGGTTGCCCATCGTGATGATGACGGCGCCGACCTTCACGGCGCTCACTTCAGCCTGCTGGAGGCGAGGATGGACACCAGGTGCAGCAAGGTCTGCAGCAGGGCGATGCCGGCCAGCACCGCGACACCCAGCCGGGAGAAGAACAGATCGCCGCGCACCTGGTCGACGATCGCCAGGACCAGGATGAGCAGGGACGCCTCGATGCCGAGGATCAGCCGGTGGAACTTCAGCATGGCGGCGGCCTTGCGGGCCAGCGCCATACCGGAGGAGCGCATCTCGGACGCCGACTCCTGCACCGGCGGCTTGCCCGCCTGGTGGCGGGCGACGCCGACGAGGTCGGTCTCGGCCTTGATGAGGATGGCACCGAGCGCGGCGAGCGTGCCGAGGAAGGCCCACAGCCAGTCGATACGGCCGCCGCCCCACAGGTCGGCGGCGCGCAGCCCGAAGCCCACGAGCACCGCGGCATCGGTGAGGTAGGCGCCGACCCGGTCCAGGTAGACGCCGTTCAGCGAGTACTGCTTCTTCCAGCGCGCGATCTCGCCGTCGACGCAGTCCAGCAGCAGGTACATCTGCACGCAGACCACGCCGAGCACGGCGCCCCAGATCCCCGGCACCAGCAGGGCCGGGGCCGCGAGCACGCCGAAGACGGTCATCAGGTACGTGAGCTGGTTGGGCGTGACCCTGGTGTTCACCAGGTAGCGGTCGACCCGCAGGGACACCTCGCGCATGTAGAGGCGTCCCATCCAGTGCTCACCGCTGCGCCGGTCCTTCACCCCGGCGGGGTGGACGACCGGACGGAGTTCAGCTACCGATGGCCTTGACATAGTCGGCGTAGATGTCCTTGATCTGGTTCGGCTTGAGGGCGAGGTGTTCGAGGATCGTGTAGCGGCCCGGCCTGGTCTCGGGAGCGAACTCCACGGCGCGGACGAACTCGTCCACGGTGAAGCCGATCTCCTCCGGCAGCACCGGAAGCCCGTGCCGGCGCAGCACCTCCGCCGTGTGGACCGCGTCCTCGTGGGCCCCGCGCAGATACGTCGCGAAGGCCGCGCCGAGCCCGCACTGTTCGCCATGGGCAGCCGCCCGCTTGGGGAACAGCAGGTCGAAGGCGTGGTTGATCTCGTGGCAGGAGCCGGAGGACGGGCGCGAGTCACCGGAGATCGACATCGAGATGCCGCTGAGGACCAGCGCCTCGGCGAGCACCTGGAGGAAGTCGTTGTCACCGATGCCGCCGGGGTGGCGCAGGACCGCCTCGCCGGCCTGGCGGGCCATGGCCGCGGCGAGACCGTCGATCTTCTCGCCGTTGACCCGGTTCGCCAGTTCCCAGTCGGCGACCGCGTTGATGTTGGAGATCGCGTCGCCGATGCCTGCCCGGACGAAGCGGGCCGGGGCCTCGTGGATCACGTCCAGGTCGATGACGACGGCGATCGGGTTCGGCACACCGTAGGAGCCGCGCCCGGCGTCGTTGTCGAGGGTGGCGACCGGCGAGCACAGGCCGTCGTGCGCGAGGTTCGTCGGTACGGCGACCAGGGGCAGGCCGACGCGGGCCGAGGCGAACTTGGCGCAGTCGATGATCTTGCCGCCGCCGAGCCCGACCACGGCGTCGTAGTGGCCGGACTTCATCTCGCCGGCCAGCCGGATGGCGTCGTCGAGCGTGCCGCCGCCCACCTCGTACCAGGAGGCGCCCGGCAGCGAGGGGGCGATGCGCTCGCGCAGTCTGGCACCGGAGCCGCCGCTCACGGCGACGGCGAGCCGACCGGACTGCGCGATGCGCTCGTCGGCGAGGACGTCGGCCAGGTCGTCCAGGGCACCCGGGCGGATGTCCACGACGACCGGCGAGGGAATGAGCCGGGTCAGTAGCGGCACGCGATCTCCCGGCCCTTGGCGAGGTCGTCGTGGTTGTCGATCTCGACCCACTGGACGTCGCCGATCGGCGCCACGTCGATCCGGAAGCCGCGGTTGACCAGCTCCTGGTAGCCGTGCTCGTAGAACTGCTGCGGGTCGGTCTCCCAGACCGCCTTCAGCGCGTCGGCCAGCTCGGGGGCGGCGTCGCCCTCGATCAGGGTGACGCCGATGTACTCACCGGTGGCCTCGGCGGGGTCCATCAGCTTGGTGATCTTCGTCATGCCCTTCTCGGCGTCGACGACGACCTTCATCTCCTCGTCGGCGAGGGACTTCACGGTGTCGAGGGCGAGGATGATCTTCTTGCCGTCGCCACGCGCGGCGAGCAGGGTCTTCTCGACGGAGACCGGGTGGACGGTGTCGCCGTTGGCGAGGATCACGCCGTCCTTGAGGGCGTCACGGCCGCACCACAGGGAGTAGGCGTTGTTCCACTCCTCGGCCTTGTCGTTGTCGATGAGGGTGAGCTTGAGGCCGTACTTCTGCTCCAGGGCCGCCTTGCGCTCGTACACGGCCTCCTTGCGGTAGCCGACGATGATCGCGACCTCGGTCAGACCGATCTCGGCGAAGTTGCCGAGGGTGAGGTCGAGCACCGTGATGGAGTCCTCTGTTCCCGTCGGCCCCACCGGCACCAGCGCCTTGGGCAGGGTGTCGGTGTAGGGGCGCAGACGCCGTCCGGCGCCGGCCGCCAGCACGAGGCCGATCATGCAGGTTCTCCTTCATCGTGTACGGCGGGCGCCCCTGCGGACACCCAGAAGCGGATGCTCTCGGCGAGCACCACGAGGGCGACGACCACGGCGAGGACCGTGAGCGCGACCGTGAACTGCGAAGCGGTGAGCACCGCGGCCAGGGCGGCGACGAGCAGCGTCCGCCCCTCGTGCCCCCCGATGACGCGCGTCAGCCAGGCCGGGGGTGCTCCGGCGTTGCCGCGGATGCGGTACACCGTGTCGTAGTGATGGTAGGCGACGGCGGCCACCAGCCCGAAAGCCGCCGGCAGGGCTCCGTTCACCCCCGCCTTGTCCGCGAGCACGAGCACGGTGCCGTACTCCGCGGCCCGGAAGAAGGGCGGGACCAGCCAGTCGAGGGCGCCCTTGAGGGGGCGGGCGACGGCCAGCGGGGACTGCAGGACGTAGAAGAGGGCGCCGAGGACGGGCCACCAGCTGCCGTACGGGGCGAGCCAGGCGGCGAGCACGACGACGGCGCCGCCGGCCAGGACGGTGTACGCAGGGGCCCGCAGGGACACCCGGCGGGCGACGCGGGTCAGCCCCTGCGCGAGCGGTCCGCTGTCCGCGAGGTCGGCCAGCGCCCGCGCGGCCCGGCCGGTGCGCTTCGCCTTGCGGGTCAGCGACCGCAGCACCCGGCCGGCCGTGGTGTACGTCGCCGCGAAGGCGCAGCCGACGAGCAGGACGCAGAAGGTGATCCGGGGCGTGGTGGCCGCGGTGAGGACCGCGATCATCGCCCAGCGCTCGCCGATGGGCAGGACGATCATCCGCCGCACCCACACCGTCCAGCCGACGCTGTCCAGCTTGTCGGAGAGGGCGGCGGTGGGGCTGGTGTTGGCGGTGGCGTCGTGGTTGGCCTCGTTGAAGGAGAAGTCGACCACGTGCCGGCAGGTCTGGAGGACCATCGCGCCGAGGGCGAGGGCCCATACGTCGTCGCCGCCCCGGGCCGCGCCGAGGGCGAGGCCGGCGTAGTAGGCGTACTCCTTGGCCCGGTCGAAGGTGGCGTCCAGCCAGGCGCCGAGGGTGGAGTACTTCAGGGCGTACCGGGCGAGCTGGCCGTCGGTGCAGTCCAGCACGAAGGACGCGATGAGCAGCACGCCGGCCGCGATGAACCCCGCGCGCGTGCCCGTCGCCGCGCAGCCGGCCGCGATCAGGGCGGTGAGCAGCGAGGCCGTGGTGACCTGGTTCGGGGTCAGGCCCCGGCGGGCACACCAGCGGGCGAGGTAGCGCGAGTAGGGGCTGATGAAGAACGTGGTGAAGAAGCCGTCACGGGACTTCACGGCCGACTTCAGGCGTATGGCCTCGTCGTCGACGGCGGCGACGGCCTGCCGGGCCTCGTTGCGGTCCTGCGGGTCGGCGGGGACGGCGGCGACCAGGCTGCCCAGCTCGGGCCGGTGCACCTCGCCGCCGTCGGCGTCCAGGGCGGTGACGATGCGGTCGGCGAGGCTGTCCACGGCGAGCGCGGTACCGCCCCCGGCAGGGGTCTCGCGGGCCACGGCCCGGGTCAGCGCCTGCCGGGCGGCCGGCTGGGCGGTGACGGCGCCGGGGATCGCGGAGAGCGGGAAGCGCGGGTCGGTCAGGCCGAGGCGCAGCGCGTGCGGGTGGCCGACGAAGCGGGCGTCGACCAGGGCCACGCGCTCACCGGCGGGAGCGGCGGCCAGCAGGGTCTCGGCCTCGGAGGCGTCCGCCGCGGTCCGGACGTCGAAGCCGAGGGACCGCAGATCGTTCTCAAGAGCCGATCCGGGAACCGGCTGACCGGTGACGATGGCGGTCGGCAACCGAACTCACTCCCTGGGTACCGGCGCGCGGGCGCCGGTCGATCGCGTGATGGGGGCGCCTGTCTGCGGCACCCGGGCGGCATGTCGGCGAAGGCTATCGGATGGTTCCGGACCCGTGTTCACCGGCCGTTCACGGCCCCGTCCTCGGTGGCTGCCCCGGCCTTTGCCGCGATCATCATCGGGGATCCTGGGCCCGGCCCACAAACCCAGCGGCGCAGACCCGGGCAACCGGGACACACCGGGGATCGGCTTAGGCTGGTCAACCATGACATGGCTGATCACCGGCGGAGCCGGATACATCGGAGCACATGTGGCACGGGCCATGACGGGCGCCGGGGAGAGCGTCGTGGCCCTGGACGACCTGTCGGCGGCGGTACCCGAGCGGCTGCCCGCGGACGTCCCGCTGGTCGAGGGCTCGACGCTGGACGGGGACGGGCTGAAGCGGGTCTTCGCGGAGTACGGCGTCACGGGCGTCGTCCATCTCGCGGCGCGCAAGCAGGTCGGGGAGTCGGTGGCGGAGCCCACCCGCTACTACCGGGAGAACGTCGGCGGTCTGGCCACACTCCTGGACGCGGTCGCAGAGGCGGGGATCCGGCGGCTGCTGTTCTCCTCGTCGGCGGCCGTGTACGGCAATCCGGACGTGGACCTGATCACCGAGGACACCCCGTGCGCCCCGGTGAACCCCTACGGCGAGACCAAGCTGGCCGGTGAGTGGCTGGTGCGTGCGGCGGGGCAGGCGTACGGCATCTCCACGGTGTGCCTGCGCTACTTCAATGTGGCGGGGGCGGCGGCGCCGGAGCTGGCGGACACGGGGGTGTTCAACATCGTGCCGATGGTCTTCGACCGGCTCACCCGCGACGAGGCCCCGCGGATCTTCGGCGACGACTATCCGACGCCCGACGGCACGTGCGTCCGGGACTACATCCACGTGGCCGATCTCGCCGAGGCCCACCTGGCCGCGGCCCGCCGCCTCTCCGAGAAAGGAGCGTCGGGCGATCTGACGCTGAACATCGGCCGGGGCGAGGGCGTCTCCGTTCGGGAGCTGATCACGGTCATCGGCGAGGTCACCGGGGACCGCCGGGAGCCGCTGGTGGAGGCACGCCGACCGGGCGACGCCCCCCGCGCGGTCGCCTCGGCCGAGCTCGCCGCGAAGGAACTGGGCTGGCGGGCCCGGCGCGACGTCCACGAGATGGTCACGTCGGCCTGGCAGGGCTGGCAGCGGCACCACGGCGCCTGAGCGGGGGCACCGGCCGGGCCACCCTGACCTGCGGAACGTTTTCCGCAGGTCAGGGCCATGGATGTGCGGTGCCGCGCTGCCCCATGCCCCCACGAGAAGATGCGGCACGGGCTCCGGGGCCGCCTCGGCGCTCCCTTCGACGTGGAGCACCGCACCTTCCCGCTGGAGCCGAGCGGGCACGCGGCGCACGAGGCACATCTGTGCCCCTGAACGCACGTACAGGTGATGGCGCCCGTGGGCGGTTCCCGGCGGCGGCCGCAGGGCACGATGATCTACCGGGTCCCCGTCCCGGTACGGCGCCGCGCGCGGACGTGCGGGGAAGTGCCGGGAGTGCCGGATTCGTACGGCAGACTTGGGGTGCGAAGAACGAGGCGAAGGATGGGTATGCCGATCACACCTGCCACCGCGACGCAACTCTCGTCGCAGGGCACCGCAGAGGCGATTTTGCTGGAACTGGTCGACGAGAAGGGTGTGACGATCGGCACGGCGGAGAAGCTCGCCGCGCACCAGCCGCCGGGGCAGCTGCACCGCGCGTTCTCGGTGTTCCTCTTCGACGAGCAGGGCAGGCTGCTGCTCCAGCAGCGGGCGCTCGGCAAGTACCACTCCCCCGGTGTGTGGTCCAACACCTGCTGCGGCCACCCCTACCCCGGCGAGGCGCCGTTCGCGGCGGCGGCCCGCCGCACCTTCGAGGAACTGGGCGTGTCGCCCTCGCTGCTCGCGGAGGCGGGCACGGTCCGCTACAACCACCCGGACCCGGCCTCGGGCCTGGTCGAGCAGGAGTTCAACCACCTGTTCGTCGGCCTGGTGCAGGCGGAGCTCGCGCTGGACAAGGAGGAGGTCGCCCAGACCGCCTTCGTGACGGCCGCCGAGCTGGCCGAGCGGCATGCCCGTGACCCGTTCTCGGCGTGGTTCATGACCGTGCTGGACGCCGCCCGCCCGGCGATCAGGGAACTGACCGGCCCGTCCGCGGGCTGGTGAGCGGCGCCACGGCGGTGTCGCGGGCCTGCGGTGCTACGGCAGGCCCGCGGGCTTGAGCGGCAGGGCGGCCCAGATCACCTTCCCGCCGCTCGCGGTGTGCTCCACGTCCACCGTGCCGCCCGCCTCCCGGGCCACCTCGCGGACCAGCAGCAGACCCCGCCCGCCGGTCTGGCCGTGGTCGGCCTCCAGGGCGGTCGGCCGGTAGGGGTGGTTGTCCTCCACGGACACCCGCACCCACTCGGCTCCGACGGCGACCTCCACGGCCAGCGTCGGCGACAGCAGCGCCGCGTGCCGGACCGCGTTGGTGACCAGTTCGGAGACGATCAGCAGCAGGCCGTACACCAGGTCCTCGGAGACCGGCACGCCCTGGCGCAGCAGCAGGTCCCGGACGGCGTGCCGGGCCTGCGGGACGGAGGCGTCCACCGCGGCGGCGGTGAACCGCCAGACGCCCTCGTACGGAAGTGGATCGGGCGGCCGCTCGGCGCCCCCCGCTGGGCGCGGGTCGTCCCCGCACCCGTGGTTGTCCATCGTCCGGTCGCCACCCTCGCGCTCGATTGTCACCACACGTCGAGTGTTGGTAACGATCGGCTCCGGCCTGGATACCTGAACACAAGTCAGCGGGTATCGAGCGGTTTATGACCGAGTGCGTATGACACGGTCACGTGTGGGACTGCTTCCTGTCGCCCCCGACGCCGCTTCGCGAACTATTCGGGTTGTACGGGTTTGGGGCGGCCCGTGCCCGGGACCAGCCCGACGACAGGCCGCGGGGGGGTTCGGCAATGCCCCGGCCGGCGCATAGCATCCCGGCCATGGAGCCCCAGCTGTCGCACCGGGTCGAAGGCGCCGTCGCCACCGTCGTCATCCGTCATCCGGCCAAACGCAACGCCATGACCGCCGCGATGTGGCGGGCGCTGCCGCCGCTGCTGGACACGCTGGCGCGTGATCCCGGGGTGCGAACGCTGGTGCTGACCGGGGAGGGCCGGACCTTCTGCGCGGGCGCGGACATCAGCACGCTCCAGGGCTCGCCGGAGGAGGCGCAGGGGCTCGCGGTGGCGGCCGAGGAGGCGCTGGCCGCGTTCCCCAAGCCGACCGTCGCCGCCGTGCGCGGGCACTGCGTGGGCGGAGGGGCACAGCTCGCGGCGGCCTGCGATCTGCGGCTGGCGGAGGAGAGCGCGCTGTTCGGGGTGACCCCGGCGCGGCTCGGCATCGTCTACCCGGCGTCCTCGACCCGCCGGCTGATGTCGCTGGTCGGCCCGGCCACCGCCAAGTACCTGCTGTTCACGGCCGAGTTGATCGACGCCGGCCGGGCGCTGCGTACCGGGCTCGTCGACGAGGTGCTGCCAGAGGGCGAACTGGACAAGCGGGTCGCGGAGCTGGCCCGGATCCTGGCCTCCCGCTCCCAGCTCACCCAGGCCGCCGCGAAGGAGTTCACCGGCGGCCGGACGGACCGGGACGCCCACTGGGCCGAGCAGGCGCGCGGCAACCCCGACACCGCCGAAGGGGTCGCCGCGTTCCTGGAGCGCCGCCGGCCGTGCTTCACCTGGACCACGGCTACGTCAGGCTGAACCGGCTGCCGGCCCGGATCTCAGCCACGAGGTGCGCGGGCGCCTTGTGCGGGGCTCCGGCGTCGTACGGAGGCTGGGGGTCGTACTCGGTCAGCAGCTGGACGGCCCGGGCGTGCTCGTCGCCGGCGATCCGGCCCGTCAAGGTGAGCGCCATGTCGATGCCGGCGGAGACCCCGGCGGCGGTGACGTACTTCCCGTCGGTCACGACCCGCTCCCCCGTCGGCTCGGCACCGGACTTCTCCAGCAGCTCCAGGGCGGCCCAGTGACAGGTCGCCCGGCGCCCGCGCAGCAGTCCCGCGGCGGCGAGCAGCAGCGAACCGGAGCAGACCGAGGTCGTCCAGGTGCTGGTGGCGTCGGCCGCGCGCAGCCAGTCCAGCAGGGCCGGGTTCTCCAGCTGGTCCATCGTGCCGGGACCGCCGGAGACCACCACGAGGTCGGGACTCGGCACCTCGTCGAGCGCCCGGTCGGCGGTGACGGCGAGAAACCCGGTGTCGGTACGGACGGGCCCGGGCCGCTCGGCGACGAAGGCGAGGTCCGCGTCCGGGAGCCGGCTGAGGATCTCGTAGGGGCCTACGACGTCCAGGGCGGTGAAGCGGTCGTAGACGACCAGGGCGATCTGCATGGGGGCTCCTTCGAGCGGGTCTTCAGCGGGCCGGGGCCGGGTGGAAGCGTCTGCGGTATTCCGCGGGCGGTGTGCCGAGGGCACGCACGAACGTGCGGCGCATGGCCTCGGGGGTGCCGTAGCCGCTGGCGCGGGCGATCTCCTCGATGCCGTCGGCGGTGTCCTCCAGCAGGCGGCGGGCGTGTTCGAGGCGGACCTGGTCGACGTAGCGGCCGGGGGTCGTGCCGGTCTCCGCGCGGAAGGCGCGCGCGAAGTGGCGGGGGGAGAGCCGGGCCCTGGCGGCCAGCGACTCGACCGTCAGGTCCCCGGCCGGGTGCTCGGTGACCCACTGCTGGACCTCCCGCAGGGGCGCGCGCTGCGCTGTCTGGGCCGCCAGCTGGGCGCTGAACTGCGCCTGGTTGCCGGGCCGGCGCAGGAAGACCACCAGGTGCCGGGCGACGGTGAGCGCGACGTCCCGGTCCAGGTCCTCCTCCACCAGGGCGAGGGCGAGGTCGATGCCGGAGGTCACCCCGGCCGAGGTGGCGACGTCCCCGTCACGGACGTAGATGGGCTCCGGGTCCACGGTGACGGCCGGGTGGTCGCGGGCGAGCTTGTCGCAGTAGGCCCAGTGGGTCGTCGCCCGGCGGCCGTCGAGCAGCCCTGCGGCGGCGAGCAGGGCGGCGCCGGTGCACACGGAGACCAGGCGCCGGGCGCGCGGGCCGTGAGCGCGCAGCCAGTCGACCAGGCGCGGGTCGGGGGCGCGGGTGCCCTGGCCGCCGGGGACCACCAGGGTGTGCGGGTCGGACACGGCGGTGAGCGCCTCGTCGGGTACGAGGGTCAGCCCGCTGGAGCAGCGCACCGGGCCTCCGTCCAGGGAGGCCGTACGGATCCGGTACGTGCCCGGCGTGTGCTTCTCGGCGCCGGCGAACACCTCCAGCGGGCCGGTGACATCGAGGCTCTGGACCCCGTCGAAGAGGACGAAGAGGAGCGTGCGGTGGGGCATGGCATCAATTCTTCGGCGCCCGGAGCATGGCCGCAATGACGTGTTTCCCACCTTTCCGGCCACGGCAGGGTCGGTCAGAGGGGCTGGATCCCGGCGTGCACGAGGCAGAATTCGTTGCCTTCCGGGTCGGTCAGGACGTGCCGGCTCTCGGTTCCGGTCCGGTCCGGTCCGGGTGACGTCGGCGCCGGCGGGCCTGACGCGGAGCGCGGGCAGCCGCTCCCGCACGGTGTCCTGGTCGCGGACGGTGGCGTCGACGTCGATGCGCAGGGGGAGTTTCCCGGTCCGCGGGTCGCTGCCGGGGGCTGCTGACGAGGGTGGGCTGCGGGCCGCCGAGGCAGGTGCCGGGCGGCCCGATCTCGATGCGTGCGTCGTCGTCCCGGCCAGCCGCGTTCGACGTGGCAGAGGACCTGGCTCCGGGACGCGGCGAGCCGTTCGGGGCCGGCGCCGAGGACCGACTCGCTGATGCGGCATGCCATGTCCGGCGGAGTACGGAGACCGGCCGGGCGTCGTCGGTCGTCGGCCGCGTGCCGGAGGGCGGCCACCTCCGCGATCGGTGAAACGGCCCGCGGCCCGCCGGTGGGACGCCCTGAGCGCCGGTTGTCGGTTCCACCTGCCACAATTGCCGCGCAACCTCAGTGGAGAAGGCGGTACGGGATCGTGACGACACCCGGGTCCAGCGGATCCATCAGCGTGGGATCCATCGAAGGCAGGATCGCCGAGGAGCTCGGCGTACGGGAGCGGCAGGTGAAGGCCGCGGTGGAGCTGCTCGACGGCGGTTCGACGGTGCCCTTCATCGCCCGCTACCGCAAGGAAGCGACCGAGATGCTCGACGACGCGCAGCTGCGCACGATCGAGGAGCGGCTGCGCTACCTGCGGGAGCTGGAGGAGCGGCGGGCCGCGATCCTGGAGTCGGTGCGCGAGCAGGGCAAGCTGACCGACGAGCTTCAGGCCCGGATCCGGGGCGCCGAGACGAAGGCGCGACTGGAGGACATCTACCTCCCCTACAAGCCCAAGCGGCGCACCAAGGCGCAGATCGCACGCGAGGCGGGTCTGGAGCCGCTGGCCGAGGGCCTGCTCGGCGACCCGTCGGTGGAACCGCAGGCGGCGGCCGCCGCGTTCGTGGACGCGGACAAGGGCGTCGCCGACCCGCAGGCCGCGCTGGACGGCGCGCGGGCGATCCTCACCGAGCGGTTCTCCGAGGACGCCGACCTGATCGGCGAGCTGCGTGAGCGCATGTGGGTGCGCGGGCGCCTGGCCTCGAAGGTGCGGGAGGGCAAGGAGGAGGCGGGCGCCAAGTTCGCCGACTACTTCGACTTCGCCGAGCCGTTCACCGAGCTGCCCTCGCACCGGATCCTGGCCATGCTGCGCGGCGAGAAGGAGGAGGTCCTCGACCTCGTCCTGGAGCCGGAGGAGGCCACGGAGGGTCCCTCCTCGTACGAGGGGATCGTGGCGCACCGGTTCGGGATCGCCGACCGGGGCCGCCCCGCCGACAAGTGGCTGACGGACACGGTCCGCTGGGCCTGGCGCACCCGGATCCTCGTTCACCTCGGCATCGACCTGCGCCTCAGGCTGCGCACGGCCGCCGAGGACGAGGCGGTGAACGTCTTCGCGGCGAACCTGCGCGACCTGCTGCTGGCCGCCCCGGCGGGCACGCGCGCGACGCTGGGCCTGGACCCGGGTTTCCGTACGGGCGTGAAGGTCGCCGTGGTCGACGCCACCGGCAAGGTCGTCGCCACCGACGTGATCTACCCGCACGTCCCGGCCAACAAGTGGGACGAGGCCCTCGCCAAGCTGGCCCGGCTCGCCCAGGAGCACGCGGTCGACCTGATCGCGATCGGCAACGGCACGGCGTCCCGCGAGACCGACAAGCTCGCCGGTGAACTGATCGCGAAGCACCCGGAGTTGAAGCTCACCAAGGTGATGGTGTCGGAGGCGGGCGCGTCGGTGTACTCGGCGTCGCAGTACGCCTCGCAGGAGCTGCCCGGCATGGATGTGTCGCTGCGCGGCGCGGTGTCCATCGCCCGCCGCCTGCAGGACCCGCTGGCCGAGCTGGTGAAGATCGACCCGAAGTCCATCGGCGTCGGCCAGTACCAGCACGACCTGTCCGAGGTGAAGCTGTCCCGCTCGCTGGACGCGGTGGTCGAGGACTGTGTGAACGGCGTCGGGGTGGACGTCAACACCGCGTCCGTGCCGCTGCTTTCGCGGGTGTCGGGCATCTCCTCCGGCCTCGCCGAGAACATCGTGGCGCACCGGGACGCCAACGGGCCGTTCCGGTCGCGCTCCGAGCTGAAGAAGGTGGCACGGCTCGGCCCGAAGGCGTACGAGCAGTGCGCGGGCTTCCTGCGCATCCGCGGCGGCGACGACCCGCTGGACGCCTCCAGCGTGCACCCCGAGGCGTACCCGGTGGTGCGCCGCATGGTGAAGACCAGTGGCGAGGCAGTGGCCTCCCTCATCGGCAACACGGGCGTGCTGCGCTCGCTGCGGCCCGCCGACTTCGTGGACGACACCTTCGGTCTGCCGACGGTGACGGACATCCTGAAGGAGCTGGAGAAGCCGGGGCGCGACCCGCGTCCCGCGTTCAAGACGGCCACCTTCAAGGAGGGTGTGGAGAAGATCTCCGACCTGTCCGCCGGGATGGTGCTGGAGGGCGTGGTGACGAACGTGGCCGCCTTCGGCGCGTTCGTGGACATCGGCGTCCACCAGGACGGTCTGGTGCACGTGTCGGCGATGTCGAAGACCTTCGTCAAGGATCCGCGCGATGTCGTCAAGCCCGGTGACATCGTCAAGGTGAAGGTCCTGGACGTGGACATCCCGCGCAAGCGGATCGCGCTGACCCTGCGTCTGGACGACGAGGCGGCCCTGCAGGGCGGCCAGGGTGGCGGCCGGCAGCAGCGCGGCGGCGGACGCCCGCCCCAGCAGCGGCAGGGCGGCCAGGGGCAGGGCCAGGGACAGCGGCAGGGCCGGGGCGGTGGCGACCGGGGCGGTCGTCAGGCGCCGGCACCGGCCAACAGCGCGATGGCCGACGCCCTGCGCCGCGCGGGCCTGCTCGACCCGAAGAAGCGCTGACCGGCCGGGGGGCCGGGGCCACCGCGGCTCCGGCCCCGCGCCGTCCCGGGGCGGGGCGGGGCCCGGGAAATTCGGGTGGACGCGGATCGTCCGGACGGCAGACTTCCCGCATGACCGATCCCAAGGAAGACCTGCGGGTCTATCTCCAGGACGCCCGCGACGTCCTGCTGTGGAAGCTCGACGGCCTGTCCGAGTACGACGTCCGCCACCCGCTGACCCCGACGGGCACCAATCTGCTGGGCCTGGTCAAGCATCTGACCGGCGCCGAGGCCCTGTACTTCGGCGCGACGTTCGGCCGGCCCTTCACCGGGACACCGCTGTGGATCACCGGGGAGGCGGAGCCGGACGCCGATCTGTGGGCGCGGGCCGACGAGTCACGCGAGGACATCGTCGGCCGCTACCGCCAGGCATGGGCCCACGCCGACGCGACCATCGCCGGCCTCCCCCTGGACGCGCTGGGCCGGGTGCCGGGCGCATCGCGCGAGATCACCCTGCACCGGGTGCTCACCCACATGATCGCCGAGACCCAGCGGCACGCCGGACACGCCGACGTCGTACGGGAGTTGATCGACGGCACGGTGGGCCAGCGACCGGACGGGCTCAATGTGGCGCCGTACGATCCCGGGCACCGGGACCGGGTCGAGCGAGCCGCGAAGGAGGCCGCGGCGCGCTTCTCATGAGGTCCGCCGGGGTCAGCGTTCCGTCACCTTGCCGTCGGCCACCTCCAGGCGCCTGCTCACCCGGACCGCGTCCAGCATGCGGCGGTCGTGGCTGACGAGCAGCAGTGTGCCGGTGTAGGAGTCGAGGGCCGACTCCAGTTGCTCGATGGCGGGCAGGTCGAGGTGGTTCGTCGGCTCGTCCAGGACCAGCAGGTTCACGCCCCGGCCCTGGAGCAGGGCGAGGGCGGCGCGGGTGCGTTCGCCCGGGGAGAGGGTGGCGGCCGGGCGCAGCACATGGTCGGACTTCAGGCCGAACTTGGCGAGCAGGGTCCGCACCTCGACCGGCTCGGTGTCCGGTACGGCCGCGCAGAAGGCGTCGAGCAGCGCCTCGGGGCCGTGGAACAGACCGCGGGCCTGGTCGACCTCGCCGACCAGGACGCCGGAGCCGAGGGTGGCGTGCCCGGCGTCGAGCGGGACGCGGCCGAGCAGCGCGCCGAGCAGGGTGGACTTGCCCGCGCCGTTGGCCCCGGTGATCGCGACCCGGTCCGCCCAGTCGATCTGCAGGGACACCGGGCCGAAGGTGAAGCCGCCACGCCGGACCTCGGCGTCCCGCAGCGTCGCCACGACCGCTCCGGAGCGCGGCGCGGAGGCGATCTCCATCCGCAGCTCCCACTCCTTGCGCGGCTCATCGACCACCTCCAGGCGCTCGATCATCCGCTGGGTCTGCCGGGCCTTGGCAGCCTGCTTCTCGCTGGCCTCGCTGCGGAACTTGCGGCCGATCTTGTCGTTGTCGTTGCCCGCCTTGCGCCGGGCGTTCTTCACGCCCTTGTCCATCCAGGTCCGCTGCATCTGCGCACGGTCCTGGAGGGCGGCCTTCTTGTCGGCGTACTCCTCGTAGTCCTCGCGGGCGTGCCGGCGGGCGACCTCACGCTCCTCCAGGTAGGCCTCGTAGCCGCCGCCGTAGAGGTTGATCTGCCGCTGGGCGAGGTCGAGTTCGAGGACCTTGGTGACCGTGCGGGTGAGGAACTCGCGGTCGTGGCTGACGACGACCGTGCCCGCGCGCAGGCCGGTCACGAAGCGTTCCAGGCGGTCCAGGCCGTCGAGGTCGAGGTCGTTGGTGGGCTCGTCGAGGAGGAAGACGTCGTAGCGGGACAGCAGGAGCGAGGCGAGGCCGGCGCGGGCCGCCTGGCCGCCCGAGAGGGCCGTCATCGGCTGGTCCAGGTCCACGGCCAGGCCGAGGGAGTCGGCGACCTCCTCCGCGCGTTCCTCCAGGTCCGCGCCGCCCAGGCCGAGCCAGCGCTCCAGGCTCACCGCGTACGCGTCGTCGGCGCCGGGCGCGCCGTCGACCAGAGCCTGGGTGGCCTCGTCCATCACGTGCTGCGCCTCGGCGACGCCGGTGCGGCGGGCCAGGAACTCCCGGACCGTCTCCCCCGGCCTGCGCTCCGGCTCCTGCGGCAGATGGCCGACGGTGGCGGTGGGCGGGGACAGCCGCAGCTCGCCCTGCTCGGGCGGGGTGAGCCCGGCGAGCAGCGTGAGCAGGGTGGACTTGCCCGCGCCGTTGGCACCGACCAGCCCGATAACATCGTCGGGCGCGACGACGAGGTCCAGCCCGGAGAAGAGGGAGCGGTCGGCGTGCCCGGCGGCGAGGTTCTTGGCGACGAGGGTGGCAGTCATCAGGACGCCGATCCTAATGGGCCCGGCGTCCCGCTCTCAGCTCCGATTCCGGCGAACCCGCACCCGCGGCTCAGCTCCGATTCCGGTGGACACGCACCCACAGCTCAGCTCCGATTCCCGCCGGTCGCCGCGCCGCGAGCGCGCCCGCCGTTCCCGCTGGTCACCGCCGTCACGAGCACACCTCCCGTCGTCCGGGCGACCAGGTACGCCTCCCCCTTCACCGCGCGCGGATCCAGGGCGACGCGGTGCCGGCCGGGCTCCAGGACACCGTCGTACACCTGCTGGGTGCGGGTGCGGTGCAGCCGGTCCAGACGGTACGCGGTGATCCGCACCCGGCACGGCGCGCTCACCTCGACGTCCGCCGCGTGGCCGGCGGCGGCCAGCCCGGTCAGCCTGCGCCGGGCGAGCGGGCCGCGGTCCAGGGCGTGCTCGATCTGGGCGACGAGCAGCGGCACGATCGGGGCCAGGCCGTCCACCGCCGCGGCCTCGACCCCGGCCTGCGCGAAGGCCCGCAGTACGGCGGCCCGTTCGGCCTCGCCGACCGCGCGGCCGAAGGCGACCGCGCCGTACCCGCGCAGCTCCTCGGCGGGAACGGCCCCGGCGTCCTGGGTGATGTCGGCGCCGATGCCGATGGTGCGCAGTGCGGCGGCCAGCCGGGCGAGGACGGCGACCCGGGCGCCGATCAGCAGTACGCGGCGGCGCGGCGGGCCTTCGCCCAGGGCGGTCAGCGCGGCACGGTACTCGGGGCCGCGGAAGCGGAACGGCCCTATGCCGGGGTAGCCGTCGCGCTCCAGGTCGGCGTGCTCGTCCGTCTGCCAGGCGAAGTCCCGCCAGACGTAGTCGTCTCCGTCGCGCTCGATGACGGCGGTGACCGCCCCGCAGCCCAGGTCCTCGCACTCGGGGCAGCCGTAGAGGACGAACCGGCCGTCCGGGAGCGGCGGTTCGGCCTCCAGCAGCAGTGCGCGCACCTGCTCGGTGAAGATGGCGGGCGGGATGTCCGAGGCGAGCGGGGAGACCGCGTCCAGATCGGACAGCTGGAACAGCAGCGGGCGGCCGTCCACGACGAAGTCCACGAAGTCGCGGTGGACCTGGTAGCCGCCGTCGGCGAGGACACCGCCGGCGCGGGTCGCCGGAGCCAGGCCGAAGGTCGCGTATGCGGCAGACATGCTGTGAGTATCCCCACACCGGCGCGACCTATCGTCCTGGTGTGGACAGCGAACCGAATGACGAAGTGATCGTGGTCGGAAGCGGGGTCGCCGGGCTGACGACGGCCGTGGTGCTGGCCGAGTCCGGGCGCCGGGTACGGGTGTGGGCGCGCGAGCCCGCCGAGCGTACGACCTCGGCGGTCGCCGGCGGTCTGTGGTGGCCGTACCGCATCGAACCGGAGCCACTGGTGGGCGCCTGGGCGCTTGCGTCCCTCGCCGAGTACGAGGAGTCGGCGCGGCGGCCGGAGGAGACGGGCGTACGCCTGGTCGACGGCGTACACCAGGGGATCCGGCTGGACGAACTGGGCGCGTGGGCGGGCCGGGTGCCGGGACTGCGGGCGGTGGCCGGCGGCCTGGCGGCGCGGCTGCCGGTCATCGACATGCCGGTGCATCTGGCGTGGCTGCGGGAGCGGCTCGCACGGGCGGGAGGCGTGGTCGAGGCACGCGAGGTGACCGACCTCGCGGCGGTGCCCGCGCCGGTCGTGGTCAACTGCGCGGGCCTGGGCGCGCGTTCTCTGGTGCCGGATCCCGCGGTGCGTCCGGTGCGCGGGCAGCTGGTGGTCGTGGAGAATCCGGGGATCACGACCTGGTTCACGTCCGTGGACCACTCCTCCGCCGCCTCCACCTACTTCATCCCGCAGCCGTACGGCCTGCTGCTCGGCGGTACGGCGGAGGAGGACGACTGGTCCCTGGCGCCGGACCCGGCGACCGCCGCGGCGATCGTCGCCCGGTGCTCGGCGGTCCGCCCGGAAATCGCGGCCGCGCGCATCCTCGCCCACCGCGTGGGCCTGCGCCCGGCCCGCAGCGCGGTACGACTCGAACGGCGGCGGCTGCCGGACGGCCGCGTCGTGGTGCACAACTACGGGCACGGCGGGGCCGGGGTCACGGTGGCGTGGGGGTGCGCGCGGGAGGCGGCCGGATGGGCGTTTCCGGCCGCCTGAAAGCACACCCGTGCGGTGGTAGGGCGGGTGGGTCGCTGGCCCGCGCCGGTGGGCGGAACCCCGAAGGGGTGCGGGGCTGTGTCGATATGCGGCTCCGCCGCATCGGGGGTACCCCCTCCCGGGTTCGAGCGAAGCCGAGAACGTGGGGGAGCGAGCGGCCCCGACGCACCCGCACCCGCACCCGCACCCGCACCCGCACCCGCACCCGCACCCGGCAACGGTCAGGCACCCCGACGGCGCACGGCCGCTCAGCGCTACGCCGGGACGTGCCGGGCCGCCCCCGGTACGCGGACGCCGTTCAGGTCCGTCGGCGTGGGAGTCCTGCCCGTGCTGCCGGACGTGGCGCGGGTGAACGCGGACGCGCCGCCGACCAGCGGAAGGCCGGCCGTCGTACCGGCCAGGTCGATCGTGAGGGTCGGCTTCGTGGACGGGGGGTCGATGAGGTCCTTGTCCGTGCCCGCGATGATCAGCGCCAGCCGGTGCCCCTTCGGGACGACGTGATCGGTCGCCGCCAGACGGAGAGTCATCGTGTACGCCTTGCCCGGGGTGAGCGGGACGCCCTTGTCGAGGGAGGCGTAGTGGCCGAGGTCGGCCCAGCCGCGGCTGAACACGGTGTAGTCCACCGTTGCCGTCTTGGCCTTGGTCTCCTTGAAGCAGGCGCTGTCCCCGGCCGTGCTCTCGCCCCAGCAGGTCCGGTTTTTCAGCGTGGTGATGCCCTCGGCGGCGTCGGCGTAGTCCCGGATGGTGTCGGGGCCGAGGTCGACCAGGACGGCGGACAGGTGGGCCGAGGCGGTGGTCGGGGTCGCCGTCACCGTCACCGTGGACGAACCCGACAGGCGCAGGTCGCGCGTGAGCGGTGCGGTGAGGAAGCCCGCCTTCTCCGGGGTGGGCGCGGTGAGGTGGGCCGCCCAGTCCGTCTCGCTCAGCTTCGGATCGTCGGTGAAGGCCGAGGTGCCGGTCGCGGGGCGCAGGCCGAGTGTGCCGACGCCGGGCCCGGTGCCGGGGGCCGGGTGCAGGACGGTGGTGCGGGTGGTCTGCGGGGGCCAGACCCGGGAGGTCACCCACTGGTCGGGGTGGCGTTCGATGTCGGCCATCGGTTCGCGGTCGATGCCGTTGTCGTAGCCGAGGAGTTCGTGGTCGAACCAGCGGTGCAGGGTGTCGACCCAGGCGCCGCGCCGGTAGTCGAACGGGTCGACGTGCCCGGTCTGGGAGAGCCAGATCTTGCGCTTCACACCGTGTTTCGCCAGGGCGTCCCACCACTGTCCGAAGTGTTTGGTGCGCACGTTGAGGTCCTGCATCCCGTGCACCAGGAACACGCTCGCGCGCACCTTGGCCGCGTTCCCGACGTAGTCCCGCTCGGTCCACAGCGGTGTCCAGTCGCCGCTGCGCGGGCTGCCGTCGGTGAGTTTCTTCCGTACGGCCGCGCAGTGGGCCTTGGCCGCGTCGCTCTCGACGTAGCCGGCCAGCTCGGCGGGGCCGCCGTCGTACAGCGGGGCCCCTTGCGCGAAGTAGTAGTCGTACCAGGAGGAGATGCCGCTGATCGGGACGATGGTCTTCAGGCCCTTGACGCCCGTCGCGGCGACGCCGTTGGCGATCGTGGCGTCCCAGCTCTTGCCGATCATGCCTGTGGCGCCGTTGGTCCAGGTCGCCTCGACGGTCTGCGTGCCGGTGCGGCTGGTGTACGCGCGGCCGCGGCCGTTCAGCCAGTCGACGACCGCTTTCGCGGACTGGATGTCGGAGCGGCCGCCGACGTCCGCACAGCCGTCGGAGCGGTTGGTGCCGGCGAGGTCGACGCCGACGAAGGCGTAGCCGCGGGGCACGAAGTAGTTGTCGTAGAACAGCGGCATCTGGACGACACGGCCCTGCGCGTCGTACGTCTTGACCTGGCTCTCGTTGCCGCGTCCGCAGCAGGAGAAGTAGGGGCTCGCGTCCATGATGACGGGCACCTTGCGGCCCTGCCGGGCGGGTTCGGCGGGCCGGACGATGTCGGCGGCGACCCGGTCGGACTTTCCGTCGCCGTCGCCGTCGAGGCCGGTGTCCACCCAGACGGACTCGCGGATGGCGTGGGCGTAGGAGTAGACGGGCCGGCTCTCGCGGGGTGTCCCGCTGTCGCGGCCGGCGGCCTGTGCGGCGGCCGGGGTGAGGAAGGCGGCCGTCAGGATGACGGCGACCGCTGTCACGGACGCTCTCCAGATCGTGAAGCGCGTACGTATCCGCGTGCGTATCCGCGGGTGTGTCCGCGTGCGTGTCGGCGTGCTTTTCGGCATGCGCGGACGGTACTCCGGTCAACTCCCGTGCAGAAGAGGGCTTCAGGGCGACCCCGGTGACGCATGACGGCTGAATGGCGATCGTGTGACAGCGGGTGCTGTGGACAGGCCAGGGGTCACAGGGAATGAATAGGCTCCGGAAAGATCCACCGAACAGATCCACCGAACGGACTTGCATTCCCGACGACTTGGAGCTGACGTGCACCGCAGAATCATCGCGCCGGGCGCACTCGCGGCGGCCTCCCTCCTGCTGGCGATCCCGGCATCGGCCGCGAGCTACTCCCCCGGCGCGCCGGGCATCGGCGACCCCTACTACCCGTACTACGGCAACGGCGGCTACGACGTCTCGCATTATGACCTGAGGCTGCAATACCAGCCGAAGACGGACGAGCTGCAGGGCACGGCGACGATCCTGGCGAAGACCACCCAGGACCTGTCCAGCTTCGACCTGGACTTCCTGCTGGACGTCAGCGACGTACGGGTCAACGGCGCCGAGGCCGCGTTCACCACCTCCGGGCAGCACGAACTGGTCATCACGCCGAAGACGCCGCTGGCCAAGGGCACGCCGATCACCGTCGTCGTCCGGTACAGCGGGGTGCCGTCGACGAAGACCGCCTACGGCTTCAACACCTGGCACCGCACGCCCGACGGCGCCGTGGCCGCCGACGAGCCCGAGGCCGCCTGGTGGTGGTTCCCGAGCAATGACCACCCGAGCGACAAGGCCACCTACGACGTGTCGGTGGCCGTGCCGGACGGCACCCAGGCCATCTCCAACGGCACGCTGCAGTCGACCAGTTCGAAGCTGGGCTGGACCCGCTACAACTGGCGGCAGAACAAGCCGCAGGCGACCTATCTGGCCACGCTCGCCATCGGAAAATTCGACATCACCACCAGCACCTCCGACGGCGGTGTGCCGGTCGTCAACGCCTACAGCCAGGACCTCGGCGACAACGACGGCGCCGCGCGGGCGAGCGTGGAGCGCACCGGGGAGATCGTCGACTGGCTGAGCAACTACTTCGGGCCGTATCCGTTCAGCTCGGCCGGCGGGTATGTACCGAACACCACCACCGGGTACGCGCTGGAGACGCAGACCCGGGTGTACTACAGCCCCAAACAGTTCGCCAATGGCTCCAACACCTCCGTGGTCGTGCACGAGCTGGCCCACCAGTGGTACGGCGACGACGTGTCGCTCAAGGGCTGGAAGGACATCTGGATCAACGAGGGCTTCGCCCGGTACGCGCAGTGGCTGTGGTCCGAGCACGAGGGCGAGGGCACCACGCAGCAGCTGGCGGACTACGTGTACGCCTCACACCCGGCCGACGACCCGTTCTGGAAGGTCGAGCCCGGCGACCCGGGCCCGGACAACCAGTTCGACATCGCCGTCTACGACCGGGGCGCGGCCGCGATCCAGGCGCTGCGTAACGAGGTCGGCGACGACGCGTTCTTCGCCATCCTGAAGGGCTGGCCGAAGGAGCACGCATACGGCAACGCCTCGGTGGCCGACTTCCAGCGGTACGCCGAGCAGGTGTCCGGCAAGCCTCTTGCCGCGCTGTTCGACACCTGGCTGTTCCAGCCGTCGAAGCCGGCCGTGGCCGCGGCCCGCGCCGTGGCCCTGGCGAAGCCGGGTACGACGGTGGCCCAGCCGAAGTCGTGGAAGAAGATCGAGGCGACGAACGACCTCCACGACACGCGCGGGCACTGACCCCGGGGGCTCGGGGCGGGCCAGGGCCTCGGTGGCCGCGGTGCTCGGTGGCCTCGGCACGGTCACCCAGGGGCTCGGCCTAGGGTCTCGGCTCCGCCGCCCGCTTGAGCAGCCGGTCCCGGCCTATCGCGTCCGCGCGGGAGGCCGGGACCGTGCAGGCGTAGGCCCCGGCGAGGGCGCCGTAGCGGGCGCAGGTCGCGGGCGGCTCGCCGGTGAGGCGGCCGTAGAGGAACGCGGCGGCGAAGGCGTCGCCCGCGCCGTTGGAGTCGACCACCGGCGCGGGCGGGGTCTCGGCGGGCACCCGGCTCAGCTCGCCGTCGGCCAGCAGATACGCGCCCTCGGCCCCGGCGGTGGCGACGACGGTCCGGGCCCGGCCCTCACAGGCGATCCGCCGCATGGTCCGCTCGGGATCGGCCAGGGCGGCGGCCGACAGGAAGACGACATCCGCGGCGAGGGCGAACGGCTCGTGGTAGGGATTCTCGCCGTCCCAGTCGTGCAGGTCCGTGGACAGCGGCACGCCGGTCGCGGCCAGCACCGGCAGGGCCTCGGCGCAGGGCTGGGTGATGGTCACGTGGACGTGCCGGCTCGCGGTGGCGAGCGTGCGCAGCGTCTCCTCCGGGAAGCAGTCGCCGGGGCGGGCCCGGGTAGTGTCGTACAGGGACAGGCGGCGGCCGTCGGGACCGACGAGATTGACCGCGCGCTTGGTGCCGACGGGCTGCGGGAGCGCGGTGAGGGCGATGCCGTGCTCACGGTGCAGGGCGCGCACGAGGTCGCCCTCGGGGTCGTCGCCCAGCAGGTCGAGATGGTGGGTGCGCAGGCCGAGGGCGGCGAGTCCCAGCGCGACGAAGTCGCCCGTCTGTCCGGCCCGGGTGCGGATCCCGGAGTCGATCATGTAGCTGTCGGCGTACGGCAGGGGCAGCTCGGGAACATGGATGACCGTGTCGACCCCGGATCCGCCCAGCACCAGCACATCCGTCGCCTCACCCTGTGAGGTCATCCCCCGCCCTCCCCGTGGTCGTACACCGTCACCGTGATTCCGCGTTTCACCAGCCGCTCGCTGATAAGCGGTTCTATGCGGGACCACTTGCCGCCGGCCAGGCCGCAGCCTATGCGGGGCATGTGCACGGACGCGCCGCGTTCGGTCACCTCGTCTGCGAGGCGGGCGAGGGCGGTGTCGATCGCCTCGTAGCGGACGGGGACGCCCTTGCTGCCCGTCCTGATCCCGCGCTGGCCGATCATGTTGGCCACCCACACATACGGCTCGACCCGGACCAGCTGGACCGCGCCCAGGGCGAAGTCGTTGTGCGCGCGGTCGCGGTGCCAGGCGCGGTACGCCCGCTCCGGCTCCGGCCAGCGGCGCGAGAGGGCGAGGACGAAGCCCTTGCCCCAGCCGCCCAGGTCGTTGCAGACATGGGCGATCACCTTGGCGCCCTTGACCGACGGAACGGTGGCGTCACCCCGGATGTATGTGATCCCCGACATGACGCCACCGTAGGCGATGCCACTGACAGTGACTCTGACCTGCTACTTCGTCAGCTGCGCCAGTTCCTTGTCGGCGTTCGCGGACACCCGGCGGCGCACACCGAACCAGCCGGCGACCAGCATGACGGCGATCACCGGGATCAGCAGAATGGTCTTGCGGCCGACGTCGGGGTCGTTCCACATCATGCCGAGGCAGACCAGCAGGAAGGCGATCGTGGCGATCTCGGTGACGGGGCTGAACTTCAGCTGGAAGTGCGGCCGGGTCACCAGGCCCTCGCGGGCGCGGCGGACGAAGACCATGTGGCAGATCATGATGATCACCCAGGTGCTGATGATGCCGAGGGAGGCGACGTTCAGCACGATCTCGAAGGCCTGGCTGGGCATCAGGTAGTTCAGGCCGACGCCGAGCACGCAGACCGCGCAGGTCAGCAGGATGCCGCCGTAGGGCACCTGGCTGCGGCTCATCTTGGCGGTGAACTTGGGGGCGGAGCCCGCCATGGCCATCGAGCGCAGGATGCGGCCGGTGGAGTACAGGCCGGAGTTCAGCGAGGACATCGCGGCGGTCAGGACGACGAGGTTCATCACGTCACCGGCCGCCGGGACACCGATCTTGGACAGAACGGTGACGAACGGGCTCTCGTCGGCGGAGTACACCGAGCCGGGCAGCAGCAGCGCGAGCAGGACGACCGAGCCGACGTAGAACAGGCCCACGCGCCACATGATCGAGTTCACCGCGCGCGGGACGATCTTCTCCGGCTCGGCGGTCTCGCCGGCGGCCACGCCGACCAGCTCCAGCGCGGCGTACGCGAAGATCACGCCCTGCATGACCAGGACGACCGGCATCAGGCCGTGCGGGAAGATGCCGCCGTGGTCGGTGATCACGCTCAGGCCGGGGGTGTGGCCGCCGACCTTGTGCTGGGTGGCGAGCAGGAAAATGCTGACCAGCATGAAGCCGACGATGGTGGCGACCTTGATGATCGCGAACCAGAACTCCATCTCGCCGAAGATCTTCACCGAGATCAGGTTCACGGCGAGGACCACCGCGAGGGCGATCAGCGCCAGCACCCACTGCGGGATCGAGGTGAAGAAGCTCCAGTAGTGCGTGTAGAGCGCGATCGCGGTGATATCGGCGATGCCGGTGGTCGACCAGTTCAGGAAGTACATCCAGCCGGCGACGTAGGCGCCCTTCTCACCGAGGAACTCGCGCGCGTAGCTCACGAAGGAACCGGAGGACGGCCGGTACAGGACCAGCTCGCCCAGGGCGCGCACGACGAAGAAGGCGAAGACGCCGCAGACCAGGTAGGCCAGGGCGAGCGCCGGGCCGGCGTTGTGCAGTCGGCCGCCGGCTCCGAGGAGGAGACCGGTGCCGATCGCACCGCCGATGGCGATCATGTTGATGTGGCGGGCCTTGAGGTCCTTGCTGTAACCGGCGTCGCCCGCGTCCGCGGGCGTTGCGGCCGCCTGCGCAGGGGCTACGGCCTGTGCCGAATCCACGGCGTCCTTGCTCACGGGTGGTACCACTTTCCTGGTGCGCCCGGACCTCGTGGGCCCAGGGGGCTTGCTTTCTTGGCCCGCACCCTCCTGGTGAGTCGCGGTACAGACCAAGCCAGCAGCTTCCCAGAAAGATCGCCGGATATGCGGTGGCCCATGTCACAGAGCGTTACTTCTCACACGATCCACCCGGTGATCACAGACTGTTCACCACGGGTTTCACACTTCTGGTGAGACAGCGATACTGCTGCACATGACGACCGACGCGACGAGCGATACCGGGGAGCAGACCCTCACGATCGACGAGCTGGCCGCCCGCGCGGGCGTCACGGTCCGCACCGTCCGCTTCTACGGCAGCAAGGGGCTGCTCCCGCCGCCGGAGATCGGTCCGCGCCGGGTGGGCCGGTACGGCACCGGGCATGTGGCGCGGCTGGCCCTCATCGAGGAGCTCCAGCAGCAGGGCATGACACTGGCGGCGATCGAACGCTATCTGCGGCAGCTGCCGCCCGGCCTCAGCCCGCACGACCTCGCCATTCACCGCGCGGTCGTCGCCTCCTGGGCGCCGGACGCGGTGGACACCGTGTCCCGGCAGGAGCTGGAGCGGCGGGCCGGGCGGCCCCTGTCCGCCGAGGACGTGGAGCGGCTCGCCGCGATGAACGTCGTCATGGCGGCCGGCGACGACACCTTCCGGGTCGACTCCGGGCTGCTCCGGCTCGGGGTGCGGCTCCTCGACGTCCCGCTGTCGCAGGAGGCGATCCTCGCGGCGCGCACCGTGCTCATCGAGCACTCGCGCGCCGCGGCCCGTGAACTGTCCCAGCTCTTCCGCGGCGAGGTGGCCGAGCGTGCCGCGCGGGACGTGAAGTCCCTGTCGGCGCACATGCACCCGCTGGTGGTACAGGCGCTGCTGACGACGTTCCAGCGGTCGCTGCGGGAAGAGCTGAGCGAGTGGGTCACCGGGTCAGGAACGGACTGAGTCGGCGAACGGCTCCCCCTTCTCCGCCTTTTCCACGAGCAGCGCGGGCGGGGTGAACCGCTCGCCGTAGGTCTCGGCGAGCTGCCGCGCGCGGGCCACGAAGCCGGGCAGGCCCCCTTCGTAGCCGTTGATGTACTGGAGCACACCGCCGGTCCAGCCGGGGAAGCCGATGCCGAAGATCGAGCCGATGTTGGCGTCGGCGACCGAGGTCAGGACGCCCTCCTCCAGGAGGCGTACGGTGTCGAGCGCCTCGGCGAAGAGCATCCGCTCCTGCATGTCCCGGAACGGGATCTCGTACCCCGGCTTCGTGAAGTGCTCGCGCAGGCCCGGCCAGAGCGCGGCGCGCTTGCCGTCCTCGGTGTAGTCGTAGAAGCCGGCGCCGCCGCTGCGGCCGGGGCGGCCGAACTCGTCCACCATGCGGTCGATGACCGCCTCCGCCGGGTGCGCCGTCCAGGTGCCGCCCGCCTCCTCGACCGCCCGCCTGGTCTCATTGCGGATCTTGCGGGGGAGGGTGAGGGTCAGCTCGTCCATCAGGGAGAGCACCTTGGCCGGGTAGCCGGCCTGGGCGGCGGCCTGCTCCACGGAGGCCGGCTCGATGCCCTCGCCGACCATGGCGACGCCCTCGTTGATGAAGTGGCCGATCACCCGGGAGGTGAAGAAGCCGCGCGAGTCGTTGACGACGATCGGCGTCTTGTTGATCTGCCGGACCAGGTCGAAGGCCCGCGCGAGGGCCTCGTCGCCGGTGCGCTCGCCCTTGATGATCTCGACCAGCGGCATCTTGTCGACCGGTGAGAAGAAGTGCAGCCCGATGAAGTCGGCCTGGCGCTCCACGCCCTCGGCGAGGGTGGTGATGGGCAGGGTGGAGGTGTTGGAGCACAGCAGCGCGTCGGGCGCGACGACGGACTCGATCTCCTGGAACACCTTGTGCTTGAGCGCGGTGTCCTCGAAGACGGCCTCGATCACCGCGTCGCAGCCGGCGAGGTCGGCCACCTCGGCGGTCGGGGTGATCCGGGCGAGCAGCGCGTCCGCCTTCTCCTGGCTGATACGGCCCTTGGCCACGGCCTTGGCGCACAGCTTCTCGGAGTAGCCCTTGCCCTTGGCGGCCGCCTCCGCGGAGACGTCCTTGAGGACGACGTCGATGCCCGCGCGGGCGCAGGAGTAGGCGATGCCGGCGCCCATCATGCCCGCGCCGAGGACGGCGACCTTGCGAACCTGGCGGGGCTCGACGCCCTTCGGCCGGTTGGCGCCGGAGTTGACGGCCTGGAGGTCGAAGAAGAACGCCTGGATCATGTTCTTCGCGGTCTGGCCGGTGACCAGCTCGGTGAAATAGCGGGTCTCGATGGTGATCGCGGTGTCGAAGTCGACCTGGGACCCCTCGACGGCCGCGGCCATGATGTTGCGCGGGGCCGGGTAGGGCGCACCGTTGGTCTGCTTGCGCAGACTGGCCGGGAAGGCGGGCAGGTTGGCGGCGAACTTCGGGTTCGCCGGGGTGCCGCCCGGGATCTTGTAGCCGGGGACGTCCCAGGGCTGCTGCGACTCGGGGTGGGCGTCGATGAAGGCGCGGGCCTTGGCCAGCATCTCCTCCTCGGTGGCGGCCACTTCGTGGACCAGGCCGTTGTCCAGGGCGCGGCGCGGGTTGTACTGGGTGCCCTGGAGCAGCACCTTCAGCAGGGCGTCCGTGATGCCCATCAGGCGCACGGTGCGGGTGACACCGCCGCCCGCGGGCAGCAGGCCGAGGGTGACCTCGGGCAGGCCGATCTTGGAGCCGGGGGCGTCGAGGGCGATGCGGTGGTGCGAGGCGAGCGCGATCTCGTAACCGCCGCCGAGGGCCGCGCCGTTGATGGCGGCGACGACCGGCTTGCCGAGGGTCTCGATGCGGCGCAGGGCGTTCTTGATCTCGGTCGCGGTGTCGAAGACCTGCTGGGCGTCCCCGGGACCGGCCTTGATCATGTCCTTGAGGTCGCCGCCCGCGAAGAAGGTCTTCTTGGCGGAGGTGTAGATGATCCCGCGGATGGAGTCCTTCTCCGCCTCCGCGCGCGCGGCGATCGCCGTGATGGAGGCGCGGAACGCCTGGTTCATGGTGTTCGCGGACTGGTTCGGGTCATCCAGGACGAGGGTGACGACACCGGTGTCGTCCTGCTCCCAGCGGATGGTCGTGCTTTCGGTCATTACAGTCGTCTCCGTTGAAGTCGCTTGGTTCCGCCGGGAGTTCAGATGCGCTCGACGATCGTGGCGATGCCCATGCCGCCGCCGACGCAGAGGGTGGCGAGGCCGTAGCGCTTGTCCTGGCGCTCCAGTTCGTCCACGAGGGTGCCGAGGATCATCGCGCCGGTCGCGCCGAGCGGGTGGCCGAGGGCGATGGCGCCGCCGTTGACGTTGACCTTGTCCAGCGACAGGCCCATGTCCTTGACGAAGCGCAGCACGACCGCGGCGAACGCCTCGTTGATCTCGACCAGGTCGATGTCGTCGATGGTGAGGCCGGCCTTGGCGAGCGCCTTGCGGGTGGCGGGGGCGGGCCCGGTGAGCATGATGGTGGGCTCGGAGCCGGAGACGGCCGCGGAGACGATCCGCGCGCGCGGAGTGAGGCCGTAGCGCTCGCCGACCTCCCTGGAGCCGATCGCGACGAGCGAGGCGCCGTCGACGATGCCGGAGGAGTTGCCCGCGTGGTGGACGTGGTCGATCTTCTCCACCCAGTGGTACTTCTGCAGCGCCACGGCGTCGAAGCCGCCCAGCTCGCCGATGTCGGCGAACGACGGCTTGAGCTTCGCCAGGGAGTCGGCGGTGGTGCCGGGGCGCGGGTGCTCGTCGTGGTCGAGGACCACCAAGCCGCTGCGGTCCTTCACCGGGACCACCGAGCGGTCGAAGCGGCCCTCCTTCCAGGCCGTGGCGGCGCGCTCCTGGGACAGCGCCGCATACTCGTCGACGTCCCGGCGGGAGAAGCCCTCGATGGTGGCGATGAGGTCGGCGCCGATGCCCTGCGGCACGAAGTTCACGGCGAGGTTGGTCATCGGGTCGTTGAACCAGGCGCCGCCGTCGGAGGCCATCGGCACCCGGGACATCGACTCCACGCCGCCGGCGAGGACGAGGTCCTCCCAGCCGGAACGCACCTTGGCGGCGGCCAGGTTGACGGCCTCCAGGCCGGAGGCACAGAAGCGGTTCTCCTGCACGCCGGCGACCGTGTCAGGCAGACCTGCGGCGACCGCGGCGATCCGGGCGATGTCGGAGCCCTGGTCGCCGACCGGACCGACGACGCCGAGGACGATGTCGTCGATCGCGGCCGGGTCGAGACCGGGGAAGCGGTCGCGGATCTCGTGGATGAGGCCGACGACCAGGTCGATGGGCTTCGTCCCGTGCAGGGCGCCGTTCGCCTTGCCGCGGCCGCGCGGGGTGCGGATCGCGTCGTACACGTACGCTTCGGTGCTCACTGGTGTGCCTTTCGGAAAGGGTGGGCCGAGCGGGGTCGGTCGCTGCCTGCGACCGGGTCGTCGTTCACGAGTCGTCGTTCACCGTCGTCGGTATTCCCCAGTCCCGCACCACAGCCTCGGTGTCCGCGCCGGGCAGGGCAGGGCCGGTACGGACGGCGGTGGGGGTCGCGGAGAAGCGGGGGGCGGGGGCGGGCTGCGTGATGCCGCCGTGGTCGGTGAAGGTGCCGCGGGCGGCGAGGTGGGGGTGGTGCGGGGCCTCGCGCAGGGACAGCACGGGCGCCACGCACGCGTCGGTGCCCTCGAAGACGGCCGCCCACTCGTCACGGGTGCGGGCCTTGAAGCGGGCGGCGATCCGCTCGCGCAGCTCGCCCCAGCGGGTCCAGTCCTTGCGGGCGCCGGTCAGGTCCTCCAGGCCGAGCAGGAGCAGGAACTCCTCGTAGAACCGGCCTTCCAGGGCGCCTACGGCCATGTACTGTCCGTCTGCGGTCTCGTAGGTGCCGTAGTAGGGGCAGCCGCCGTCGAGGAGGTTGGCGGCGCGCCGGTCCTGCCAGCCGCCGGCGGCGAGCATGCCGTGGATCATCGCGGACAGATGGGCGGTGCCGTCGACGATGGCGGCGTCGACGACCTGTCCGGTGCCGGTCGCGCGCGCGTGGTGCAGGGCGGCGAGGACGCCGACGACCAGGTAGAGGGAGCCGCCCGCGTAGTCCCCGAGGAGGTTGGCGGGGACGGCCGGGGGCTCGTCGGGGCGGCCGATCATGCCGAGGGTGCCGGTGAGCGCGATGTAGGCCACGTCGTGGCCCGCGCGCTGGGCGAGCGGGCCGTCCTGGCCCCAGCCGGTCATCCGGCCGTAGACCAGGCGGGGGTTGCGGGCGTGGCACTCCCCGGGGCCGACGCCGAGGCGCTCGGCGACGCCCGGGCGGTACCCCTCGATGAGGATGTCGGCCCGCTCGGCGAGGTCCAGCACGCGCGCGGGGCCGTCCGGGGTCTTCAGGTCGACCACGACCGAGCGCTTGTTGCGGTTCGTGACGTCGTACGCGGGGTCGATCGCGAGGCCGGGGCCGCCCGGCCGGTCCACCCGGACCACGTCCGCGCCCAGGTCGGCCAGGAGCATGGCGGCGAACGGGCCCGGCCCGATGCCGGCCAGCTCGACCACGCGCACACCGGAGAGCGGGCCCTGCCCCGGCTTCGCTGCCGTCGTCATGCTCCAGCCCCCAAGCGTGTGTGACACAACTGATGTAACACCCGTGATGCTAAGAACGCGTTCCATCTGACACAAGACCTGAACGAGCAAGCGCTTAGCCAAGTGCCCGGCGCGTCGGGGATCACCCGAAGGGGTGAGAGGCGGGTGCGCCATGCGCCGGACCGGCCCGCTTCCGCCCCCGCTCGTCGCCGGAGTGCGGCCGGTCGTCGGAGCGCGCACTCCTCACGCTAGCCTCAGCCACCGACAACGGCGCGGGCCGCACGACCAAGGGGTGTCATGAGCAGGCTAAAAAGGACGGACCGTCCCTACGACCTCGTGCTTTTCGGAGCCACCGGCTTCGTCGGCACCCTCACCGCGGAGTATCTCGCGGCGCACGCACCGGACGATCTGCGCTGGGCGATCGCCGGCCGCGACGAGCGGAAGCTGGAGCGGCTGCGCGAACGGCTGCCCGGCGGCGCGGACATCGGCGTGCTGCGGGCCGACGTGACCGAACCGGCCACGCTGCGCGCCCTCGCCGAGCACGCGCGCGTGGTGGCGACCACCGTCGGGCCGTACGTGCTGTACGGCGAGGAGCTGGTCGCCGCCTGCGCGGACACCGGCACCGACTACCTGGACCTGACCGGCGAGCCGGAGTTCGTGGACCTGATGTACGTCCGGCACGACACATGCGCGCGGGAGACGGGTGCGCGCCTGGTGCACGCCTGCGGATTCGACTCCGTACCGCACGACCTGGGCGTGTACTTCACGGGCCGGCAGCTGCCGGAGGGGGTGCCGCTGCGGGTGGACGGGTACGTGACCGCCGACGCGGCCTTCTCCGGCGGCACCCTGGCCTCGGCGCTGAACCAGTTCGCCCGCGGCCGGCAGATGCTGGCCGCCGCGCGGGACCGGGGACGGCACGAGCCGCGGCTGCCGGGACGCCGGGTCACGGCGCCGACGGGCGCGCCGCGCTTCGCCGGGGAGGTGGGCGCGTGGGCGCTGCCGCTGCCGACCATCGACCCGCAGATCGTGCGCCGTTCGGCGCGGGCGCTGGAGCGGTACGGGCCGGACTTCCGCTACCGGCACTACGCGGCGGTGCGGCATCTGCCGGTCGCCCTCGGCGGGGTCGCCGCCGTCGGCGCAGCAGTGGCCGCCGCCCAACTGCCGCCCGCGCGGCGCTGGTTGTCGGGGCGGCTGGAGCCGGGGGACGGGCCGAGCGCCGAGAAGCGGGCGCGGAGCCGGTTCGCGGTGCGGTTCGTCGGAGAGGGCGGCGGCCGGCGGGTGTGCACGGAGGTCGCGGGCGGCGACCCGGGCTACGACGAGACGGCGAAGATGTTCGCCGAGGCGGCCCTGTCCCTGGCCTTCGACGACCTGCCGGAGACGGCGGGGCAGGTCACCACGGCGCAGGCGCTGGGCGACGCCCTGACCGGGCGGCTGCGCGCCGCGGGAATCACCTTCCGCGTCGCGGCCGGCGGGTGACCGCCCGCTGCCCAGCCTCCCCGCCTCCCCTCCGGTTTGAGACTTTGCCGCGAGGAAGTGGCGCCTGGCAGCTGACCTGCACGGAAAACTCTCACTGGGTCTTTCAATGAAACGATGGAAGTCTCAGTGTGCAGCACCGCAAGGAGGCGAGGAGAGCGTGAAGTTCGTGCTCGAAGTGACGGTGGACGAGGGCGCGTCGGCGCAGGACCGGGCGAGTGAGCTGGGCCGGATCCTGCGCTACTGGGGCGGCAATCTCCACCACTACGCCCTCGAACCGGGAGACGGCTCGGCCGTCTACGACTCGGCGTATCAGGAGGTCGGTGCCTGGCGTGTGGTCGCCGCCTCCTGAAGGGCCCGGCGGCACAGGGCGTCAGCCCGGCGGGTGGTCTCCGGCAGCCGGTAGCGCGGGGTCAGGGCGAGGGTGTGGGCCAGGGCGTTGTCCAGGCTCACCCGGTGGCCGACCGACACGAAGACCGGCTTGACGCCGTCCCGGGTGCGCAGGGCGCGTCCGACCTCCTCGGTTCCCGCGAGCAGCGGGGCGGAGGCGCCCCGCGCGGGGGCCGGTTCGTCGTACGTGAAGGTGAACGGGTTCTTGGCGACACCGAAGACCGGCAGCCCGGTAAGCACGCCCAGATGGCTGGCGAGCCCGAAGCGGCGCGGGTGGGCCAGGCCGTAGCCGTCGCACACGACCAGGCCGGGTGGGCACGGCAGCCGGTCCAGCGCGGCCCGGACGGTGGGGATCTCCCGGAAGGCGAGCAGCCCGGGCACGTACGGGAAGGACACCCGGCCCACGGCCGTCGCCTCGGCCACCACCTCCAGGGTGGCGGCGTCCAGCACGACGGCCGCCGCGGCGACGAGGTCGAGGCCGTCGTCGTAGGCGACGTCGACGCCGGTGACATGCCCCTGTCCCGGCGCCGGTCCGGGCTCGTCCAGCACCACCCGCCCGCGCAGCTCGTCCTGTACGGCGCGGGCCTCTTCCTCGGTCGCGGGCCAGCCCGCGGGTACGCCTACGGTCGTCATGGTGACCAGAACTGTACGGCCCGGGGTCCGTTGTCAGTGCCCGGGGGTAGCCTCATGATCATGTTCGTACTGGAGCTGACCTACACCGCACCGCTGGACGCCGTCGACGCCCTGCTGCCCGACCATGTGGCCTGGCTGGAGGAGCAGTACGAGAAGGGCTTCTTCCTGGCCTCCGGGCGCAAGAACCCCCGGGACGGCGGGGTGATCCTGGCCGTCGCCGAGCACCGTGCCGCGATCGAGGAGATCGTCGCGCGCGACCCGTTCAGCACCGGCGGCGCGTGCACGTACCGCGTCACGGAGTTCACAGCCACGAAGACGGCCCCCGAGCTGGACCGGCACCGCCAGACGCTGAGCTGAGCCGGCCCCGCGCTCAGCGTTCCAGCCGGGCCACCCTGCCCTGTTCGCCGGCCGCCCAGCAGCTCAGGTCGGGCGTGCAGGCCACGGTGTCGTACGAGCCGGTGTCGACCGTCCGCCAGGTGCGGCCGCCGTCGGTCGTCAGGTCGGTGCCGGTGGGGCCGACGGCGAGGGCGGCGGTGCGGCTGTGCGGCAGCCAGGCGGCGCCGGAGCGGTAGGCGGGCGGGGGTGTGGCGGCAGGGGTCCAGGAGGTGCCGCCATCGGCGGTGACGGCGGCGGCCTGGGGCGAGGGCTGGTCGGAGCGGTAGTCACCGCCGACGGCAAGGCCGTGGGTGCGGTCGCGGAAGGCGAGCACGAACACGCCCTTGGCCGGGTCGCCGGCCGGGACGGGGGTGTCGGCCGCCGTCCAGGTCAGTCCGCGGTCGGCGGAGTGCAGCACGCGCGCGTGGGCACCGCCGCCGGTGGCCAGCCAGACGTCCCGCGGGCCCGAGGTGACCAGGCACTGGCCGCTCGCCGCGAAACCGGCCTCGCCGGCCAGGGCGGGCGGCATGCCCGCGGCGGGCAGCACCCGCCAGGAGCGGCCTCCGTCGCTGGTGGACAGCATGCGGAACCGCCCGTCCACGGGGTCGCTCACGGCGAGGCCGTGGCGGCGGTCGAAGAAGGCCAGGCAGTCGTAGAAGGCGTTCGGGTCGGTGTTGCGGAAGGACTCGGTCCAGCTCGCCCCGCCGTCGTCGGTGCGGTAGACGCGGGAGGCCTCACCCTCACCGATGGCCAGCACCACCGCACGCCGCGCGTCGAACGCCTCCACGTCCCGGAACTGAAGGTCGCCCGCTCCCGGCGGGGAGACGTTCCGCCAGCCGGCGCCGCCGTCCGTGGTGCGCAGCACGGTCCCCTCGGTGCCGGCCAGCCAGGCGGTGCGGCGGTCGACGGCCGCGAGACCCCGGAAGCGGACCTGCGGCGTCCCGGGGTCCTTCGCCGCCCAGTGCACTCCCCCACCGCCCGGTCCGCGAGGCCCGGCCTCGGCCGCCGGGACGGTCAGCGCGGCCAGCGCTGCCCCGCACGCCACCCCCGCCGCCACCAGCCGGCCCGTCCGTCCCTTGCGTCGCGTGCTCCCCAAGCGCTTCATGGCGGGCGAAGCTAGCCCACCGAGCGGGCGCCGTCCAGGGGACCGACCGCCCGCCTGCGGGGCCAACTGCCCCTCGTCGCGGGGCGAACGGCCCGTCGTCGCGCGGCGGGCAGTGGGATTTCATCGTGCATGAACGCGGTGACCGAGGTCACTCGTACTCGGTGTGCACGCCCGGGCCGGATCCGTCGTCTCTACCCGTGCCGGGTGCCGCACATCCGGCCGTAGTCCAGCCGTCACGAGGGAGCAAGGCGTTGTCCACCGTCATCGAGCAGCCCGTAGAGGCCCGTCTCGTCGCCGCCGCACCGCGCATGCCGAACATTCCCGCCACGCTGCGCTACGACCGAAGCGACCCGTTCGCCGTCGTCATGACCTTCCCGGCCCCGGCCACCCTGGAAGGCGTCGAGGTGTGCTGGGCCTTCTCCCGCGAGCTGCTGATCGCCGGGCTGCAGGGGCCCGAGGGCCAGGGGGACGTCCGGGTGCGGCCGTACGGCTACGACCGCACGGTGCTGGAGTTCCACGCCCCCGAGGGCACCGCCATCGTGCATGTGCGCTCGGGCGAGATCCGGCGCTTCCTGGCGGCGGCCGACGAGCTGGTGCCCGTCGGCCTGGAGCACCTCCAGTTCGACCTGGACCACGACCTGGCCGAGCTGATGCGGGACGCCTGCTGACCGTCACGCCCCGCACCGAGGGGGCATTTAATCCCGTTGACAGCCGACGGGCCCCCTCCTAGCGTTTACCCCGGTCCTGTTGCCGTCGATTGGAGAAGGACGTTGCTCGTCTGAGGTCCTGAGGCATCGCGTCGCACCGGTGAGGTGTGTGCGCGGCGTACGACCTCGGCGTCCGAGCCGTCCTCCGGCACAGGCCGTTTTTTCATGGCCTCCTCGTGCCCCAGACCCTTCGGTTCCCGCCTCGCGGTGTCTCCAGATGCGTCCACCCGACCGCACGCACCTTCCTTGCGAGGCCTCCATGTCATCCTCTCTCACCTGTACGTCCCTGACCTTCACCTGGGCCGACGGCACCGCCGTCTTCGACGGCCTCGACATCGCCTTCGGTCCCGGCCGCACCGGGCTCGTCGGCGTCAACGGGTCGGGGAAATCAACCCTGTTGAAGCTGCTGGCCGGGGAACTCACCCCGACCGACGGCACCGTCAAGACGGCCGGCGAGGTCGGCTACCTCCCGCAGAACGTCACCCTCGACACCACCCTCCGCGTCGACCAGGCCCTCGGCATCGCCGGGAAACGGGCCGCGCTGCACGCCATCGAGGCAGGCGACGTCGCCGAGGAGCACTTCGAGACGGTCGGCGACGACTGGGACGTCGAGGAGCGCGCCCTGGTCACGCTCGGCGAGCTCGGTCTCGGCCACATCGGCCTGGACCGCACCGTCGGCGAGGTCTCCGGCGGCGAGTCGGTGCTGCTCCGGCTGGCCGCGCTGCTGCTGCGCCGCCCTGACGTGCTGCTGCTGGACGAACCCACCAACAACCTCGACCTGTACGCGCGCCGCCGGCTGTACCAGGCCGTCACCGCCTGGCCGGGCGTGCTCGTCGTGGTCAGCCACGACCGGGAACTGCTCGACCTGGTCGACCAGATCGCGGACCTGCGCTCCGGTGACGTCACTTGGTTCGGCGGCAACTTCTCGGCCTACGAGGAGGCCCTCGCCGTGGAGCAGGAGGCCGCTGAGCGGATGCTGCGCGTGGCCGAGGCGGATGTGCGCAAGCAGAAGCGCGAACTCGCCGACGCCCAGGTCAAATTGGCTCGCCGCAAGCGGTACGGACAGAAGATGTACGAGCAGAAGCGCGAGCCGAAGATCGTCATGGGTGCCCGCAAACGCGCCGCCCAGGAGTCCGCGGGCAAGCACCGCATCATGCACGAGGAGCGGCTCGCCGAGGCACGCGAGCGGCTGGACGAGGCGGTGGAGGCCGTACGGGACGACGACGAGATCCGCGTCGAACTGCCCTACACGGCCGTACCGCCCGGCCGTCAGGTGCTCACCCTGGAGAACCTGGGGCTGGCGTACGGGGCGCGCGTCGAGGGGATCCTCGATCTGCGCGGCCCGGAGCGGATCGCGCTCGTCGGCCGCAACGGCGCCGGGAAGACGACGCTGCTGCGGACCGTCGCCGGGGAACTGGCGCCGGCGGCCGGCGAGGCACGCGCGCACGTGCCGCTGCGTTTTCTGCCCCAGCGGCTGGATGTGCTGGACGACGAACTGACCGTCGCCGAGAACGTGGCCCGGTTCGCGCCGGGCGCCACCAACAACCGGATCCGGGCGCGCCTCGCCCGCTTCCTGTTCCGGGGCGCACGGGCCGACCAGAAGGCGGCCACCCTGTCCGGCGGCGAGCGGTTCCGGGCGGCCCTGGCCGCGCTGATGCTCGCCGAGCCGGCACCTCAGCTGCTGCTGCTCGACGAGCCGACCAACAACCTCGACATGGCGAGCGTGCGGCAGCTGACCTCGGCCCTGGAGTCGTACGAGGGCGCGCTGCTCGTGGCCAGCCACGACATGCCGTTCCTGGAATCGATCGGCATCACCCGCTGGCTGCTGATGGAGGAGGGAGAGCTGAAGGAGACCACACCGCAGGACGTCGGGTGATCCCGCCGGGCCTGGGGACCGATAGGGCGGGAGCGGCACGGTCGCGACGTCTCAGGAGGGGCACAGCCTGACAACGAGGGTTTTGCCCTCGCCCGAACGGGCTGCATGATGCTGAAACCGGCGCCGCGATCACCGGCGCCGGAAACCGCACCACCGATTCGAAAGGCCCCTCGTGCCCAGCAAGAAGGCCCTCGTCCGCCGCCCCAGCCCCCGCCTGGCCGAAGGCCTGGTGACGCACGTCGAGCGGGAGAAGGTCGATGTGGGGCTCGCCCTGGAGCAGTGGGACGCCTACGTCGAGGCCCTGCGCACGCACGGCTGGGAGACGATCGAGGTCGACCCGGAGGACGACTGCCCGGACTCGGTGTTCGTGGAGGACACCGTCGTCATGTACAAGAACGTGGCGTTGATCACCCGGCCCGGCGCCGAGTCCCGGCGCATGGAGACCGTGGGCGTCGAGGAGGCGGTGGCCCGCCTCGGCTGCTCGGTGAACTGGATATGGGAGCCGGGCACGCTGGACGGCGGCGACGTCCTGAAGGTCGGCGACACGATCTACGTCGGCCGGGGCGGGCGCACCAACGCGGCCGGCGTGCAGCAGCTGCGGGCCGCCTTCGAGCCGCTGGGCGCGCGCGTGGTGGCCGTCCCGGTGAGCCGGGTGCTGCATCTGAAGTCCGCGGTGACGGCGCTGCCCGACGGCACGGTGATCGGGCACATCCCGAAGCTGGACCGGCCCTCGCTGTTCCCGGGCTTCCTGTCGGTGCCTGAGGAGTCCGGCTCGCACGTGGTACTGCTGGGCGGCCACACCCTGCTGATGGCGGCGAGCGCCCCGAAGACTGCGGAGCTGCTGACCGATCTCGGCCACGAGGTCGTCACGGTCGACATCAGCGAGTTCGAGAAGCTGGAGGGCTGTGTGACCTGCCTCTCGGTGCGCCTGCGGGAGTTGTACGCCTGACCGCGCGATCCCGTCACTCCAACGGTCCTGGGACCTCGCCGTCCCAGGACCGTTTCGCATGCCGCTGCGGGGAACACGCGGCGCTTCGAAAACCTGTGCCAGGGGTGCTGATCAGCGATCTTTACAGTGAACTTAACCTACGGCTTCGTAACCTACGGATTCGTAGCCTACGATCTCGTAGGTTTCCCGGCACCGCTCGCCGGACCGCCCCCTTCCCTCCCTTCTTGCCCGGCGTCCCCCTGGAGTTCCCGTGACGATCACCACCCCTCACCTCGGCAGCCCGTCCGCCTGGACCGACGCGCGGCTGCTGTACGCACTGGAGGAAGTGGTCGAGAAGGAACTGAACCGGCATCTGCAGGTCGCCAAGGACTGGATGCCGCACGAGTACGTGCCCTGGAGCGACGGCCGCAACTTCCCGGGCCTGTTCGAGGACGGCGAGGCCTGGGACAAGGACCAGTCCAAGGTGACCGAGATCGGCCGGATCGCCCTCGTGGTCAATCTGCTCACCGAGGACAACCTGCCGAGCTACCACCACGAGATCGCCACGCTCTTCGGCCGCGACGGCGCCTGGGGCACCTGGGTGCACCGCTGGACGGCCGAGGAGGGGCGGCACGGCATCGTGATGCGTGACTATCTGCTCACCTCGCGCGCGGTGGACCCCGACAAGCTGGAACAGTTCCGCATGGCGCACATGAGCGAGGGCTTCGAGTCCGACAACGGGCACTCGATGCTGCACTCGATCGCCTACGTCGCCTTCCAGGAGCTGGCCACCCGGATCTCCCACCGCAACACCGGCCACCAGTCCGGCGACCCGGTCTGCGACCGCATGCTCGCCCGCATCGCGACCGACGAGAACCTGCACATGGTCTTCTACCGCAACCTGCTGAAGGCCGCGTTCGAGCTCGCGCCGGACCTGACGATGCAGGCGGTCCGGGACGTCGTGGTGAACTTCCGGATGCCCGGCCACGGCATCCCCGGCTTCGAGCGGGCCGCCGCGCAGATGGCCATCGGCGAGGTCTACAACCTGCGCATCCACCACGACGACGTCCTGCAGCCCGTGCTGCGCTTCCTGAAGGTCATGGAGATCGACGGCCTCGGCCCCGAGGGCCGTCAGGCGCAGGAGGAACTCGGCCTGTTCATGGGCGGGCTGAACGCCGAGGCCCTGAAGTTCGACGAGAAGCTGGCCGCGCGCAAGGCCCGGATGGCGGCGCGGGCCGCGAGCTGACCTCGGGCCGGCCGGTGTCAGGCCGGTGTCAGTGGGAGGTCCGGCGCAGGGCGAGGCGCTCCTTCTCGGAGAGCCCGCCCCAGACGCCGAAACGCTCGTCGTTGGCCAGGGCGTAGTCCAGGCAGGCCGGGCGCAGCTCACACATGGCGCAGATGCGCTTCGCCTCGCGCACCGAGCTGCCGGGCTCGGGGAAGAAGAAGTCCGGCCCGGTCTGGGCGCACAGGGCCTGTGCCTGCCAGGTGTCGTCGGCCGGGGTGATCGTGTCGAAGTGCATGGGCAGGATCGTGCCCGGCGGCGAAAAACATTCGATCAACGCCGGCTCAACGTCTCCGTCACGGTCTCCGTCACGGTTGCGGCCACCCCGATCATGCGCCCCGGTCTTGCCTGGTGCACGGCGGCGCGCGGGGCGTGTGCGAGGTGCGTACGGGGTGGGCTTCAGGTGATCCTCCGGCGGCGAGTGTCAGTGGGGGGTGCCAGACTCGGCAGTGCAGAGGACGGGACCCTTTTCGAGGAGGGCGAAGATGCTCACCACCCGTTTCGTCGACGGCGCCCCGGACTGGATCGATGTCACCACGTCCGACATCGACGGCGCCCGCTCCTTCTACGGCGGTCTCTTCGGCTGGGAGTTCCGGTCGGCGGGACCGGACGCCGGCGGCTACGGCTTCTTCCAGCTGGGCGGGAGGACCGTGGCGGGCTGCGGGCCGGGCGGCCCCGAGCAGGGCCCGCCCACCTGGACGGTGTACTTCCAGAGCGCGGACGCCGACGCCATGGCCAAGGCGGCCGAGCAGGCCCACGGCAGCGTGCTGCTCCAGCCGGTGGACGTGATGGGCCAGGGACACATGGCGGTCCTCGCCGACCAGGCGGGCGCGCCGTTCGGGATCTGGCAGCCCGGCCGCACCACGGGTGTGGACGTGGCGAACGAGCCGGGATCGCTGTGCTGGGTCGAGCTCTACACACCGGACGTCGCGGCGGGCGCGGCCTTCTACCACAAGCTGCTCGGCCTGGAGACGTCCTCGGTGCCGTTCCCGGGCGGGCTGTACACGTGCGTCAGCCCGGCACATGCCGATGAGGACACGATGTTCGGCGGCATCATGCCCCTGTCCGAAGCCCCCGGCGCGGCGGCTGACCACCCGCACTGGTTGCCGTACTTCGAGGTGACGGACACGGACGCCACGGCCGACAAGACGCGGGAGCTCGGCGGCACGATACGCATGCCGGCGACGACCCTGGAGGGCGTCGGCCGCATGGCCCACCTCACCGACCCGTACGGCGCCCACTTCGCGGTGATCCGGAGCGCATCACAGCAAGGCTGAGCCGGGTCGCAGCCGGTTCGTCGGTTCGGCTGGGTCTGCCGGTTGAACAGGGTGGCCTGGACGGGGCGGGGCGGGCCCGTCCGGGGCTACGCGGAGGCGCGGCGGATCAGGGTCGTCGGGAGGATGACGCCGCCGGTGGGCGGCGGGTCCGCCTGCGCTGCGGCGCGATCGCGGGCGCCGGGCAGGCCGCGCAGCAGCAGGCGGGCCATCAGGCGGCCCATCCCTTCTATGTCCTGACGGACCGTCGTCAGCGGCGGATCGGTCTGCTCGGCGACGGGCAGCATGTCGTCGAAGCCGATCACGGCCACGTCCTCGGGCACCCGCCGCCCGCTCGCGCGCAGCACGCGCAGCGCACCGAGCGCGCTCAGGTCGTTGGCGGCGAACACGGCGTCCACGTCCGGGCAGCGGTCGAGGAGTTCACGCATCGCGCGCTCACCGCCGGCCGGGGTGAAGTCGCTCTCCACGACCAGCCGGGGATCGTTCCCGCCGGGCACGTCGGCCATGACGTCCCGGTATCCGTCGAGCCGGTCCACGGCCGAGGTCTGGTCCAGGGCGCCGGTGAGGTGGGCGATACGCCGACGGCCGAGGTCCACGAGATGGCGTACGGCCGTGCGGGCCCCGCCCCGGTTGTCGGAGTCGACGTACACCACGCCCCCGTCGACGCCCGCGCGGCCGTCGGCGCTCCAGCCGGGCCGCCCGCCGAAGACGGTGGGCACACCGGCGTCGTGGATGAGACCGGGCAGCGGATCGGCGAGGTGCAGCGAGAAGACGAGCGCGCCGTCTACGTGTCCGCCGGCGAGATACCGGGCCACGCGCGCGTGGTCGTCGCGGCCCTCGGTGAGCAGCAGCACCAGCTGGTTGTCGTGGGCGGTCAGCTCTTTGCTGATGCCGCGCAGTTGGAGGGCGAAGAAGGGGTCGGCGAAGACCCGGGTCTCGGGCTCGGCGATGACGACCGCGACGGCGTCGTGCCGCCGGGTCACCAGGCTGCGCGCCGCCTGGTTGGGGACGTAGCCCAGCTCCGCCACCGCCTGCCGGACCCGCTCGGCCAGCGACTCGCGCACCCCGTCCCCGCCATTGACCACACGCGACACGGTGGCCCGGGACACACCGGCCCGCGCGGCAACGGCCTCCAGCGTGGGGCGCGGCACTGCGTCGGTCACGTCGGGACTCCTCATCGGCGGCTGCCGGTCAGGATAACCGCGAGGTGAGACCGCGGTCGGAGCGGCAACGGCGGCCAGGGCGGGGCGGGTTGCACGGCAGGGTTGCACGGCATCGGCCCCATGCCCCTGGGTGGTGACGCAGTCCGGGCAGGGCGGAATGCGCGCCATATGGGCGATGGACGGAACGGAACGGAATGGAATGGAATGGAACAGGGTGCCGGACCCGATCGGCCGGCCCGAGTGCCCATGGCGTCAGCCCGGCAGGGGGCGTGCCCCGTGACGTGAGCCCGGCAGGGGGCGTGACCCATGACTTCAGCCCGGCAGGGGCGCGGCCCGTGACGTGAGCCCGGCAGGGGGCGTGCCCCGTGACATGAGCCCGGCAGGGGGCGCGGCCCGAGGCTTCAGCCCAGCAGGTCGATCGTCGCCCCCACTCCCCGGCGCTCGGCTTCCCGCCAGGCGAGCCAGGTGAGGGCGAGGTCCTGCCAGGGCAGCCCGACCGGGGCGTACACCGTGCGCTGCCCGGCCGAGGTGCGCCCGGGGCGGGTGCCGCGCAGGACGTCGGTGAGGGTGGCGTCGGCGGTGGTCCGGGCGAGCCCGGGCGCGGCCAACGCGCCCATTCCGGCGGCGAGTTCCTCGTCGTCCACGACGAGCAGTGCGGCGTCCAGCAGGTCGGCGGCGAGTTCCCGTTTGCCGGGCTCGTCGGTGCCGAGGCTGGTGAAATGCTGGCCGGCGCGCGTGTCGGCGAGGGCGAGCAGCGGTGTCCGGGACCAGGTCGCGAGCAGGACGATGTCGGCCGCCTCGGCCACCGCGACCGCGGAGTCCAGCACTCGGCCGCCGTGCCGTGCGGCGAACACGGCGGCTCGCTCGGCGTCCGTGTCGTGGACGACGAGCTCCCGGGGCCGGTGCTCACCGGTCAGGCCGCGCAGCGTCAACGCGGCCTGGGCGCCCGCTCCGATCACGCCGAGGATCTCGTACCCGGACGGGGCCAGCAGCACAGTCCCGAGGGCGGCGGCCAGCCCCGTCCGCCAGGCCGTGACGGTCGCCGAGTCCAGCAGCGCGAGCAACTCCCCGTCCGCGCCGCTGTGCAGGCAGATCACCCCGCGCAACGCGGGCCGGGCCGCGGGGAACTTGGCGTTCACCTTCACCGTGTAGGCGTCGATACCGGGCAGCAGACCGGGGATGAGCGCGGTGGCGGTGCCCGGGAACGGCAGGTCGGTGCGGACCCGCCGGCCGGGTACGGCCGCCGCACCGGCGGTGCGGAAGCCGTCGCGCAGTGCGGCGAGACAGGCGGCGGGCTCCAGCAGGGCCTCAAGGTCGCTTCGGCTCAGGACACGGGTCATCTCCGCATGATCACCCGCCCGTGGTGGCGTTGTCAGTGCCGTGGTGCACGCTGTGATCAGTGGCGGGACGGGCGCCATGAACCGTCTCTGCCGGCGGATCGTAGCCGCGTGCGAGGACCGGCGGACCGGCTGAGGAGGGACCGGGCCGGCGCGATCAAGACGCTCCCTCCCGGCGCGCCCGGCTCGGCTGGACCCGTTTTGGTTCGCCCGGCATCTTCGGGTACTCCGGCGGGTACGGCAGATCGCCGAGGCCGTGGTCGTGTTCGTCGCGGCGGGCCAGTTCCAGCAGGGCGTCCAGGGAGTAGGCGTGGTCGTCCATGTCGGCGTGTACATCGCCGACTTCGGCGAAACGGGCGGGCATGGTGGCGAGGTCGAAGTCGCGGGGGTGGACCGAGCCGACCTCCTCCCAGCGCAGCGGTGCAGAGACGGGGGCGTGCGGCAGGGGCCGTACCGAGTAGGCGGAGGCGATGGTGCGGTCGCGGGCCGTCTGGTTGTAGTCCAGGAAGATACGGCTCCCCCGTTCCTCCTTCCACCACTTGATCGTCACCCGGTCCGGCATCCGGCGTTCCAGCTCGCGGCCGACCGCGATCGCGGCGCGGCGCACCTGGGTGAAGGTCCAGCGTGGTGCGATCGGGACGAAGACGTGCAGGCCACGGCCGCCGGAGGTCTTCGGCCAGCCGCGCAGTCCGCCGAACTCGTCGAGGACGGCGCGCAGTTCGTGGGCGGCGCGGACGGCGTCGGCGTAGTCCGTGCCGGGCTGCGGGTCGAGGTCGATGCGGAGCTCGTCGGGGTGGTCGACGAGGGTGCGGCGCACCGGCCAGGGGTGGAAGGTGAGCGTGCCGTACTGCGCGGCCCACACCACCGCGGCCTCCTCGGTGGGGCACATCTCGTCGGCGCTGCGGCCGCTGGGGAAGGTGATGTGGGCGGTCGGGATCCAGTCGGGCATGCCCTTGGGGGCGCGCTTCTGGTAGAACCACTCGCCGTCGATGCCGTCCGGATAGCGCTGGAGGGTGGTCGGCCGGTCGCGCAGGGCGCGCAGGATGCCGGGGCCGACGCAGACGTAGTACCGGGCGAGGTCCAGCTTGGTGAAACCGCGCTCGGGGAAGAAGACCTTGTCCGGGCTGGACAGCCGTACGGTCCGGCCGGCCACCTCCAGTTCCACCGCATCACCCATGCGGCCACGGTAGGCGTACCCCGCACCGTGCGCACACCGGGCACACGGGTACGTATGCGAGCAGAATCAGAGGCATGGATCTGCCGGTGATGCCGCCCGTGAAACCCATGCTCGCCAAGTCCGTGGCGACGATCCCGCCGGGTATGCACTACGAGGCGAAATGGGACGGGTTCCGGGCGATCGTGTTCCGTGACGGATCCGACATCGAAGTGGGCAGCCGTACCGGAAAGCCCCTGACCAGGTACTTTCCCGAGCTGGTGGGGGCGCTGCGGGAACGGGTGCCGAGGCGGTGCGTGCTGGACGGGGAGATCGTGATCGCGCGGAACGGGCGGCTGGACTTCGACGCGCTGACCGAGCGGATCCACCCGGCGGACTCCCGGGTGCGGATGCTGGCCGAGCGGGCCCCCGCCTCCTTCGTCGCCTTCGACCTGCTCGCGCTGGACGACGAGTCGCTGATGGAAGCGCCGCTGACCGACCGCCGCGCCCTGCTGGACCGGGCGCTCGCCGCATCGACCCCGCCGGTGCATCTGGCGCCCGCGACGACGGACCTCCAGGTGGCCGAGCGGTGGTTCGAGCAGTACGAGGGCGCCGGGCTGGACGGGATCGTCGCCAAGCCGCTGACCCTGCGCTATCTGCCGGACCAGCGGGCCATGTTCAAGATCAAGCACGAGCGTACGGCCGATGTCGTGGTGGCCGGGTACCGCTTCCACAAGAGCGGCCCGGTGGTCGGCTCGCTGCTGCTCGGGCTGTACGACGACCACGGCAGGCTCCAGCACGTGGGCGTCTCGGCCGCCTTCCCGATGAAGCGGCGCGCCGAACTCGTCGAGGAGCTGGAGCCGTCGCGCATGGCCGACGTGACCGGGCATCCGTGGGCGGCCTGGTCGGACGAGTCCGCCCATGAGACGGCCCGGCTGCCGGGCGCGCCGAGCCGCTGGTCGGGCACGAAGGACCTGTCCTGGGTGCCGCTGCGGCCGGAGCGGGTCGTGGAGGTGGCCTACGACCATATGGAGAACGGGCAGCGCTTCCGGCACACCGCCCGCTTCCGCCGCTGGCGCCCGGACCGCACACCGGAGAGCTGCACCTACGCCCAGCTGGAGGAGCCGGTGCGGTACGACCTGGCGGAGATCCTCGGCCAGCCGGGCCCGCCGGCCCCGCCCGCGCCCCTCCCGAGTCACGGCCCGCACCCGAACGGCCCACCTGGCGCGCACGACCGTAAATGATCGGGTGGGGCGGGAGCTGCGCCGCACCCCGGCAGCTCCCGCCCCACCCCGACACCCGCCCCGACGCCGACGCGTTCGGCGAGGGGTGCCGGATCACCGCCGCCGTGAAGATCGGCAACGCGGAGGTGCTGCGCGACGGGCGGTACGAGTTCAGCTGCCGACGCGGCAGCCGGCCGGCCTTCGCCCCGGCCAGGTCCGGGTGGTCTTCGCCCCGCCGCCCGTGAGCCCTGTGCGAAACGCCACGAGCCCTGCGCGGAATGCCGTGAGCCCTGCGCGGAACGCCGTGAGCCCTGTGTGCAACGGTGAGGTCAGCCCCGAGCCGCGATCGGTTCCGCCGGATTGCGCAGGCCCTCCGCCGCATCCGCCACCCGCCGGATCAGATCGAAGAAGACGGTCTGCTCCTCGGCCGAGAGGGGCGCGAGGAAGACCTGGTTCATCCGGGCCGTGCGCACGGTGAGCTTGCGGTGGGTGCGCAGACCGTCGTCGGTGAGACGGAGCAGGAACCGCCGACCGTCCTCCGGGTCGCGGACCTTGGTGAGCAGTCCCCGGCGGCCGAGCCGGCTGATGACCTCGGCGATGGTCGACCGGTCCAGGCCCACCCGCTCGCCCACGGTCCGCTGGTCGAGGCCGGGCTCGGCGACGAGTGCGTTCATGACGGCGAACTGCGGCGAGGTGATCTCCTCGGAGACCATGGTGTTCCACAGCAGGTAGTGCGCCTGCTGGAGCCGCCGGGCCAGATGCCCGGGATGGGTGCCGAGATCCACGGCGGCCATGCGCGCTCCCCTGATCGATTAGTCGGTGTACTGAACGATAACCGGCGATGGACCCGCCTGTCTTCCAACCCAGATGCTTGTACGCAGGGGTCTTGACGACTTTCCACTCCGATGGCAGCGTGAGAAACACCTCGCTGAAATACTCAGTGCCCTGATTAATTGACGAGATGGGGCTTCACGGATGGACAAGGTGGTCGCCACGGCCCTTGAGGCGGTGGCCGATGTACCGGACGGCGCGTCCCTCGCGGTCGGCGGGTTCGGGCTGAGCGGTGTGCCGAACGTGCTGATCCAGGCACTGTACGAGCGCGGGGTCGGCGCTCTCTCGGTCGTCTCCAACAACTGCGGGGCGATGGAGACCGGGCTCGCGGTGCTGCTGGCCGCGGGGCGGATCGCCCGGGTGACCGGCTCCTACATCGGCGCCAACAAGGAGTTCGCCCGCCAGTACCTGGCCGGCGAGCTGGAGCTGGAGCTGATCCCGCAGGGCACCCTGGCCGAGCGGCTGCGCGCGGGCGGCGCCGGCATCCCCGCCTTCTACACCCCGGCCGGGGTCGGGACCCAGGTCGCAGAGGGCGGACTGCCCTGGCGCTACGACGGACAGGGCGGCGTGGCGCTCGCCTCGCCGCCGAAGGAGGTGCGGGAGTTCGACGGCGTCCAGTACGTCCTGGAGCGCGCCATCCGCACCGACTTCGCGCTGGTCAGGGCGGCCAAGGGCGACCGGCACGGGAATCTCGTGTTCAACAAGTCCGCCCGGAACTTCAACCCTCTCGCCGCGATGGCCGGCAAGGTCACCATCGCCGAGGTGGAGGAGCTGGTCGAGCCCGGTGAGCTCGACCCGGACGCCGTGCACCTGCCGGGCGTCTTCGTACAGCGCGTCGTGGCGCTGACCCCTCAGCAGGCGGCGGACAAGCGGATCGAGCAGCGGACGGTGAGCAGCTGATGGCCTGGACACGCGAGGAGATGGCCGCACGGGCGGCGCGGGAGCTGCGGGACGGGCAGTACGTCAACCTCGGCATCGGCCTGCCGACGCTGATCCCGAACCATCTGCCGCCGGGTGTCGAGGTGGTCCTGGAGTCGGAGAACGGGATCCTGGGCACCGGGCCGTACCCGGCCGAGGACCGGGTCGACCCGGATCTGATCAACGCCGGCAAGGAGACCGTCACCGTCCTGCCGGGCGCGTCCTTCTTCGACTCGGCGCTGTCCTTCGCGATGATCCGCGGCGGGCACATCGACGTGGCCGTGCTCGGCGCGATGCAGGTCTCCGCCGGCGGCGACCTGGCCAACTGGGCGGTGCCCGGCAAGCTGGTCACCGGGATCGGCGGCGCGATGGACCTGGTGCACGGTGCCCGGCAGGTGATCGTGGTGATGACGCACACCGCGAAGGACGGTTCACCGAAGATCATGGAGCAGTGCACGCTGCCGCTCACGGGCAAGGCGTGTGTGAACCGGATCATCACGGATCTGGCGGTGCTGGACGTCACGGAGGAGGGGCTCGTCCTGGCGGAGACCGCGCCGGGCGTCTCCGTCGAAGACGTCGTCACCAGGACCGACGCGGAGATGAGGATCGGGGAGAACGTGCTGTGAATCCTGTGTACATCGTCGACGCCGTCCGCACCCCCTTCGGCCGCTACAACGGCGCCCTGGCCTCCGTCCGCCCGGACGACCTCGCCGCCCACACCCTCCGCGCGCTCCTCGACCGCACCCCGGACCTGGACCCGGCCCGGATCCAGGACGTCTACCTCGGCAACGCCAACGGCGCCGGCGAGGAGAACCGCAACGTGGCCCGCATGGCCGCGCTGCTCGCCGGTCTGCCCACCTCCGTGCCGGGCGTGACCGTCAACCGGCTGTGCGCCTCCGGCCTGGAGGCGGTGATCCAGGCGGCCCGCGCCATCGCCGTCGGCGACGCGCACATCGCGCTCGCCGGCGGCGTGGAGTCCATGACCCGCGCCCCCTACGTACTACCCAAGTCCGACCGGCCCTTCCCGGCGGGACACGCGGAGCTGTACTCCACCACGCTCGGCTGGCGCATGGTCAACCCGAGGATGGACCCGCAGTGGACCATCGCGCTGGGCGAGAGTGCGGAGCTGATCGCCGACAAGCACAAGATCAGCCGCGAGCAGCAGGACGAGTTCGCCCTCGCCTCCCACCGCAAGGCCACGGTCGCCGGCGAACAGGGCCTGTTCGACGTCGAGTCGGCTCCCGTGCCCGTCCCACAGCGCAAGGGCGAGCCGGTCGCCTTCGCGGCCGACGAGTGCGTACGGCCGGACGCCTCGCTCGCCGCGATGGCCAGGCTCAAGCCGTCGTTCCGCAGCGTGGGAGGCACCGTCACCGCGGGCAACGCCTCTCCGCTCAACGACGGCGCCGCCGCCCTGCTCCTGGCCGACGAGGAAGGTCTGAAAGCGACCGGCCGTGAGCCCCTGGCCCGCATCTCGGCGACCGGCGTCAGCGCGACCGACCCGCACTACTTCGGGCTCGCCCCGGTCGAGGCCGTCCACCGCGCACTCGCCAAGGCGGGCAAGGGGTTCGACGACCTTTCCGTCCTCGAACTGAACGAGGCGTTCGCCGCCCAGGTGCTCGGATGCCTGGCCGAGTGGCCCGAGTTCGACCCGGCGGTCCTCAATCCCCAGGGCGGGGCCATCGCGCTCGGCCATCCGCTCGGCGCCTCCGGCGCCCGGCTCGCCGGCACGGTCGCCCACCAGCTCGCCCGCCGCGGCTCCGGCACCGGCGTGGCCACCCTCTGCATCGGCGTGGGCCAGGGCCTCGCCCTCGTACTGGACCGCTGAGGACCTCGTCCCCGCACGCCAAGGAAGCGTCAGGTATCCCCATGCCTCTCACCCAAGCCGACATCGACCTCGAAATCGCCGCCGAGCGCGCCGCGTACGAAAAGCGCGTCGCCGACGGCGCCCCCGTCGAGCACCACCCCCGCCGCGACTACGCCCCCTACCGTTCCTCCGTCCTGCGCCACCCGAAGCAGCCGCTGGTCGCCATCGACACGGGCAAGGACCCGGAGCTGGTGGAGCTGCACTCCCCCGCCTTCGGGGAACGCGACATCACCGGCATCGACAACGACCTCACCCGGCAGCACGCCGGGGAGCCGATCGGCGAGCGGATCACCGTCTCCGGGCGGCTGCTGGACCGCGCCGGACGCCCGGTGCGCGGCCAGCTGATCGAGATCTGGCAGGCCAACTCGGCCGGCCGCTACGCCCACCAGCGTGAACAGCACGACGCCCCGCTCGACCCGAACTTCACCGGCGTCGGCCGCACCCTCACCGACACCGAGGGCCGCTACCACTTCACGACCATCCAGCCCGGCCCCTACCCGTGGCGCAACCACGTGAACGCCTGGCGCCCGGCCCACATCCACTTCTCGGTGTTCGGCACGGCGTTCACGCAGCGGCTGGTGACCCAGATGTACTTCCCGAACGACCCGCTCTTCCCGTACGACCCGATCCTGCAGTCGGTGACGGACGACGCGGCCCGGCAGCGGCTCGTCGCCACCTACGACCACGGCCTGTCGGTGCCGGAGTTCTCGCTCGGCTACCACTGGGACATCGTGCTCGACGGCCCGGCCGCCACCTGGATCGAGGAAGGACGCTGACCGCCATGACGAAGATCGACACGAGCAGCCCCGACCAGGTGTTCCCCACCCCGTCCCACACGGTCGGCCCCTTCTACGGCTACGCGCTGCCCTTCCGCGGCGGCGAGGACATCGCACCGCTCGGCCACCCGGACACGATCACCGTCCATGGGTACGTCACCGACGGCGAGGGCAACCCGCTGCCGGACGCACTCGTGGAACTGTGGGGGCCCCGGCCCGACGGCACGGTCCCGCAGGCCGACGGCTCCATCCGGCGCGATCCGGCGACCGGCGGGTATCTCGGCCGCAACGGCGTGGAGTTCACCGGTTGGGGCCGCATCCAGACGGACGCCGACGGCCACTGGTACGCCCGTACGCTCCGGCCCGGCGCCCGCGGGAACAACGCGCCGTACCTCAGCGTGTGCGTCTTCGCGCGCGGCCTCCTCGTGCACCTGTACACCCGGATCTACCTCCCGGGCGACGAGGCCGCGCTCGCCGCCGACCCGCTGCTCACCCAGGTGGGCGAGCGGCGTGGCACGCTGATCGCCGGGGACGAGGGCCGGGGCGCCTACCGTTTCGACATCCGCCTTCAGGGCGAAGGCGAGACGGTCTTCCTGGAGTACCAGTGACAGCTGATCACACGAGCGACACCGGCCTGCTCGCCCCCGGGTGGGCCGGTTCCCCGGCGGCGGACGCGACGAGCGACACCGCCTTCCTGCACGCCCTGCTCGACGCCGAGACGGCCCTCACCCGTGCCCAGGCGGCGCTGGGCCTCGCCCCCGCCGAGGCCGCCGACGCGGTGACCGGGGCGGCCGACCCCGCGCGCTTCGACATCCGCTCCCTCGCCGGGCGCGCCCGGGCCGGCGGCAATCCGGTCATCCCGCTCGTCGCCGACCTCACCGCCGCGGTGGGCGAGCCGTACGGGCCGTACGTCCACCGGGGCGCCACCAGCCAGGACATCCTGGACACCGCCGCCATGCTGGTCGCCGTACGCACGCTAGACCTGGTCCTCGACGGCCTCACCCGCGCCGAGCGCGCGCTCGCGAGGCTCGCCGCCGGCCACCGGGACACCCCGATGCCGGGGCGCACGCTCACCCAGCACGCGGTGCCGACGACATTCGGCCTGAAGGCGGCCGGATGGCGCTCACTTGTCCTGGACGCCCGCGACCGCGTCTCGCACGTACGGCACACCCTGCCGGTCCAACTCGGCGGCGCCGCCGGAACGCTGGCGGCCTTCCAGGCGTACGGCACCCAGGACCCGACCGCGCTGACCGAGGCGTACGCCCGTGAACTGGGCCTGACCGCACCGCCGTTGCCCTGGCACACGCTGCGCACCCCCGTCGCCGACCTGGCCGGCTGCCTGGCCTTCACCACGGGTGCGCTGGGCAAGCTCGGCGAGGACGTGCTGACCCTGTCGCGGACGGAGATCGGCGAGGTGGCCGAGGGCAGCGGCGGCGGTTCGTCGGCCATGCCGCACAAGGCCAACCCCGTGCGCGCCACCCTCCTCGCGGCCGCCGCCCGCCGCGCCCCGCAGCTCGCGGCCACGCTGTACGGCTCACTCGCCGCCGGGGACGAACGGCCGGCCGGGGCCTGGCACGCCGAGTGGGAGCCGCTGCGCGATCTGCTCCGGCTGGCCGGCGGCGCGGCCCGGGACGCGGCCGGCCTCGCCGAGGGCCTGCGCGTGAACGCCGAAGCGATGCGCCGCGATCTGGACCTCACCGGGGGCCTGATCGTCTCCGAGCGGCTGACCGCCGCGCTGGCACCCCGGCTCGGCCGTGCCCGGGCGAAGGAACTGCTCACCACAGTCGCCCGCCGCACCCACACCGAGCAGCGTCCGCTCGCCGAACTCCTCGGCGAGGAGCCAGAGTTGAAGGATCTCGACCTGGCCGGCCTCACCGACCCCACGCACTACACCGGCTTCGCCGGTGCCCTCACCGACCGTGCCCTGGAGCGAAGTTGACCGTGAAACTCCTCAACCACCGGGCGGACGGCCCGGATTCCGCTCCCCCGCTGCTGCTCGGGCCGTCGCTGGGCACCTCGTACGCCCTGTGGGACGCCGTCGCGCCCGAGCTCTCCGCCGGCCACCGGGTGGTGCGCTGGGACCTGCCCGGGCACGGCGGCTCGGCGGCGGACCTGATCGGGCCGGGCGCGACCGTCGGCGACCTCGCGGCGCTGGTGCTGGACCTCGCCGACGCACTCGGCATCAACCGCTTCGGCTACGCCGGGGTGTCCCTCGGCGGCGCCGTCGGCCTCCATCTGGCCGTGCACCACCCCGACCGGCTGACCTCGCTGGCGGTCCTGTGCTCCTCCGCCCACTTCGGCGGCGGCGCGGCCTGGCAGGAACGGGCCGAGCGGGTGCGGCGCGAGGGTCTGGAGTGGCTGGTGGAGAGCGCCGACGCGCGCTGGTTCACCCCCGGGTTCACCGTGCCGCGCCTGGTCCGGGACCACCGGGAGGCCGACCCGGAGGCGTACGCCGCCTGCTGCGACGCGCTCGCCGCGTTCGATCTGCGCGACCGGCTCGGCGAGATCGCCGTACCGACCCTGCTGGTGGCGGGCCGACAGGACCCGGCGACACCGCCGGCGCATCTGCGGGAGATCGCCGACGCGGTGCCCGGCTCGACGCTGGTGGAGCTGCCCGGGGCCTCACACCTCGCGCCCGCGCAGTGTCCACGGGCCGTGCTGGCCGCGCTGCGCACCCAGCTCGACGGGCCGCCGGCCGGCGGGATGGGGGTGCGCCGCGAGGTACTGGGCGACGCGCACGTGGACCGGGCGCAGGCCCGGCAGACCCCGTTCACCGCCCGCTTCCAGGACTTCATCTCCCGCTACGCCTGGGGCGAGATCTGGACCGACCCGACGCTGTCCCGGCGCGAACGCAGCATGATCACGCTGACCGCGCTGGTCGCGCACGGCCACTACGACGAACTGGCCATGCACGTCCGCGCGGCGCGCCGCAACGGGCTGACGCCCGAGGAGATCGGCGCGGTGCTACTGCAGACCGCCGTGTACTGCGGGGTGCCGGCCGCCAACTCCGCATTCGCGACGGCCCAGCGGGTGCTCGCCGAACTCGCCGAGGAGGAGGGCACAGACTGAGGGTGACCCTGCTGGTCGTACCTTCGACAGCACCCCTCTGACGGCGGCGGCACGTGCCTAGGCTGGCAGCATGTCGACTGTTCTCATCACCGGTGCCACCTCCGGACTCGGCCGCTACGTCGCCTTCGAGCTGGTCCGCTCCGGCCATGTCGTCCTCGCCCACGGCCGCGACCAGGCACGCACCGAGCACCTGGTCGCCGAGCTGCGCACCGAGGGGGCGGCCGAGGGGTTCGTCGCCGACCTGGCCCGCCTCGCCGAGGTCCGCGAGCTGGGCGCCCGGGTCGCCGAGGCCCACCCGGAGCTGGATGTGCTGATCAACAACGCGGGGGTGGGCGGCGGCACCCCCGGTTCCGGACGAGATCTCAGCGCCGACGGACACGAACTGCGCCTCGCCGTCAACTACTTGGCCCCGGTCGCCCTCACTCGCTCCCTGCTGCCGGCCCTGCGGGAGAACACACCGGCCCGGATCGTCAACGTCGGCTCGGCCGGCCAGGAACCCCTCGACTTCGCCGACCCCGAACTCACCCGCGGCTACAGCGGACTGTCCGCGTACTGCCGCAGCAAGTTCGCCCTCGCCGCGCACACCTTCACCCTCGCCGAGGAACTGGCGGACACCGGGGTGGCGGTGAACGTCCTGCACCCGGCCACCTTCATGGACACGGCGATGGTCCGCGAGAGCGCCGTCACCCCGTGGCACACCGTCGCCGACGGGGCGCCGGGCGTCCTGGCGCTGGCCACGGAAGAGCGGGGCAGCGGAGGCTACTTCGACGGCACCCGGCGGGCGCGGGCGCACGAGGGGACGTACGACCCGCAGGTCCGCAGGCGGCTGACGGCGGTGACGGACCAGCTGCTCGCGGTGTGACGTCTTCTCAGCGAAGCCCCCGCCCTGTCTCCAGCACCTCCCTCGCCTGGGCCACCAGGCCCTCCGCCCCGCACGCCCGGGCGAGGTCGAGGCCGCGGCCCAGTTCTGCGACGGAGCGGGCGGCGATGCCGTACTCGACGCGGGCCGCCGCGTGTTCGTACTGGCAGGGCGAGGCCTCCAGGTAGGTGACGGCCTGGGCGGCGAGCTGGACCGCGCGGCTGCCGGTCTCCAGGGCGGCGGCACAGCGCAGGGCCTCGCCGATCGCGGTGTCCGTGCCGAACCGCTCGGCCTGCCGGCGGGCGTCGGCCGCGAGCTGGGCGGCCCGCGGCGGGTCCTGCGCGGCGAGCGCCTTGGCGAGGTCTATCGACCAGGGCGCGAGCACGGGGTTGTGACCGCCGCGCGAGGCGGCCGTCTTCTCGGCGGCCTCCAGCTCGTTGATGCCGTCCTCGACGCGGCCGACGGCGAGCAGCAGCCGACCGCGCACGGAGCGGATGTCGGGCAGCACGATCGTGGACGGGTACGGGGGTGCGAAGCCGTACTGTTCGGCGATCGACCAGGCCTCCTGGATCCGGCCGCGGGCCAGCAGCGTGTCGACCAGTCCGCAGGTGGCCGACCAGTACAACGGCAGGCCGCGGCCCACCCGTTCGGCGAGGACCAAGGCCTCGCGCAGGGTGGACTCGGCGTCGCGCAGGCGGCCCTGTCTGCGGTAGGCGAGGCCGAGGAAGGCGTTGGCGAGCGAGAGGTGACCGCCGCGCCAGCCGGCGGTGGTGTAGGCGCGCAGGGCCTCGGCGAACAGGCTCTCGGCGCGGTCGAGCCGGTCGGCGTAGGCGTAGG